>NZ_BLJE01000027.1 GCF_009811795.1 Litoreibacter roseus | reverse complement strand
GGTCGCGGACGCCTACCGCTACATGGCGTCGAACGCGCAACTTGGCAAAATTCTGGTGGAGATGGACACATGACTGAAGCTCTTCAAACAGCGCAACGCCGCGCACAACAGATGGTTCGCAAGCTCGATCCTGAAGGTTTTTCGATGCGGGCCGGGGTGCAACCTTTCCTTCCGGCGAGGCGTGCGGCCCGCGTTGACAAACCTCGGAAGGAGGAAGCCGCGGTGTCTGGGATTAGACTATGGAGAAAGAGCGC
>NZ_BLJE01000026.1 GCF_009811795.1 Litoreibacter roseus | reverse complement strand
GACGAAACCAGCGCACGTGATATGACCTCTCGTTCAGCCCCATCAAAAGGGACAACCCAAGCTATCCCATTGCGTATCCGCGCGCGAAGGAGTTCTGTCAGCATGGTGTCATCAAGTTGACAATACGCAGGGCGGCGCAATTCATGTCTCTCGGTTGATATTTCTGTTCATGATCGTTGCAACTTTCGCAAGGACCGTCCCAGCCAGCGCCAGCAAGACGATGATGCGGACAAGGTGATGGGTCGCCACAAAGGCCACGTCAGCCTGGATCGCCAGCGATACAAGGCTCATCTCATTAAGGCCCCCGGGCGCGTAGGCCAAAAGAAGCTGTGCAGTGCTGTATCCGGTCACGGCGTGCACGCCTCACGCGGTGACTGCGGCGACCGCCATCATGATTACCGTTGATACAATCGCCAGTCGCAGCGCGAAAAACACGTCCACGGGCTGACTGCCTTTGAACCGGCAGCCGACGATGGTCCCCAAGAAAATTTGGGCCATGATGACGAGAGCAAGTGGCGGGCTGCCATGGGTGATCTCCACCATGTGCACGGCTGCGCTCAGTGCCATCGGGCCAATGAAGGTGGGGGCTGGCAGTTTCAGACCCAGTCCCAAAGCACTCCCCAGTACGGCGCAAAGGCCAAGTATCAGCAGATCCAACGGCAGTGTCAGGTTATTATTGATGGCACGCCAGAACGGAGCTGCATTTTGATTTCAAGCGATCAACTCGTGTGCATACTCAGTCCAAATTTCGAAGGCATCGGCTCGGGCGTGGCGGTAGGAACGGG
>NZ_BLJE01000025.1 GCF_009811795.1 Litoreibacter roseus | reverse complement strand
GGCATTGTCAGGTTGTTGCAACCAACTTGCCGTTGTAGCGCGATGACATGTTGAATCTGTCTGATCTATCCCGTCTCAAGGGGTTTCGTTTCCCACGCTCAGTCATTGGCTACGCGGTTTGGGCGTACCATCGGTTTGCACTCAGCTTGCGTGATGTTGAGGATCTCCTGGCCTCTCGCGGGATCACGGTTTCTTACGAAACGGTCCGGGACTGGGTGGCGCGTTTCGGCATCCAGTTTGCTGCCAAGGTGCGCCGGGGTCGGCCGCGCCCGGCCGACAAATGGCATCTCGACGAGGTTGTGGTGCCGATCAAGGGCCGCAAGCATTGGCTTTGGCGGGCTGTTGATGCCAACGGTGACGTTCTGGACATTTTGGTCCAAACCCGCCGGAACAAGGCGGCGGCGCTGCGCTTCTTCAGAAAACTGTTCAAGGCTTGGGGTCAACCGCGCGTGATCATCACCGACAAACTGCGGTCATACGGCGCAGCGAAGGCAGACCTCGCTCCCGGAATCGAACATCGCCAACATAAAGGGCTGAACAATCGGGTCGAGGCTTCACACAGACATACGCGGCGGCGAGAGAAGATCATGGGCCGGTTCAAGTCGCCCGGTCAGGCACAACTGTTCTTGTCGGTTCACGATCAAACCGCCGTCCTGTTTCGCCCTAAACGTCACCGCCTTTCAGCCCGTTCCTACCGCCACGCCCGAGCCGATGCCTTCGAAATTTGGACTGAGTATGCACACGAGTTGATCGCTTGAAATCAAAATGCAGCTCCGTTCTGGCGTGCCATCAATAATAACCTGACACTGCC
>NZ_BLJE01000024.1 GCF_009811795.1 Litoreibacter roseus | reverse complement strand
TACGCCCAAACCGCGTAGCCAATGACTGAGCGTGGGAAACGAAACCCCTTGAGACGGGATAGATCAGACAGATTCAACATGTCATCGCGCTACAACGGCAAGTTGGTTGCAACAACCTGACAATGCCGCTCGCGACGCTTATCGTTCACCATCGAAAGCGCTTGGTGCTGTTCATCGAGCTCGATTTTCAGCAATTTTCTCGTTTGCTCTACCTTGCGATGAACCAGAGGTAAATCGTTGGTTGCGGCAAAGCGGTCAAGTTCATCTAAAATGTGGGCTAGATAGTCTTCGTTTATGTTCATCGAAAAATCCTCCCAGTGCCTATAGTGAACGCTACCGAAGCAGTGTGAAACAAATCAGTAAAAACGATAGGGATAGCTATCCAACTATATCGGATATATCATTTTTATGACGGCTTATCTCTTGATCAATCCACGCCGCTTGGATGTCACGCGCAATTTCCGCGAGAGAAAGCGCTGTATTTTCAAAGCCTTCTAGTCTAGCGGCGTTGGCTGCACTTTGTGTACGTTTGATTAAATCTTCAATTCCGAGCATATTTCACCTTCAAACTATCCGCGCATCAGCAAGATGTTTGCCTAAATGTAAATGAATTATTAATCATCATTTGACTTACAAAAATGAGCGCAAACCTGCTGAATGGAAGCATGGCTCTATCCATATACAGATTTGCGTGTCAGGTGGCCGCCTTGCAGTTCTGAGTGTAGTTTGAAAATGCGGTACCCGGGATGGAGCGGGATTAACTGGTTCAACAGTCTACCAGATTTTTTTGTTGATCAGTTTTATGGGCATTGTCAGGTTGTTGCAACCAACTTGCCGTTGTAGCGCGATGACATGTTGAATCTGTCTGATCTATCCCGTCTCAAGGGGTTTCGTTTCCCACGCTCAGTCATTGGCTACGCGGTTTGGGCGTA
>NZ_BLJE01000023.1 GCF_009811795.1 Litoreibacter roseus | reverse complement strand
CCATAGCACGTCGGGAACAAGCGCTGTTTGTAGGTTATGGCCACGCGCGTAGCCCTCGGATAGCGCAGCGGGTGGCCATAACCGGGTCTCAGGTCTCAACAGTGGTTTTGCACAAACCACACTGATGAGGAGACCGGCTATGACCGCCAGCTATTCTACCGCTTCGACCCTGTTGGTCGCTATCGACATTTCCAAATATCGGCATGAGATCCTGATCGGTATCCCGGGCAAGAAGCGCCGGCGCAAATTGACGGTCACGAACGCGCTTGAGGATTTCCAGCGGCTGGTTGGCATCCTTGCCAGCTACGACTTGCCGGTGCGGATCGGGTTCGAAGCGACCGGCAATTACCATCGCACGCTTGCCCATCATCTTGGCCAGGCAGGGTTCGAGTTGAAGCTTGTATCTTCGGTAAGTTTGGCGCGAACACGGGAGGCATTGCACAACAGTTGGGACAAGAACGATCCCAAGGACGCGCAGGTCATCCTGCACATGCTAGAGATCGGTGCCGTCCAATTCTTTCACGACCCGCTGGTCACTGGTACCGCCGACATTCAGGAGCTGTCTAAGACCCATGAGATCGTATCGCATTCGAAGACCGAACTCTGGCACCGCATCCTGACACATTATCTGCCGTTGTACTTTCCCGAAGCCGAACGCTTTCATCGAAGTTCACGTACAGATTGGTTTTTGGCTTTCCTCGATAGGTATCCTTTGCCGCATATGATCTCGGCAATGAGCCGGGAAGATTTTATCAAGGACGCATGGCAAGTTGTGGGCCGCAAAGTCGGGAAAGAGCAAATGCTCTCAGATATTTACGCCACAGCAGTTGCTTCTGTGGGCTTACCTGTCCACCCAGAATCGGACGCTATTCACATGTTCCGATTGGTTCTGGCAGAAGGGCGTAGCCTTATTCGCCAGCGTGATGAGATCGAAGCACGAGCTGTCGAGCTGCTGTCTGATCTCCCCGACTACCAACTGTTGACGACCATCCCTGGCATTGGCCCGATCAATGCGATGACGATCCTGGCCGAAGCCGGTGATCTGCGCCGTTTCCAGCACCATCGGCAGTTCCTAAAGTTCTGTGGGCTAGATCTCGCGACAATGCAATCCGGCACGTTCCGTGGACAGAGCAAGATATCAAAATATGGGAACGCCCGATTGCGTCGGACACTTTGGATGGCCGGACAGACCGCAGTTCTCAAGCGCACCAACAGCTTCAGAGACAAGTTCGAGCGATACATCTCCAAAGATCGACACAACGCGCATCTGAGACGCAAGGCATATACAGCAATCTCAGCCAAAATGGCGCGAACCGTACACGCTGTGGTCAAACACGGCGAACCCTATCGCCCCTTCTTTGAAGCGGGCGTGCCCAGGCGGAAGGACCTCTCTCTGTAGTGGCCGTGGAGGCAGCTTGCTGACCTCGTAGATAATGTTCGGGCTTTCTGCTTGGGATTTAGGATCTCGTCTTAAGGACGGTGAAGGCCGCCATCGCGCGTACCTTGTGTTTGCTATGGGAGAGACCACTTCTTGACGGCAGAGCCCGTCTGGGCAAACATAAAAGGGCATTCGATCAATCGGATGCCCCATGACCTGCTGACCTAAGCAGCCAATTCTTCCCGACATAGGACGTTG
>NZ_BLJE01000022.1 GCF_009811795.1 Litoreibacter roseus | reverse complement strand
TACGCCCAAACCGCGTAGCCAATGACTGAGCGTGGGAAACGAAACCCCTTGAGACGGGATAGATCAGACAGATTCAACATGTCATCGCGCTACAACGGCAAGTTGGTTGCAACAACCTGACAATGCCGTGGCGACTGATATACAAGCGCGGGTCATAACGGGGGTACTCCCGACGGGGGCTGCAGCTTGGACACCCAGGCCAATGGCGTGGGGTCGATGTATCCTGTGGCTAGAGACAGGCTGTCGGCGAGTTTGGCGTGGGGGAAGGACATTCATGGTCTCCTGAAAATGAAAAAGCCGCCTCGGAAACGGGCGGCTTGTTGGCTTCGGGGTGGGATATGTGACTTAGTGTGTATCACCGCTCGAAGAATGGCCGCCGCACGCGCTCAGCTCCCAGAAATGGGCATAGCCGTAAGCAAAAAGGCTGCGTGTCGTCAGCATGGTTCTCTCCAATATCGCTGGGGTATGCAGCCCGCGATGGTCTGTCAAGGTTTTCTACGATTGGTCGGATTGATTCCAAGTGGCCGTTTCAGGCCGAAAGTGCGCTCCACAAAAGCGACCCGGGCGGCGATGTCGAGAAAAGGCAGGGTGACAATGTCGCACTTCAGATCCTGAACCGCGCCACGAATGCTATCATATTCACGTTTGGCCTCTTTGAAACTATGCTGCCTGTCGTCCGTTTGTTCAAAATTATTGCGCCAGGGCGGGGCGAGGATGACGCGTGTTGCATAGGGGAAGACAGGTCCGAGAGTTTCGCAGAATGGGACGTCGCAAAGGGTCTTGAGCCCGACCGCAGCATCCAAAAGCCCTCTGTCGTAGAAAACAGTTGGGCTTTGATCCGCCATGCGCGCCAAATCAGCCTTTGCCATCTCCAGGGCGCGCCACAGAAAGGCAGCCATGTCGATCCAGGGCAAAGCCGATCCGCCGCTTGCTCTTTCGTCCTGCACGATACGCAGGCCCGGCTCCGGTACGATCAAGTGACCACGTTTGGCAAGCGCGTTAATCAGGGTCGTTTTACCACCGCCGGAGCACCCTGTGATGAGGATATGATCGGTCAAATCGCCCGCATGTCTTCAATTGTGCGCTAAATGGACCTGGCGAAAGACCTATCGCTAAAGGCCAGTTCTCCGCTGACGAAACTGGCAACCAAATGTGGCCTGCCATGATCGTCCTTGCGCACGACAACGACATCAGCGCGCAATCCTGGGACAAGGGTGCCGCGATCATGAAGGCCAACGGCCTTTGCAGGACCAGAAGACACTAGCCCCCAAGCCTTGCCGAGGTCGCAGATGCCATCTTGGGCCAGCTTGAATGGCGCGTGCAAAAGCGACGGATAGTAATAGTCCGAGACCGGCGCATCGCAGAGGTTTGATGCAATCAACTCCCGTGCTGAAACATTGCCCGACGTACTGATCCCGCGCAGGGCGTTTGTTGCGCCCATCATGATGGCATTTCCCAGACCGCGCGCCGTTTGCGCAGCCGCAAGTGTCAGGGGGAATTCTGCGATGTATGCACCCACCGCGTTATAGCTGCGTCGGGTCTCTGGATCCGGGTCATCGTGCGAGCCGAAAGGAACCCCAAGGCGGCGCATTGCGTCTGACAAACTTGCAATCGCGTCCGGAACACCCACGCCGTCTTCGACCGTCTTTGCCAGCACAGACCAGAAATCATCCGGCGTCAGCCCGATTGTAGCGGCCCAGCGTGCAACGTGCTCGGGTT
>NZ_BLJE01000021.1 GCF_009811795.1 Litoreibacter roseus | reverse complement strand
CGTATTGTCAACTTGATGACACCATGCTGACAGAACTCCTTCGCGCGCGGATACGCAATGGGATAGCTTGGGTTGTCCCTTTTGATGGGGCTGAACGAGAGGTCATATCACGTGCGCTGGTTTCGTCGTGACACAGTTCCACAAGATGGATGCGAGCCAGAGCTTGGGCGCTTCCTCGCCAAGATGGATTCAATGGGGTGTAGATGACAAGGTCGCCCAAGTGAAGCTGGCGCACATAAGCATAACCGCTGGCGACGCAGAGCGTCTCGCGCAGTTTTACGTGGACGCGCTTGGCTTGCGCGAGCGCCGCTCGCCCAAACGCCTGTCCGGTGGGATCATTTCTCGTGGAAACGGTTTGCCGGGCTCAGACATTTGCTCGATTTGGCTCGACTTTCCCGACCGATCAAAGCCGTTTCTTGAGATCATGGAATACAGTGACGCCGCACAAGGTGGAGTGCGACCGATCAATGCACCCGGGTACGGACATATAGCGTTGCAGGTGCCGGATCTTGAGGCCGTACTGGACCGGATCTTGGACGGCGGAGGCAGCCAACAGGGCGAGATCGTGAACCTTGGAACGTCAGAACGCCCATGTCTGTGCGTCTACGTCCGAGATCCAGATGGGAATGTGCTGGAGCTTGAGAGCCAACCCAAAGGCTAGCGGGCGGATATCGCCTTTCGAACGGCAATCCACTTCTTGATGTCGGCCTCGGGCGCACCATCGAATTTCGCGGCTTGGCTTGGGTCCAATTGATCAACCAAGGGATTGAAAACCCTGGCGGATTTTCGACCCTTAGGTTTAACCCACAGGGCTGAGACCTGGTGAGCTTCGTCGGTTTCGGCGATGTAGTGCGTGGTCGTCATGGCAAACTTGATTGTAACAGTTTGTTAACGCTGGACCGAGAGGCTGGCCGAGTCAATAGCGTGCAGTTGTGGTGAGTTCTGGATCGCCGTCGCGCCTCCTTAAGTCTGACGGAATGCACGTGCCAAAACCTGGGTTTGTCATGTTGATGTTGTAGAACCGTTGCACAGATGGAACATCGCTACCCATCCACACACATCGCCATCGGATCAGCGCCCGTTCGGTGCAGCCCTCATTTCCGTCGAGACACGAACACCCATGGATACGCTATTTGAACGACCTGTCCAATCAACCACCGGACTGACCCTGACAGGTGGTCAGGTGCTCCTCCCCGACGGAACCTTTTCCAAAACGGACTTGCACATGCAAACGGAGTTGATCAGCGATACCGCCCCTTCAGCGCCGCAGGTGGTGGACGTGTCAGACTGCTTGGTCCTGCCTGGGATCATTGACGCCCATGGGGATGGGCATGAGCACCACCTTATGCCGCGCGTGGGCGCAGATTTTCCCGAATGGGTTGCCTTGCGGAACGTGGATCGTGAGCTCATCGCCAACGGGATCACCACGGCCTATCTTGCGCAGTCCTATTCATGGGAAGGAGAGAAGCGCGGCGCTGACGCCGCACGCGCTGTGATCAAAGGATTGCAGGATTTGCACCCAGCCCCTGCCGCCGACATCCGCATCCAACTGCGCTATGAGACGTTCTATCTTGGTGGTGCCGATCAACTGCTCGCATGGCTTGAAGCTGGCACAGTGCAATACGTCGTTTTCAACGACCACATTCCACAGTTCGAACAGTTGCGGTCCCAACCCGAGCACGTTGCACGCTGGGCCGCTACAATCGGGCTGACGCCGGATGATTTCTGGTCTGTGCTGGCAAAGACGGTCGAAGACGGCGTGGGTGTTCCGGACGCGATTGCAAGTTTGTCAGACGC
>NZ_BLJE01000020.1 GCF_009811795.1 Litoreibacter roseus | reverse complement strand
GAGCCCAATTTTCCGCATCTCGCATTTGCGTCGAATGTCGGGAATCGTTCGGCATTCATCGAACATCGGTCTGTATCCCTATTGCGCAGCTTCGCATATGTTTCCCACATGGCGATGGAACCCAGACTTGATATTATTGGTGCGGCTCTTGCTGACACAAGCCGTGTGCGCATGCTTTGTGAGCTAATGGACGGTTGCGCCCATACTGGCAAGGAATTGGCATCGGTAGCAGGTATCGCACCGAATACCGCGAGCGGTCATCTGGGAAAGCTATTGGCTGCCGAGATCATCACTTCCGACAAAAGCGGACGCTGCACCTATTACCGCGTGGCGAGCGATGAGATTGCCGAAGTCCTTGAACAAATGTCCGCCCTTTCTCCTACTGATCATCTGTATCGTGTCAAAGGCAAGACTATCGCGCCGGAGTTGGTTGCACGCACATGCTACAATCATATCGCGGGCCGTCTCGGCGTACTGATTACTCGGGGTATGATCCAGAACGGCTGGGTCACTGTTGAAGGAGCTTCTGCGCGGATGACGTCTAGAGGAATACAGGCTTTGGTCGAGATGGGGATTATACCAGCCGACACGACCACCCCGAACATTAAGTGTTGCCTCGACTGGTCAGAACGGCGTCAGCACTTCTCAGGACAACTTGGCAAAGCGCTGCTGGAAGTTGCCCTTGCCAAAAGTTGGGTCACACGGCCAAGCGAAGGACGGGCGTTACGCATCGAAGTTGCTGGGTGCGAAGCCTTCGGAACCCATTTTGGGATCACCAAGAAAGCCCTTTCTGGACAATCAGACCCAGCATAAACTTCGTCGATTACCTAACAGATAGCCTTCGTATTTCCGACACGTCTTCAGTTAGATGACGCTAGTTAGAAAAGGCCTTGTCGATGACTCTTTCACTGAGCTCAAAGCGCTTCGAAACCGAACACGGCTTCGAAGTTTCTGTGCAGGTTCCGAACGTGCATGAAGAACCTCTTTTAGACGCGATTTCTCAGATAGACGCATTGCAATATGGAGATTATGATCGCGTGTCGTTCGTATCTGCGTGTGGGCTTCAGCGTTTCAGATCATTGCCGGGTGGACGCAACGCGGCTTCCGAAAACGTGCTGGACGTTCCTTGCGAGGTGCTTTCGTTTTTCATCGGTAACGAAGATCGGGTCGCCGTGGTGGTCCAGAACATTTATGAGCATCATCCATACGAAGAACCGGTGGTCTTAATACAACCAACATATCGGACCCTGCACCGGGCAGGGCTAGACGAAGATAACCAAACAAATTCTGGAACCGCAAGCCGGAAGATTGGGTGCCCGAAATCCATCGAAATCAAATTAGGGAAACGTAGACATGAGCGATCTGGAAGACTACCAAGCGAAGTCTGGTCGGTTTGTGCCGGTCTGGACGATTGAAATCCAGACGCTCGTTGAAGATATAGATCGCATTCTTGATGAGATCATGAAAACTCATCCGCTGAGCTATGGTCGGTATCAGCGCAATGCTAGTATTTCGACAGTGGGGCGAGAGACCTCCCAACCCGTGGAAGGGTCAACAACCACCACACATGCAGAGGGATACGCAGCAGGTGAAACCGAGACCTATCCAATGGTCGAACTGAAAATCTCCATCAAGCGAGACACCGACACGCTGGCAACCGTGATGGACGCAATCCATCTTGCCCATCACTATGAAGAACCCGTGATCTTCTTGCGAGAAGACTGGGTAAGCCGAGCCGCCTACGACCCGAACAACGACAATCCAAACAGGTGGTGGAACAACGATCGCGGTTTGCCGGATCGTGTTGAGTGATCCATCTAGATGTCCCGAAAGGGGAAACTGGAGCACGTGCAGCGAACTCATGCTTTGTCCCGCACA
>NZ_BLJE01000019.1 GCF_009811795.1 Litoreibacter roseus | reverse complement strand
AATGAATGTAAACACCATTCAGAAATGTCACCGGGTTTGCAAAGCAGAAGTGTCACCGCCGGGTGCTTCGGTAGCAAGGCTTAGCGGCCCGGAGACCGCAAACATCGCAGGGCTGAAAAGCCTTGCGGGGCTGATGTTTGGAATTACGAGTATGCTTTCATACATGTATGGTCGGGCGGTGATGTAGTTGATCTTCCAACTTAGGCGTTGGCAAAGCTCCGATCGTTGAAATGAAACCAAAGACACGAACATCAGAAATTGAACAGTGTCGCCAAGCCTGGCGGCGCAGAGCCCTTGAGTTTTTCCTGATTGGGTTCGCGTTGCCTGCAGCAGTGATGTTGCTTCAAAACCTATTTGATGTCGGTCTGGCGCCTGCGCCAATTTCTTATCTGTGGGTTGCCGCAAGTTTTGTCGCCGCAATAAGAGCGGGGAATGCAGCAAAGCGGTTTAAACGCGCCGGATTGGGTAGCTAACATTGTGGCGGTATGACTTGATCGTAAGACAAATCAGTCTTGTTTTTGGCCCGTGAACCGGACGGTCTGCCTTGCCGTCGTCCGTTCGGTTTGTAGCCCATCTTCTCTGAGTTTGTCCGGACCTTCGGCTTTGGCGGCGCCGCGTCCTGCATCTCTTTGATATGTTCGAGCACAGCGCTCAGGCGCTTGTTGTCCGTGATCGCCGCGTGGGTCACGCGCTGATCCATGTCGAAGATTTTGTAGGGCAGGGAGCGGCCTTTGGACCGCACCTCGAACCGGCCATCCACAAAGGCGTAGGTGTCCACGTATTTGCCGACGAGGCCGCGCGTGATGTCGTTCTCTTCCAGCATGATGCGTTTCCGGTCGTAGGAAAATGTCAGCTGCTTACCGACATATCTGTTCTCGCGCCAGCACAGGACATCGGCCAGCCGATCCGGCTCGACATTGAGCGCGCGGTGCAGGTTGTCGGGCCTGGCCGGGGCCTTGGCGAATTTGGCGTTGTGACGGTCTTTGAACCCTTGAAGATAGGCGTTTCCAGCTTCCATGTCCGAGATGCCTGCGAGCCGAAGTTCCTTCACAAGCCGGTCTTGCAATGTCCGGTTCGCGCGTTCGACACGACCCTTTGCCTGGCTTGAGTTGGCGCAAAGAATCTCAATGTTGAGTTCGCTCAAGGCACGTCCAAACTGGGTGATCCGTGCACCGCCTTTGGCGTCTTCTTTTGCCACGCGGAAGACCGTGTGTTTGTCGCTGTAGAACGCAACCGGACGGCCGTGCTTGTGCAGATAGCCTTCCAGAGCCTCAAAATAGCTGAACGTGCTTTCCGACTTTACGAACCGCAGTTCCATCAAGGTGCTGGTCGCGTCATCGATGAAGACCAGCAGGGTGCAGGGCAGGGCGCGGTCTTCAAACCAACGGTGATCCGAGCCATCAATCTGGATGAGTTCACCAAAGCATTCCCGGCGCAGCCGCGGTTGATGAAACTGGCGACGCTGTTTGCGGGACAACCAGAGGCCGTCTTCGACCATCCACTTGCGCACTGTCTCACGCGAAACCTTGAACCCGTGATGTTCGGCCAGCATCTCAGCCGCCAATGTCGGCCCAAAATCCGGATACTGCTCCTTGATGACGCTCAGCGCATAGTCGCGTTTGGCTTTGTGAAACTGATTGTTCGGCGCACGTCCACGCGACCTGTGCCGGATCGCGGATGCACCGTCCTGGCGAAACCGCTGCAACAGCCGGAAAATCTGCCTTCGCGTCAGGTCCAGCATGTTTGCTGCGTTGTCGACACTGAGCCGTCCGTCATCGACCTGCGCCAGTACTTCCACGCGGTTCAGCTCGCGCTCGCTCATCATCACCCATCCCATGTCCGCTCACCCTCACATCGTTTTGCGAGGAGAGTGACACTTCTGAATTGCTCATAGGTGACATTATCGCTTTGCGACTTCAATGAATTTTCCAATAATCA
>NZ_BLJE01000018.1 GCF_009811795.1 Litoreibacter roseus | reverse complement strand
CGCACCCGCCGTCTTCTTCGTTTATTTCTGGGAGTTATGTTGATGCGTCTGGGTATGCGTCGATGTATTGGTCGTCTGTGTCTGATCCTGAGGCGTTTTGGGGGGAGCAGGGCAAGCGGCTGGACTGGATCACGCCCTACACCAAGGTCAAGAATGTCAGTTTTGCGCCGGGGAATGTCTCGATCAAGTGGTACGAAGACGGCACGCTGAACGTCTCGGCCAACTGCATCGACCGGCATCTGGCCGAGCGGGGCGATCAGACTGCGATCATCTGGGAGCCGGACGACCCCAGCGACACCGAAGGGGGCGGCGCCCAGCACATCACCTATCAGCAGCTGCACGCCCATGTGTGCAAGTTTGCCAATGTTCTCAAGAAGATGGGCGTCAAGCGGGGCGACCGCGTGGTGCTCTATCTGCCGATGATCCCCCAGGCGGCCTACGCGATGCTGGCCTGCGCGCGGATCGGGGCCATTCACTCGATCGTCTTCGCGGGCTTCTCGCCTGATGCCTTGGCCGCCCGCATCGACGGGTGCGACGCCAAGGTGGTGATCACCGCCGACGAGGCCCCCCGCGGCGGGCGCAACACCGCGCTCAAGACCAATTGCGATCAGGCCTTCAACAACGTGCTCCACGATCCCAAGATGCTGGTGGTCAAGCGCACGGGCAACCAGGTGTCGTGGCAGGAGGGCCGGGATTTCTGGCTGCACGAGATGGAAGAGGATGTCTCGGACCAGTGCGATCCCGAAGAGATGAACGCCGAGGATCCGCTGTTCATTCTCTACACCTCCGGCTCGACCGGCATGCCCAAGGGGGTCGTGCATTCCTCGGGCGGCTATCTGGTCTACGCGGCGATGACCCATCAATACACGTTCGACTACCATGATGGCGATGTCTTCTGGTGCACCGCGGATGTGGGCTGGGTCACGGGCCACAGCTACATCGTCTACGGACCCCTGGCCAATGGCGCCACGACGGTGATGTTCGAGGGCGTGCCGACCTATCCCGATGCGGGCCGCTTCTGGGAGGTCTGCCAGAAGCACAAGGTCAACCAGTTCTACACCGCGCCCACCGCGATCCGCGCCCTGATGGGCAAGGGCAACGACTGGGTCGAGAAATACGATCTGAGCGATCTGAAAGTGCTGGGCACCGTGGGCGAGCCGATCAACCCAGAGGCCTGGAACTGGTACAATGATGTGGTGGGCAAAGGCGCCTGCCCGATCGTCGACACCTGGTGGCAGACCGAGACAGGCGGCCATTTGCTGACCCCGCTGCCGGGGGCGACCGCGACCAAGCCGGGCTCGGCGCAGCAGCCGTTCTTCGGGATCGAACCGGTGGTGCTGGAACCCACCTCGGGCGAGGAAATCCACGAGAGCCCCTGCGAGGGCGTGTTGTGCCTCAAGGACAGCTGGCCCGGTCAGATGCGCACGGTCTGGGGCGATCACGAGCGGTTCGAGAAGACCTACTTCTCGGATTACAAAGGCTATTACTTCACCGGCGACGGCTGCAAACGCGACGCCGATGGCGATTACTGGATCACCGGCCGCGTGGATGACGTGATCAATGTCTCGGGCCACCGCATGGGCACGGCCGAGGTGGAAAGCTCGCTGGTGGCGCATCCCAAAGTGGCTGAAAGCGCCGTGGTGGGCTATCCGCACGAGGTCAAGGGTCAGGGCATCTACGCCTATGTGACGCTGATGAACGGGGTGGAGCCCACGGACGAGTTGCGCAAGGAGCTCGAGACCTGGGTGCGCAAGGATATCGGCCCCATCGCCAAGCCCGACCTGATCCAATGGGCCCCGGGCCTGCCCAAAACCCGCTCCGGCAAAATCATGCGCCGCATCCTGCGCAAAGTCGCCGAAAACGACTACAAAGCACTCGGAGACACATCAACGCTCGCTGACCCAGACGTCGTCGACGACCTCATCAATAACAGAATGAATAGGG
>NZ_BLJE01000017.1 GCF_009811795.1 Litoreibacter roseus | reverse complement strand
AGGACGAAGCCGCTTGCGCGGCAATGGCGCGTGTGTCTGACGTTATAAGGCGATCCTGACGGTGCGTATTTTGCGATCTGTCTGCCCTGTCTGACGATTGAGGTTTCTCAATCTGATGACAGGAGGCACCGATGAAGGAGAAGAAGACGACCCCGCTACGAGAGCGGATGATCGAGGATATGCGCATTCGTGGCATGTCGCCGAAGACCCAGCAGGCCCATATCAGGGCGGTCAGGTACTTTGCCGAGTTCATCGGACGCTCGCCAGATACTGCGACGCCAGACGAGTTGCGCGCATATCAGCTTCACATGACCGATAGCGGCGTCTCGACCGGCGTGTTCAACGCCAGGATCGTGTCGCTGCGGTTCTTCTTTGGCATGACCTGTGGGCGTGAAGAGATGAAGCGGTACATGCAGTTCCGACGCAAGGCGAAGAAGCTGCCCGTTGTCTTGAGTGTCGAGGAGGTTGGCGATCTACTCGCTGCGGTGCCCGGGCCAGGTCTGAAGTATCGCGCGGCCTTGGGGATCAGCTATGGTGCTGGCTTGCGCGCGTCTGAGGTCTGCAATCTCAAGGTCTCGGATATCGACAGCGACCGGATGCTGATCCATGTGGATGAAGGCAAGAATGACAAGGACCGCAAGGCAATGTTGTCTCCTGCCTTGCTCGATCTGTTGCGTGACTACTGGCGGGAAGCGCGGCCCGAGGGGTGGTTGTTTCCGGGCAAACCCAAGATCATGGCTCTATCGCCGCGCCAGTTGAACAGGGCGTTCACATCAGCCAAACACATGGCTGGGATCAATAAGCCTGCCACGCTGCACACCTTGCGCCACAGCTTCGCCACGCACCTGCTTGAGGCTGGAACCGATGTCCGAGTGATTCAGGTGCTTTTGGGGCATTCCAAGCTCAGCACGACGGCGCGGTATACACACGTCGCGACCAAGACCATCCGCGGCACTGTCAGCCCGTACGAGATGCTGGAGAAGCTGCAGGATCACACCGTCAGGCGAGGTTTGGAGTAGCGGCCGGGGCGGTTGCCTCGCCCGAAGCTGGAGATCGCTGACATCTTTCGACGATATGGCCCCGAGTGGCGGCGGGCCAATGCCGGTCACATCAGTCTCGGCCAACTCAAGGTGATGTCGGCCATTGAAGCCTGCCGGACCGAAGCACTCGGTGGGCACGTGGCCGCCTGCACCAAATGCGATCACCATCACATCGCTTATAACTCTTGCAAGAACCGGCACTGTCCTAAGTGCCAGGGACCTGCCGCGCGGGACTGGATGGAGGCGCGGGCCGAAGATTTGCTGCCCGTAGAGTACTTCCACGTGGTCTTCACGATGCCTGCCGAGATCGCCCGCATCGCCTATTGGAACCAGAAGGCGGTCTACGGTCTGCTGTTCCGGGCATCGGCCGAAACGGTGACGACCATCGCCGCTGATCCCAAACGCCTTGGCGCGAAGGTCGGCATGACCAGCGTGTTGCACACCTGGGGATCAGCGCTCACGCATCATCCGCACATCCATATGATCGTCCCAGGCGGCGGCTTGTCACCGGGCGGCACCAAATGGGTCGCTTGCAAGCCCGGGTTCTTCCTACACGTGCGCGTTTTGGCGCGGCTGTTCAGACGTCTGTTCCTGGAAGGGTTGATAGAGTTGCATCGAGTGGGGGCCCTTATGTTCTTCGGTGAACGCGCGGGACTGGCGGATGCCGCTGCCTTCACTAAATGGCTCGCCCCGTTCCACAAGTCCGAATGGGTGGTCTATGCCAAGCCTCCGTTTGGCGGGCCAGAGGCGGTGCTGGCCTATCTCAGCCGCTATACCCACCGGGTCGCGATCTCCAACCATCGACTGGTCAGTGCGGATGCCAATACCGTGGTTTTCCGCTGGAAGGACTACCGTATCAAACGAGGTGACCGCCAAAAGGTCATGCGATTGGCCACGCCCGAGTTCATCCGCCGCTTCCTGATCCACGCACTTCCCGATGGGTTCCACCGCATCCGCCATTACGGTCTGCTGGCCAGTTCAGCGCGCAAAACGAACATCACGAAGGTCCGAGCGCTGCTCCGTGTTCAACGCGAAAAAGAAACCACTGAACAAGAGATGGAACCCGAGACGACCTCTCTCACCCTGCGCGAGCCGTGCCCCTGCTGCGGCGGCCCTATGCGTATCGTCGAGATCTTTCGGCGCGGTCACATACCGATGTCGCGCGCGCCACCAAGGGAACAGGCCGCATGATCCGATGCTTGATCCCACACTTCGATATGCTCCGGTCGTCATTGGCTGATCGGCCAAGAGCGTTTGCGACCATCATCCAAAATGACGGTCGGCGTTGTGGCCTCAGCGCCCAATCTACGGAACTTCCACGACCAAGGGGGCGGAAAATGACTGCAACTGACCCACCTTACTCGATCAAGGCCACGCCCGTGACATTGTCAACTGCACCCGCAAGCGCTCTTTCTCCATAGTCTAATCCCAGACACCGCGGCTTCCTCCTTCCGAGGTTTGTCAACGCGGGCCGCACGCCTCGCCGGAAGGAAAGGTTGCACCCCGGCCCGCATCGAAAAACCTTCAGGA
>NZ_BLJE01000016.1 GCF_009811795.1 Litoreibacter roseus | reverse complement strand
TTCGGAGTTCATCGCGACAGCATTGCAAGACTGGCTGAGGACAGTGGGGATCAAGCCGATCCAGATCTATCCAAGATCACCCTGGGAGAATGGGTACAATGAGCGCTTCAACGGCACACTGCGCCGAGAAGTCCTGAACGCCGAATGGTTCCACACCACCAAACAGGCACAGATCGTCATCAATACCTGGCTCAGACAGTACAATCGGATCCGACCATATCAGACACTAAACATGTGCCCGCCAGTTCCAGAAACCGTGGTAAAAAGTGGCCCATAGAAATCGGGATGGACACTTGTTCAAGAGAAGCCGATGAGGTCAGTTTGGGACATGACGGTTTCCTCTCTTACGATTCTTGCTTCTGATATAACGCCCGCTTTTAAAGCGATAGAGATCGCTTGGAATATCGAAGTTACACCAAGCTTTCTTGCGATTGATGTTTTAAGAGTTTTTGCCGATCCATATGTATATCTATGAAGCATAGCTGAATTTGGATCGTCAGAAATGGCCAGCAGACGTAAAAAGCAAATCTCGTCGTCTGTGAGTTCGACCCCGGTTGGCTTTCCGATGCGAGCTAGATAGCAAAAGGCATCGAAGAATTGCATTGACATCCAGTGAAGATCAGATTCATGAGTTCTGTACACATCCTGCAGCCATTCCACATCACGATCAGAACTAAAAAGCATGTATCCAAATCGACCGCTAAGATGTGATATGCGGAAAGCAAACCCACCAAAGCCCGCAAAATTCGAGCTGCCCACTTCAGAGGCCTCGCCTCCATCAGGGATTGTTCTTGCGGAGTAAAAGAAAACATCGAATTTATTAGATAGATCTCTTAGAATTCTATCTTCTCGAAGGCAATCGTTCACAAAGCAATTTTCTTTGCTGCGCAAAGGAAGTGAAGATAAAAATCTCTTTTGTAGAAGAGCTCTATCCCCTTCATTTGCGACGATAAGTGTAGCAAAATCGAGGCCAAATTCTCGAGGAAAAGCTGCAAACGAACCGGCCAGCTGATTGACAGTCTGAGAATCTTCTATCTCGTTCAACACGTCATGTAATTTAGGGTTCTTCGGCTCGTAAACTTTGATAGCTTCTTCAATACCCTGAACTGTCCAATTTCTCATCTGAATAATCAACGCTTGTTCAATTTGTCCTCTTGACGCACTAGATCGATGCCTCGTATCGGTTAACAACAAGTCAATTTATAGTTAGTTTTGCCTTCGAACCTCGAATAAATCAAAGTTTACCTCTCCTTAGCCATTTAGGTGTTTTCTCAACCATATTGATCGCCCGCAAGAAGGGCCTCATGGAAAACAAGAATTTTAAGATATGAAATGTCGTGAGATCAGCGTTCTTATCGTAGAAGATGAGCTAATTGTCGCAATGCATCTCGAAGACGAGATGCGCTCGTTCGGATTTAGTGATATAGATGTCTGCACCAACTTCGATCAAGCAAGAATGGAGCTGAAAGATAAAGTCTACGACTTGGCTTTAATGGATATATATCTTGGCAATAGGACAAGCTACGATCTCGCAAATTTTGCCCATGAATGTGGAAGTATTGTAATAATAATATCAGGATCTGTACTTAATTGCTCTCCGCATTTTTCACATGCATCTGATTTCATTCGAAAGCCGTGGTTGAATTCTGAGCTTCGAAACGCTGTGAAAAGGGCTACAGAAGCCCTAGCATAGCATATTGGGCTTGATTAATTTTAGCGCCGCTAAAGTGCTTGGGATAAGTGGCATGGCCTCAGATGCGAAATGTTCTAAGTGAGCTGGCGTGCGGGCTCAGCTTCGCCTATTAGATGTCGAGGTAAAACTGATTAAAGTAAAATATCGTTTTTTAATCTATCAATTTGAAACGCAAATCTGAAGTTTTGTTTTACAGATGAAAAGTTCTGGTGCAGGCTAATCTGTATGCTGGATAAATATTGATGATCCTGCTCACAGGTAGCCACTGATGTAAGGCTGATGTGGCTCCATCTCGGCATTTATTTTTTCCGAGACAGCATAGCTTTGGCGCTCAAAAGGAGAGCTAGACAGAAGCCCACCGAGTAGTAGATTAGCAGTATATTGGTCGTTGTTAAGCTCCATATCAAGGATGCTGTGATGGCTGCTAACGTTCCGGAAAGTCCCGCAAAAAGAATTATCAAGTTAGTTCTCCAAGTATAGCAGATTTTGATTTTCCTGCTTCAAAGTAAAGAAAGAGTAAATACGAGAAATTCCTGCTTTTTCTGCAAGATGGCTTAGTGAACGTGATCTGCACGCTTTGTTTTGACCACTTGGCAGGAGATTGTTCTTGGGGTGGTGCTGAAGACGATTGTTGCAAGTCTGAGTGTTTTATCAGCATGATCGATGAGTTATTCCCGATTGCGCCATGAGGACGAACGTCGTTTTAGTCCCTACGACAGTCCTTATTTTTGCACGAGAATCGTCAAGGCTCATGAACCGGCACTGTTGCATCTTGACCTTTAAAGGGGGAAACGCGGCGAGAAGGTGCGCCGGTTCCAGTACACAGCAATCGACGATGCGACACGTGTCAGGGCACTTAAGATCTACGACAAACACACGCAGGCAAACGCGATCGACTTCATTGATCATAACTATAGGGGCGGACCAACTTAAAGGGGGAAGATCAAAATCGGTGCTCAAAGAGCGGATTTATTAATGTTAGACTTGGAGGACCGCCTGAGCGAAATCAGCAAGATTGTCGGAGATGCAAACGATCTGCCAAAGAAAACACCTGAAGAGCAACAAGATTAGCTAGATGTGGTTTCCGTCCGTCCTCCGACATGGCGAGGAACCAATTAGAAGAACGGACGGAAGGCCCTTGCAGGCTTGTGACGCCACGGTGCGTGCGATTGAACCATGGTGCCTAAGGATAAAGCTCAAGCTGACCTCACGTGAACTGCATTTTGCATGCAAATTTCGCTGTCGTGTTAGCTTTTTGTTAAGGATGTCGAAGCAATAGGCTATCGCACTTATGTTTTCGCCAATAAAATAGTGGCCTGGCTGGCTGGGGAAACTATCTAAAATGAACGACTATCTACTTGATATTCTGCGTGATCTTCAAAAGCATGCAGAGGAAAACAACTTAACCGAACTTAAAGTGAAGGCCGAACGGATGCTCATGTTTGCAGAGGCCGTGCTGAAGGATCAAACATCCTAGCATTTTGGAGGTCTAGATTGGCTGAACAATCCAAAAATCAGTATAATACCATGTTTTAGTCAGGCAGGCACAGAAAGGCATATTTATGACACTCACGGTCGGCGATTTGAAGCGCCAACTTGAGGTTTTCGATGACAAGGATGAACTGGCGTTTTCTGGCGGGTTAGAATTTTATCGCCTTGAAGTGCAAGATGAAAACCTTGTCGTTTTTGAATTTAATGAATTTGAAGCTGCGCTTTCAGAGAGGTTTGTGAAGAAACATCCTCAGGTAAAAGTTGTTTTCTGTTCTGTAACCTAGACGAACCAGCGGGACACTTCTGGGTTACTGTAGCTTGTCTCTGAGAGCTTCGTAAGGGGTGTGGCCGTTGTGCGCGCCGTGTGGCCTTGCGAAGTTGTAAAACCGCTCCCATTCGTCGAGTTTGGCTTCGAGATCGACGTCGCCTTTGTAACTCGGAAGCTGATAGAATTCCTGCTGATCAGATCGGTGAGAGCGCTCCACTTTCCCGTTGAGCTGTGGCGTTCCGCGTTTGATGTAGGCGTGTCGAATGCCCCTGTCTTCAACATGCCAATGGAATTTGGCTTGGAACTCGTGG
>NZ_BLJE01000015.1 GCF_009811795.1 Litoreibacter roseus | reverse complement strand
CCCGTTCCTACCGCCACGCCCGAGCCGATGCCTTCGAAATTTGGACTGAGTATGCACACGAGTTGATCGCTTGAAATCAAAATGCAGCTCCGTTCTGGCGTGCCATCAATAATAACCTGACACTGCCCGTAGACCACCTCGCCGTGTTGGCTGAAGATCGTCCAACCACGGCTGCCGCCGTCCATGTCGCCTTCGTTTGCGGTCGCAAAGTGGGTGTTGTCAATCCATGTGACCGCATCGGGTTCGCGGACCATAGTGATTGTCTCTTCGAAGGTTAGCGCGCCTTCTTCGTCGGTGTCGATACCTTCAAGCGTCACTTCACCAGCCGAGAAGTGGTTCAAAACCTCGCCAGAGGCAGAGACGACAACCATGTGGTTGTTTTCCTGCAAGGTGACGACAATCTCACCTTCGCCGTTGATCGAAACGAACTCTGGCTCAGGGTCTTCGGAGGCTACATCGGCAAGGCCGGTCATATCCACCTTAACGGTACTACCGCAATCAAGGCCCGCATCACTCGTCTGGGTGATCGTCAGATATCCGGCGGGCATCTGGCCAACACGGCCATCGCCAAGGTCTTCATCACGCTCGTTCTCAATCGCGACGGCGACAAAGCTGCCATCTGGAGATACAGCAACAGCGTCAGGCTGGCCGCCCAGATCACAGGTGCTCAGCACCGCGCGGCTGGCCACGTCAATTGCATGCAAAACGCCGGACGGCGCGGTGTAGCTCTCAGAGGTGTTTTCACCCGCATAAGCAATCATCCCCGCAACGGCGACCGAAGTAGGCTCGCCCTCAAGCGCGATGCTCCCCGCGGCTGCGGGGGCGGCAGGATGCGTGAGGTCGATAAAGCCGATCACGCTGGCGGGGCTGTCGGTATAGACGAGTGTCATACCATCGCCAGTCGCACCAATGATCTCGGCCGAGCTCTCTTCGGCTTCAGGGGCGTTCTGCGCGACGATAAAGGACGCAATTCGGTTAAAATTCTCGGCGGATGCCTGACCCGCAATCAAGGCGAAGATCGACGAGACCAACAGGTGTCTTGGTGCCATGAGCAATTCTTTCTTTGAGGTGCTTTGTAGTCCAACCGCAACGATGACCCGCGTAGGTAACGGTTGTACGACATCAGTCCGCTGTCAGTGGACGAGTGGGCCAAGATAATCCGCTCTACCTGCGAAAAGTGCGGGCGTTTTGGCGACCGTTACGGACCTGACACATTGGCCGTGTAGCTCTTCCCAAAACAGTTTGGGGGAGCAGATGGCACATTACCCAACGATTTTCATTTCAGACATTCACCTCGGCACCCGTGGATGCAGTGCAGAGTTGCTGACCCATTTCTTGCGGAAAAACAGCTGCGACACACTTTATCTGGTAGGCGATATCTTCGACGGGTGGCAAATTAAGCGCAGCTGGCATTGGCCGAGTAGCCACAACGAAGTCGTGCATCAGATACTCAAAAAGGCACGCAGGGGAACACGTGTTGTCTTTATCCCAGGTAACCATGATGAAGTGATGCGGAGTTTCCCGGGCATTCATTTCGGCGGGATCGAAGTGAAAGACCAAGACACTTTCACATCGCGCAACGGCAAGAAATATCTGGTCACTCATGGGGACCAATTCGACACGGTCATCGCCCATGCAAAGTGGCTCGCATATCTTGGCGATCGCGCCTACGGGGCGTTGATCTGGCTGAGTCCTAAAATCAACAGGCTCCTGCGGCTTTGGAAACAGGAGTACTGGTCGCTATCAAAATGGAGCAAGCAGCAGGTCAAACAGGCCGTCAGCTATATCGGCAAGTTTGAACAGCTTCTGGCAGATGACGCCCGAAGCCGCGGTTTTGACGGTGTGGTTTGTGGCCATATCCACCATGCCGCGATCCGAGACCTGGATGGGATCGAATACGTCAACACAGGTGATTGGGTCGAAAGCTGCACTGCGATCGTCGAAGACCCAAACGGCAACCTGCGCCTGATTGATTGGGAAGCGCAGAACACCGCGATTCTTGAACACAGGATTGAGCCTAAAGCCCGCAAATGGAAAGCACGCGTGCTTTCCAAACCCTTGGCTAGAACAGAGAAGGAACAAGCATGAGTGTTGCGAGCACCAATACCATCGGCAATGTCGTTTACGAAAACCGGCCTTGGTCATTCGACACTCTGTCTGATCGCATCTTTGCCCGCCTATTTCGGGGATTGGTCTATCCGCAGATATGGGAAGACCCGGTTTGCGATATGGCCGCACTGCAGCTCACTGAAAGTGACGACATCATTTGCATCGCCTCAGGCGGATGCAACGCAATGTCCTACCTCACCAAATCGCCCGCGACACTCACCGCAGTTGACCTGTCACCCTGGCACGTTCACCTGAACCGATTGAAACTGGCTGCGGCGGCGCATTTGCCGGATCATGCGGCATTCTACTCTGTGTTCGGCAACGCCAGTGAGGTCGGCAATACAGCGCTACTCGACGACTATGTCCTTCCGCATATGGCCACCTCAGAACAGCAGTTCTGGAATGGTCACCAGGGCCTGCACCGACGCGCGACACTCTTCTCGCGTGGGTTCTACCGTTACGGCGTGCTAGGCACGTTTATCGGAGCTGTACATGTGATTGGGCGGCTTGCTGGAGTTGACTTTCGAGCGCTGCTGGAAGCGAAAACCCTGGAAGAGCAAGAAGTCTTTTTTGATCGAGAGATAGCGCCACTTTTTGAATCTCGGCTTGTGAAGTTTCTGGCCCGCCGCCGTGCATCTCTCTTTGGTCTGGGAATTCCTCCGGCGCAGTATGAAAAATTGGCTAGCAACGCAGACAGGGACATTGTTCCCGTATTAAAGGCGCGTACACACAAATTGTTTTGCGGCTTCCCGATCCAGGACAACTATTTCGCCTGGCAGGCAGCCAACCGTGGCTACGAGGCAGACGGCGCTGGACCAGTGCCGCCTTACCTAGTAGCTGAAAATTTCGACGCGCTGCGATCAGCAGAGGGCAGAGCAACGGTACTCAATCGGTCGATTACAGACACCCTGGCTCAATGCCCAAACGGATCAAAGTCCGTCTTTATCCTGCTAGACGCACAAGATTGGATGTCCGACCAGCAACTCAACGCGCTTTGGTCGGAAATCACCCGCACCGCGCGCTCCGGCGCACGCGTTCTCTTCCGTACCGGCGGGCGCGATGACATTCTCCCCGGTAGGGTTGCGAGTAACATCCTCGACCAATGGATTTACGATGCCGAAGCCTCAAACACCGCGCTTGCGACAGACCGTTCGGCAATCTATGGCGGTGTCCATGTGTACCGAAAGGCTGGTTAGATGACCCATGTCACCGACCATGGCCAATTGATGGATCAAACATATCGCTATCAGCGGCTGATCTATGACGTCACCCGCCGCTACTACCTACTTGGGCGGGACCATCTGATAAACAACATCGGTACAGCCCCAGGTGATCGGATCCTCGAAGTGGCCTGCGGCACCGGTCGCAACTTGAAAATGATCCGGCGGCGATACCCGGAGGCGCGCCTTTACGGTTTCGACATCTCTCAAGAAATGCTGACGACGGCCCAAGGTAAGCTGGGTAACGACGTTAAGCTTGCCAAGGGAGACGCCTGCGCGTTCGACCCGATGGACCTATTTGGCGTGGACAAGTTCGATCATATCATTCTCTCCTACAGCCTCTCCATGATCCCAGACTGGGAGGCCGCGATTCACGAGGCGTGGAGCAAGCTTGCGGACGACGGGACACTCCATATCGTTGATTTTGGGCAGAGCGGTAAACTCCCTGCATGGTTTCGACGTGGTCTGATGAAATGGCTCAAGCAGTTTCATGTTGAGCCGCGTGCAGGGCTGCTATCGGTTCTACACGATCTCAGCCCCGGTACGGTGATCGCGGCCGACGAAAAATGGCGGAGATATGCGATCTACGGTCAGAAACGGCGCCACGAACCGACTGATACGTAGAACTCGACCACCATCAACGGACCATCAGCAGTCAATTCACGGGACTGTTGCATTAATCGGCTGTTTGTTTCAGGGCTGAGCAAAAAGGCCTGTCATGACCCGCAAGCAACCGTTCAAGAACCACCGATTTCCTGCCGTCGTCATTCTTTGCGCGGTTCGCATGTACCTGCGCTATCCGCTTTCCTATCAGGATACCTCTGATTTGCCTGCCGAACGCGGTGTACTTGTTGATCGATCCACGGTTTATCGCTGGATCCGCAAGTTCGGACGACAGATAGCTAATGGGATCGAAAGGCGCCGACAATGGGTCGGTCTGAACTGGCACGTCGACGAAACCTATATCCGCGTCGGTGGGAAATGGCGTTACCTTTAGCGCGCCATCGACAGGCATGGGCATCTGATTGATTTCCGCCTAGCCGCCACGCGCGATGGAAAGGCCGCGAGAGCCTTTATGCGCAAGGCGATAGATAAGGCCCGGCTACATCGACCGGTCACAATCTGCACGGACAAAGCTCCAACCTATCGACGCGTGATCCGCGAAATCAACCATAGGTATGACCCGCATTTTGAGAGCATCACTCACATTGACAAGAAGTGGAAAAATAATCGGATCGAAAGCGACCACGCCGCGCTCAAGCGGCTTCTTGGATATCGACAAAGCTTCCGTTCAGTAAGCTCGGCAAAAGCAACGCTCTGCGGGATCGAGGCTGTCCGTACAATCAAAAACCGCCACGTCTATGACATGAAACCAGGCATCCAGGGTGAAATCGCTTTGGTCCACGAAGTGTTCGGACTGGCCGCCTAAAACAATGGAATATCAGGTTTCTTGCGGCCGCATGAAGCTAATGCAACAGTTCCGTACACAGCAATCGACGATGCGACACGTGTCAGGGCACTTAAGATCTACGACAAACACACGCAGGCAAACACGATCGACTTCATTGATCATATCATTGAGAAGTTTCCGTTCCGGATTCGCGAAGTTCGAACTGACAACGTCCTATGTCGGGAAGAATTGGCTGCTTAGGTCAGCAGGTCATGGGGCATCCGATTGATCGAATGCCCTTTTATGTTTGCCCAGACGGGCTCTGCCGTCAAGAAGTGGTCTCTCCCATAGCAA
>NZ_BLJE01000014.1 GCF_009811795.1 Litoreibacter roseus | reverse complement strand
GTGAGGTGATTTATGTTTGGTGCTATTGCTGGCGGTATTGCTTCTGCTCTTGCTGGTGGCGCCATGTCTAAATTGTTTGGAGGCGGTCAAAAAGCCGCCTCCGGTGGCATTCAAGGTGATGTGCTTGCTACCGATAACAATACTGTAGGCATGGGTGATGCTGGTATTAAATCTGCCATTCAAGGCTCTAATGTTCCTAACCCTGATGAGGCCGTCCCTAGTTTTGTTTCTGGTGCTATGGCTAAAGCTGGTAAAGGACTTCTTGAAGGTACGTTGCAGGCTGGCACTTCTGCCGTTTCTGATAAGTTGCTTGATTTGGTTGGACTTGGTGGCAAGTCTGCCGCTGATAAAGGAAAGGATACTCGTGATTATCTTGCTGCTGCATTTCCTGAGCTTAATGCTTGGGAGCGTGCTGGTGCTGATGCTTCCTCTGCTGGTATGGTTGACGCCGGATTTGAGAATCAAAAAGAGCTTACTAAAATGCAACTGGACAATCAGAAAGAGATTGCCGAGATGCAAAATGAGACTCAAAAAGAGATTGCTGGCATTCAGTCGGCGACTTCACGCCAGAATACGAAAGACCAGGTATATGCACAAAATGAGATGCTTGCTTATCAACAGAAGGAGTCTACTGCTCGCGTTGCGTCTATTATGGAAAACACCAATCTTTCCAAGCAACAGCAGGTTTCCGAGATTATGCGCCAAATGCTTACTCAAGCTCAAACGGCTGGTCAGTATTTTACCAATGACCAAATCAAAGAAATGACTCGCAAGGTTAGTGCTGAGGTTGACTTAGTTCATCAGCAAACGCAGAATCAGCGGTATGGCTCTTCTCATATTGGCGCTACTGCAAAGGATATTTCTAATGTCGTCACTGATGCTGCTTCTGGTGTGGTTGATATTTTTCATGGTATTGATAAAGCTGTTGCCGATACTTGGAACAATTTCTGGAAAGACGGTAAAGCTGATGGTATTGGCTCTAATTTGTCTAGGAAATAACCGTCAGGATTGACACCCTCCCAATTGTATGTTTTCATGCCTCCAAATCTTGGAGGCTTTTTTATGGTTCGTTCTTATTACCCTTCTGAATGTCACGCTGATTATTTTGACTTTGAGCGTATCGAGGCTCTTAAACCTGCTATTGAGGCTTGTGGCATTTCTACTCTTTCTCAATCCCCAATGCTTGGCTTCCATAAGCAGATGGATAACCGCATCAAGCTCTTGGAAGAGATTCTGTCTTTTCGTATGCAGGGCGTTGAGTTCGATAATGGTGATATGTATGTTGACGGCCATAAGGCTGCTTCTGACGTTCGTGATGAGTTTGTATCTGTTACTGAGAAGTTAATGGATGAATTGGCACAATGCTACAATGTGCTCCCCCAACTTGATATTAATAACACTATAGACCACCGCCCCGAAGGGGACGAAAAATGGTTTTTAGAGAACGAGAAGACGGTTACGCAGTTTTGCCGCAAGCTGGCTGCTGAACGCCCTCTTAAGGATATTCGCGATGAGTATAATTACCCCAAAAAGAAAGGTATTAAGGATGAGTGTTCAAGATTGCTGGAGGCCTCCACTATGAAATCGCGTAGAGGCTTTGCTATTCAGCGTTTGATGAATGCAATGCGACAGGCTCATGCTGATGGTTGGTTTATCGTTTTTGACACTCTCACGTTGGCTGACGACCGATTAGAGGCGTTTTATGATAATCCCAATGCTTTGCGTGACTATTTTCGTGATATTGGTCGTATGGTTCTTGCTGCCGAGGGTCGCAAGGCTAATGATTCACACGCCGACTGCTATCAGTATTTTTGTGTGCCTGAGTATGGTACAGCTAATGGCCGTCTTCATTTCCATGCGGTGCACTTTATGCGGACACTTCCTACAGGTAGCGTTGACCCTAATTTTGGTCGTCGGGTACGCAATCGCCGCCAGTTAAATAGCTTGCAAAATACGTGGCCTTATGGTTACAGTATGCCCATCGCAGTTCGCTACACGCAGGACGCTTTTTCACGTTCTGGTTGGTTGTGGCCTGTTGATGCTAAAGGTGAGCCGCTTAAAGCTACCAGTTATATGGCTGTTGGTTTCTATGTGGCTAAATACGTTAACAAAAAGTCAGATATGGACCTTGCTGCTAAAGGTCTAGGAGCTAAAGAATGGAACAACTCACTAAAAACCAAGCTGTCGCTACTTCCCAAGAAGCTGTTCAGAATCAGAATGAGCCGCAACTTCGGGATGAAAATGCTCACAATGACAAATCTGTCCACGGAGTGCTTAATCCAACTTACCAAGCTGGGTTACGACGCGACGCCGTTCAACCAGATATTGAAGCAGAACGCAAAAAGAGAGATGAGATTGAGGCTGGGAAAAGTTACTGTAGCCGACGTTTTGGCGGCGCAACCTGTGACGACAAATCTGCTCAAATTTATGCGCGCTTCGATAAAAATGATTGGCGTATCCAACCTGCAGAGTTTTATCGCTTCCATGACGCAGAAGTTAACACTTTCGGATATTTCTGATGAGTCGAAAAATTATCTTGATAAAGCAGGAATTACTACTGCTTGTTTACGAATTAAATCGAAGTGGACTGCTGGCGGAAAATGAGAAAATTCGACCTATCCTTGCGCAGCTCGAGAAGCTCTTACTTTGCGACCTTTCGCCATCAACTAACGATTCTGTCAAAAACTGACGCGTTGGATGAGGAGAAGTGGCTTAATATGCTTGGCACGTTCGTCAAGGACTGGTTTAGATATGAGTCACATTTTGTTCATGGTAGAGATTCTCTTGTTGACATTTTAAAAGAGCGTGGATTACTATCTGAGTCCGATGCTGTTCAACCACTAATAGGTAAGAAATCATGAGTCAAGTTACTGAACAATCCGTACGTTTCCAGACCGCTTTGGCCTCTATTAAGCTCATTCAGGCTTCTGCCGTTTTGGATTTAACCGAAGATGATTTCGATTTTCTGACGAGTAACAAAGTTTGGATTGCTACTGACCGCTCTCGTGCTCGTCGCTGCGTTGAGGCTTGCGTTTATGGTACGCTGGACTTTGTAGGATACCCTCGCTTTCCTGCTCCTGTTGAGTTTATTGCTGCCGTCATTGCTTATTATGTTCATCCCGTCAACATTCAAACGGCCTGTCTCATCATGGAAGGCGCTGAATTTACGGAAAACATTATTAATGGCGTCGAGCGTCCGGTTAAAGCCGCTGAATTGTTCGCGTTTACCTTGCGTGTACGCGCAGGAAACACTGACGTTCTTACTGACGCAGAAGAAAACGTGCGTCAAAAATTACGTGCAGAAGGAGTGATGTAATGTCTAAAGGTAAAAAACGTTCTGGCGCTCGCCCTGGTCGTCCGCAGCCGTTGCGAGGTACTAAAGGCAAGCGTAAAGGCGCTCGTCTTTGGTATGTAGGTGGTCAACAATTTTAATTGCAGGGGCTTCGGCCCCTTACTTGAGGATAAATTATGTCTAATATTCAAACTGGCGCCGAGCGTATGCCGCATGACCTTTCCCATCTTGGCTTCCTTGCTGGTCAGATTGGTCGTCTTATTACCATTTCAACTACTCCGGTTATCGCTGGCGACTCCTTCGAGATGGACGCCGTTGGCGCTCTCCGTCTTTCTCCATTGCGTCGTGGCCTTGCTATTGACTCTACTGTAGACATTTTTACTTTTTATGTCCCTCATCGTCACGTTTATGGTGAACAGTGGATTAAGTTCATGAAGGATGGTGTTAATGCCACTCCTCTCCCGACTGTTAACACTACTGGTTATATTGACCATGCCGCTTTTCTTGGCACGATTAACCCTGATACCAATAAAATCCCTAAGCATTTGTTTCAGGGTTATTTGAATATCTATAACAACTATTTTAAAGCGCCGTGGATGCCTGACCGTACCGAGGCTAACCCTAATGAGCTTAATCAAGATGATGCTCGTTATGGTTTCCGTTGCTGCCATCTCAAAAACATTTGGACTGCTCCGCTTCCTCCTGAGACTGAGCTTTCTCGCCAAATGACGACTTCTACCACATCTATTGACATTATGGGTCTGCAAGCTGCTTATGCTAATTTGCATACTGACCAAGAACGTGATTACTTCATGCAGCGTTACCATGATGTTATTTCTTCATTTGGAGGTAAAACCTCTTATGACGCTGACAACCGTCCTTTACTTGTCATGCGCTCTAATCTCTGGGCATCTGGCTATGATGTTGATGGAACTGACCAAACGTCGTTAGGCCAGTTTTCTGGTCGTGTTCAACAGACCTATAAACATTCTGTGCCGCGTTTCTTTGTTCCTGAGCATGGCACTATGTTTACTCTTGCGCTTGTTCGTTTTCCGCCTACTGCGACTAAAGAGATTCAGTACCTTAACGCTAAAGGTGCTTTGACTTATACCGATATTGCTGGCGACCCTGTTTTGTATGGCAACTTGCCGCCGCGTGAAATTTCTATGAAGGATGTTTTCCGTTCTGGTGATTCGTCTAAGAAGTTTAAGATTGCTGAGGGTCAGTGGTATCGTTATGCGCCTTCGTATGTTTCTCCTGCTTATCACCTTCTTGAAGGCTTCCCATTCATTCAGGAACCGCCTTCTGGTGATTTGCAAGAACGCGTACTTATTCGCCACCATGATTATGACCAGTGTTTCCAGTCCGTTCAGTTGTTGCAGTGGAATAGTCAGGTTAAATTTAATGTGACCGTTTATCGCAATCTGCCGACCACTCGCGATTCAATCATGACTTCGTGATAAAAGATTGAGTGTGAGGTTATAACGCCGAAGCGGTAAAAATTTTAATTTTTGCCGCTGAGGGGTTGACCAAGCGAAGCGCGGTAGGTTTTCTGCTTAGGAGTTTAATCATGTTTCAGACTTTTATTTCTCGCCATAATTCAAACTTTTTTTCTGATAAGCTGGTTCTCACTTCTGTTACTCCAGCTTCTTCGGCACCTGTTTTACAGACACCTAAAGCTACATCGTCAACGTTATATTTTGATAGTTTGACGGTTAATGCTGGTAATGGTGGTTTTCTTCATTGCATTCAGATGGATACATCTGTCAACGCCGCTAATCAGGTTGTTTCTGTTGGTGCTGATATTGCTTTTGATGCCGACCCTAAATTTTTTGCCTGTTTGGTTCGCTTTGAGTCTTCTTCGGTTCCGACTACCCTCCCGACTGCCTATGATGTTTATCCTTTGGATGGTCGCCATGATGGTGGTTATTATACCGTCAAGGACTGTGTGACTATTGACGTCCTTCCCCGTACGCCGGGCAATAATGTTTATGTTGGTTTCATGGTTTGGTCTAACTTTACCGCTACTAAATGCCGCGGATTGGTTTCGCTGAATCAGGTTATTAAAGAGATTATTTGTCTCCAGCCACTTAAGTGAGGTGATTTATGTTTGGTGCTATTGCTGGCGGTATTGCTTCTGCTCTTGCTGGTGGCGCCATGTCTAAATTGTTTGGAGGCGGTCAAAAAGCCGCCTCCGGTGGCATTCAAGGTGATGTGCTTG
>NZ_BLJE01000013.1 GCF_009811795.1 Litoreibacter roseus | reverse complement strand
CCCGTTCCTACCGCCACGCCCGAGCCGATGCCTTCGAAATTTGGACTGAGTATGCACACGAGTTGATCGCTTGAAATCAAAATGCAGCTCCGTTCTGGCGTGCCATCAATAATAACCTGACACTGCCCCTGACACTGCCTCGCGAGCTACGGTAGAAAAATGATCCTCCCCCGGTGAAGTGTTCCTCCGCTATGTTTCGGAAACCGGAGGATTGAGCTGCTTCGCTTCGTCGGACCACCCGGTTGGAGATTTTCCGGGGGTTTAAGTTCAGGGCGGTACGTTGGCTCTGACCTGCTCTCTTGAACCGTTGATGAGCGAGATCGGTAGTTTGTTCCCGATTGCGCTATGGGGTCGGACTTCGTTGTAGCCTCTGCGCCAGTCCTCGGCAGCTGGCGTGCCGTCTTCTACCTGCTTCAACACAAACGCGACCTGCGCTTCCGTGAACTTGCTCTTCTTCATCGAACTCTCCTTCTCCCGCGCTTGGGATCATAAATGGAAAATTCCAGCTCAAAACGGTCTAGTTCCCTGAGTAGCTTCAGCAATGCAGCTTCGCAACAAGGCACTAAACGGAAGGAAACAAACGTTTTAGATGTGTAGGTCGCAGTTCATATTCTTGCGTAAGCAGCTCTCCGCCTAGGACAGCTGTCCTTAACCTAGCTTTAACTTTGATTACCGAGTGTTGCCTACATGCAGCAGAACCACTCTTTTTTAGATTCGGAGATTTTGTTGCTTTTGAAGAAGTGAACTTGGACTGTTTTGGAGAATAAAATGCTCGCTTTGGAAGATGAACCAATATTCCGGGAAAGCGTTCCTCTTATCCAAATGGCCACTGAGTTAGCCATAGGGCAAAGCAAAAGTGTTTCGGACTCTTTTCTCGGTGAAGGGCTCCGCCCCGCTGAAGTCCTTTGGTCTCCTGCGACACCTCAACTGCTACAGCGAAATATGGTATCCTTTGCAAACGAGTGTCATAAGTTCGCTAGCAAAGATGGGACTTTAACAGTAGAGAGCTTTAATAACATTAATATTGATCGATATAGGGACTCTCTTGTTATTGTATCTGTTGGCCAATCCATGTTTGACTTTACCTATGAAGCGTACGGGGCGGATATTGCCGCAGTGCTTGGTAGGAATTTGACCGGAAGCAAGACTACTGACTTCCCCGAACTAATAGGAAATTACTTTACGGCGTTATACTATGCAATTTCAGTTCGTAAGGAGGTTTGCTTGAGTATACATGAGCCACCACACGGTGTCTTTGCTTCGAGGTGGTATCGCTTATCCATTCCTCTCTTCGGAGCAGGAGGTGAGATCGAGAAGATTGCAACACTTGTTTTAGCTGAAAATTCCCTCAGACCTGGTATGGATATTATTCCTGCGCCAGCTATACTGATCGACTCAGATTCGAGAATTATTTACTCTAATAAAAGTGCGGTAGTGCATTTTGGACGTTCAAAATCTACTGGTGGAGATCTTTCCGATTACATAGGGTTCAAGCTGGAATATGGATCATTTTCTAATAGTCGATCGTTTGTTGAGAAGCGAAAGCTTTGTTTGTCCAGCGAAGAGCAGCTGATTTGCGGGCATTCAATGGTTCGGGTAAATCCTGTTATATTCAGATCTCAAAATCTGAAAATCCTTTTGTTTGAGGGAGCGCAAACCCGTGGTATTTGGCCAATAAAAACTTAATAAATTCGTATACTTATAAATTATTTACGCTCATTTCTTAATTCTTCTTCAACTTTGATAAACGATAGGTGAACCCTGCGTTCGTCCTAGTCGTGATCTAGTAACAAAAATCAAGCAAAACGTTCTCCGCGAGGTATTCAGGAGAAAATAATGCTTCAAATGCACAGCCTTTCCACCTTAGAGCTTTCTGAGCAGCTTCGGCACGAAATGCTTACCCATAGAAGACGCCAATTCGTAGATAGGCTGAAATGGCCGCTTAAAATCGATGAAAATGGGCACGAGATTGACGAATATGATAATGGGCATGCTAGATATTTAATTCTAGCATCTGATACCGGCGGTCATCTTGGTTCAGTCAGACTGTCCAAAGCATCTGAAAATTTCATGATAGGAGATCATTTCAAAGATTACTTTGAGATTGATCTTCCGAACCCCGGGAATGTTTGGGAAGTAACGCGGTTTTGTTTGGCGCCGAATCTTTCAACAAAAGAATCAATGGGAGCGACAAAGGAACTGTTGCGAGGTGTTGGGCATTTTGCACTCATGGAGCGAATTCATGACTTTGTGGCAATCTGTACACCTTCCATCCTCAGAATATATAATCGACTTGGTTGCTCCCCTGACGTTACGTTAGTTAGCCCGTTCGATAAAAATCTTATTCTTGTAAGATGGTACGCTCATCAGGGTGCGATACCTAAACTTATTGATTTAGATACGTTGCCGTTAGAGGTTTCAGAGAGAGCCGCTTAGATTTTACTGTCTGGAATCAAGGAGTTTCCTTGATTCCAGATCAGAAAAATAAAAACAATATGATGGATCTTTCAGCACTATTTCCTATTTACGTATTCATTTGTTAAGTTAGATAATTTTAATATTAAGATAGCATCTAAAATTGATAGTAAATGTTTCGCCTGCTTGGTGAGTTTTTAAAACTTCTTCTCCGATATGAGCCTCTGAATTGAAGCACATTAATCAAGAAGAGGCGAAAATGAGCGAAGCTTTTGCAGGCGCGGTTGGCGAGAACTCGTCGGTCGGAGAGATCGATGACGATGACACCCCTGAGGTGATCGGCGGTCGTGTGACCACCCTCAGCCTTGAAGATGCAGATGACATCGCCTCGGTCCGTGTCGTGGACATGCCCGAGGCGGGCAACCTCACCGTCAATCCGGACAACACTCTGGCCCTCGTTCTGACCGAGAGCGACCACAAGGGCACGCTCGGTTTCAGCTACGAGGTGACCTACACCGACGGCTCCTCAGAAACGGTCTCTTCTGCGGTCAAAGTGGTCGAAGGCCCCCAGGAGGCCGGATGGGGCACGGGCGACCATTACATGCTGGAAACCGATGACACGGGCAGCGTGGTCGTCGAGCACGGGGACATCCACCGCGATGTATACGTCTCCAACAGCAAGGACGCTCTGAGCCTGAAGGACATCGCCAAGCTGGAAGGGATCAGCGAAAGCAAGATTACCGGAAGCTGGCTGGCCGATCACCCGGAATACGGCAGCACCGAGGACATGGCGCTGAACCCCGATGCAGGCATGAAGCTGTGGTACAACATCACCGATGGGGACGAGGGTCCCAACTCGCACTGGCTGCATCTGGAAAGCGGATACGAATACGACGATCTGGGCCGCCTGGTCGCCCGTGGGGCCGAAGGCGAAAGCGAGCTGCACCCGATCCACATCACCTCTTACGGGGATGGGGACAAACCCGTCATCAACGCCCCCCTGAACGCCTATCAGGAAGACTCGTCCAACATCGTGATCAGCGATCTGGCCTTCACCAATGGCGTGCAGGTTCTGGGCGGCAGCAACATCCTGATGGAAAACCTGTCGGTCACCGGAGAGGAAATGAACATCCAGAACGTGGATGGCTACACCCTGCGCAACTCGGACGTGACAGATGTCTACCACGACGTCCCATCCAGGGGCGGCGACACATGGAACCAGTCCCACGACCGGATTTCAGGCATTTTCGCGAAAAACACCGAAGATCTTCTAATCGAGAACACGCTTTTCGCACATAATGGCTGGTCCGACAGCTACAGCGAAGACCTGTCGAGCAGTAGCGGGCAACCTCCGAGCTTCTACAGCCACAATGTCTACCTGCAATATGACACGCTGGATGTAACCTTCCGCGACAACATCTCCATGGAAGGGGCCTCCTTCGGGGCGCAGCTGCGCGGCGGTGGCTTTATCGAAGACAACGTATTCCTCGACAACAACGCGGCCGTCAGCTTCCTCGGCGGCACCTACAAGAGCCACGATTCCGTCGGGAACTACACGCTCTTCACGGACAACATCATCACCTCCGGCGCCCACAAAGAGGTCGACCAGAAGGAAGGTGCCCTCACCATGGGCGCGGTGGATGCAGGCAAGCTGACAACGCTTCACAACAACATCATCACCCATCTGGCCAACCCGAACGACCCGTCCGAGCTGGATGACAAGATCATCGCGCACAAGGCCCTGTCGACGTCGAACCCGTATTACGATGACACCATCGTCTATAACTGGGTCGGACAGAAGCATTACGACCAGAAAGACGCACGCAACAAGAACGTCGAGGACCTGAACGAGGCCAAGCTCGACCAGACCACCATCCAGCTTTATGCGGCCGATCTTCTGGGCAAGAAGAACGCCACGATCGACGATCTGGCCGAGTACCTGCGCAAGGACACCGATGACAGCTGGGACGATGTTTCGGATGCCGATCTGATCGTCGCCTATTTCCAGCAGGGCTTTGGGCTTGATGTGGATCTGGACAACGGCACCCCAGGCGACACCCTGCGCTTTGCGCCCAATGATCTGGGCGAAGGGGTCCGCTGGGACAACCGCCTGAACTGGGACAGCGAAAGCCTGCCCGGGCGCGACAGCGGCGACAGTGTCGATCTGGCGGGCAACTGGGTCACCTATGGCGGCACCACCACCCTCAAGGATCTCGATTTCGGCGATGGCGGCGCATTGAAGGTCAACAACGGCTATCTCAAGGTCGAGGGCGATGTGGAAGCCGGCGACCGCGGTGCGGCGCTTCAGATCTCCGAGGCCGGTCAGGTCTGGATCGACGGTTATGAGGACAGCGACAACCTGGATATCGACGTGGATGGCGGTCGCTTTGCCAACACGGGCCATTTCAAAGGCGCCACCGATATCGACATCACCAACGGTCAGACCATTCTGGCAACGGACAACGCCACATTCGACCTTCTGGATGGCAGCACATTGCACATCGACGGGAGCGAGGGCCGCGTCGGCTTTGACGGCGAGAACGGCGGCACGGCAGTCCTGCGTCTGGCCGATGATGCCACGCTGAGCTTTGCAGCCAAGGATGGAAGTCTTGGGCAGATTGCAGAGTTTCGCAGCGGCGCTTTCGGCGAAGGTGGACCGGATGTGCAATCGGGAATCGATTTGGGGTCGGCGACAATAGCGGTAAACTTTCGTGGCTTAGACACGGCCAACTGGAACAGCACGCTCATCGAAGTGGACGAGTTGATGGGCAGCTTCAGAAATGTCGAAATCGAGGGACTTTCTACAGAACTAGACGCAAAGCTCGTACTCGATTACCGGACCGATACCGTCAGCTTGGAAATTATTCGAGAGGGTTCTGGAGCAGTAAGGGTTGAAACTATTGGCAGCGAACACGACGACACGCCAAACGATGAAGTCAGAATGGCTCTCCGTGGGACCGATGATACGCCATCTGAGACTGCGAACGCAGACCTTGATATACCCGCCTTCATTTCACAAGCAATTGACTATGCTCCCATCGGATCGACTGGAAGGGAGATAAGTATTGAGGGTGATAATAAAAGAAATGAAATAAGGGGCGGCGATGGTGATGATATTATCGCCGGCCATGACGGTGACGATCTTCTTGTTGGTAAGCGCGGTGCCGATTTACTAGATGGAGGTTTGGGAAATGATACAATACGGGGTTCAGATGGCAACGATACCCTTGTGGGCGGAGGAGGCAATGATGTTCTCTACGGCCAGAATGACAAAGACCTCATTATAGGTGGGGCCGGGGACGATACAATCTATGGCGGCACTCATGCCGACGTATTAATAGGGGGCAAAGGGAATGATCGATTAATTGGTGGATTAGGAACTGATATACTCTTTGGTGGGGAAGGAGACGACTTCCTGTATGGAGGTGTTGGCGAAGACGATGTTTTCGTATTCTCAAATTTTGGCGAACATGGGAAAGATACTGTACACTCATTCCAATCCGGGGAGGATTATATAGCACTGGAGGTTCTAAGTATAGAGCTCGCGGCTGCTTCGAATGATCCAATGGTATATATAGATCAGCATATGCACACAGAAAATGCGGCTTTCACATATTCCTCTGTGAGCGGGGAACTTGTATACGATGGCGACGGTGCCGGCTCAGCAGATGGTGAGGTAATTGCCCAATTCGAGAAAGGTGTGGAATTGACACTAGAGGATTTTATACTGATTTGATGCCATAGAGGCTGGTGATTTGATATCACTGGCCTCTACGCTTGTGTCTTGCCCCCCTAAAACTGTGCCAAAGGTGGCTTAGTTTTGGAGATTGGATTGATGGCGCGGAAACGGTATTCGGATGAAGATGTTCTTCGGCTTTTGCGTGAGATTGAACTGAGCCTGGCGTCTTGTTCAGACGTGGCGACGGCCTGCAGAACCGCAGGTGTCAGTGATGCGACCTATTACATATGGCGCAAACGGTTTGGTGGCATGGGGCGATCCGAGATGGCCAATCTGAAGGCGCTGCAGAAAGAGAATGATCGGCTCAAGAAGATCGTGGCGGAGCTTGAGCTGGATAAGCTGATCCTCAAAGAGAGCCTTGATTATTTAAAGCCGAAGGCCTGACGACAGACCAGCTTCATCAGGCCGTGGTGCGCACCCGACAAAAACTGGCAACCTCCGAACGGCACACATGCCGGGTTCTAGGCGTGGCGCGAAGCACGTTGCAATACAAGGCGGTTTCCACGGACGATGAGGTGTTGCGTCTGGCAATGATCCGATTGGCCAAGCAATATGGTCGCTACGGCTATCGTAAGGTTGCGGAACTACTGCGCGTTGAAGGCTGGCCCCCTCTCGGCAGATTTGGCTTTGCCAAATCGCCTGCCGGGCAATGGTCAATCACAAGAAGATCGAACGCCTGTGGCGCGAAGAAGGCCTGCAGCTTCCAAGGCAGCACAAGAAGCGCAGGCGGCTTTACAACAAGGACAGCTCAATCATCCGGCTGCGGCCGCAACATCCCAGTCACATCTGGAGCATTGATTTTGTGCACGACAAACTGAGCAACGGCCGTCCCTACAAGACGTTGACGGTGCTGGATGAATACACCCGTGAGGCACTGTGTGTCGCGGTCAAACCAAAGATGAACAGCGCAGACGTGCTGGATGCGCCCTATCCACTCCTATTGCGGTACGGGAAGCCCAAATACATCCGGTCCGGCAACGTCCTATGTCGGGAAGAATTGGCTGCTTAGGTCAGCAGGTCATGGGGCATCCGATTGATCGAATGCCCTTTTATGTTTGCCCAGACGGGCTCTGCCGTCAAGAAGTGGTCTCTCCCATAGCAA
>NZ_BLJE01000012.1 GCF_009811795.1 Litoreibacter roseus | reverse complement strand
TACGCCCAAACCGCGTAGCCAATGACTGAGCGTGGGAAACGAAACCCCTTGAGACGGGATAGATCAGACAGATTCAACATGTCATCGCGCTACAACGGCAAGTTGGTTGCAACAACCTGACAATGCCGATCCAACGGACCGTTCGGTTCCGGAGACAGTGGCATCATCCCGTCCACCTCGTAGCCGAGGACCCAACGGAACCAAAAAGCGATGGCGGCGATGACCAGGATAATGCGCCACACATGCGCCAGGATGATTGCTTTTTCATCGCCGCCATGCGCACGCCCGATCTCGACCATTTCGACGACACCGCCTGGCATCGCGCTAAAGAGCGCGGTCACGCGCGATTGCCCGCCAATCCGGTGCAAGTACGCGTGTACAACAAAGGCAGAGATCGCAACGCAAAGGACAAGCCCGGCAAGTGACACGGCCCATTGATCCAGGTGGTCAAACGTGTCGGGTTTGAACCCCGAGCCCAGCATCACACCGATGATCGCGACCACATACGGTCGCGCCCTTTCTGGACCTGACAGGTTCCATCCTGCGAGCGTGCCGATCAGCGTGATGATGATCGCGCCAAGCATCCACGGAAGCGGCAAGTTCAGCGCGTAGAACAGGGCGCCGCCGGATGCGCCAAGTGCTATTGTCGCGATGAGGGCCCGATGGTCTTTCAGCGCATGGATCATTCGGACAAGTCGATATGAAACACCAGGTCATCCCCACCGCCCAATTGCGCGGGTCGTGTGTCTTGGCGCACAAATTGCCCGCCGTTCTTTTCAATCACCCGTCGCGAGGCCAGGTTTTCGGGGTCTGTAGTGATGGTGAGCCGGGAGAGACCCACATCGCGCGCCTCTGGCAGCATGGCCCGCAAAGCGGCGGTGGCCAGGCCTTCGCCCCGTCGCCACGGGACAACAGCGTATCCAATATGGCCAAGGCATGTTGGGGGCAAATCGTTGCTGTCCGGTCGCCAACGCAAAGCGATGCTACCGCAAAAACTGGTGTCCCATATCCACCTCCGAATGCTGGGAAGCCGCTCGACAGTAGAGCCATCAGGAAGCTTCACAGGGCCTGCCTGAGCGCTGCGATCCTCCATCTTTGACAAGAAGTCATCGGGGTCGCGTTCAATCTCTATCAATTGTTCTTGTGCAGCCTCGGGGCGTAGGTTGTTCGGCGACCATCCTCTTTCAAGCGCGTCGCGATAGGCGCTGAGATGGTCATAGGCGGGCCGAACAAGCTGCATCTAGCGATACTTTTCAATGAAAGCATCAATGTCCATGGCGCGGATGTCGGGCAACGCGGCCTTGTAAGCATCATAGCTCCAATCCCAAACCGCGATCTCTTGCAGAGCGTCAGCTTGTACTTCGGGAAAGCGCCGTTTGATGACACGCGCCGGAACACCGCCGACCACCGTGTAGGGTGCCACATCTTCGGTCACGACCGCCCCGGCACCAATCACCGCGCCGGTACCAACGGTCACGCCCGCCGTGATCGTCACCCCGTGGCCAATCCAGACATCATGGCCGATGGTCACCCAATCCGCGCGGCGCCATTCAAAGAAGTCATAATCATCTTTTCCCAACCCATAAGCCTCGGCGCGGTAGACGGAATGGTGCTGCACCGCCCGCCATGTCGGGTGATTACCGGGATTGATGCGCGTGGCGTTCGCGATCGAGCACATCTTGCCAATTGTCGTCCATACGACATGACAATCCTTGGTGATGTAGGACCAGTCGCCCATTGAGCCACACTTCAGCACTGTGCCTGCCCCAACCTCGGTCCACATGCCAAGCTCGAATTCATTGACACTCGCGCGGTCGTGGATCGTTGGGGCTTGGCTTAGCTTGGCTTTTGACCCTGCACCACTCACACTGTGCTGTCCTGCATCTCAACCTCACTGGCCTTGGAGGTACTGCTGAGGCGAATGTCCGGAGACGCAAACGGCTGATACCCCTCGTCCATCAGCGCAAATGGCTCGATCAGTGCTGTGACATTGCTCAGGCCAAGCGTGGGGAAGGCAAGGCCCATCGAATGGAAGGTTGCTGCACGAACACCCGGTTTGGGATTGAGGCCAGGTTGGATGTTGCGTGTGCCCAGTTTGAGATGGTGAGCGATGTCCCATTCCTGGGTCTCGCCATTGATCCGCGTGACGACCCAGCAATGGCCGTCCTCGCAATGGTTCCCCTTGTCCTCCGGAAAAAAGAAGCCCGTCACATATCCCGCCTCGATCCCAACCGCGCGGAGGGCCGCGATGAAATAGGTGTTGATGTCAACACAAGAGCCTTCGGTCAAACCGCATCCCAAAGCCGGAACATGGTCAAACCCATCGTTGAAGCGTGCTGTGGGGTGGCCATAGGTAAAGCGTTCGGCTGTGGCGCAGGCAATGGCGCGGGCATGGGCGAGGCCCCGCAAGTCACCAGCGTCGTCTTGTGCCTCTGGCACCAAGTCTGCCGCCGAACGGGTAAACGGCGTATCGCGAGGTGTGAACATCACCTCGGGGTAAGGAGCGGTCGATGCGCCATCGAAGCGCCACGTTAGCGTCAAGGCTCCGCCCGCCGGCGCAATGCGATAGGCAGTTTGGCCTGTGCTGGCCTCTTCGATCTCGATGGCCGTGCCGCCTTCCACTTGAAACGCAGTCGTGCTCCCGTGTGGCGTCGCCATCCCGCCTGGCGCTATGACGTCTTCGGTGCCGGCAGGCAGCTTCGTGCGGTAGCTCAATTCAAACGTGCTCAATGCGCGCCCTCCCATTTGCCGATCACCCGGGTGCGGATAAGTCCCGAAAAATAGTCGACCATGTAAACCATGGCGATGATCATGAAGATAATGGTCCAGACCTGATCCCAGAACACCCCCGCAATCCGATCCGACAGCATAAATCCGATACCGCCCGCGCCAACGATACCGAGGATTGTAGACGAGCGTACGTTGGACTCAAAGTTGTAGAGGATAATCGACAGATGCACTGGCAGTACCTGCGGCATGATCCCATAGAGGATCGACTGGAACCGTGAACCACCCGAGGCTACGACGCCTTCGACGGGGCGTTTTGAGGTGTTTTCCAGTGCCTCAGAAAAGAGCTTTCCGAACGTCCCGATTTCTGAGACGGCAATGGCAAGGATACCTGCCAAAGGACCCAAGCCAAAGGCGCGAATAAAGATCAGCGCAAGGATCAGTGTTTCAAAGGCGCGGATGATGTCATAGCCGCGCCGCGCAGAATGGCGGAGCCAGAAGATGCGGTTGATATTCTTGGCCCCAAGGAAGGACACAGGGAACGCTATGATCAGTCCAAGCACTGTTCCCAGGAACGCCATGGCCACCGTTTCGCCGAGCGCCGTGAACACCTCGACCCACTCGGGCCAGGTTTCCCACAGATGCGGCGGGAACATAAACGAAATGACTGTTCCGAGCCGCTGGAGGCCAACCCAGATCCGTTCAGGCGCAAAGTTGAAATCGTAGAGACACCAGGCAAAGAGCCCGATGAATAGCGCCCAAAGTCCAATCTTGCGCGCACGCACGGCGGGCGTGTCTCGGAATGCGCGTGGGTGCTGTTCCATGAGGGTCTTGATGTCTGTATCCGTTGGGAGCGTCATGTCGCCGGCCCTTTCTCAAGTCCGATAACCTTGTGGCGCAACTTCTCTGATCCGTAATCAATGACCATCACGGTCACAAAGATGATGAGGAACAGGGCCGACAGGTCGGTGTATTCCTGCAAAGACAACGCCTCGCGGAATTCCTGGCCGAGGCCACCGGCACCCACATACCCGATGATGGACGAGGCGCGCACGTTGATCTCGAACCGCAGCAGCGTGTAGCTGATGATGTTGGGCATGACCTGCGGCACGGCACCATAGCGGATCTGATCAAACCATGTGCCGCCCGCGGCCTTCACGCCTTCGAGAGGTGCCATGTCGATGTTCTCGTTGACCTCGGAGTAGAGCTTGCCCAAAGCCCCGGCTGTGTGAAGCCCGATCGCCAACACGCCCGCCATCGGCCCCACCGAAAAGCAGAAAACAAAGATCAGCGCCCAAACCAGCTCCGGCACGGTGCGCGCAATCTCGAGATAGCGGCGGCTGAACCAGAGCACCCATGTGTTGGGGGCAAGGTTGCGCGACGCAGGAAATGACATCACAAACCCGCCAAAGACGCCAAGAGCCGTTGCCATGAAGGCAATCAGGACCGTTTCAACTAGCAGGTTCAGCCAAACCTTCCAGCGCCAGAACCATTCGGCGAGATCAGCGCCGAGGCTATCCCATCGCAGAACGGGAAGCGTTCGTTCGATGAACTCGCCAAGGCGCGGCAAGCCTGCCGGAATGATCCAGCGCCATTCGCGCGATCCGTCCGTCAGGGTGACCTGAGTGACCCTGAAGAAATCGCCCAACCACGCCGAGAAGGCAAAAAACGCAAAAAAGAGTATGCTGGCGATCATCCAGCCGAATTTTGCCCGCCGTCGCTGTGCGGCATAGCCCAACTCGAATTGGTCTAGGGGACGCAAAGGCGTCACTTCGGCGGCAGCGGTCATTTGAGAGGTCCCCAGTAACGATACCCCCCGCCGGGCGGGCGGGGGGTCACGCCTTCGATCTTACGAGCGGCGCTGCTTTTTCAGCCAGTCACGCATATCCACGATCCACTGATAGCGTTCATGGTTGGCGGGCTGCCAATCGGTCTGTGGGTTCGGCGTGTCTTCCACTTCGCCAATCATCATCTTGAAGGCTTCGGGATCTTTTTCTGCCACGTCCAACACCAGTTGCTGCATCGTGTCTTTCAGACCCTGCGGCAGGTTCTTGCGTGCCGTGAACGGCCCGGACGTGATTTCGGGGCTTTCCCAGATCGGGCAGATCTCGCCTTCGGAGATCATCTTTTTTTCGATCATACGCTGCCAACGGCCGTCCGTTTCATTGTTCTGCCAGGTCGCGGCGGCGTCAAACGTGCCTTGGGCCACGCCAGCAACACCGGCTTCGTGGCTCCCAGAGAATGGGATCGCGGAGAAGAAGGTTTTTGGATCAACTTCTTTGGCGATGTTGAAGTAGGGAACGGCATAGCCGGACGTGCTGTCAGGGTCCGCAAAGGCCAGAACCTTGCCTTCAAGATCCTGCAGCGAGGTGTAGCCGTCTTCGCAACGGGTCACGACGACCGAGAAATAGCCAGACGAGCCGTCCCGGCGCAAACGGGTTGCCAGCGGCTCAACCCCGCCGTCTGTGGCGGTGTAGGCGGCGGCGTAGGAGGACGAACCGAGGAAGGCAAACTCGATCTGGTCCGCGCCAAGTGCCTGGATCACACCGTCATAAGCACCGGCGGTAAAGATTTCGACTTCGACGCCCAATTCACGTTCGAGATATTGCTCGAACGGGGTGTAGCGCGCGATCCGGTCTTTTTCGTTTTCACCGGACAGGATGCCGAACTTGATGACTTGGTAGTCCTGTTTCCAGTCATCCGCGACGGCAGATGTGGCAAGCAAGGCAGCCACGGCAGTTGTGAGAAGGTATTTCATGGTCAGGTCCCCCTGGTTTGGTTTGGCGATTGGATTTCGGTGTCAGGCTGGCAGGGCGACCGATTGGGTCGACGTCACTGCCTCGTTGAACTCTCGCAGACCGTCGAGGCCATAGATGTCGCGCACCACGTCATCAGTCAGTTGCGCGGCGGTACCGTCAAAGAAGACACGGCCATTGCGCATCGCTATGATCCGATCGCAATAGGCGCGCGCGGTATCTAGCGTGTGCAGGTTCACAAGAACGGTCAGTCCGTCCTCTTTGTTGATCTGTCGCAGGCCATCCATCACAAGCGTCGCGTTCGCCGGGTCGAGAGAGGCTATAGGCTCGTCCGCCAGCATGATTTTGGGCTGCTGCACAAGCGCTTTTGCGATCGCGACGCGCTGTTGTTGTCCGCCCGACAGCGTGCCCGCGCGTTGTAGCGCCTGCGGCACCAGATCCAGCCGGTCGAGCGCTTGTAGAGCCATCGTGCGCTCGGCATCGGTGAATTGCATGGCCATGGAACTGAGGAACCCATGCTCTGCCAGCCGACCGATCAGGACATTGGTCAGAACGTCGAGCCGGTCCACAAGGTTGAACTGCTGAAAGATCATCGCGCAGTCGCGCCGCCAATTGCGCAAGGCTTTGCCGCGCAGGCTTGTGATTTCAGAGCCTCTAAACGAAATCGACCCCTTGGTGGGGTCGATAAGCCGGTTGATCAACCGAAGCATTGTGGACTTGCCCGCGCCTGAGCGTCCTATGACGCCGACGAACTGACCGGGTTCGATCTTGAGCGTCACGTCATCGACGGCGCGTGTCTCGTCAAAGAGTTTGGAGACACCGGAAAGGGTCAGGGCGGCAGATGCAGACATGGCGATTCATCCGAATGAATTTTCCCTGACTGTGATCGGCTTCTGTGACGTCCAAGAGTCCGTATTGTAAAACTTCTGCTACGCCACGGCGGCGATCGCCGACTGTTCGGCAGTTTCTGGCCCGGATCCATTGGAGAAGATGATTTTGCCGCCGCCATAGGTCTGCACAACGCGGTCTGCGGCATCGACAATCGCCAAGTCGGCGCGTTTGCCCGTCGCGATTTCGCCACGGTCGGCCAAGCCCAATGCTTCTGCCGGGTTCTTTGATGCCAGACGCACCGCGCCGACCAAACCATCGGGGTCTTGCGGGGTGAGCGCGCGGATCGCGGGCAAGATTGCCGCGGGGTGATAGTCTGCAGCCAGAATATGCAGCAAGCCTGCAGCATGGGCGTCTCGGGCCGAAAGGTTGCCGGAGTAGCTCTTGCCGCGCATTGCATTCGGTGCACCCATGGCAATCATCAGGCCGCGGTCTTTGGCGGCCTGTGCTGCCTCCATCGTTACGGGAAACTCGCTGATCACGGCCCCGATGTCTGCCATCAGATTGGCCTTTTGCACCGTGTCGTCATCATGGCTGGCCATGGCAACGCCGTGGGCTTTGCACAACCGAGAGACGTTCTGCAAATTGTCGAGCATATCTTCAGCAGGAACAGCGTTTTCAATCTGCGCCCGAAGACGCGCGCGGGCTTCGGCTTCGCTCGCCCCGCCCCTTACACGGTAAGAAATCAGCTTTTCGATGTTGCGATACTGGCCTTGTCCGGGGGTATGATCCATGACGGAAACCAGATCGACAGCGCCAGCCACCAGCAAACCTTCGAGCGCCGCGATGGCATCTGTATAGGTCATGTCAAACCGCGCATGGATGCGGTGATCGACCCGGAGCCCGTGAATACTGTCTTTGAGCGCGCGAATGATCGCGCTTGTATGCTCAAATGACCGCCGCTCCCCGTCGACCGCTGTGCGGGAGAACGACACGCCTGCATAGGCGGTCGTGACACCAGCGGCCGCAAGGCGCGCATCGAGATGCCCAACCGCGACATCCATCGGGAAATCCACTTTCGGGCGCGGCTCCAGCTCCAGCTCGATCATGTCGCCGTGCATGTCGATGAAACCCGGGAACATTGTGAAGCCAGATGGCTGGCCTGCGCTTTCGACAATCTCAGTAATCACGCCGTTTTCGATCCGCAGCGCGCCATTGTCGATGATCCGGTCTGCCAGGATGAGTCTTACGTCAGAAAGCCACATCATACTGTCCTCTAGTAGCGAAGCGACAGGACATTAAACATCGTCTCGCTCCTCTTCGGGTGCCGCGTCCGGTGTCAGATCAATCACGCGGTCGATTAGGTGCATCACATCATCAGGATGGTGGAACACGCCGATCATCGCTGTCCCTTGATCTTTCAGTTCCTGCAAGCGTGCCACCAATGCCCCGCGCGCATTTGCGTCCAGCGAAGCTGTCGGCTCATCCAGCATCAATAGTTTTTGCGGAAGGATCAGCGCGCGTGCCAGATTGACCTTTTGCTGCTCGCCACCTGAGAACGTAGTCGGATAGGCTGCCCAAAGGTCTGGCTTAACGCCAAAGGTTTCCAGCGCCTTGCGGGCAGAGTCCAAAGCTGCCTGAGAGTCCCAGCCGGCAAGCCTCAGGGGTTCGGCTACGATGGCCTCCGCACTCACGCGCGGGCGGGCCGTCAGGAATTGCGTGATGAAGCCGATCTCGGTGCGCCGCAAATGCGCGACGTCTACATCCGCCGCCCGCGCAAGGTCGATCAAGCCATAGCTGGAATGGAACCGTATTTCACCGGAGAGCGGCAAGTAAGACCGATAGAGCGTGCGCAGCAGCGTCGATTTACCAGCACCGTTTGCCCCCTTGAGCAACACAAATTCGCCAGCGGCGACGCCAAAGGAAATATCCTCGAAGGCCGGGATGTCCTTTTCAAGATGATGCAGTGAAAAGCCCTTCGTGAGCCTGTCGATTTCCAGAACCTGTGTCATAGTTTCGCGTGCACCAATTGTTGTGTGTAAGGATGCTGTGGGTCCTGGAAAATCTGGTCCGCAAGGCCGGTCTCAACCACTTCGCCGCGCCGCATCACCATGACGCGGTCCGCCAACGTGCGGATGACGCCAAGGTCATGGCTGACGATGACCATGGTGATCTGTCGGTCCTGCTGAAGCCGCTTGAGCGTGTCGAGCACCAGGGCTTGCACGCTCACATCCAAACCTGTTGTTGGCTCGTCCAGCAGCAATAGCGCCGGTTCCAGCGCAATCGCCTTGGCCAATTGCACCCGCTGTTGCATCCCGCCCGAAAGCTCAATCGGGGGTGCGTCAAGGCGATCCAACGGAAACTCCGAGGCATCCAGGGCTTCGGTCGCGGCCGCCCGCAGAGTGGCAAAGCTCCGCTCCCCCGCGACCAGAAGGCGTTCAGCCACATTGCCGGAAGAGGAATGCTTCATCAAAAGGCCCAAGTGAGGGTTCTGATACACGATCCCGATTTTCGTCGCGCAGAGCATCCGGCGAGCAAAACGGTCCAGCTCAAGCAGATTGCCAGACACATCCGGCAGATCGAGCGTGTAGCTTCCCGCCTCTGGGATTTCCTCGAGGTTCATCATCCGCAAAAGCGTGGACTTTCCCGATCCGCTTTCGCCGACAATGCCCAGCACCTCGCCGGGATAGGCGTGGGCCGATACGTTTCGCACGGCCTGCACGGGCCCGTACGATTTGGACACGCCGTGCACCTCAAGCAGCGGGCGGGTCTCGACAATGCGGGGGGCGTCGAGGGTCAGGGTCATTGCGGCATCTCCCCGTCTTTGTACCATGTCTCGCCCCGGTTCTCGCCTTCCCCATCGCGCGCGCGAATGGTCTTCACGCCCCATTCGCTGTCCGAAATTTCAAAACTGGACGTGCCGTCATCCTGCGGGATCTCGTTCATGAAGAATCCAGTCGTGCCCGACCGGGTGCAGGTGAGCGCCCCATGCTCCTCGACCTTGTAGGGCACATCCGAGAACACCAGTGGCTCGACGCGCGTAAATGGTGGTACCACAAAGATACGCTTTTCCCGGCCTGCCGACAGGATCGTCAGGTGCTTGGCCATGTGCAGTTTCGGCACGTCCCAACGCGGAATGGGCGAGGGCGTCATGACATGCCGACCATGCACCAGGCTTGGATAGCTCGCGCCCTGCATGACCCGGCCGGACCGCACGATCTGCTCATAAAGCTGCAGCCACATCCGCCCGTAGTCAGCATCGGCGTGCATTTGGCGCGCGATGGACATATTCGGCTGAACAGATCGCAGCGGCTCTGGGTTTGGAACTTGCAACACAAGCACTTGGTCTTCGCGCAGGATTTCCTCGGGGATGCGGTGCCGCGATTGGATCAGGTCCGCTTCCAGCGTGTCCATCGTCGTGGGCGTGCCTGCAACTCGCGCAATAAAGCGCCGGATCGAGGCCGCATTGACGCTGTCATCGGCGCCTTGATCAATGACCTTCACGCGGGTCTGCAGGTTCACAAGTGTCAGCGAGACCTGTAGCCCGCCCGTGCCCCAACCGCGCGCCATCGGCACCTCGCGGCTGGCATAGGGCATCTGGCATCCCGGCACGGCCACAGATTTCAGCATCTTGCGGCGCAGCTCACGCTTGGCCGAGCCGTCAAGGAAACCATAGCTCATCGCTTCCCATGGCTTTGTCAGGGTTGAAAGGCTCATTCCGCCGGCTCCTGTTGCTTGGGCGCGCCCGCCTCCTTCTTGGCCTTCGCGTCGCGCATCGCATCCAGCGAAGACTGGAACGTCACATAGTGGGGCAGCTTGAAGTGAATGCAGAAGCCCGAGCTCTCGACACCTTCGGTGTGGTAGAGGAAGAACTCCTCTTCCGTCGGGGAGCCCTTTTCGGCACCGGGGCTGTTCAGATCGAGCGTTGCCGCAGCGATGCATTTAACCTCGTTCCAGCCAAAGGTGGCGGCATAGCCGATCCCCAGCTGTTCGTCCTTTTTGTCAACGACTTCCGCCTGAGATACCTTGACCCGTCCAGCAGAGAATTGCCGCCCATCTGGGTGGGTGACGGCAATTTCGGCCTCGGCTAGACGTAATTCATTGACCGTGGGATGCGCCTGCCCAAAGCCGCGCATCGCGGCGTAGCCGAGCGCCAGAACACCGCCGGTTTCGGCCCGTGCAAGGCTTTGCAGCGTGTGGGCGCGTTTGGAGGGAAAGAGCAGCGGCTCACGCGTCAGGTCAGGAATGTCGTTGCCTTTGGTCGGATCCTCCGCCGGGGGGTCAAGAAGGTCGTTCTCCGCCTGCCATGCACTGACACTGGGCTGATAGGCTGGAGATGGCTTATTCGCGGGCTCGACGGGTTTGGGCGCGTAGGTTTCGCCCTGCAGCACATCGGTTGCCAGAATGCGGTGCGCATAGTCCAGGGTCGGTCCCAAGACCTGCCCGCCCGGAATATCTTTGAAGGCTGCTGATATGCGCCGATGGGTGAACAAGCAGTCTTGTTCGATTGGCGCGGCCACCTGCAATCGCGGTTGTGTCGTTCGCCAGGCGCGCAAGAGCAGAACGGCCTCATAAAGCTCTCCACCCGTTTGGGCCAAAGCGAGCGCGGCCAGGTCCTCGTCATAAAGCGAGGCCTCGCCCATGACCCGGTCAATCAGATAGGGCAGGCTTTTCTTGACCTCTACGACGCGTTCTCGATCAAAAGGCCCCATCTCTTCACGAAAGAGCCGCTCTGATTGCTCGATGGCCCGTTCGCCACCGCGTGTTGCGACATAGGCCATTAGACTTCCTCAACAGTTGTGGATCGGGGCACTCCGACGACGCGCGCGCCGTCAACAAAGAAGAGATCAAACCCCATCGGGTATCTCAGGCGCGCCGCGCGCGCTTTCCAAAAACCGTCAGGCAGACCGTCAAGCTGCAGAGACATGGCGCCATCAACGCCCGGTCCCGCAAGCCTAAGCGCAGGCCCCGACCCAAAGCTGGCGCGGATGATGACTGTGGCCCCGGCGTCGGGGTAAAAGTCGCTGCCGATATTAATGTCGGCGATCGGATCGGACGTCGTCATAGCCCCAAGAAAGACGTGATCGGCCCTGTCGATGTCAGCAAGTTCCGCGCCCGTGCGCATAATCTCGGGCATCAGGAGCGGATCGGCCGAGTAGACCAGACATTCTCTGTCCAGCAGGGCAGTGATTATCGTCCCCTCGCCAGGTTCGGGCAGCTTGCGAGGCAATCCGGGGCGGCTCAACGTCCAAAGCAAAGCGTCAAAAGCCGTGTTGTCGCGCGTCTCGGCGGGGCTTGGCGTGGGGGTGGCAAGCATCAGCATGTCTCCATTTTCACGCGGGTGGCTTCAACGCGGCGCAGCACGTCTTCATCTGCCTTTTGCAGTGTCTCGGCCTGTGCGTCGCAAAACGCCCTGCAATCCGCGCTGCGCACTTCCGCGGCTATTGCAAGATCAACCAGCGCCATTGCCATCGAGGCTTCGAGATCATGCCCGCGCCGCATCCCATAGCCTTGCATGTCACCCTTGCGAATATGCGCTTCGCTCATGAGGATTTCGCCTAGGTGAAAGGCGACGCCTTTGGCCGTGTCGCGCATTGGCAGCATCACCAGACCACTTTGCGACTGCAAAACCTCTATCTCGCCAAGATCCGGGATCAAGGTTTCTGCAAAACTCTTGAGCTTTGCAGCATCAACGCGCGCCAGCACGCTCAGCGTGTCATCCATCGGAATGCTCCATTGTAAAATTCACCCGCGCCGCGGACCAGATGACCCGGCTGGTTGAGATCGGGGTCCCGTCGGGTGTGGCGTCGATGGCCGTGACGACCAGAACGGGGACATCCGGGTGTTGTTTGAGCGTTTTTGCCTCTTCAGGTTTTGCCGCTCGGGAAAAGATAGACGTGTGCTGCCGTACGTAATCGGTAATCCCGAAAGACCGATAAGTTTCCGTCGTGGACCCCAGAACATCCCGGCGTTCAGCGAAATCGGGGAAGCGTTCGGCGCAGTGATAGACGCATCCAAAGGCGACAGGCAGATCATTGGCCAAAGTGATCCGCTGGCTTTTGGTCACCTGCGCGCCGGAGTTCAACAGAAGGGCTTTCGCCACCTCATCAGGTGCAGAAACGCGACTGGCTGAGACCAGCCGACTCGTCACATCCAGGCCCTGCGGGATCAGGTTGCGGTGCAGCCGGGTCCGCTTGCCGATTTGATAGGTCAGCCGTGGCGCGTCGGCGACAAAGGTGCCGCGCCCCTGTTCAATGCTGATCTTCCCGTCCCGGGCCAGCGATTCGAGTGCGCGGCGCACCGAGTGCCGGCCAATCTCAAACCGATCCGCCAATTGGGTTTCCGTGGGTAACTGATCCCCCGCTGACAGCCGCCCCGAGCGAATGTCATCTGAAAGGGTGTCCCGAATTATGGTCCAGTTTTCGCGCGTCATGTCTGATTCATCCGAATGAATTTTTGCTACTCTTCCTGCGTGACAGGCGCATGACAAAATGAAAAGAAAGATACCCCGCCAACAGCGATACAACTTGCCAAGCAGTCCAATTTGTGGGCGGATTTTAAACCTTGTCTGGCGCCCGGATCTAGAGCGGAAAACTGTGTGACTTGTCCGCAAAATCATGCAGATGCACTGTCACTTGGTCGTCCTGCAACAGAACGACGCCATAGGCGGGCGGTTCAAAATTGCCCCCTATCTGCTCTGCGGGCGTGTCCAGATCAAGAGCCACCTGATGGTTGAGCCCGCGCATGCACGAATAGCTGATGCCGCGCCAAGTGCCCCAGATGGCACGGTGCACATGACCAAAAAACAGGTTAAGGATGCTATGTTTATGCGGTGCGATGACGTCATGAAACGCCTCGGCATCCCGCATCATGATCGCATCCATCGCTTTGATCCCGACCTCGAACGGCGGGTGGTGCATGAACAGATAGACCGGGCCGGGTAGCTCTAACTGACGTGCAAGCCAGTCGCGGCGCGCCTCGCAATAGGCCCCGGCATGGCCCTTTGGTGCCTTTGTGTCGAGCAGCAGGAACCGCCCGTGCGCTGTGTCGATGGCCTGTTGCACAAAGCCGTTCTCATCCCGCGGCAGGTCCGGAAATGTGTGCATCAGCGACGGTGTGTCGTCATGGTTGCCTACCATAAGATGGATGGGGATTTTCAGCTTGGCGATCTCAGTGGCAAAACGCGCATAGGCATCTGCATCGCCCCAATGGGTCATATCACCCGTGACGATCACAAAATCTGCATCGCCATGTTCGGCGTTGATTGAAGCGACAGCGCAGGAAAGTCGCTTTGCAGGATCCTGACCATAAAGCAGTCCCGTTCCGACAACATGCGTATCTGTGAGGTGGATGAATTTCATTCAGCTGCGACGGGCTTGGCCCAATCGTCCCATCCGGTGCCCGAGGAGAATACCGGGCCGTCCCATGTGAAAGGAATATCATGGATCACGGTCGTGCCCTCGCTGACATCGATGACCGCAAACGACGGTTCCATGGGCGCGCCATGCAACAACTCGGTTTCTGCGAAATCAGGCAAAGACTGATTGCCCGTGGACCGCACCGAGGCAAAGGGGATGCCGCAATAGGTGCCAGAGCAGATCGCATGGATATGGCCGAAGTGTAGGTAGTCGATTTTGTCTACGTGTTTGCGCAGCAGGTCCGCGAAAGCCGGACGGTCAGCTTCAACCAGTGCGATTTTGTCTTCGGCCGGTTGGCCCAACGTCATGACGTTGTGATGCATGAACAGACGTGCGTGGGTGCAGTCCTGCAATTGCGCCTCAAGCCATTGAATCCGGTCCGCGCCAAAATGGCCCGCATGGGTGTGAGGTCCTGTGGTATCGAGATAGATGAGGCGTGTACTGTCAAGATCTTCGGCGTAGTTTACGTAGCAATTCTCATCGCGCGGTTGATCGGGGAAGGCCGCCTGGAAATTCGCCCGGTCGTCATGATTGCCGACCAGCAAACGTACTGGACAGGGCAGATCGACAAGCGCGCCCTTAAGCGCTGCATAAGCGTCCGGCTCGCCCCAATGGGTGAGGTCACCGGTGATGATGATCCGGTCCGCATCCTGGTGTTTGCTGCGCACCTCGTCCAAGGCCCGCGTAAAACGACGATGGGGATCAAGCCCTCCCATCCTTTCGCCGGGGCACGTGAGGTGGATGTCAGAGATATGAACGAGTTTCATGCCTGCGCCTTTCGAAAGAGCGATGGCCGCCCGTTAAAGGCGACCAGCGGTTACTACGGCTTAGCCGTTAGGCAGAAGGTCGGCGATTTCTTCGACCAGCTCTTCTTGCAGCTCTTCCATGTCGGTCGCGTCGCCGGTGACGATCCGCTCGATCCCGTCATAGATTACCTGGGTGATCGCCAAACCGTTGTCGCCAGGATAGGCCAGCCAGTCGCGAAGCAGCGGCAGTTGATCCACGGCGGTCTGCTTGTTTGGGTTCTGCTCATAGAAGTCCGCGAGGATGATCTCGTTCGCAGCCTTGTTCGGCGGCATGTAGCCCGTGGTCTTTGCCACTTCGGCAGCGCCATCACCGGAGGTGATGTACTTAAGCCAAGTCCACGCGGCCTCGCGCACGGCGGGATCCTCAGAGGTGGAGGTCAGCATCGCAGCGTTGCCGCCCGCGGGCAGGCCCTTTGGCGCGCCTTCCAGTCCAGGGAACGGGCCGGTGACCAGTTCGAAATCACCCTGGGACCGCTCAACCGCGCCCAGAGCCGACGTGGACCAGAACATCATTCCAATCTCGCCGGCGGAGAAGGACGCAAGGGCCGCTTTCCATTCGAGGTTCTTCATCTCACATTCGGTGAAGATTTCCTGCATCTGCTCCAGCGCGACCAGAGCTTCGGGGCTATCCATGGTGACTTTGCCATTGTCGACGATTGCCTTGTCCTGGCTCCAGAGCAAGGCCTGCATGAACCAGTTGCCGGTGATGTTCCAACCCCAGAAGATCGGGTTGTCGATGCCGTTGGCCGTCATGGTCTTGCAGGCCGCGATCACGTCGTCCCATGTCTGCGGCAATTCGGTGATGCCACCTTCTTTCAGGATGTCGACGTTGTAGTAGCCAACCGGCAGTGAGATCGAGAAGGGCAGGCCATAAACCGCGTTGTCAAAGGTCGAGAGCGACAGCATCGCCTGATGGTAGCCGTCTTTTTCGAAATCGGATTCGGCGGCGATGAATGGCTCCAGCGACTGCGCGATACCTTTGTCCACCAGCGGTGCCTGACGGTTCAGGCCCTGCATGGTCACGTCTGGCAGGTTGCCGGAGACCGCTTCGCGCAGCACGGTGTTGGTCCCATCCTCATAGGATTCGTACGTTGCACGAAACTTCACCTCGATATTCGGATGCGCTTCTTTGAACGCGGGCATCATTGCTTCGTAAGTGACGTCGAAGAGGTGGCTGTAGGGATAGGCGAACTCAATGATCACCTTGTCTTCAGCAAAGACGGCAGTGGCGGAGAGGGCCACAGCCATTGCAGTCAGCGTATATTTCATTACATCTACTCCTGTTGTTGGGGCTGACGGTTTGGCGATTGGCAGACCCCGGTGATGAGCCCGGATGGGCGACGAGTAGGGTGGGAGAGATCCCGCCCTATTTCATTCCAGACAGCGTGATCCCCTCGATAAAGCGGCGTTGTGCGACCAGAAATGCGACGATAAGCGGCATGACGATGATGGTGGCGGTGGCCATCATCGGCCCGAAGAATGACCCATCTGCGTCCCCTTTGAACTCCCGTAGGCCCAAAGGCGGCGTAAACAGATCCCGGCTGCCGGTGACAACTATGCGCGGCCAGAAATAGTCGTTCCAATGGGCGACGATGCTGAAGATGGCAAAGGCGAGCAGCGCGGGGATGGCTGTGGGCAGCATGACGCGCCAGACGATGGCCAACTCGGTCATCCCATCCATCCGCGCAGCATCGATCAGATCATCCGGTACGGTCATGAAGAACTGCCGCATGAGGAAAATGCCAAAGACCGAGATGGTCCAGGGCACCACCAATGCCACGTAGGTATTGGTCAGCCCCACCTTGGCGAGCATGATATAGAGCGGCAACGCAATGGCATGCACAGGAATCAACAGGCAGAACAGCACCAGCCCGAACACCGCCTCTCGCCCCCAGAATTTCAGTTTAGCGAGCGCATAAGCGGCAGGTAGGGCGACAAGCACCTGAATAAAGAAGATCGACGCGGTGACGATCAACCCGTTCAACAGGTAACGCAGCAGCGGTGCCTCGATGAAGGCCTTCGTATAGTTGAACACCACAGGGCGCGTGGAACAGTCGATTTCGGCCTGCGCCATGATCGCATTTCGGATTTCGCTGTCGGACCTGCCCGGATATTGCGGTGCGGCGGCGGCAATCTCGTCCCGGTTCGGGTCGCGCAGCTTGACGCAGCGTGGGTCGACCATCATCTCCTGAGCGCCAAAGAACCCGCCGGTCCCTCGATCAATCTCGCCCGGGCTTTTGAAGGAATAGCTAAGCATCATGTAAAACGGCGCCAGCACGATGATCGCGCCCAGGATGAGGATCAGGTGTTTCCAGATGTCACGCGTCATCCGTAATGCACCTTGCGTTCCACCAGCCAGCGCTGGATCAGGGTGAGGAACATGACAAAGACCAGAAACAGCATCGTTATGGCCGAACCGATGCCGATCAGGTTCTGCTGCACGCCTTTCTCAAAAATCGCAAACATCATCACGTAGGTGGATTTGTTTGGTCCGCCCCCCTGAGGCCAGAAGGCTTCAACCGTGTCAAAGACCTGAAAGGCGCGGATGCAAGAGATTGTCACGACGAACACCGTGGTGGGCCCGAGTGCAGGCCAAGTGACGAGACGGAAGCGTTCCCAAGCGCTTTTCGCGCCGTCCATTTCGGCAGCATGATAAAGCTCACGATGCACAGCAGTCAGCCCGGCGAGATAGAGCACCATATTAAAGCCAAAGCCTTGCCAGATGCCGATGAAACAGAGAACCCAGATGGCGTAGTCCCTGTCCCCGAGCCACAGCGGGAAGCCGTCAGCGCAGCCGTTGGCGAGGAACGGGATTACTTCAAGGATAGTGCCGCAGGACATCTCGAAGGTTTGATTGATCACACCAATGGTGGGGTGCAGCATGAATTCCCAAACAATCGCCATTGCGAGCAATGTCGCCATGACCGGCAGGAAGTAGATTGTCTTGTAGACGTCCCCGATCCGACCCAACGAGTTGACTAAAAGTGCGGCACCCAATCCCAGAGCAACCGAAATCGGGACGACCACTACCACGTAGGTAAAGGTCGCAATGAACATCTTCTCATAGGTCGAGCGGGAAAACAGGCGGTCGAAATTTTTAAATCCCACCCAGTCAAAGCCGGAATTGCCCAACGAATAGTTCGTAAAGGACAAGACGCCAGCGACGACAACCGGCACCAAAAGGATTAGAAACATCAAGGCCAGTGCTGGAGTGGCCAAACCCCAGGCTGTCCGGGCCTGTCGATTCACCTCCTGCGGTTTCCGAGCGGCAATTGACGCATCAATCTCAGCCATGTCAGGCCACCTCTCGCTCATGCGTTACGGCGACTTCGACGCGCCGTTGACGCTTGCCATCCGCGTCGAAAATCAGGCCATCTTTCAGACTAAAGCCCAAACCGACCTCGGCACCCAGTCGCAAATTGCGACGTTCGGCGGGGGCCGCACGCAGGGTCACGCGCGAGGTTTGATTGGCCAAGGCGATTTGCGCATAAACCTCGGACCCGAGGTTTTCCATATGAGCAACAGTCCCGGTCACCACAGGCGCTGCCTGCGTAAGTTTCAGCGCTTCGGGGCGCAGGCCCAACTGATAGATGCCAGCTTGCGCCGCCTCAGTGATGTAGCCCAGAACGCGGCCAAACAGGGTCATCTCGGTATTGGCAAGCTCAACCGGCAGGATATTGATCTTTGGCGATCCGATGAACTCTGCTACACGGATATTGCTGGGATCTTCATAGATGACGCTCGGGGCGTCGCATTGCAGGATCTCGCCGCCCATCATGACGGCGATCCGGTCCGACATGGTCATTGCTTCGACCTGATCATGGGTCACATAGATGAATGTCGCCTTCAAACGTCGATGTAGCTGCGCAATTTCAGCCCGTGTCTGAACCCGCAGCTTGGCATCCAGATTTGACAGCGGCTCGTCCAGCAGAAACGCAGCAGGATCCCGCACCAAGGCGCGGCCCAAGGCGACCCGCTGACGCTGCCCACCCGAAAGCTGACCGGGCTTGCGGTCTAAAAGCGGGCCGATCTCAAGCATTTCAGTTGCACTTTGAACCGCAGTGGCGATTTCAGACCGCTGTTCTTTGGCACCGGGCAAAAAGGGACCGATCAAGGGCAGTCTTTGCACAGCCGAAAGCGATCGCATCCGCAAAGGCACAGCGATGTTTTCCGCCACTGTGAGATGCGGATAAAGGGCGTATGATTGAAATACCATCGACAGGTTGCGATCCGCAGCGCGCGTTCCCGTGACGGCTTTGCCGTCGATCGCAATGTCGCCGCTGGTCGGGTCCTCAAGGCCCGCAATGATACGCAGCAATGTCGACTTCCCACATCCGGACGGCCCAACGAGCGAAACAAATTCCGCATCCGCGACGTCCAGCGTCACGCCTTTAAGCACCTCGGTTTCCCCAAAGCGTTTGGTCACCGATGAGATCGACAGGCCAGCCATACGATTCTCCCAAATGTCGAACACAGAGCTAGCGGTGCTGAGCCACAATTTTGTGACGTCATATTAGTGAAACCGATGGGGTCTATGGGCTACGCAAAAGGAAGCCCAATGCGCCCTAACCATCATCAGTTCATCGCCTTTGCCTATGTTGTCCACGAGGGCAGCTTTTCGGCTGCGGCCACGCGCATGGGCGTGACGCAATCCACGATTACGCAACATATTGGAAATCTCGAAAAGACCGTCGGCACGCCTCTTCTTCGTCGCGGCAGAGACGGGGTGGAACTGACCCCCACAGGGCAGGAGTTTTATGATCTGGCCGACCGCATGGTGTCGCTCGACGCCGAGGTGTCCGAGCGGCTTGAAGGCTACAACGCCATGAAAAACGGGCGCTTGAACGTCATTGGCAACGCACCGCAACCAGCGCTTAGGATTATTGCAACGTTCAGGCAACGCTTTCCGAACATTCAAGTGAACTTTGGCCTTTATGACTGGTCGACCGCGACGAATATGCTCCGCAATAGGATGGCCGATGTCGGCCTGATCACAGACGCGCCGGTCTCAGATGCATGGGAGAGCGTTTTTATCGAAAGCGCGGAATATGTCCTTTATTGCCCAAATGAACATCCTCTGAGCGCGAAGGCTTCCGTATCTCTCAAGGATCTGCGGGAGGAAACCGTCATCATTCCCGAAAGAGGGTCATTGACGAGAAAACTACTTGAAAATGCGTGCCGGACGCACGCCATCTCACTCGAACGAACAGTGACGATGACGACCTTTCCGCTCATGTATGAGGCAGTCTTACAAGGCATTGGAATTGCAGTGTTCCTGTGCAATAGCAGTCTGATCAAAAAGTCTGTAATGGAGATTCCGATCCGTGAGATGCCGCAGAAACATGAGACACATTTGATCGCCACTAAAGACAGGGTAGGTTTGAAACTAATCTCCGAGTTCATCAACTCAGTGAATTAACATAAGATTGATTATTGGAAAATTCATTGAAGTCGCAAAGCGATAATGTCACCTATGAGCAATTCAGAAGTGTCACTCTCCTCGCAAAACGATGTGAGGGTGAGCGGACATGGGATGGGTGATGATGAGCGAGCG
>NZ_BLJE01000011.1 GCF_009811795.1 Litoreibacter roseus | reverse complement strand
AGCGCTCTTTCTCCATAGTCTAATCCCAGACACCGCGGCTTCCTCCTTCCGAGGTTTGTCAACGCGGGCCGCACGCCTCGCCGGAAGGAAAGGTTGCACCCCGGCCCGCATCGAAAAACCTTCAGGAAAGCCGTCATTCGCTTCGAGTGCGAGAGCTTAGGTGCATCGAGAAGAAAGCGGACCTTCGAGCCGGGCGTGTCGGGCACGCTGTTCAAGCACCGCCGTACCACCCTATGCTGCCAAGCTGACCACCTTGATTTGACCATCTTCAAAAAGGCCTTTGGAAAGAAGCTCCGCACGTGCGTCGGCTGGGCTTGGTGTGAAAAGGAGAATTCGCAGGTTCAGCTCCGCACGCGAAAAACACACGTAGGCCAGCTTTCTACCGCGATCGAATTGGCCTTCGGTGGGTTCCCCGATCGTTCTTGGGGTTAGCAACTTATTGAAATTGTAATGGCTCCAACGAGCTTCCACATCGTCGAACACCACGACCACATTGGGGTATTCTTCACCCTTCACACCGTGTTGCGTACTAAACGGCGTGTTCTCAGAAATAAAGTCGAAGTACGGGGAAAGCTCTTCTGTGCTCATGGCAAAAAACGCGTCCGCGAGCCAGTCTCCTTTCTCTTGACTATGGAGCTCCTTGTCGAAGGCTTCTGATCGCGGATCTCGGCTGAGGTGCTCAACCAAGCGATTCGGCATTCGCGCCAACCCCAAATCCTGAGCCAAGAGCAACACTTCTTTGACGGTACTCGAAGCCCAAGTAGCTTCGAGCTTCTCAATCGCATTTCTCGACAGTTCAATCATTTTGCCGAGGCTGAGGTTGCTATTCGGACCATCAGCAGAAAAGCTCGGGCTGTTTGCGCGAAGCAGATCGATGACGCGACGTTGATCTCCGTCCTGTTGAGCTCTGATTAGTGGCAAAATCAACTTAATAAACGGTCGCACTAGAACGTGATCCCCTGCCTCAAAATCATCTTGGGCCCTTGAAGAGGCAAAATCACCAGTGAAAAGAGAATTGAGTTGTTCGAAACCCAATCGGCGGGCAATCATTTGGCGCACCAGGAAAAGCAGCGTGACGTCTTCGCGCGCAGTCCAACCCCAGCTCTCGATAGCTTGGTCCATTTTCTGCAAGGCACGGTCGCGCTGCTCGCTGGTGTAGGTTCTTCTCGGTCCTTCGGGAGTTTCGGCTTCAACGAGAACCATTTCTACACTCCCTTCTATATCAGCGGCTTTGCCGGATGGAACTTGTTCAACATCGGTTCGAAAAGCGTTGAGGAGACCAACGACTTGCGGGCTACAACGAAAATTCTCTGTTTTGGTAATCGACAAACCTTCTTCAGGAGGCGAAAAATCTCCTGCACGTCCATCATAAATCTGTTGCCAAGGATCACCGAAGTAACCGACCAGGGGTAGCCCCACGCCTGCGCCTAGCTCGTTCAAGCCTTCGACGATCGAAACGAAGGTATCTTGGGCTTCATCCACAAAAATGAAAGGGTAGCGCGAACCAAGGATTCGTCGAAAAACACTCTTTTCACCAAGGAGATATCCGGCCACTGCGATCACATCGTCGTGACCTAGCAAACCTTCGCTGAAATTGCTGAAGTTGGAGTCATCATAGGCCCATGCGCTCGCGTCAGCTAAAGCCTCAAGCTCCCCTTCTAGTTTTTCCGCTTTCTGACGGGCGGCAATAGCCGTTTTGGATGCTCCGCCGTTGTCTTTGTCTCGAGCGGACTCAATGTGCTTTGGAATGACGAAATGGGTCAAAGCTTCATGGATATCAACTTGAAACCGCCCCATTTCACCCCAAAGAAAACTATGCAGCGTGGAGACCTCGAACAACTCGTCAAAACCCAGCCGTTCTCGTATGACCGCCACAGCTCGTTTGGTGTACGTAATGCAGGCCACACGCTGACCTTGCTTGAGTAGCGACGAGCCAAATTCTTTTCGGACATGCTCCAAAGCCGAAATTAGTGAAGTGGTCTTCCCAGCCCCCGCACCGGCAATCATCGCAAAGCTTCGGCCTTCCTCAAGGCACTGAGCAACTTGTTGGTCGGCTTGGGTTGGAATGAGATTAGGCATGACTATTCAATCTTATGATCATTGTTGAATCGATACAGTCGTTTCCAGCCAAGCGAGGCCTTCGGAGATGTAACTCGGCACCTGCCAGTTTTCTTCGCCAGCCAGGACGTTCATCGCAAAGTCAGTCTTCTTAAATGAGCTGGATTTCACTCGTTCATATATCGCCTGATATGCTTCCCCAAGTTCTTGAGGTACCTCGATGCCCAAAACCAAGTCGCCGCTACGAATCTTGGAGAAATTCTCATAGGCGAAGCTTTCCTCTAGCGTTCGCGGGCGCATAGGCAAATCAATGTCGTCTTCTGAAACCAAAACATCCAGCTGGTAGACGATCGCTCGATGGGGCGCGTTTTGGCATTTTTCATCAAATGGTCGGTCGATGAGTTCTTGGACGGTGGAAACATCCAACATTGTCTTCAATGAAGCATTAGAGGTCAGCGCGTTGGGAGTGTCAGCTCGAACGGCTGGATGCCGCCCTTCGGGAGATACTGAATCCAGATCGGTAATCACAAGGCATGGGATGTGAAGGAAGCGGATCAACTCATCGAACCGATGGGCGTACGCTCCCCCGATTTCGAGAATTGTGAGGAACGATTTTCTCAGATCTGGAGCCGCCTTTTGGATCATCTCTGGCAAAAGCAGTTTCTCCACTGCTCCTTCCACCAAAATCGCCGCGTCGGCGAAGAATAGGTCACAGTGGGTCAATCGCAGGTAGCGTTCCAAAAACTCTAGAGCCCGCTCTTCAGAGTCTTCACCTTCTCCCAAAGGTGACGGCGCAAAATCACGCAAACTCTTCACGGTAGACGCATTCATCACAGGGCAAGTCTCAGGATCATCCGTGGTGAGGTGAGATCTTCTGAAATACCTCACTTTGGAGAAGTCGACGGCATCGAGAATGTGCGACGAATGCGTTGTCACAACCATTTGAGGAACTTCGCCCTCGTCACCTTCGGCCTTGGCCGAAGAGTCTAAAACATCCCAGATGTTCTGGATAAAGGTTTGCTGGACCTGAGCATGGAGGTGAACCTCAGGTTCTTCAATGAAGATCACCTGGCACAACGGACGGTCCTTTGGAGTTCGCGCCCATTGCGAGTAGAAGTGCTTTGCTTGGATGGCCATGAAGATGAGGTTTTTGAACCCAAGGCCATTGTACTGCTCTGGCAGCTCGTGTGCCTTATCTTCATCAATGTACAGTAAGTCAGTATTGCCTCGTAAGGCCGTTTCTGGACTTAGGGTTGAGACCAGTTTCAAGTGCCGGTCATTGACGGCGGGAACGCCTAGCCCTCCGATCATATCCAGAAGAGGCGAGAACTGTTCCTCGTAGTGGTCGGTTAGATTGTTGTTGTTTTGGTCGATGATTTCAAAGGCCGCTTGAGCAATATCTGCTTGGTCGAGGTTTTTCTCATAGTACCCAGCAAAGGCTGCCGACAAACGATTGCTGCGATGGCTGTCGTGGTCATCAATGTTTCGCTGTGCGTCAACAAAGTCTAATCTTAGCAGACCCTTAACCAGTTTGCGCCCTTCATGTTTCTCAAGGGGAGTGGCATCAGGATTGTCTGTGCCGTTGTAAGCCAACGCAAAATATTGCGTTCCAAAATGTCGTTTGAACATCCCATCGGTTGCAAGGAATTTCGAGAGCTTGTGTTCAGTGCCCTCTTGGTCTGCGTCGGGATATGCCGCCAAGAATTCACCCCTGAGCTTTTCGGCATCGTCCACCAGCAGACGAAGGCGAACCCCGATTTCGTCGAAGTCATCGGACATTCGCGGCAACAGAGCTGCCGCTCGGCCATATTCGATGCTCTCGGGGTCAACTTCGAACCAAATATCTAGGTCAATACAAGGAAAGTCCTCAACCTCACCTGACTTTCCGAACTGATCTATTAAGGGGATGCAACCAACTGAAAAATCGTGAACGTTGAAGTCTTTGCCGGCAAGGAAACAGCGCATTATGGCAGTTGCCGAAGTCTTGCCACTATTATTTGAGCCGACAAAAACGGTTTCGGTCTCTTCAAAGTCGATCTCAACACTTTCAAGCCGCCGAAAGTTTGTGATCGCTACCTTTCTTATTCTCATAATCAACTACTTCAGATGTGAAAAATACATCTTTAGAGTGTACCGAGCTTTCGACATTTTGTCACCAATAGCCCAGACAAAGGCTTGGTGCATCCAAAGCAACGCTCAGCTGAACGTCGCGCCTCTTCCAGCGGGCCACCAGTAGCGGGAAGTTCCAAAGGCTTTGCTCCGGGTGAAGAGTTTCACCTTGAGGTTGGTTATGTCGTATGGCCCGGACATGGTGAGTTCCTTCCACCGCTTCGACTTTCGCCAGTAGCCACCGTGATAGTGCTCTTCCCCATATTCGTCACAGCGCGTGGTTTCTACTACCCAGGTATGATGATCGGAGAATTCACAGTTCCAGAAGCACCCTTCAAACGGATCATACATCCAGAAGCCTTTGCCCATGTTGAAACCACTAATCCAGTTTTCGAAAGGCTGAGATGAGTACTGCTCAATCTTCCAGCGGTTTTTTCCATCCGGTAAGGCTTTGTTTTTGGCGTTCTTAGTCAGAAACCCAATCCAGAACTGCGCAATTCCAGCCGATGCGTATGCCCGCGCCCGGGCTTCGAGGTTGTCCAAGTCAATGGTGGAGTGCTGCAATTCGATAGCGATAGCCTGTCCTGTGTCCGGGTGCCACGTCATTACATCCGCGCGCCGGTCCCCCATTAGCGTCTCCACCACGAACTCAACTTCAGCATTCAACCCGCGCTCTTTAAGCGCGTCCGCTACCAGCGCTTTCGAGTGCCTGTGAGCGTAGGTTTCACCCTTACCCCATGAACAGTCAACCGGTGGCTTGTGGGCGAAGTGTGCAATGACCCGACGCCCACGCTTCAAAACGACTTCGGCATTGCAGGCGGGGCAGCGGTGCTCTTCACCCCGTATGGCATTTCTTGCGTCCACCCTGACGCCATTCTTGGAGGCTACTAACATCTTAAATTGCGCCCCTTGCCTCAAAGCTATCATCCGGGCTGACGATGTTACTTTCGCTTTTTTTGCCTGCAGCGAACTTCGGCGATACGGGCTGTAACTGCAGCATTCCAATTTGGCGCCAGAGGTTGGCTATGGCCCGCCTTACCCGCACGGTTTAAAGTAGGCTTGGTGAGGATGGGACGAAGACTCTTTGGTCCGCAAGATAGGGCCGCATTAGCTAGAACTCTCCAAGATCATGTCCTTCCAGCGGGCTGTCGGTCAAAATCACCGCAATGTCTCCGATCGTGCAACCAGTCTCGTGGATCGATGAGCCTCCTTCCCATGTTACGCCATCAACCAGAAACTGGCACTTAGAAGTATCGAGAATGTCGGTTAAGAGCGTATCCATTGACCCTGAGCCCAAGGTCCAAGACAATGGGAAACCAAGCGCCTCAACATCGAGGTTTTGTAGGACAACAGTCTTGTCGTTGGCGGAGAGTCCGTGAGGCTGTAACCAAGAGCCATGTATCTGAAACAACAGATCATTTCTTTCAATCGCAGCTCTCGACGACCGTGTGTTCAAAACAGCGGTTATTGGATCGAAAAAAGACTGATTTTGCCTTTGCGCATAAAGTCTTGGTAGCGCTGTCAGATCAGGTTCATCCCAGTGGTCTGGTTCAGCATATATCACTATGTGGTAGATGCTTACTGGAACGACACCGGCATCCCAAATTTCTTTTGAACAAGGTCTTTCAGTCCTAGAAATGCATTCAGACGCCGCCAAGTAGGAGACTGTCTCCAGCCTGGGGTCCCTGCCACCCCAGTCAGGGTTGTTGCCGGCGGTCGAGACCGTCGCGTCCGATGATTGGGCCCCCCGGTCCAACAAAATATAGTTACAGAAGGCTTCGGACTCATCCTTGCAGTTGTAGTCCAAGCCGTGGTTCCAACTGCTATTCAAGTCTGAAAGCAGCTGCCTTGTCACACCTATTCCACTGTTATCGAAGTAACCGCCGTCCACATATACGTTGTACCGAGTCCCGTCAAAGCCTGCGTCTTCAAATGAAAGTGACTCAGCAAGCAATCCTGACGGTGTCAAGAATGGAAACCTAGCCGACAGGCTAGAACCGCTCGCAAAACTAAGGTTCGCCGGTACAGACCCATTGTTGGGGCGAAACGCATCGTTGCGTGATGACCCAGTGGTTAATCCTCTGGTAGTCGAAAATGGCGATACAATCTCAACTCTGCCGCTTGCCAGATTTGTTGTGTTGATCAGAATTACAGGACTATTGCCATCTGGTCTCCAATACTCACCTACACCAGAACCCAATTCCGCAAAGTCAAGCTCGGCGGTGAAGGTGCTTTCGAGAACCTCAGAACTATCGTTCAAATCAAAGACGTATCGGGTAAAGAAGTTGGGAATGTTACCAAACAGGAACGAACCCAAAATGGGTGAAAGAAAGTCCTCTGCGAACTTTTGCGGTCGCTCTGAAGACTTAAGGTTACAACTCTCGATTCTAGTGGTTTGGCCGTAACTGCTCTGATCAGCTACATAAGCAGCCGAGCCGACCGAACCGCCAGAAACTGAGCTTATCGAAAAAACATGCTGGCGAAAGTTTGGGCAAGTCTCAGAAAAAATGTCTAACGCTGCATAGGCGTGCGCCGCCGCATAAATTCCTCCCCCCTCGGCAGATACAAGGAATACTGGATAGGGCAGACCGGTCTCTGCGTAGGCCGCAAGATCAGGTCGTGCCATCAGCCACGCGACGAAAGCGCAGTTTATGTCCGACCTATACTCACACTCTCTAAAATTTTCATCGGGCCCAAACCAAACTTCTGCGGGTTCAGCGTCTGGCAGCGTTCGAACGTAGCTCTCTGAGGGTGCCACTATAACTATGACTAGGATCGCTGTAATAGTTCCTAAAAGTGCTGCAGGTCGGAGAAACCAAATATAGGTAAAAACGGCAAAGACCGTTCCTACGAAGATTGCGGCTAGAGCTGGAGCGCCCAAGAAACGAGGAACATCGACTTCAGAGATACCAACCAGTATGACGAGCAACACGTAGGTCCCAAGCCAAGCCATGGCGTTAACGCAAAGAGCCGTTTTGGTATCAGAGGGTGCCCGAACGGCAAGGTATGCGGTAAGTAGGCTTCCGGCTATAGCTAGGATGAAGAAGCTTACATGAAGCAGATAATTAAAGCCTGAGGTGCGCGAGAAATAGACCTGCATTGGCTGCAGCAACATCAAGCACAGAAAACAAACTGGAAAAACAAAGATGACTAGCTTCCGGTCAAGGTGAATTCTCATTTCAATAGTCCACAGTAATTCTCAAAAATTAACGAAGCGAGTATGTGAGCGAGCCTAAAATTTGCAAAGTGAAAAATGTCCGTCTGTCTGGTCCCGAAGAGTTCATAGTTGGCAGTCCTTACCACCTACCAAGTATCCAATCAGCGGATCACTCGAACAAGGCCGGATGCCCCTTTCCAAAGTCCGCTTTGAAAAGCCGCAAAGCAGCATCGTCGACCCATGATGCACGGCAGCATTGGGCCGCGATACGCACCAGACGATTCCCCGTTCAGCCTAGACCGCTGATCCTAGAAGTCCGTCAGAGGTTGGTCTAAAGGTTCTTCATGTTATTCAAGGACTTTGACCAGAAAGACTGGACGACGCGACTTTCAAGTGCTCTCAACAACCTTGAACGGGCACAGCGACCTTTCTTGGACTGGTACTTCAGCGCAAGCGGCTACACACGGATCATTCGAAACGGCCGTGACGAGACACCGTATCCCAGCGATGCCATCCAGAAACTGTACAATGATGCTTTGTTCGAGGCTCGCTACAAGAACACTGATCATTTCAAGAAGCTGAAGGCTGCAATTGACCCGGTTCGTGGGGTTCTTCGAGATCATCCCACAATTTCGCGCGCGTTGGGCAACAACCTGGGTCGAGACGAGTTTCAGGTCGGTGTTTTGAACCGCACGTCAATGACGACCCTGAGCCAATTGATTGTCGGGCTAATGGAGGCACAGAAAGCGGGATCAAAGGAGCCCTTCATGGATCCAGCTCGCGATCTGAATGCACTTCTGAAACTGCCAATCGAGCAGGACGATAACAGTCAGAAAAACTCACTAAGTGAGGCGCTAGATGTCGCCGTGTATCACGGGATCTGCATTGAAAGCGAAGTCGAACTTGGAGAGGGGTACGCGCTCATACCCTGCAAACAGCTGTCTGCACACATTGAACTCGAATGGCTCAAGGACGTGGCTGCGCAACAGGTCAGTTGGCGGCGTCTGGAGCCCGTGTTTGGGATTGCTCGAAGGTTTCCGTGGAGACCAAGGCTTGGAGATTTGCACAATCCCCCAAACACACAAACACGGAACTTTCCCCCACTTTTTCATCGTTGGGCGGACGAGTTGGCCAATCTACTTTCAGTGGATCTGAGCCGTCGCATCTCATGGTTAGCTACTTTTGAAGGATGCATTCCACGCCGCGCTAGTGGCCTACTCGGCTCACATCATGATTCTGCCCAGACCCATAGCGGCCGTTCAATCAGCCACTTGTTCTCAGCGTTTGAAAAGACCCCGGCAGTTGACGCGGCGCAGATCGAAGTAATCAAAGACCTCTTCGCGCGCAGGCGAGAAACCGAGTATCCAGACATGGCTCCGATCATTCATAGACTTGCCGAAGCCCATCGGCGTGATGGGCGGTTCTCCTCAGAGGACAAGGTATTGGACTTGGCAATTGTGTTTGAGCGCTTGTTCAAACCTCGGGGGCGATCGCTAAGTCGAGACTTGGAGAATGCGGCAGCCGACCTCCTAGCAGCAGACGATGAAAACAAGACAGTTATCAAGGAGCAGGTGAGGCACTTCTACAAGGTTCGTTCAGCCATCATACACGGCCCGCGTGATGACAAACGCAGACGCCTGATCAGTCAGGCAGGAAGGGCCTGGAAGGATGGAGAACTGATAGCTCGTGCAGCGCTTTTGAAACGCATCCAGTGAGCAAACGGCTCGCATACTCAGCCAACATTGGGCAGATCGGTTATGGAAGAAAGCCAACGCTCGCTCTGCGAAAGCTACGCCCCAGTCGATACCTATCTGATCTACATCCCTTTTGGGCTAATCCTAGAATGTCGGGAATCGCTAACTAAAGTTCTGGCGGTTCGCAGTAACTCGATGACAGGTGATGAAGGTCAGCTACTACATATAGTGCTACATCCTTTATTGGTTCGCGTCCGGGCTGATCATGCGATGAACAATCCGAAGAGATTCAATGGGTTGGTAGCGAGTATTCCGCCAGGAAAAAAGATGCGCTACTTTGGCCATGCCAGACATAGCGTAAATTATTGTTTTTATTATTAACTTATGCTGTCTTTGTTGAGCTGGGAACCCAATACAGAAAGTTCTTGCGCAACGAATCATCTCCATGCAATCAAGAATTCAGGTGTGTAGCTGAACGGCATTTCTTGGGGAGTATTTGACCTTGCTGGTACTAAATATAGACCGCCACAAGCAGATCATTGAGCGCTTACATGAGCGCGGTGTCTCTCTTGGAATGATCAGCCGTACACTGAAGAAGTCGAAGTCCCACGTCACGGCAACCTGCCAAGGACGGACCAAAAGCGCATTGGTCGAGAACGAGATCGCCAGGCAATTGGATTGCGAGCCAAGCGACCTGTGGCCAGAGCGCTATCAGACCACACGGGAGGGCCGGTCATGAGTTAGGCCCAAACGAAAAGAACTCAAAGGCGGCAACCTTTGAGTTCTTCAAATATTCGGGGCATCGAGGACACCCATCTCTCTATTCCTTCATCCCCGTTTTTGCAGACGCAGTCAAGTGTTTGGCTGCCCTTTTGGGCTGCCGAAACGCCTGACGAAGACATTGGGGATGAGAATGAGCACGCAACTCAATCCGACATTACATCGTGGCGGACATAGCCTGTCGCTGACAGGGACAATCAAACCGAGCGGTCGCATACTAGCGCTTACGGTACCGCTCTATGACCGCGAAACTCTACAGTCTTACGTCTCACGCCTGACCAGACGAAACGGACTGGAATATACGCAGGACCTTTGCCGGTTCTTCGAAATGAGATGGATTTCGCTAGTGAATGGTGATCCAGCATCCATTGATGCGCTTTCAGACCTTTGTGGTGTCGATGCAAAACGGCTAGGCAAATTTGCCGTCAGATTGGACAGTCATCATATCTACCGTGTGAATGGCCAAGTCCTTTCGTCAGAAATTGCAAAGCGCTATGATCAAAGGCTGTGCCCTGCGTGCATTGCGGCAGATCTCAGCAATGGCAAACACAGAGCATACGGTCGTGCTGAATGGCAGCTTTCGAGTTTTCGTGTCTGCCCTGTCCATAAGCTCAATCTCATCACGCTGCCGCGGGCAGCGTACCCCCGATCACCATACGATTTCGCAGGTAGGTTGTTCGACCACAAAGCTTCGTACGACCCCAAATCACTTCATGAGGCGAAGGACGGCGCTTGCCTCGAGATTGAAAACTACATCATTCAGCGCTTGGAAGGCGCGGTTCCCAACCGTTGGATTGATCAACTCGATTTGGATGTTGCGCTAAAGTTCCTTCGGGCCACGGGTGCGGTTCTTGAGCATGGCTCAGACGCCCGTCTTTCCAGGCTGAGCGATGATGAGCTTGCGATCTGCGAAGAGGTTGCCTTTGATGCAGCAGGCAGATCTGCCGCAGATTTGTATGACTTACTTGAAGAGATCGCGGTCAGATCAGAAACGGGCCGGCGAAACTTCCATAAGGACTTCGGCGCTATTTCTGCTTGGCTGTCGAGGGTGGATCATCGCAGTCCGAGGCTGGCTGTATTGCTGGATACTTTGTCAGCCTTTGCCTTTGCACATTACCCGATCCCTGTCGACAAGGCAGTGTTTGGGCGCAAGCGCACTGCGCGTAAGATCCATCGACTTTTTAGCGCAGCGCGTGAGTTTAGTGTCGATAGCCCTCGGCTAAAGAGGTTTCTTCGAGCCAATGACTTGCCTCAGGGCTCGATCGGTAAAGGGATGGTTTTTCCGATAGACCGCTATGGCTCAGAAATTCAAAGGTTTGCGGAGTGCCTTTCGGCCAAGGAGGCGGCCGCCAGACTTGGAATCGGCTATGACGCCTTCAAGCGTCTGCACCGGTCAAAAAAGCTACGGCCTCAGTTTGAACTTCCTGGGATTGCACATTGCTACCACCCCTCCGACATCCTCGAACTTCTGAATCAAACCAAACGCCACGCGAAGACAGTTTCTGGCATCCCCAGCAACTATGAAGACTTACTGGCGCTCTGTATTCGCACCAAATGCCCGATCGAAGAACTGCAAGCATTGGTGGCTAGCGGCAAGATCCAATCGCTTTGTAGCGATGCATCGGACAGAGGATTCCGAAGCATATTTGCAGATCCCGAAGAGGTCTGGGAAGCGCTCCCGTTTGATCCGTGGACCGGTATCACGAAGACGGAACTTAAAGCGCTTCTACGGATCAACGACAGCACTGTGAAACTTCTCGTCGAAGAGGGATTTCTTGAAATGAAAACCATCAAGCGAAGTCGCCATAGGCGCGCTATCGGGATGGTCGGAATCGGCTCGCTGAAACAGTTTGTACAGAGTTATGTCACGCTCGGCCTGATCGCAGCTGATGAAGGTGTCCAAGGCCAAGCGATTTACGCCAAGCTTAGAGGATTAGACCTGATCCCCTTCACCCAAAGCCCAAAGTACAGCCTCATCTATCATCGCTCTGACATCGCTGATTGCGGCTTCAGGGTCAGATCAGGAAATCAACAATTCGAAGCGATGATGACGCGGCTCGACAACGAGCTTCGGACCACCTCTCGGCCTCAATTGTTGACGCAGCCCAACCTTTCGGGAGAGCGCCGATGATTGATGAAAATACAATCGATCATGATACTTGGGCATACGGTCTACCTAAGACCAGATCAGCCGGTAAGATCGAGTTGGGGCCCATCCATGGCGTGCTGCCATTTACGGGGGTCCGGAATCCAATCTCCGTCAGTAGCACCTCTCAAAAGGTCATGCTTCCCTACAAAACAGAGGCAAACAACTGGATGCCAAGAGTTGGCGCTGCGGAGAGTGCCGCTGAGGCGGCAGTAGCCGAAGAAGCGTTGATTTCACCTGACATTTACGATGTGGAGTTTCAGCCGGTTGAGTTCGCGTATCAGTATCCTGCTGGTCGGAAACGCAAGCACACGATTGATCTGCGTCTGACTTTCAGAAACGGCCTAAGGCGGTTTGTATTTGTGAGGAACCGCACCAGCTTGCGGAAGCCTGAAACTCAGGAAGAGATCGAAGCAATTTGGTTGGCGACGCCTCCGTCCGAAGCACACGAATTTGCCGTCGTAGAGGCGGACACCTATTCAAGACCGCGCCGCGAAAACCTGCGCCGCATGCACCGGGCCGTTTGCTTTGAACCGGACCCGATTGCAGATCATATCGTCACTGACGCTTTGTGGGGCATTTCCGCACTCTGGCGCATGTCCGACATCAGTAAGGTTGTCGACCTGTCGAGAGCCCGAATCTTCGATGCTTGTTTGAGATTGCTCGCTAACGGGCAGTTAGGCGCAAATCTGGACAACGTGATTTGTCACCATTCCAGAGTTTGGAAGGCTTCAGCATGAAGAAACCAAACTACACGATTGAAGATCGTACGCAGCTCATTCTTGCTGGACAGACGAGGAGTATTGAGCGCCGCAACGATGGAACATACGACGTCTTCAATGAAACTGCGGGGACACACTGCATCTGGAACATCAACGAAGTTCTGAGTTTCTTAAAGATACCGGGCGTAGCGGCAGCGCAGCTTATTCAGTCTGTGTCTGGTGCCGCAACCGCGCTCCGAGCTGGAAAGCGATTTTACAAAGACACGTTGTCGCCTGCTTGCCGTGATCAGATTGATTTTCGCAAAGCACTCATCTTGGGAGTCGATGCAATCGAAGCTGAAGGTGTCGCCATATATCAAGCTGCGTTAGACAAGAAAGAGGTAGTGCTTCGTGTCATCGAATTTGCTGAGAAGATCTATACGACCCGTCCAATCGTCTGGTTGCGAGCTGAACAGTCAAAGGTACGAGGAGGATCACGCCGAGACGCCAACTTCGTGCCTGGTGGCCGCACAATTTGGAAGTACCGCGAACGCTACTACGACCATGATTGCGACGAATTGGTACTGGCGGACAAAGATCACCTAAAAGGCAATCGTTCAAACCATGGCGTCAGCCCCCGCATGTGGGAGCTCATCCGACAGGCTGTCGACGAAATTTACATGGACAAGAAAGGTGCATCCCCGGCAGCGGCATATGCGTATTTGGAAACGCTCTTAATGGATGAAAATGAACGACGTCAGCAGATTGGCCTGGCGCCGTTCAACATGGTATCGCAGCAAACGGTACGTCGGGAGACCAAGAAAATAAGTCCAACTGCCTGCGCTGTTGCCCGCGATGGGAAGCGAGCCGCGCAAAACGACCATTTGCGAGGCTTGACTGAAACACATGCTCTAAAGTTTGGCGAACAGATTGAGCTCGACGAATGTCGTCTCTCATTAATGACAGTGTGCAAAGAGAAGGGCTGGTGGGAGAAATTTTCAAAAGAAGAGAAATGCGTAGTCGAGGAGATTGAGAAGATCTTGGCCACCCGGCTTTGGCTCATCGTTGCATTCGATGTTGCTACCCGCTTGCCCCTGGGGTGGACCCTAACCGACAACCCTGGTCACGAGGCGACGCTAGACGTTCTGCGAATGGCCACAAGAGACAAGACGAAAGAAAGAGTTTTGTACGAATGCGAGTCTGATCCGGCGCCTGCAGTGGGTCTCCTCGCAGTTAAGACGGATAATGGCGCAGGCTTGCGAAACGGACCGGTAAAGATGGCGACGATGGGGATCTTAGCTCAATCAGTCGACTGTCGATCTTATCATTCTGGAGACCGACCTTACATCGAACGCTTCTTCGGTTCTAATGAAAGCCAGGTCTTCAACCTCATTCATGGATATACGGGCCGGAAAGCGGGTCATTTGAAGGGCTATGATCCGATAAAGAACGCCGTATTTGACGCGGATGAGCTTTTTGGGATCATAACCCGCTACTTCGTAGACGAATACCCTTTCCGGCGACATGGCGGTTCAACGATGCGCGGTATGCGTCCGATTGAAGCCTACAACTATGCCAATGACAATTACGGGTGTGTGGCGGCAATCCCCGAGATGACACGTCGCATCCATTTGGGGTGGCGCTCCGAGGCTACAGTCACTCATGAGGGCGTGATGGTCTTTGGTCTTCCTTACTCGTCCGCAGCGATACAGGTCATAGCAGAAAGCAAGAAACGGAAGGTCACCGTCTTCTCGGATCCCGATTGCGTTAACGAAGTGACTGTTCTGCAGGAGGGAAATGACAAGCCAGTTCTTGGTGAGCTGACTTGGACAATGATGAGTGACCTGACTGTGGCAGAGGCTCTAGAGTTTCAGGCCTACGCTTGTTCGGAACCGACCGATGGCGCAGCTGACTACGAGACGCGCCTTTTGAAAGCTCGCAAGAGGCGCCACGACGATGTTAAAAGGAAGGGTCTCGAAGAGAAGCTGCCAAGAAGCTTCATGACGATCGCCGAAGCAGAGACAAAGGCTCAAACCATCATTCAGGTTCGAAATGCTCGGCAGGAACCGCTGTCTGGTACAGCATCGCCTGGCGAGGTTTCCTCGCCGTCTTCCACTGGTGGCATATTCAAGGTTGGATCTGGGTTCGATGGACCAATCGACACCGATAAAGATGAACCACTCGCGACATCGGAGGCCACCGAGAAGAGGCACTTTGGCCGCCCTAAATCTGAAGGCAACCTCAAGTGAAGTTCGTCGATGATGAAAGGGCTGCGATCCTAAGGCGACTTGCTTCGGTTCACTATGAGTTCCCGAGAACCCGTCGCTTGGAGCGAGCATTCACGAATATTGTGACCGATTATCTGACGCGAGCAAACATTCGGGATCAAGGTGGCAGGAGATTTGAGGCGTTCGCACTACTATTGATTGGGCCTTCTCGGGTGGGGAAAACAGCTGACCTTGAACAATTGAGCAGAGAGTTTAATTCAGCTCAGATTGCGCTGCCCGATGGCAGAACCGCAAAGATGATCAGGGTGACACTAAACGGCCTCGTGACTTGGAAAATGCTCGGCTCGAGCACGCTGATAGAACTTGGCTTTCCAATCAAGGTTCCGCAAAACGCAAATCAAGATGTGATCTGGAACCTGGTTGCAAAACATGCCCAAGAACACGGCGTGGTGTGCATCCACTACGATGAGTGCCAACACATCTTCAAAGACAAGTCCGCCGAGGCCCAGAACATTCTCATCGATAGCTTCAAGTCTCTGCTCAAGAAACCCAGTTGGCCGCTCATGCTGATCTTTTCTGGTGTGGACGAGCTTCGAGAGTTTATCATGAGGGAGGAGCAGCTTCGGTATCTGGTCAAGACCGTTACTTATCATGAGATCGACCCGAGCAGCGAAGAAGACTTGCTAGAGCTCAACAGACTCTGCTTCGCCTACGCGGACCGGGTCGAAGTGGACTTTACCGATCTGAGCAACTCCGACTTCTTCCGCAGATTGGCCTTTGCGTGCTCCAACCGTTGGGGCTTGGTCATCAACCTTATTTTTGATGCCCTCGTCGAAGCCGCCGGCGCAAAGGAGGCTTCCATAACGTCTGCCCACTTCTGCCGTGCGTTCACCGAAACTCAGGAGCTAAGTCCACGAATGTCTCCGTTCTCGATCAACGAGTATGATAAGTATTTTGACGGCGAGGCCATACTGTCCGCTTGGTTAAGAAAGGGAAAGGATGCTCTTTAGCTTCTTTAATCAATGTCGTTGTCGCCGCTTAAACCTGCCGTTGCCACAACGTCCGGCCTTATGCTCGGATAAAAGGATTGGCACGATTGACTGCTCAACGGATTTGCAATCCTAGGTATTGGGACGTTTCCATTGTCAAATTTTGTAAGATGACCCGAGCATGACCAATGAGGTGCCAGTGGGATAGGTGCCCGATGTAAAAGGCCGGACACCAAAACCGTAGTCGGAACTCAGAGCGATCAATCATTCCAAAGGCGGCTTGATGGGAACTTAGTTGCAGCGGCGTTCGCCCATTACAGAACCTCAACCTTCGGGGAGGAAGCCACAATCAGATTAGCAATTTAGTACGGTTGACCAAATAGGAAATTTGCCTACACTTGCTCATACGGATTGAAAAAATTGGCTGTTTGAGTGTTTTAATTGTCTAGCCTTTGGGACCAGATCACGACCAAAGATCATGATGGCGAGATCGAAACCCGCTTCTTGAGGCCGCTGCTGGATGGCATATCTTGGTCCCACAATCTATCAATCTCACTGGTACAAGTCGGAGATCAAGGCGGCGAAAAAGAAACAATTTCTTGGCTGTCAAGGTCGTTTCAGAGCCCGTTCGTTGAAATCTGTCGTGGCTCTGAAGAATTCAGGCGAAGAGAAGACAGTATCATCGCGAGCGCGATCGCAGAGACAGATTTTTCGAGACAGCAGTGCGCGATACTTGAGGCAGCTTCTCCGATAGATGGGCTGTTTGATACAGCTATAGTACCGACAGAAATCAAAGGGATTTTCATAGTTCTTGGCCCGGTGCTTGTCCGGTGTGAAAATGGGACTGAACGGTTTTCGGAGATTGACCGCAGAGATAAAGCGATCTCCGGTTTGGAGGCGATGTATAGGGAGTTCTCTGATCCAAAGACGGCCTCCCTAAGTCAAGAAGCGTTCTCGAAATCGCGTGCTGATAGACTAATCTTTCAAAGAGCTCCAATCCTAAGATCTGACCTCGAAAACAGGTCTGAGTCTGTTTATCGAGTCTTTTCTGCCATCACAGCTTCCGACCTAAACCTCGCCGAGGTTTCGGCTGCGTCCGTCGAAGCCTTTTCGAAACTTATCTCTTTTGCTATACGTAAGCACGGCGAGGCAAGCCCAGAGGAAAAAACAGTTTTCCCTCTAAATAGCACCGGCATTGCTATCCGTTGCTTTGGCGACGCTTCTGCTATTCTCACCATTAATTCGAGTACTTCGAAGGGCAACACTAGAATTGGGCTCGAAGTGAGTTTTGACGTTGAGCCGCGTACTCTACCTGTTGGTGATTTCAAGGTTGATTGGTCTAGGCATTGTGATGACTATAGGACTCTTCGGAATACCTATTTCCTTGAGCGTCTGTTGGTAACGAGACTTTGGTTGCAAGATCGTTTCGCGGGGACGACAATTGCAAGCCCAGATGGAATTGAACGGCAAGTAGACTTCTCTAATTTTGCTCGGAAAGTCGCCGACTTTTTCTCCGCTGACGGCTGCATCGTATACCGATTTCATCCGGGGGAGACCCCCAATGGGATGTCTGCAGCAAGATTAGGCTATCTCCATCCGCTGGGTTCATTTTATGCGTATGACTATTTTGAGGATAGTGAGAGGGTTGAGTCTGAGCACATGGCGATGATTGCGGAGGACCCCGAGAGGAGGAGACGCTCTGCGAACTATCGATGCGTTGATTCCGGTGAGACTGTATTCCTCGAAGAGGCGGATGACGCTGAAATCTCAACAATCAACATAAAACCAAGAAGTGTTTTGGTTGTCCCACTCATTTCACGTGGAAGGATTTGGGGAACAATTGAAGTCATAGGAAAGCACCGTTTTCAGCTTCCTAAATATGCGGAACGCTGGTTATCAGAACTGGCCAGAACGGTCACACCAGTGTTCTACAATCAGTGGGTGCTCTTTCATTTCCGTGAAATGAGTCGGATCGCAGTGTCGCAAGAAAAATCAGATGCCAAGTACAATAGTGTCTTAGATCACGTGAGACAACTATTTCTCGCGAGCTCCGCGAGGCTGTACATACAACACGAGAGCCGGACCTCACTCTTCGAGAAAGCCGCTCATGCTGGCGTAATGTACCCGCCGGACATCGCAGAAAGTTTTGAGCTGACGAGCGGAAACAGTATCTCAGCCAAATGTATTTCAGACGAAGTGCCTTGGAAAAGCGGAACAATCGGCAAAGGCGATTTCGAAGAGGAAGGGTTTCCGGAAATGTCCGGCCCACTGGCGCAGGAGGGCCATCGGGCAGCAATGGTGTTCCCAGTACGGAGTCAGGGCGGCTTATGCTTTGCTAGTGTGCTTGTGTCCTCGTTGGATGATGACGAGTTTCCAGAGGAATGGTTGGCTTTGGTCGGAACATTGAGCCTGCAGCTTTCAGTAATTCTTGAGGCAATTCATCTGCAAGACCTCGAGGTCGCCGAGCAGCGGGCATACATCGCACATACTGTAAAAACTCGAACCGACAGAGTGTTGAATGGCGGTGAGCTTGTTCTTGGTATGCTGAACCCACTTTTCGGCGCAACGGATATGTACAAGCTCTTGCCAGCTTTCATTCAACGGGCGGAGCTGGCACTGAGCCGTGAGAGAAACACACCTTACAGACGAGAAGATAGGGAAGTATTGAACGCGTTGAAGCGGACCTTTCCTGCGCATGAAATAGTGGGGCCGAACGCTATCTCAGACAACCTACCAAAAGCAATATCGGACATTTCCGAGCACCTGAAGGAGTTGCGCATTAGCGCAGTAACGATAGCTGGTGGAAAAAATGCAGAAGAGCCATTTGAGACACGACCCGAGCTTTGGGGTGGAACACCGTGTCGGCTTCGATTGGCTCTTGCCGAATCCTTAAAACCACTTGGTAACAATACTCTTTATCGCAACCGACTGCAGTTACCCCCACGAGAGGTTTTGGATAGCTCGGTTGCAATTGCTGTGCCCGAAACCGTCCTAATTGAGATAATCAACAATCTTTTCGACAACGCAATGAAGTATGATTTTTCACCTCCATCGCTGTCATACTTTGTAAAGCCAAGTAGCGACGGCAAAACCTACTCAATGGTAATAAGAAACCTTGCACCCCGACTCAGCTCGGCAGACGCCGACGAAATTGAGTTCGGTGGGGCGCGGGCGTGGTATTCCGAAGCAAAGGATTTTTCTGGAAGCGGGCTAGGCTTAAGGTTTTCAATCGAGATGGCTAAACGCTGGGGTATGGAATTAAAATATGTTGTTCCGTTGATCGAGACGGACGAAGACTCTGAGAAGCTGGGGTGGCATGAGTTGCGCCTTGAAATGAAGAACGTGGGGCGCAGAAGAAGATGATAATTTGGCTTGAAGATCGAATGCAGACAGTCGCAGCAGAGCGAATAGCATTTGAGCGGGAGAAAATCGACTTTGAGATCTTACCGTCTCCTTCGGCGGTGATGAACCTCATAGATATTGATGACCTCAAGCCGTCGGTTTTCTTGGTTGACATAATGTTGCAAGGCGTGCGCGATCTTTCCGACTTGGGTGTCAAAGATGCTCCCACCCTTAGTGGCAATCATGCAGGGTATGTCTTTGCTGACAGAGTGCTTCGTTCACCCGATTCAGATCTTGCTGATGTGCCTATATGTTTCTTAACTGAGAGAACGTTGGAGAAGTCACTACTGTCAGATGTTGAGGCATTGGATAAGCGAGGCCCGGCGACAGTTAAGATATTTAGAAAATACCATCAAAAGGACCTTGAAGCGCTCATTCAGTATTTGCGTGGTTTGGAGAGATCAGATGAGTGAACGATCGAGATTTCTGCTGTCTACATTTGTGGTTTACGTTGCATTGGTTGCCGTTGGGTTTGTTATTGCTTTTCCGGATGGGCTCTCAGCCCAAAACGCTACTCCAGCTGGTCAAGGAGCATCGGTAGCCGCGCAAGCTCAGGATGCGGCTTGGAAGGCTGTCGAACGCATCGACAGCAAGATCGCAAATGCAATTGTATTCTTGACGGTTTTTGCCGCGTTATTGCCTATCGTCGTTGCACTTTATGAAGCTAGTAAGCTACGTGAGCTCCAAAAGATTAAAGATGATCAAAAGGACATTATTAGGAAGGAGATCAACGAGACACTAACGGGTATGCAGAAAGATCTGGAAGAACAACACCTCCAACAGGTTAGCCAGATGATACATAGTAGCGTTTCAAATGCGTCGGATCGCTTGTACCGTTTCCTTGATGAGGATGATGCTCAGTCAGGCAGAATTCTCGCTGCATATCTAAACAATGACGTTGGTGGAGATGATGCGCTTATCTCAAACTCCGAGCTGGCGTCAGTTTTTCACCTCCAAAGAACTCTTCGCAATTTGGCGGGTGCAGATCAGGACAACGTTCATGCCAGTCTTGTCCACTTAAAGGAACTCTTACCGCGTCTCGCATTTTCCACAGCAATCGAAATCTATAGATTTTTGTGGCTAGTAGAGCGGCAGGGAAAGATAATAACACTGAGTAATCGAGAAACATGGGCGGGTTTGTCAAAGTCCATTCGGGAGACGCATCAAATCCCGGATTCATTCGAGCCAGAGTAGCGGTTATCGGTTTAATCTACCAAATAGATGTATTACTTCCACGTTCAGCCCAGCTTCGAAAACGATGGTTTCCGAGAGTCCCGCACGCTCGCTCGGTAGGTGCAAGAGCGCCATAAAAAAAACGCTCTCAGAACTGTCCCTTGCAAACTTGAGATCTTTTTTGAGTGCGGTCATCGAGTTTTGACAGATTAGAGGGACAACCACGCATTCTCGGCGAGCTCACTAAGGTGCAGCCGAGCTCGAAGCCGACATTTTTCACGATATAAGAGTTCACAAATAGTAAAGGACTTTCAGTGGTTCGTGACACGGATTTGCAGGGTTATCGGTAAGCTCAGCAGACTTATGAGTACACCATAAACGTGTCTCAATTTTCTTACATTCTTTCAGATAGTTAACTCTTCCAAATCTCAATGGGAAAGAGAAAGCTGCACTCTTATGAGAAACTGACACAAAGATTTAGACGTTTTCATCGGATGTTTCTGTCCTGCGTGGCTACCACAGGGCTACCACCATTTCGAATTTCGAGCCGTTTTACGTTTGGGCGCGGGCTTGGCGCCCGGCGCTGTAGAAGTAATCCCATGGGGTGCCTTTGGGCGCAGACAGGGCCCCCGTCGGCATTGCCAACTTGTTGTCGGTTTGTGAGTTGGTTTAGGTGGCCGCCATGAAGACACCGACTGAAATGCCACGCCTTAAGGGCTTTCGTTTTCCGCGCGAAATCATCGCCTACGCCGTCTGGACTTACCATCGGTTCGCGTTGAGCACTGCAGATGTCGAAGATCTGCTCGCCGAGCGTGGTGTCATTGTCAGCCGGGAGACCGTTCGCAAATGGGTGAACCGTTTCGGACAGCATTTTGCCGATAGCATCAAGCGAGATCGTCCCGCCGCAAACAACAAGTGGCACCTGGACGAAGTCGTGATCCCGATTGGCGGCGTGAAGTTCTGGCTTTGGCGTGCGGTCGATGCCAATGGTGATGTTCTCGATATTCTGGTCCAAAGACAGCGAAACGCGAAAGCCGCTTTCTGAGGCGCCTCATTGGTCGATACGGCGACCCTCGGGTCGTGATTACGGATAAGCTTCGGAGCCACGTCAAGCCGATCCGCAGCCTGGCGGGTGGCGCAGATCACCGGGCGCACAAGGGCCTGAACAATCGCATCGAAGGATCCCGTCGACCGACCCGGAAACGCGAGAAGCTATGGGGCGGTTCAAATCACCCAGGCAAGCGCAGAGATTTCTTGCCGCTCACGATCAGATAAACGTTGTCTTCCGCCCCCGCCGATACAACATGCCCGCCGACCTTTACCGCCAATCCCGATCCGATGCCTTTGATCTCTGGAACGACTATACGCTCGAAATGGTTGCCTGACGGATGCCCAACGGAAAACACTCAAGCCGTAGTCCGCAAGTTGGCAATGCCATCGTCTGCCTTCTTGGTCATTCGTAGCGGCGGTCGAAGGTGATTTCCGCCCCGTCGGCGCGCGTCAGCGTACGGGCATAGATTTCGCGCGGACCAAGGTCGTCATCGACAAACCCGTTCACGGTGACCTCCTCGCCCACGTTAGCTGGCACCCAGTTGGGCCCCACGTAGATGCGGATAGAGCCGGTTGCGTCGGCGAGACGGAATTCGTCCTCGTCCGTAATACGCTCGACAGTGCCTTGCACCGTCACCATCGTGCCGCGTTGTGCATCGACGATGGCGGTGACCTGGTTGGCCGGAGCCGGGGTCGTGGCAAGGGCTGCAAGCAGTGCGGTTGTTGCAATGATCTTCATTCTTTTTCTCCTGAACTCCAGATGGCGTGTTTGGTCGGCGTCGCTGTTTGACTAATCGAGGGCGACAATCAAAAGAACCGCGATGGCAACGCCTGCGATGGCCAGCCATGCCTTTGGCACCCGGATTTCAATCTCGCCCGAGAGCCACGCACCAGCTTCGCGCAGGTCGACTTTGTTCGAATCATTCATTGTTTTTCTCCTGTTCTAATGGGTCTCCATGACCCGATGAGACAAGATATGGAGGGTCTGTCTGACAGCAGTCTGACGGGATGTCAGGTTTTCGGATTTTGAAAGGTCAGAATGAACGCGCATCCGCCATCCACGGGTGCCTGGACCACGATCCTGCCACCCTGCGCCCGCTGGAGGCGATCCACGATTGCCAGGCCGAGACCCGCGCCGCCCGGAACCGCGTCTGGCCCCCGCCAGAACGGTTTGAACAGCTCGGTCGTGGCCGATAAGGAGACGCCCGGACCGTGATCGCGAACGCAGATTGCGGGAGCCGGCCCGACCGTGATCTCAACCGATCCCGGACCGCCGTGCAGAATGGCGTTCTCGACGAGGTTTGACAGCGCGACCTCGACGCCTTCTGCGTCGGCATTGGCCAGAACCGGGACTTCGGGCAATGACAGCGCAAGATCAACGTCCTTCTCGTGGGCAAACGGCGCAAGACCCGCGACGACCGTTTCGGCCACTTCGGAAAGGTCAATCGCTGCGTCCTGCGGCACGTCGACAGCCTCTGTGCGCGACGCGGCCAAAACCTGCTGGACGGTGCGCGACAAAGTGAGGAGGTCTGAGCGAAGGCGGTCTGTTGTCTCGCCCGGTGGCAACGCGTCCAGCCGTGCCAAAAGAACTGCGACAGGGGTGCGCAGGGCATGGGCGGCCTCTGCTGCATTGCGTTTTTCGCTGGCGAGGGCTTGGTCGAGCCGGTTTAGCGCCCTCTGGGTCGCATCCACCAGATCGGCGACCTCGGCAGGGGCGTTATCTATTGAGGGCGGGGGCACGTCTGTGCCGGGCTTTATGGAGCGGGCCCACCTTGCGGCCACGGCCACCGGCGCCAGACCGCGCCGCAGAAAGACCGCGCTGGCGATGATCAGAACAAGCGCCATGGGCAACACGGGTAAGGCAACGTGCCTGTAGAATTCGCGCAGAAACGCCGCCCTCATCAGGTCCGCAGGGTCAGAGGCCATGACAAATACGATCCGAACACCGTCTGTTCGCTCGGAAAGCTCACGCCCCGCAATGCGCAGGGAACTGGCAGCGGTGCCAGGCCGGATGACCCAATCGTCTGCATAGACATCGAGGGCAAAGGGCGGGATCAACTCGGCATTCGTCGCCTCCAGAACCGCGCCGCCGCGATCCACCACCGCAAACGCATAGGCGGCGGGGTGGTCCGCATAAAGGGATCGCAGGTCTGCATCTGGTGGAATGGAGGTGCCTTCCATAGATACTTGCAACCGCTCGATTTCGTGGATCAGGGCCTCATTTTCTAATTCCCGCTGATCGGACCCATAGTAGATTCCGACAATAGCGATATTCAGAACGACAACAGCCGCAGCGATTATCGTCAGTCGCCGCGTCAGACGTCGCGCAAGGGAGGGCGCGTCCTTGTTCATGATGTGGCCTCTCGCGGCAACATCCACCCAACTCCGCGCACCGTGACGATCGGGAGGGTGCACTCTGCTTTTTCGAGACCGCGTCTCAGCCGCGAAACCGCAGCATCCAGTGCATTTGGGCTTACCTCGTCGTCAAAGCCATAGATCGCCTCTTCGAGGACCCGTCGCGCGACGACTCGACCCGTTGCCCGCATCAATTGCTCCAACACGGCCACCTCCCTGCGCCCGAGGGTCAAAGGCGTGCTGTTCACAGTGACACTGCGCGCAGCCGTATCCAGTTCCAGCGGCCCAATCCGGAGTAATTTGTCAGACCGATCTCCCGGTCGCCGCAACACCGCCCGACAGCGCGCCACAAGTTCTGGCATCTCGACCGGTTTGACCACATAATCATCCGCCCCTCCATCCAGACCCGCCAGACGGTCTGTCAACTGATCCCGTGCCGTCAGCACGATGACCGGCACCCGGCCATCGCGGCGTAAATCCGGTAACAGTCGCAACCCGTCGTCATCGGGCAGGCCAAGATCCAAAAGCACCAGCGCGTAATCTGCCAATCTTGCTATTTCGCGCGCATCTTCAGCCGTGCCGACATGATCAATCGTGAAGCCAGCACGTTGCAAAGCATCCTTGACAGCATCCGCCAAAGGCATGTGGTCTTCAATAAGCAAGACGCGCATCTTGAAATGATCCTCCAAACAAATTGGCACAGTGGCTGTATAGTGAGGGCAATTGTGGATGGCATGATTGCTAGGCCAGAGTACGGTTCCGCGCTGAGATGAGACAAGTTAAGGCTTTTGTCGTTGCGTAACCTGACCATAGCGTGACGACTTAAAGCCGAAGTCAAATCAGTGTGTGCGCAGAATGTGATGCTTAGCGCTTCGTCCATTGCGCGCCTGAAAGGCGACGAATGGGTAAGGTCGGGCAGAAACCCGTTGTCAAAATCTATGATGCACACAGTGGTTTTGTCACATGAGGCGGCCAGACCAACGTTGGTCAAGAATCCCACAACCCAGACGTCTTCCGCAGTGCAGAACGCGCCAAAACTCGACCGTTTGTGCCGAACCCATCATTGTTGATTTGCTATTTCTGCGGCTGCAAACTCCGCGACTCCTTCATCTGTCCCATCTGTGAAACAGGCAATCGTCATCGGATCGGCTAAGTCAGGATAGTGATAGACTGCGTTTACGCTGAATGGTCCTCCGCCAGAATGTCCAATACCTCGTCCCGCGCCGCTAACCTCACCCGACATCAGACCCAAGGCATACCCGCACTCTGTCCATGGACGACCGGGAATGGCACCACCGAACGACCGTCGGTTCAGCATCTCCGCCAGCGTGTCCGATCTGAGCAAATCATCTGTGAAGAGAGCGTGCAGCAAGTGTGATGCGTCCGAAGCCGATCCAATTAGACAGCCATGGTAGACCCACCTCGGATCATAGCCAGTGGCAGCATCACAATAAAGTGCAGCAGATTGGTCAAGACTGTCCCAAAACGTGACGCTTTCCAAGCCCAAAGGCCTGCAAATCATTTCGGAGATGGCGTCCCCAAGCGGCTTTTCCGTTTTCTGTTCGATCAAGCCCCGTATGAGCAAATAACCGATGTTGGAATATGACCAACCGTCACCCGGCGCGAACAGGGCACCTTGCGACAGCGTTGCATCAAGCAACTGTTCGTGTGACCAAGGTTCATCTGCTCGTGCAACTGCCGCGTGGTATTCTCTGAGTGATCCATAATCAGGAAGACCAGAAGTGTGACCGAGTAGCTGGCGAAGCGTGAACGGCTGGTCTTCAAGCAAGGCATCCAAAGTCAAGACTTGTGCTTCGACCAACTTGAGTGCGCAGATCGCAATCGCGGTTTTTGAAAAACTCCAGTAGGGGAAAAGCGCATCTTGATCTGCGTCCCCGCCTTCGCGACCGGACGTAGAAATCCAATGCGTCCTTATTTCTTGATCATTCATTCCAGCAGAGTTTGTGATCCACGGAACCTTGTCAATTTGGGTGCAAACCCGATCTTGGAGATGGCGAATAATCTGCCAATATTAGGCGTTTGTGCCACCGGCTCAATGACCGTTTTTGCGGCTTCGATTTGGGTACTGCCGTTGGTTCATCGCGCGGCAAAGCCTATCGAAGAGCCCAGAATGCTTGATGCTGCGAGCGCACTTAGTGTCTGCATTTGGCAGAGGTCAAATAGACATCGCATTTTCGGGCGAGCTGCGGCAACACAAGACCGAAGGTTCGTTCGCGCCCCTTATCTCGCAACCTTAGGCGGCGTTCGAAACAAGATCAGGTCAGCTTGCATTGTAGTTCAGGCGCAAAGACACTAAGTACTAACTACAAAGTTGTGGTCTTGTTCGGCAAAGGCGCATCGCCTGCTAGAGCCGACTGCAATCATCTACATCAAAATTCAATTGTCGCATGCCGTAACAGGGATCTGACGCTTGGGAAGGTTGCCGACGTTGTCGCGACGACCGTATCGGCATGCGTCAGATTTATTCGCTTTGGCAGCAGGAAAAACCATGAATTACGATCGGACATGAGCTGCGCCATGTCGATAGATACCACTCAGAGACGGCTCTGACAAAACGTCTTGTCAGCAAAAACAGTGAGGCGGCACTTTCTCCGTGAAAGGATAAAGAATGACTTTTCCAGAATGGACAAAACCCGGCATCTACGGTGCTTTGGGTGGCGCGATTCCGATTTCTATCCTCGGCTTCACTTGGGGGGGCTGGACAACGAATGGCAGCGCCCAAACCATGGCACAGGACATGGCAACTGAAGAAGTGCCTTTGGCGATGGTGTCCGTGTGCCCCGATATTTCAGCGGCTGATCCGACACACACAGAAAAGCCCGCATTTCTTCAGGATCGCTCTGGCTTTGGCCGCCGCAATGCAATGATGGAGACAGGTTGCGCGACCCGCCCCGGCTCGAACGCGCCAGACCGTGACCTTGCAGACGCTTGCTCCGCGGGGCTTGAGCTGGATGGATCATAATTCAAAAACACTGCTGCAATCGTCACAAGCAGTTTGCGTGACACCTATGCTGGCGGACGCCCGAATACTTTGGGTCGTTTTCATGGGGCCCATCTTCGCTCTGCTTCTCCTTGCAATCCCTGCCTTTGCCCAAACCATGCCGGAAAACGCCAGCGCAAAGAGCTATGGGGACGGTTGGGAATGCAACATCGGGTATCGGCTCATTGCAGACAACTGTGCAGCAATTGTGGTCCCAAAAAACGCATATGAGACAAACCGCGCCTATGGCGAAGGATGGGAATGTCTTCATGGCTTTCGCGAGGTCGATGAAACGGGCTGTGTTGCGGTGGTTGTCCCCGATGGCGGGTTCCTGGACCCCTCTGGCAAACGCTGGCACTGCTTGCGCGGATTTATCAAGATCGACGATACCTGCCAAGAGGTCGTTGTGCCCGAAAATGGCTATCTGGTGGAAACATCCTATGGGTCCGGGTGGGAATGTGATCGCGGATTCGAGCAGGTAGATAATCTTTGCAATGCCATTGCGGTTCCGATCAACGGGTTTTTGAACGGATCTGGCTATGGCCAGCCGTGGACCTGCGAACGCGGGTATTTCGAACAAGACGGTCTTTGCCAAGCCATAGTCATTCCGGAGTTCGCATATTTTGACGATGCAACTTATGGCAAGGGATGGAAATGCCAGAGGGGCTATGAAGCTTCCGTTGCAGGCTGCAAAGCGATCGACATCCCCGCAAACGCCCATCTCGACAGGTCTGGAAACCGATGGGATTGCAACCGGAACTTCCAAAAGTCGAAGGGCCTGTGCCGTCTCAAAAATTGAGGCCGTCGGACCAAGACGTCTGCTTCAGCACTCCGTCGGGCAACGGCCTGGCCATCAGAAGGAAAATACGATGAAAACCGAAATCCAGTCGGTAGATACCGTTCGCCGTCCCATCAGAGGTGCTCAAGCGCCTCCTATGATCGATGATACGCCGCCACGATCATCTTCGCTCTCTCAGATCACCGCTCAGCCGACAGCGGTTGTCTATTGCGAGGGCAACTTTGCCAAAATAGATGGCAAGACGGCCAACGGTCTTGTGCGTCATTCAGAAGCTTACAGGATCATCTCTGTCATCGACAGCACCCAAAGCGGCGAGAACGCCGGGCAGGTTCTTGATGACGTGCCCGATAGTATACCAATTCTTAAAGACCTAGATGCCGCTGTCGCCCACGCGACCTCAATGCCTGATACCTTCATCTATGGAATGGCCCCCTCCACCGGGCGGCTTTCGACTGTTGATCGTAGCGTCGTGCTGGATGCGATCGCGCGGGGGATGAATATTGTCAGTGGTCTGCATGAATATCTGAGCGACGATACCGAAATTCTGCGAGCGGCCTCGGAAAGACAAGTCACCATCCGCGACATCCGCAAACCCAAGCCCAGCAAAGACATGCGCTTGTTCGATGGTAGCGTCGCAAAGGTCGCGGCGCTGCGGATTGCCGTTCTTGGGACCGATTGTGCCATCGGAAAGCGGACGACCGCGACGGTCCTAGCCCGTGCACTGAACGCAAAAAGCATCAAGACTGTGCTGGTTGGCACAGGCCAGACAGGTCTGATGCAGGGCGCAAAATATGGTGTGGCCATGGATGCCATCCCGCCCCAATTCTGCTGTGGCGAACTTGAGGGCGCGATTGTCGTAGCCTCAGAAGCTGAGCAACCCGATGTCATTCTGATCGAGGGCCAAGGTGCGTTGAGCCACCCGGCGTTCTGTACATCAGCCTTTATCCTGCGCGGCAGTCAGCCGGACGCTGTCATCCTTCAGCACGCGCCAAAACGCGCCCATCGCTGTGACTTTCCCGACATGCCAATGCCCACTCCGGCAAGCGAGATCGCGTTGATCGAGGCATTTTCTGATACCAAGGTCATCGGCGTCACGCTCAATCACGAAGGGATGTCCGAAGCGGAGATTACAGACGCTATTGCTGGACAGACTGATAAACTCGGTCTGCCCGTGACCGACGCGCTCAGCCGACCAGCGGCACATTTGTTGGAAATGGTTGTTGGTGCGCATCCCGGCCTGCGGCAAGGAATGTCGATGGCCACGATTTGAAGTGTCCTCGCATAGACGTTGATCTGCACAAGATATGCCACAATACGCGGACGATTGCCGAGCGCTTAAAGGGGCGCGGAATTCGTATGACCGCAGTGACCAAAGCTGTTCGCGGACATCCGGCCATCGCGCGCGCGATGCTCTACGGTGGCGCACAGGGTCTGGCAGAAGCGCGCTTGAGCAATGTGAAGCGGTTACGCAAGGCAGGAATTGTATGTCCGATCACCTTGATCCGAACACCAATGCTGAGCCAGGTCGATGACGTCGTGCAAATCTGTGAGGCCAGCTACAACACAGAAATAACCGTGATCGCAGCGTTGGCCGCTGCTGCACTCCGGCACAACATGGTTCATGGCATTATCCTGATGGTCGAAATGGGTGATCTGCGCGAGGGGATCATGCCACGCGACCTTGGCGATATAGGACAGCAGGTGGTGGACATGCCCGGTGTGGCGCTGAAAGGCATTGGGGCCAACTTCGCTTGTCTGAGCGGCATTGCCCCGACGGCTGCCAAAATGCAGGCCCTGTCTGTTCTTGCCGATGATACCGAGGGGCAGTGTGGCCCATTCCTTCAGACAATATCTGGCGGCAATTCTGCAAATCTGTCTTGGGTGTTTGACGCGCGCGTTACTGGCCGGATCAATGATTTACGCCTTGGGGAAGCAATACTGCTCGGCGTCGATCCGATCACAGGGGATCAGATTGGTGGGATGTATCGGGACGCCTTCACGCTTGTCGCAGAAGTTATCGAGACAGATGCCAAGTCCGTGCGTCCACTCGTGGGCAGCGCCGATCATATCTTGGCAAGAATTCGGCTCGTCCCTGACGCCTCAGAAACCACACGGATCATTCTTGCCATTGGAAACCAAGACACGGATGTGGCGGGGCTTTCGATGCCACCAGGAAACACTCATATCGGCGCGACAAGCGATCATCTTGTCGTTGGTACGAAAGATCCGGCGCTTGGCGTTGGATCGGAAATGCGGTTTCAGATGAACTATAGCGCTTTGATGCGCGCCATGGCCGCCCCGGATATTCAGACAAACCTACGCAATGACCGGCCCGCGCCAAATGCACGCGATGTCCAAAGCCCAAGCAGACACCTGGCATTGGTTTGAACGACTTCGTTCCAATGCGTCGACAAAACCAATGAGGAGAACATCAATTGGCCAAGCTGACAAAACTAAGCGTGTTCAAAGCACAAAATCCGACTGTGGAAACGCCGTTGGACAAGACAACCCGCATCGTTCGGAAAATGGCCGAAGAAGAGACCGAGCAACGGCAAGCCAAGAACAATCGTCTCCGCACCGCGCGCCTCGAACGAGAAGGCGGCACTCCGACAAAGCCGTCGCGGTAATGCTAGGACAGGCTCACCCAAGGCCGCCACATACCGACAACGCATCCGTTGCCCGTTCCTTTCAAGCTTCAGTGTCGCAACAACAAGCGCGAAGGATTTACCCATGACGCAATCAGTCGAGAGTACCGCAAAAGTTCATTATATCTGTCAGACATATTTGGAACAGAAGACCGGGCGCGACGGGCAGGCGAGCCTGAAGATTGGCAAGCAATTTCAATATTCAACGGCAGCAGAAGCCCAAAATAGAGCTGAACGGGAAGCCCAGTCCCAAGATTGCGCCGGTGCTGATGCCTACATGATTAGTGAAGACCCAAACAGTGGCGAAGTCGGATCACCTAGCTTCCTGGTCAGGCTCGGGAATGTCCCAGAATTTGATGATTATTAGGTTGCTTATCTAGCCTCAACTCTGCTCACAACGCATCTCGAACCCGAGATACAATTCAATGAAAGTGGGCCGAGCTGGCTTGAGATTTGGCTATTGCCACAGTCGCAGCGAATGACGGCTATCGGACCAAAGCTGCCCCTTGAGTGCCGTTCCATCAATGCCCGCTTTCGTTGTGTGGCTTTGTCGTCGAGGCTGCCTCGAGTTCGATACTCAAACTGGCGGCTAGATCGAAAAAGCGTCGTCGCACGGTTTCGGCGTAGGGATTGGCCTTCTCAATCGCTTCAAATACTTCTGGCGCATCATGCTGAACCATGGAGATCGCCTCAGATAACAAGTCAAAGCTCTTCGTTGTCATCCGCGTTGGCAGCGGTCCCATTCTCAGTAGCACTTTGGCGATGAGGTGCGTGAGCCCTTGGACGACTGCTGCTTCTTGGTCGTGATCATCTGGTGTCGTCATGATGACAGTCAGACCCAGAGCCTTGCGTAAAAACGCAGCCAGCCTCATATGTCGTCTTCCCTGAATGGGGCAGACTGCAACTTTCAGCCCCTCAATTCCCGGTCCGGCACTCTGAGGGCCAAACAACGGGTGAGTTGCCACGATGTCCATATGGTTCGGTAGCAGCCGCCGCATGATTTCCGAGGGAATTACTTTGACTGAGCCGACATCGACGATCAGCGCGCCAGGATTACATGCGACAGCGATTTCGCTGACAACCTCCTCAAAGGAAGACACAGGTGCCGCAATAAGGATCACATCTGCCTGCGATACTGAGTGCAACGATGAAAGAGTTACCCCAAGCTGCTGTGCCGTTTTGGCGAGGCCGGGTGATGGATCATACGCTGATATTTCGAAGTACTCACCGAGATGAGCGGCTGCAAGTTGCCCGAACGCACCGAACCCTACGATGCCTAGTAAGGTTTGTCGACTTTTGTCGTTGTTCATTTTTCTCGACCTTTGAATTTGCCGCCCGGCATAAGGTCGTCTGTATGTTGACCGCTGTCAGGGGCAGCGGAAAACTAATGATGAATAACCCGCAGCTATCGAAGCCGAGGATAATAGTCCTGAAATGGGAAGCACGATTTCATCATGGCATAGGCCATAAAGCATCCAATCGAGAGGTGTCAACGACCACTAATAGCTGCCATCGGCTGCGGCGCAGAAGTCTAGAACTCTGGGCTCAGAGGGGACCTGCGGCGGTGAAGCACTAACAATGTCGGCTCGAATACGTCAACGCTGACGAAGTTGCTGCTTGTTTTGTGCGGAATAGTGACTGCTTTTTATCAGTCCGGGTGTATGATTTCTTTCAGCGCGTGAGCGGTCTATGGGGGGCAATGACAAAAAGGTATCTTCGCGAAGTCTATTTCGAACTCGGTTCAATTGAGCTTCCAAGAACAAAACCCAATGGTTCGTTCACCGATGAGGGCCAGAAGCTAGCCAATCAATTGACGGCCGCAATCCGGCGTTTCGCAGTCTTGTCGACTTGCATTGTGACTGAACTTCGCAAAACCAAAGCAATCGTTGGAACACCGCCAGCAAGTATGGTGCGGGTCTCGTTACAAGCTGGAGCAGAGCCGAATGCTGTGCGCTCTAGACCACCAGCCGAGACGATTGAACTGGATTTCCCATACGATCCACTTGATCTGATCAGTTTTCCAAAGGACCGCGAAGCACTCGGACGCTTGCAGCTTGATATCGCCCGTCAGTCAGCGCTTTACCTTGGCAAGATAGATGGCTTTCCGATAAAGGCTTGGGAACAAGGATGTGCAAACTTTGAGCAGAACGGATTTTCCATTTGGGTAAAGGCAGGTGAACGGCTTGTTCCGGGAACCCGACTGAAAGGACAGGTGGCGGTCGAGGTAGCACCGGATGCCACCACGCGTTGGTTAATTCTCTCCCACCGAAGCAAAGTGCTTGCCCGAATTGAGTTACACGCACGACGTGACGGCCCGGATTTTGCAACCTCGAATTTCTTTAGAGGGTTTGAACTTGAGGGTGCAATCCTTCGTGTCGGCACCGATCCGTCGGCCGTCCAACTGTCTGACTATCCACCAGTCTGGCCCGCCGAGCAGGTAGATCTCAGAGAACATTCCGAGGTGTTTACTTTGGCATTGGAAAAGGGTTGGCTTTCAAACTGAGAAACTCCTATTTGGCCAGATCGGCATACTAGCCAGACCTTCGCGCAACTCATTTTGATTGCGGCGTCATCCCAAAACCTGACATTCGCGCACAGCGCAGCATATGTAAAAATGGGCTCGAACCTGACTTGCGGGGGCGCAGCGTGACAAACCGCACAGGGGAGGTCAGCTACGCGGGACTTTGCTGCCATTCGGCGTCACCGGCCCAATGTCGGTTTTCAAGTTTGCGTCTCAATACAGGATTTATGGGTCAATGCGTCTTGCACGCACATACTAATCTATTTGGTTAAGTGTCTTGCCATCTACAGCGCTTGGTAATAACTTAACCAAATGGATAAGCATTTACATCACACCTTCCACGCCCTGGGTGACGCCACCCGCCTCGCCGTGGTCGAACAACTACTGAAAGGTCCCGCCTCCGTCAGTGAGCTTGCAGGTCCACACGATATGGCGCTGCCAGCCTTCACTAAACATCTGCGTGTGCTGGAAGGGGCTGGGTTGATTTCGAGCCAGAAGAAAGGCCGTGTTCGGACCTGCTTCATCCAAGCACCTACGATGCGCGACCTTCAAGGATGGTTCGCGCAGCGTCAAAGAATGTGGGAAGCGCGGCTCGATAATCTTGCCGCCTATGTTGAAGATAATGGGAAAGGCTGATCGTATGGATATTCATCACGAAACACTCGTTTTCGAGCGGGAGTTTGACGCCCCGCCCTCCCGGCTGTTTGCAGCCTACATCGACACATCGGTACGGGAGCAATGGTCAACACCATCGCCTACCGCAGAGGTTAAGATCGACAGCTCGGACGTGCGAACAGGAGGGCATGAGACCGGACGGTGCGGTGGTAAGGGCGATTTGCGATGGACGCTGAAAGTAATCTACCATTGCGTCACGCCCGACCGTCAAATTACGTTCACGGAAGAGCTTTGGGACGGAAAGCAAGTCCTGACAGTCGCGTTGATCACCTTCGATCTGAAGTCCATTGGCGACAACAAGACGGCGCTTACATTGACCGACCAGATCACGTCCTTTGTCGGTGCTGACGCTGTTGGTGGTCATCGAGAAGGCTACACTCAAGCCCTCGCTAATCTGGAGCAGCATGTAACGGTGGACGCCTAACGAGGAGAGAACTGATATGCCGCTTGTGAAGATATTTGCACAACTGAGTTGCACTGACATGGAGCGAAGCACCTTGTGGTTCACGCGACTGTTTGGACGATCACCTGACACCAACCCGATGGCTGGCTTGAACGAATGGCACCACACGGACAACGCGGGCTTTCAACTTGTAGAGAATGAGCATGACGCAAGGCATGGATGCATGACATTGACTGTCGACGATATCACCTCAGAACTGAGGCGGCTTCATGCTGTTGGCATTGAGACAGGTGAGACCAGCACCGGCGATATAGCGACCATTGCCCAAATGCGCGATCCGGACGGAAATGTCATTGTCTTGGCCGAACCAAGCAAATGATGGGCCGGAAACCGGCCATTCGTGCCGTCCGCAGCATCGGTGACATTGGGCTCTTCAATAGCTTTCGCCGCGCGATGAACGAATGGCAGGAACGTAGATAAGGCGGCAAAAACGGTGGATTCTGTTCCCGCATCTACGTCAAGCAGGTTCAGCGACTTCGCCCAGTCAGAAAACTTCAGGAAAAATCGACACGGCTCAGGACGGCTTTGGACCAGCTCCAGTCGCGCATAACCGCTCGTTTGCGCGAAACTTCACCCGTTTGCAGGCCGCTGCACTCGCAAAAGTCGGCTGTGAGCCCAATTTTCCGCATCTCGCATTTGCGTCGAATGTCGGGAATCGTTCGGCATTCATCGAACATCGGTCTGTATCCCTATTGCGCAGCTTCGCATATGTTTCCCACATGGCGATGGAACCCAGAC
>NZ_BLJE01000010.1 GCF_009811795.1 Litoreibacter roseus | reverse complement strand
CGCAAGGCTTTTCAGCCCTGCGATGTTTGCGGTCTCCGGGCCGCTAAGCCTTGCTACCGAAGCACCCGGCGGTGACACTTCTGCTTTGCAAACCCGGTGACATTTCTGAATGGTGTTTACATTCATTAGTAGCAGACGCGCTCTACTTCCAACTGCGACTCTTTTTAGAAAACAGTATGTTATCTGACGCGAGGAATCGGGATGGGAGCTGTCTATAGCCAACTGAGTATCACAGAACGACGCAAAATTGAACGCTGGAGACATGCAAAGGTCCCTGTTGATGAGATGGCGCGTGTATTGAAACGCTGTCGTTCGACGATTTTCCGAGAGCTGAAACGCAATCATTTCTCTGATGAATGCATGCCAAAGTGTGATGGCTACTACGGCGCAGCCGCTCAGCTGATGGCGGCAGATCGGCGGGCCCGGCAGCGAAAACTGATCAAATATCCCAAACTGCGCAGTCGGGTGATCAAGCGGATCAAAAACGGCTGGACGCCCGAGCAGATCGGCAATCGTATGATCCATGAAGGCGCGATGCCAAGGGTCTGCCAAGAGACGATCTACCGCTATATTTATTCCAAAGAAGGTCAGCGCGATGATCTCTGGTGGTATCTTCCCACGCATCGTGTCGCCCGCAGGCCGCGTCGCACCAGAAGGCGCAGAGAACCAAAGTTCCATCGTGATGTGAGCATCCTATTCCGCCCTGATGATGTCGCGCACCGTCGCCAGTTCGGTCATTGGGAAGCCGATTTGATGCTGTTCAAACAAAAGCTTGGCCAGACCAATGTGACCTCACTGGTCGAGCGTGTCAGCAGGTTCACAGTCATCCTGAAGAACCCAAACAAGCGCACCAAACCTGTCATGGGCAAGATCATGGAGGCCATCCGCGACCTGCCCCTCTCGGCACGCAAGTCGATCACGTTTGATCGCGGGACAGAGTTTGTCGGCTGGCCGCACTTGCAGGCCGAGATCGGCACCCAGACCTGGTTCTGTGATCCCTCCTCACCTTGGCAAAAAGGTACAGTCGAGAACACCAATCGCAGGCTCAGAAGATGGTTGCCGTGCAAGCGGGACATCCGCCGATGCACAGATCACGATATGAAGGTGATCTGCGATCGCCTCAACAACACGCCCCGTAAGTGCCTAGGGTGGAAGACGCCTGCCGAAGTCTTTCGCGAAAAGATGATGGAGGAATTACGATGAGCGCCCTACCCTCAGGCTAACAAGAGTCGCGCTTCAGCTATCGCTCACATTGCCTTTGAGGGTAGGGGCGCTGGCCCGACGGAGATATCTCTCCGTGCGCGTGGTGAGCTCTGGGCCGAACTTCTGGGCCCACCGATACTGGACCTGTCCCGTTTTTGTGCCGCCCCAAGTGATCGTTTAGGTCACTTTTCGTTCAAATCGAAGGAGCTACCCCGGCGCTTTCCTTACCATGATCGATTTGGCCGTCGTACTGGGGTCCGGATCACTGGCGAACTCGAGCTCGTAGGAGCGCCCAATCTCTCGGGCTTCGGATCCAACGATCATTTTGAGCGTGTTCACGGACCAGGACGATAAGTTGACGATGAGAAGGACACGCCCCCCAGGCGCCGCGACCGTGAGGCAATCGCGGACCAGCGACGGATATTCGCGCGCAAGCCGGAAGGCATTGCCTTTCGAGCGTGAGAAGCTTGGCGGATCGAGGATTACCATATCGAACTGACGCCCCTGTTTCTTAGCCAGTCTCAGAAACGTGCGCGCATCTCCGCTCCAGAAGGTGTGGTCATCGGGCTCCCGGCCATTGATCTCGAAATTCTGGCGGCCCCATTCGAGGTATTTCTTGCTGACATCAACGCTTGTCACTTCGGCGGCCCCGCCAAGTGCGGAGGCGACGCTAAAACTACAGGTGTACGAAAAAAGGTTCAGCGTGCGGGCACCGTTGCTCAGATCGGCGACCCGCAAGCGCGTGGCGGACTGATCGGTGAAGAAGCCGCTGGCGACCCCTTCGTCGCGTTTGAGCAGAAAAGTGGCTCCATTCTCGCGCGCGGTCCAAGTATCCGGGAAATCCGGGCTGCAGACCCGCTTCTTCTCGAGCGGATCACTTCCGCGGTTCACGCGGCGATTGACCAGCCAGTGGCGGCACCCATGGATATCTGCAAGCTCGATCGCAGCGGCTTGGGCCGCCTCCAATCCGCCCTTGAACGTGTCGCCGATATTGACCCAGAGACAGTCGCCAAGAACATCCGCGGAGATCTCGTCGTCGATCGGCAATTGCAATCGATAGATCGCGTCCTTGTCTTTGCGCATGGCGTCCGAAGTGTTGTTCTGTGCAAAACTGTGGCTAATTACGCTATGTAGGCCTCCGGGCAAAGTCTAAAAGCTGCCGGTAGCTTTCCCAAAAGCCCGTGCTGGTGCAGGTCCGTTGCGGGTCAGTCATGTGTCGGGCCGAGGGTAGGTTGTAGAACGGTATGCTAGGAAACTGATGATGCGTCTCGTGATGGCCGGAGTTGTGAAACAGCACGCTGCGAACCGCCCCGATCGTATTTCTGCCCGTGCCGTTGCAGGCGAAATGATCCTCGATCTCCTGCCAGTGATAGAAGGCGACGAAGACCCACAGATGGGGAAGGATCCAATAGATCAGAAATTCGGGCCAGACGCCGAAGACAATAGACAGGGCAAGCGCGGCGCCGTTCATGACCAGTCCCGGCAGCAACACCTTCAACTCCTCATCGAAGATATCCTCGGAGACGTAGCGCCAGGCGGCCGGCCCGAGTAAAGGTTCAATGAACCAGATTCGAAACGCCTTGGCTGTGGTGAAATTCTGCCGCAACTCCTTATACCGGGGAACGATCGGATCCCCCTCGGTGCCGAACTGCGTGTGATGCGGCAGGTGCCACTTGCGGTAGCCATCGACCGTCTTGAAGAACGGCCAGGCGAAGAGGGGTTGCAGCCACCAATTCAGACCGCGGGTCCTGAACAGGTTCGCATGCGACGCTTCGTGGACGAGCACCTCCCCCAGGGCATATTGCTGACTGCCGATGATCCAGATCGCGACCAGCGTCGCAAGGGGGCTGTCCAGCGTTTCGGCAAGCACGATCGCCAGACCGATCAAGAGCCAGTCCCTCGCGAGTGCGGCGATGCCCCTCATATTGTTCTTGGCGCTGAGCGCCTTGATTTCCTGAGCGGTCGGTTTGTGGTCAGCGTTCATCTGTCCTGCTCATTTGGTTGAAGTGCTTCGAGGAAATGCACATGAAGTATGCGCCCAGCATCGCGGCAAGCGATGCGGTAACGCCGCCTGGATCGCGAGGCGGACAGAGTTCGACGATGTCCATGGCTCGCAGGTTGCAGCCGGCAAGCCCGCGCAAGAGATCGAGCCCGGCCCGAGAGGTGAGCCCGCCTGTCGCATAGGTCGAGACGCCCGGCGCGAATGCGGGGTCGAAGACGTCGAGATCCAGCGAAATATAAAGCGGTGCCCTTCCAGCGATCTCTTTGATTTTCGCGGCAAGACGCTCGATCGAGCAGTGGTCCTGGTCGATCTCATCCATTGAGAAGACATGGGATGCGGCGGGCAAATCAGACCGAGCGCCGGTACGCATCCCGACATGGATCAGGTCCGTGTCCTGCAGAGCGCCGTCCGCGAGAAGCTCGGACAGTACGCTGCCGTGGTTGATGTCACCTGGGTCGAAGTCCGCAACGTCGCAATGGGCGTCGAGGACGAGGAGCTTGCCGCCTGGGTTGCAATCGAGAAAGGACTGAATCATCGGGACCGTAACCGAGTGATCACCGCCGAAGGCCAGCACACGCATCTTCGAGCCCATCCAGTGGTCGACGTGCTCCCGGACGCAGGCGGGGAAGGTCTGCGGCTTCCAGTAGGGATAAAGAACATCTCCGGTATCGACGACCGTCTGGACCATTTTCGGATCAAAACCAAAGGGCCAGACCGGATGCGAAAACACCTGTCGGCCTGCCTCGCGGATGACATTAGGGGCGAACCTGCTGCCGGGGTGATAGCTCGACCCTCCGTCGAAAGGGAGACCGACGATGGCAATGCCATCCTGCAGCTCGCCCGATATCGCCTCGGGTGTCGCATCAGCTGGCTTGGTGTTCGAGAACACCATGTCGAGCCCGTGATTGATCGATGTGCCTGTGCCCATCAGGGAGCCCTCTCGAAAGTGGCCTGACGGGGGCGCATGACGGTCATGGTTCCAAGAACCAGCACGATGCCGAACACGATGAGCGCTGACGCGGTGACGCCAGCAAGCTGATTGAGCAGGACCAATGCGATCACCATCAGCGAATTGATTGTGTAGAAGGTCGAATGCATCGCTGCCTGATGTTCTCGGGGGGTCTCCTTTTGGATCTGAGACAGGAGAACGACCGACACCTCGTAGGTAAGGCCGATCAGGGCGACGGCAACGATGAACGTGATCGGAAAGGTCACAAATTTCAGCGCAAAGAAGACGGCGAGAAACGCGACAACCATCAGTCCGAGGGTCCGCTGATTCAGATACTTGATGAAGAGCCACCCGACATGCCCGCCGATGATCCCGCCGATCCCGACGGAGAAGTCCGCAAGGCCAAAAAGCCTCGTGTCCCCTGCGAAGACCCGGTCGGCGAAGACCGGGAAGTACACATCGAACAGGATGATGAAGCTGTCGGCGATCAGGACCCAGATGAGCAGCAGCCGCAGATGGGGCTTGAGCTTGGCGAGACTGAAGTCTGCGGACACGGTCAGCGCGGCGTTGGCGGGTATGCCCCCGGTCCCGCGGGCGAGGTAGATATAGACCGCTGAGCAGAGCAGCGGCAGAAGACCGATCGTGGCGACAGTCAGGGACTGCCCAAAAGCGCCCAGATGCGCGATGACCAGGCCAGCGGACAGGCCACCGATCAGCATGGCGGCAATGCGCAGATTTCCAAGGAGCACATTGAACAAATGCAGGTGCTTGTCCAGAACGTCCATCTTGCTTAACACCTTCATCGACACCGAGATCGGCACATAGAAGCCGGTGTTCACGCAAAAGACCACCGGCAGAGCCATGATCTGCAGTTCTCTCGGCAGGACGCTGTAGACCACCAGCACCAGAAATCGGAATAGATCGAAGGCCGCGACAATCGATGCGGCATGATCGGGCCTGATCAGCCGTTTGGTCAGACGGCTTGTTATAAGGATCACAAGTTGCCCGAGCGCGATCGTGTAGGCAACCGCGGCAACACTATCCGACGACAGGTAAACCTGCCAGGAAACGAACGGCAGGATGAATGCGTTCTGGAAGGCCCGGAAGGATCCAGACAGCATCAACGCGACTGGTTTGATGACCGACAAACCACTCATGTGTGCCAAAAGTACCCTGCCAGTCGCCGGAAATACTCGAGACGGTTGTCATCGATGGCGTCACGGTCATATTCGTCGAGAAACGGTGCGACGAGGTGTGGCACAGACATCACCTCCATTTCCCAGATAGCTAGCCCCAGATCGAGGTGCCGGTCGCCGCGGCCGAGACGGCCGGTATCCAGCACACTGAACCCGCCATCGTCCCCGATCAGAAAGTTCGCTAGATTAGCCTCGCCGTGGACGAGCGTTGTCCGATCATTCTCGGGGAAATCGGCCAAGAGCGGCGCGAGATATTCTGCCGGCGATTTACCGAATGTCTCCTCGAACTCGGAAGGCACCGCACCTTCCCAGGGCCGCTCCATGTCGAGCAACAAGGTCGCATCCGCATGCAGAACCGGGAGATCGCGATGGAAGGGACACGCGCTCACGGCAGGTGATGCGTGCAATTCCCGCAGAAACCGCCCTGCCCGCCTGATTGCCCCTTCGGCGTCCGCACCCTCCAGAACGCAGTCCTTGACGGTCTTGCCGGTGCGCCATGTCGTGACGATCACCTCATGCTCTTCGCCGGCCCAGTAATCGACGACTTCCGGCGCATCGAAGAACCTTCCGATCCAGATCAGCCGGTCGCGCTCGGCAGAAAACGGGTTGGTCAGCCGCCGGACCGCCAGTTTCAGGAACAGCGCGGTATCTTCATCATCGGTGAGTTTCGCCCAGAGCTGCGAGGTACTTGCGGAGAATGGAGCCAGGGTGACGTCGCGGATTTTCAGCCTTTCAATCAAATGGGTCGGCAGGATCGCGCCATTCCTGGGTTTGAAACCACGTTCGGACAGCTCGTGGGCGAGCAGTTCATTGAGGGTCTGTGTCACCGGTCAGACCTGCTTTGCCTTGTGCGTGTTCTCGCGGTACGCAACGCCCAGAGCCGACGAGAGTCTCTGCAGCACTTCGATGGCCCGGAACCGCATGCGCTCGATCGGAGTCTGGAAGAAAAGGTTGATCGAAACGGTCGGCGACAGACCAGCGACCCAATGGACCCAGTTTTGCGGGATATAGAGGATATCCCCTTCCTCGATCACCAGGATGGTCGCAGCATCCCAGAACTGTTTCGGCATCCGGGGGTCGTCGACCGTATCGATATCGTAATCATACACGGTGGTTTCGGGATCGAAACGATCCGAACGCTTCATCTCTCGAGCCGTCTCGGGCGCAATCAGCATGACCCGCTTTCTGCCCTGGATTTGGCAGAGGAAGTTGTCTGGCCAATCCGCATGAAGACCGGTCACGGTCCCTTTCGGCCCGATCCAGCAAAGTGGCTCGACAAGACCTTTCAATTTGCGAACGTCCTGCACCATGTCGTCCGGCACGAGATGCGGGAAGTCTTTGAAGATGTTGTAGACACTCAGGTAGTATTCCCGCCCGTCCTTCTCGAACGTCTCTCCCTTGGAGATCGCCGAAATGTATTCCTCGATCGGAACCATCGAGAACGTGGGGTTGGTATGGAGGAAATTGTTCTGCTCCATTCGGACATCCTTGCCGTGGAGCGATGACAGTCGCTCGAATTTGAAGTCGTCGAAGAACTTATAGGACTCTTCACTGGCCGAAATGATGCCGGGTTTGCGAAGGTTCCCACTGGACTTGAGGTCCTGAATGGATCGGTATTGGGCAATATCGCCGCGCTCAATGAGCATTCTGAATACTCCGGTGTTCGATTGGCGGATTTTTTGTGGATTTCTTCTTGCGGGCCTGTAATCGCCTATCTCCGGCGCCGAGAATGCATTTCACAACGTCGTCGAGGCTTTGTCCGTCCAGCTTAGCGCCCAAGATGAATTCGTCATGATCGGCGAATGTCGGTGTCAGGTTCGCTTCGAGGAAAACTATTCTTCCTGTGCGCGGGTCGAGCCGGAGGTCGGTTCTGAAATAGTCCCGCGCGTGAAAGAGGCGGGACAGATCGGATATGATGCGTTTGACTGCCGGAATATGTTCGGGATGAAGTTCGCTCAGGGGCAATTGGCGACGGCGGAGATTCGTGTAATCCGCCTTCATGTCGATACAGTCGAATCCGGTTTCCGTGTCGATCACTATGGGAGCCAGCGGTGTCAGGACGCCGAGGTCATCAGTGAGCGCATTTGCCGAGATGTCGATCCCGTCGATGAAGTCCTGGATCAACACAGGACCCCATCGGTCTAGGACCTCCCCCGCGCGAGCCTTCAGAGCCTTGCCATCGGCGTGCATGGCCTGATTGTCGATGCCCCGGCTACTTCCCTCGAAGCGCGGTTTGATGAACCAGCGGATCTCGGCGCTCAGGGCGTCGACCTGGCCCAGATGTCCGGGCTCGTCGATCGCAATCGTCCGGGGCACCGCAAGCCCTGCGATACCCGCCTTTTCGACAAGCAGGGTCGCGGCGAGCTTGTCCTGCGTGAGCATGGCCGTCCAGGACCCAGAACCAAGCAGTTCGAAGCCGAGCATTTCGCACAGAGCTGGCGCCTCTGCCTCGCGCGCGCGTCCGTAGAGCCCCTGGTTGAGGTTCCACACGAGACAGGGCGTATGCTCGATCAGTGCCGTGGCCAAGTCCCTTCCGTGACCCGCGAAGATTGGCTGGAAGCCGGCCTTCTCAACCAAGTCGAACAGGACATCGAGGTCTTCTACCTTGTCGAACTCGCCAAGCTCATTCTCGGCAAAGCCGTATCTCCGCCCCTGCTCGTCCGTAACGCTCGTTATCAGTACCGCACGTCGCGTCATGCGCTGTCACCCTTGGCGCGCTGGTTTTCCCATTTGTCAAAACCCTTTGATATTCCCTCGACCAGTTCCTCAAGATCCCCTTCTGAGCAGATCAGGGGCGGCGCAATGTCGACAAAGCCATCGTCTTTGGTCGAGTAGAGGCAATTGATGATCCCTTGTTCGAAGATGCATTGCCGAAGTAACTCGATATCGTGGACCCGCGCGGGACCTTCGTGAAAGTCGACATCGACCGAGAACAGCATCCCGGTCCCGCGGAAGGCACGGATCGAGGGGCGTGATGTGAGCTTTGCTTCGATCTGGCACCGGATGATGGCCTCAGACCGGGCGGCAGCCTGAGGCAGAGCCTCGTCCAGCAGAATGTCGAGGCTTGCCAGCGCAGCCGCCGCCGGGCCAGGACGCGCGCCGAATGTGGCTCCATGGAAGAAAGTCTTGCTGTCGTCGCCGAGGAACGCATCTGCGACCTCCCGGCGGACGACAATGGCCCCCATCGCCTCATAGCCCGAGGTAATTCCTTTCGCCAGGACCAGAACATCCGGGCGAATGTTGAGCTTCTCGCATGCAAACAGAGCGCCCGTTCGGCCAAAACCGGTGATGACTTCGTCACAGATCAGGAGTGCGCCAAGATCATCGGCAATGCGCCGCAGCCGGCGATAATAGTCCCGATGCGTCAGACCCGTTCCAACGCACGTCTCGACCGCCTCGACCAGAAGTGCGGCCGGGTCAGGCGCATCGATCCCGAGGCAGTTCACCCCGCACCTGTCCGGCGTTTCGTCGAATTCGCAGATATGGCAGGAGGACGTGGGGAACTTGGCCGCGCCGCCCATCATCGGACCGAATACCTGCTTGAGGAATTCGCTGTCCGAGACCGTTGCCGCACCGAATGTCGAGCCGTGATAGGACCCGCGCCGTGACAGGATGGTCTTGTGGCCGGTTCCTTTCACGAAGTGCCAGGCACGGGCGAGTTTGATCGCCGCATCGATCGCCTCGGAACCGCTGTTCACAAAGAATATGCGCGATTCAGGCCCCATGAACCCATCCAGCGCATCCGTCAGAGCCTTCGAATACGCCGCTGCTTGAGGACTGGTGCACGAGAACGGCGAAACATAGTGGATGCTTGATGCAGCCTCTGAGGCGGCATCGAGCACCGACTGGCGCCCATAGCCAATATTGACGCAATAGGCGCCCGACAACGCGTCGAGATACCAGGTACCGTCAACGTCGCGGACGCGGCATCCCTCGGCCTTTGAAAGTGCCGTAGGCAGGAAGGGGACGTCGCCGAACCGGCTCATCTGGTAGGAATGCAACCACCCGCGTTGCGAAAACCCTGAGAGTTGGCTGGAAGGTCCGGACGCGCTCTTGTCAAGCATTTGGGTGCCTCGACATAAGCAGGTCTTTCAAGGTGTCGGTGCCGGAGGACGGATCGAAGACAAACCGCCGTTTGCTATTCTTTTCGTCGACGACGACGAAAACGGGCTGTGCCGGCCCCGGAAGCCCGGCGAGGGAGGTGAAAATTTCCAGTGACACGTCGGGGTCGACCGAGAAGTGGCCTGCACCCTGAACTGGATCGAAGGAATAGAGGTGATAGGGAACGATTCGTCGCTCGTAGCAGCCCAGTAGCAAGTCATGGATATCGGCGACCGTATCGTTGACCCCGCCCAGCAGGACAGCCTGATTGAGAAGCGGCGTTCCTGTCCGGGAAATCCGGTAGAGCGCATCCTCCACATCCGGATCGCGCAGATCATCGATGTGGTTCATATGCGTGTAGAACCAGATCTTACGGTCGGTGCTCAGGTACTCCAGCAAGCGATCATTGATCCGATGCGGCGTCAGGGACGCTCCGCGTGTGTGAATGCGAATGCTCTTGATGTGGTCGACCTGCGAGAGCCGCGAAAGGATCGGCAGTAGTTCTTTGTTAGGGATCGCAAGGGGATCACCGCCCGAGACAAGGACGTCGGAGATCGTGACGTCTTTCTCGATCTCACTGATGCTGTGCTCAAGGCCAGCGGGATTGATTGCCTGCGACGACTGCCCGACAAAATCCTTCCGAAAACAGAAGCGGCAGTAGGCTATGCAGCGATGTGTGACGATCAGGGCCGCGCGGTTGTGGTATTTCTTTATCAGGTTCTCGGTGACGCGGTAGTCGCCTTCGTTGCACGGATCCGCAGACAGCTGGTTCGAGTTCAACAACTCCTGGGCCTGCGGCTGATACTGGCGTGCAGCACGTTCGGAATAGGTGCCCTGTTCGATCCGTCTCTTGAGCGTCCCAGGAAGGAGAACTGGGTATTTTCTGCGAACTTCGGAGATCGGGTCGACTTTGTCCAAGGACGGCTCAATTTCTTTGTTCTGATTCATCTTGATGCCTCCGTGTCTGAGATACTGTCGCGCAATGCCCGCCGAGGAAAACCTGAAAAAAGGCGCTCTATAATGCGCAGCCGAACGCCTCTGCGATCTCTTGTGAGATGAGGATTGGCCGGGACACGCGCGTTCCGTTGAACTCGACGAAGCTGGCTTTCTCGCCGTAGCCGCCGAACGGTTCGTTGCCGCCTTCTGTTTCGAGCACGCTGACCGGGCCGATATCTATGTAGCGGGCCGACACCTTAGGGCTAAGATCGACGTCACCGAAGGTCGACAGGTACATCGCGGAGTCGCGCAGCTCTGGGCGCAGCAGCATTTCGGACACCTGGTCGATCGTGTCATAGCCGATCAGTAGGCAAACCGGACCGAACCACTCTTCCGGTTGCATCGCGCGGCCAATATGCTGGTAAAGCGCAATCGGCTGCATGGCCAACGAGGTAAGATCGACATGTCCCCCGTGGAAGATGTCGTCGCGATTTGCGAGCATCCTCTCCATAATCGTGCGGACTTGGTCGGGATCCAGAAGCGGGCTGACCTCTGCGGTGGGGAAGCGGTCGTGATCATCCAGTTCGGACAGAGAAAGGGCGAATTGAGACGTCCAGGCTTCGCTTTCAGCCGCTGAAACGAACATCGCATTCGGGCAGACACAATCCTGACCGGCGTTGAGCAGCCTCGCATTTACGAACTTGTCCACGATGCCGACCTTGTCACATCCCGGCCCCACGATGAATGGGTTCGACCCCGCGCCCGCGAACATGAAGAGCTGCACGTTCAGATGCCGGGACAACTCGACGGCATTTTCGTAGCGGCCGGTGAATATGACGGCTTCCGATCCGCTTAGGATGTCGCAATACTTCGTCTGCGAGACCGGGCAAATCTCGATCGGCAGCGCGACGGCTTTGGTGAGAAAATCGTGAAGACGGACGGTATCGATAAGGCTCTTGCTGGCGGGTCGGATATAGACATGCCGCGAATAGAGGCACGGTATCACGCAATGAAGCACGTATTCATACAGAATTGCATTTGGCGAATGAAACACGCCGAATCTATTTATGAAACTCGGACTCGTTCTTGAGATTTCTGCCCGGACTGTCAAAATCGCATCGAGGGATGCATCGATTTCGTGCTTGGTCGCCTTCGGGCCGTTTAGTCGTCCAAGAATATTGGCCAGATCGTCTTTCTTGGCTGAAATGAGATCAAAAACTTCATCAATGAGCTTGAGTCGTTCTGTCCTCAGACTTGGTTCTTCTATGTCTTTCATCATCTTGCTCTTCTACAACCGGAGATAGCGATAGGTGCGCTTTGCAACGAATTCGTGACATATCTCTTGGCTGTGTCGCTGCTCTCGCAGCTCGCCTTAAACGGGCGGGAATCCGCGCACCGACGGCGGCGTGAGCGAGCCAGGCGTGCCGGCTGATGTCGGGGCGAGAGGGTCGGGAGTTGCCCGCTGAGCCTCCCCAACTGAATTGGTCCAACGCTATGTTTAGGAAACGGAGGACCAAGAATGGCGAACATGCGTTGTTTCGGCTTCGGTCATGAAGCGACAATCGGACAAGTATTCCGGGCCAGTCCAGTGATGTTGCTGAATCAAATAACTCAATCTTGTTCAGAACCGTGATGGATTGGCCGACCTATTTCTCAGCGGAAACCAATCGCTCTATCGCGTCTTTCAAGGACATCGCCCGCAAGCCGTTCGAGCCGGGAACTTCCCTCTCTCCGGCATAAACAAGGATGCGCTCGGTCGCGCGCAGTTCTTGAGCTGCCATGTGGAACCCCCGCGTGACCTTCGGCGACGTCGTCCGCTTGATCTCAATCGCCCAAAGCGGACCGCCGGGAAGTTTCAGCAGAAGGTCTATCTCAGCCCCAGCTGAAGAACGATAGAAACTGGCCTCAGTCCCACGCGGTGCGGCGGCAATGAGGTTCTCGATACAAAACCCTTCCCAGCTTCCCCCAATGACAGGATGTCCTAAGAGAGCTTCGGCACTCTCAATACCGAGCAGGGCGTGGGCCATCCCTGAATCCCGAATATAGATCTTCGGTGACTTCACCAGCCGCTTGCCCGCATTTGCATGCCAAGGCGGAAGCCGCCGCACCAACATAAGATCAACCAGCAGGTCGAGGTAACGTGCAACGCTTTGCCCCGAGACACCGAGATTCCCCGCCAGCTTCGCTGCGTTGAGAAGACCACCCTGCTCATGGGCCAGCATTGTCCAGAAACGGCGCAGCGTCTCAGCCGGAATGCGCAAGGCGAAGGACGGGATATCACGTTCCAGATAGGTTCGAATGAAGTCCTCTCGCCAGGACAGGCTGGCCCGATCCGTCTTTGCAAGAAAGCTGTCAGGAAAGCCACCCCGCAGCCAAAGCGTCGACATTTCGTCGACGCTGACTTCCGATATCAGGAAGGGAGTCAGTTCGTGATAGCTCACCCGTCCGGCGAGGGATTCAGCGCTTTGATGCAGCAGCGTGTTTGACGCCGACCCCAATAACAGGAATTGCCCGGTCCGGTGCCCTGCCCTCCGGCGCCGATCTACTTGACCGCGCAAGGTTTTGAACAGGTCTGGCATAAGCTGGATTTCATCGATCACGACAAGCCGCCCCATCTGCTCATCGAGATAGAGATCCGGCTCCTCCAAGATCTGACGATCTGCCACCCGCTCCATGTCGAGATAGACAGCATCCCGGCTTTCCGCAATATCTTGGGCCAAGGTCGTTTTGCCAACTTGTCTCGGACCAAGCAGGACGACCCCTGCCTGAGCGTCCAAGGCCTCTTCGACCTTTTGTCTGTGACTACGCTCGATCATACCTTGCATTTATTCCATAATATGGAAGTTTTGCAAGGCTGAAATGCGGCGTTTGTGGGTGAGCAACCCGAAATTCGGCTATCAGATTTTGCGCTCGCTGCATTCGGAAAGTCACAAAAAATTCGCAAACACTTCAAGCGCGTATGCTCTGACTGTTACAGAGCCGACCTTTCCTGTCTTCCGTGATCGACATGAGGAGATGTTGAATGCCTTCCTTCAAAGCAAACCGCCGCGCTGTCCTCGCCTCGGGGGCCGCGTTCCTTGCGATGCCCGCGTTAAGCCGGGCCGCGAGCCGACCGGTCTTTAGCCATGGAGTTCAGTCCGGTGACGTAGATATGACCTCGGGTATGATCTGGACCCGAACAGACCGTCCTGCCCGCATCGACATGGAGATCGCCACGACCGAAAGCTTCTCAAATGCGCGCAGACTGTCCACTATGGATGCGATCCCCAACTCGGACATGGCCGTCAAACGCCTTGTGACTGGCCTGCCGTCGGACCAGGACATATTCTACCGCTTTACCGCGACGGACCTGAGTGACGGGAATGCAGTGTCCGAGCCGATCATCGGTCAGTTTAAAACGGCACCTATGTCGCGCCGCTCAGTCCGCTTTGCCTGGTCGGGTGACACTGCTGGCCAAGGCTGGGGCATCGACGACGACGGTATGGTGACATACGCCACCATGGCCGCACATCAGCCTGACTTCTTCATCCACTCGGGCGACACCGTCTATGCCGACGGCCCGATGGAAGATGAGGTTGAGCGCGATGGCCAGGTGATCTGGCGCAACACCACGCTGATCGACAACAAGCGCAAGGTGGCAGAAAGCCTGCAGGAATTCCGCGACCAGTGGAAATACAACATGATGGACAACCACGTGCAGGCCATGAACGCGATTGCGCCCACATTCATGCAATGGGACGATCACGAGGTCGTAAACAACTGGTCGGACAGCAAGGATTTGCTGAACGATGATCGCTACAGCGAAAAGTCAGTCAAATTGCTCACGGCCCGAGCCACTCGTGCCTTCCACGAAATGGCGCCCTTGCGCATCCACCCGACCGAACCTTCGCGCGTCTATCGCAAGATCAGCTACGGCCCGATGCTTGATGTCTTCTTTTTGGATCTGCGCAGCTATCGTGGCCCAAACAATGCTGCGATGAGCGAAACCTTAACCGATGATCAACGCGTGCTGGGGGCAGATCAGATGGCCTGGCTCAAGCGCGAACTGGCCAGCAGCCAGGCGACCTGGAAGGTGATCGCCTCCGACCAGCCGATTGGCCTGATCGTCTGGGACAATTTCCGCGAACAATCCGGCTCCGAAGGCATCGCCGACGGGACAAGCGGACCCGCGAAAGGCCGCGAATTGGAAGTTGTGGACCTGCTCAGGTTCATCAAGACGGGTGGGATCAAGAACACCGTGTGGTTCACCGCGGATGTGCACTACACTGCGGCGCACTACTACGATCCAAACAAGGCGCAGTTCAGCGACTTTGACCCGTTTTGGGAGTTCGTATCCGGTCCGCTGCATGCCGGGACGTTTGGACCGAATGAGCTCGACGGAACCTTCGGGCCGGACGTCAAATTCGTCAAAGCACCAGCTGAGAGTCAAGGCGTGAACCTGCCACCGTCCATGGGCCTCCAGTTCTTTGGCCTGGTCGACATTGACGGCGCAACCCAGCAAATGACCGTGCGCCTGATGGATCGCGCCGACACCGAACTTTACAAGGTGACGCTCGATCCGGAAGGCGTTGCCATTTGATGCGGAAAGCCTGAACAAAGGTCGGGAACGCGGTTTCGCATCGCGTTCCTGCGAACAGGATAGGCAAGCGCGTGCAGCTAGCGTACCATCGTCATCCGGTCCCAGTCTGCATAGTCAGGCGAGCCCTCCCAAACAATGTCGCCCGTGTAGCCAAATTCGACCATATGCGCGAGCGTGGAGGCCAGAATGACACCCTAAGCCTCTGGCAAGGCCGCGCTGGACCACAGGCGCGTGGCACCAAAGTCGGGCCGGGCGTGGACAAAACCTGGGGGTCTCACGCTGCCAACATTGTATCTGCGACTGACATGCGCCCGTCGAGAACAGCTGCTCTGGTGACGGCCACGTCGTGTGCACCTTGTGGCGACCATCGCATCCGCCTGCGTTTGCCCATGCGCGCGTTTCTGATGTCATCGACACAGCCTTCGGCGCGAGAGGTCGAGATCGGCAAGCCCCGACGATATCGCCTCCCGCAGTTGACAAGTGAGCCGGTGTTGTTTGCCAAATAAATGTAGAGATGGGTCCGTTGCATTGATCAGTTGAGTTTGTTGAGCGGCATTTCGGGTAGCTTCAGGCCGTCTTTTTCCCGTCAACAAACAGATTCCAGACAAAGGCGATTTCGTTAGCAACGCCGCGCTCACATCCGGCGAAGTGGCCTCTGCGGGTGGCGCGGAAGGTCTCGACGCCTTTGAGCACTGCCTTCGCCGAGCCCAGGCTGTGAAACCCGCGCATGGGCGTCAATCGATGCTTGAGCACTGCATGATCGCCCTCGATCCGATTGTTGAGGTGCTTTCGTGTGACATGGCGGATCGCGTCGTCGGGACCTGAGCGGGCATTCCACTCACCTATCACCTTCACGCAGCTACGGGCGTTGTCTGTGACGATTGTCAGCGGATGGTCGCAACGGACGGTGTCCGAGGCCTGACGCATGAAAGCCCTTGCTGCATTGGCCGTACGCCGCGCTGTCAGTCGGTCGTCGATGAGTTGTCCGCATTGGTCAACCGCGCGCCACAGGTAGCACCATCGCCCATTCACGCGAACATAGGTTTCGTCGACATGCCACCGAACTCCGCGCCAGCCACGATGCCAACCATGCGCGCGCTTGCGGATCTCGGGACCGAACTTCTGAACCCACCGATAAACCGTCGCCGCATCTACCGTGATCCCGCGCTTCTCGAGAAGGTTACGCACGTCCCGATAGGAAAGCGGCAGTACCACCGCACCGCCAATAGGATAACATCCTTCGGAAAACGATTGCCTTCAAACGGATCACAGCGTGGCATGGCTGGCCCTCCCTAACAGAACCATTGCACCCACAACATCGATAACGCAACGGGCCCATCGTTATTGTTTCAAAAACCTTGCATGAGCATGTCGACGGCTGCTGTGACGTTCTCAAATTCTCCATCAAGCTTTCCAACGGAAGACCTGAGTATTCCTGCCGGGACGGCCGCCATGAACTGGGTTACCATGACGACAACTTCCCCGTTTACTATGAAGGTCGGATTTAGCCTCGTGGCGGGCTTTGGCGCGCGGGATTGTGGCAGCAGTGGCACAACAACGCGTGTATTCAAGTCACTGAGAAGGTCAGTCTGAACGTCTAGGAGAAAGCCGTCACCGGTCGGGTTCAGAAAAACGCCATACTTCGCCATCAAAACTGACGGAATTTGTCGAGCGGCAGTCCGTGCTTCTCCGCATAAGAGTTAGAACTGCGAAGCGCAGCGGCATTCTCTTCTTTCCATTGCTCTGTTTTGGCGGCTGCAACGGCTTGTCTGACGCCCTCCTCGGCTGCGCGAGACAGGTTCACCTTCAGCGCCTTTGCTTCCGTAAGCAAAGAGACATCCATCGAAAGATTCGTAGGTTTTCGTGGTTGAGAATTCATGGCCTAGCCTCCTACAATGAGAATATCGCGGAACAGAATGCCCGTCAATTATACGTATGGTTCATGCGCATAATTCGGCATCCACTCCGTGTTCGTCGGCAGATGTACCGTGTTTCTACGATCGCTGTGCAGTTTCACAGTCGGTCTGACTGACGTGGTAATCTTCGGCAAGATGACGGGTAGCCTTAGTTGTTATGCCAACGAGACTGTTGCGTTGAACGCTGTTGATTGGTCGCAACCTCTTTGCCGAACTACGCTCATCATGTCATCGCCCCAGCCTTAAACACGCTCAAATCTACCTTTCAAAACAAACAGGCAGAGCCAAAACCTCCACCCTTGGAACGGTGCTGGTGGTTCAGCGGCGTATCTCTATTGTTTTCACTGAAGAGGTCAGGAGATATAGCATGCTCGAAACACAGGATATTCGCCATCTGGATCTTCCGGACGTCGAAACGGGTCTCCAGGAAATCGATGCAGTTGCCCGGTCCGGTTTTTTTCTTGCATTTAATATGTCTACCTTGGGTGCCGACTTTGCCACGACAACGTTCCCCGAGCGGTGGCAGAATTTGTACATGGCTAAAAACTACGCAAGCTCTGACCCCCTGATGATCTGGGCGCTCGGCAATGACGGCAGAAAACGGTGGTCCGACGTGACCTTCCCAGATCTGGATAATGTTCTCCGCACGGCGCGTGAGCATGGCCTTGTCTATGGTGGAATTCTCGCCGCCACGATCAACGGTCACAAATCGATCCTGTCCGTTGCCAGACCGGACCGCCAACTACATGATCACGAGATTGGTCGCCTGGACAAGATTTTCAGAGCATGGAGCACTGCGCTGTTTGAGGTTCCAGCCATTACAGAGAAGGAAACGATCGTTCTGAAGCACCTGTCCGAGGGGCATAGTATTGAAGACGTAGCTGCTCAGATCCAACTATCGGTTCCGGCGGTCAAGAAACGGATCGAAAGCGCGCGGCGAAGGCTGCAGGTCCGAACAACGATCGAAGCGGTCGCCCTTGCGATCCGGCGGGGATACATTTGACAGATGAGGTTCTCTGCTTGGAATTTGAGCAGATGCCCTAAAACTATCACCTGCTGCCGTGCCTCCAGCGCGCAGAATTTCGCCATCGGCAAGTCGGAACTTCAGAAAACCTGACCTGGAAACCCCCGACTTATCCGATCGGATAAGTCGGGGCTGGATTTCGGCACTCGCCATGGCGGAGTTCCCAAGTCTTTCATGCGGCCATGACGGATCATCTTGAGAATTCTCCGACCGCAATTGCGCCATCCACCGGTGTCGCTGCGCGATCGTCCACCCTCGGCGCCTCTTTCGGACAAAGGTAGACCAACCATGTTTTCGTTGGACGACACGCTCCTGCCGATGGCCAAGTCCAAGGACATCGAAACAGTCTGGTCGACACATGGCCGCGCGATGCGTGCGCTTGGCTTTGATCGGATGGTCTACGGTTTCACGCGATTCCCGATCCACGGTCGGAATATCGGCGTCGGAGAGGTGAACGACGCACTCGTTCTCAGCAATCACAGCCCGGATTACATGGAATATTTCGTTGGCAAACGAATGTATCTGCACGGACCGATGACCCGCTGGGCCTCAGAGAATGAGGGAACTTGCAGTTGGCGCATGATCGCGCAGATGGCAGAGGCACAGACCCTGTCCGCGGATGAGTTGGAGGTGATCCAGATCAATCAACGCTTTGCGGTGACCGCGGGCTACACCATCAGCTTCCACAGCGGGACGGATACCACAAAGGCGGCAATCGGCCTCGCCGCGCGCCGTGGACTTTCGCAAGACGATGTGGAGCAGATCTGGGCCGCACATCATGCGTTCATCGAACTCAGCAGTTATCTCATGCATCTGCAGGTCAGCCGCCTACCTCACAAATCCGGCCTGATCCACCGGTTAAGCCAGCGCCAGCAGGAGGTGCTGCAATGGGCAGCACAAGGCAAGACAGGGGACGAGATGGCACAGATCATGGGGTTGACCCGGGCCACGGTGGAAAAGCATCTCCGCCTCGCCCGTGCCGCGCTCAACAGCACAACCACGGCCCACGCTGTCATGAAGGCGTCATCAGCCAACCTGTTTCTGTCGATGAAGCCATGAATGACACAAGAGAACTCAAGCATGATAGGGTGTCCGGAGCGCGCTCACCGCAAGACTGGGTTCGATGCCTCGCGCGATACCGGGACCCTCTCCCCCGGAAGACCGCCTGGAGCCTCTGCAACACTCTGGTACCCTTCGCCCTGCTCTGGTTTTGTGCTTGGTCTGCACTCACGGTAAGCCCGTTGTTGGCCTTAGCATTGTCGCTGCCAATTGGGTTCTTCCTGATGCGCATTTTCTGCATCCAGCATGATTGCGGACATTTTGCGCTGTTTCGCACGCGCCCGGCCAATACCTGGACAGGACGCATTCTCTCGCTTTTGACGTTCACGCCCCACGGGCTCTGGTGCCGGATGCATGGCGCCCACCATGCGGGGCATGGCAATCTGGACGCTCGCGATCTGGGAGAGGTGCTGACCTTGACCGTCTGGGAATACGAGGCGAAATCGCCAATTGGGCGGCTCGCCTACAGGGTTTACCGCCATCCTCTTTTTCTCTTCGGGCTGGCGCCGTTTCTGCTCTTCTTCATCAAGTACCGCCTGCCCTTCGGGCTCTGGCGCGACGGGCGATGCTGGGCCAGCGCAATGGGGCTCAACTTGAGCCTTGCTATCTTGATCAGCGCCATGGTTGCCCTCGGTGGCTGGGCACCGGTTTTCGTCATCTTGTTCCCATCGGTCCTGGTGGGGGCGACGGCAGGCGTGTTGACGTTTTTCGTGCAGCATCAGTTCGAAGAAACCTACTGGGCGCAAGCACAGGACTGGCAGGTGCACGAAGCAGCGCTTGCTGGCTCCTCCTATGTGGATTTGCCACGCTGGCTCGCGTGGTTCACCGCCAATATCAGCGTCCACCATGTCCATCATCTTTATGCACGCATTCCGTTCTACAGAATTCCGGAGGTTCTGCGGGACTATCCCGAACTGCGCGAAATCAACCGAATAAGTCTGCGAGAGAGCCTTCGGTCCGTTCGCTTTCATCTTTGGGATCCGCAGCGCCAAAAGATGGTCAGCTTTTCCGAAGAGGGACAACGTCGGGCACTGTCGGCAAAGGTCCGAGCGCCAGTCTAGGAAGATGCGACAAACCAATTGACCCGTCGCAATTGCTGCGCCTGACAATCTGAGGAAGGCCATGAAAGATCGCCTGACACGTGCCGTACCGATCCGGGAAGGCTACATCCTGCGCGATAGCGAGGAGGTGTCGGTGTGGCTCGATCACGAATGGAATACAGGGCTGCAGACCCGAAGTTGGCTTGTGGATCCAGAGATGTTGGGGAACACAGAGGTCCAAGAGCGTGAAATCATGGGGATAATGTATGGCATCTGGTCGCCTTAATATCTGATCCAGTCAGAATGGGACATTTTGCCGTCGATGTCACTGTACTCAAGGATGATGCCGCGGCTGCGAACAGGGCCGTGATCAGCTAAAACCGGGCTCGCAATGCTCTGACCATTCTCAGTTATAAACTCCTTCGGCCACGGGCTGTGTCGCCGATGACCACTCGAAAGAAGTTTGCAGTCCTTGCTGTCGGCCTCGCAGGATCGGATCCGCCAGGTCCAGCGCCGCGCCTTTTGCGCATCTTCGACTGACCAACCCGACCACCAGATTACCCGCGTTCGCTCCAGCCACGCAAAATCCGGTATGGCGGTGTATTGGCGCCGGATGGCTCCTGCGCTCGGTGTCTCCGAGGAGGCGCTATAGCTGCAAACTCCAAAAGGCGGCTTACTTGGCCAAGGCGTCACACGCCGGATCATTTCCGTATGGGCCGCCGCACACACAGCGCTTTCTGGAAATCCGCCCGCCATGCAGAGCAAAATCGCGCAATCCATATCGTAAGCTTTGGCCGGGATAGTACCCGTCAGAAAAAAACTCGTGCAGAGTGTAAGTGATAAGTTTCGCAGCATGGGCTCGCTCCGTTTCGAGGGATGATGAGCACATATCTGCTGAAAATATACATTGCGCAATATTACATATTGCAAAGTGGTGTCTTTGCGCGCTTTCTTGCAACGTGTAGAAGGGCTGCCAGTGGGGGAGCCCGATGCCGATCAAGAAACATCAACTTCTGATCACGATTGATGGGGTGAAAGACCTCATCGCATCGGAACGTGCGTTTCGCTGTCGGTACGAGCGTGTCGGGGTCACCGATGATGGCAAGCCGCGTTACCAATGCGTCTACCTCTGCGAGGGAGAACCGGAGTCAGTTCTCGTTTCCACAAGGTTTGGACCTCACGGGCCAGAGGCCCGTCTGTTTAATATCTGGCCGGGGTTGTTCAAACACCATCGGGAATTCGGCGATGGTCGGCCTTTGTGCTTTGATCGTGACTATGACATCACCTTCGATGCCGATGGCCGAGGCGATGATCTTCCGGAGCGACGGAAACCTTAGAACCACCGCGGGATGGGTCGCCCATGAGCCAGACAATCTCCAACATGCCCAAAACTACACGAATACAAAGAGCGGCCAGACGAAGAGTGGCGACCGAAACCGAGTCCTGCGCGCCATTGAAATCACCGCTGCACGCTACGCACACAAAGAGATCCTGCAACGTCTGTCCCTATCGTCGCCAAACTGGCACTATCTCTTCCGCGCGCTGATCGAGGCAGAGAGCCTCTATCGTTCGGACGCAGTCAGCGCAAAAGGTGCAGTGGGTTTGGGTCAACTCATGCCCGCCACGGCACGGGCCCTGGACGTTGATCCCAAAGATCCAGAGCAGAATCTCGACGGCTCGGCCCGGTATCTCCTTACACAACTGAGACGTTTCCGTGACATTGACCTTGCCTTGGCCGCATACAACGCCGGGCCCACACGTATTCGCACCTACGGGCAGGTGCCGCCCTTTCCGGAAACACGGCGGTATATCGCGAGGATCCATCGGATACGGGCCCGCTTGGCCCTTTCGGGCCTGGAGCTTCTCCGGCCGCTGTCGCCTCAGCAAAGACCCTCCATACCAAGAGTAACAACCGTCGAGCAGCGGCACTGAAAGGGACTTGATCATGCAAAGACATCGACAGGGCCGTTTCAGTGCCACGACCCGATTGATAGTCATCGCCGGATGGGCCGGGCTCTTCGCAGTGCCGGGCGCGGCACAGGACCTCTCGCCGATCCAGAACATGCTCGAGACCGTCGAGGCTTCACTGACCGGCCCCATTGGGGTTGCAGTGTCCACGCTCGCCGTCATCTGCACCGGCTTCCTGTGCATGATGGGACGGCTGAACTGGGGCTGGTTCGCCTCTGTTGTGATCGGGATCGTATTGATTTTTTCCGCAGACACGATTGTCGGAGGGTTCACCTGATGGCCGAACGCTCGCCGCTATTTCTAGGTCTCGCTCGTCCGCCCAAGTATCTGGGTCTTCCCGTCGGATATCTCGTTGTGCTGGCACTCGGCGTGGTACTGCCGTTTATCTGGACCAAGTCCTTGATCTTCTTTCTCATCGGTATGTCGGCATATCCAGTCCTCTGGTTTGTCGCGGACAAGGAGCCCCATTTCTTCGAAATACTACGGGTCTCTTATGGTTCAGTGCGCGCCACGCGCAACCGATCGCTCCATGGGGGCGACAGCTATGACGCTTGACGGAGTGCGGTACGGACAGCCCAATGCAACCTTGCGGGAGATAGCTGGCCCGGCACTGGGCCGAGAGAGCCATCTTGCTACACATCTGCCATTTATGGTTTTCGCCAAACCCGATGTCATGGCGCTGCGAGAGGGTGACTTGATGGCGACACTGCGCCTTGACGGCATCAACTCACTGACAACCCCCGATCAAGACCTGGACGCCACACGCCGGGCGGTCGCTGGCGTAGTTGCCCAAACCGGCAATCTCTACGGGTTCTACATTCACCGGCTCTCCATTCCACAGGATGTCACCCTCAAATCCATCGAAGGCAATGGGTTTGCGGCCGAGATTGATCGGCGCTGGCAAGCCCATGTCGGCGGTCTCGACCTGAAAACACCACAACTCTATCTCAGCATCTTGCGGCGGCCCGAACCGGGAGCGCGGGTCCCGCTTCTCGGGGCCTTCGCAAAGCGGGTCTGGATAAAAGATCGGGCAGCGCGCGCCCGGGAGCTCGACGAGGTGGCCGGTTTCTTCCAGACGGCTCTCGCGGCGGCCAAGCCCGCGCGTCTCGACAACTCAAACGGCGAGTGGCTGGGCTATCTCGGCGCTTTGCTCAGCGGTCAATTCAACCCTATTGCAACCCCAAAAGCGCTGCTGCCCCTCGCCCACGGACTCGGATCCTCCCGGGTCACTTTCAATGAAGATACCGCGCGGATGACCTGCGCAGTAACAGGCCAAACGCGGTTCGGTGCGCTCTTCAGCCTCAAGAGCTATCCGGCCCTGACAGATGTCTCGCTTCTCGATAGGCTCGATCTGCCGCTCGATGTGGTTTTGACCAACTCATTCACACCGATTCCGACCAATATCATGGCAGAACGCATTCAGCGGATCGCTCGCCAAATGCATGCCTCCGATGATGCGGCAGTATCCCTCCGTGATCAATTGCTGGAGGCCGCAGACGATCAGGAAGCCGACCGCATCGCCTTCGGCGATCATCATCTCTCCATCGCGGTTTACGCCCCGGATCAGCCAACGCTCGAACAGGCCGCAGCCGAGATCAAGCGTCTGGGCCAGGAAATCATGGGGGTTATCGTGCGCGAGAAGATTGCGCTCAAGGCCACCTACTTCGCGCAAGCGCCGGGCAACTTCACGTACCGCGCACGGAAGACACCCATCTCGACAATCAATTTCGCGGATTTTTCCGCCCTCCACGGATGCACGCCGGGCCGACCAGATACCGAGACACCCTGGGGATCCCGCCTGACCGTTTTCCCGACAACAGGCACGTCCGGGTACAACTTCAATTTCCACGAGGCGGGTCCTGTAACCCGGGAACCGACTGTCGGTCATACCCTTGTGCTGGGCCGTACGGGCAGCGGCAAGACGCTCACGACGGCTTTTCTCGCCGCGCAATCCCAACGCGTGGGCGCCCGGCTGTTCTTCTTCGACAAAGACTGTGGCCTCGAAATGGCAATCCGGGCTTTGGGAGGACGCTACAACGTTATCCGTGCCGGCATTCCGACCGGGCTTAATCCGCTTCAGACAGAAACCGACGAACGTGGTCGAGCTTGGCTCACAGACTGGCTCGCAACACTGCTGTCTCGAGATGGCAACTTATCCAACGCCCAATCCCGTAGTATTCAAAATGCCGTCGTGCAAAATGCGCAGGCAGGTCCACAGCTCCAGCACTTCACCGCGTTTCAGACGCTGTTCCAATCGCTCGATGACAACGAAGAACTCCAGGCCCGCGTGAGCGCATGGTCCCCCGGAGGTCGCTTCGGGTGGGTCTTCGATGACCCGCCTGATGATGGCGCTCTCGATCTGCACGATGACATCGTTGGATTTGACATGACCGAAATCCTCGACATGTCGACCGAACGCATGGCGGTTCTCACCTACATCCTGCGCCGGATTGAACGGATTGTGGAAGATCGGCGCCCCACGCTTATCGTTCTCGACGAGGCGTGGAAGCTGCTTGATGATCCGTATTTTTCGAACCGTCTCGAGAATTGGCTCGTTACGCTGCGAAAAATGAACTGCGTCGTTGTAATGATGACCCAATATCCCAGTCAGTTGCAGGATGCCAAAGTTGGCAAAACCATCGCCGAGACTGTTCCAACGCAAATCCTATTTCCCAACGACCGTGCCAAACCAGAAGACTACGATTTTCTGCGCTTGAACGAAAAAGAAGCCGCGTTGCTCACCCAACCGACCGCTGGTCAACGTATCGCACTGGTCCGATCAACAGACGATAGCGTCTTTGTGGATACAGACCTTTCCGGGCTCGGCTCCCTCCTTCCGCTCTTGGGCGGTGGTCGGTCAGGGGAAGCTCAGGTAGGCCATGATTGGCGGAGCAATCCGGAGTTCTGGAGGCGCATATGCGAATGATCTTCCTTCTCTGGACAACCAGCTTGGTGGCCTGCACGCAGTATACAGACGCCACGTCACCCTGCTTGGGCGAAGGTACCGGCTCCCCTCGCGAGGGTGCCAATACTGCGATCCTGCCATTTGTAGCGCCGCCGACAAAAGATTGCATGTTCGAAGAGATCGGGTTGATCCCATGAAGTCACATGCGTTTCTCTCACTGCTTTTCCTCTGCACAGCATCTCAAGCACACGCACAAGGCGTGCCCACGCAGGACAGCGCCGGCCTCGCTCAATTGTCGGCAATTCACTCGACACTGGGGAAAGATATGAAAACACAAGACAACAAGTCTGACACAGGCGGCAGGCTGTCGGCCGTACAATCCGATCAGTTGGATGTGCTGGACGCGATGTCTGTAGCACTCTCTGGCCCAGGCCTTGATATTCGCGCACTCGAGGGGCATACGGACTTCCCTGCGGGTGCGATCTATCCCACCGCCGATACGCATCCTATGGACAGCCGCCTCTTTGGCGAGGCCCGAGAAACCATCGAAATGATGATGGTCAAGGTCGCGGAGGAATATGCAGACGCACCAGGCGTTCGCCGCGCAGGACTTACCCCCACCCAATGGCGTTGTCTGTTTCAGGCGCTCATAAAGCAGGAAAGTCGGTTTAGCGTTTCGGCTGTAAGCCCGGTCGGCGCCTACGGTTTGACGCAGCTCATGCCGGGCACTGCCCTGGATATGGGGGTGGATCGCCATGATGTGATGGATAATCTGCGCGGTGGCGCGCGCTACATCACGATGCAGCTGGAGACATTCGGCAACGTTCCCCTTGCGTTGGCCGCCTACAATGCCGGTCCCGCGCGGGTCCAGGACTACGGTGGCGTACCCCCTTTCGCTGAAACTCAGAGCTACGTGCGAAACATCTCCCGGTACTATAATTCATATCTGGAGACTATCGGGGGAGCGGATGCGCTTGGCACCTTGTCCCCGTCCGACATGGCGCTCGCAGAGTATAGCAACATCTCGGATGCGACACTTAATTATGCCGCCGACGCTCGGGCGAAGATCGAGCAGGTCTTAAATCGCCTGACAATCATTATTCGGCAGATCGACGAGATGCCGGACATCAAGCGAGCATTTGAACTCAACAGCTACGCCAAAGCCGAGATCGGCCGCATTCTTGCGTCGAGGATGCGTCTCATGGCTGCCAGCCATCAGCAGACGGCGTCTCGAACCCTACATCTCGCCGCAGATCACCAGGCCGAGCGGCCCTTCATGGCAACAGGAGAGATCAGATGAAAAACAAGGTTTTCGGAACGGCACTTGCAACACTCCTCGCGGGATCACAATCGGTCGCTCAGGGTGTTCCAACATTTGACAGCTCTCAACTCCGCCAGCTGGTCTTGCAACTCGAACATATGGCGGAGGATTTGAACATTCAGCTGCAACAATTGACGACCATGCGCGATGACCTCGAAACGCAGTTGAGCCAACTGTTGAACCTGGAGGGACAGCTTGCCTCACTCACCGAGGGCAACGAGTTGGGGCAGCTCTTTGCTACGGTCCAGGAGTTCAATCGCCTGCGTGGTAAATTGGCTGCACCGCTCGCCACCGCGGAGGCTTTGTCCCGCGGGGATTTTGTGAGTGGCTTTAAGCCCAATGCAGATTTAACGGCAGCGGCCGAAAGCGTGCTCGCAGGCACCGGTCTCACGCAAGATCGTCTGACATCACTGTCAGAGAGCGAAGAGCCCGCCGACAAGCGGATCGCGACCCAAGCGGGCTCCAGCACGATGTTGTCCGTCGCAGCCCAAGAAAGCCATGCCGAGGCCGGCGAAAGCCTCGGACGCCTGGAAACCATGGTCGGCCTGATCGATGATCAGGACGGAATGAAAGCCGCCGTTGATCTCAACACGCGTGTCTCGGCAGAATTGGGGATCATCCTCACCCAAATATGGCGGCTCGAGGCGACCGCTGGGGTCACGGGCGGACAGCTTGGTGTTGTCGATGCGGCCACACTCGCCGACGAACGAAAATTCCGATCAATGGAGGTGCCGGAATGATCCGCTCGTTTACTGCGCCCTGTGCCGCGATCACCTTCGCCTGGCTTCCACTCGTCTTCAGCACCCAGATCTCGCAAGCCGAGTTCAACTCGATGGCTCAGCCAGCAGAAAATTTAACTGAGTGCAGAGCACCTCGCCCCCCAAAGGCACTCGCAGACACCGCCTACATCCGCAATGGATATCGCGCCATCTTGCAAATCCTGGCCGCAGAGCGATGGGAAGAGACCGGTGACTGTACCTGCCATCTGCGTGAATTCACCTGGCAGGACGTGGTCGAACAATCACAAGAGTTCGTCACATCCGACAATCCCCGACTGCCCTTCGATGTGGTCGCGCTAAACAATCGTGCGACGAAGGCCGAAGCGGCGCGCAGTGCCGCCTGTAAGACAAATTGATGGGGATCATCGCAGATATTCTGACCCAGGTGGATGAGGCAATCAACACTGTCTCGGAGAACGGATTTGTCGCATCCGCTGGTGCGGTCGGAGACGTCTTGTCGGCGGGATCAGTGCTTCTATTGATTCTTCTCGGCATTAATGTGGTCCTACAACTCAGGCCGATGACCTTTGGCAGCAGCTTCGCCTTCGGCATCAAGATCACGTTGATCGCGATATTCGCGCAAAGCTGGGATAACTTTCAAATCGTCTATCGGATCATCACCGAAGTCCCAGACAGCGTTGGTGCATCCATACTCGCCCTTACCGACACCGGCACCGAAGCGGGCGTCTACGAGAGCCTCGACAGCATGGTGAGCCGGATCACGGCCTACGGTGACGCAATCGGCGATCGTGCAGGCTGGGTGTTTGGAGCAGTCCTCGGCGCTATCTTTTTCGTCTTGTCTGCCGTTTTCGCAGCCGTCACCGCCGGGATCATCGCTTATGCGCGGATCGTGTTCACCCTCATGATCGTCATCGCTCCGTTCATGATCCTGACGTCGCTCTTCAAACCGACTCAATCCCTGTTCGAAGCCTGGTCGCGCGCGACCATCGGCTACGCGCTTATGCCAGTCGCTGCAGCAGGCGCTGCCGGGATCATCGTGGCGATTGCCGAGGCAATTGGCGAGACGTCTGCAGATCCGGATGCGGTTGAGACAGTCGGCCTGATCTTGCCATTCCTTGTCATTCTGCTTCTTTCCGCTGGCGTGATGGCCGCCGTCCCCTTCATTGCGTCGAATCTCACCGGCGTTATGGGAATCGCCTCCAACGCGGCTGGCCTGACCGGCTTGGCCCGGCGCGGTATGGTCAATACAGGCGAATACGGGACAGGTGGCGCGGGACGGGTTCTGACCGGTCGGACGCCCTACGAACTTCGCCAGGATATCAGCGGTGCCGCAACAAAGAGCAATGAATTGATCCGTCGTACGCCCGCTGCGGCGCTCGCGCTCACGAAATCCTTCCGGAAGACATGACCCGAACCACGTTTGATCAGGATGCCTTCGAGGCCGATGTCATTTTCGGCCCAAGGCGGCGGGAACGCTTCGCCTATTGTGTTGCGGCAGCGGGTGCCGTCGTAGGCGTGCTGGGCTTTGCGGGTGCTGTCACCTTATTCCCATTGAAGACCGTGGAGACGGTCGTGGTCGTCGTAGACAAGGAGACCGGCGAGATGGACCGCGTCGTAGCCGTCGAAGCGCTCAGCGTCGATGAGAGCGACGCAATCATCCAAGCCAATCTGGTAGCCTACGTGGATGATCGTGAAACCTACGATTTGACCGATAGCGAGGAGCGTATCAATTCCGTTCTGCAGCGCTCGGACAGAGATGCCGCCCGAAGCTTGCGAGATCTTTGGTCTTCCACCAATCCAGACTATCCGGTCGCCATCTATGGCCGTAATGCCAAGATTGAGGTCGTCATCCGGTCGGTGAACCAGATCGAGCCCGGCGTGGCTCAGGCGCGCTTTACGAAGAGCCTTCGCACCCCTCGCGACACCCGTGTGATCACCCGGCCTTATGTCGCAACCATCGCCTATGAATTCCGCCCGGAAACCCGCCAACGGTTGCAAGAGGTGTGGGCCAACCCCCTTGGGTTCGTTGTGACCTCTTACCGGGTTGATGCCGAGACTCTGGAGAACTGACCGATGCCGCTGCGCGCAATATTCTTATTTTTTCTCTCTGCCATTGTCGCGGCCCCTGCCCTGCCCGAAGCAACGCCCCGAGGCGGACCAAAAGATATCCGCATCCGCTACGCGGCCTATGACATGGACCAGGTCTTCCGGATCGAGACCGATCTCAGACATTCAACGACAATCCAATTTGGCGACGGCGAACGGTTCGAGGCCGTGATTGTGGGCGACACGGAGAGCTTTCAGGTCGATCCGATCCCGGAGCTCGGCAATATCCTGACAATCAAACCCCATGTGCAAAACGCCTCCACCAACATGACTGTGCTTACCAACCGCCGCAGCTACGCGTTTCATTTGCGCGAAGGATCGATCCCTGGCCGCACCGGCATGTTTTTCGAGGTGCGGTTTCGCTATCCTGAGGACGAGCAACGCGCACGTTCAAGAGATATACAAGCCAAGGAGTTTGAAGCACCGCGCAGCTATACCTACAAGATCGCAGGCGAAGGTGATTTCCGACCCGTTTCTGTCTCCGATGATGGGCGGTTCACGTATTTCACGTTTCAGGAGAACGGCCGCCAGCCGGCGGTCTTCAAAGCTGACGCGCAAGGTCGTGAGCGGACAGTGAACTGGACGCAGAACGGTAATACGGTCCGGGTGTCCGGCGTCAACGAATTCTGGACGCTGCGGTTGGGTGAAGACGCGCTTTGTATCTACCGCGACAGCTCTCCTATTTATGTGAGCAACTGAACGATGGCAGATGATCCCGACCTCAAAAAGCGCCTCGACACATTCAGAGCTTCCCGCCGGACCAAATCGCGCCCCGGGTTCGGGATCACGGCTCTGGCGCTTGCTCTAGGCTTCGGCGGTGCGGGCGTTGCATATTTCTTCGCGACTGATCAGCGAATGGAAACAGATCAACTACAGACGTCTGATGTCGCGCCATTCCAGAATGATCGCCTCCGAACGGGCGGACGGCTGGAGTTCCCAACCGAAGAGGCCAATGAGCGCGTCGACGACGCGCTAATTGCAGTAGAAGAGGCGCTCGAGGCCCCGTCGCCTATAGCTCCGATAGCAGATCCAAGTGAGGACATTCTCGCAGAACTTGAGGAACTGCGGGCGGCTGTTGCGGCAGCTCAGGCTGACCGCAACGCTATGATCCAATCCACCGTTACCGAACTTCGGGATGCTTTTGCGGATCAGACCGAAATCCTTGAAGCGGCCGTCGCAGATCGAGATGAAAAACTGGATGCTCTGGAGCGCGAAACCGAAGCACGTCTGGCATCGCTTCAAAACCTTCTGGATGCCGAGCGTGCGCAGCGAGAGGCGGTGGAAGCGGAGCGAGCGGATGAGGCGCGCATCCGAGATCAACAGCGCCTGGACAGCCTGCGTCAGCAAGAACAACAGCAGCATCGCCTGACGGAACAACAGGCAGAAGACCTGCTAGTGGCCCAAATCAGATCGCCTTCGGTGGTCTATTCCACGGCAGCGGCGACAGGAGCTTCGGGTGCAAGCGGTCCCGAGAAAGGTGCCGCTCGTGACGGAACATCCCTGACCGAGAACGAAGCCTATCTTCGCAATGCCGCCCGCCCCCTTGAAATCGAGGAAGCCACCCGCATGGACCGCCCGGACCAGACACTTGCGCAAGGCTCTGTCGTTCAGGCAGCACTGCAAACCGCGATCAACAGCGATCTTCCGGGCAATGTCGTGGCGGTCGTGGCGGAGCCGGTCTACGCATTTACTGGCGATATTGTATTGATCCCAAAGGGATCGCGGCTGTTCGGCCAGTACAGGTCCGGCATAGAGGTCGATCAAAAGCGAATCCTGATCCTCTGGACCCGCATTCTGACGCCAGACGGCGTGTCGATGCAATTGGCATCGGTCGGGGCAGATCAACTTGGCCGGTCAGGCATGACTGGGCTGGTGGATACCAAATTCGACGAACGGTTTGGTGGAGCGGCGTTGATCTCGATTATAGGAGCGGGGCCGGCGATTGCCGCGAACTCAGCGGAAGACGACGTAACACGCGACGTTCTGGAGGAGGTCGGATCGGATCTCGAAAACGCAACAGACTCCGTCATCTCCGATCAAGTGTCGATCTCGCCTACAATCTATGTCGATCAAGGCGCGATGGTGACAGTGATTGTCGACAGGGACATCATAGTCCCGAGACAGTAGGCATTTGTATGTACTCCAGACCGAACAAGAGCGCGTTCACGTTGCTGGTTCTCGATCGGGATATCCGAGCCGGTCAGAGTCTAGCTGCCCATGACTGATCTGCCTGCCTCCTACCTCGAGCAATACCTCGAACCATTTCGGGATCTGGTCTTGCGAGCAGACGTCGTCGAGCTCGCGATAAATCCTGATGGTGCGGTCTGGATCGAATGTCAGGGTGCCGGTGCCATGGAGCCGATCAATCGCAAAATCGAACACCATACTGCCGCCAATCTGGCTGCTAGTTTGGTCGGTGATGCGCGGGCCAAGGTCTCGGAAAATTCGCCGCTGGTGTCAGGAAAAATTGCGTATGGAGGCCGCCCCTTGCGTATCCAGGTTGTCGTTCCGCCAGCCGTCGAGCAGGGAGCAGCAATCTCGATCAGATTGTTTGGCATCGGCGACCAATCCAAGTTTGAACCCCAATATCTGTTTAGCGAGGCGATCTCTCTGGAAAAGGCCCGGCTTTCGACGCTCGATGAACTCGCGTCGCTGGCGGAAATAGATCTGCCGAAAGCGCTGGATTTGCTTGTGAGACGGCGCTTGAACGTTCTCGTCAGTGGCGGCACGTCGACGGGCAAGACCACTTTCGCGAGGTATCTGCTTCAGTCCGTACCAAGCAAAGAACGCTTGATCACAATTGAGGACGCGTTCGAGTTGTTTCCAGCACAGTCAAACACTGTCTGCCTTCTGGCTGAACGATCAACGACTTCCACGCGCTCCGCAAGCGCCCTTCTGCAGGCGAGCCTCCGCATGCGTCCGGATCGTATCATTTTGGGTGAGCTGCGCGGCTCTGAAGCCCTCACATATCTGGAAGCCATCAATACCGGCCATGGCGGGTCGATCACAACCATTCATGCCGAAACAGCCGAGCTTGCTATTGATCGCTTGGCTCTCATGGTGCTTCAAGCGGGCACACCTCTCACATTTGCAGAAGTTCAAACCTACATTCGAAAATCCATCGATGTCATTATCCAGCTTGGACGATCGGAGGGACGGCGGGGCATCACGGAAGTTTTGATAGTGCGGAGCGGGTGACTTTATGGCTTCCAAATGAGCGAGCTTAGAACGTCTCGTGGCGTTAGTTCGGCCAAGAGTGCGCGTGCGGTACACCTTTCCCAGAATAAGTCGTATCACATGACAACGATTGGACCTGTCTTACTTTTTTACCGCTGCTTTGTTGCAGTAAATGCTATCAAAAAGTGCGGTATCAAACCGCCACAGATCCATGATCTCAGCTAATACAATCGAGCTCAACCGTGTAGGATTGCAAGCATACGTTCGCCGCCTCAGGAAACAGCCGTCGAAAGTGGCCATAGACATGCCGCTGTATACAGCACTATGCCGACATGATTGACGTTCTATTAGCGCAGGCATATAGCGAGATTACGCCAATCAGCAGAGAAGTTGGAAAAATGAAAGCCACTCAGAAACTTTTGAAGACAGTAGAACGCGCGCTGGATGACGCGTATGAGCTTGGTATGAAGGACGGCATCGCCAAGGGGAAAACAGACGCACGGGAAGAGCTTCTGTCGGTCTTGAGCCCCGGTAAAACCAGCGCTAAGCCGGGTTCAAAACCCCAAGCGAAAAAACCCCGCAAGGCGAAAACAGCGACACCCAAAGGTCGTAAGCGCGCGCCACGCGGCACGGCACGCACCTTGGTCGAACGCGCCATAGAGAAGGCCGGAAAAGGCAACGGCGTTAAGATCGCCGATATTTCTGCGACCGCCGAGAATGATCTGGAAGCAATGGTCAAAGAAGTCTCGCTGCGCGCCGAATTACGCAAAGGCACCGATGACGGGCGCTACGCCAACAGCGACGGCATGTGGTTCAAGGCAGAGAGGTAAGCAGCTGACTACAACTCGAAAGTACGCCAAAATTTAAATTCGGCGCACGTTATGAGAGACCGATGCGTCAACTCTTTATTCTACCGAACATAGTAGAAGATCAGGTCCCGCTTCTATGCTGCAGGTCATCCAGAAAATCACCTTTTCCAGTCATTATCATCTGCTGCGTAGTTCACTTCAACTTGCGCTATGAACTGTCTTATTAGAACACGGCTGATCTGTAGTTTAAGCGTCTTAAGACTATTCTGTTGCCAAATACACCGCCCAGTTTGTACGGCCATGCACAACACGGATAACCTCAATGGTCGTATCGTCGAATACATAGATAATGACATGCTTTCGGAAGGTGTGGATGCGCACAGGCGGGTCAAATTCTGGGCGTAGCCGAGCCAATTCGGGAAAGTTGGCCAGGGTAAGAAACACTTCGCCTATGTCATGGAGATAGCGCTCGGCTTGAGCCCTAGACCAAGTTTCAACAGTATACTCCCATACAGAGGCGAGATCGACCTCAGCCTCCGGACGTAAGAAGATCTTGCGCGTCACTTCCGAGGCTCGGCAACCTTACCCGCTATAAAGCGCGCCATGCTGAATTCTTTCGCTGGACCACTTTCGCGACCTTCCTTGATCAATTGCTGAAGCTCGGCGATCGAGGCTTCCCGCTCTTGATCCTTGCGAATAAGGTCTCGAATGTAGTCGCTTACATTGCTGTAACGCCCATCTTTCGTGCGTGTTTCGGCCCAGGACTTCATCGGATCAGGAAGAGATACATTCATTGTTGCCATGACGCCAAACTGCGCGGAATGGCAAAGTTTGTCAAGAAGGACCGTGAATCCGGGCTTCATTCATTGTAAAGTTTAACCGGATCAATCACGGCAGTAAGCAATAGGGCAAACGCCTGACTCAATCAGGCGCGCGTCTTTGAGAACTCTTCACTTCCTCACTCCTCCCCAAGCAATTGGTCAACAAAATCTTCCTGCTCCTGAAACACCTTCTGCCATTTTTGCGGGACGGGCGCCGCCCGATCAGAAGTTTCAGGCCGTGGTTCTTGGGCGCCAGTATGTTTCGGGTGGACCTGCATCGAGCGCGCCGGTCGAAGTTGCGCATGTCCGTCGGTTTGAGCGCTGTCTTCGCGGTCTGTTTCCATCGCAGATGCGGCGGCGTTACCATCCAACCAGGGCCCGCCCCCGTCCACACGCGGGGGGTAGGGAAAATCCCGCCCCATTTGGCGGTCGACCATATTCATAAAAATGGGATCTTCGAAATACTTGATCCGTTGTGCACGGATCGGGTGCTGCGGTGAGGCCAGAACAATCACATCATCCGGATCCATTGTCCGGGCTTCGGTCTCGGACAGAAGTGGCCGCTCCTCCAGCCGGGCGGAAGTCGAGGTTACACCGAAAAGCCCTTTGTTGCGCCCATACGTTCGGGTGACGGCTTCACGGGTTGTGCTGCCGACAGCGGTCGACACTTCACGCACCGTTCGCTGGTCCCGCGGCGTTATATAGAGTTTGAGTCCGGCCCCGTTTTCGAGGCTTTCGCGTCCTTCGGGACCGTAGATTCGGTCAAGGGCGGCAAGGGATTGCGCGATCATCGCGACCCGGCCCCCGTAGCTGGCCAGCGAATGGATTGCACGTTCCAGATAGGGCATTGCACCCATCTGCTGGAACTCGTCAATCATGATCATGACGGGCCAGGGCTCGTCCGGGCCTGGTTCGTTCAGCCTCAGGCTGGCAATCAGATCGGCAAACATAAGCCGCAGAAGCGGGGCCAAGGTCGCGATATGATCCTCGGAGACCGCAATATAGAGTGCGTGGGGTTTCTTGCGGAACTGATCAAACATGAAATCGCTCGCCTCGGTCGCGGTCCGGACCGCCGGGTTGTCCCATTGTTTCAGACCAGCTGTCATCAGAGCCTGAATATTGGACGTCAGAAGCCGCGACGACGCGCTGGCCGCATTGATCCAGAGTTCCCTGACGGTGGGTTCAACGGCCTCTTCCGCGTAGGCGCTGTACTGAGCATTCTTGTAGTCGCCGCCCGTGACGATCTTGTTGACCTCGCCCAATGTCGCGCGCCCGCGTTGGATCGCCAGAAGGCAGGCGGCGACGAAGATGGATTTCCCCGCCTCCGAAAACGTGTCCAGTGTCTTATTGTCCTTGTCGAGGAAGAGATCCGCAAGGATCGACCGTATTGTCAACTTGATGACACCATGCTGACAGAACTCCTTCGCGCGCGGATACGCAATGGGATAGCTTGGGTTGTCCCTTTTGATGGGGCTGAACGAGAGGTCATATCACGTGCGCTGGTTTCGTC
>NZ_BLJE01000009.1 GCF_009811795.1 Litoreibacter roseus | reverse complement strand
CCCGTTCCTACCGCCACGCCCGAGCCGATGCCTTCGAAATTTGGACTGAGTATGCACACGAGTTGATCGCTTGAAATCAAAATGCAGCTCCGTTCTGGCGTGCCATCAATAATAACCTGACACTGCCCGCGTGCTTGTCGCCGTTGTCTCCGCAGGCGTCATGCCGATGGCCGGCGCCATCGGTGCCAGCCTTGTGCCTTCTGAACGCCAAGGGCAGGCCCTAGGCATTATCCTATCTGGTCTCACGATCGCCTTCATTGTCGGCGTCCCGCTCGGCACCGTGGTCGGCAGTGCGTTCGGATGGCGCGCGACCTTCGTGTTTGCCGCCATTGTCGCTCTGGCGGTGATCCCAGCGATCGCGTTCCTCGTGCCCTCCAGCGCCGCCGACGCGGAGCCGCCGAAATCCGATTGGTCTGTCGTGAAAAAGCCAGTGGTACTTCTCGGACTGTTCCTGATCGGGACTTCCTTCATCGCCGCCTACCCGATCATCGCCTATCTCGGCCCAATTATCACAGCCTCCACCGGTCTTGACGGCGCGGGTATTGGTGCGATGCAGTCAGCGATCGGTTTCGGGTCCATCGGTGGTCTGATTGTCGGCAGTATTCTCGCGGATCGACGTGGGTTCATCCCCAACATGAGGATTATGTATCTGCTCTTCGCGCTCGTTCTTGGAAGCTGGAGCTTTGTCTTCCTTACAGGCACACCGGGCGCATGGTTCAACATCGCGATGGTCGCTGTCGTGATCTTCCTGACCTCTGGCACGCTCATTGCCCCCTCCCCGGCCATCGAAAAGGCTCTCGTGCAGGCTGACCCGAAGCAAAGCGCGCTGACGCTGGCCCTCAACACATCCGTTATCTACCTCGGGCAAGGGATTGGAGCCGGGATTGGCGGCTTGGTTATTGGATCGGTTGGATTTGCGGCTCTTGGCTATGTAGGAAGCGGAATAGCGTTCATGGCGTTCATGGCGGCAGTGCTGGTCAAAACCCGATAGGCGGACGTTCATCTGCCGGGGTCAGAGGTCGGCTTTGTCCCGAAGAGTAGACCTGCGCCGACCTTGCAGGCAGTGGCTTGATGAACCCTTCGGCGATGCTTCAAGATCGTCATTCGTGATAGTGGTGAGCCTAAGTCCGATTGATACTGCGAAGGGGCCGCTCTTTATCGAGGCGGCTGTGGTCCCAAGAAATCGTGGACCGCTCCCTTCCCCCAGTTCTTGCGACACCAATTGCCGGTCACTTTGCATTCCTGAGATCGTAGTCCGTTAGGGTGCGTTCTCGAGGAAGTCGCCCGCGTACCCGCAACCCTATCTAATGGTTAACTGCCTCAAAGAGCATCAAGTGACAGCCGCCGCAATTACCACCTTGCCCACAAAGCAACACCCTTTCGGACCTCACGACCCGCTGGCTCGCTTGGGTCAAACACCGAGCTCGCAGATGTCAGGTATTGTGCGTGGTGATTGTGATTGGCATGATGATGACGGGGTCCTGTTTGTCGGGCACTACGGGTTGCGGACAAATCTTGAATGCATTCAAGAAAGTTCATTGAATAGCAGATTGCGATGCATGCCGGACCCTAATCATAGCCTGAAATCACATAGTAATGCATTCCCTTCACAAACCGCCCAAAATCGATATAGTATCAATCAGAATCGACATATAAGTCGATCGAGTCGCATGGCGGGCACGGTGATGAGCGGTAATCTTGAGCAATTTCTGACGGAGCTTTCCCGTGGCCTCGACAAGACCATGGTGTCAGTCAACAAGGAAATGACGCTCCGGACACGCATCCAGAGAACCTGGTCAATGCGGCAGTGTGCGCGCTTTCTCAATGTCAGTGTGATTTATCTTCAGAAGTTCGCCAAACAAAGCGGCGACTTCCCTGCAGGAGAGTATGTCGGCCGCGAGCGGGTATTCACCATCGCGGAGCTGATGCATATGCGCGCGCTCCTGGCCGCGAATGCCAAACGACCGTATGACTATTTGGCCTGGCGGAAGCCGGATGACCCGTTGCCTGTGATCTCCTTTGCGAGCCAGAAAGGCGGCACAGCCAAGTCTCTCAGCGCTGCCCATTTCGCACAGTATCTCAGTCTGCACCACGGGATGCGCGTCGGTGTCATGGACGCGGACCCGCAAAGCACGGCCACGCTCTATTTTGTGGGTGGTGAGGGGTTGCCTGCGATGCCCACCGAAGACACCCCGTCCATGGTCGACTTTGCAGGCCTTTTTGCCAACGAAGACGCGCCGTACACTGATTACTCCGCTGAAGAACTGGATCAGTTTTTCTTGCAAACCCAGTGGCCCGGAATTCGCATTGTCCCGGCCCATGGAGAGACGTCAGAAGGCGAGATTCAGATTGCGCGACTGGTGAGTGAGCGTCCAAAGGGAAAAACCTTCTATCGCTACCTGCGGGACGCAGTCGAGCGGTGGCGCGACCACCACATTCCCTCGACAACGCCCAGCGAGTTAGTCGTTGACGGTCGGGTCGATCGTGCAAAGCTTCATAGCGCCCTAACCGAAACGCTTGACTGCATAATCATTGACTATCAGCCCGCTTTGACGCTGTTCCAGCTCAACAACGTGATCGCATCGACGTCCTTGGTTATCCCACAGACCATGAAAGGCTTCGACATCGCTACACTGTCGACATTTGTGAACGGGCTGCTGGGGATGCTGCAGCAAATACTCAAGAACGAGAGGATCGATATCGGTTCCAGCGCGAACATGCTCTTGCCGACCATTGTGCAGCGAACCAACAATCAGGATCTCAATCAGATTTCGAACCTTCTGGAGCATTGCCCTGCTGAGGTTCTGCCCGTGTTCTATTTGCGCTCGGACTCCATCTCCAACGCGTCGGATGTCTATCAATCTGCCTACGAGTATCAAGCCGATACGCCGGGCAAGCGGAAAGGGATCGACCGGTTTGTTGAAAACGCCGATGCGGTGAACGACGCCATTGTGAGCCGGATCTGGCCGGGGCTTGAGCGCGGCTACGCTGAGCAGTGGATGAACGACTTTTATCAAGACGACGAGGAGGACGCATAATGGCTCGAGGTCTGAAGAGGTCCCTCCTGAAAGATATTGGCAAGTCCGCTGTTGACGCTGACGAGGCACAGCCACCTGTTGATGATGGTACGTCGAATGCGACACCCAAAGCATTCAAGCGCGCCAGTGCAGGTGCAGGCAGCGCATGGAAGGCAGGAGCTTTAGCTGAAACACAAGCCGGCCTCGACGAGGCACGCGAAGCGATGGTGTCCGATGTCCTGAACGGAGACCAGGTGCTTGAAATCGATCCGAATATGATCCGGGATCCTGTTGGGACTGATCGCAGAAGTGATTGGATGAAGCAGGAGGGCTTCAGGGAGCTGGTTGAGAGCATCAAGGCCAACGGTCAAGACTTGCCAATTCTGGTGTGGCCTGAAGACCCAAACTGGCGTCCGGATGCGCTTGAGCCGAAGAATCTTGAACGCATTCAATTTTTGCTTTTGGCGGGCCGTAGGCGGTGCGAGGCAGCGCGGTTGCTCTGCCGCCCAGTACGGGCAGTGATTGCTTCGCAGGAGGGACGAGACGGTCCGGAAGCTACCTTCCAAATGCTTGTTCTGCGGTTTCGGGAAAACGAGAAGCGCGACGATCTGAGCGCCTTTGAGCGTCAGGTTTCCATTGGTCAGATGTATGAAGAGCTCCGATCATCTTCTGAGACCAAATTGACCGCCAAGGCTTTCGCTGAGCGGATAGGCGTCCATGAAAGCGTGGTGTCGCGCGCGCGTGCTGTTTTCAAGGCTAAAGACGAAATCTTGAATGCATTCAAGAATGTCTACGAGCTCAGTTTCAACGACTTCCAGAAGGTACTCGCGCATCTGTCAGACGATGGTGCGCAACCGGCTAAGAAACCACCCGCAGCGGCGCAGAAACTGAAAGTTGTTCGCAAAGTTGGCAGTCGGAACCTTTCGGTCGAAACGACCGATGGAAAGCTCTCAATCAAGACCACTGGATTGAAGATCAATAAAGCGCAGCTCGAAGGTCTCGGCGACCTCGTTGCAGACTACTTGAATAACAAAGGGGCCGACTAAGAGGCAGGCACTGCAACGACAGTGAAAGAGCCCCAGGAAAGGCAAGAAACAGGAGCGTACATGCGTTGAGATAACAGCAAAAGAAAAGCCCCCGAGCTGAGGGCCCGAGAGCTATCCGTAAAAGTTTGGTCGCTTCAAAGATAGGTCTCCGGCGAATCACTGTCAACAATGAACGCTCCTGAGCGAACGGGATTCTTTTGCCTGCTGTCGAGCAGAGGAGGCAAATTACACTATGACACATACAGGCTGGCGCAAGCCAACGCCGGGTCTTGTTCAAGCCGAGAGGTTTGCACAAGCCGGTGAACGGTTAGCTGTACCCAAATCCCAAGCCATCGTAGCAGTGAAGAAAGTTGCTGCCGCGATCGGACTCAAGTCACAAGATCTCTTGCTCCTGGATACGTTCGGAGCTGTCACGCAGCCTCAGGACTGGGAGCAGGGCCGTCGGCCCATTGTCTGGGCCTCCAACCACTTCCTGATGGAGCAGACAGGGTTCTCTCTCGCAACGCTGAGGCGTCACGTGCGGCGACTCTGTGAGGTCGGTGTGATCTCAATGAAGGACAGCCCCAATGGGAAACGCTGGGGGCGGCGGGACGAGGATGGTGTGATCGTTGAGGCTTACGGCTTCGACTTGAGCCCGCTCGCTGCCCGCGCTCAGGAATTTGAGGCGCTCTACGCGGAGCTTCAGTCCGAACGCGCCGAATGTGCGACGCTTCGCAACGCCATCACGATTGCGCGTCGGGTGATCCGCGCGAAGATCGAGAAAGCGCTCGAAACCGGCTTGCGGGGTCCATGGCGCGACCTGCAGGAGGACTATCGCGAGCTGCTGGATGCGCTTCCCACGCGCTCTGAGAGGGTAGGGCGGCTGGAGGTGTTCCTGGAACAGATCAAGACTCTCCTCACGTCCGTCGAGCAGGCCTTCGAGGCAGCCTTTGATTTGTCGAAGAATTCAGACGCGGAACAGGTTTCAGACACGATCGTAAGTGAAGCAACTTCTAGAAATATGACACCCTCGAGTACCGAAAATGAGACCCATATACTAACTACAAATGAACCTAATCCTGTAAAAAGTAATCGCTTTGAAACAAAGCCCGCGGCGAGCGTTGCGCCACAAATTGAAGCGACTGCGCCGGTTGAGACGGCGGAAGATGTCGATTTAGACATAAATTGGAGTACGCATGGCAAGTCGCGGGGATCTGATGTGGATATCCCCATGCTGATGGCCTCCTGCCCACATTTTGCAGAGATGGCGCGCGGCACCCAAGGATACCTGCGGGATTGGAACGATGTGCATCGTGCAGCAGCAAAGCTCAGACCGATCGTTGGGATTTCCGAGGATGCTTGGAACGTCGCGAACAGGGTACTTGGGCCAGCAGTCGCGGCGGCGTCAATCGCGCTGATCATCGACAAGTCCACCAACGGTGAGATCAAATCGCCCGGCGGATATCTTCGGGGTATGGTCGAGAAAGCCGGAGCAGGGGAACTGCATCTCGAGCGCAGCTTCTACGGTCGGCTCAGCGGACAGGCGGCGTGATCGAAAGCTTAAAGCCCCGCGGCCTTGGTCAGGTTCACCCGGAACCGGTCTCGACGACGCTGATAGCGGCGGGTCATCTCGGCCGAGGCGTGCCCGAGCTGCTTCTGGACGTATCGCTCGTCGACTTCGGCGGAGGACGCCAGGCCAGCGCGCAGAGAGTGGCCGGAGAACAGAGCGACGCGCTCTTTCTCGGACACGTCGGAGCGGATTCCGGACTTCAGCACGGTCTGCTTGATCAGTCGGGCCACGTGCTTGTCAGAAAGGCGGGTGTCAAGGGCACGTTTGCAGTCTCGCGACGTGCGTACAAACACCGGCCCGAAATCGATCTTGGCGAAGTGGAGCCATTGTTCGAGGGCATAAACGGGGCAGCTTTGTTCCGAGGACCCGCGGCCAATCTCGACCTCGCGCCAGCCAGTCTTCGCGTTGAGCGTGAGCACCGCGCCGTCTTTGAGTACCTCAATCCATCCGCCGCTGTCGGGGGTATCGTCCTTGCCGCGATCGAAGCTGACGATTTCCGAGCGCCTGAGACCGCCGGCATACCCAAGCAACAGTATCGCCCGGTCGCGCAGACCACGCAGATCGAAAGTCAGGGTCGCAACCATGGCCAGGATATCTTCCGGCAGGATCGCTTCCTTCTGCACAGGAGGACGCGCGTGCTTGCGCTTGATCCCGGCCAGCACAGCAGCGATGTGGCGATCCTTGCGATCCAGATTGAACCCGCGTTGTGCATAGTTCCAGGCCAGGCCAGACAATCTGCGATCAACTGTGCTCACGGAGAGGGCAGGGGACCCGTTTGATGGCGCAGCGAGGTCGGTCAGGTAAAGCCCGATCATCTCCGGGGATGGAGGAAGGGCATCTGTTCCCTTCAATCTGCACCAGCGCGCGAAGTGCTTCCAATCAGCCGCGTAAGCCTTGTTTGTGTTCTCGGCCGCTGAGGCTTTGGCGTAGTCGCGGGCGGTGTCGACCAGCCGGTCGAGCGTGCCCGAGCCAGCCACATGAGAGGGCAGGGCGATGGCATCGCGGTTCAGATGATCGCTCTCGTCGCGCCCGTTTTCATCCGACGGGCTCTGGTGCGCTGAGCTCGATTTCTCGGCTTCTGGACGCTGATTTTCGGATGGTTCTTCCATGCTCCAGAGGTTATCCCATATATGTCCGATAAGGCAAACTTATTGGACATAGAAAAGAGCGGTAAGCTGAGGCGCTTTATGCACTATGTGGTAGGCAAAAGCGCCGCGGTGAGATAGTGTTGTGGGATGACCTATGCCGCTGACAGCTTTGACACGCTACCGCGCTTGCCTGCCTGGGTCACCTCCGGCAGTGCGGAAACCCCTGAAGATGTGGCGTTTTTGTCAGGGGCGGCGCTCAACCATCTGCATCTTGTGGTGGCCCGCGCGGATGTGCCCCAGACCTTGCTGCGGGCACGGCTGGCGCTCCGCGCCGCGGAGGCCTGCATAACGTACCAGGGACGCCAGGAACGGTTTTCGGAATTGCGCGATGCGGTGGCGTTCCTGCAGCCCGGCGATAGTCCCGGACCGGCGGGCGAGATCTATCTCTCCTGGCGACGCGCGGTGGAGCGCCCGGTCTCGATAAGGGCCCTGCGCCGCGCATTGTCCGAAGTCGACGCGGACCAGATCGCAACATGGCTGGACGCGGGGCAGGGGGCACCGGTCTCGCGTGCCGCCTCCGTACTCCAAGCGGTTCTCGCGGATCGTCCGCGAGATCTCGGCACGGCCTTGATCCTGGCTGACGCTGCGTTGGCGCAGGCGCTCAGATGGCCGCAAATCCTCCCGCTCCTGGCGCTCGGTCTCAAGCGGGTCGATGTGCGGAAGCCGTGTGAAGAGCTGCGGTTGGCCTGTCATCGGACGATCTCAGCAGCAGCGACCTATGCGGTGCGTGAGGCTGCCGTTCTGACCCGTCGCGCGGCGCGTCTTCACGCCGTCGCACCGAAGCTCCGGGCGAAGGGGGCAGAGGAAGCGGTGGCGCTGTTCCTGACATGCGATGCGGTTGCCCCGACGGCGCTGACCTCGCTGCGCTCCGATCGCGCCGCACGCCGGTTATGTGATCGGCTGTTCGAGCTCGGCGCAGTGCGCGAGTTGACCGGACGCGACACCTTCCGGCTCTACGGGGTTTGATCGATGGCCAAGGATCACAATGAGCCCGATCTGGACAGAGAGCTAGAAGACTTGCCACCCGATCTGCGTTGGCGGGAATGGATGCGCCGGATCGAGGCCGTGCTATTCGCCTCGGCCTCGCCAGTGCCGCGCGAGGACCTCGCGCGGGTGGTGGGGCAGGGGGTCTCGGTCGATCTCCTGATCGACGATCTTATGGCCGATCTTGAAGGACGGTCCTTTGAAGTTGCGAAGGTGGCGGCTGGCTGGATGCTGCGTACGCGGCCGGCCTATGCGGTGGCGATCCGGACGGCCGCTGATGTGGGAGACCAGGATCTCCATCTACGTGAATACGATGTCGCCGTTTTGGCCGCCATCGCTTATCACCAGCCTATCACCCGGGATGGGCTCAAGGACATCTTCGGCAAGGAGATCAGCCGGGACCTGATCGGGCGGTTGCACGGACGCGGTCTCATCGGAACCGGTCCGAGGTCGCCGCGGCGGGGAGCGCCCTACACCTACGTGACGACCGAAAAGTTCCTCGTGGCGTTTGATCTTGTGTCGCTCCAAGACTTGCCAGACCGGGAGCAGTTGGAGGATGCAGGCCTAGGAGCGGCGTAGCGAGTGAGATTGACGGTTGTTTGGTGAGGCTGATAGTGGACAAATCGTGGGGGCTATAGTGGACATTTCGTGAGACTGCTAATAGTCAATCTGTGATATGACAGACATCGACGGATATTTGCCGCGTCACCTGACGTCGGAGTTGCGTGAGGCCCTTGCTTCCGCTCGTGTGGTCAATCTCGTTGGGCCAAGACAGGTCGGAAAAACGACGCTCGTTCGCGATCTGTTTGAAGAAGGCCGTTTCTTGACGTTGGATGATGCGGCGGTCCTGGCGGCTATGGACGCGGATCCCGAAGGTCAACTGTTGAGCCTCGCAGAGGATCAGAACACCTCACCGATCATCATCGACGAGGCACAAAGATCGCGTAAGCTCGCTCTCGCCATCAAGAAGATCGTCGACAACAATCGTCGGAAGGGCCAGTTCGTGCTGACGGGCTCCTCCAACGTTTTCACCACCGCTGAGGTCGCGGACTCCCTCGCCGGACGCATGCGTACACTGAAGCTCTGGCCGTTGTCGGTGGTCGAGATCAACCGCGCGCCTTTAAGTCGGTTGATCGATTGGGCGATGCAGGACGCGCCTTCCCTTGCGCAGATTGCGGAGCCCGCACCGCTTGGCCGCAGAGACTATATCGATCTCATACTTGCAGGTGGCTTTCCAGAAACCCGGATGCTTCCCCTGCGATCGCGGCAGCGCCAGTATCGCGACTATGTCGATGCGGTGGTCGATCGGGATGTGGCCGACATTATGCCAATCCGCAAGCCGGACGCGCTGCGCTTTCTGATCGACCAGATGGCCGCGCGTACGGCGCAGGAGATCAACACATCTGAACTTGCGAAACTCGCGAAGTTGAAGCGGGAGACAGTCGATCAGTACCTCGACATCCTCTTACGACTTTCGATGGTGACGAAGCTAAGCGCTTGGATGCCGGGCGAGGGCAAGCGTGACATCAAGCAGCCGAAGTTCCACTTTGTCGATACAGGTATTGCTACGGCTCTTCGCCGGCTGAACGACAAATCCTTTGAGATCGGTAACAGTCCAGAAGCCCTTGGTGGCCTATTGGAGAGTTTCGTCGCTGGCGAGTTGCTGCGTGCTTTGCCGATGCAAGACGACGACTATCGCCTCTATCACTGGCGCAGCGCGGATCGGCGGGAGATCGATGTATTGATCGACGGAGGGCACCGGCTGGTTGGTCTCGAAGTAAAATCATCGGCGACTGTTTCGGCAGATGATTTCAAGCACCTGAGATGGTTTGCGAAAGACGGGCCGGGAAGAGGGCGCAGGGTGAGTGGTATAGTGCTGTACCTAGGGCAAGAAAAGCTCACATTTGGAGATGGAAACTTCGCCCTCCCGCTCAGCACGCTTTGGACGCCAATAAAGCTGGGCTAATTGCTCCTGCCCATGAGGCCGTTTGTTCGGGCTTATACTCGTGTCGTGCGCAATGACCTTCATGCTCAAACATATGCCACGATCTGCTGGACGACCGGATGCATCCAGGCCGGGACATGCCGGCTTTGCTTTGCAAGCTGTGCACGATCCTTGGCATCCAGCGTGTGGGCGATCTTACCGATCACCTGATCGTCGACGCGGTCCTTGCCGAGATACCGAAGCGCCTGGAAAACAGTCCCTACCATTGTACCAGCACCGACCAATGTCTTCGAAGAGGCATTGCGGAACTGGATCACCTGCAGTCCGATCTTCTTCGTTCGGGTGGGCCCATCGGTCATGTAGATCGGATTGGACGGGACCTGGGTGGATAAACCCAACTGGTTTGCCGCCATGGCAGGGGAGGGCTGGAGAACCTGGTTATCCTTGCTGGCAACGGCGCGTGCGATGTCGTCAGCAGAAGGTGCCAAGGCACCGAAACGGGGGCTGAGCTTTGGGTAGTCGTAGAGCCCACGCGTCAGCCGCCGGATCACACCTTGGTTTGCAAGACGCGACAGTGCCTGATCCACGCTCGCGCGTGATCCGATATCGAAGAAGTCCGACGGCGCGAAGATGGCACCCCGGCCCTTTCGAACGATGCGTTGCTTGATTTTCGACATGATCATGGCTCAACTCCATGTCAGAAAATAAGATATGTTTTTCTGAAGATCAAGTTGGAGAGTCTTGGCAAAGACGGCGGAAAGTGTGAATTCGCCGCTCTGCAGCGGAGACACTCGGGAAGCTCCAAAGCGGACTTTGATCATCGAAGTCGTGGATACATCAAATAGCGGCTCGATCGGCGCAGATATCTACTCGTTCGCAGTCACGGAGTAATTGATCCCTTTCACCGAAAGCAGCAGGTCTGAACGTTCGTCCATGATCGCGTTGGCAATGCTCTGCAACCAGGCGATCGTCGTTTCCAAATCCATTCTTTCGCCGGTGTCCGGATGCTCCCATTGCCGCGGTTCGCGTATACAGATTAAGAGGCAGCCAACTCGACACCGCTCATGGTTCAGATAACGCCCCACGAGTTGGTCGATCAAAGCGTCTCTCAGTTGGCTTCCGCTCCATCGATGTCTTGCGTCATCCAACTTCGCTTCTATAGAAGCGTATCGGTCCAAACCGGCTGCGTGCAATCGGATGTCTGTTCGTTTTTCAGCAATTGCGACGGCTTCTTGTGTGACACTGTATGCACTTCGAGCGTTTTGGGTCAGCCAGTATGAAAGGAATTGACGCAGCTCTGTTTCGCCTTCCACCTTTCGCAAAGTCGCTACTGTTGTCTGCTCGTCGTTAAGCAGGTGGTGTTCGAAGTCTGCCAACCTGTGGTTCATGACCGCAAATAGAGATGGGTCGTCATAGGCGCGGTAGTTCCGCTCTTGGTCGAATATTCGGAATACCGAGCCATTCATGGCCTCGGGTTCCGATATGTTCGCCGCCAACTCTGTAGCCATCTGTTTCAAACGGTCAGTCAGATGCGCGAATTCGGGCATTGCGGACAATTCGTAAAGCACCGACAGCGTTCTCGGCGACTTCGTCGAAATAAGTGTGTTCAGAAGGTAACCGCGTGCTTCCTCAGCGTGGTCGCGAGTGTTCGGTGTAAAGGTGCCTTCATGGTGCTGATCCTCTTGCGGGCGCACAGTTTGGTAGGCTCTTATCACCAGCTGGGCCAACAAATCGAGGCGACGGCCATTCTCCACCCCATAAAAACTCGGTTGCCCACCCCAGTGGCGATCACCGAAGATAGCGGCAAGTATTGAAATTGCAGCTTCTCGGGACTCTTGCGTTGATAAGTCAGCGGTCGCTGCCAGCACGGCTTCGCACCCTTGTTCTAGGTTCAGTTGGGTCAACATTTTCAGCCAGAACCGCTGGCTCTCAGCGGTCATTTGGTTGGATGTGTCGATATGATTTTGGATCGCTCCAACGGCATTCGAAATGGCCTCATCCGTGCCATGGCCAGCAATCAGTTCGAAGGCGAATTTGAGGTCGGTCTGGGTATTTTGCTCCATCGCATTCTCAAATGCCGGTAGGCTATCTGTAGCCGCTGCGGCTGCGATGTCGCGCATGAATGGTGTGCCATGGTGGAGTGCGTCGTGCAAAATGGGCGCGCGTCCTACATCTATCAGGCTAGCAAGTTGTCGGTTGATTTCTGCCCCAACGACTTCTTCGATGGCGTTTGGGCGGGCCGCTTCCAACTGAGGCAGAAAGGCTCCGAAACCGTTCAGCTCCAATGTTGAAATACGCGCCGCCCTAACCGCTTCATCATGCGAAAGGACTTCAGCCCAATTCGCGGTCTCAGCCTCACATTTGAGCGCAGCAAGTGCCATAAGGCTGGCGGCTGAATAGCTGTTCCGATCTTCTTCCGCGCGCTCACTGAACAGCGACACGTCGGTGCGTCGCCAGAAATCAGAGAGACCTTCCCTTACACCGGCGAGAAAATCCGGAAAAAACGCCGTCTCAACAAACTGTGCATCCCAATATCCCCACGTATTGTGGTCGCGTTCCGTGTGCTGCATGACTTTGTGCAGATTGTATAGCGTGTTTTCCCGGTTTGCCTCCCCCAGCATTAGATCTTCAGCAGCAAGGACCTCCTGCCGCCATTGTTTCCAACCATCCTGCCGCTCAGCTTCTTCGATCTCACGTTCGCGCTGCCAATTTTGGTGTTCAATTTCGTGCTCGTCGGGTTCTTGAGGTGGAGGGTTTAGGGTTCTTTGTAGCTTGTCAGACAGGTCGGACCGATCAGCAACCAGTTCCGCAATCTCTGCCGCGAGGTTGGGATTTTCTCCATTCCAAATGAACGAGCGAAGGATATGAAACGCCACCCCACGCCGTTCCACTATTGCCTCGGGCGCGAGCGCCTGAAGAAGCCAGGGAATGTCTGCATCTGTGAACGGTCTGAGCGTGCCACCATAGTCGGTCCGAAATGCTCGTTGCCTATCGTTCTCAGGCGCTTCGAGTGCTTCCGCTAGTTCAAAGCACGCCCAAAAATAGCCCTCACGCAGTCCTACATTGCTCGACAACAACCCTCTCAGCTCTTCGGTCTCGTCTTTTGCGATAATGCTGTTGCGGCGCTCACCAAAATGAAATGCGACCGCCACGCTCCACGCCCAATTTGCGGTTTCTTCTCTGGTACTCGGCGGTGTGAGATGGCAAGCCGCGATTACAGGATCAACGAAATGATCATAGCTTGAATGCGCTTGGTAGACGCGACTTTCCTGGGTGCGGTTCGCCCAAATTGCGTCGACCAAGTCGTCCCTGACTTGGACCCTTTGTTCCACGCTCATGGCATCCGACTTTATCGCCTGAAGCAAGGCGTAGCCCAGGCCATGAACGGAACGCGGCACTTCGTTTAGTGACCGTGCAAGCGTCAGAAACTCTTCCAGTTCAATAGCTTCAGGAAACAGATCAGGCAGCGCATTTCGCACAACCCGCTCAGGCCAACCGCCCGCCACCATACTCGCTCCGATTTCGCGTTTCTGCTCAATGGTTCCACACCTAAGTACAGCCCAGACAGCATATGTCCGATGGTGGTAGTCTAAGCTCTCGTCGAAGGCCGCTTGAAATGCCAAATCGGCGCAATCGGCCATTGGCGTCAGGTACACCAACTCGAGAAACAGCTCTCGCGTGTCGTGACCTGAATACGCTTGGTCCCATAACTCTCGCACCAACGGCGCCAGCTCAGGTGCCGAAACACGTTTTAACTCAGCGTGCCCGACGCCGACTCTGCGCCATTCGCTGCCAGAATATCGCTCAACAAACCTGCGCAGCAGTTCCGCGCGCAGTTCGAGGCTTAGAATCGCGGGTATTCCTTGGCGGAACAGTAAGAGAGGGTTCCGCTCTTTGACTTCAGTCAGAATGTCGGGGTTCCACAACGCCAACCAAGCCACCACAGGTTCCATGCTCGGAATTATCACTCGTTCTTCGCCAATACTCGCGAACAACAGATGGTATAGGTCGCTCGTCGCAAGGCCTTGCTCACGCAGCTTCTGAAGGCGTTGTGCGGCCAAGAACTCCTGCGTGGACCGATGATGAAAGCGCACAGCACCGACACCTGTGGGATCAAACAAGGACTTGCCAAGCAACTCAATCTGTTCATCGTTCGACCAGTCAGGCAGGATGTCGGCGACACTGACCCCCTCCGCGTCACCGCCAGGCGCAGCAAAGTAGATTGACCTGCGCTTCATAAGGAATAGCGCAAGCGCAATCCGCTCGGCCCCTTCCATGCCTTTTTCTAAGCTTAGATCGTTGCGCTTTTTGTCAGAGATTTCGCGAAGACGTTGGCCAATGCCAAACACCAATTGTTCTTGTAGGTTGCCCAGACGCCCTTCAACTGCCAACTGATCAAGCGCAGCCATGATGTCGGCAGGCAATTGGTAGAGATGCCAGAGCTCTTTTTCCTCCAAGTGCTGGGCAAAGACATCAGCGTGATCCGCTGCGTAAAGACCTGCAAATTCAACGATCTCATTTCTAGATAACGGCAAAAGCGCGAAAACCTTTACAGGTTCCTCCCTGCCGCTGGCCCCCTCCTCCCCATCACCAGGGGGTGGGCCGCCATCTCGTGCAATCACTGCCGTGAAGACTTCTTCACCTGCTGGAGCTTCAGTAACCTCGGCGGCTCTTTCTCTCGGCGCAACCAAAGCGGTCACAACCTGAAAATCCAGCTCGTCAGCCCAATCATTTGGTCGACATGAAATGAAGAAGCGCACCCGGTGTGTCTGCGCTCCGATAGCAGCCTGAATTTTTCGCAATGCACGCCGCAGCGTGCCCTTGCGCAACTTCAACTCGTCGACCGCGTCCAAAAAGAACACTGCCTCTGCGTCAGATGCCTCTAACCAGTGCTGAAATACTTGCTCTTCTTCCGCGGTGATTGAGTCCAAAAACTCTCCGTCTTGAAGCAATTCAAGTGGGACAAAAAACGCAGCTTGTCCCTGATCCTGGAGCGCTTGCTTTTGCTGCTTGAATTCATGGGTCTTACCACACTTCCCCTCACCTAAGACGACGACACAGCGGTAAGCATAGAGGTCGCTCCAGCGTAGGGAGCCGTGCTCATAACTCCCCCAGATAGATAAATAGTCAGGGTCACGCAGTTGCTCTTCTGATGGGGGCGCAAAACGACGTTCAAATGGGACATGGATCATGTCGCGGTCCACAAGACACGCTTGTCTTGACCCTTCCCAAGAACAATCTGCCAATTCGCAAACTTAGCCTTTGCTTCTCCCGTTGAATCCAGTCCTTCGTGCAAGGTGATTTGGACTTGACCGAACGATCTTTCTGATCTCGCCGCCACAACAAGTTTTGTGTCGGTCCTAGTCACAGAAAGCATTGGCGCTTCAGAGGAGTATTCGTCAACGAAGCTAGTCTCATCGATCTCAATTCGTACAGATGGAATAATCAGTCCACCCCAGCTTTCGTTGCCCTCGGTCTTGAAGAACATCGATTTATGCTGCCCTGAAAGAAACACCGCCGTCGGCAGTTCGTCGAGTTGGCCAACCAGCAACGTTTCCTCATACTTTGAGGTAGGCAGGATTAAGCTGAGCGGCATTGCGGTACCGACTTTTCCGACTGTGAATTCACTTGGCGACAGCATTTCTTTCTCTCAGAATAATGGCCCATGGGCGACAACTGGAATGATTATGAATGGCCCTGCAGTTTCGACTTTCGCATTCCCACTAATCCCAACCCTTTCGAATGTCGGTTCGACGGCACTCGGGACAATGTACAGCTTTGGTCGGGCGATTGTCGCGGCGAGCTTCACGTTGTTCGTCCTTGCTAAGCACCGAGGTTTCGAAACGGTGACCGCAATTGTTGCAGCGAAAGCGAGCAAGTTTAGGCATGACTAATGCCTGCTTGCTCAATGAACTGGTTCCATAAGTACTCTGCAGCTTGTTCAGGATTTAGCCGATTAGGCTCATTTCCGAACATTGACATAGTCACAACTAGGAATTGTTCGTATTCGTCGGACGAGACGTTGAAACCGCCGTTTGCCGTATTGTCTGCTGCGTTCTCATTGAATGAAAAATAGATGTCACCCAACGCGAACCCCGCGTTTCGGCAGTGCACTGTGATATGCGCCGTTCCATGCTGCCTGCCACGATTGACAACGGTGCTGCCAAAGGAGTTCGCCCCTCGATCTACAAATCTGCCCCGCAGCCCCTCGACCTTGTCTATCTCACCAATCGCCAGCTTGAAATAGTCCTTGATCGCAGTGAACGCGGCGTCGCGATATTCACTGCGGTCGATTTCGTCGAAGTCGCGTTGAACGCGATAGCGAGGGGCGGCTTGTGGCGTTGTTGCTGGCTGTTCTTCATCAGCAGTTGAATCGAGTGCATTCGACACACCCGCATCGATTATCCGGCGAATTTCCTGTATGACATCTAGGTATGCAGTATTCGCGTTCGTCCATTCGGAGATCGGCAGACCGTCCTTCGGCACTGCTTTCAAACGTCGGAGCTGAGGCATTGCAGCCCAGTCGCATGGTTCGACGATGATAGGGACAACCCGTGCCGCGCCCGCTTCGTGCCGTTCCAAGGCTCGTTGCATCTCTCTTTCGACACAATAGTTGGACGCTATGAAGTCGGGGCTAACCATCAACAGAAAAAGCTCAGCCGCCTCTAGCTCTTCGCTGATTTCATCGTCCAATACCTCACCCGCCAAGATTTCGCGGTCGTACCATGTTTCGATCCGACCTTCCCGCTGAAGGTTCGCAAGATGAACATGCAGGCGGTCAAGTGCGTCTGCATCTCGATGGGAGTAAGAAATGAAAGCTCTCATGTGTCTGCTCGAAATGTTTGTATTTTGTTCTAATTTATCGAGGCGCGTCTAGATCGGCAACCAACACTTGGGAGTTACTGCGCAATTCGCAAGTGGGGTATCACTTCCCAACCAATGTCTGCTCTTGTAATGCTGCAGTGCAGCGCGAATAATTTAGGCCAACGGCAGGAATGGGCCGTTAGCAATTTGTCATAACCGGCCCATAGCGGCCATACGCCATCCACCGATAACGTTGCGGTGCGTAATTCAAAGGGGACATTCGCTGCAGTTGCAAATATACGATGAGGCTGCTCTCACGCTACCTGGAACTACGATCTTCGGGATGATGCCTAAGACTGTCTTGTACGGACCAGCCTGTGTCTCTGCCTGCAGAACCCCTCGCTACAGTAAACAACCTTCAGATCGAAACCATCCATCCGCCGTGCCGCATGTGCGCCCACGGCTAGAACGGTCTCTGTATCACACGACCAGACTTGAGCGCAGAGTCAGGGTCCCACCAAATCGAACGCAGGTGCCCGATCACGCGATTAAAAAGGTCACAGATTAGGTCGGCATGGATATCATGCGGAGGCAGTCCCGCATCCCGTCGTTTCTTTCTGTCTCCGTTCTTTGCACGGCAAAGAACAAAGATTTCGGATATATCGGTCAGTTCAGGAAAGACTCCTTTGTCCATCTTGATGAATTCCGCGGACACGACATACATACAATAGGGGGCCGCAGTCTTTATGCTCGCAGCAGTCGAAGCACACATGTCTAGATGGTTCTTCGCAAGATAAGTCTTACATTCGATTGCAACAATGGGGATCAAAATCCCACTTTTAATGGGGCTTTCCCCTCCTTCTGGTTGAATAGTCAACTGAAAGGTAGCGCCGATTGCGAAGTCTTGATCCTTTTTTGCTATCCTTGGATTGGGGTCATTGAAAATACTTGCAAAGTTATGCGGTGCGAACGTCAATGAAACATAGCTGCTCGTAGATTTTCCAAGCTTAAAATTCAGCGGCTGATCGATTTCGAGGAGCTCGAATATATCTTTGAATAGCCAAGCATATAGCTCCTCCATCATCGTGGATCTCAGGTTTTCCTGGGGTACATTCTTGCCAGCTTCAAATATTGGAATAGCGGCACGCCTGTATGCGTTGAATGCACCAACTAGCTGGATCACCGAAGCATCATCCTTAATCTCCAGCGCGGATACAGCTTTCACAAAGGCTTCATAGGCGGCGAGAGCGGGGGCAAGGACAGCTTTTTCGGCTGACTTCCTCAAGAGCAAGCTACCATGTGGTAGACTTTCTATGCTGGCTATGGCCCCCACTTTTGTCATTTTGTCGCCATTCTTTCGTTCAGCTCTCGTTGATTAGCACGCCAGACGCTAATCGGTCATGAATGGAGGATCGTTCTTTTTCACAAATGCTTATTGCACGATGAGCACCGACCACGATCTCTTTGACGTTCTCCCAAGAAGTTCCCTTGGCTAAACCTGATTTTCTAAAATCCGATCTCTTTTGATGTCTCAGAATATATATCTCATCGATTGAGCTCGCTGCATAACTTAACGCCTGAAGATCGAAGTCTGCAAATTCGCTCATGGCTAGGTACTGGCAGTGCGGGAACGTATTCTTGATAGCTGTCGCAGAAAAATCGACACCAGATATCATATTCTTGTCGAAGTACGTTTTTGCCTCTGCTGCAAGTATTGGTATGAATAGGGGCGTGCTTGCGTGTGCTCCGACAGTCAAAGTGGTTACATAACCTATCGCAAGGTCAACGCGTTGCATTTTGGGCATCAACAGCGACGGCATCCTTGTGTCAAACGAGACATCGATGGCGATGTCTCTCTGTCCGGAGGCGAATAGCTGCTCGTAGTCTGCGCACAACACATGAAACATTCGCAAAAAGAACTCTGGAACGACGCTAGTAATGAAGTCCGATTGGCTAACGAAGACACCGGCACCCAGGTTCCTTATCCCAGCCATGTAGTCATCCAGCAGCGAAGCGGACGACTTAAAGAAATCATCGTCTTTTAAGTCTACGCCGTCTACGTGATCGCATAGCTGCAAAAACTTTGGGGTGAGTGCAGCCAATGCTGCGGAGGACTTTCCATGTGCCGCGCTCTTGGCCGAAAACTGATGCAGAAGGTTGTTGCAGTGAGGCGAAGCACCGTCGAGCTTCCGCGCCTCAACTTCATCACGCAAACTCAGCGACATCCATATCTTCTTCTTGATTGCTCGCTTCTACGAGCGCCGCGCCGATAGCGAAAGCGACTCGAGGAGCAACTGCGTTGCCAATTTGGTTGTACTGTGACAGACCGATTTCATCCTGGCGCCCTTCTCTCTCAAGAAGCTTTCGGCTCATCAGAGTTCGCGGGCCGTAGAAAACATAGTCATCTGGAAACGACTGGAGGCGCGCACCTTCTCGAGCCGTCAGCATTCTGTCCTGGAAAGGATGAACATGAATTGTTTGAAAGTTAGCTGGAAGGGTTATTGAAGGTCCAGCGGGGTCAATCCGAAAACAATTCATTTTGTACCGTTTTGTTACATCGACATCCTGAGAATTTCTTTTCCTTTGACCGTACTTGGTGCTGACATCCTTGAGGGACTGTCCCGGATCGATGACTTGAAGTCGTTCAATTATTCTCTTGGTGTGCTTCATAGCCATATGATTTCGGACTTCGCTCGAATTCTTCCTCGCCCAATTCTGAAACTGGTTCCCTGCTTTCTTGAAGTATTTTTGCGCGCCGTCGATACCCTCGCCAGCTCCAAGAGGTGGAAGGTCAGAAAGCGCTTCCCATGAAGCGACTACGTCTGGTGTCCTTCGCTTCTCCAACAACCGCTCGAATCCCAACGAAGAATCTTCTCTATGAGCAAACAGAAACACTCGTTCTCTGGTTTGCGGCACCAAAAAATTGCTTGCTCGAACAACCGTGATTTCGCACCGGTACCCTAGAACGGAAAGGGCATCTGATAGCATAGTCAAAGCGCCGCGCCGTTTTCCGAGCCGTCCGTTAACAACACCTTTGACATTCTCAACAACTATGAACCGAGGACTCAAAACTCTGGCATACCGTTCAAATTCAAAGATCAAGCGGTTCCTTTCGTCCGACTTATTGTATTGCGATGGTCCTGCAACGGAGAACCCTTGACATGGTGGGCCACCAAAAAGCACCTCAACACCGTCAAAATGGCTTTTGATTTCTTTATCGGACAGGCCAGCTACGTCACGCTGAAAAAATTGCGTATTGCGGTGATTTTTCCTGTACGTTTCCGCTGCAAAGCGATCGTGCTCGATTGCGGCTACAACTTCTATGCCAGCCCAACCGATTCCCAAAGAGAACCCCCCGGCACCCGAGAACAGATCAAGCGCAGTTAGCATGCTTGAACCCCTCTTCACTAAGGATGAAATCAGCGATTCCGCGTGCGAGTTTGGGTGGAACGGCATTGCCCACTTGGTTCAATTGGCTGAGCTTGGTGTCTTCGTGCAGGCCTTTTCGTTCAAGTAACTTCTTGGACAGAGTGGTCCTCTTTCCGAAAAACCGAAAGTGATCAGGAAAGGACTGGAGGCGGGCCGCTTCCCGGACGGTAATGTTTCTATGCTGGAAGGGGTGCAAGCACGTTGAGTACATATGAGCCGTGATAGTAGGGGATGGTTTGTCCGGCTCCATCCTTCGATGGTTCTGATCAAATCGTGTACCTTCAGCACTCCCGTTGCTACGCTTGCGAGGAGCCGCTTCCGCCCAAACGTCAATACCCTTTTCCCCTGGTTCGATCCTCTTAAATCTCTCGACCAACCGAGGTGTGTGGCGCATTGGAATGTGGTTATGAATTTCAGTGCAGTCGGATCGCATTTCCAGCTGATACTCATTTTGCGGTGATTGATGGAATGATTGAACCGCATCTTCAGAGAGAGTTCGTGGCTCCACTGGTGGGAGGTCGGAAATTGCCTCCCAAGACGTTACAAGTCTATTCTTCGAGATCACGCTCGAAGAGAGCGAGTCTAGGAAAGGTCGATCGACGAGCTCGCCCTTGTTCAGAACGCCTATGCCAATGAAACGTTTCCTGTTCTGTGGCACGCCAAATTTGGTTGCATCCAATACGCCTGCAGAAAACCCATATCCCAACTTCTCAAGTTCGTACTTTAAGTAAGCGCTATAGGTTTTTCCGTTGGCATCCTGGAAAGAAGCAAACTGTGGTACATTCTCAAAAACAATATACTTAGGTTTTAGCTTTCTGACAGCCATCACGAAGTTTTTGACCTCTTCGTTGCGGTCGTCTTTCGTCGATCCCAATCTTGATCTAGCGCTTATTGAAAATCCTTGGCAGGGCGGGCCACCAACGAGTACGTCCACGCCTGTGTATTGATGTCCTTCCGCCGAGATAAAGTCCGCAACGGAGCTCTCACGCAAATGATCTCCCAAGTTGGCACGGTAGGTGTCAGCGGCCCATCCATCTATCTCAACCGCTTTCTCAAGTTGAAAGCCAGACTGGGCAAAGCCAAGCGACAGACCTCCTGCGCCTGCATACAGATCAACCACGCTCAAAGCCAATGCCACCTCCATTTTGCTCTTTTTTGGGTGACGCGAACGGACAACCACCACCCACAACATCTACCGACGTATGTCGCCCGGTCAACAACCAGTTGACATTTTCAGGCCTTTCGGCGGCTTGTAGAGTGCTCAATCACAATAATTTCTTTGCGGCGACCCAGAACAGTTGATCGCTACCTATGCCTTTCTGAAGGGAAAACTGAAGATTTCCCGCCAGCGCGACGAAAGTCAGCTTTCGGCAAATTGGTCAGGACATACAGCGACCGCAGCGAAGGTCAGCTTCCCGCCCTAGTTTCTGAGGACTTCCAGAATATCCGCCCGTTCCAAAGCGCGTCGCAGCGCATGGTTTGAAACCCGCACGTAGATTTCGGTCGTCTTGAGGTTCGCATGCCCGAGGAGCGCCTGAACCATGCGGATGTCGATCCCTTCTTCGATCAGCAGCGTCGCGGCCGAGTGCCGGAACCGGTGTGGGGTCAGATGGGGTTCGATGCCAAGGCGCCTGGACAGGGCCCGCAAACGCTTTCGGAACGTGGCCGAACGGAGCCGGCGACCTTCCGTGTTCAGGAACAGAGCTTCGGAAGAGCCACACTGTGCATAGCGAGCCATGAGGTAGTGTTTGAGCTCTTCCTGCAACTCGCGGTTTGGCACGAAGACGATCCGCTCATTGTTGCCCTTTCCTCGAACGAGGATTTGGCTTCCGTCATGCGAGACGTCGCGGACCTTTACATTTGTCAGCTCGCTGATCCGGAGGCCGGTCACGATCAGCAGCTTGATGATCAGGGGCGTGACGGCGATCTCAGAGGCCGGTGTCGCGTCATGCTCGCCCGGCTTCGATGGCGGGGCGATCGGGCCGTCACCGACTTGGAGAACCGCTTTGAGTATATCGCGATCAATGGGGCGCGGCAGGCGCCGCGGGATTCTCACCGAGATACGGACGTCCGCGAACGGGGATGGCAGGGCGCTGTTCCGATCTTCGCGCCAGGCAAAGTACGATTTGAGAGTCACCAGACGCCGCTCGATTGTCGCCGGCTTTGCATTCAACGCGTCGCGCAGGTGCCGGTGGTAGGCGAGGATGTCGTCTTTCGACAGCGGGTCGCTGAGACGGTGGGTCTCGGTGAAGCGGGCGAAAGTGCGCAGATCCTGGGCATAGGCCCGCAAGGTGTGATGTCCGACGCCGCGTTCATCGCGGCAGGCATTGACGAAGGCGGTATGGTCGAGGCGAGGCATTCTGAACTCCTGAGAATGGTGTTCTGGCAGTTCAGCACGGGTCGGTCAGCTTCTCGAAATCACCCGCTGACGCGGTAACGATAATGGGACCCATTATGGTACCGAGAAGGTGGAATGGGACCTGGCCTGTTTTCTGCAAACCAGCGAATGGCTAGACCGCACCTTTTCCTTAGTACATTGCCAGGAGCAAGCCAGTAGAGCATTCTACAAAGATTAGTTTTTGACCTTGAAGGTGTTCCGATGTCCCAATTTCGTTTTGCGCTCTTGCTTCATTTTCTTTCTTGTGCGGCTGTAGCGCACGCTGCTGAAGAGTTGACCATCCCGGAAATTCAAGGAGCTGGACACGAGTCGCCGTACCTGCGTTCTCTTGTGCGGACGCAAGGTGTGATTACACACGTTGCCCGCGACTCATTCTATATCTTCGATGCTGTGGGTGATGGCGACGACGCTACTTCTGACGCGATCCTAGTCCGGAGACCGCGTCATGGTTATTCGGTCGGGGACCTCGTGATTGTGGAGGGCCAGGTAGATGAACGGCCACCATTTGGTGACAACGTTCTTCCTATCACGTCGATCCGCAATGCAGTCGTTCAATTGCAGTCTAGTGGCAACGAGGTTGAACCCGTCATTGTGGGATTATTTGGCCGAATGCCACCCACGGAGACTGTCTATGCACCATTCGCGGAAGGTAACCCCAACGTATCTGGAATGGCCTTTTACGAAAGCCTGGAAGGGGCTCTGCTAAGACTTGAGAGACCTGTCGTTGTTGGACCTACAAACCAATTTGGGGAATTCTTCGTTGTTGCAGAAGTAGGTCAGCAGGCGACAGGCATGAATTCACTCGGCGGTATCTCTTTGACGCCAGGAGATCAAAACCCAGAGATCATTCAGATCCAGCTAAGAGGCTCTCTGGCCAACGACTCAAAGTTCCAGGTTGGAATCGGAGACACGTTCGAGTTTCTGCAAGGCATCCTGTCCTATGACAGGGGCCTGTACGAATTGATCCTGATTGAGGCAGGAGAAGTGTCCGAGAATCCACGTCCGAGGCACTCAATCGAGCTTTCCGACATCACAGACTCACAACTGACAATCGCAAGCTACAATGTACAAAACCTAGATCCTATTATCGAAGCTCTCGAACGTGTGCCTGATGCCGATGAGATCGACGATGATATAGCGGACGGTGTCTTTTCCGGTATTGCTACGCACATAGTTCAGGACCTGGGTTCACCTGACATCGTTGCCCTTCAAGAGGTTCAGGATAGCGATGGAGCGGAATTTAGTGCAGAAGTGTCGGCTGATCTGACCCTTAAAACGCTGCTAGAAACAATCGCTGACGCAGGTGGTCCCCAATACGAATCTGCCTCATTTGATCCTGAAGACGACGCAGTCGGCGGACAGCCCGGTGGCAACATACAGGTGGCTTTTTTGTACAATCCAGAACGGGTTGCGCTAGTGCCAGGTTCCCTGGAGACCATTGAAGCGCCTGCGTTTGTACGGTCTCGCCTCCCGCTTGCCGCATCCTTCGAGTTTGCCAACACCATCGTAAACATCGTCAATGTCCATTTCTCCTCGAAAGGGGGTAGCGATCCCTTATATGGCACAGTGCAACCACCAAGTGACCGTTCTCTTCTGCAGCGTACAGATCAGGCGCGCGCAGTTCGATCGTATCTGCGCGAATTGTCTGGGAGTGGTGTCGACCAACCAACTGTCGTTCTCGGAGATTTCAATAGCTTTTGGTTCGAAGCACCGCTTCTACTTTTGTCGGGAGGTGTTCCAAATGGCAAAAATCTCACGATCGAGCAGTCTGCCTTAGAGCGCGTTAGCTATTCATTTCAGGGCAACTCACAGGCTTTGGATCATGTTGTCGTCTTCCTTAACGGAGAGCAAAGCGCCGAGCTTCGCGCATTGCATGTCAATTCTGTGCAGCCAGATTCCGAGCGAATAAGCGACCATGACCCGAAACTGGTCATACTGAGCTTCGATCAATGAGCTAGGGAAGCTTAGCCTAAGAAAAAATCCGCAAAGGAGCAGAACAATGCCTTCATCGTTCCTGACACGGATTTTAAAGACGCTTGGGCTCTTGCTCGCGGGCCTTTCAGCCGGGTCGGCCATTACCGTGCTCTTCATCAACGTGTCTGGGGAACTGTTGGAAGGGGCGATGCTTGTGGGTATCATCGCCGGTCTTGCAGCGTTTGTTCTGTTTCTGCTTCTTCGGATCGTTCTCATAAATCTTGCTGAAGAGAAACTGCGTCAATCATTGGCGAATTCCGAATGGTTCAGTGAACTTCAGGAAATCGTTGATATCACTATTAAGCGTTACTTCCCAAAGAACGATGAAGGCCCTGAAGCAGCCGGAAAACTGGCAAACTTTCTTCCGACATCGGTCCAGTCGTTGGCTTCCGCTGGATCGGCATGGCTGGCGACAAGTGCGACATTGGCTTTAGTGGTGGCAATGGCAGGTGCCGTGGTTTCTTTGGGAACGATTGTCGTTGCATACCGTCAAATTGATCGGCTTGATCAGCAAAACACACTCATCCAACAGCAAATATTTGAAGCCAAGGCAACTCGGGTTTCTTCCGTTTTTGCGGCGCAGCTTCCAGGTTTGTTGGCAGAGATTGATCGTCTCCAGCCCAATGATGCTTCACAGGACTGGGACGTTCCTCCTAGTTTGGCCGCGCGCATACAAGCAGTGATCAATCTTGCCGAGCCGTATGCACCTGATACGACGGTAGATGGATGGAAGGCGACGCTGCGATCGACGCTCGAGCAAAGCCCAAATAGCACGGTCACTGAAGAAAACCGAGAGCTCTACGGAAGGTTGCCGCCTGAGGAACGCTTTGCTGAGGATGTGTTGTTTAGTCCCGAACGCGGTCAACTGCTTTTGCTTCTACTTGCGACTAGGTTTCCTTTTGAAAGTCTTCCCAGCGGGTTGGACTTCTCAAACGCAGACCTTCGCGGTTTGAAGATAGCTCCATCTGATATCAGTGCTCCAACCGTTCTGGCTGATCTTGGCGAGACAGTGCTAAACAATGCCAACCTTCGGGACGCTGACATAAGTAACGTCGACTTTTCCCGAACTTCTCTTCAAGGGGCGATTCTACCGCGTCCTGGGGTTTTGAGTGAGGGAAAGTTCTTTGCTAGCCTCGCGGAGCACCGGATGGATGCTCGTTCCTTCAATTGGCTTACTGGTGCCAATTTATCGCATGCAATTCTGGACGTTAACGACGGCGCATCTCGAATTGCAATGGTTCAAGGCGGTGTGAATTTTCTTGGGCAATTCGGGCCCAATAATACGCCGTTTCATCGGCTCTGGCGCTATGAAGACAATCAAGTCTTTATGGTTGTAAGGCCCTCCGAAAAACTGAGCGCTACGGCAAATACGATCCGTCGCTTTTTTTCAGAGATTGGGGCCGTCGAAATTACTGAGGAGCGATGTAATGACATTGAACTGCCATCGCTCCAAGCTGTTCGCGAACTAGTAGGGGCTTCGGATCAATACGCTTCGCAGTACGCCACATGGCTGCTAAGTGAGTATGATGCTTCTTTGCTTAACTGCGTTATTGACTAGAGCCAGTACGGGCGAAAAAAGTCGTACGAGTTCGGAAAAATTGGTCGATCACGTTTTGGCAACCGCGGTCATGAGTTGCCGCTTCTATCTCGGTGGGAACGCCTACAGCACCGGTTGAGAGGTGGAGAGACTATCGATAGAGTACGAGGATATTATTTTGATATTCCTTTTGTCAGATCCTGAGAGGCAAGACGTTTATGGCGGTCATCAAAAACCCAACATATATGGAGCACATCCGGCACTTCTTTGAGGAAGAAGATCATAACTGTATGGTTCCACGGGGCAAAGACTACACTACCTATGAAGGCTTAAAGGACGCTGACATTGAAGTGTATTCTATAACACTACCCCCAAACGCCACGATGCCGAAACCAGAAGCGCGCCGCTGGGACAAAGACAAATCTGACAGCTTTCTGAATTGGATTACCAACGGCCATCCGAGAGGCGAGCCAAAGCCCAAGAAGCCGAGCACGGGCAAAGTTGGTCGAGTTCGCAAAAGCCTCTCGGAGCTAAATGATGACGAGGTCAAGCTCGTCAAAAAAGCCTTCCAAGGTATGATGGATCGCGATCCAACTGATGATGAGAGCTACTTCAAGATTGCTGGCGTCCATTGGTTCCCCAATCAACCTCCTAATGACGCCTACTGCCAACATCACACGGCTCACTATCATATGTGGCACCGCGCCTATCTTCTAAGGTTCGAAAATGCGATGCGATCGGTACCCGATTGTGAAGATGTGACGCTCCCGTACTGGGATTTCTCTGAAAGGCCTCCTGCCTGGATCAACAAACAGCCATTCAAGAGCTACACCCTCCCCGAAGCAGTCCATCCAAGCTATCCAAAGGGGCATGAGACAAAGCGCAAGACGCCTGCGCAACTCGAGAAGAGTTTTAAGGATGATGGTGTCCTGGCGACGATTGATGATGCAATGACTAAGTCGAGCTGGGAGGATTTCAATCGAACAATTGAAAGTGCTCATGACACCGGTCACCCCGCCTCTGGCGCCAGTTTGGCTACCGCAAACGTTGCATCCTTTGACCCCTTGTTCTGGTTCTTTCACGCCAACTGGGATCGGCTGTGGTGGCGGTGGCAACAGATCATGCAGGCGACGACTCTTTGGACATTTAAGAGTACCTTTATAAGTCAGTCGACCGAGCCGTTTTTCGCTGCGCCCCTAAACCGAATGCGTCCTAGCTTCATGACGGCTGACAAAACAATCAATCTTCATGCGTTAGATGTCACATACACCCAACCAACTGCGGCCACGCCCCTAGTTTTTGCTTCAAGCTTCGGGAGTCTAGCGGCGACACGTAGTCTCAAGGCCGCGAAAGAACCGATGATGTCCGTACGCGTCAGAGACATTGATCGATTGGCAATCCCGGGCTCGTTTCGGGTAGAGTTGATGGCAGATGGAAAATCTGTCGCCGCCAGAGCTTTCTTCCAATCAACGGAACCCAACGATTGTCCGACGTGTCGAAAAAACGCGCTGATCAATCTTGATATTATGGTTCCTATCAACAAGCTGCTTGGCAAGAATCTAGACGTGAAGATATTTGCCTACGACATGGAGGGACGAACCCGCGAATTCCCAATCAGTTCTGCAGGCACCCCGCGCATCAATGCACGGCTCCCACTGGAAGTCAGTGAGTGATCTACTGAGAGGCTCTTGAAAGCCAACTTCGAGGGGGCAATAGTCTTTGGCAGGAATTAGTAACGATAACTAGGAAGTAGGATTGCGCTTTTCGTGCACACTGAAGTGAACAAACAATTGCTCTATCCAAAAGATGGCTGCTGTTCTCGTCTCGTCGTAGTGAGAAAGCTTGCAGTACATTTGCAGTCAAAGAATTACTTTAGGTTGTTCAATGACAACGCCCCGAATTCAACATGATGTTCTTTGATGAATGAGAGCATCTCAAATGTGTCGAACGGCGTCTTGGGGTGGTCAAGCAGCAGGTCAGCAAATTCACAAAAATTCTCGTCGTTGATCTTCTCGATACCGAGAAAGCGGTCATGATCAGGAATATGCTCGGGTAAAGTCCTCTTTAGGGCAATAGGATAGTGTATAATCTTCTCTTGAGTAAAATCTGTACCGGTTAGGGAGCCGGTCAGTATGAACCGCCGCAAGCTTGATCTTTGAGCATGTTTACTAAGAATATTTATGTTCACCGGTTTTAACACTTCGTCGCTAGAGCGGTTGACGAATGTTCCATATAGAAAATTCGAACTTATGAAGAAATTTCCGGTATAAAATATCCTACGTTGTTGTGTCCATCTGCGCCAATAGGCCTCAAGTACTTGAGGAAAATGTGTGTTGGGTTTGATGTGCATCACTTCAGTATACACTTTCCGGAAGGACTTATCGCCGCTAACCGTTAGACTCGGCCGAAACAGAATGTAAGTTCCGCATAGTACATTTCTAATGTGCTCTTGCCGGGCTTTCCAATACTCGCCACGGCGGAGGTTCTCGGCGTCCAACGACTTTGTGACAGACAGCACATGACGTCGACGAGACTGATCAATTACTCGCTTTCCAAACTTGAAAAAAGTTAGCTCGTTGATTTCCCGTTCATTGAATGTCGAAGTGATGAAGGACAGGATAAAGTCAATCGTATGGATCTGCGGAAAGGTCTTACCGAACAGTTCAATCCCTCGCTCAGTAGGGTACTGCGCTCTGACATCTTCAAGAACTCGGTTTGAAGCTCTATAGTCCTTCATTCTAGCGCGGAGGGCAGATTGGCTCAGCTTAAGTTCAATAGCGAGCTGTTCGAACCAGTCTGCAGTGGATAAACCAACTGATTGAGCTATTTCTTTCCGTCCCTGCATACAATGGTGTACTTCGTGTTTCTTTTTCTTTGGGTCACATTTCTGCCGTATGAAGGCCTGTTTACGAAGAAAGTTGATAGATTGCAAATCTTCTTCCGAAGAGGACTTGCAGAGTCGATCTGCGTTCGCAAATTTTTTTTGCGGATTCGGAGTAGAGCCATTAGTTTAAGTGAAGAGAGTGCTGTAGCGCGCGATTTCTTCGGAAGAACGTGCGTCGCAACTAACGAAATGCAACGGTCTGAAGTGCGGTGCGGATACTATGGTAATCCTATATAAACACTTCATATCCACTGTTGAAAGTGCTCCTATGTTTTGGGAGCTCTTTTTTTTGGGTACGGACCACTAGTTTGAGGAGCCATGAAACGCTAGTAAGTGTACAGCATGAGAGCGCTCCCGACACCCGCCAGAATGTCGAGAGCGCGAAATTGTCAAGATCTCGCCGATCAACATGACCCTCATGACATACACTCTGCCTATCAGATGATCAACCAAAATTGTGCTTGACGCGATGTTGGGCACTCTTTGTCATTGGTGAGCAGCCTTAGTGTTCGTTCAAGCATGATGTTCGAAAATTTTTCAAGCATACTTGGTCACAAGACCAGGGCGCACGACAACCAGTTTATCGCTATTGATCGCGATGCAATCCTTGCGACTGAAGGGTCCCAGAAGTACGAGCTTTTGGCAAACTTGGCAGCATGTGACTGCATCAGAGACGATGTCGTAGGTGTTGATGTTCACAACCAAATCATAAAAAACGCCATCGTTATTTCGAAAGAAAAGCTGTACAGTGAGTTGCCCGAAAGAAGACGGGAAGCAATTCTGCGCGTTTTAAAGAAGTTTTCTGCTATCATGGAGAATATATCATATTTTACATCAGATATCCCTCTTCCTATCGCTGTAGAGCTGGAAATGAGGAAAACTGCTGCTGAGAAAAACTCGCGTGCGTACAAGAAGGCGGGAACAGAGGCGGCTTAAACGCCTCACAAGGAACGATCTACACAGGGGTATAGAGAGTGGTAAACGGGGCACAAGGGCTCCGCACGTTTGACGATCTGCGGCAGGACATCAACGAGCGGTGCGGCAACAACAATGCAAAAGCATCACATGTACTCGTGGCTTTCATGGACGATCAGGATGCTTGGGGAAAAACACCTGATCAACTTGATAGAATTGTAGCAGGGACCACAAACAACACGATACATGGAACTTTTACCAGCGCCCAAGAAGAGTATCTGAGTGAAATCGCTCCTGCTGTAGATCAAGTCCTGGATACTCACACAAGACAAGACCTTTCGAACATCGACACTAAGGTATCTAAGCTGCGCGGATTCTGGCCATTTTCTGTAGGAGTGATTCAGAGCGTATTGGGCGCATTTTTGGCCGCAGCGATCGCTACATTTGCCTTGTACCAGTCAGAGTTCATTCGCGATACCGTACGGAGTGTGGCTGATACTATTGGTTTGTACGAGTCTGAAGGCAAAGAACCATCAACTGAGTGATAGCCATCGGAAAGAGATGCCAAGAGGTCTTAGTTCAATACCTGTGATCTTCTACCGAAGTTATTGCTTCAAGACCTTGATGTAGGGGAAAAGCACGTTTCCTCAATTTTGATTGGCAAGCCACGCGTACTCTTCGAGACCGGTTTGCGAGGCTTGCCAAATGAAGTCTGGACTGCGCACTGGGTGGTAAACAGCGCCAACTCTCCGTTTTCGGCCCGAGAAAAAGCGGCGGTTGAACTTAAAACTTGGGCCGAAATGGAAAGCAGAAGGGCTTTTCAGTAGGCGTCGACCTTGGCCAAGGTGTCGGCAGCGGACACCGCCGAGCTGAGTGAGTTGTCCGAGACCCTGGTGTAGATCTCCGTTGTCGCAATGCTGGCGTGTCCTAGCAAGCGTTGGACCAGTCTTATATCAACGCCTTCCTCAATGAGTAGAGTTGCTGCCGAGTGCCGAAATCGGTGCGGGGTAAGATGGGGTTCTATTCTCAGTGATTTGGAGAGCGTTCTTAACCTCTTTCGAAACGCCTGAGGTGTAAGGCGATCTCCCATCGTGTTAGTGAACAGCCATGCCTGCGATCCGGCCGTGTCGCAGCGATCTTCCCAGAAGCGTCTGAAGTCAGTTTGGAGGCGATCATTGGCAACATATACGGTGCGTTCTCGGTCACCCTTTCCTCGGACACGGATTTGCGTCGCGGCGCCGGTTACGTCACTCACACGGAGCGAAGTCAGCTCTCCAATACGTAGGCCGGTCACTATGAGCAGCCTCGTTATCAAACCAGTGATCATCGCAGCTGGAATATCCCTCGGCACGGACAGCTCATCGCTGGGGTTGAGTTGCACGATGTGCTGGGCCGACCTGAATACGGCACCGAGTGTGGGACGGTCGACTGGACGGGGGAGGCGTTTGGGAACCCTCATGTCCAGTCGTAGACCTTCGAAGGGTGATGGAAAGTTGGCGTCATTTTCCCTAAGCCAGCTGTAGTAGGACCTTAGCGTCACCAATCGCCGCCTGATCGTTGCCGGGCTCGCTCCTTGTTCCTCTCGGAGGTCCTTCTGAAAGCTGATAATGTCAGCTGCCGAGGGTGGATCGTTCAACTTCGCCTTCCCTTTGAACTTTTCGAATGCGGATAGATCTTGCCGATAGGCTCGAAGGCTATGCCTGCTTAGCCCAAGTTGTTCGCGACAGTAGGTCTCAAAATCATCGATCCGTATTGCGGTCATATTCCCTCACTTGCAGTTCCGGGGCCGTCATCTGCTTCCGACGACTTCAAACCCCTTCAAGACAGCAGAGGAATCGAGCAAATTTGCTTTGGCAACAGTGGGGTGCGACTTCGCGGAGTCCGAAAAGCATGATGACTCACGGCCATCGCAACTGTAGAGTGAAGAAGGATTTTCACCTAAGTGGCCAAGGTATCTGGCCACTGTAACGATAACCGAGAATTATCCATGCTAATGCGTCAGGCAGAGCCCCTATTTTCGCCGGTACGCATCGAGATTTTTTCGGAAGAAGGTCCCAGGCTCAGGAAAGACTCGGAGCAAAGTGCATGGCACATCAGGGATGATGGCCAGCTCTCCGAGATCAATTCGTCGATTAAGTCAAATCGCAAACTCGAAAAATTTCGCAGTGCTCTAGACACTGCTGTGGCCGTTGCCGCCTCCTATTTTGCTGCAAACGCGGGAACTGCGCCGACGCATTTTCCAATCTTCAGTTCACCGATCGCTGGAGATTTGTACTCACCGGATCAGGTCCTGCTTCAGCAGAACAAGATAGGTTCGGATACAATTTCTGAGTTCTTGGGTAACTTTCTGTCAATCGGCAATACCGCACGTCCGAAGCTGCTCATTAGTTATCATGATCGTCCTCAGCTGCTCGAACTCTTGAGCAAGGTTTCATCGTTGGTGGAGGTGACACAAGACTTCGGCAAAGAAACTCGATCAGTCAAACTTGACAGCTCCAAATCGAACGACGAAGAAATCCTCTCTTTCGTCTTGAATGGCAATCATCTTCCAAACCTCAATCGCTATCTGGATGGAGATCATTCGATCCTATTGGGTTGGGCCGCGGCCAAGAGCGCAAAGCTATTGGATGTACCCGGTGAAGCTGAGCAGATCATAGAAGATACGATCGCAAAGGTCGCGCTGCGTCTGGAAGATGCTGAGCAGCGAAACAAAGCGTTCTGGATGACGCTCTACATACAGCTCTTGCTGGACAGAGCTTTTTTCGCTGACGGGGCAAGTGGTGATGCCCAACAGGCGCTTTTTTTGGCGAGACAGCTTGATAGCTCTCCACTCATCGCGCATTGCCAAAGGTTTGCAAATCAAACGCTCGGCGTTGGCGCCGAAGCACTGGCTGCTTTGAACGACAGCGTGGAGCGTTTCCATCTGATCCCGGAAAACTCAGAAGACTATCTCTTGTTGACGCCTTCGAGGCTCGCGGCAACACTCAATCGCAACACGACCGCGCTCATCAGCTCAACATCGCCTGTCGATCCTGGTCGGTTTGAGGCAGACTTCCTTCAAACCAAAGAGATCTTTCCGTCCTACTCAAACATCGGGATGATGGCGAGTGCGGCCGCTGTGGCGGCGATGATCAAGGGCCACAAGAAACGGGCCGTTTCCCTGCTCGAACAGGCGACTTTGGAACGCTCACTACCGATAGACGGCTTCAATATTCGAATGAACCTAATGTGTGCCAAGAAAAACTATGCGGGCAGCATCGACGAGCAAGATTTCAGGGCATTATGCGAAGATGTGCGGTTTTTCCCGTTCCCAGACAACTGGGAGTATCATCGGGTTCGTATTGCTTCGAACCTGCTAACAGTTGCAACGTCTCCAGAGCTCAAGGAACTCGTCTGGAGCGTGATCGAAGATAATAGTTTCCTTGCCGGTTTTGACGCCTGGGGCGATGAGGCAAAGCTCCGGAACTTTTTGATACGAAGTCGATACGCACACTATCTTGTCGGCGGCACACTGGCAGGTCAGTTTGGTCGGTTCTCATCACGGACAGGTCTATTCCCCTGCATCGATAAGGACTGGGCGTAGAATTTTTTGAGCATCAGAGCGAGCGACTTTGCCGCCGGATGAACTGGCAAATCTCGAACCGCAGCGAAGGCTTCCTGATCTCCGTATGTTTCCGCTATACCGTCGTACCAGGTGTTTGCATTTGAGATCGTAGGAGCGACGTTCAACTCGAGGAACTTTGCATCCTTTATTCCGATAATTCCCTCCATTTTGAGCTGTCTTACATCGATGCGGCCAACGAAGGGATATCCTGCCAGAGCCATCAGATCATTGAATGAAGTTGCCAACTCGTCGCTTATGCAGCCTTCATAGCGGAACCTTTGGGCTGGCTCTCGACTGACTGAGTAAAGCCTGTTTGCATCCCCTTTCATTGCTGCATCAAACCACTGGCTGGGCGCACCTTTAGTTACGATATGATCTATGACGGAGTAGGTCTTGATGTCAGCGTTACGGATCACGTGAAAGGTGGCATCCTGTCCTTCTTGAAACTCTTCAACGAAGCTGCCGACCGGTGGTCGCTTCCCCTTCCGCCATTGCTCAATCCGACTTATGCCGACGCTATCGCCACCGCAAATCGGCTTTTGAATCACAGCTCCATCGTACCAGTCCAATTCATCTCCGCTGATCGTTCGCGGCACATTCAAACCGACGGACTGAGCGAGATGTTTTCCCAAGAGCTTGTCATGTGTAGTGACGTAGTTTTTAGTCCCTGCTGGAAAGCACGGCATGCCCAAGCTTCGAGCAACAGTGGAAGGCAATCCTATCAGTTCGACGTCGAACAGGCCTCCAACGATATCAACCACCAATCCAGGCTCGTCATGAAAATTGCTGTGAAATTGGGATTCCACGAACTGGTCCAAAGGGACAACGTGAACTCTATTTGAAACAGCCTGGCAGGCTTGCGTGTAGATCATCACAGTGTCGGGGGGATGTCGCCATTTGTAGAGGCGTTCCCATTGAGCGCTGCTGGTTCCAGCTGTCACCAAAAGGATTGGAAGATCAGTGAAATCAGGGTTTTGAGCCTCTGAAGAAGCACGCATAATTCTCGGTTATCGTTACTTGATATTTGTACCGCTGGCACATGTGCCGCCCGCGAAACGGACCTGGTAGGTGGTATGGATCTTAGGGACGGCAAACCCTAGCGAACGCAGGGTACTCAGCCACAAAAGTGAGAGTTTTCTTCCTATTTTGGGACTGACGGACGAGGGCCTTAGGGGGTCTTTCTGACGGGTCCGGGCCGAGTTCCGGTCTGACATTTCAGACTGAGACCTTACTCATGCAAACAGGAATTCTGCGCGTGTTGCGCGCAACCGCCGCCTCGTGGTGGCGGCGCAAAGAGCTGCGGCGTACCGGTCAAGTTGATCTCGCGCGCAGCCTCGAACGCGAAACCATCCGCCGCGACCTCGGCTATCTCCGCCTCGCTAAGACTTTGCCGAATGCGCATATCGTTTGTGGCGCGGGCGGCACGTTTATCCACCTCGGCTGGACAACGGTGTCGACCTACGCGCCCGTTGAGCGTTTTCCGCTCGCAGCTTTGGCAATCGCCCTTGGCACGCCGTTCATCGACATTCGGGCGGTTTCCGATGTCATCGCCTTGGCGAAGCTCCCATGCGTTGTGCGTGGGCCATCCGACGAAGACGCCTCAGGTCACAGCCTGACCCGCGTTCCTCTCGCCACGTATCTAAACCTGATCGAGCCGCTTGGCGCGCTGATCACGAATGACCCGCGCAATCAGCGCGATCTCTAACCCTTCTCAACGTCTCACTCTTTCTCGAAAGGAAGCCAGTCATGGCCCGATCCCGCACGTCCAAATTCGATGCCTCGGAGGTCATCACCAAAGAGCTGATCCGTGTCATCGAACGCGGCGTTTTGCCCTGGCGCAAGCCGTGGACGGCCGGCGCCAGCACACGCCCACTCCGCCACACCGGCGAGCCCTATCAAGGCATCAATAATTTCCTGCTGACCATGCGCACTCAGCTCGCAGGTTACGCATCCCCGTTCTGGATGACGATCCGACAGGCCAACGCGCTCGAAGCCAAGGTCCGCAAGGGTGAGAAATCCTCCGTCGTCGTCTACTACGGCCAGGCGCGGTCTCGCGAGAGCGGACCAGACAGCGATGAGCAAACCGAAGAGACCGCCTCGGGCGGCTTCCGGTTTCAGAAGGCTTACCGCGTGTTCAATGCGGACCAGATCGAAGGCCTGCCGGACAGCTTTCATCCCGACCCCGCGCCGGAACCGGATCATCCGCAGCATGAACCGATCCCGCACATGCAGGATTTCTTCGACGCGATCGATATCGTGACGAGCTTCACTGGGCGGGAGGCTTACTACATGGCCGCCGTCGACAAGGTCTACATGCCCGACATCACACTCTTCGAGGATCCGCGATCCTTCTATGGCGTTTGGGCGCACGAGCTCGCCCATGCCACGAAGGCGCGGCATCGGCTCAACCGATCCTATGGCGATGCACGGTTTGGCAATACCGCTTACGCGCGGGAAGAGATCGTCGCCGAACTCGCCTCGTGTTTTCTTGGGCAGGAGCTTGGGTTCTCGGCGCATACGCTGGAGATGAGTGCCGCCTATCTCGACAATTGGCTCCGCGTCCTGCGCTCAGACAAGACGGCGATCTTCAAACACGCCGCGGATGCACAGCGTGCTTGCGATTGGCTCATCGCAGCTTCGAAAGCCGGTCGCAGCGCTGCGGCTGATGAAGCTGCGTGATCGTAGGGGAAAGGAGTGAGCCGTGAGCCGACAAGAACCGAAAACCTTGCGCGTCGCGTGCTGGCCAGATGGTACGCGCACAATCATCAGCTTCCGTCGCGGGGCCTATTGGTGGAGCCGGTCGGAAGGGTCCTACCCGCTGTCCGCCGCCGTTGAGGCGGTTGAAGAGCGCGGCGGTTGGATCGAGCGCGTGCCTAATCCGGACTGGCGGCAGAAGTCACCCTTCGACCTGTGATCCCGCGATGCTCCCATGAAAAGAAAAAGCGGGCTTTGGGTCGGGTGGTTTCAACATCTCCCGAAAGGACTGACCCATGAGCTCTTCCACCTGCATTGCGCCACAGCGCCCAGATCCGACCGTCATCGCTGTTCAGAACGACAGCTTCCGCAGATTTGCCTGCCTCGGTGAGACGCCCAATGAGCCGATCCAGGGCCGGATGGTTGTCACGCAATCCATGTGCGAAGCCGGCGACGGGTTTGTCTCCGAGGCCGTGCAAGCTGTGGGTTCCTTCAACACGTTCGAGCCGGAGAACGATCCGTCTGGCTGGCACGATTTCGGATCGGTGACGATCCGTGGCGAGACCGTGTTCTGGAAGATCGACTTGTATGAGGCCGATAGCGATTTCCGCTTCGGCGCGGAAGCACCGGACAATCTCGCAACGACCATGCGCGTGCTGACCATCATGATGGCACGCGACTGGTAGGGCAGGGAGCTCCAGACCTGTCCGCATCGGGCCCGCTGACCCTCTGAAAGGGAAAGTGGGCCCTTTGTCGTTGTGATCCTCGACCTCGGGGATTGGGTCCCGTTCGACATGTCTGGGGCCGGCATCTCAACCACAAGGACAGACCATGACCCAAGCCTTCAAACCCGTCTCTGTTGCCATCGGCGATCTCGTCGCCCACCCCGCTAACGTGCGTGCCAAATCGCCCGAGACCTACGCCTGTGAGAACATCGCGCATCTCAGGGCCAGCATCGCCGTTCTTGGCTTGCTGCAGCCGCTGCTCGTCCAGAAGATCGAAGGCAAGTTCGGTGTTCTCGCGGGCGGTCGCCGCCACGCCGCGCTGCTGGAGCTCGTCGCGGACAAATCCGCTAAGGCCTTCACCAAGAACACGAAGATCGACTGTCGTCTCGTGCCCGATGATTGTGATGTCACCACAGCGCTCTCGCTCGCGGAAAACATCACTCAGGAACCGATGAACGCCATCGACGAGTTCGAGGCCTTCGCGCGGATGATGGAGGTCGATGGCCAGACGCCGGAGACGATCGCCAAGACCTTCGGCACGACCATCGCTGCTGTCAAAGGCCGCCTGCGCTATGGGCTCATTCACCCCGACATCCGAAACGCGGCGCGCACAAAGTCGATCACGCTCGACACGATGAAGGCCTTCGCCGATCACCCCAGCCAAGAGGTCCAGAAGGAGGTCTTCGACGCGCTCACCAAAGAGGACAGCTACCTGCAGGGTTATACAGTGCGACAGGCGCTCAAATCTCGCGGTGTGCAGGTCAGTGACGATATCGGGGCCTTCGTGCGCGAAGAGTATGAGGCACGGGGCGGACCCATTGCTGCCGATCTTCTCGAGGAACATTCGGTGCTGGAGGATGCCGAGCTGGTCGAAACCATCCTCCTCGAGAAACTCACCGCTGCTGCCGAGGACGCCCGTGCACAAATGGGCTTTGCCTGGGCCGAGGCGGTTGTGCGCTACGATCACGCGGCGATGGCGGACTATGGTCGCGTCTATCCTGGCCCGATCGAGCCCGATGAGGCCGGTCAAAAGCGCCTCGATGTGATCAGCGAGGAACTTGAGAAGCTTCAGCTGGACATGGAAGATGAGAGCCTTGAGGAGGCCGCCTACGATGCTCTCTACGACAAGGTGGATGCCCTGGAAGCCGAAGCCCGCGACCTGCAGGAAGCCTACAGTGCCGAAGACCTTGCCCGTTCCGGCGTGATTGCCTCCTGGTCAAACGGCCAGGTCACCCTGCATGTCGGCCTCGTGCGTCCTGAGGATCGTCAAGAGGCTGCCGGCAAAGTGCCAGGTTCCGCGTCCAAAGACGACAAACCCGACAGCGACGAGATCGTCTATCCGGCCTCTCTGCAAGCAGACCTCAAGACCGAGCGCGCGATGGCGCTTGGCGCGGCCATGGCGATTCATCCGAAAGCCACACTCGACCTGACGCTATTCAAGCTAGTCTGCGATGTCGTGGGTGTTGGTATGAGCGTCACGCATGCAATCAAGGTCGATGCGCGCAAGGAGTATCGAACCCACGCAAAGATGGACGAGATTGACGGGACTTCGCTGGAACAGATGGCCGGAGTCTACGGCGCGCTGAACCTGTCGTGGAACGATGAGGCGATTTCGCCCGCCGAACGCTTCGCGCGGTTCCGCGAGTTAAAGCCGACGGAGAAAGCAAAGCTCGTCGCCTATGCGACCGCGTCGACCACGCAATCCTGCTTCGCCCGGGATCGCCAGCGCGACAGCCTGATGCATGACTTCGAAATCGAGATCATGCCGAATATCCGCGCGCATTGGACGCCGAACAAGGCGCTCTTCAATCGCTTCAAGAAAGCCTGGTTGCTGAAAATCCTCGGCGAGGATCTGGGTCTGGCCCAGGAGGCGGTCACGCTGGCCTCATCGAGCAAAAAGGAGATCGTCGCCTTCTGTGACAAGCTCTTCGCCGAGCCCTTCGCCACTCTGACGGATGCGCAGCGCGCGGCTGTGGCTGCTTGGTGCCCGCCCATGATGCAGACCGCCGGCGTCGCCTGTGATGAGGCAGAGCCCGCTACGGAAACTCCGGAATCTGCCGGCGAGGTCGCGCAAGCAGCCTGAGCCATCATGCGACCCGCGCGAGCCATTCCGCTTGCGCGGGTCGATCCTCTCACTCCCAACGGAAAGACATCTCCATGGCTATTCTCAAATTCTCCGCGTCTGTCGTCGCGGCACAGATCACCCATGCGCGCGCCTGCCAGACCTTCCTACCCAACTGGAACGGACCCGTGGACAGACCGGCCCTGATCCTCATCTTCGGCAATGGCGTGCATCTGCGCTCGAACGGCATCGATGGGACGACCACCCGCATCGTCACGACCGAACAGGCCGATCCCTCTTTCGCCTTTGCTGATGGAATGAACCCGTTCCGCAATACCGACTGGATGGTACAGCGCCGCATGGCATTCCGCGACCTGACGGGCCCGTTCTACACCGACATCCTCGACGATGTGCAGGTGCTCATCGACCGAGGGCAGGGGACGATCCGGCTCGCCACCGATGGCCACAGCATCCGCGTCTTCGTGCGCCGGGCCTCGGACTATCTCATCGGCGGAACCTACGAGGTGCCCTCAGGGCTCGGTGGCACTTTCCGCGTCATCCTCAAGGATGCCTGCGACACCTTCGCGATCGTTCAGAACTGCGGCAATTCGGCGTTTTGGGAATACGAAGAAGATGAAGCAGCACCAATGTCCCGAGAGCGCGCAGCGCGGCAGGGTATTGGTGCTTCAACTCATTCCCATAAACGCTGCGAGGATTTCGACGAGATGTTGCCCTACCGCGTGCCGCTCGATGCGCTGATGGAACTCGATGACCGGAGGGCAGCGTAGTGGGCTGGCTTTTCTACACTGATCGCCGGGTACAGACTTACGCCGATGAGAGGGCCGAATCACCCGGCTATGCACGTTCGACAATGACGTCCGCCGCACCGAACTCCTGAAAGCCTGCAAGGTCGGTTCGACTTGGCATGCAGCGGTCAAGGTCACCAACCTCGACGGAACGCTGGTCGAAGACCGCACCTACACACCAGACAAGGATGGCTCGATCACCTTCGCGGCTGTGTTTCTGACGCGCTACGACGATGGTTGCTGGGGCTACAAGGACATGGAAGAAAGCGCAGGCCCGGTAGAATCCCGGGCACCGCTGAGCATTCTGAACCTGCTGTCCGATATCAAGGATCCCGACAGCTACGCTCATGCCTGGCGGCAACGTTGCCGCGATTGGGCCGCCATCCCGGACTACGAGGAGGGCGATAAGATCCGGCTCGCAAAACCCGTGACACTGACCGATGGCAACACCTGCCAGATTGTCACGGCGACGCATTATCGCCGCGGACGGCAGAAGCGGCGCTGTTACCGGATCGAGGAAACCGGCGGCCTTGTCCGGTTGTCCAAAGCCTCGCTCGCGGGTTCGACCTTGCTTGTTGCGGGTCGAGTGGATGCGAGCCCGGTACTCGCCGAGTTCCTTTCTGGGCAGCCGAAACGCTGAGTTATTCAAAACTTGCTTGCGTATCTCAAATGAGATACATCCAATGCCACACACGGAAGGAGACTTGCCATGCCCGCCCAGACCTCCATGATCCACGTGCGTGTTGACGATCAATTGAAGACCGATGCGTCCGAAGCCCTTGCAGGTGTCGGTCTGACGGTCTCCGACGCGGTTCGCATTTTACTCACCCGCGTCGCTGCTGAAGGTGGTTTGCCGGCCGGACTGACTGCTGATCCCGATGCCTACGACGCCTGGTTCCGGACCAAGGTCAAGGAGGCAATCAATGATCCGCGCCCTGCCGCACCACATGCGCAAGTCATGGCCGAAGCCCAGGCGATGATTGACGGAAAGCGACGTGCCAAGACTTGAATGGAAGACCACAGCAGTTGCTGACCTATTGGCAATCATCGACTACATCTCAGACGACAATCCAAACGCGGCGCAGGCGCTCAAGGATGAGATCATGCAGAAGGTCTCCCGACTACCCATGAACCCGCAGCTCTATCGCGTCGGTCGTGTCGACGGCACGCGAGAGATGGTTTTCCGTCCGAACTACATTGTCGTATATGCGGAGACCCAAGAGGTCGTGACCATCCTGCGTGTGCTTCATGCGGCACAGCTCTGGCCCTGATCACGGCGCATTGATCCGCACCGTCATTTGAGCCCCCCAGCCCACGTTCTCGCAAAGTGGAGAGTGGGCGTTTTGTCCTGTCAGACCTGTAATCTGGCACGAGAGGACAAGCCGATGGCTGAAATTGCCACACACACAACACGTCGATTTCCCACGAACCCGGTTCTCAAGACCGCCCTCGCCCAGATCGGCGAAGAAATCCAATACGGCCCGCTGAAGAGCTCGACCCTTGCCCGCATCATGCGAGACACCTTTGGCGGCAGTGATGCGAGCGGTGCCTGGGACTGGCGCATGGCCTACGACATGATGCAGGCTGCCACAGTCGCAGAGCTCCTGCGCGACCAAGACGCCGACTTCACGACTTTGGCTGGTACCCTTGCGTCTCGTCTCCTGACAGAAACACGCCGCTCCGAGCAGCAGATCCGGCTACAGCAATTCTCGACGCCGTTACCCTATGCCGATTTGGCAGTCCGAGCAGCCAGTATCCGCAAAGGCGAGGTCGTTTTGGAGCCGTCCGCCGGTACCGGCGCGCTCGCGGGTTTTGCAGCCCGAGCAGGCGCGCGGTTTGCACTCAACGAAGTTGATCCGTTTCGTCGAACGCTCCTTGATATTGTCTTCGAGACGACGGCAACCGACCATGACGCGGAGTTTATCGACGACCTGCTGACGACATACAGCTCGCCGTCGGTCATCGTCATGAACCCGCCCTTCGCATCGTCGGTGGATCGGTCCCGGGACAAGCACATCGCAGCAAAGCATCTGATTGCGGCGGCCAAGCGGCTCGCGGCCGGCGGTCGCCTTGTTGCGATCATGCCGACGAGCTTCGCACCTGTACGCGACGCTGCACATTGGGTGCGCGCTTCGCAGATCGTCAAACCGCGCCTCGCGCTTACGATTCCCGGCCATGTCTATCGCAAGCTCGGCACAAGCGTAGACACACAGTTCATGGTGTTCGACAAAATCGAAGCTGACATCGAGATGATCCGTACCTCGATCGAGACGCTCGAAGAAGCGCAGCAATATGTTGATGAGATCGCCAAGGCCCGTCCGGCTGTCATCGTGGGACAGCAGCACCGACCCACGCATACGCAACGGGTATCCGAAGGAAACTCTAAATCCTCGGCGAGGCGGCAGTCAGCTGCAAACCCACGTCCAGCCAATCCAACGGCACATGCCCTGCGACCGCTAGATTTCACCCCGCTCCCGGCCGCGCGAGACAATTTGCCAGTTTCCGACATCTACGCCCGCTACCGGCCACAGCGGATTGAGATCATGGGTGCGCGCGAGCATCCAACGCCACTCGTTGAAAGCATCGCTATGGCCTCGGTCGCACCTCCACTGCCATCGAGTGCCGTCAACGACGCTTTGCGCCTACCCGACCGTCTGATCGACGAAGGGCACCTGTCGGAGGCACAGCTTGAGACGATCATCATGGCGAATGATTCCCATGGGCGTGATCTGCCGGGGCGATTTACGATCGATGACGACCAGACCAAACTGACGCGCGCCGATGATGACCCGAAGGCACGGGCCTATCGCCTGGGTTACTTCCTCGGAGACGGCACCGGCTGCGGTAAGGGCCGGGAATGCGCGGGGCTCATCCTGACCAACTGGCTCGCAGGCCGGCGCAAGGCGATCTGGATATCCAAGTCTGCCACGCTCATCGAGGACGCGGTCCGCGACTGGACCGATCTGGGTGGCTCGCCTGCCGACATCCAGCCGCTTTCCAAATGGAAACCCGATCAGCCGATTGGTATGGGTGACGGCATCCTCTTCGTCACCTACGCAACCCTCCGCTCCGCAGGCAAGTGCGGCACGACCCGCCTCAGTCAGGTTCTCGACTGGATGGGCAACTTGTTCGACGGCGTGCTGGCTTTCGACGAGGCTCATGCGATGCAGAACGCCGCCGGGTCCGAGGCGGGGCGGGGAGCCAAGCCTTCGCAGCAGGGCCTCGCAGGTTTGCGCCTGCAACTCGCAGCACCGCGGGCCCGCGTCTTCTATATCTCAGCGACCGGGGCCACGAGTGTCCATAACCTGGCCTACGCCTCGCGTCTCGGTCTTTGGGGGCAGGGACCCGAATATCCCTTCCCAAGCCGGCAGAGCTTCGTTTCTGCCATGGAAGCAGGTGGCGTCGCGGCCATGGAGGTTGTTGCCCGCGATCTGAAAACGCTCGGGCTCTACACCGCCCGCGCGCTCAGTTTCGACGGGGTAGAATACGATGTGCTCGAACACGCACTCACGCCCGGGCAGGTCGAAATCTACGACGCCTATGCGGGTGCGTTCCGGACGATCCACCAGAACCTCGAAGCCGCGCTGACGGCGACCGGCGTGAACGATGCCTCGGGTGAGACGAACGCGTCGGCTGCGAAGGCCTCGGCCAAGTCGCGGTTCGAAAGCACCAAACAGCGGTTCTTCAATCACCTGCTAATGGGTATGAAAGCGCCAAGCGTGATCGAAGCCATGCGCACGGATCGCGAGGCGGGATATGCCTGCGTCGTCCAGGTGGTCTCCACCGGCGAGAGCCTTCTGAAGCGCCGCCTCGAGGCAATGGACCCCGAGGACGAGATTGTGGAAGGGGCGCTGACACCGCGGGACTATGTACTGAGCTATCTGGAGCAGGCTTTCCCGATCCATGCCCAGAAGCTCGTCGAGATCGATGGCAATGTCGTCGCCGAACCACTGCGGGATGCTGATGGCCAGTTGGTGGTCTCGCGCGAGGCTCTGCATCTGCGCGAAGAGGCGATGGTCGAGCTGATGTCCCTCGCCCCTATCCCATCTGCACTCGACCAGATTATCTGGGCATTCGGCGATGAGGCCGTGGCCGAAGTGACGGGGCGCTCGATCCGCCCGCTCAGATCCTCCGACGGTGCGCTCTACATCGAAAAGCGCGCCGCAAGCAGCAATTCATCCGAGACGGCCTCCTTCATGGATGGCGAGAAAGACATCCTGATTTTCTCCGATGCGGGCGGCACCGGTCGATCCTACCACGCAGCGGAAACCGCGAAGAATCAGAAGCGTCGGCGACACTATCTGCTCGAACCGGGCTGGCGCGCCGATGCAGCGATCCAGGGACTTGGGCGCACGCATCGCTCCGCGCAGGTCTCCGCGCCATTCTTCCGGGTCTGCACTTCGGATGTGCATGGAGAGAAGCGCTTCACCTCTACGATCGCTCGGCGGCTGGACCAGCTTGGAGCTCTCACGAAGGGGCAACGCGAGACAGGTGCGCAAGGCATGTTCCGCGCCGAGGACAATCTTGAAAGCCCGATCGCCCGGGCGGCGCTCCGGGGCTACTACGCCGATCTTGCAGCCGAGCGTGCCGCGGCGATGGACTACGATACCTTCACGGATTGGACGGCACTTCGTCTGATCGACAAAGACGGCGTGCTGCTCGAAGACCTGCCGCCCATCCAGCGGTTCCTGAACCGGGTTCTGGCGCTTCCGATCCATATGCAGAACGCGCTCTTTGAAGAGTTCACAGGGCGCATCAGCGATCAGACCGAACGCGCACGGGCCGCGGGTGCGCTTGATCTCGGTGTCGAAACCTTGCGTGGTGAGCGGATCGAACAGGTCTCCACCGAAGATCTCTGGACCTGCCCGAAATCCGGCGCGGTTACGCGGATCATCGGGCTCGACGTCACCGATCCCGTGCATACACTGAGCGCCGCCGCAGCGCAGGCTCGCCATTCCGGCAAAGTTCCGATGGTGAACCGGGCGTCGGGGCGCGCAGCACTCCTTTCGGCTCGTCCTATGCAGTTCTACGATGAGGACATCGTCACGCTGATGCGGAAACTCGTACGACCGACGGGTTCCTCTTATCTTGAAGAGACGAAGTTCGAAGCTTCGGCTTGGGAAGAGATCGGCAATGGAGAGTTTCAGCGCTTGTGGGACGATGAAGCGGATGGCTTGCCGAAGACGACCACCACACGCCTCTTTCTTCTGACCGGCCTACTCCTTCCAATCTGGAAAGATATTCTGTCGGGCAACGAACGCATCTACCGGGTCACGCCGGAAGGTTGTCCGAGCATGATCGGTCGCACCGTGAGCGCAGATGGCGCAGCGGCGCTCAGGGCGCGCTTTATGGTTGGGGCTCCAAAATCGGTCGAGGAGATGCTTACAGCGGTGCGGGGATCGATGAAGCCCATCGATCTTGGTCGTGGGTTGTCGCTGATCCGACGCCGGGTCGCGGGGGGTGTGCGCTTCGAAATCGAAGGGGCGGATCGTGGTACCATCGACGGCTTTAAGGCAGCAGGATGCTTCACCGAAATCATCGCTTTCCAGCTGCGGGTGTTCCTGCCGCACGGGGACGGCGTCGACAGCGCCGCGATCCTCAAACGGATCGTCGGCGAGACCTCCGCGGAGGCGGATCGCGCAGCCTGAAAGGGAAAGCAGGCCTTGGGTCGGGGTGTGTGAGATTGCCGTCTGCCGTCTCGCACTTCAACCCTCATGGAGAAGGAACCGACTAATGACCAAACCTCAGACCGACTATACAGCAATGATGGAGAAGTGGCGCCTGGAGCGCGAGACTGCTCTCAAAACCGCACGAGCCGAGCTGATCGCTGCCCTGCGGGCCCTCGGCGTGACAGAAGTGATTGCCGAATACGAGGGCTATGGCGATTCCGGTAATGTCGAAGACATCACCCTGCAGCCGAATGAAGTGACCTTGAATGAAGCCCTGAGCCGCCAGCTCGAGGACTTCGCATGGTCCGTCGCCTACAACCAGCATCCCGGTTTCGAGAACAATGAAGGCGGCTATGGCACGCTGACCTGGGACATTTCTGCCGACAGCATCACGCTCGATCATGCGGATCGCTACGTCGAATGTTCTCATAGCCACGGCGAGGGGCTCTGATATGGCACATCCCCTTCATCATGCAGAGAGCTCAGCTCGCAGGTTCGGTGGCGATTCGTCCGACTACCAAGCCATTCACGACTGGTTCGATGCCTCGAAGGAGCATCTGGCGATCTTCACCCATCGTGCCTTGCGGCATCACACGCAGGGGATTTTTGAGGCCGAGCGTGTCTTCGGCCTGACGCTCACGAACTCCGCTGGCCGGATTATCCCCGTCCGCTGGATTGGCGAACAGCACGTCAAAGAAGACTGTCAGGGCCGCATCCCGAGCCTCGCCGATTGGTTCAAGTGCATCGCGCCTGAACCCTGGATGGCCAATGGGCATATCGAACAAGGTTCAGATGAACCATGTGGCGATCCACGGGAGGCGTGGAGCGCGGAAGTAAGTACCGGTCATACGATCCTGGGATTGCGAGATTGGATGGCGTGCCGTGGGCAATGAAGAGAGCTGCGCGCCAAAGGCTGCGTCGCTGTCATAACAGACGTCGGCGTGAGCTGCATGGGCAGGCAGGAAAGGAAAGAGGGCTTTGGGAAGGTGTGATCCCACGAGGGGTCGAAAAGCAAACCACCGGGCGCTGATCGGAAGACAGGTCTCGGGTAACTCAGAGAAGGAATATCCCATGTTCGCAGGAACGCTCACCAAAACCACAGACACTACAACCGCCGTCTACACCGGCATGATCCATTCCAGCCGGTTCGACATCGCGATCCAGCTGGAGACCCGGCCCAAGATGTCCGAGCGCAGCCCGGACTTCGACGTGACCGCCGTCAACAAGTCGGGCCGCAAAGTGCGCATCGGGACGGCGTGGAACGAGACGGGGAATACCACCGGCAATCCCTACCTCTCGATGCAGCTCGACGTGGGCCTTGGGCCGTTCCGCGTCAACGCGGTTCAGTCGAAGGAAGCGCGCGAGGCACAGAACGGTCAGTTCGAAATCATCCCGCTCGTCTCCAACGGCACCATGAAATCCGGATCGATCTCCGGCGAGTTGACGGCAATGGATGCCGACAACGCCTTCGCCGGCTACATCGCCAACATGATGTTCGATCTCGAGTTCATGCTGATCGAGAACGACTACAAAACCGAACAGACCCATCCCGACTACCGGATCGAGGTCAGCTCGCCCAAAGGCACAGTCATCCGCGTCGGCTCGGCGTGGATGGCCAAGAGCGTGCGGACCGGTAACGAGTATGTCTCGCTTCTGCTTAACACGCCCGACGGCGATCTACGGGTGAATGCCGTGCAGAACGAGGAACAGCGTGGCGGTCAGACCTTCTCGATCATCCCGTTCGTGGATAATGGCGAGCGGGAGCAGGGCGAACGCGCCGGGCTGTCGCTAGTCGCCTGATCGCTGGCCGAGGTCACAACATATCGAGCAGGGTGGCTGGATATCAAACCAGCCGAGAGGGGAGCCGCGGAAACGTGGCTCCCTTTTGCTGTTTCACATGGGCTGATGGGGCGTGACCTTAATGGCGGCAGTCGGGACAAAGCTGCCGTTCCTGACGGCGAATAGATCATTGTACGAGTGACATGCTCATTTCGATCTCGTCTTCGACGATCCGCCCGGTCTTCCGAAGCCCAAGTCCCTCATAGAAAAGCATCGCGGCATCATTGCCCGGCACAACACTCGTTTGAAAACGTGAATTGCCCCGCTCGCGTGCCCAATCCAAAGCAAGTTGCATCGCGGCTTTTCCAATTCCTTGTCCTTGGAAAGTGTCGGCGATCATCATCCGCATGAGAAAGGCAGCATTGGGATCATCACCGTCCTCAAGTTCATCATGCTCTCGAAAATCGATAAGACCCATCAAACCCACGATTTTGGCATCTGATCGGATCGAGAATACGTAGCCGCCCGTAAGATAAGCAAACTCGGCGATGGACGTCGCGTTCGGTGCAACATGCTGTTTCTTATCAGCACGAACTTGCAAAGCGAACAAGGTGTCAAGATCGTCGCGAACGACAGGGGTGAGTGAGATCATTTTGTTTACCCGCGCCGAGCGCAAATGGCCCGGCGTCCTTGATGCGCCGAACACTTAGCAGAGAATTCCAAATGAGACGAGCGAACACGAAGCGGCCCAAACGGCAAACACGCCTTGCTGTTCAACTCTGGCATTAGGTAGGTCTGGGCTCACAGCGGACCTAGATCGGCGGTGTTTTGCGGCCGTAGCGATGAGTGCCTTCGGCGATCAACAATATCCTGCCCGTCTCAGCCGCGACCGCGCAGCTGGCGTTTCCAAATGCGCATAGCGCCCACCTGAATACCTCCGGCAGTCCAGCGCATGTCCTGCTGCAATCAACGCTGCACCGATATCCTCTCCATCGGCATAGCAGACCCCGACCCACCGATCGTGCGTGCGCTCTCCGTTCAGGTCGCATTCGACCGTTCGCCCCGAGAGATAGTTCACCATCCACCGGCGCGCATCGCGGCCTGCGCTGGTGCCAAGCTCGGGCGCATCGACGCCATTCAGACGGACGGGCGTGCCAGACACGACGATGGTATCCGCATCCCGGATTTGAACCTGGGCGAAGGCAGGTGCGGCGACTACCAGGAATGCGAAGAGATGGACATATTTCAAGTGTTTGGCTTTCAGATTGGTTTTCCCGCTCTCTACCGCCTATCAGTTTCGAAAAGGTTCTGCACTGGCTTCAACGCTCAAGGACTGCCTGACGGCCTCCCATACTCGGCTTCGCGTGTCGCAAGGGAGAACAGGCCCTTGGCCTGTCGCGCATTCGGCCATATGGCCTCACCGCGGCGTTGCGCCCGGCATCCCGATTTGCCCGGCTCGCGAGCGCGGCGCTTCCTGGCCGCTCCGCCGGATTGCGCTTCGGTCGGTTTTGGCAGGCCAAAACGCTCCCTCTACTTCATCCGTCTCCCGCGTCCGGTCGCGCCGCTTGCCTGCTCGGGTCGGGCAAACCTACCGACACACCACACACACAAGAGCGTGGAAGCATATCCTCCGGATGGCCCCCAAATCAGCCCGCCTCAAGGATCGCAAAACTTTTCGGCGAGGGTGGCGCTGGTGCGGAGCGACTTGCAGTGAGGAACGTCGCGCCCGTTGTGACCGCCGCCCTTCGAAAACTTTTGCGCCCGGCAAGCCGGCGGCTGCGCCGTCCCTGACCCGGGCAGATTCGGAACCCAGACATTCGGCCATGCCACCACACTCACGTGGTGGTCGGACAAGAATCTGGAGAACCGACATGGCTTACGACCAAGCGAACACCTACGAAACGATCGAACTTTTCGGGCTGACCGAGAAAGACGCTCACCTTCCTATCCCCGAAAATCACATCCTGACCGACAGCATCATCCGCGAGACCTTCGAGGCGCTCCTCGGTCAGCTCCGGAACACCGGGCTCGAGACCGAGATCGAACCGCTGGCCCACGGGCTCGCGACGATCCTGCAGCGCCGGAAGATCGTGATCGGCAAAGAGCTGGATCGGACTGCCGACAAGATCGGCGCACTGGCGAAGAGCCACGACGGATCGGAGATTGCCGAGACCGCGCTCGAAGAGTCGCAGGGCCGCTTCTCGCACTTGCGCGAGATCGTCGGCGCCATCGAGGTGATGAGCGAGGCAGCCGCCGAGTGCTACGAGTTCGAGACTGGCCACGCCTTCATCCCGGCGGCGGGATCGCGTGCGAGCGCGAAGGCCCAGGAGACAGGTGCAGTCTTTGAAGCCAAGCAGCTCCTCGAGCAGCACGACCGAGAAACAGCGGCGAAGTCGAAGGTCGAGGGCGTGCCCTTGATTGTGTCCGGCGCAACCGACTGGACCGACATCGACGTCATCTTCTCGACCCTCGACAAGGTTCGCGCGCGGATCAAGCAAACCCGCAACCAGGAGATCTTCCTCTGCCACAAGGGTGGCAAGCACGGGGCCGAGATGATCGCGGCTCGTTGGGCCCGGGCCCGGGGCATTCCGCAGGCGCGCTTCGATCCGCGCTGGTCCGCGCATGGGCGGGCGGCTCCCTTCAAGTGCAATGACGAGATGCTGGATGACAAGTTCGCCGCGACAGGGGTCGTGCTCTTCGGTGGCAACGGGGTTGCACTGAACCTCGGGCAGAAGGCTGAGGCAAAAGGGATTACCGTGATGCGGGTCGCCGACCCCGCAAAGAAGACAGCGGATAACTAAGATCGAGAGGGTCGCCTTCGGGCGGCCCTTTTGTCGTTCTCCCGGAAGGGAGGCCGCTCGTTGAGGCAGTCTGAGAGCCGCATCTCTTGACCCGATCAAGGAGCGCTCTCTTGCCACGGGCATCTGACGAGGAGCGGTCCTCGAGGTCCGTCGATCCCCTGGACAGAACATCACCGTCTCCTGAGCTGCGCGGGGACGATGCTCGAGCCGGTAGCCAGAGACGGCGCAGCCGATCCGGTGTTGCGGATCTGGTGCAGACGCAGAACCGGGGTAAGCGGTCTATGGCGCGACCCACCGGTGATCCAGCTGCAGGTCGAAGCAACAATGCGTGCGGCCACCTGCGTCTCTCCTTCTTGCTCATTGATGTGGATCGCACGGGGTCGGCCCGGTCGTGCCCTCCGCTGAAGCTTCGGCAAGCCCAAAGACGGCTTCCACGCGTGACCGCGCGGACCCTCCGCATTTGCGCTTGCGACCGATCCTGATGCCCCCGTGCTGGGTGATCCCCATCGCAACAAGGAGAGACCCAAATGACCAACCACTATGTCGCAACCGTTCCCGTCAAGTTCACCGACAGCGACGGCCAGGAACGCACCCGATTCCAGCGCGTAGGCGCCATGTTCCGCAACACCCGCAACGGCGACGGATCGGAGTTCTTCAGCCTCAAGCTTGACTTCCCCGTCGCGGTCCAGGAGCTGGTGATGTTCCCGCCAAGCGCGAAAGAACCCGAGGCGTAACCTGCCTCGCGGAGGGGCCGCCTTCGGGCGGCCCTGTTCCGTTACCGGGAAAGCTGGCGCGAGGGACGGAGAGCTGGGCCGGTGGCCCGGCTCAAGTCATTGTTGGCGGGACCGCAAGCGGTCCCGGAGAAGAACAGAGATGGTCCGTGACAGGGCGGTCCAACGGCCTCAAGGGGGCCATCCGGAATAACCCTCCGGCTGCGCCTTCTGGTTTTTCCGGCACAGATTTGGTGCCCAAATCTAGCCTCCCTTGAACTCGCCAGACGCCCCATCGAAAAGGAATTGCGCCGCCCCTTCGCTTCCGCCCGAACACATGCGTGTTCGGCCAAAACCTCCGGCGCGGGCGGGTTGAGACGAGCCGGAAGGGGAAGGGCAGGGCTTGGCGATCTCAGAAACTGATCCATGGTAGAACTGTTCGCGCAAGTCGGCTTAGTTTCGCGTAGTTTCATATCGCGCAAAAAGATATATTGCGCATAAACTGTCCTTGCAGTAGATCTTGAGATGAAATGAGAGGGACGTTGGCAGGATATGCCAAATGTTTGCAACTTTTGTCCGAGCGGTCTGACGCGCATGGCTGACAAGATTGAACCCATCCTGGACAAGGCCCGTATCTGCACGGAAGTGCTGCGACGGAATGTGCTCTCAACGCAGCGCTGGCGGCCGAGCGGGGCACGATGTCCATGACCGCAGGCCGTCCAAAACGCTTGAAGCTGGAGGAGCGTATTGCGCTGTCCCGGCGCTATCATGCAGGCGAGACAGCCAAGGTGCTGGCCGCGGCCTATGGCGTCTCCCGACGCCATGTGACGCGGATTGCGAAGGAAGAGCAGGGCGAGGGGCAGGAGGTCCGAGACCCGTCGGTGGCGGTGAGCTTCCGGGCGGCGGGATCAGAGATAGCTGCGTTTGATCGGGAATGGCAGGCGCGGGGATTTGCGACCCGGAGCACAGCGCTGCGGGCGGTAGTCCGGGCGCGCTGCGGTCTGCTTGATCTGATGCACGAGCGTTTCCAGGATTTTGCGGACCTTTTGCGGCGGACACAGGATGTCTCCGAAGCAGGGCGCGTCCTGGCGAAGGCGGTGCAGCGCGGAAAACTGCAACTCGGATCGGAAGAGCGCGCCACACTCGCCGCTCTTCTCGATCTGGCAGACAAAACGCACAGGGAGCTGGCGGCACTCAAGACAACGGCGCACGAGCGCCGGAGAACCGGATGGGGGCCTGATTGTCCACAGGATGCGAAAGACGTATCCAGAACCGCCCCCGGGGCGTCACTGGACGAGACCATCAATGGACATGCAGATTGTTCTACGCTTCCATCGGACGGCGCGGAGGCCCCTGTGTCAAGATCTGCTTTTGAGGTCACATATCGGAGCGCGGGGGATGTCTGAGCCTCTTGCCCTCTATCATGCGGTGACTGGCAAGCTCTGGGAGGAAGAGCGGATCCGGGGTCAGAAGCAAGCACGGATTGCGGCGCGGGTTGCAGGACGGCACCAGTGGCGCAGCGGCCAACGGCTTGGGCGGGCATCGACGCGCAATTTTCTCAAATCCGTCTTGCCGGAGAGTCAGGCAGCGGTGTTCAAGCGGATCCGCGCGGGGGGGTGCAAGACGAGACAAAGCCTTGGTCACCAGCTGGCTTATGTGAACGACAAGGCAATTTATACCTATTCGACGATGACGAACCCTTTGACGGATGGGACGCTGCTGACCGCGGCGCAAAGGGCCGAGATCGTGGAGAGCTGGGCCGGAACCTGGCGGGGGACAACCAAGCTTGGCTTCACCTCCCACCTGCTTTTGTCATTCCCGACGGATGTTGGGGTCGATGACGTCCGCGAGATAACGCTCGATTGGGCGGAGCATTTCTTCGAGAGCGGTGCGTACGGCGACCATTGGGACTACGTGCTCGCGGTCCATGACGACCGGGCGCACACCCACGCGCATATCATCCTGAACAATCGGGGACGAACCAACGGGACCTGGTTTTCCTGTTGGGCAGAGGGGGTGATGTCCCCTCAGCTGATGCGGGAGAAGCAAGCGGAGATCGCGGAGCGCTATGGTGTGGCACTGGAGGCCACGCGTCGCCTGGAGCGTGGCATCTTCGAAAAGACTCCGGGCCTCGAGGAGATTTACCTGGCCAAGAAGGAGGCGCGGCTGCCGCGCGAGATTGCTTTGTCTCCGCAGGAGCGCGCCACCGCAAAGATGCAGGTGGCTGGCTTTGCGAAGGAATACCGGGATCTGGCGGATGTGCTGGACCATATGGATCAGACACATCTCGGTCACGGGATGCGTCGCGCGGCGGCCACGCTCGGTACGGGCGCCCCCTTCCAGTTCCAAACGGGAGAGATCGACATGGAGACGATCCGATCAGTAGGTGAGGCCATTGACTACGCGGAGAAGACAATCGAAGCGTTGTGGCTCAAGGCGGAGGAACTCGGTGCCTCCGATCGCCCGGCCTTCGAGATCAAGGCTGCACCGGTGATCCGGGACCTCTCGCAAATGGTGCCGGATCCCGACTTGCGCGCGCGGTTCGGGCGCGAGTTGGTGGAGCCCTATCCGCCGGGGGGTGGGAACAGCTATCTGCGCGCTGCATTTATGTCCGGTCGAGATGAACTTCTGGAGGTTCTGAAATCTGATGCCGCGGAAGTTGGTCTGGATGCGGAAGAGTTATGTGCGCGGATTGAAGCGGGAGGGACCACCAATTACGGCCTCGCCCAGGATTGGGTCGAGCGGGACATGGCTGCCGTGCTGGCCCGAGGTGACATTGATCCGATGCGGGCCAACGCAGATCAGCGGGCTCAGGCGCTCGAGGCGGTGGATTTAATCATGGACCGGTTGCAAGAACGCGCGCGCGAGCTCGGGGTCGAGACGGAGCTGGGAGATGATTTGGACGATCCGCGGGTGATTGAGGACGAGGATCATGGGCCGGATCGGCCGCTGCAGGAACTTGCGAATATATTGCGGAGCGGCGCACTGTTGGCCGAGCAGAAGGAGGCGATGGCGCATGTGTTCAAAAGCGTTCTTCTTGAGGACCTCGGTCCAGAGCGTCTCGCGGAGCTTCGGTGCGGAACCTATGCGGTGCTGGCCAACGCGCTTCCCGACACGGTCGATCAAATCACAGTGGCTCAGGGGTTCCTCGAGTTGACCAGCGAGGAGACGGGGGACCCCGTGTATATGAAACGGGCTTCCGCCCTGCAGCAGGAAAAAGCGACTGCGATAGCGCAGGAGACCGCAGCCAAGATGGAGCGCGGCCGAGCGCTTGAAGCCGATCCGGTGCTAATCGTGGCAGATGATGAGATGGGGCTGTAAGGGAGATCAAAGGATGAGAGCGCCCTTGAAGGGTTGGATCGCGGTATCACTCGGCCTGCTCTGCGGGGCGGCGATCGGCATCATCACGGCAAGCATCTATCTCGCCTTCGCTCTCAAAATCGGGTTCGAAGAGTTTGATATGTTCGCGGTCTGGACCTCCGGGGTCGGTCTTCGGGCGCGATATCCGGAGGTGTTCCACGTCGCATGTGGTATTGTCGGTATGGGCGCTGTCGGATTGGCCTGGTTGTCCTTCAACTGGACAAAAGCGCGGGGGCGCGATGACTACGGCGCGGCCCATTGGCAGCTCCGCCACGAACTCAAGGCAAATGACATGATTGGGGCTGCCGGGGCAGGTTTTGTCTGCGGCAAGCTGGGATCTCCCAAATCCAAAACTCCCTATATCATCTCGCGCCATATTCCCCATGTGATGATGGTCGCACCGACACGGGCAGGGAAGGGGGTCGGCTTCGTCATTCCGAACCTGCTGTCCTTCGCAGGCTCTATCGTGGTCCTCGACGTGAAGGGCGAAAATTTCGAGAGAACCGCGAGGTTGCGGGCGCTCAATGGCGATGAGGTGTTTCGCTTTAGCCCCTTTGACTGGGCCAACAGCACGCATCGCTACAACCCGCTGGCGCGGATCGCGGCGGCGCCAAGTTTCGCGCAGCAGTTCACGGAAGTGTCGATCCGCGTCTGACAAACTTGCAATCGCGTCCGGAACACCCACGCCGTCTTCGACCGTCTTTGCCAGCACAGACCAGAAATCATCCGGCGTCAGCCCGATTGTAGCGGCCCAGCGTGCAACGTGCTCGGGTT
>NZ_BLJE01000008.1 GCF_009811795.1 Litoreibacter roseus | reverse complement strand
GATCGCTGCAATGACATGGGTAGGCACGGTGCTGGCGACGGAGAGCATGCGTGACAAGAGCGTGCCGTCGATGGTCAAAGCCCGCTGGATCACCTCCTTGGCCTGGCCGAGATCGGCGAGGTTCTTGGCAAACAGCGCCTTTTCGATGAAGGACAGGTCCGCCCGGGCGGTGTTTTCCTGACCCTGCGCCAGCACATGGGCGACATCGTCCATCTCCTTGACCACAGCCCGGACGGGACGCTCGAGGGCGCGCGCGGCACGTACCCGGCGGTGCCCGAAGACCACCATGTACCGGTCCGCGGCTTCGGGATGCGGCCGCAAGAGAACCGGCGTGTCCTGTCCGCTGGCCGCAATCGCGGCTTTCAGCTCTTCAAAGGCCTCGTCATCACCGCTCAGGCGGTCATTGACGAAGGAGGCGTCGATCAGACCCGGATCGATCTCGATGATGGTTTCACCTTCGAGCAGGCGTTTTGAGTTTTCGGCCAGGCTATCGATCGAGACCTTCATGGATTTCGAGGCCCCGCGCATGGCATAGCTCGAACGGCCCCCATCGACGGGCGTGTCGGTCGGTTGCCCGATCACGGATTTCAGCAGGTCTTTTCTGGCCATGTCGCCCTCCTTTCCGAGGTGTGGACCGCCCCGTCTGCACGGCTGTCAAAACGCATCTGCACGGCTGTCAAACTCATGGGAGGTCGCGCCCCCAGGCCTGGTGCACGAGACCAGCGATTTCGTCGTTCACCGCGTTGAGCGAGGTGATCGCCCGATCATAGGTGGAGCGCACGAATTGCGCCCGCTCGACCTCGTAAAGCGTTTGCTTGGTGATCCCGGCATCGGAGATCGCGGTGGACTTCACCATCTGCGCTTCCAGCATCTGGTTGGGAAACATCGCCTGCAGGAACCCGACCATCTGCTTTTGCGGCCCGTCGGTGGGCTCAAAGCGGGTCACAAGGTAGCGGAACCATTTCAGCCGCATCTCGGCCCCGGCTTCCCGGATGGTGCGCAGGATGCCGCCGAGCATCAGGAGAAACTGGCTCATCGACATCACATCGAGCATCTGGGGATGCACGGTGATCAGCACGGAACTCGACGCTGTAAGCGCTGTTAGGGTCAGATAGCCAAGCTGTGGCGGGCAATCGATCACCACCACATCGTACTGCTCCTCAACCTCTGCGAGCGCTTTCGAGATGCGGGTGAAGAAGGCGCGGCCTTCGGACGGATCGCGGCTGGTGAGTGCGACCGGCGTGTCATACTCGTATTCCTGCAGATCGAGGCTGGCCGGGACGATGTCGAGGTTCGGGAAATTCGTGGGCCGGATCACCGCGCTGATCGGCTGGCGCTCCTCATCATAGCGCAGCGTCTCATAGAGCGAGGAAACAGAGTCTAATTCGGGCTGAATCCCATGCAGCGCGGTGAGAGAGGCTTGCGGATCGAGATCAATCGCGAGCACGCGATGGCCCTTGAGGGCCAGGTGCTGGGCAAGATGGGCCGCCGTCGTCGTCTTGCCGCTGCCGCCTTTGAAATTGACCACCGAGATGACGTGCAACTCTTCGCCTTCGGTGCGGTGGGGCAGGTAGCGCCGCTTGCCGGGACGACCATGGGCATCGAGATAGGCGCGCAGTTCAAGCATCTGCGCCGCTGAATAAGACCGCCGCCCGGAGGCGGAGGTTTCGGGGTCCGGGCCCTTGCCCTCGAGATGCAGTTTCTTGATCGTGGATTGGGTGACCCCGAGGAAATAGGCCACCTCGGCCAGCGAAAACTGCCGCAAGCCCTTCTGGGCATCCGGGGGATATTGCTCCTGACGCAAGATATTGAGCCGATCCGAAATCAGTTCTCCCTGCTGGAGAATGATTTCATCGAAGGCCAAATCGCCTGCATTCTGCTGGAATGGTACTTTGTCCATCCTGCCGCCTCGCCTAATATCGCTTTTATCGCGATTTCTTTCGTTAAACTGTGACTACAGCGGAAGCGGGTTATCCACAACGATTTTTTCAGCACGCGGCAAGGCGTTGCCGGATCATGACAGAAATCTGCACGACCACAAGACCGCGCGGCTTCCTTGAAAAGCACCCCAATATCTGGTGTGAAAGCACGCGATGCACGAAACTTGAACATAATGGAATTCACACGCATACCTCCCTATCACATTGTTTTCCTTTTGCTTTATGCGTTCTGCACGGCTGTCAAACCGGCTCACAACCCGCGCACAGCCCCAATCTGGCCGCTGCGGGCAAGTCGGCCCCAGGACGCATCGCCACGGTCAAGAGCGACGCCAGCGCTCAGCCCCGCCAACACCTGTGTCTTTGCCGGCTTTCGGAGTGTCCTCGGCCCCGAAACACGCCCAAAGCCGGAGAATCGGGTAATCGATTCTCCGGCGCGGCGCGAAAAGGTTGGCCGGGTCTCCGGCCAACCATCGCCTCAGGCGGCCTCTTTCGGGCCCCAGGGGATCACGGCCTGCAGGGTTGGATCGTCCTGATGCGCGGCCTGGCCGAGATTGGCGTTGAACCCGTAGTCGCGAATGGTCAGCGTGAAGTAATCCGCGCCGGTCTCGCGGTTCTGTTTGCGCCAGATGCCGCCGCATTCGACGAGACGGCCCCGCGGCGAGCGCCCCAAGACGCGATGTGTGGGCGCCATCGGGTTGTCGCTTGTAACGGGCTCGACCGAGATGTCGAGATCGAAGGTCAGTGTGGAGATCGATCCGGTCCCCTTGGCCGTGCCGATGTCGGCGGCGTCGAACTTGATGCAGTTGGTGGTCATTGCGTGTCTCCTTGTCTGGTGTTGCAATGCCGGTGACCCCGCAGGCCGGCGCGGGACCGCACCGCAGGCGCAGCGCAGCGGAGAAGGGCAGGGGGCCGCTCTTTTTGTACCGCGCGGAATGCCCGGCACGGGCAGGGGAAAAAGACGGGTTCCCACCTTTGCGGTCCCGGAACGACCTGCCACCGGCCCTGGGCAGCAACACCTGCCGGAGACCGGACCAACCGGCTCAGATCGCTCCGGCGCGGAAACCGGCGCGCCAAACAGACCGCGTCTGAAGTGTCGCTCGCTGACCTGATCCGAAACGCGCCGCCCCCTGTGACATGTTGGACGTCCCATTGCGCCGTCTCGACCCGGAGGCTCTGCAACGCACGTCAGACGTCATCATGCGGCAGCGCGGCAGTTCGAACCAGCCCGGCTGCGCAGGCCTCGGGGCACAGGTCAGCCGAGAATCCGCGCTGCCTGCATATCCGGCCAAGCGCGACCCGGTCCTCTTGAGACCCGTGAGAACCCACAGTCCAAAGACTGCCAAGGCACCCGGCAATGCGGCGTGTCACCCGATTTCGCACAATCTGCGCGCCCGTGACCCTGCTTCGAAGTCTGAGCGCGCAGGTCGTTGGGCTGAGATTTGATCCAGCAGCGTCGCCGATGCGGCGACCCCCGCGCGGGCAGCGCCGGTCCGGCGGCGGGGCAGGGGGCTTGTCCTCTGCCCCGCCGCCGGACAATTTTGAGCCCCTGCCAGCCGCGCGCCAGCACCCTGACAAAAAAAGACCCCGCACGAGGCGAGGCCAGGTGGTCTTCCCACGAAGGAAGGCTCAGAGGCAGTCCGGGACCCAGACCGCCAGGTTCTCTTTCTGCTCGGAGGTCAGACCCATGAGTTTTTGCGTGACCGGATCGGCGATCAGCTTCTCCATCTTTTCGGCTTTCTCTGCCTTCTTGAGCTTGCTGAAGGCCATGACCCGCGCGTCACGGGCATCGCAGTCGAGGAAGGCGCAGAGCAACTCCGTCAGATGGTCTGCCGACACCCGCGCAAAGAAATTCTCCGCCGTAGGGGTCCAATGCTTGCGGATATCGGCCCCGGCCTCCGCCGCGATCTGGTCGAAGAACGCGTCCCCTCCCGCCTGATAGGGTAGGCTGCGGGCGATGGCCTCGGTGATATGCGCATTCCGCGCCTTCTTGCCCTCCGCGCGAAACGCGTTGAAGGCTTCCGTGAGGTCCTCGACCCGCGTGCCCTCCGACCAATAGGCCGTCGCATCGATCCCGTGATCGAGACGCGGCTCACGGGCATACCCGTCCTCCACACTTGGCGCATTGCTTGGACGCTCCAGCCGCAGACCGAAGACGGTCTCGAAACTGCCCGACGCCTCGGACACACCGAACCCCAGAAGGTCGAGGACCAATTCGGGTTTGGCCAAGAGCGCGGCCTGTACCGCCGCCAACCGGATCGCCTGCATATCGGCGGTCAGTTTCTGCGAATAGGGCGATTTCGGCGCGGGGGCCGGGCGCGCCGGGGCTGTCAGAACCCCTGCTTTGATCGCAGCGGTTTTGTCCTCGGGGCGCACCAGACCTGCGGTCACCTCGGGTCTACCCGATTGATTTACAACGACAAAGCATCCAGACACTGCCTTCTGATCGTCGGTGTATTCCCCGTCGAGTATGGCTTGCAGCGCGGCGAGACGGGCCTCCCCTGTCGCGTCGAGCACCCCGGCCTCACACATCTCGGCCAGCGTATCGTAGTCTTCGGCCTCGTCTTCGGTCAGATCGCCCGCGACAGGATAGACCCGGGCCAGCTTGGCTTGGTCGATCTCGTAATAATTGAGCCATGGCTCGGGTTTGGCCTCGGCCCAGAGCCAGCCCGCACCCTCGATCAATGCGGTGCGTTCGGCCTCAAGCGCCTTGGCAAAGAGATCGTCGAGCAGACCCGGATCGGCGAAATAGACCGCATCGGAGAAGAGATCGCGGGTGAGGCTGCCCCCTGCCGCTTCATAGGCCTCCTGACCGACGAAGCGCGCGCGCCGGTCGCTGTTGCTGACGGCGTCGGGGTTGAGGGCAGATTTCAACTGCGCCTCCGAGATCGGCTGGTCCTTGATCTGGTCCAGAAGCTTTTGTGTCAGGGCCGCGTCCTGCGATAGGGTGAAGGCCTTGGCCGCGCCGAGGGTGATCTCGCCTGCCGCCAAGGCGTCGAGCACCGGTTGGGGGAGGGCGGCCAGCGCCAATCGCTGGTAGACGCGGGCGTCGCTCACGGCGAAGGCCAGCGCGATATCCGCCACGCTGGCGCCTTTGGCCGCCATCGCACCGAAGGCGCGGATTTCGTCCGCCGGGGTCAGGGCCTCGCGGGCCGCGTTTTCGGCACTGGCCCAGACGGCGGCTTCCTCCGGGTCCTCGGTGAGGCGCACCGGGACCGTGGCGGGGCTCGGCGTTTCGGCCTTGGCCACGATCTGTTGCAGTGCCCGCAGGCGGCATCCGCCCGCGACGATTTCGACGCGGCCATCGGGTTGGCGCAGACCTGCGAGATTCTGGATCAGGCCGAAGCGGGCGATGCTGGCCGCAAGCGTGTCGATATGCGCCTCGGAAACGGTTTTGCGCGGATTGAGGTCGGAGAGCGTGAGGCTGTCGAGCGGCACCTGTTCGATCACGCTGGTCTCAGTGGGGAGGGGGTCTTGCTTGGTCATGGGAAGGGTCTCCTGTGATGGGATAGGGGAGGGGGCAGCGGCGCGTGCGGCGGCGCTGGAGGTTTGAGAGGGGTTGACGGAAGGGCAGGGCGGTCGGGCGCTACCACCAGCAGGAATAGATCACCGTCGATCCGGCTTGCATTTCGGCCCGCGCCCAAGCGCAGAAGGCGAGATCATGCGCGCGGTAAGCCTCGGCCTGTTCGTCCTGAAACTGATGGCCATAGAGTGAGAGCCGTCCCGGAATTGGTCTGGGGGACCAATTCAGGCGCGAACAGGCGGAGCCACCGCCCGCGCAGACGGGCAGGGTGCCTGCCTTGGCGGCGGTTTCCAACCGGTCGATATCCGCCGCGTCAAGGCGCAGCTCGCCGCAATTGAGGTTGGACGCGTCCAACCCGGTGCGGGCGGTGTAAAGATGTTCCATGAATGTCTGCAGCTTGGCATGCTTGCGCCAGACGAAGGCCGGGCTGTCGCCTTCCTCTCCGGTCTCGGGCGTTTTGCGATAGGCATATTGGTCGAGGCCCATGGTCTCGCTCCTTTCCTTCGTGGTGAGCGCGGCATGGGTTTTTTCATCTCTGGCCCTTTTGCCGCCTTGGGCGGGGGCCATCTCTGTCTCTGCTTTTCGGAAGACCCCCGCGTCTTCCGAAGGGCAGAGCAGGGAAGGGCAGAGCCCGACCTGCGGCCGGTTGGCGGCGGGACACAGGGGGCCGGAACGGAGAAATCGGGAGGGGCCCGGGGGCAAAGCCTCTGGGAGGCACCGGATTTCTCCGGTGGAGGCTGACGCGCCAGCGGCACCAGAGCCCCTGTTCCCGCCGACATCCGGATGTCAGGCGGTCTAAAACATGGAAAACCCGTCAGGCGGGCCAGAGCAACGCGGCGGCGCGCCTGTCCGTTGATCCCGTAATCGCGGGTCTGCCCGCGATCTCCGTGTTCTGTTGCCCGAAGGATCGTCACCCGTCCGGGCGGAGACAGGATTGGCTCCGGGGCGTTTCCGCCCTAGAGCCTGGCCGCCGATCCCGGCGGCGGGCCCGATAGGATCGACCAGGAGACGCTCTGCGTCACCCCAAAGTCAGCACCATCTCCTCTGAGAGCGACAAGTCTGGAATGTGCAGGTTTTCAGGTGCCGGACCTTTGCGAATGCGCCCGGCCGCATCGTAATGCGAGCCATGACAGGGGCAGAACCAGCCCCCGAAATCCCCCGCCCCATCGCCCAGAGGGACACAGCCCAGATGGGTACAGACACCGATCATCACCAGATAAGCCTCGTGACCCGCAATGGCTCGGTTCTCATCGCTTGCCAGCGCATCGTCGGGCAGATTGGGGTTGCGCGCCTGGCTGTCGGGCAGGTCAGAGACCGCCTCTGCCCGAGCCTGAGCCATTTCTGCCTCCGTGCGATGACGGATAAAGACAGGTTTTCCGCGCCAGTTGACGGTCAATTGCGTTCCGGGCGCGAGATCGGAGATGTCGACGGTGATCTGTGCCAAGGCGCGGACATCGGCGGAAGGGTTCATCTGGTTCACCAGAGGCCAGAGCGCAGCCCCTGTGGCCACGACCCCCGCCCCGGCCGTTGCGTAATACAGGAAATCCCTGCGCGCGGTATCCTCTGACGCTTCCATCACGGGGCATGTGTCCGCGTCTCCAGCGCTGGAAGGTCAACAGGCGAGATGTATCGTTTTGTCAGTGCACCTCTCTACGGATCAACAAACAGGCCGTGTCGGCGCATTAATGGTGCGGGGCAGCGCCTTTTGCCATCATGAGGTGGTGCTCCTGGTGATGCGCCCCGATGGTCAACAGACCAAAAAAGCCAAGTCCCTGAATCTGCGCGGCATCGCCATCGCCATCGACACTGAGGGCCACCCCATCGTCGAGATCCTCCGCGACAACGTCCCAGCCGGTTTCAGCCGCGAGAAAGGGCGCATGGGCGGGCACCATGGCGCGGATGGCCTCGAGAACACGCGGGGTGCCCCGAATCTCGAACCGGGCCCCTTCCGGCCGCAGGGTGCGGGTGACCACGGCCTCCTGGGTCAGAAGGTCCATATCGACCAGATGGCGGCGCAATCCGTCGATATCGACCCGCTCCCAATCCGTCTCGGGATCGGCTTGAAGGATCGCAACGATTTCCGCCAGGGCGGCAAAGGCCGATTGCCCGGTTTCCTGTGGTCCACCCATGTCATGGCCAGTCGCGGAATGGGCATGCTGCGCGGCCACGGGTGCGGCCATCACTATGGCAAGGAGGAGGGGAATGAGACGCATGGACGGGTCCTTCAATGCGGTGCTGTCATCTTTACGCTAGCAGGGGCGGATGCATCGCAATATGATTTCAATCATATGTTGCCAAACCCCTATGATCTTATCCCGAGCTCAGCCCTGCGCCCAGTTTCCGGCGCGATTGGCGATGTGGTGTTTCATCAAGGTGACCCCACCCATGGTCTCTATGTCGTGCAAACCGGACGCGTGCATCTCGAGCGGGTCGGCCGAAATGGCGAGCGGTTCATCATTCACCGTGCTCAAGCCGGGACAAGCTTTGCCGAAGCTTCGGTGTTTTCAGAGGTCTATCATTGCGATGCGGTCTGTGTTGAGGCCGGAGCGCTGACCCGGATCGACAAGGCTGCCGTCTTGGCCGCCTTTGCCGACCCGGCATTTGCCCGCGCCTATGGCCGTCAGGCCGCTCAACAGATACAGGCGCAGCGACAGATGCTCGAGATTGTCGGCATTCGGCGCGCAGAGGACCGGGTAATGGCGGGGTTGGTCGCGGGCCTGCTCGACGGCTCCGTCGTCGAGTTCGCCGCCCGGTTACAGCTGAGCCATGAGGCGACCTACAGGACGCTGCGAAAGCTCGTGCAGGACGGGCGGGTCACAAACCCGGCCCGCGGGATTTATCACCTGCGCCCGTGACCCGATCAGCTGTGGCTGGCGAAGACGGAGGTCACCCCGTCGGAGCCGACAAGCAAGGTATCAAAAGTGTCACCTGCCCCGGGACCGCCCATGCCGGGCGAACTCATCGGCATGCCGGGAACCGTCAACCCGCGCGCCATCGGTTGCTCTGCCAGCAACCGCTTGATGTCAGCGGCAGGCACGTGGCCCTCGACGAAATAGTCGCCCACGACCGCTGTATGGCATCCGGCAAGCTCTGGTGCGATTTGCAGCCGGTCTTTGAACGCCCAAAGTTGATCCTGATCGACGTCCTGCGCCTCGACTGCGAACCCAGCCTGCCGGACATGATCGACCCAGGCGGAGCAGCATCCACAGGTTGGCGTTTTGAGCACCTTCAGAAGGGGTGCCGTGTCAGCGGCAACGGGAAATGCCAGGGTGGCTGCTGCGCCTGTCATCAAAAATGTGCGTCTTTTCATTCGGAGGTCCTCTAGGAGTTGTTAGTGAGTCTAGCGTCTTGCGCTGCGCTGTCGAGCGGGTCTGCATGGGCGGCATGGGTGTTTACGGCGGCGGGCGACACGCGTTGGCTTTCCGGGAGCGTCACATCGAGATCCCGCGCGTGGCGCTCGTCGAGACACGCGGTTTCGAGCTGCAGCGTGACCATGTGAAACCCATAGTGTTCCGTCAATCGATGATAGGCCCGGTTCAGCAGGTCCGTGGCCTCTGCGGGCTCACCATGGCGGATATGGGCGGAAAATGCGTGTTTGCCGCTGGTCAGCGTCCAGGCATGCACGTGGTGAACGTCCAGAACCCCGTCCTGGCCGCGCAGGTCCGCCGTCACAGCCTCGAGATCCGTTCCCTCTGGCGTGCCTTCCATGAGGATGTGGACCGCTTCCTTGATGACGCCAACGGAGGCCCAGAGGAGAACCACCCCGAACGCCATGCCGAGGATCGGGTCAATCGCCAGAAACCCGGTGAACTCGATCACGAGAGCGGTGACGATGATCAGGAGGCTGCCGACAAAGGTCTGGATGATGTGCCAGAGCGCACCACGGGCATTCAGATCGTCCTTGCTCGATTGCCACATGAGCCCCAGCGAGATCACCTCGGTGACCAGGCCTCCGAAGGCGACCCAGAGCATGGGACCCGTGGCCAGGTGAATCGGATTCCCGAGCCGCATCGCGCCCATCCAGATTACCAGAAGCGCCATGCCGAGAAGAAAGCCGCCATTCACCAGTGCCCCGATGATCTCGGCGCGGTACCAGCCGAAACTCCGCGCCGAATCCGCCGGGCGGCGGGCAATGCGCTGCGCGATGATGGCCACCAGAACGCCGCCAACTGCCGACAGGGTGTGAAACGCATCCGACAGGACGGCAATCGAGCCGGTCCAGAGCCCCACGGCCAGTTCAATCACGAAATAGACCCCGGTGAGCCAGGCAGAAATCACAAGGGCCTTGCCGGAACTCGGCATGTGCCCGGAATGCGCGTGAGAGGCCATATCAGCTCTCCTTTCGAGGGGTTTGTCGTTCGCGCAATAGCGCAAAGAGCAACGAGAGGGCGGTGGCACCGCCAAGGGCGAGCGCGGTCCAGGTGGCGGTGCGGGCATCGCCGTTCATCGCGGCACTGCCCAAGTGCGCCAGGAGGAAACTGGCCGGAACGATCCCGGCCAGTGTGGCCAAGGCGAAGCGCCACAGATGCAACGGACTGAGACCCGCGGCGTAGCTGATCAGATCGAAAGAAAGGAACGGCAGCAGCCGACTGGCGAAGACCACGAAGGTGAGCGTGTTCTGTGATCCGAGAAAACCCGGGGCGACGTTGCGCCCAAAATGACGTTCCACAAAGGGGCGGCCCAGACGTCGGGCGAGCAGGAACGCGGCGATCGCGCCGATCTCCGCGCCGAGAACCACAAGGATCGTCCCAAAGGTGTGACCGTACGCGGCACCGGCGGCCAGCGCGATCGGCGCTGAGGGCAAGGGGCTTGCCACGATGGCCAAACCCATCAGCGTAACGACAAGGAGCGGCCCGAATATTCCTGCGGCATCGATCCAGGCCTGCAACCTGTCGCGGTCCGGCCAGTCGAAGGATCCATCCAAGAGGTCCGGCGCAAACAGAAAAACACCCAACGCAAGGACAATCACAAGAAGGAGGAACCGAGCCAGCACAGCTTATCCCTCACAAAAAGAGAACAGGAAGGCGGCGGACCAGGCATCCAAGTGACCAGAGATCAAACGCGCAAGCCGCCCCGCAGGGTACGCTAAGGTCCGATCTACACAGGGGGACGCGGTATCAAAGGCCAGTTCTATCATGCGTGCCCACATGGGGCTTCCAGCAACTGGAGGGTCAACAACCCGGGAGCCAATTGATACATTTTGCGACAAAGGAAGTTCGGGTCTTTCCCGAAAGATCAACCTATTCTGCCTCTTATGACGCGTGATTTTCATTCGACGGCCGTGACGCCGAAAAAACCCCAATCTCCCGGGGCGGACTGCTGATGTCATCTCAGGCCCATATCCTGGTGGTTGATGATCACGCTGAAATTCGTCGGTCGGTGACGCGCTATCTTGAGAAAAACGGGCTGCGTGCCACAGGCGTCAGCGACACAGAAGAGATGGATGCCCAGCTTGCCCGGGACGCCATCGATCTCATCGTGCTCGACATCATGATGCCGGGGGAGGATGGGATTGCGGCATGCGCCAGATTGCGACAGGAGCGCCAGACGATCCCGATCCTGATGCTGACGGCCCTCGGCGAGGATGACGACCGGATCAAGGGGCTCGACACCGGGGCCGACGATTACCTTTCCAAACCCTTCAATCCGCGCGAACTGCTGGCCCGGATCAACGCGATCCTGCGGCGCGCTGGTGACGCGGTGCCGCCGCATGGCGGGTCTTTTGCGGGCAAGACAGCCTGGTTCGCGGATATCAAATTCGACCACGATGCCCGCCATGTCGTGACGCCCAATGGGGGGACCACGGCGCTGACCACGGCCGAAGCCAAGCTCCTGACAGTGTTTCTCGAACGCCCCCGGATGGTTATCAGCAGAGACGATCTTCTCGCTTTGAGTGCCGGTCGTATGGCGGGACCGCTGGACCGGACGATCGACAATCAGGTGTCGCGACTGCGCCGCAAGATCGAACCTGATGTCCTGCGCCCGCGCATCATCTCGACGGTGCGCAACGGCGGCTATTGTCTGAACGCCGATGTGGAGATCGAGGCGTGATGCGGATGGGGTTTCGCACACAGATCGCGCTCCTGGTGGTGTCGGTCTTGTTTGTCGCGCAAAGCATGGGTCTGTGGCTCTTTGTCGATGAGCGTTCGCTGGCCGTGCAGGCCGCCATCGGCAGTGAAGCGGCCGGGCGGGCGGCCAATGTGGCACGGCTGATCGAGGAAGCCCCGCTGGATCTGCATGACGAGATCGTAGCGGCGGCCACTTCTCCCTTGGTGAGCTTTGCGTTGAGCGACACGCCCGAAGTGACCCATACGCATCATGACCAGAACGGGGCCATCGAGGCACGGGTTCGCGCGCTCCTGAACGATGGATACAGCCGGGACATCCGGGTCGAAGTGCATGAGATCGAACAGGGGCTGCTGCCCTTGCCGAACCTGTCGCCGGAAATGGCCGAGATGCATGCCGAAATGATGCAAGGCACTCTGGCTGCAATCGAAATGGAGCTCTCGATCGCCATTGAGGGCGGGCGGTGGCTCAATGTCGGCACGCGGTTCGAGCGCCCGCCGATCCAGTGGTCCTGGGCATCCACGCTCTCTTTCGCCCTCACCGTCGCCGTGCTGCTGCTTGCCATCTTCTGGTTTCTTCTGACACGCCTGACCCGCCCCCTGAACGATCTTGCCCGGGCCGCAGAGGTTTTGGGGCGCGGCGGCGGGCATGAGCCGATCGCGCCAACGGGCCCGCGCGAAGTCCGGGACCTGTCGGCCGCCTTCAATGACATGCAGGCGCGGCTGGCGCGCTTTGTGTCCGACCGCACGCAGATGCTGGCAGCGCTGGCCCATGATCTCAGATCTCCGCTCACAGCGCTGCGCGTGCGCGCCGAGCTGGTCGACGATCCCGAAACCAAAGAAGGGATCTCCGCGTCGCTCGACGAGATGCAGGACATGGTGGAAGCCACGCTCGCCTACGCGCGCGGTGTCGGGCAGGATGAAGCGCTGGAGGAGGTCGACATCAGCACATATCTGCTGACGCTTCATGGCGAGACCCGTGACGCGCTTGACCTGGTGGCCGGGCCGGACGCCCGGCTGCAGATCAAGCCAAAGGCGCTGCGGCGCGCCTTGCGCAATCTCATCGACAATGCGCTGCGCTATGGGCGTGATCCTGCACTGTCGTGGGAGATGACCGATGACAGCATCGACATCATCATCGACGATCAGGGGCCGGGCATCCCGGAGGCTGATATTGATGACGTGTTTCAGCCATTTCTGCGGCTTGAGCAATCGCGCTCCCTGGAAACCGGCGGTCATGGCTTGGGGCTTTCGATCGCGCGCAGCATCGTGCTGCAACATGGAGGATCGATCGCGCTGTCGAACCGCGCCGAGGGCGGTCTCCGGGCGCGCGTCTCTCTGCCCATCGCGCGTCCTGAGACATCCGTATCCCGGAGTTCAGACGCTCTCGCGACAGACGGGTTTGCCCGCCGCCAAGCAGGCTGACCCAGACCGTTTCGCAATTCGTGTCTCTCACCATTGATACATAACCTTACAATTTTCCGGGGCTGATCGCATTCCGCCACTTCCCAGAGTTCGATAGAAAACAAAGCGTTCGACATGGAAAAGAGGCAGTCCCATGAAGGCAGGAAACCGATCGTTACTCTCGCGCCGCCACTTTGCCGGCGGCCTCGGCACTGCGATGCTGTGTGCGCCATCTTTGCTGCGCGCCGAAACGTTGGCGCCCGTGCGCCGCAACGCGTCGAGCTTCCGCACCCATAATTGGCAGGATCATTTCGATACTCTGGGCAAAGGCATCATCATCGCGGACACCATTTCGCGCGCGCTCCAGCAGTGGACGGCGGATGGCACCATGTTTGTCTATCCAACTTCTGTTCCGATGACGGATGAACTCACGCGCCGGGGATATACGGAAATCATCTTCAAGGACCCGGAACCCGATTGGACGCCGACACCCTCCATGCGCGAGCGCGACCCAACTTTGCCGGCCTACATGCCGCCGGGTCCGGACAATCCGCTTGGAGTGCGGTCGCTGCATCTGACATGGCAGTATTACCGCATTCACGGGACACATGACACGCGCAAGATCGGCCGACGCTCGTCGAGCGGCTGCATCGGTCTTTACAATGAGCACATCATCGAGGTTTTTGATCGGACCCCGGTTGGCACTCAGGTCAAATTGATCTGATGGGGCGATACAGCGTCATTGCACTGGCGATCGTGGCGATTCTGACCGTCGGCTTTTTGTGGACAGGGCCGGGCGACGACGCTGTAGAGCGAGCTTCCGGCGACGTCAGTGCGGGCGGCGCACCGATGGTCCAGGTTGTTCTGCCAGAAACTCTCTCGACCAACGCACAGGTCGGCAAATTGGCCTATGAGGCCAAATGCGCAGTGTGTCATGGTACGAATGCCGCTGGTCAGGACGGTGTCGCCCCACCATTGGTGCACAAGATCTATGAACCCAGCCATCACGGAGACGCGGCCTTTTTGCTGGCGGCGAAGAACGGCGTTCGGGCACATCATTGGCGCTTTGGAAACATGCCACCCGTGGAGGGCGTGACGGATGGGGATGTAAAGATGATCGTGGCCTATGTGCGGGAATTGCAGCGGGCGAATGGGATAAACTGAGCAGGCAACCAGGTGAAGGATAGTCGCGTGAAGCAAATATTGGGAATTGCCGTTTTTCTGGCCATGATCGGAACGAACGCCCTGGCGCATTCGGAAAAGGAAAGCATGACGCCTGCCGATGGCGCGGTCCTGGACAACGTGCCCGAGACACTCGAGATGCGGTTCAACGACGGGATGCGTTTGACGAAAGTCGAAATGACCTATGCGGGCACTCAGATCGAAACGCTCGACCTCGGCGCACAGTCAGGCTTCGTGAAAGAATTCTCCTTGCCGCTCGTGCCGATGGGGTCCGGTCTCTACCAGATCGAGTGGCGCGGTCTGGGCGTCGATGGACATCCCATGACCGGCAGTTTCTCCTTCGAGGTGAAGTGAGGCGTGCCAGATCTCTGGGGATTGGCCGCGATTGCCACCAAGTTCTTCCTCTATCTCGGGGTCCTCGCGAGCGGAGGCCTTATCCTCTGTCGACTTGTTCTCGCCGACCAGATGTCGGCACTCGATCGCGCAACGCGCATTTGGGCCATTGGCTTTGCCACACTGGCGGTGGCGATGGCCGCATTAGGATTTGCCGTCCGGGGTGCGGTGCTCATGGATGACGTCTCCGGCATGGTCGATCCGTCCATTCTGGCACTTCTATGGCAGACCCCACCCGGAGAGGCTTTGCTGTTCCGGCTCCTCGGTCTCGGGACACTTGTTCTCGGCGCTGCGATCGGCGGGCGTTGGCTATGGGTCGCTGCGGTCGGCGGCGCTGTCGCGATCTGGAGCTTTTGCGAGATCGGTCATGTGGCGAGCCAGGATCGGCTGTGGTTTCAGAGTGTCTTGTTTGCGCATCTCATTGCCGCGGCATTCTGGATTGGCATCTTCCTTCCACTCAGCCGCCTCTCGCGGTCCGCGTACACTTTGGGTGACGCCGCAGCCCTCGGTCATCGCTTTGGCCAGATCGCCGCTGTCGCCGTTCCGCTCCTCGTCGTTGCCGGCGCGATCATGACCTGGCGCCTGGTGGGATCCGTCTCAGCCCTGTTCGGAACCGGCTACGGTCTGTGGCTTTTGGCAAAGCTTGCCGCTGTGGCATTGCTGTTGGCTTTGGCAGCACTCAATAAGGTGCGTCTCGTACCGGCTCTTCAACGGGGTGATCCCGGCGTCGGCCCGCAACTGTCAAAGTCGATTTCCTTGGAATGGCTCTGCGTTGGCGTCATTCTATTCGCAACAGCCATCTTCACTTCAGTTCTTACGGTGCCCACATGAGCCTGACAAAACGTGACTTTCTCAAAATGAGTGCCGCCGGTTTGGCGGTGTTGCCGCAGGCCCTGTCCGCACAGACGACATTGGTGACGCTGAGAGCCAGCGTCACCGATCTCCAATTGCTGCCGGAGCAATATGAAAAGACAACGGTATGGGGCTTCGAAGGGCACGCCCCCGGCCCGGAAATCAGAATTGCACAAGGGGCTCGGGTAACCCGGCGGATCGTCAATGACCTGCCGGCGCCGACCTCGGTTCACTGGCATGGCATTCGCATTGAGAACGCCATGGATGGCGTGGCGGGACTGACGCAGGATGCGATCCCTCCGGGAGAGAGCTTTGAGTATGACTTCGTGGCCCCCGACGCCGGCACCTACTGGTACCATTCCCATAACCGGTCGTTTGAGCAGGTCGCCCGTGGACTGCACGGAGCGCTGATCGTGGAGGAGCCCGACGCGCTCGACATCGATCATGAGGAGGTCCTTATCCTCGATGATTGGTTGATCGATCCCGAGACCGCACAGATTCCGGACACCTTCGGGGCCATGCATGATCTCAGTCATGCAGGCCGGCTCGGGAACTACATCACCACGAATGGGCGCTATAACCTGTCGCGCGACGTGGCGCGGCACGACCGGCTGAGGCTGAGACTGATCAACGCTGCCAATGCACGGGTGTTTCAACTGGGGCTGGACGGGCTCGACGGCTGGATTGTTGCCTTGGACGGCATGCCTTTGGGTCAGCCACAGCCGATTGACGGGACTTTTCTTCTCGCCCCCGCCCAACGCATCGATCTGATTGTCGATGTCGTCGCAGAGGTGGGTGGCGCCGGGCATATCGTACAGTTCGACCGTGACGAGAGTTTCTCTCAAGTGGCCTTCGAGGTGCGATCAGATGGCACGCGCGCGCGCCGCGCAGCGCCGCTGGCATTGCCACCGAATCCTGTTCCTGTGCCGAATCTGGCCGAAGCGAGAGACATCGCTTTGCGCATGGAAGGTGGGGCCATGGGTGGCATGCGAGGCGCGATGATGGGCGGTCGGATGTCATCGATGCGCGACATGATGCAAGCCGGGCAATTCTGGGCCTTCAACGGATCGGTTGGGGGCATGGACGGCTCTCCATTGGCATCTCTTTCACGGGGCGAAACGGTCCGGATCAAGATCACCAACGACACCTCCTTCCCGCACGCGATGCACCTGCATGGCATGCATTTCCACGAGATTGCAGCTGACGGAAGCCTCGGAGCTCTGAGAGACACCACGCTGCTTCAGCGCGGCGAGGTTCGGGACATTGCCTTTGTCGCGGACAATCCCGGCAAATGGCTGCTGCATTGCCACATGCTCTCGCACGCGGCCTCGGGCATGATGACCTGGGTCGATGTTGCGTGACCCGGGCTACGCTCTCCCTGGGCATTGGACTGCTGCTTCTCCTCGGGGCAGGGATCTATGTCTGGACCGGCGCAGCTGCCGAGTCCGAGCGCGGCGTCATGCCCGAAGACATCGACATTGTCGCCGGAAAGGCGCTCTATGCCGAGACCTGTGCGGCCTGCCACGGTGCCAATCTCGAGGGTCAGCCGGACTGGCGTAGCCCGGGCGAAGACGGGCGATTGCCCGCGCCGCCGCATGACGAGACCGGGCATACCTGGCACCACGGGGACCAGCTGCTGTTTGACTACACCAAGCTCGGGGGACGCGCTGTCATGGCGGCGCAGGGCATGGACTTCGACAGCGGGATGCCCGGCTTCGGGGATCAACTGAGCGATCAGGAAATCTGGAACATCCTGGGGTACATCAAATCAACCTGGCCCGAACGGATTCAGGACATGCAAGCTGTGCGGACGGAAGGCGAGACGCGCAGCAGGGAGAATTAGAATGCAAATCACCAAGGCGATGGCGATACTCGCCATTGTGACACTGCCACTGGCCGCGCAGGCTGACACGCTGAGTGAGGACAGGGTGAAAGAGCTGGTGCTCGAGGCCATTCGCGAGAACCCCGAGATTGTGCTCGAGGCGGTTCAGATCATCGAACAACGCGAACAGCAACGCCAGGCGGCAGCGGCGGCAAGCGTATTGTCTGAAAACCGGGATGTTCTGGAGAACGATCCGAACGCGCCGGTCCTCGGCAACCCGGATGGCGATGTGACCGTGGTCGAGTTCTTCGACTACAACTGTCCCTATTGCCGCCGCGTGAAACCAGAGATCGAAGCGCTGCTCGCCGAAGATCCGAACGTCAAACTGGTCTACCGGGAGTGGCCGATCCTCGGCAAGGGGTCGGTCTTTGCTGCCCGCGCCGCGCTGGCCGCGCGCGAACAGGGCAAGTACGAGGAATTCCACTGGGCCTTGATGGGGATGCAGGGCCGCGCGGAAGAGGCGAGCGTCATCCGCGTGGCCGAAGAGGTCGGGCTCGATATCGCCCAACTCCGTCGCGACATGCAGGCGCCTGAGATTGACGCCCATATCTCTGCATCGATGGAGATGAGCCGCGACCTTGGCTTTAACGGGACGCCGTCCTTCGTGATCGGCGATGCGCTGGTTCCAGGTGTCATCGACGCGGACCAGATGATCCGGCTGACGGAAGAGGCCCGCGCGGCCAAGCAATAGGATCAGACCGGGTTTGTGCTGTAGCCAGCCGCCTCGATCGCCTTTGCGACAGCGCTACCGGTCTGGCGTGTCTCCACGGCAACAGTTTGGGCGGTGAGGTCAGGGGTAACCTGCGCCGCCGGGTCGAGCGCGAGAATTTCTCGGGTGATAGCGGCCGTGCAATGACCGCAACTCATGTCCGGGACATGGAATTTCATGGATGACCCTCCTTGGTTAGGAGAGGCTTAGGGTTTCCAGCAGGTGGAAGGTCAAGCGTCTGTCGCCTGGGGCTCCGCGCGTTTTTCGGGGGATATCGCATCCGACGGCTGGCGGGTCCCGTGACAGGATTTTCCCATGAAAAAGAACATCACCCCATGAGCCGCGAGACACAGCAGGATTGGGGCCAGCACACCGAGGCTGGTGGAGAGCCCCGAGATGGTCCCACCGCCTGCGAAGAAGACGAGCAGGGGCAGAACCATGACCGCGCAGCAGATCCACATCCCGGCATGCATGATTTTGGTTCCGGTTCCGTGATTTTGTGTCTTTTGGACGTGCATGGTTGGACCTCCGAGCCCTCTGATATCTGACAAGCGGGCGGGACAGCAAGTTTACATTCCGATACATTTTATTTGGAAACAGCTGGTTACAAACAGGTTATGCTCCCTTCACACGGGTGGCTGAATGTTTTTGTGAATTGCCCTTGAGCTTCCAGTGACTGGAAGCCCTATATTCGCCTTGAAGCTCGAATTGAGGTGAACCGCCATGACCGAAAGACACCAGAAAACTCTGAGCATAGAGGGCATGACCTGTGCCTCCTGCGTGGGCCGTGTTGAAAAGGCATTGTCCGGGTTGGAGGGCGTGGCCGGCGTCACCGTCAATCTTGCCTCTGAAACTGCGCGCCTGTCTGTCGAGACGCCAGCTCATCTGACCAAGGCTGCGGAAACGTTGAAAACACTGGGCTATCCGGCCCGGACGGCGAAGATCACCCTGAACATCGCGTCCATGTCTTGTGCGTCCTGCGTGGGACGGGTGGACAAGGCGCTTGCCGACCTTCCCGGTGTGGTGTCGGTCACTGTGAATCTGGCCGCCGAGACGGCGATGGTCGAGTATCTCGAAGGGACAGTATCGCCCGGGGACCTCATGGCGGCCTCCGCGGCCATCGGCTACCCGGCGGAGATTGCAGAAGCAAACGCCAGCCAATCCCGGGTGGAACGCAAGGCGGAAGAGGCGGACGGACTGCGGCGCAATGTCCTGCTTGCAGCGGTGCTCACCCTCCCGGTCTTCATCCTCGAGATGGGCGCGCATCTTGTACCTGCCTTTCACATGGTGATCGAGCGCAGCATCGGGACGCAGACCTCCTGGATCATTCAGTTCCTTCTCACGACGATCGTCCTGTTCGGGCCGGGGCGTCATTTCTACACGAAAGGCGTCCCAGCACTCTTTCGGGGTGCGCCTGACATGAACAGTCTCGTGGCTGTCGGCACGGGGGCCGCATGGGTCTATTCCGTGGTTGCCACCTTCTTGCCAGCGCTTCTGCCCGAAGGCGTGCGTGCGGTCTATTTCGAGGCTGCGGCCGTGATCGTCGTTCTCATCCTGGTCGGACGCTGGCTGGAGGCGCGTGCGAAAGGTCGTACCGGAGCCGCCATTCAGGCGCTTCTGGGTCTGCAGGTGCGCACCGCCCGTGTCATTCGGAACGGAGCGGCAGAGGAAGTGGATGTCGATGCCTTGGCTGTTGGCGACGTGATCCTTGTGCGCCCCGGAGAGCGGATCCCGGTGGATGGCGCGGTGACCGAGGGGTCCAGCAACGTCGATGAAAGCATGATCACGGGCGAACCGGTCCCCGTTGCGAAATCCGCGGGGGCAAACGTCACGGGCGGCACCGTCAACGGGACCGGCAGCTTGACCTTCCAAGCGGTCCGGGTCGGGGCGGACACAACGCTCGCGCAGATCATCCGCATGGTCGAAGAAGCGCAGGGGGCCAAACTGCCCATCCAGGGCCTTGTGGATCGTGTGACGCTGTGGTTCGTCCCGGCTGTCATGGTCTTGTCGGCATTGACGGTTCTTGTGTGGCTGACCGTCGGACCTGACCCCGCGCTTACCTTTGCACTGGTGGCCGGTGTGTCCGTTCTGATCATTGCCTGTCCCTGCGCCATGGGGTTGGCCACGCCGACATCGATCATGGTGGGCACCGGCCGCGCGGCGGAAATGGGGGTGCTCTTTCGCAAGGGTGATGCGCTTCAAGCGCTGTCAGAGGTCGATGTCGTCGCGCTCGACAAGACCGGGACCGTCACCGAAGGCCAGCCGACCCTTACCGATGTGATCGTGGCAGACGGCTTCGATCGGAAGCGCGTTCTCGGCCTGATTGCCTCCGTCGAAGCACAGTCCGAACACCCGATTGCCGAGGCCATTCTCCGCGGCGCGCAAAGCGACGGTGTTGCTGTGCCTTCTGCGACGGGCTTTCGGTCTGTCACGGGTTACGGTGTTGCCGCGACAGTCGAGGGCCAAGAGGTCTTGGTCGGTGCGGATCGTTACATGCGCCGCGAAGGGATCGAGATCGCCGCGCTGATGGATAGGGAAAAGGATCTTGCAAGCCGCGGTCGGACCGCGCTCTATGCGGCCATAGACGGCGAACTGGCGGCGGTGATCGCTGTCGCGGACCCTGTGAAGCGCGCGAGCCAGGAGGCCATTGCCGCCCTGCATGATCGCGGTTTCAAAGTTGCGATGATTACCGGCGACAAACAGGAAACTGCCGAGGCCATCGCGCGTGAGACCGGGATCGATCACGTGATTGCCGGGGTCCTGCCCGATGGCAAGGTGGCCGCGCTCGATGATTTGCGGGCCGGGGACCGAAAGATCGCGTTCGTGGGCGACGGGATCAACGACGCGCCGGCCCTGGCGCACGCCGATGTCGGCATTGCCATCGGCACAGGCACCGACGTTGCCATCGAATCCGCGGATGTTGTGCTGATGTCAGGGGACCTGCGCGGTGTGGTGAATGCTGTCGAGGTCTCGAAACGGACCATGACGAACATCCGCCAGAACCTGGTCTGGGCCTTTGGCTACAATGTCGCGCTGATCCCGGTCGCCGCAGGCGTTCTTTACCCGGCATTTGGGCTGCTTCTGTCGCCGGTCTTTGCGGCGGGTGCCATGGCCCTATCCTCTGTTTCGGTTCTGACAAACGCCCTGCGTCTGCGCCGCATCACCCCCGCGATGCGCGAAGAGGCGAAATCCCCTGCGCCGCGGATCGAAACGCAATCGCAACCTGCCGAATAGGAGGGCAAGGAAATGAATATTGGAGAAGTTGCGGACCGGTCCGGCATTCCACCAAAAACCATCCGGTACTACGAGGATATCGGCCTGATCAGGCCGCAAAGAAGCGACAACGGATACCGCGCGTTTCGGGAAACCGACCTCCATAAACTGGCCTTTCTCGATCGTGCCCGGGCGCTCGGGTTCTCGATCGAGGATTGCCGTGTCCTTCTGAGCCTTTACGAGGACGAAACGCGGGAGAGTGCTCAGGTGAAGGCCATCGCCGAAGAGCATCTGTCGGCCATCGATGACAAGATCGCGCAGCTTCGGGAGATGCGGGAAACACTGTCGCACCTCGTCGATGCCTGCCACGGTGATCATCGCCCGGATTGCCCGATCTTGGGAGAATTGGCAGGCGCGACGGAGTAACACGAAAAAAATAGCTTGGATTGGGAACCTTCCAGCGCTGGAACTTTGTTCGCTTGGTGAAGGAGAGGAATTCCGATGTCAGAATCTACATTCGAAACCCAGCATTCCCATGAGGAGGCCAAAGCCAAATCGCACGACCACGCGCAATCCTCCTATGGTCGCTTCTTTGCGATGGTCGGCACTTCCACCGCCTTGATGTTCGGGTTGATGTACCTGAACACCTACGCATTCGAGCATGTCTATTGGAGTGAGACACGCTTCTACATGACCTTTGTGATGGGCGCGACCATGGCAATTGTCATGTTGACCTTCATGCTCGGCATGTACCGAAACACAACCGTCAACACTGCAATCTTTGCCGGGTCGGCCGTTCTGTTTGCCGGTGCCCTGTGGCTGGTTCGAAGCCAGGAAACCGTACAGGACGAAAGCTGGATGAGCGCGATGATCCCGCACCATTCCATCGCGATCATGACCAGTGAACGGGCGGAAATCACAGATCCACGGGTCGCCGCACTGGCGAAGGAGATTGTGCATGCTCAAAACCGCGAAATCTCGGAGATGCGCTATTTGCTCGCCGATATTGCGACAAACGGTGAAGCCGGGTCTGACTGGCCGCTGGGTGCGTCTGCAGGCCCCGCCAGCATAGACAGCCTGATACAGGCGGTCGCTACACCGGTCATTGCAGGTATTCGGCCAGCACCTCTGTCAACCGATGAGATCGCCCGAGCTCTCGGGTCAAGTGTCGCCTGTACCTTCGTGCGGGCCGTCAACGCCGATCCCATTCTGGCCACCGACGGCAGCGGGCAGGGCGTGACGAAAATCTCTGGCTCGCTGGTGATGTTCGACGCCGAGGGCGACATCTCCAACGGCGGCGTACTTGGCACCGATGGGGGTCAATTGACCATCACGCCGGGCGAGGGAGACTCTGCTGAAGGCGCGACACTGCTGTTCAAACTGAGCGGTGATCCGGCGCTGGCCGTGGGCTTCATGGGCTACTGGACCTGCAAAACCTGACCGATCGGAGGGTACATTATGCCGAAGGACAATTCCCAATCGACCAGAGAGGCGGTCCTGTACCGCATGGTAATGGACGACCACCTTTGCCCCTACGGTCTGAAATCAAAGGATCTGTTGGAGCGCGAAGGTTACGAGGTCGAGGATCACCATCTGACGTCGCGAGCCGAAACCGATGCTTTCCTGGAGGAACACGGGGTCGAGACAACCCCACAGACCTTTATGGATGGCGAGCGGATCGGCGGTTATGAAGCCCTGCGCAAGCACTTCAGACAAGATGTGCCCGAGGAGGACGACACTTCCTATCAGCCTGTCGTCGCGATTTTTTCAATGGCGTTTCTGATGGCGCTTGGCCTCAGCTGGGCCAGTTTCGGATCCCTTTTCACGCTGCGCACCTTCGAGTGGTTCATTGCGATCTCGATGTGCTTTCTGGCGGTCCAGAAACTTCAGGATATCGAGAGCTTCTCCACCATGTTCCTGAACTACGATCTGCTCGCCCAACGCTGGGTGCGCTACGGTTATGTCTACCCGTTCGGCGAGGCCATTGCGGGTGTTCTCATGGTCGCGGGCGCTTTGGTCTGGATCAGCGCGCCGATAGCGCTCTTTATCGGCACGATCGGCGCGGTGTCCGTCTTCAAGGCCGTCTACATCGATAAACGGGAGCTCAAATGCGCCTGCGTTGGCGGGGCGTCGAACGTGCCTCTGGGGTTCGTCTCGCTCACGGAGAACTTGATGATGATCTTCATGGGCCTCTGGATGCCCGCGCGGGCGTTCGGATGGTTTTGAAGCGGATGTAACACTTGCATCCCATTTCTAATCCGAAGCGATGCTGCGGGTCGCGGCAGCGTCCAACCCGTCGAGAACCGAAGCCGGGGTCAGCACTTCTGACAGCGCGATGCCCGAAGGGGCACCGGGACCGAATACAATATTGAACGGGATTCCATAGCGATTGTGCCGCTCAAGAAACCGCGAGATGGTATCGTCTGGGCGGGTCCAGTCCGCTTGCATGGCAATCACCGTCCCATCCCGCAAGCGGTCCAGCACAGGACTTCTGTCAAGCACCAGGGATTTGTTGGCTTTGCATGTCAGGCACCAGTCAGCCGTGACATCCACGAACACGACACGTCCTTCGGAGACATGCCGGGCGATGTTCTGAACTTCGAAGGCTTGCCAATGTGATGGCGCATTCGCCGTCGCGTCCGGACGCTCGGGCGATGCGATCAGGCCGGCGCTCAGGACCGCACCCAGAAAGGAGATCGTCAGGAACACGCGGCGCAACATCGGCTTTGGCCACTGCACAGAGGCGCCCAAGACCAAGGCTGCCGTTGCTGCAAACACCCCCGCGGCCGCAAGCGCGCCTGCCACGCCGACCAGAACGAACAGGAGCCAGATTGCCGTCGCCAACAAAAGACAGCCGAGACCGGCTCTGACAAAGAGCATCCAGCGGCCCGGCCGGGGCAGAAGATAGACCCATTCGGGGCGTGCGGCGATCACCAGATAGGGGAGGGCCAATCCAAGGCCGAGGGCCGTGAAAATCACGGCAACGTCCAGGGGTGTCCCTGCGAGGGCGAAGGTGATCGCAGTCCCGAGGAAGGGTGCGGAGCAAGGCGTTGCAAGGACAGCAGCGAGGAAACCTGTGCCGAAATCCGCCGCGTATCCAGATCCTGCGCTGCCGGCTCCCAAGCGGTCCTGCACGGCCTGCGGCAAGGCTATTTCAAACGCCCCCAAGAGGTTTGCCGCGAAGACGGCGATCACGACAAACATGAGACTCACGAAAATGGGGTTCTGAAACTGCATGCCCCAGCCGATCGAGACTCCAACCCATTGGAGCGCCAGCAAGACCGCCGCGAGACCCCAAACGAATGTCAGAACACCGAAGGCGGACACCAGAAATCCTTTGCGGGTGATGTCCCGCGATTGGCCGGATGCTTTGAGCACGGAGGCGAGCTTGATCGACAGAACTGGCAAAACGCAGGGCATCACATTCAGGATCAATCCTCCCAGAAAAGCAATGCCAGCCACGGCAATCAGCTTGAGAAGACCTGCCTGCGCACCAGCAATGACGTAGGGAGGGGCAGGGGCCTCCGTGGTGAGCAATACGGGGGACGTCACCGCGCGCGCCGTATCCGTGATCGTGATCAAAGGGGCTGGATGTTCCTCGGACCAGGCATTGATCGGGATTTGCGCCCAGAGTTCCGTTCGGTCTTGGTTGAGGCGGATATCCGGCTTGCCGAAAGTGACGAGCGGGCCGAACTCCGGAAAGACATCAACGTCCCGGAATGCGCGTGTGCTCTCTGCGGTCACAGTCAGCGCGGATGCTTGATCGTCAATGGCCGCACTAGAGATCCGGATGTCGCTATCTTCAGGACCCAGCGGAACGCGGTCGACAAACCTGGCGATAATATCGGCCGAGCCCATGTCGATTCCAACGCCCTCGGGCAGCGCCAGTGACAAAGCGAAATCGTGGGGCACGCAAACGTCTGAACAAGTGAGCAAGGAAACCCGAGCGCGCAAGTTGAGCGCTTCACCCGCTGTCTCCAAGGTCGCGCGGAGCGGCAGGGCAACCTGATTGGCATAGCCGAAATTCTCGATCCCGAAGGCCTCATAGCGCTCCGGTGCGGGCCAGAGGATGTCCACGGAGCTGAGATTCGAGGACCCGGCCCAATCGAGGGCAGGAGCCAGCCCAACCTCTCCAGGCGTTCGCCAATATCCCTTCCATCCCTCCCCAAATTCCAGGGCCAATCCAAGCGAAACGGAGGCGGCGTCCGGGGCAATTCCATCCTCTGCCGAAATCAGGCGCGCTGTAACGGCGGGGTTTGAAAACATCTCTGATTCTGCCGCTGAGGCGGGCTGTCCCGGTAAGCCGCCGAGCCAAATGACAGTCAGGATCAGGATCCACCTGCCGATATGAAAGCGCTCTCGCATGCTCAGCGCAACGAGGCAGGCAAATGGGTGAGCGCCATGCTAAGATCGGTTGTTGGCAAACCGCGTGCAATCCAACCCGGGCCTCTACGTGAGCCAAGCATGCCTTCCGAGACGTCGATGAAGCCTGCATATCCGGCCCGTGTGAGGGCGGCCAACAGCCGAGCGCTGCGGCCTCCGGTTGCGCAAATCAGAGCGACGGGCCTTGTGTGTGAGAGGTCCCGCGCCGCAAAGAGCCGCTCCTCGAAACGGTCTTCATGCATGCTGATTGGCCAGGCCCCTTCAGCGAGGCCTGTGTCCTGCCACTCCGGGCGGGATCTGACATCGATCAAGGAGATGTCGCCATCTGCCAGTGCGGCAGCCGCCTCAGGCGCAGACCAGACCGTCCGGGTCGCAGCCGCAGACAGTCCCGGGGCGAGGGTCAAAGCCGATGACAAAAGCAGGAAACGCCGTCTATGCATCTTGCACCCAGAGTGCGCCGCCTACGGCGGGTCGCGAGAAAGACCGCGCCGACACCGCATTATGCTGAACGACAGGCAATATCCCAACCCTCCTCGCGTTCGAGATCGATGATTTGTCGGATCATCTTATCGCTGATCTGGCCTTGGACGACGGTGCGGCCGATCACGAGCGCCGGTGTCCCGACAAAGGCAAACACACGGGCAAGGGCCGCGCTGTTTTCGAGTTCTCGCGCAATCGCGGCGCTGTTCATGTCGGCGATCAACTGTGCGCTGTCGACACCGAGATCATCCGACAAGCGGACGAGATACTCCTCTGATGCCTGAAACGGGGTCGTCATCAATCGCTCATGGAACGTGACATAAGCCCCTTGTCGTTTGGCCGCCAACGCGGCTTTGGCGGCCAGGTTCGAACTGTCGCCGAGCAGCGGAAGCTCGTGCCATGCAACGGCCACCTGGTCTGTCATGTTCTCTGTCATGCCCGCCAGGCGCTTGGTCTGCACCCGGCAGAAGGGACAATAGTAATCTGAGAAAGAGGCCATCGGAATGATCGATGCCGTGGCGTCAAGATTGCCATAAAGTGCATCACACAGGTCTGCAGACACTCTCTTCAACGCCGCAGCTTTCTGCGCTGTTACGTCGGCACTCTCCGTGGTGCCCAAACCGACAAAGGGGTCAAACCCGCCCGAGGTTTCGCCCGCAACGTATTTTCTGAATCCGGCCGGTTGATCGAGAGGTTCGAGCTCCAGCGTTTCCGGCAACAAAGCAGGGAGGTTTCTCAAAGCAACATAGCCAACGCCGATGGCGGCTATCGTGAGAAGGGTCGACCGCTTTTTTGCATCCATCTCGCTAAGGGACCAACTTCGTTGACTAAGTAATCATGCGCTACTCCGACTATCGTGGGCCTTTTCCCGCCGTCAACTTTACATTCTGATACAAATCTTCTCGCGCGAAGTTCTTGCCGCACCCTGTGAACAAAGCTACTTCGCTGCCCAATGGTGTCAGGTGTCTCATATTTCCTGCGGTTCTCAACCGTGCTCAGCCTATGCATTGCGTTGGTTATGCCCGGAGTCATGGCTATGGCCGGCACAGCAGCTGCAGTTCCTCATGATCACAGCGGCCACCAGGCAATGAGCATCGCGCACACCGCAAGTAACCAAATGGACGTGACCCATGTCCATTCGGCGATGCACGCATCGCAGTCCGAGACCCAAGTCTTGCACGGCAGCGACTGCCACACGGCTCTGTGCTGCCACATCGATGCGAAGTATGACGGTGTTGATGCATCGACATACGACCCGCAGCCGAGCGATGCTGTTGACGCCCTTCCACGCTGGTCGACATCTCTGACACTAAGCGCACCCGACCGTCCACCCCGCCTCTCCTAAAACGTCACCGCCTGCCTATCGGCGGGCATTGGTTCGTTTTGCCTGACGCATAGAGCGTCAGCGACTGGAGGTTTCTATGCGCGGACGTTATGCGGCGCTTTCTGTTCTGGCTCTGGCGGGGGGCCTGGCGGGAGGCGTCTATCTTGAGAGGATCTACCTGAACCCAGCAGAGCAAGCTGGCTCCGCAGGCCCGGATATCCTCTATTGGGTCGCCCCCATGGATGCGAATTTCCGCAGGGACGGGCCTGGAAAGTCGCCCATGGGCATGGATCTGGTCCCCGTTTATGCGGGACAGGAACCCTCCGGGGACCCGCAAGAAGTTTCGCTGGACGCAGCGGAAATCAATGCCATCGGGGTACGCACTGCCATTGCGCGCATGACGGATGTGGCACCACGGATCGAAACGGTGGGGTTTGTCGGCTATGACGAGCACCTCACCAGCCACGTGCACACGCGTGTCGAGGGATGGATCGAACGACTGGAAGTGCGCGCCGTTGGCGACAGGGTGTCTGAACAGCAGGTGCTCTTTGAGCTGTTTTCACCTCTCATAGCCGCGGCAACGGGCGACCTTGTCCGTGCGGTCGAAGATGGGAATCCACGCATTCTGGAGGCCGCGCGCAGCAAACTCATGAGCCACGGCATGTCCGCACGCCAGGTGGCTGACATCGAGGCTGGCGGCGAACTCGTTCGTAATATTCAGATCGAAGCCCCACAGGAGGGCGTCGTAATCGCCTTGAACGCCGCGGATGGCATGTATCTTCAACCGGGGACTCTTGCGTTTTCGGTGGCCGACCTCAGTCGGGTTTGGCTGATCGTCGACGTTTTCGAACGCGATATCGCAAGGCTTTCAGAGGACATGCGCGCCGTCGCGCGGTTCGAACACTTGCCGGGACGCATTTTCGAAGGCGAGATCGACTATGTCTACCCCGAGCTCGATCCCCAGACCCGAACGCTGCCGGTCAGATTGCGCTTTGACAACTCGGACGGCGTGCTCCGCCCCGGCATGTTTGGCAGTGTCAGTCTAACCCCGAACGAGAGCAGAACGGTCCTGACAGTCCCGTCGGAAGCGCTGATCCGGACGGGTGCGGCGGAGCGGGTCATTCTTGCCACGGGCGAGGGCACATTCAGGCCAAGGCTCGTCACCACCGGCCTGCGCGACAACTTCGGCGAGGGTGGGCGGACCGAAATCCTTCAGGGCTTGGGACCCGGTGAAGAGGTGGTCGCCTCCGCTCAGTTCCTGATCGACAGCGAAAGCGCGCTCAGCGCAGGCTTCATGCGCATGGCACCAACCGATGCCGAGCCCGCCATGGGCAAAGGCGTCCTTGTCTCTCTTGATCGCGAAAATCGCATTGCGACCGTGCGCCATGACGCGCTGATCAGTCTGGATTGGCCTGCGATGACATCGGAGTTTCCGGTGCGTTCGGATGTTGCGCTTGATCGGCTAGAAGAGGGGGCGGAAGTCGCCTTCACCGCAGCTCGCGGCGCTGACGGTTTGCTCAGCTTGTTGGAATTGAGCCCTGACGACGGCGTGGCCGCGACCGGCACAGGCTTGGCCAAAGCGGTGACGCCAGACGGCAAACTGACCCTTGAACACGGGCCGATTGCGGCACTCGGTTGGCCTGCGATGACCATGGACTTACCTGTAGACGGCGTCGAACTTGGCGACGTACCGATTGATCAGCCCATCGAGTTTGACCTCGCCGCTGATGAAAGCGGTATGTTCTCAATCATTGCGGTGCGCGCCGAGGGGTCAGACCCGGCTGAAACCGCTGATCCGGAAATGGCGACGATGAAGTCCGCGCCCGCGATTGTTGTTGCGGGCACGATTGAAGCCATCAATGCCGACACGGGCATGGCCACGATCACACATGGGCCCATGAAAGAAATTGGCATGCCCGGCATGACCATGGATTTCGCCGTTGATGAGGCCCTTGATCTGGCCAGTCTCGCAACCGGAGCGGAAATGACGCTTACCTTTGCCCGGCCGGATGGCATGAATATGGTTTTGTCCGCGGCAGAGCCCGCGACACCGCCGATGCAAGTTGCAGGCAAAATCAACAGCGTAGATGCCACGGCGCGCACGGCGAACGTAACACACGGACCCATGCGGGAGATCGGCATGCCCGGCATGACCATGGACTTCGCTCTGGACGATGCACTTGATCCAACGCAGCTTCCGGTTGGGACAGATCTCACGCTATTGCTGCACCGCAATCCCGATTTCTCGATGACGATCGTTGATGTGGCCCTTGATGGGAGCGTCACACAGTGATCCCCGCCATCATCAAAGGCTCCATCGCCAATAGGTTCATCATCCTGGTCCTCGCGTTCATGATGGGAGCTGTCGGTATCTGGGCGATCCGGGAAACCCCGGTAGATGCCATCCCGGACCTGTCGGATGTTCAGGTCATCGTGCGCACGCCCTATCCCGGACAGGCACCCCAGGTCGTCGAGAACCAGATCACCTATCCGCTCGCCACCGCAATGCTGGCCGTGCCCGGCGCGCAGGACGTGCGTGGCTTTTCCTTTTTTGGCGACAGCTTTGTCTACATCGTTTTCGAAGACGGGACGGACCTGTATTGGGCGCGATCCCGGGTGCTGGAATATCTCGGCCAGATCACAGGCAGCCTGCCCGAAGGCGTCTCTCCTCAGCTTGGACCAGACGCGACTGGTGTCGGATGGATCTACCAGTATGCGTTGATTGATCGAACCGGGAACCATGACCTGGCACAGCTCAGAACGCTGCAGGACTGGTTTCTGAAATATGAATTGCAGGCGGTGGATGGGGTCTCGGAAGTCGCTACCATCGGCGGCATGGTCAAGCAGTATCAGGTCGTTGTCGACCCGAACAAGCTGCGCGCCTACGACATCACGCTTGCTCAGCTGCGTAATGCCATTCAGGCCGCCAATCGCGAGACCGGCGGCAGTGTGATCGAAATGGGCGAAGCCGAGTTCATGGTGCGCTCGTCAGGCTATGTCGACGAGGTCTCAGACCTCGCGAGCGCACCCCTGATGATCAACGAGCGCGGCGCGGCGCTGACGCTGGGAGATGTGGCTGACATTCGGCTTGGCCCCGAAATGCGCCGTGGGGTAGGGGAGTTTGACGGGCTGGGCGATGCGGTCGGCGGCGTTGTCATACTTCGATGGGGCGGGAATGCGCTGGCGACCATCAAGGCGGTCGAGGCCCGCATCGACGAGTTGCGCGTGAACCTGCCGGACGGCGTCGAGATCGTGACGACCTATGATCGCTCCGGCGTCATTGAACGGGCGATAGAAAATCTCCAAAAGAAACTGACGCAAGAGTTCATTGTCGTCGTGTTGGTCTGTGCGGCGTTTCTCCTGCATTTGCGGTCCTCGCTCGTCATCCTGCTGTCCCTGCCCCTCGGCATCTTCGCCGCCTTCATCCTGATGAAAGCGCAGGGCGTGAATGCCAACATCATGTCGCTTGGCGGGATCGCTATTGCGATCGGCGCAATGGTCGATGCCTCAATCGTCATGATCGAGGCGATGCACAGGCGATTGGAGAAGGAAAAACTCACCGCCGAAAACCGATGGCGGATCGTGCAGGAATGCGCTTCTGAAGTTGGCCCCGCGCTGTTCTATTCCCTCGCGATCATCACGGTCAGTTTCCTACCGGTCTTTGTGCTGGAGAACCAGGAGGGGCGCCTCTTCGCGCCGCTCGCCTATACAAAAACCTATGCCATGGCGGCCGCCGCGATCCTCTCCATCACATTGGTGCCGGTCCTCATGGGGTATTTTGTGCGCGGCCGCATCTTGCCCGAGCGCAAAAACCCTCTCAATCGGATCGTGGTCTTTGTCTATCGGCCATTCCTTGATGCCGCCATCGCATGGCCCTGGGCCACGACGATCCTGGCGGGGGCTCTGGTCGCCTCAATGTGGTACCCCTACCAGCGCATTGGCTCGGAATTCATGCCTGAGCTGAACGAAGGCGATTTCCTCTACATGCCAAGCTTCTACCCTGGCATTTCCACGGGCAAGGCGCGGGAGGTCTTGCAGCAGACCAATCGATTGATCGCGACCGTCCCGGAGGTCGAGACCGTGCACGGCAAGGTCGGGCGCGCAGAGACAGCCACGGATCCGGCTCCTCTGACGATGGTCGAGACCACGATCCAGCTAAAGCCCGAGGCCGAATGGCGTCCCGGCATGACGATGGAAAAGATACGGGACGAGCTTGACCGCATCGTCCAGGTCCCGGGCGTCACAAACGTCTGGATTCAGCCGATCAAGAACCGCATCGACATGCTTGCCACGGGCATCCGCACCCCGGTGGGCGTCAAGATTTCAGGCGCGGATCTCGAGGTCATCACTGAGATCGGCATCGAGGTGGAGCGCGCCGTCGGTGACATCGACGGGACCGCATCAGCCTATGCCGAACGACCGATCGGCGGAAGGTTCATCGAGATTGACGTCAATCGGGATGCCGCGGCCCGCTACATGATGAGCGTCCGAGACGTGCAGGATGTGGTGCAAACAGCCATCGGCGGCATGCAGGTGTCTGAATCCGTCGAAGGATTGGAGCGCTTCCCGATCAACCTGCGCTACCCCCAGGCATGGCGCAACAGTCCCGAGCGCCTCGAAAACCTGCCCGTTGTGACACCGTCAGGCGCGCAGGTGCCGCTCAGCGCTCTTGCCGACATCCGCATCGTAGACGGCCCTGGCATGATCCGCTCGGAGAATGCCCGACGCACAGGCTTTGTCTTCATCGACATCACGGGTCGCGACCTTGGGGGCTATGTCGCCGAGGCAAGGGAGAAGGTGGCAGAGGAGGTAAGTCTGCCATCCGGCTACTCCCTGACATGGTCGGGTCAGTACGAATACATTGAGCGCATGCAGGAAAGGCTGGCCATCGTTGCGCCAGCGACCCTTCTCATCATCACGCTGATGCTCTTTCTGGCGTTCAACCGGGTGATCGAAGTCGGTATCATTCTTGCAGCCCTTCCGGTCGCCCTGGCCGGCGGCGTTTGGTTCCTGTGGTATCTCAGTTTCGATATCTCAATTGCTGTCCTTGTGGGCTTCATCGCACTCGCGGGCGTCGCGGTGGAAACCGCCATTGTCATGCTGCTTTACCTCAACCTTGCTTGGGAAAAACGGCGCAGCCTTGCACAATCAGAAACGCGAAAACTGACAAAAGACGATATCGAAGAAGCAGTATTCGAAGGCGCTGTGTTGCGGGTGCGCCCGAAGGTGATGACCGTCGCCACGATCTTCGCAGCCCTTATTCCGATCATGTACGGCACTGGGACTGGCTCCGAGATCATGCAGCGGATCGCCGCTCCCATGATTGGGGGAATGGTCACTGCCACACTGCTCACACTCTTTGTGATCCCGTCCATCTTCGTGATCTGGAAGCGGCTCGCGCTCCGACGCGTGAACCGTGAAATCACGAACCCCGTTCCGCAGCCCAGTGATGCTGTGCCTGCTGAATAGCACCACCTTTATCCAATCATCAGGGAGATTCCGATGAAACAACTCACTTCAACACTTGCGATACTTGCCCTCTCCACATCCGTGGGCTTCGCGCAAATGAACCACAACATGGATCATTCGAACATGCCCATGTCCGACGAGCAAATGGAGGGCGCGGTTCACACAAAGGCCGTCGTGAACTCCATTGATGAGGGTACGGCCAATGTCAGCCATGATCCCATTCCCGAAATCGGCTGGCCCGCCATGACCATGGATTTGCCGGTCCTCGACAACGCCCAAATGATGGGTGACGTGGCCGCTGGAGACGAAGTCACGTTGATGTTGGTCCAGGGCGAAGACGGCATGTACGCCATTGGGGCCATCATGCCGAACTGATGGGTTTGCCGCGGTCTGCAGTCTTCGGGCTGACGATCGCGGCATCCCTGACCACAAATGGCGCGAGATGCTCCGCATCAATATCGAAGGAGAACCCATGACGGCATCAGCAAAGCAAATTGGCGCAGTCGCTGCGGCCGGATCGGCAATGTTGCTCATGGCAGCTTTCGTGTTTCAGGCATTAGGCTATGCGCCCTGCGCGATGTGTCTCTGGCAACGATATCCTCATGGTGTTGCGATGGGTGTTGGTCTGCTCTTGCTCATCGGCCTGCCCGTCTTGCCGCTCTTGGTGGTCGGTGCTGCTTCAGCTGTAACGACCGCGGCCCTTGGTTTCTTTCACACCGGCGTCGAACGGGACTGGTGGGAAGGGCCGACCTCTTGCACCGGCTCGGGGCTCGATATGTCGAACCTATCGGGTGCTGATCTTCTTCCGTCGGCGACCAGCGGACCATCAACTCTGGTGATGTGTGATGAAGTTGCTTGGGAGTTCGTGGCCCTGTCGATGGCAAGTTGGAATGCGCTTTGGAGCGCCACTCTTGCGGGCCTTTGGCTGGTCGCCCTTGCGCAACAAATGCGCAAGCCCCGCTCGAAAAGTCCCTATCCGGCGACCTAAAGCATCCCGCCATTAACCTGAGACATATCCGGCAGCCTTGAAGTAATTCCAGCACTCCTGTGGGGAGTAGAGATCGCAGACTTCGGCGATGGCGTCGAACATGTGAGTGAAGGTTCGAGCGCCAATGCGCCTGAGGTGGGCCTTGAGTGTTGAGAAGGCCATTTCGATGGGATTGAGGTCTGGGCTATAGGGCGGCAGGAACAGGAACCAACACCCCGCGTCGCGCATCGCCTTTGCAGCTGCTGCGTTCTTGTGTGTGGCGAGATTGTCGAGAATGACCACGGTGCCGGGGGTCAACTTCGGGACCAGAACCTTCTCGACGTAGGCCGCGAATGCAGGACCATCCATCGCACCCTTGATCACCCAGGGCGCGATCATGGCATCGGCAGTCAAACCTGCCATAAAGGTCTGCGTGCCCCACGATCCGAACGGGGCGTCCATGACCAGGCGATCCCCCCGCGGTGCCCATCCCCTCAACCGGGTCAGGTTGGTTTTCACAGAGGTTTCGTCAATGAAGACAACACGCTCGGGTCGGGCAGATACGGCTGGAAGGCGATGCTTGAACCAGTCTTCGCGCTGCCGCCTTACCTTGGTTCGACGGCGTTCGGCGGCCACCAGCGACTTTTTTTGTGCGTGTATCCGAGTTTGCGAAGAAACTTGCCAATCGCGTTCGGGTGCGCACGCACACCGGTCGCGTCATGTAGGGCAGAGGCCAGTTCCGGCATCGTGATGTCGCCATCCTGCGCAATGACTTCAGCGAAGAAACCGCGGTGCGGATCGAGCTTCCCCTTGCCCCTCGGGCGACCTTGAGGGGCCGCGCGGGCCTGTCCGGTGCGGCGGATCGCAAGCCCCCACCGCGCCCCGGTGGCCGGTGAAAGTTTCAAGCGCAACGCCGCCGCTCGCCCGCTTAACCCTTCCTCAATCAATCTCTGAAACCGCGCCCGAAGCGCATCCGGCAAAGGTGCTGACATCATCCATCCTCCCAAGAAGGATGAATCACAGATCAGCCCTCAAGGGAATCCCAACGATTCAAGTTTTCGGCGGGACGCTTTAGCCTTGCAGATGCGCAATGAGTTCCGCGACGAGTGTCAACGATACCACTGCCAGCAGGAGAGTAAGCAGAGCGAGTACTGCCACGCCGGATTTCTGTGGAAAGAGCCCGACAAGTGGGCGCAGGCTCGCCGACTGCTTGATCGCTGACACATACAAAGGCAACGCGCTCACCATCGTGGCGTAGAGATAGACACCAGAGATGTTTTCAAAGAACGCAGAGCGCGCAAGCGTCGGCGCGACGACGCTCAGTGCGGTCCCGCGGCTACCTCCGAACGAACCGAACCAATCCGCGGATAAAACGTAGATCAGGGCGTGGAGGCTGAGGAAGAGCACAACCCGGATCGACAGATCCAACAACACGAAAACCGCTGGATCTCGATGTTTACGATCAGGTTGTTGCGTCAAAGCGAACAGAAAGAAGCTGACATAATTCACGACAAAAATCACAGGCAATCCATTGGTAACGACCTGCCTCAGAAATCGCACAAGCGCTGGTCCGCCTGCTGCGAGGGCCGGAGCAAAGCCCGGAGCAAGCAAAATGTAAATCAACAGGATCGGGAGCAACGCTGCGAGACTGAACAACAAGACGTTCTTGAGAAACTGAGCGCTGGACATTTGAAGCGTGAAATATCTGTCCATTCTAGGACGGTGACACACTCGCGCCGTTGGGTCGACCAGTGAACGACCTGACCCTAGGGATCCATGACAGATAGAGCCCTGTCCAACGGAAAGACAATTCCTATTCGATTGATCAATGCTACTTTCGATTCTCGGTATTCAATAAAATCGAGAAGCTTTTCTGCGCACACGAAACCGTGTGGCGTGAACTATTTTCTTGAAGCTCTAGGAGGTGTAGGTTGTATCGACAAAACGTAAATGGCCTGCGCGAGGCCAGATGACTGTCACGACGGAGACAAGTTCAACATGTTAACAAGACGCCATTTCATCGCGACCAGCGCAGCTCTGTTCTCCGCGCAAATTTCAAACCCTGTCTTTGCCAGTACATGGCCAACGACATCGCAAAAGGCGGCTTGGGATGCGCAGGTGACACCTGCAAATTTCGATCTCGAGACGTCGAACCCTTGGGGATTGCAACCGCGCTTCCTGCCACGTCGGGTTGAATCCCGGCCTAGTCTGACACCCGGCGACATTCATGTCGATGCGGTCGCGCGGTATCTCTATCACATCGAGGAAGGCGGCACCGCGATGCGTTACGGTGTAGCGATTGCGCGCGGTAATCTCTACGAGCCGGGGACCTACACGATCCGTCGCAAGGTCGAGTGGCCACACTGGACACCGACCAAATCGATGATCGAGCGCAACCCGGAATACGCCGAGTTTGAAAACGGCCAGGAGCCGGGACCAAGCAATGCCCTCGGCTCACGCGCACTCTATCTCTTCGTCGGACAGCGGGACACCTATCTGCGCATCCATGGGACGCCCCAGGCAGGTTCAATCGGCGGGCGTGCCAGCTCCGGATGCGTTCGCATGGTCATGGCGCATATCAATGAGCTTTATCCCCGTGTTGCTATCGGCTCCTCCGCATTCCTCTATTCGGCGGAAGACAGTGTCACGGCGCGCAGCTAACGTTCTACTTGGCAGGTAGGTCGGTCCAGCCGCCAGAGCTACGCGGCCGGTTTGACGCAGATCGGGTTGCCGCCCGACGTCCTGAGCGGCAAGAGCGTGTCCTCGACCGGCCCGGAATGCATGTACCAATAGCAGTTGTCTTCCGGCCGCAAGCGCGCGGTTGTGAGATCCTGGTTTGGAGCCGCCAGCGCAGCGATTTGCTCTGGGACCGGCGGCAGCGCGCCCGAGCCTTGTGAATTCGAGAGGGTTTCCGAGCAGGCTCCGAGCGCCACGCCGAGAAGGATAAAAATTGCGCTCCGTGTGTACATAAACTCACTGTCCTGCTGCTTTGAATTCTTAGATGCGTCTTTCTCGCATCCGACGGAATGTGGTGCAACGCAAAGGCAAGATCACAGGCAAATTTCCTGAGGAAAGTGACCGAAACTCAATGGTTTCGTCCCAATACGCCTGCGATCATTTCATGAACGGCGCGGCCACCCCACAGACCGAATTTTTCTCTTGAACCTCTAGTTGCTGTAGGGCGTAAGACCTCCCCATAACAGCGAATCCGAGGATAATCCATGCCACATGACGGTGCTCAAAACAGCCACGACCATTCTCCTGTATCTGAGGACGCTTGCGACAGCTGTTGCGGAGGACAGGCCATTGAGCCAACGAACGGTCAAGCCTCGGACGGCCGCAGTTTCCATGTCAGTGGCCTGGATTGTGCCGAAGAGGTCTCGATCCTGAACCGGGTCGTCGGACCGGAAGTTGGTGGTACGGAGTATCTCGCGTTTGACGTTATCAATGCGCGGATGACGGTTTTGGAAGGCGGGACGAACCCGTCTTCGGACAAGATCCTTGAATTGGTTGCGACCACCGGGATGACGGCCAAACCCTGGGATATCCAAGACGCCAGCGCGGATCAGGCCGCACATCTGAAGAAACAAAAACTGTTCACGATGCTCAGTGGCGGCTTCTGGGCGGCGGGGTTCATCTACCACATCATTGAGACTGGGTTCGGCGGTGCCATCGGATTGTTCTCGGGCCATGGTGATGCGCCGATGTCCATGGCAGAAGCGGGACTGTTCGCAATAGCAATACTGTTTGGCGTTTGGCTTGTCGCACCCAAAGCGTGGTCGTCGGCGCGTCGGCTTTCTCCAGACATGAACCTGTTGATGGTGGTCGCCGTGGCCGGGGCCATCGGGCTTGGCGAGTTTTTCGAAGCCGCAACAGTGGCGTTTTTCTTTTCGCTGTCACTCTATCTTGAAAGTTGGAGTGTGGGGCGCGCGCGCAATGCTGTGTCAGCGCTTCTCGACCTCGCACCCCCGACAGCCCGTGTGCTCTATGACGATGGCTCAGAGGCCGACGTTCCCGCCGCGGCTGTAGCTGTCGGTGCGCGGTTCATCGTGCGCGGTGGCGACCGTATTCCCCTCGACGGGGAAGTTGTCGACGGGGCAGGGGCCGTCGATCAGGCCCCCATTACGGGTGAAAGCGCCTTGGTGCCAAAAGGAGCGGGCGATGATGTCTACGCCGGCACCATCAACGGCGAGGGCACTTTAACTGTACGGGCAACAAAAGCTGCCTCCGACACGGTCTTGTCCAAAATCATCCGCATGGTGGGCGATGCACATTCACGCCGCGCCGAGGTTGAACAATGGGTGACGAAGTTCGCCCGTATCTACACACCGGTTGTAATGGGGCTGGCCGTTCTGATTGCCTTGGTTCCACCGCTTGTCGCAGGCGGTGACTGGGGCTTTTGGTTCTACAACGCGCTAGTTCTGCTGGTCATCGCCTGCCCTTGTGCCTTGGTGATCTCAACGCCGGTTTCAATCGTCGCAGCCCTTGCGGCCGCAGCGCGCAATGGCGTGTTGATCAAGGGCGGGGCCTATGTTGAAGCGCCGGGTCGCACGACGGCGCTTGCGATGGACAAGACCGGCACGATCACGATGGGAGAACCGGAAGTCGCTGCGGTCTATCCGATTGGCGAGACGTCCGAACGCGACCTGCTTATGCGCGCCGCGGCGCTTGAAGCAAGATCGTCACACCCGCTGGCCCGTGCGATTCTGAGCCGTGCAGAACAAGACGGCCTCTCCGTTTCCGCAGCCGACAACACACGCACTGTGCCGGGCCGCGGCCTCGAAGGAGACATGGGCGACCAGTCCATTTGGCTGGGGTCAGACCGATTTGCCGAAGAAAAAGGGTTCGGGTCCGCAATTCCATCTGATTTGCGCGACCGCATCGAAGGGGCAGGCAACACGCTGGTCGCCGTTGGGGACGCGGCTGGCGTCAGCGGCGTATTGGAATTGCGCGACCGGATCCGGCCTGATGCCAAGGGCATCGTTGCCCGCTTGCACGCACAAGGCGTGAAAAAGATCGTGATGCTCACAGGCGACAACACGGCCACGGCAAAGGCAGTGGCTGCAGAAGTCGGCATCGACGAGGTGCGCGCGGAACTGCTGCCCGAGGACAAGGTTACCGCCATCGAAGAACTGGTGGCAGAGTATGGCACTGTCGCAATGATCGGGGATGGCGTGAACGATGCGCCTGCAATGGCGCGCGCACATTACGGGATCGCCATGGGGGCCGTGGGATCGGACGCCGCAATTGAAACGGCTGACATTGCGCTCATGACCGACGATATCGGCAAGGTGCCCTGGCTGATCGGCCATTCCCGACGGACCATGTCGATCATCAAACAGAACATCGGGCTGTCCCTTGCTACCAAAGCTGTCTTTGTTGTCGCGACCGCCTTTGGCATGGCCTCGATGTGGGGCGCAATCGCCGCTGACGTCGGCGTGTCCCTTCTTGTCGTTGCCAATGCGCTGCGGCTTCTACAGGCCCGCGAGGACGATGCTGGACCGCGTGGTGGACGAAAGGTTGGCACGGAAATGGCAAAAGGCGCGCTGGCACACGGACACTGACAGGCGACCGGCAAGGCACGTTGGGAGGCGAGGCGGCTTGCGACTGATAGATTGGATTGAGCGTTGCATTCGCGGCATTGGCGTCACGACTGCTTGGCTGACCGTGGTTTCGATTGCCGCTTACGGCGCGCTTCAGATGCTGGATCGCAAACTCCAACTTGGCGTGTCGAGCTATTTGCCGGACCTCTCCACGTCTCTGCTATTCATCCTGATCTTCCTGACCTTTGGGTATACTTACCTGTGCGACGGTCACGTGCGAGTTGATGTTCTTCGCAGACATTGGTCCGCGCGCCGCATTGCGTGGATCGAACTGATTGGCGGCCTTTTTGTCCTTCTGCCGCTTGCTGGCATCCTGACCTACTACGGATGGGACGGTTTGATGCGCACCACGAAATATGCGGAAACCCAGTTGTGGGCACAACGTATTGCCGGGGTCATCGGCCCTATTTTGCTGGCTCTTGCGGGGGTGATCGTAGCCCTGCGCAACATCGCCTTTCTGGTGGGGAAACGTGCGCAAGGCGCTCCAGAACAATCGGGCGGCCTCCATAATGGTGAATGAAGTCCTCACGGTCGCCATGCTTGTCGTGATGGCCATCGGGGTCTTCAGTGGTTTTCCGGTAGCGCTGGTCCTAGCAGGGACGGGCTTCTTGGGGTTTGTCGCGGCGGTTTGGGTGGGGATCACTGATTTTCAGCATCTGGGGCTGATATACCTGCGGGCCCGCGGTGTCTTGACCAATGAATCCGTCCAATTCACCAGCGTTCCAATGTTAATTTTTCTGGGCCTGATCCTGAATGCCAGCGGGATTGCCGAAACCATGTTTCGCCTGTTGGGGCGTCTTCTGACAGGCGTTCCGGGTCGCTATGCCATCGCAACCCTGCTGATCGGCCTCGTGCTCGCTCCCGCCGCCGGGGTGATCGGCGCATCGGTCATCACTGTGGCGTTGGTGGCCTATGCCCCGATGATGGCGTCGGGATACGCCCCACGAACTGCAGGAGGCGCTGTTGCGGCCTCTGGTGCACTGGGTGTCGTGTTCCCACCAGCCGTGATGCTGTTCTTCATCTCGAACGTGTTCTACCTGCGCATTGGATTGATGTATGTGGCCCTCATCGTACCTGTGCTTCTGATGGTCATGGCCTTCGCGATCTACTTTGCGGTCACCTTGAGAAAAACGGTCGAAATCCCGCTGGACGCACACAAGACCAATCTTGTGTCAGACCTTTTGTTTGTACTCGCGTCTGTCGCGGTCATCGCATCCATTCCGCTCAGCATCATTCTGGGCTTTGCGACACTCACGGAGGCGGCAGGCGTGGGGGTGTTTGGCGCGCTATTGGTCGCGCTGGCGCGAAAGCGCTTGTCTTTCTCATCGTTGAACTCTGTCACGCTGCAGACAAGCACGATGACGTCGATGGTCTTCTTCATCGTATTGGGCGCATCGGTATTCTCGCTGAGTTTCCACCTGGTCGGTGGACCGGACGTCATCTTCGAGTGGATATCCGCATTCGATCTCACCCGGTGGGAACTGTTGGCGATCCTCCTTGGCGTGATCATCGTCCTTGGGTTTGTGTTTGACTGGATCGAGGTACTGCTGGTCTTTGTACCCGTACTGATGCCGATTATTTCAGAGCTCGACTTCGCAGATCACGTCGGCTCTGCCTACTTTGAGCAGATCTGGATCGCTGGCCTGATTGCACTGGCCTTGCAAACGTCCTTCCTGACGCCTCCTTTCGGCTATGCCCTGTTTTTTGCCAAGATGGCGGCACCGAAGGGTGTCAATCTGTCCGATATCTATCGCGGCGCGGTACCGCTTGTTGCCATCGAGATCGTATTGATCGTGGCGCTGATCTCGTTCCCTCAGCTTATCACCTGGCTGCCTGAAATGTCCCTTGGGGATGCGGATGCGCCGCAATTGATCCAGCGGTGACTTATCCAGCGGGTGTCGGCTGCGATTGATCTGAATTCAGCATTGCGATACTCATTTTCCAAACAAATCGTCCACAAAGGACATCGAGCAGCGATGAGTTACAGGTTTCCAAGGCGCTTTCTTCTCATGGGCGGTATGGCCGCATTCCTTGCTGGATGCGCGAGTAAATTCCGCTCGTACAACGGTCCGGAAGTCACGCGCGTGCGCCTTTACAAGTCGGAAAGACTTCTGGTCCTCGATGGCGCGCAAGGCGTGCTTAAGACGTACCCGGTCGGCCTTGGCTTCGCGCCGGAGGGACACAAACAATTCGAGGGCGATGGCCGCACGCCAGAGGGTGCCTACACCATCGACCGCCGCAATCCCGACAGCTTGTTTCATCTGTCTGTCGGTATTTCCTATCCCAACGATGCAGACGTTGCCTTTGCTGAAGCGCAGGGCAAGCCTCCCGGCGGCGACATCTTCATCCACGGTGGCCCCCGAAAAGGTATCGATCCGACGAACAAGCAGGATTGGACGGCCGGTTGCATCGCCGTCACGGATCGACAGATCGAAGATGTCTACGCGATGGTACGCGATGGCACGCCAATTGACATTTACGCATGACGGTTGGACCGTAAGATCGGGGGTAGGAGCAAAATAGCGACACCACCGACGACGAAAACATCCGCGAGGTTGAACGCGGGCCAGTGAAGGTCGCCGATGTGGAAATCCAGAAAGTCTGTCACAGCCCGAAACCGGACACGGTCCAGGATATTCCCAAGCGCGCCACCGATGATCGCTCCATAAGCAATTGCCTCAAGCTGGCTTTGGGTTCGCAAAAGCAACAGGAACAACCCGCAGCAGATGCAAAGTGCAAGCAAAGTCAGCCCCCACCAGGGGAAACCCGCAAGCATACCAAAGGTTACGCCATCGTTTCGAAAAAACACTAGGTCAAATCCGGGAAAAACCTCGATGCCTCTTGCGAGCACCGAGGCATTTCCAACGACGACCATTTTTGTGGCTTGATCTGCCAGAAGTGCGACTGAGGCGCTGAGAAGTCCGATAACTCTGGTCCTCATCATGTTCATCGCCTCAGCCGAGCCAGACATCAAGGAATAGCATCAAGACAAGTCCTATCGACAGGCCCAGCGTGGCCTTGTTCTGGTGCCCGCTTCTGTGCGTCTCGGGGATGATTTCATGGCTGATGACGTAGAGCATCGCACCTGCTGCGAAGGCCAGTCCCCAGGGCAGAAGCGGTTCGGAGATCGTGATAATCCCCGCCCCAAGCAGACCACCGATAGGTTCCACCATGCCTGTCAGTGCGGCGATCCCCCAAGCGCGGAACTTCGAGTACCCCTCCCCAAGAAGCGATACAGCTACGGCCAATCCTTCGGGTGCGTTCTGTAGTCCGATCCCGATGGCAAGCGGCAGACCGCCAGAAACACCTTCTGCCCCAAAGCCAACACCCACTGCCAGTCCTTCGGGGAAGTTGTGGATCGTGATGGCAATAATGAACAGCCAAACGCGGCGGAGCGATGCCGCCTCCGGCCCTTCACGACCCGTGCTGAAGTGCTCATGCGGCAGTTTCTCGTTCATCAGGGCAACGGCACCCATTCCCAGCAGAATAGCCACGCAGACGATGGCTGCCGGCGCCGCTCCGTTCACGTAGCGTACGTCAGCGGCGTCTAGGGCGGGAATGATCAGCGAAAAGAATGACGCCGCGAGCATGACACCCGCTGCAAATCCTAGCGAGAGGTCGCGTGTTGCACGCGATGGAATCCGCCCAAAGAGCACGGGTATGGCGCCAACGGCTGTCAGTGATCCAGCAGCCAGGCTGCCCAGAAATCCGAGCATGATGGGGGAGAGAGTATCCAAATTCAGGTCTTTCTACATTGTTGAAGTCAGTTGCCAGGATAGCTGGAGAAGACTTCCGTCGATCCGTCGTTGTTGATGAGAAACACGTCATAGGCTTCGCGCCAGCGGCTCTGGTCCATGCCGGGTGATCCAAGCGGCATGCCTGGCACCGCGAGGCCAACAGCGTCCGGTCTCTCGCTGAGCAACCTGCGAATATCATCTGCGGGCACATGGCCCTCGATCACGTACCCTTCGATGAGGCCCGTGTGACAGGACACCATGCGTTGCGGAACGCCGTTGTCGAGTTTGAAGCGGACGAGAAGCCCGGCGAACGTGTCTTCGCCGGTAGGTGCAAAGCCATTTTCTTCGAGGTGCTCCATCCACGCAAGGCAGCACCCGCAGCCGTTTGTCTTTTTCACGTCAATCGGCGTGGTTTCAGCGATCGCCTGGGTGGCGAGACCGAGGAAGAAGGCAATTGCGAGCGATAGTTGTCTCATGTTCTAGAGCCTTTCTGATGTCGCGGTGGCGATGTCGGTGTCCAGCAATCTTGAAAACTGTGCTCGGCTGTCTTCAAGGCGCGACGCAATGTCTGAATTGGTTCCTTCTGCGCTTGCCACTTCGGCAAGCCGTTCTTCCGACATCGGATCTGTCGGACGGCCATCTACGCGCACTTCATAATGCAGGTTTGGACCGGTCGCCGTGCCTGTGGCACCAACGCGGCCGATCATGTCGCCTGCGGCAACCCGGTCCCCGATGGAGAGACCTTCAGGCGTAGAACTCAAATGCGCATAGCGGGTCATGGTGTCGGAACCATGTGCGATCTCAACCACGCGCCCATAGCCGCCGCGCCGCCCAATGAATGAGATACGGCCCGGTGCCGTTGCGTAGACTGGCGTCCCATGCGGCGCCGCAAAATCAACCCCGGTGTGCATGCGCACATCTCCAAAAACCGGGTGCCAGCGATTGCCGTAGACCGAACTCAGCCGCGCGCCCTTCACCGGCTGCACAAACACTCGTAGCAATTCCCCATCGACAAAGATTGTCGCGTTTCCTGAACTGTCGTCAGGCCACACGATTTCATAGAGAGCTTGGTCGATGGTTAGCGCAGCGAAAGACAGGCGAGGCGGTCTGATAACCTGGTCGCCGAATGTGGCCTCGCGCCACATCAGTTGCAACCGCTCGCCGCCTTTCAGATCACGTCGGAAATCGACCGTTCCGCCCAACATCTCGGCCAAGTCTACGGCAAATTGCGCCGGAATATCTGCCGATGCGAGGGTTGCAAAGATCGAGGTTTCCACCGTCGTATCTGCCGCACGAAGAACCAGATCGGGCTCAGGAACGATCTTCCGTGTGGCAATCTCGTGTGCGAACACGGCTTCGATTTGCACGCCTGCGTCGACGGACAATACCACCCGTCTAAGCGACCCCGAAAGCGACGTTTCAACCTCAATCCCATATCCCGGTTTGAGCTTGCGCAGGTCATATTCCGCGGCCAGCGCCAGCGCCACTTCGGCGCGATCCGGTGCAGAGAGGCCTGCTTTGGACAGCAAGGCGTCCAGGGTTTCACCTGAGGACAAGCTGCCCGACCACATCTCCATTGGAGGCTTGGTTTCTGGCATAGCCACATCAAGGACTGGGCGCGATGGCGGTTCTGGTGCCCAAGCGACTATGTCCGATCTAACAACCGCTGGCTCGAAGGGCATCAGCGGTTGAGTTAGGATTGCAGGGTTCTGGAGTGGCGCCGGCTTCCAATCAGACACCGCAACAAGCGCTTCCGGGACAGGGGCACTTTTCCAGTTGTTCGGGAGTCCCGTGACCAACGCGACAGCAACGCCTGCTGCTGCGACGCCTATGGCAGGGTATCTCAATTTCATGACGTTTCTTCTTCTGCTCTTGCGAGAACACGGCGGATCTTCGGCACTGCGAATTCTCGTGGTTCATGGTAATCGATGGTGCTCGCAAACTGTCCCTCAGCATCGAAGAGAAAAACACTAGCCGTGTGGTTCATTGTGTAGTCGTCGCCCTCTGTAGCGACCTTCGCATAGCTCGCGCGGAAGCCTGCCGCAGCGCGCTCCGTCTCTTCCAGCGTCCCACTCCAGCCTTGAATCGCTGGGTGAAAATAGCTGACATACTCGGCCATAGCTGCCACGGAGTCGCGCTCCGGGTCGACCGTGATGAACACGACGTTCATGTCGGCGACATCATCTCCAAGGTCGTCGAGCCAGCCCGAGATATCCGAGAGCGTCGTCGGGCATACATCAGGGCAGTATGTGAAGCCAAAAAACACCATGGATGGATTGCCCAGAAGCGACGCAGGTCCGACAGTTGCACCGCCTTGATCGGTCATCTGAAAGTCCATCTGGGTGAGCGGCAAGGGTCGCTGAGCTGCAGGTTCAGGCGCGCCAGGACCGTCCACACGCCACCAACCGATGAACAGCGTGAATGCAACCACGCTGATAGCTGCGACACCATAGGTGAGGAGAGTTCTTCGGCTCATCAGCCCTCCGGCCCACGTGCCGCAATGCCAAGAATGGGCACATCAACGGTCAGCGTCCCGCCATCGGCAAAGGTCAATGTCAGCGGAAAGGTCTCGCCTTCCACCATCTTGGTTTGCAATCGCATCAGCATGGCATGCATGCCACCTGGCTCAAGCGCGACACTTTCGCCCGCTGGGATGGTGATTTCACCGACTGGGCCCATGGAACTGACGCCATTTGCGTCGGTCTTGGTCTCATGAATGTCAGGCATCATGGCGAGCGGCGTTTCCAGCCCCAACAGTGTCACTGTATCGGTCCCGGTATTGCGCAATGTCATGTAGGCCGCACCTGGACGGTTGATGCCGATTGACGCGCGAGACCATGCGTCTTCGACGACAATATCTTCCGACCCAGCAACAGAGGCAGTGGGCAACCCGACCAGCATACTGAATGCAAGAGCAAGGGCGGTGGAGTATCTCATAGGTTTGTTCCTGATAGTCTCTTGGTCATGATCCATTCGCCGCGACTTCAGCTGCGACGAGGGCGCGCAACTCGTCAGCGCCAAAAGGATCGAGGGGTTTGCCAATTACAAAGAAAGTGGGGGTCTGCCGAACGCCAACTGCTTCCACGTCCGCGCGATCCTGATTGAGAACACCAACTGTCTGTGGTGCCATCATTTGCGTTTTCGCGGCTTCCGCGTCCAGGCCAGCTTCCTGAGCAATCCCAAGGATCAGGCCAGGAGCGGGCGCGCCATGGGATGCCCAACGGGGCTGATACTCGAGGAGCGCTTCCAGGACCGGCTCGAAAATGCCCTGCATACGGGCCGCCTCAAGGACACGAATGGCCTGCTCTGATCCTTCTCCGTGGAAGGGCGTATATCTCAGCACAACACGCACTGCGCCGTCATGCTCCGCCAGTATGTCCTTCACAATCGGATGGAAGGCGCGGCACGCCTCGCAAGCCGGATCGAAGAACTCGACGATGGTGACAGGGGCCTCTTCGGGGCCGAGGATAGGAGAGTAGGGCCGGATTAACGCCTCTGCGATTTCCGGCTGGACCGGCTCGACCTGGGCCACCAGGGCAGGGCGGGATTGATACCAAACGGCGGCGGCAAAGATCGCAAGGCCAACGATTAGGACCGATAGAACGACTGATTTGTTTTTCATGTGCGCTGCTCCTTCAGGGAGAAAATGGACAGGATCGCGATCAGCCCAAAGGCGACCAACGACAAAAGTGGGATGGGGACGCTGAGGAAGACCTGATTGTCATCGGTGCAGGACGGGCCGGTCGCAGTGCAGGGTTGGATACGCTCCGGGAGGAGCCCGGTATAAAGGACCAGATGCCAGAGTGCGATGGCGGCCCCACCAAGGGCGAGCGCAACACCGTAGCGACCGACCCGGTGATCCTCCCACCAGAGACCGAGGCCCAACACGACGGCCAGAGGGAACATAAACGCACGCTGGAACCAGCATAGATTGCACGGAGCCTGCCCCAGAACCTCACCAATATAGAGCACGGCCAGCGAACTCCCCAAAGCGACGATCCACGCGGCGGTCAAAGCCGTCTCTTTTGACATCACCCGGCTCATATTGACATCTGCGCTTTCAGATCGGCAAGGATCTCCTCTGCGGGTGTGCCGTAGACCCACGCCCCCACATATCCGCCTTGGGGATCAAACAGGAACAGCTGAGACGAATGCCCCATCGTGTATCCGTCGGGCGAAGCCGCTTCCTCGATTTTCTCGAAGTACACACGGAAGGTTTCAGATGTTCGCTTGATCTGATCTGCCGTGCCGGTGAGACCGATGATATTGGCATCAAATGCCGGTACGAATTCCGCGAGTTGTTCAGGCGTGTCGCGTTCGGGGTCAATGGAGATAAAGAGCGGCTGGACTTTGGCGGCATCGGAGCCGAGCGCATCCATGACGGCAGCAACCTCGGCCAGGGTCGTGGGGCACACATCGGGGCAATTGGCGAACCCGAAGAAGACGAGCATCCAGCGCCCGGCGAAGTCTTCGTCCGTCTGCACCATGCCTTGATGATCGGTCAGTTCGAAATCAGCCCGGAACGCAGGATCATCAGCGCGCTGTTCATTTCTGGTGGAACCTTGCAGCCAGACGAACCCCACGATCGCGATCGCGGCGAGTCCCCAAAGCACTTTTTGTAACGCAGATAATCTCATTGGTCGTGTTGCGCCCGATTCCGCCCATTTTTAGAGCGTTCTAAATGTTCTAGTTGCTAGAGGTTCAAGCTGTTTCTTGGCTTGAAACCAGCCTGTCACGGACCCGTGACTATAGTGCTGGCTTGCGCATGCCAATAGCTATAGCTACCAACACTATAGATATGGAGGTTGCATGCTCACGATCGGAAGCTTGGGAAAGAAAACCGGAACGAAAGTTCAGACCATCCGGTACTATGAACAGATCGGGTTGATGCCCGAACCGGGTCGCACTGAAGGCGGGCAGCGGCGCTACGGGGATGCGGAAGTTGACCGCTTGTCCTTTATCCGGCACGCACGCCAGTTGGGGTTTCCCCTTGAAGCGATCCGCGAGCTTCTCGATCTCAGCGACAATCCCGACCGCTCCTGCCATGAGGCGGATTCCATCGCCCGGCGACAACTCAAACAAGTAGAACTAAGGATGGATCGGCTGAAAGCGCTTCGCACCGAGCTGAAGCGCATGATCCACGAATGCAGCGGTGGCAATACGGCGGACTGCAAGGTTCTCGAGGTCTTGCGCGATCACTCGGAATGTCTGACTGATCACAATGAAATAGGGGCTTAACCGTTTCCACGGCCCTCAAGCGTTAATTTCCAAAAGGCCCTTGAACCTACAGTCACTGTAGCAATTACATCTTACTCAAAGACGATTCGAGGAGATGAAAATGAGCGATGATGATCGGCTGTTGACAGCAACCCCAATCTTAAACTTCGACCACCCGTCGATTGCACAACTGATCGAAGACAGAGGGTGGAAAGCTCTTTCTCAACATGACCGGATCGGCGCAGTCTACGATTTCGTCCGCAATGAAATCGCCTTCGGGTACAACAGCGCAGACGACATCTCCGCCGCTGATGTGCTCGCTGACGGTTTTGGTCAATGCAACACCAAGGGGACGCTTCTCATGGCGCTGCTGCGCGCGGTTGGCGTCCGTTGTCGCCTTCACGGCTTCACGGTTCATAAAGAGCTTCAACGGGGCGTCGTGCCCGAACTCGTGTATCCGATTGCTCCAGAAGAGATCATTCACTCATGGGTTGAGGTGAAGACCGAGACGGGTTGGGCAAACCTCGAAGGGTTCATTTTGGATGCAGAGTTTCTCTCGGCACTCCAATCCACATTTTCCGATACACCCAGCCTCTGCGGTTATGGGGCAGGGACCAACTGCCTGCAGGCGCCGCCAGTGGAGTGGACAGGTAGCGACACATACATCCAGGAAACCGGCATTGTTCAGGACTTCGGAACTTTCGACGCGCCCGACGACTTTTACGCCAATCATCAGCAGTCGTTCAGCTTCGTGAAAGGCTCGTTGTACCGCCATATCATCCGCCATTGGATGAATGCACGAGTGCGCCGAATTCGATCCGGGAGTGTTCCGCAGATTCCCGGCCGGGCATTGCCCAATCATAACCACGAGGACTCGCGTCATGCCTCATGATCACGGCCAAGCGCATATTGATCCCGCGTCAGGCGACCGCCGTGTCTCCATCGCGATCTGGGCCAACGCGCTTCTGACGGTTGCGCAGATCGTTGGCGGGATCATGTCCGGCAGCCTCGCTCTTATTGCCGATGCGCTGCACAATTTCTCGGACATGGCGTCCTTGGTGATCGCCTTCGCTGCACGAAAGATCGCAAGACGCCCCGCCGATGAGCGCATGACATTCGGCTATGGCCGGATCGAAGTTGTGGCTGCCTTGATCAACTACACGACCCTCATCCTCGTTGGTGTCTATCTCATCTACGAGGGCGGAATGCGCATGATCGCGCCGACCGCAGTGGCCGGTTGGACCGTGGTGATCCTGGGCTCGGTGGCGCTGGTCGTGGACACGCTGACAGCGTTGCTGACGTATTCGATGCAGAAGGGCAGCGTGAACATCCGGGCGCTCTTCCTGCACAACCTGTCAGACGCGTTGGCTTCTGTTGCCGTGATTATCGGCGGCTCGCTCATCTTGCTCTATGATATGTGGTGGGTCGATCCGGCGATCACCATCGGCATCGCGCTCTACATTCTTTATCTCGCCGTGACTGAAATTGGTGGCCCCATTCGTATCCTGATGCTCGGAAGCCCGCCCGACATCGACAATGATGCCGTTGTTGCTGCAATCAGGGAGGTCGACGGGGTCCATGATGTCCACCACGTTCATCTGTGGCAGATGCAAGAGAACGAAACGGCATTGGACTGCCATGTCGTGACGGCTGATGGCGCGTCCGGCGAAAAGATCAAAGTTGCCGTGAAGCAGCGCCTCGCCGAAGAGTTCGATATCCGGCACTCCACGCTCGAATTGGAAGATCGGAAAAATGCGCACGAGGGCGCGAAACTCTATGGGCATGATAAGGCAGGAACTTGATGGAAACTACTCTGGTTTCCGTGGGTCTGGGAATTGCTGCGGCCACGCTTGGTTCGATCCTTTGGTCAATCGCTTACCCAGAGCGCCGCATCTGGCCACCCCAGCAGTACACAGCCATCACTCCAATACTGGTTTGGGTGCCGACGTTTTCGTTGTTTGGCATTCTGATTGTGCTTGGCGTCTTGGGCTGGGGCGATCTGGCGTTTCCCAATTGGCTGCGGTTTGGGCTCGGACTACCCTTCATTGTGATCGGCAATGTCATCGTGTGGTCCGAAGTCGCGCATTTCGGGGTGCCGCAAACCGGCGGCGCAAAGGGCACTCTGAGGACCGTGGGCATGTATCGCTACTCACGCAATCCTCAGTATGTGGCTGATACCGCGATTGTCGTAGGTTGGATGGTTCTTTCGTCAGCACCTTGGGCACTCGCGATCGGAGCCGCTGCCATCCTTGTTCTAATAGCCGCGCCCTTCTCGGAGGAGCCTTGGCTGAAGGAACAGTACGGGTCAGAGTTTGAAGCCTATGCGGCGCGAGTGAGTAGGTTTCTTTGACCCACTATAATACTGCGATTTAGCTAGCGGTCGCGACGGTGCCACCGTTCTAAGGATGTGACGGGGCGTCATTCGGGTGCGCGGGCTGCTCACCATAAATTTACATAATAGACCTTATCGGCCACAATCATGAGTTTAAGAGTCGCCCTCGCCTCTACCTATCAGAGTGGGCAAAACCTCGCCCAAATCTCGATCCAAACTCGCTACCACACTTGGTCATGCTATCTTCTTCAATCAAATGGCGAGCTTGATCGACACCTTTGAAACAAGAAAATCTCACAGTATCAGCCGCTTCATTGTCGAATGTATAGTATATTGCGTGGTTAAATACACCACATCGTGGCCGATCTTCGGTCATGAATCTGAAGGAACGAGTAGGACTGAACCTCCAAGACGCCCGGCGTGCCAAGGGCGTCAGCCAAGAAGAGTTGGCGCACCGTGCGAATGTGAACCGCGGCTATGTCGGCAAAATCGAGAATGCCAAGTATTCCGCTTCTCTCACGACGCTCGAAAAGATCGCGCGCGCCCTCAACATCGATCCCTCAGAGTTACTGAAACCCCGCAGCTAGGAGGCCGGCCAACATCCTGCTCCGGGACGGCGCGTGGATGAGCGTCTTACGAAGGGTGTTCCCGTGCGCGAAGGTGTCGCGATCGTGGATGGCCGCGAGTTTGTCGTCTGGCAAGAACACCTGTGGAACACCGGGAAACGGTCCAGAGCATGGTTCGTGCCACCCGAGGACGTCTGTTCCATGAAAATTACGGAACGCGACATCGACCTGGACCCCTCTTAGCGCGACGCGGGCTAGCGCGCCTTGTTCGACTGCGCGAGAACCGTCCCGGCCAAAGACTTGGTATCGTCACTGTACTTGTCGCTTTGCAGGACTTTGGACGCTTTGTCTTCCATGGCAGCCCCTGTTTGTTTGCCTGTGCCGGACTGCGCCAGTGCCGAGGCCGCCAGGCTCTTGGCCGTCGCAGAGGCGTTGGGGTCACTGAGAGTTGCCGCTGCCTGAGAGGCCACTTTGCTTGAAGTGCGCTTCGTATTCTTTCCCATGAGACTGCTCCGAAAATCGAATCTGTTCCTGTTTTGTGTACACCAGCCACTTGCCTGCGTCTATCGGAATCGTTACGCTTATTTCACTTATTCCGGTTATTTCTCTTGTAAGTGAGCGGCTCGCGGTGCATCTAGAGGCTAAAAGCAGGAGGGAAATCGTGGTCGATACAGCAGAAAAACCGGCTCAGAGCGGGCTCATGGAGCGTCCGCCGACCGCCGAGGAAATCGATAGCGCCGCGCATGCCGCGACGGCGATCGCGGTCGCGATGGAATTGGACGGCGGCTTGAAGGTGTCCGGAGAGAACGGTGATCCTGTTAGCATCGCTCCGGCTGTCGGAAAGCTGATCATCGAACTGCTCGGTCACGTCAGCAATGGAAATATGGTGACGCTGGTTCCGGTTGGCACCATGCTCACGACCCAAGAAGCGGCAGACATGCTGAATGTGTCCCGGCCCCACCTCACGAAACTCCTCAAGGAAGGACAGATCCGATTTGAAGAAGTCGGCAAGCATCGGCGCGTGCCATTGACGGCGCTCATGCAGTACCGAGAGGAGAAGGCGCAACGCCAGGAACAGGCAATGCGAGATTTGGCACGACTGGGTCAGGAATTCGATAAGGCATGAGTTTTGTGGCCAACCCCTTCGTGGTTGTCCTTGATGCGAACGTCCTGTTCCCGTTCCGCGTTCGCGACGTCCTGCTGACGTTTACGCAGGAGGGGCTATTCAGGGCGCGGGTGACGGACGAGATCCTCGACGAATGGACGCGCAACCTGATCAGGCTCAAACCGCATCTCGAGAAGAGCGTTCGCCAGCAAGAAGCGGTGATCAGAAGCACATTCGAAGAATGCTTCGTAACAGGCCACCAGCCTTTGATGGCCGGATTGAAGCTGCCGGACCCGGATGACCGTCACGTCCTCGCTGCGGCGATCCGCTGCTCAGCCCAAGTCATCGTGACAGAAAATCATAAGGACTTTCCAAGCGAAGTTCTGGACGAGTATGGCGTTGAGACGCTTGGTGCGGATGACATGCTCGCAAACACATACGACTTGTTTCCCTCGGGTGGCGCGCGCGCGTTGCGCCGCGTCCGCAAAAGGTATGACAACCCAGCGATGTCCCCGTCGGAGTTTCTTCTCGATCTGACCCGACATGGCCTGTCGAAACTGGCGGCTCAGGCCCGCGCTGACATCGAATACCTATAGCAATGGCAGCGGGCGTCAGTAATTGACCCAGTCGGTGTAGTCCATGGCCCCTCCGTAATCGCCATATTCCATCATGACGGCCCGACTGTAGAAAAACCAAAGCCCGCCAGACCCTGGGGTCGGGAGGTTCTGGCCATTCTCAGAGGTGAAGGACGCCGGCCAGGGCGTATGAGACCCATAGACCCGGACGATATAGTGGCAGTTCTGATTTTCATGATCGCATGATCGGACCGACCAGTCCCACTGACGAGGTTCATCCCGCGGTTCATAGGAGCGACCCCTCCACCAGAGAACGCGGGTCCGGCGCAGCCAGGAATACTCCGGTGTCGAAATATCCAAGGCCGCGCTTCCGCCTGGACCTCCCAAAGCAACGGGAACGGCAGCGTAGGTGCAAACCCCGAAAGGCGGCCTGCTCGGCCAGGGCGTGATACGCCGGATCATCTCGGCATAGGCTGCTGAGCACACAGCACTTGAGGGAAACCCACCAGCCATACAGAGCATGATCGCGCAGTCCATGTCGTAGGCGCGCGCGTCCTCCGCACCGAACGCCAACCCCGCGGCCACGGCCAGCGCACCTGTTCGAGCAAGTTTCATATCGGCCTCCATTGAGTCTCTAGGCCAATTCTCGCTCAAATTACACATTGTGCAATATTTCATATTGCAGAGTAATGCCTTTCTGCGGAATGCTGCCGATTGTAGAAGGGCTCCCAGTGGGGGAGCCCGGTGCCGATCGCAAGAGACCAGATTTTGATTACCATTGATGGGGTGAAAGACCTCATCGGGTCGGGAGTCGACTTCCGCTGTCGGTACGAGCTTGTCGAGTTCACGGACGATGGGAAGCCCCGCTATCAGTGTGTTTACCTCCGTGCAGGAGAGCCCGAGGCGATCCTGGTCTCAACACGGTTCGGCCCACATGGTCCTGAACCCCGCCTCTTCAACATCTGGCCAGGCCTCTTCAAACATCACCGTGAATTCGGTGACGGCCGCGCTCTTTGTTTTGACCTCGACTACGCTGTTACCTTCGATGCTGTCGGCGGAGGTGATGATCTTCGGTCGGGACGGCAGCGTCCGGACAACTGACGGCTGGACATTCCACGGCCGAGCCGACGAAGAGGCACCTCTAGGGGACGCTCGAAGCTTCGCGGCCACGCCACAGAGCAACATTCTTGAGGCGATCAGACAGACCGCCACAAGGCACGAAGGCAATGAAGCGGTCAGGGCGATGGGTCTCGGTCCTGACGACTGGATGGCCTTGTTCTGCGCACTAATCGAAGCGGAAAGCGCCTACCGACCAACCGCCAGAAGCGCAAAGGGGGCTTACGGGTTGGGCCAACTCATGCCCGCGACAGCGCGGGACCTGGGCGTCGACAGAGTCGATATCGCACAAAACCTCGACGGATCGGCGCGATATCTTCTGGCGCAACTTGCCGCTTTCGAAGACATCGACCTTGCACTTGCTGCCTACAACGCCGGACCCCAACGTGTTGAGGAATATGGCGGTGTGCCACCATTTCCTGAGACACGAGATTACATCGCGCGCGTCCACCGAATTCGCGCGCGGCTCTCTAACACTCCGCTCCAAAACATGCCCGGCACGACGGCGCGCGACCAAAGGCGCCCAGCCGTCGTACTGGGCCTCAAATAGGACACAAGAAACGAGGGAAGCCCATGCGAAGACTGCCACCAGGATTTCTGCCTCCTGTGATCGGAGCCGTGCTGCTGTGGGCCACCCCTGCCCTCGCCCAGGACCTCTCGCCAATTCAGACCATGCTCGAGACGGTAGAGGCAGCTTTAACCGGTCCAATCGGGATCGCCGTTGCGACGCTTGCGGTCATCGGAACCGGCTTCATGTGTATGATGGGGCGGCTAAACTGGGGCTGGTTTGCCTCCGTTGTCATTGGGATCGTGCTGATCTTCTCGGCGGGCACCATCGTTGACGGGTTCACCTGATGGCCGAACGCTCTCCCCTTTTCCTTGGACTCGCACGCCCGCCAAAGTACCTCGGTCTTCCAGTCGGCTACCTTGTGGTGCTGTCACTTGGCGTGGTCCTGCCGTTCATCTGGACGAAGTCTCTGATCTTCTTCCTTGTCGGATTCCTCGCCTATCCGGTGCTTTGGTTTGTGGCCGACAAGGAGCCGCATTTCTTCGAGGTGCTGCGCGTTTCCTATGGGGCGGTGCGGGGAACGCGGAACCGATCCCTGCACAGGGGAGACAGCTATGGCGCTTGACGGTGTCGGATATGCAAAACCAAGTGCAGCGCTCTTCGAGGTCAGCGGGGCGGCTTTGGCACGCGAAAGCCATCTCGCCGAACATCTGCCTTTCGTCAGCTTTGCCGGATCGAACATCATGGTTCTGCGCGAGGGCGATCTGATGGCAACCCTGCGCCTTGATGGTCTTGCGTCGTCTACAACACCAGATGCCGATCTCGACGCAATGAAACGCGCTGTTGCAGCCGTTATTGCCCAGACCGGAAACCTTTATGGCTTTTACGTGCATCGCATGTTTGTGCCACAGGATGTGGCGCTGACCTCCGTGGAAGGCGACGGCTTTGCGGCCAAAATCGATCGCCGGTGGCAAACGCACATCTCTGATCTCGCGCCCAAGAAGTCGCAGCTCTACCTAAGCATTCTCCGGCGTCCGGAAATCGGCGCACGGATCCCGCTGCTCAACGCGTTTGCCAAGCGCACATGGATGAAGGACCGTGCCGCCCGCGCGCGGGAACTGAACGAAGTGACGGGGTTCTTTGAAACCGCTCTTGGCTCTGCCAAACCGGTGCGGCTCGACAGGAACACCGGTGAATGGCTCGGGTTCCTGAGCACATTACTGACTGGGAAATACGCGCCAATTGCCAAGCCAGCTGCGCCCCTGCCGCTCGCCTATGCGCTCGGCTCCTGCCGCGCGACATTCGATGGCGACACGGCGACCATTGCCTGCGCGACAACGGATGCCACACGCTTTGGCGCGATCTTCAGCATCAAGAGCTACCCTGCCCTCACCGATGTTTCTCTGTTTGACGGCCTCGACCTGCCCCTCGATGTCGTTTTGACCAACTCTTTCTCGCCGATCCCCACCAACATCATGGCGGAACGGATCCAGCGAATTGTCCGGCAAATGCGTGCCGCCGATGATGCCGCCGTGTCCTTGCGCGATCAGCTGATGGAGGCAGCTGACGATCAGGAAGCCGGGCGGATCGCCTTCGGCGACCACCACCTGTCCGTCGCCGTCTACGCACCTGACAAAGAGACGCTCGAACAGGCCGCCGCGGAGGTCAAACGCCTCGGCCAGGAAATCATGGCCGTGATCGTGCGCGAGAACATGGCGCTCAAGGCGACCTACTTTGCACAAGCACCCGGAAACTTCGGATATCGAGCGCGAAAAACGCCCATCTCCACCACGAATTTCGCCGACTTTTCGGCGCTGCATGGCTGCGTCGAAGGCCGTTCCGACACAAACACGCCATGGGGGTCACGCCTGACAGTGTTCCCGACGACCGGCACATCTGCCTATGGTTTCAGCTTTCATGAATCCGGATCTCCAGACCGAGAACCCACGGTCGGCCACACGCTTGTTTTGGGGCGGACAGGTAGCGGCAAAACCCTCACGACGGCGTTTCTGGCAGCCCAGGCGCAACGGATTGGGGCCCGATTGTTCTTCTTTGACAAGGATCGGGGACTGGAGATGGCCGTTCGTGCTTTGGGCGGTCGCTACAATACGATCCTTGCAGGCATCCCCACCGGCCTGAACCCGCTCCAAACGGAAACTGACGAACGCGGCCGTGCCTGGCTCTCGGATTGGCTTGCGACACTTCTGGCCCATGCTGGAAAGCTATCGGGAGAGCAATCGCGTCACATCCAGAGTGCGGTGTCGCAAAACGCGCAAGCCGGGCCATCGCTACAACGTTTCACATCCTTTCAGACCCTGTTCCAATCGCTTGACGATGAAGGTGAGTTACAGGCCCGGATTGGCGAGTGGGCTCCGGGCGGACGGTTTGGCTGGGTCTTTGATGAGCCGTCAGATGGCGCACCCCTCGATATGGCGGGCGACATTATCGGGTTCGACATGACCGAGATTCTGGACATGTCGACCGAGCGCATGGCCGTCTTGTCATACATCCTGCGTCGGATCGAACGGCTTGTGGAGGATCGCCACCCGACAGTGATTGTTCTCGATGAAGCTTGGAAGCTCCTCGACGATCCGTATTTTGCGGCCCGCCTTGAGAACTGGCTTGTGACACTCCGCAAGATGAACTGCGTCGTCGTGATGATGACGCAGTACCCCAGCCAATTGCGTGAGGCCCGGGTCGGGAAAACGATCATCGAAACCGTGCCGACGCAAATCCTGTTCCCGAATGACCGGGCGACACCTGCCGACTACGATTTCCTCAGGGTCAACGAAAAGGAAGCTGACCTGCTGACCCGGTCCACCGCTGGGCAACGGATCGCCCTGGTCCGGTCCGCGGGCGACAGCGTGTTCATCGATGCCGATCTCTCCGCACTCGGTCCTCTGCTGCCAATTCTGGGGGGCGGACAATCCGGCGAAGCGCGCCTTGGACGCAACTGGCGCACCACCCAAGACTTCTGGAGGATCGCATGCGACTAGGCCTCATTTGTCTCGCTGTCCTGCTTGCCGCCTGTGAGCGATACACGGACGCGACGTCGCCCTGCTTTGGCAATGACGGAAAGCCCACGGTTTCGCGGGCCAACTTGGACACCCTGTCGTTCGCGACAAACCTGTCGCAGGACTGCGTCTTCGAAGACATCGGACGACCCCAATGAGGCTGGTCGCGGGGGTCTCCACATTCCTGGTCTGTGCCTCTCCTTCCGCCGAGGCGCAAGGCGTTCCGACACAAGACAATGCGGGGCTGGGACAGCTCTTCTCGATCCTCTCGCACTTGGGCGAAGACATAGAGACACAACAAAATCAGCTGGGAACAGCAAGATCGCTGTCTTCTGTGCAAGCAGATCAGTTGCGCGTTCTGGAGGCAATGTCGGCCGCCCTTTCGGGACCGGGCCTCGATGTCAGGGCCTTGGAAGGCAATGCCGACTTCCCTGTCGGAGACATCTATCCGGTCACCTCAAATCATCCGATGGACAGCAGGCTCTTTGGCGAGGGCCGTGAAACCATCGAGATGGCGATCGTGCGCGTGGCGGGAGAGTTTGCTGGCGCACCCGGTGTCCGCAGGGCTGGACTGTCCGCCACCCAGTGGCGTTGCCTGTTTCAGGCGCTCATCAAGCAGGAAAGCCGGTTCAGCGTGACTGCACAAAGCCCAGTCGGGGCCTATGGTCTTACACAGCTGATGCCCGGAACCGCGTCGGACATGGGCGTGGACCGATACGATGTGATGGACAATCTGCGCGGCGGCGCACGCTACATCACCACGCAGCTCAATACCTTCGGGAATATCCCGCACGCGCTTGCGGCCTATAACGCCGGGCCGGGCCGAGTTCAGGAATATGGTGGTGTCCCGCCGTTTGCAGAGACCCAAGGCTACGTCCGCAACATCTCCAGGTTCTACAACGAGTACCTGGCTGTTGTCGGCGGTGCCGATGCGCTCGGCACGCTGTCCCCATCCGACATGGCTCTGGCCGAATACAGCAGCATCTCGGAAGCCAGCATTTATTATGCGGCCGACAGCCATGCGACGACGCAACAGGTGATCAATCGGCTCGCCGCGATCATCCGGCAGATCGATGAAACGCCGGACATCAAGCGTGCCTTCGAGCTCAACACCTACGCCAAGGCCGAGATCGGCCGCATCCTCAACCTTCGTGTTCGCCTGATGGCTGCCAACCGTCAGCGCGAGGCAGCGCATGGCCAACATCTGGCCGCTGACCGTCTTGCTGAACGCGACTTCATGCGCATGGGAGTAGTCAGATGAAAGGAAAGACCTTCGGAACCGCCTTAGCCACACTGATGGCCGTCACGCCGGCAGATCAAACCAATGCACAAGGTGTGCCAACCTTTGACAATTCGAACCTCCGGCAGCTTGTTCTTCAACTTGAACACATGGCTGAGGATCTGAACGTTCAGCTTCAGCACCTCGCGACCATGCGGGAGGAGCTGGAAACCCAACTCAGCCAGCTTCTCAATCTCGAAGCGCAACTAGCCTCCCTGGTTGACGGTAATGAGCTTGGCCAGCTGTTTGCGACGGTCGAAGAATTCGAACGTGTACGCGGCAAGTTGACCGCGCCGCTGGCGACGGCCGAGGCCATATCGAGCGGTGATTTCCTGAGCGGCTTTCGCCCGGGCGCGGAGTTGGACGCCGCGGTCGAGCGCGTCCTGTCGGGCAGCGGGTTCACGCAGGAGCGCCTGACATCGCTCTCCACAAGCGAGGAACCTGCCGACAATCGTATCGCGGTGCAGGCCGGATCCAGCGCGATGCTCTCTGTCGCTGCTCAGGAAAGCCACAGCGAAGCGGGCGAAAGCCTTGGTCGGCTGGAATCCATGGTGGGCCTGATCGACGATCAAGACGGATTGAAGGCGGCCGTCGATCTCAACACGCGCGTCACCGCAGAACTCGGGATCATCCTCACCCAAATCTGGCGTCTCGAGGCAGCGGCGGGGGTCAACGGCGGGCAACTCGGTGTCGTCGATGCGGCCACGCTGGCGGAAGAACGAAAATTTCGCTCGATGGAGGTCCCGAAATGATCCACCCCTCCACAACCCTCCTGTTTGCAATCCTGATCGCCGCTTCCACAATCAGCGTGCGCGCTCAAACCTCTCGGGACGGGTTTGAAACGATGGCGCAACCCACCGAAGATCAGAGCGAATGCAAAGCGCCGCGGCCACCGAAGGACCTCGCGGAGACCGCCTACATTCGCAACGGCTACCGCGCGATCCTACGCATCATGGCTGCCAAAAAATGGCAAGAAACCGGTTCGTGCGATTGCTTTTTCACCTCGATTGAATGGGATCAAGTCTTGGAAGCAAGCACAGAATACCACGTTTTCGATGACGAGAAACGCCCCTTTGACACATCTGAGCTCAGAAAGCTTGCGGATCGGCTATTGGCAGAACGTGACGCGGCCTGCGGAAGCTGATGGGCATTATTCGAGATATACTCGAACAAGTCGATGAAGCGATCGACAGCGTCGCCGAGTCAGGTTTCATAGACGCTGCAGCGGTGATCGGCGATGTGCTGTCCATCGGCGGTGTCGTTCTACTTGTCATACTCGGCATTTCTGTTGTGATGCAGCTTCGCCCCATGACATTTGGGAGCGCTTTTGCTTTTGGCCTGAAGTTCACTCTCATATCCATTTTTGCGCAGAGTTGGGCGAACTTCGAGATCGTCTACCGAATTGCCGTGGACGTACCAGATGGCATTGGGGCGGCAATCCTAGACCTAACCGATTCCGGCGATGAAGCTGGCGTGTACGAAAGCCTAGACAGCATGGTCAACCGGATCACGGCCTACGGCGATGCGATCGGGGACCGCGCGGGGTGGGTGTTCGGGGCCGTCCTAGGCGCGATCTTTTTTGTCCTCTCCGCCGTGTTCGCGGCAGTTACCGCCGGGATCATTGCCTATGCCCGGATCGTTTTCACACTGATGATCGTGATCGCACCGTTCATGATCCTCACATCGCTCTTCAAACCGACCCAGTCGCTGTTTGAGGCTTGGACCCGCGCCACCATCGGTTACGCCCTGATGCCAGTTGCGGCGGCGGGTGCCGCTGGCATTATTGTGGCCATCGCCGAGGCGATCGGGGATGCCTCTGCTGATCCTGACAATGTCGAAACTGTCAGTCTGATCCTCCCCTTTCTGGTCATTCTGCTCCTGTCCGCGGGCGTTATGGCCGCGGTTCCGTTTATCGCTTCGAACCTCACCGGTGTGATGGGGATCGCGTCGAACGCCATAGGTTTGACAGGGCTGGCGCGCCGCGGCGTGGTCAATGCAAGCGAATACGGTGCAGGTGGGGCCGGACGTGTGCTCACTGGTCGGACACCCTATGAGTTGCGTCGTGATGTCAGCGGTGCAGCCACGAAAAGTAACGAGCTTATCAGGCGCACACCGGCAGCCGCGCTCGCGCTCACCAAGTCATTTCGCAAGACATGACGCGTGCCGAGCTCGATCAGGACGCCTTTGAGGCAGACTTCATCTTCGGTCCGAGGCGGAGAGAGCGGTTTGCCTACTTCGTTGCCGCGGCGGGCGTAATCGTCGGCGTTATCGGATTTGTAGGCGCCGTATCGCTGTTCCCGTTGAAGACGGTGGAGACGTTTGTGGTCGTGGTTGACAAGGAAACGGGAGAAATGGACCGGGTTGCCGCCGTCGAAGCGCTCACGCTCGATGAGAGCGATGCCGTCATTCAGGCCAACCTGGTCGCCTATGTGGACGACCGCGAGACCTACGATCTGACGGATGGCGAAGAGCGGATCAACTCCGTTCTGCAGAGGTCGGATGAAGATGCCGCGCGCACCCTTCGGGATCTTTGGTCGTCCACGAATCCTAACTACCCGATCTCGGTCTATGGCCGTGAGGCAAAGATCGATGTGGTGATCCGGTCGGTCAATCAGGTCGAAGCCGGTGTTGCCCAGGTCCGCTTTACAAAGACCCTTCGAAAACCGCGGGACAACCGTACGGTGACAAGGCCCTACGTGGCCACACTCCGATATGAGTTTCGGCCGGAGACCCGTCAGCGGCTTCAGCAAGTCTGGGCGAACCCGCTTGGCTTCGTCGTGACTTCGTACCGCGTCGATGCCGAAACCTTGGAGAATTGAACGATGGTGTTGCGTACCGCCCTGCCCTTTCTGCTGATCACACTGGCATCAGGCGAGGCGCTTGCGGAGGCGACACCGCAGGGAGGCCCCAAGGACATTCGTATCCGCTATGCGGTCTATGACGAGCAACAGGTCTTCCGGATTGAAACGGACCTTCGGCATTCAACTACGATTCAGTTTGGTCAGGGCGAGAGCTTCGAGGCCGTGATCGTGGGCGATACCGAAAGCTTTCAGGTCGATCCTATCCCGGAGCTCGGGAACGTTCTGACCATCAAACCGCATGTGCAAGGCGCGTCGACCAACATGAGCGTCATCACCAACCGTCGTAGCTACACATTCCATCTCCGGGAGGGGTCCATCCCCGGGCGTACCGGCATGTTTTTCGAAGTGCGGTTTCGCTACCCGGGCGACGACCGACGCGCGACGTCGGCCAGTGCGCAACCAAAGGGATTTCAGGCCCCGCGCAACTACAATTACAAGGTTGCGGGCGACGGAGATTTCCGACCTGTCACCGTCTACGACGACGGTCGATTCACCTATTTCACGTTTCCTGAGACCGGGCGCCAACCCGCGATCTTCAAAGCCGACAATCGTGGCCGCGAGAGGACGATCAATTGGACGCAGACCGGAAATACGGTTCGCGTCTCTGGCGTAAATGAGTTCTGGACACTGCGGTTGGGCGAGGATGCACTCTGCATCTACCGCGACACCTCCACCATCTATGTGAGTAACTGATCGATGGCGGAGGATCCCAACCTTCAAGAACGCCTCGGCAAGTTCAATGACGGCAGCCGAAGGAAGTCACGCTCTCGGTTCGGTGTCACGGCGCTTGCGCTCGCTTTCAGCTTGGGCGGTGCGGGCGTCGCGTACTTCCTTGCAACCGAATGGCAAACCGATACCGACCGCCTTCAAACCTCGGACGTAGAGCCATTTCAGGATGATCGCCTTTCCAACGGTGGACGTTTGGAGTTCCCCACCGACGAAGCCGACCAGCGGGTCAACGACGCAATTATCGCTGTCGAAGAAGCGCTCGAAGTGCCTGCCCCGGCCACACCAGAAATCGAACCAAGCGCGGAAGTCTTGGCAGAACTCGCGGAACTCCGCGAAGCACTGGCTGCGGCGCAAGCGGAGCGAAACGCCGAGATCCAATCAGCTGTAAGTGACCTACGGGATGCCTTCGCCGATCAGACGAGCGCGCTGGAGGCGGCAGTGGCAGAGCGCGACGAGAGGCTGGCCACCCTTGAGCGAGAAAACGAAACCCGCCTGAATTCTCTTCAGAGCCTTCTAGACGCGGAACGCGCGCAGCGCGAGGCGCTCGAAGCAGAGCGTGCCAATGATGCACTGATCCGGGATCAACAACTCCTTGAGGAAAGACGTCGGCAGGAGCAAGAACAACAGCGTCGCGAGGCCGAGCGTAAAGCCGCCGAGCTTATGACGGCCCAGATCAGATCACCCGCTGTTGTTTATTCTACGGGGTCAACCGCGTCGCCCTCCGGCACAGGCGGCCCTCCGAACGGACCGGCCAGCGCTGACATTCCTCTGAATGAGAACGAGACCTATCTCAGGGGTGCGGCGCAACCTCTTGAAGTGGACGAAGCAACGCAGATGGAACGCCCAGACCGGACCCTCGCGCAAGGGTCGGTCATTCAGGCCGCGCTTCAGACCGCCATCAACAGTGATCTGCCAGGAAACGTCGTCGCTGTCGTCGCAGAGCCGGTCTATGCTTTTTCCGGGGATGCTATTCTCATCCCGCGTGGATCACGCTTGTTTGGGCAGTATCGATCAGGCGTGGAGGTGAATCAGAAGCGGATACTGGTGCTCTGGACACGCATTCTCACGCCAGATGGGGCGTCCATGCAGATTGCGTCGGTTGGTGGGGATCAGCTTGGACGATCAGGCTTGACCGGGCTTGTAGACACCAAGTTTGACGAGCGGTTTGGAGGTGCTGCGCTGATTTCGATCATCGGTGCCGCTCCCGCCGTCGCGGCGAATTCAACCGAGGACGAAGTTACCCGCGAGGTCCTGGAAGAAGTCGGAAACGACCTTGAGGATGCGACAAGTTCGGTCATTGCCGATCAGGTATCGATCTCCCCGACCATATATGTCGATCAAGGTGCGATGGTGACTGTCCTCGTCGACAGGGACGTCGTGGTCTATTGAGCGATACGGCTCTGCCATCCTCATATCTCGAACAGTATCTGGAACCATACCGCGATCTGATCCTCGGCGAAGACGTTGTTGAACTGGCAATCAATCCCGATGGACTTGTCTGGGTTGAACGTCAGGGCGCAGAGGCAATGGAGCGCGTCGATCGCACGATCGACGACTCAGCCGCGTCCAACCTTGCAGCGACACTGGTCGGGGATGCCCGCGCAAAAGTCTCGGAAAAATCGCCATTGGTCTCGGGCAAAATCGAGTACCAAGGCCGACCGCTACGCATTCAAGTGGTCGTTCCGCCTGCAGTCGAGAGGAGTGCTGCAATCTCTATCCGGCTGTTCGGCATCGGCGATCAGACGACCTTCGAGCCCGAATATCTCTTCGATGCGCCGGTTTCGCTCGATGAACGACGACAGTCAAAGGTGGAAGAAATTCAGAAGCTTGCAGAGTCAGACCTTGCTGGCGCACTGTCGCTGCTTATTCGGCATCGACTGAACCTTTTGATCAGTGGTGGAACGTCCACCGGCAAAACCACGTTCGCGCGGCATCTGCTAAAATCGGTCTCGAACGACGAGCGGCTGATCACGATCGAGGATGCCTTCGAACTGTTTCCAACCCAACCGAACAAGGTTTGCCTCCTTGCGGAACGCATACCGGCTTCTGAACGCTCAACAAACGCGCTTCTGCAAGCCAGCCTTCGTATGCGGCCGGACCGAATTGTACTGGGCGAGTTGCGCGGATCCGAAGCACTCACATATCTCGAAGCGATCAATACTGGCCACGGCGGATCGGTCACCACGATTCACGCGGAAACCGCTGAACTGGCCATTGACCGCCTGGCAATTATGGTTCTGCAAGCCGGAACACCGCTAACCTTTGCCGAAGTTCAGACCTACATCCGCAAGTCCATAGATGTGATCGTTCAACTGGGTCGATCGCAAGGCCGGCGAGGCGTGTCTGAGGTATTGGTGGTTGGAAGCGACTGACCGGCCCAAAGCCGACCTTGAGCCTGATCTCTGAATGCTGCACCAGCAGCCCGCATTACGGACATTCGTGCAGTGCGCGGCATTTGGGGTGGGTCGGATGACTGCAGCGCGGGACAGGGACGAAACCGCTCTCGCGGTATTGGCGCTTTTGGCGGGTGATGCGCGCTGAACTGGGCGCCGCGATTTTGTAGATGGGCGCGCCTGTTGGACGATTGGGACCTTCTCAATTTGATGACAGGAGGTTCCGATGACGGACCAGTATGTGCCTGCGCTGCGCCAGCGCTTTCTCGAAGACATGCGGATCAAGGGGCTGCAGCCCAAGACGCAGACGATGTATTTGCGGGCGATGCGCGACTTCACGCGTTTTCTGGGGCATGCGCCGGATAGCGCGACCCCTGAGGAGTTGCGGGCGTTCCAACTCCACATGAAGGAGCGGGGTGTTGGGGCGCCCACGTTCAACAACCGTCTGACGGTGCTGAGCTTCTTCTTTGCGACGACATGCCCGCGCCCCGAGATGAAGCGGCATATGCGCTACCAGCGGGCGACCAAGAAGATTCCCGTGGTGCTGAGCGCCGAGGAGGTTGCGCGTATCCTCGAAGCGGCACCCGGGCCGGGTTTGCGGTACCGAGCTGCCTTCAGCGTGGCCTACGGCGGCGGGCTGCGCGCCAGCGAGGTCACGCACCTCAAGGTCGGGGACATTGACAGCGACCGGATGCTCATCCGGGTTGACCAGGGAAAGGGCCGCAAGGATCGGCACGTGATGCTGTCGCCGAGCCTGCTGGAATTGCTACGGGATTATTACCGCGAAGCGCGGCCCGCAGGCTGGCTCTTTCCTGGTCGCAACCGGGTCGATCCGATCTCGACGCGGCAGTTCAACCGCGCCTTTGGCGTCGCGTGCGACTTCGCCGAGATCAGGAAGAAGGTCTCTCCGCACACGCTACGTCACAGCTTCGCGACACACCTCCTGGAGGGCGGGACGGATATCCGGGTGATCCAAGTATTGCTCGGGCATGCCAAGCTGGAGACCACGACGGTCTATACCAAGGTGGCGACCAAGACGATCCGGGATGTGACCAGCCCGCTCGACCTGCTGGTGCGACGGGAGGCTGGGTCCGGCTGACCCCGGTCCCATGTCCCGTCCCAGACTGGAGGTCGCGGATATCTTCCGCGCCCATGGTCCTGCCTATCGCGGCGCGCAAGCCGAGCATCTAAACCTGCATCAGTTGAAGGTCATGTCCGCGATCGAGACGTGCCGCAGCGCCGCCCTGGGTGGGCACGTGTCGGCTTGCACCAAGTGCGATCATCAGCACATCGCCTACAACTCCTGTCGCAACCGGCATTGCCCGAAGTGCCAAGGCAGCGCGGCACAGGATTGGATGCAGGCGCGCATGGAGGACCTGCTGCCGGTCGAGTACTTCCATGCGGTGTTCACGCTGCCTGCGCCAGTCGCGGTCATTGCGCACCAGAACAAGGCGGCGGTTTATGGGCTGCTGTTCAAGGCCTCGGCCCAGACACTGCTGGCCATCGCCGCCGACCCCAAACATCTGGGCGCACGGATCGGCATGACCAGCGTCTTGCATACCTGGGGCTCGGCGATGACGCATCACCCACATGTGCATGTGATCGTGCCAGGCGGAGGAATGTCACCAGATGGCACGCGATGGATCGGCTGTCGCCCGGGGTTCTTCCTGCCGGTGAAGGTCCTGTCCCGGCTGTTCCGGCGTCTGTTCCTCGAAGGGTTGGCCAGGTTGCACCAGGCGGGGAAGCTGCGCTTCTTCGGTAATCTGTCGGAGTTGACCGATCCGGATACCTTCCAGGCCCGTCTCGCGCCGCTGCGCAAATCCGACTGGGTCGTCTATGCCAAGCCACCCTTCGGCGGACCCGAAGCCGTACTGGCCTACCTCAGCAGATACACCCACCGGGTCGCGATCTCGAACCACCGCCTCGTCAGCGCAGATGCCGACACCGTGGCCTTCCGGTGGAAGGACTACCGGATCAAGAAGGGCGATCGCATGAAGGTTATGCGCCTGCCAACGGCGGAGTTCATCCGCCGCTTCCTGATCCACGTCCTGCCCTCCGGCTTCCACCGCATCCGCCATGCGGGCTTCCTCGCCAACGGCATCCGTCGTGACCGGATCGCGATGATCAGGCGCTTGCTCGACAGCGAACCAGAGCCGGATCAAATGGCCGACGAAGCTCCGCTCACCGGCGCTGACGAAGACGAAGACGGCCAGCTTCAGCCTTGCCCGAAATGTGGCGGCACGATGCGTATCATCGAAACCTTCCTGAGCGGTCAAACCCCGCGATCCCGCGCGCCACCTTGGGAGGATGCCGCATGATCCATCAATCGAACCCGGCCCAACCTTCCGGAGGCGCCGGACCGGCCATTGCGACCAGTCTCATGACGTCGACAGCGAAAAAGATGTTAAAACCAGCGCGCGCGTCCAGACGGCGCCATCTACCCATCAAAGACGATCGGTCAACGCGCCATGACACCAAAGCGGCTGCCGCTCCGCTCCCCAACCAACGCGACGGTTGCACACAATCCCCATAGCCGCGAAAGCTACCCGCGCTTTCCTCCTTGTCAGATTTATCGCCGCTGCAGCTCACGCTGACAGCAGCCACAAACCTTAGACTTAGCTGCCGTCAAATCTGGAGACTCAAATGTCCGCTACGTTGCACAAACCTAGAACATAGCCTCAATTGGTGCGCTTGATCCGTCCTGTCATTTTCAGACCGTCGCGAATGTTCAGACCCATCATAGTGAGGTTGGCCGCACCGGCGGTCAGTTCTACGATTTGAATAGTATAAAAGGTGCTGTCGAATTCGCCTGCGGCCGCCTTGCCAGCCAGAAACCAGGCCGCGGGCAAGAGTATCAGCAGGCCATTCAGCGCGATGATCGGCATACGCTTCTTTTTGGCCCTGGCCGGGGCATCCTTACGACGACGGCCCATTGCCATGCCTGATCCCCCAACGATTGCCATTGCGGGAATTAGGATGAACATGCCGTTCAGAATCCAACTTTTGATCGAGGCAATCGTTTCATGGCTTGCAAACAGCTCGCTGATCGCTGTCGAAGTCCAGAAACTCAAGATCGTCACGAAGCCGATACCACCGGCGATGGCGTGAATGCGCTTTTTCAATGGTTCATCGCTTTCTTGGAGTGACCGTCAGGCGGTACAGCAGTTCTGCACAGCAACCTTTTCGAAGAGATGCGGAGCAGTCACGGCGCTGGATGGATAGTGGCTGAGCGCACTTTGAAACTCCGGGTTTGTAAAGGCCGCGCGGAAGTCGGCGACCGAGTCCCAGATGGCGTAGTTCAGATACATGCAGCTTTCGCCAACGGCCTTGTGCAGCTGTGTGCTGATGTAACCGGGCTGTTTCTTCATCCACTCCGCGTCGCCTTTCCAGGCGGCAATCAATGCATCCTGGTCGCCAGCGTCTACGGTGAACAGATTGACCAAAACGACCGGCCCGGCGTCAACGCCAAGCTGTTGGTCAATCGGACAATCGGGGTCGAGAGGTTTGAAGTTGACCATCTGACATACTCCTTGGATTGAAAATTGGTGACATGTTGTCAATTATTGACTCAATAACGACTTTGACAACGCATTGTCAAACCAATACGCATTTGCCATGGCAGATGAAAAATGGTCCGAGGCCGGTGAAGCCGTCACAGCTTTGATACTGGATGTGTTCCGGCTGAATGGCAGGCTGCAGCTGGCAGGCGACCGGCTGGTCGCGGAGCTGGGATTGACCAGCGCACGCTGGCAGATACTTGGCGCTCTCGCTCAGGCGGACAAACCGGAATCCGTTGCCTGGCACGCGCGCAACATGGGCGTGCACCGCCAAGGCGTACAACGCATCGTAAATGAATTGGCAAACGAAGGAATTATCGAGCTTCTGCCGAACCCCCAACACAAACGCGCGCATTTGGTGGTGCTGACGTCAAAGGGCCAAAAGGTGTACGAAGAGGCGATCGCGTTGCAAGTTCCGTGGGTAAATGACCTGTCCGAAGGCCTTGCGGTAGACGACATAACCACTGCTCAAGAAGTGATAAGCTTGCTCAGAGAGCGCTTGCTTACAGCCTCCAATTCCTAATAGCCGACACGCGTTCCAACTGCAGCATCCGGTAGGTTTGGGCTCATTTGAGACCTCGGTTGCAGTGCAGCATTCCGTGATAAGTTGCCTCAGTCAACGTCGGGTTGTCGTTGTGGGAGGGAATGGCGGATCGGAGGATCAGTCATGGAAACACCAAACTTACCTGCCATTCGCGCGCTTCGGCCCGCTTGGAACAAAGGCCGTATTGTTGGTCAAAAGCGGCCCCTGAAACCGAAACATGTTTGGGCAATCCGAGTGAGGCTTGAACTTGCCGAGAACCATCGCGACCTCGCACTGTTCAATATGGCGATAGACAGCAAGCTTCGAGGTTGCGACTTGGTCAAAATGAAAGTCGTGGATGTCATGGCTTCAGGTCAGATAAAAGAACGGGCGTCGGTCTTGCAAAGCAAAACGCAAAAACCGGTGCGCTTCGAGATTTCCGAAGGGACGCGCGCCTCTGTCGAGAAATGGATGGAGGATGAACTCATGGTCGGCTCAGAGTACTTGTGGCCGGGTCGCTTCCATGAGCGTCTGCATATCTCGACCCGCCAATACGCACGAATCGTCCGAGATTGGGTGACGTCGATTGGCCTTGAGGCGACAGCATACGGCACCCATTCGATGCGCCGCACCAAGGTGACGCAGATATACAAGAAGACTGGCAATCTGCGCGCCGTACAGTTGCTTCTCGGGCATACGAAAATGGACAGCACAGTCCGATATCTCGGTGTGGAGCTCGAAGATGCTTTGGCTATCGCGGAAGCTATTGAAATCTAACATTTTGGGCCGTTCGCCAGGGCGGCCCTGAGAAGACATCTGAAGACTGAGGTACCGCTGCGGCGCCCTTTGCCAAAGAAGCAATCAACGAGGTGACACAATCGAAAGCCTTTCTATGTCGGCAGTGACAGGGCGCAAAGCAGCGGAGCCGACGACGGTGACCATCTTATCAGAAACGAGTCTTTCACCTCACACGGGCCTGAAATCCGCATGATTGAGATAACTTGGCCTAGGATCAGGCCACGAGATGACATAGCTATAGTGAGCATATCAGACCTGTGAAGCCAAACCATGTCCATCGCCGTCAATCCTGAGATCCTCGTTTGGGCACGTCAATCCGCCGGATTTGACGTAGAGGATGCGGCGCGCAAATTGGGCTTCGGAGACTCGTCGAAAAGCACCGCTACGGAAAAGCTTGCCGCCATGGAAGCAGGTGAGAAGCAGCCTACACGCAATCAATTGGCCAAGTTCGCAAACGTCTACAAACGGCCACTGATCAACTTCTACTTGGCCGAACCACCAAAGACCGGTCAGCGGGGTCAGGATTTCCGGCAAACGCCAGATTCACGTGGTAAACGTGACAACGGCTTGTTGGATGCGCTTTTACGTGATGTGAAAGCCCGGCAAGAGATGGTCCGAGATGTCCTTCTTGATGAGGAAGACTTCGAAGCCCCAAAGTTTGTTGGATCGGCAGACATTGGCCTTGGCGTCGGCAAGATAGTTGAGATGATCTCAAGTGCCTTGGCATTTGATCACACCGACATTTCCTTGCGGAAGGGCGACGCAAACGCCCTGTTTGGTAGGTTGCGCGCTGCGGCGGAGGACGCGGGTGTCTTCGTCCTCGTACTCGGCGACTTGGGGCACCACACGCTCTCGATTGGTGCCGATGTTTTTCGCGGGTTTGCTATTGCCGACCCCGTGGCACCCTTTGTCGTGATCAACGCAAAGGACGCGCGACCCGCGCGTGCGTTTACGCTGATACATGAACTTGCCCATATTTTCCTTGGGCAGACAGGTGTAAGTGGCAGTGTCTCCACGGAGCAACCGAAAACGGACAGCGCCAGGATTGAACGGCTCTGCAACGACGTTGCGGGCGAGTTTCTTTTGCCAGAAGGTTATTTTCGCAAAGCCGGCGTAAAATTTGGCGCTAACGATACCGAAGCCGCACGTGCTTGCATCGATCTTGTCGCAAGCCGCTGGTCGGTTAGCGAACCGATGGTTGCTTATCGCTTTCAACGCACCGGAGAATTGACTGACGGAGCTTATCAAACTTTGCGTCAAGAGTATCACCAAAGGTGGTTGGCCAACGTTAAGAAAGAAAAAGCAAAGCAGAAAGAAAATGACGGTGGCCCATCGGGCTACGTCATTAAGTACCACAATCTTGGCCCTGCGTTGGTTGATGTCGTGCACCGCAATTTCAAAGAACGCAACTTGACTCACACCAATGCCGCGCGACTGCTTGGAGCAAAAGCCATTTCCATTCCGGGATTTCTTAACTTCGTAGAAGTTGTCCGGCGGAAGAACATGCATGGTAATGGCCATGCTTCATGATGTATCTGCTCGACGCTAACACGCTGATCGAAGCCCATGAGACCTTCTATCCGGTCGACCGAGTGAAGCCGTTCTGGGACTGGGTGCACGCTCAGGCGGAAGCCGGGTCGATCAAGATGCCTTGGGAGGTTCATGAAGAATTCACTGGCGATGGTCTTCATGTCCAATGGATCAATGAGCCAGATGTGAAAGCGGCTCTGATCCTTGATGAGGAAATCAATCCCGAACTGATCCAACAAGTCGTCAACGACGGATATCAGGGGACCGATCCAGCCTTCAATGACATCGAGCACACGAAGTATGGCAAGGACCCATTTCTGGCTGCTTACGCACTCGTTGATCCAGTTAACCGAACGGTGGTGACACGAGAGAAGTCAAAACGGACCAAGCGCCTTGGATCAACGAAGCTACCAGATGCATGTGACGATCTAGGGATCAATTGGGTGGATGATTTCCAACTGTATCGCGAGCTAAATTTCACGGTCACCTGAACTTTGCTACGTGTCGCGATGAATGCCGTGCACGGTCAATCTTAGTCTAATGAAGTGTAGCTTCGCGACCAAGGTCTGCTTTTCAAAAGGACTGAAAGGCTTTTGCATTCGCAGCGAAGGTCAGCTTCCCGCCCCGACTACTGATCCCCAAGCAACTCATCGATGAAGTCGCCCTGCTCACTGAAGACCTCTTCCCACCGTTCCGGCACCGGTTCGTCGCGTCGCAGGGTCTCCGGGCGGGACATGCCCGCACGCGGCTCGTCCCTGTTCGACTGCATCGCGCGTGCCTGCCGACGCCGGGCGCGTTCACTTGCGGGAGCGCCCTCGTTAGTCTCCGCGGCGCTTGGCGACGGCACCGGCTCTGGTTCCTCTTGCCAAGGCCCCACCCCCTCGACGCGCGGCGGATATGGAAAGTCCTTTCCAGACTGACGCTCCGACAGTCGCTCGAAGAATGGGTCCTCGAAATACTTGATGCGCTGCGCGCGGATCGGGTGCTGAGGCGAGGCCAGAATGATGACCTCGTCCGGGTCCATGGTCCGCGCCTCTGTTTCGGACAGGAGCGGACGTTCTTCGAGCCGCGACGTGGTCGAAGTGGCCCCCAGGAGGCCCTTGTTGCGCCCATACATGCGCGTCACCGCCTCGCGCGTGGTGCTGCCGACGGCCGCCGAGACCTCCCGCACCGTTCGCTGGTCGCGCGGTGTGATGTAGAGCTTCAGTCCAGCCCCGTTTTCGAGGCTCTCACGTCCTTCTGGTCCGTAGATGCGATCAAGCGAGGCAAGAGACTGCGCGATCATCGCCACGCGACCGCCATAGGCCGCCAACGAATGGATTGCGCGCTCAAGATAAGGCATTGCCCCCATTTGCTGGAACTCGTCGATCATCATCATAACGGGCCAGGGTTCGTCTGACCCCGGTTCGTTCAATCGCAAGCTGGCGATGAGATCGGCAAACATGAGCCGCAAAAGCGGCGCCAGCGTCGCGATATGATCCTCGGAGACCACGATGTAGAGCGCATGGGGTGTCTTGCGGAACGCCGCAAACTCAAAGTCACTGGCATCCGTCGCTGTTCGCACCGCCGGGTTGTCCCACTGCTTCAGTCCGGCTGTCATCAAGGCCTGTATGTTGGAGGTCAGTAGTCTGGAGGAGGCACTTGCAGCATTGATCCAGAGCTCCCGGACCGTCGCTTCCTTGGCCTCCTCGGCATAGGCGCTGTACTGCGCGTTCTTGTAGTCGCCGCCGGTGACGATCTTGTTCACCTCGCCAAGCGTCGGTCGTCCGCGCTGGATCGCCAAAAGACAAGCCGCAACGAAGATCGATTTTCCGGCCTCCGAGAACGTGTCGAGGGTTTTGTTGTCCTTGTCGAGAAAGAGATCGGCCAGGATCGAGACTTCGGTGAACTGCTGCGCGAAGCTTGGCGCGGCGGCAATCCGGGCCAGCGGATTGTAGCGATGGGTGCTGTTGGCCCAGTCGAACGGGCTGAATCGGAACACCTCGTCGCCGTTGAGCGCGCGCAGCCGGGCCGTTTTCTCGAAATTCTCGCCTTTCACGTCGAGCACCACAACAGAGCCCGCAAAGGACAGCAGGTTCGGAATGACAAATCCCACGCCTTTGCCCGCCCGGGTTGGGGCCACCATCATCACGTGCGGAATATCGCTTGCCGAGATAAAGGGGGCCTGCGCCCTGGGTTTGCCCAGCTTGCCGCAGACAAAGCCTGTCCCCGGGGTCTGCAGCATGCCGTTGACCTTGAGCTCTCGCTTTGTCTGCCAATGCGCGGAGCCGTAATCATCGCGGTCCTGCGCCCAGGTCCAGCTGAAGGCCAGCACCGCCAGTCCGACAGCCCCAAATCCGACCGCGCCAAAGGCGACCTGAAACGCCTCGGGATGCGCTGCCCGCAGTCCCGCACTCGCGGTCCAGACCGCAAACATATCAAAGTCAGTCATACCCGTCTTGAGAGCCAAAGTGAGATAGAAACTGGCCACAATGGTGCCGAGGGCCGCCCCGCACAGCGAGCCCATGGGCACGGCAGCCCAGAGAGGCAGACGGGTACTCATCAGAAACTGATCTCGTCATCGAGATCGCGGGACAGATCCCGGCCGGTGTCCAAACCCCTGCCGCGCTGCAACTCAAGGCTGGTCTCTTGGGCCATCGCATTGGCCTTGTCCTGCTGCAAAGCGGCGGCGCGGTCGGTGAACATCTGATCACCCGTTTGCTCATGGGTCAGCTCAAGAAATTCCTGGGTGACCGTGATCTGATCGATCCGATTGGGCAGCACCTCGGCCAGGACTTCGTAATTGCCGCGGCGGAGTTCCGCGAGCCCGTCTTCGCCCAGCTCCTTGAAGAGCTCCGCCTGGAGCGTCCGCTCGACGGTGTCTTCCTGACTGTCCGACAATTGGCCATCCCGAAGCATATCGGCCAGATCCTGCAGATAGGGGTTGGGCCATGGATCGAGCCCTGGGTCGTCATCATCGATCAGCTGCAATTCGTCTGAGGCCCGCGAGAGGTCCGTGGCGACGCCCAGCTCCTTTGCCCGGTCCAACAGGCGGTCCATGAGACCATCGACCGTCTCGAGCGCCCGGTCCTGTTGCACTTCGCTGGCCTTTGAGAGTTCGACCCCCTCATTGGCGAGGACCGCGGCCATGTCGCGCTCCACCCAATCCTGTGCAAGCCCGTAATTGGTTGTACCGCCCGCCTCGATCCGCGCGACCAGCTCGTCCGCGTCGAGACCCGCTGCTGCCGCATCCGCTTTCAAAGCTTCGAGAACACGATCCTCACCGGAAGACATCGCGTCGCTCAGACGCGTGTCTCCGGACCCCGGCGGGAAGGGCTCCGCCAACTCACGCCCGAACCGCGCCCGCAGGTCTGGATCGGGCACCATCTGCGACAGGTCGCGGACGACATCTGCCGCCTTGGTCTCAAAAGCCGGACGCGCGATCGGGTCCAGTTCCTCGGCCTTGAGGCGCAAGGCTTCGATGGTCTTCTCGGCATAGTCGATGGCATCACCGACCGTTCGAATGGTCTCCATGTCGATCTCTCCTGCGGTGAAGATGTGGGATGTCTCGGACCCGAGCGAGGCGGACGCGCCCAATGACGCCGCCATCCGCCGCATCGCATAGGCAAGGTGTTTCTGGTCCATGTAATCGAGCACGTCCGCAAGGTCCCGGTAGTCTTTCGCGAAACCCACAACCTGCGCCTTGGCAATGGACCGCTCTTGCCCCGTCAGCGCGATCTCGCGCGGCAGGCGCGCGTCTTCCTTGGCCCGGTAGATTTCCTCGATGCCAGGCGCCTTCTCGAAGATGCCGCGTTCGAGACGGGTCGTTGCTTCCAGGACAACGCCGTAGCTTTCAGCAATCTCTGCCTGCTTCTCACGCATGAGCTGCGGCGACATCACACCCTCGGCCCAGCACGAGAACCAGGTCCCGTTGTTGAGACCGCGATTGTTGAGAATGATATGCGCGTGTTTATGCGCCCGGTCGTCATGCACGCTGAGCACGTAATCCCACTGATCGCCGAAGTCGCCGCTCTCGAAGAAATGCTCCGCCCAGTCGAGGGTGATGTCGCGGACCTGATCCACGCTGACATCCGTCGGGAATGAGAGCAGCATATGCGAAGTGAACCCGAGCTTCGTGGTCCCGCGCCACGTCTCCGACCAGGCCTCGACGATCTCGGCCTTCTGGTCTTCGGTTAGGACGGCCCCGTCGCTTAGAGGGTTGGTCATTGTGGAATAGCTGTAGACCGCTTTGTCGTTCACGTAGGCCAGCTGGTTGCCAAGGCTCGCCCGCGTCTTGCAGCCCCCTGCCCTGATCCGTTTGAAGACCGCGGCCCGGCTCTCCGGCATCGCGGACTTGAGCAGGTTGCGCGCGGAGACGCGTCCGGTGCGCTGGTAGCTGCGCCCCTGCCGTCGCCCTGCAAGACGCGCCTCCACCCGCGCCTGGCGCTGCCCCTGAATACGTTCCGTCTCCCAGAGCTTGCCCATCACGGCATGGTAGAGGGCCAATGGCTTAGACATTCGTCAGCACCTCCCCGCCCTCTGTTTTGGCAACCGCTTCCGTGGGAGCCCACCCGTCGCCGCGTCGCCGTTGCGCCGCCACCTTCAAGGATGCGAGGTCACGATGCGTTCCCTGAGCCAGCTCAAGAAGATCTGACAGAAGCTGACGATCTGCCATCGCAAGGTGCAGCTGTCCGCGATGGACCGACTTTGCCAGAACGCGTGCGGCGCGCGACAAATCCTGTGCCCGTTGCACCGTCTCCGAGAAAGCCTGCAGGTCACTCTGCATCAGCGACAGCACCCCACACCGTGCCCGCACCATCGCCTGCAAGGCCTGGCTCCGGGTCGCAAACCCAAGGCCCTGCCATTCGGCATCGAAAGCGCTGAGATCGGACTGTGCCGTGCGGAAACTCACCGTAACGGAAGGGTCGCGGACTTCCTGACCCTCGCCTTTCTCTTCCTTGGCAATCCGCGTCACGTGCCGCCGTGAGACGCCATAGGCCTCTGCCAGAACCTTGGGCGTTTCTCCCGCATGATAGCGCCGCGCCAGCGCGATCCGTTCTTCGAGCTTCAGGCGTTTCGGGCGTCCCTTAGTCACGTCTCAGACCCCTCGGACAAAAGTCGCAGACATTTGGCATATCCTGCCAACGTCCCTCTCATTTCATCCTCAGGGATACATCAATTCGTAACTTTGCGCAATTTGTCGTATTGCGCGCCATGCCATTGCGCAAAATCACGCCGAGTCGCTAACGTTAACGTATCATGGGTCAGGTCCAATGCTGCAGGCATCGGGCACACGAGGGGCAGCCAGCCCTGGATCAATCATGAGGACCCGTCAAAGAGCACCACATGTCGCGGCACCCGCCCTTGCATGTCATCCCCAAACCAACCAGCGACGCCTGAGAAAGATGGACCGCAACTTGCGGCCCATCCAAGTTGCGTCAGGCTGGGACACCTTCATGATCGGTCACCACCATGTTTTTCGTCACGCTGACGAACAGGGGTGTGATCTGAACCTCTGAGTTCGGGTCGTCGGACCGGGTGACAGCAACGATGGCAGCTGAAGGCGTGCCATCCACGAAACAGGAGAACAGGGCGAAGTTCTCGAAGCGGCCAGAAGTCAGCGCCTCGAAGGCGCTGATGTGATCGGAGGAGATATTGGTGCTCACGCCACGATCCCTCCGGCCTGCCGGGCACGCTCTGCGTAGGTGCTCAGCGTCGCGTTGGCCGTGAAGTGCAGGTCCCGTTCGACCGGCAACTCGAGACGTCCTCGGACGGCACAGAGTTCGCTCAACCGCACCGATCCGATCTCGGGGAAACCCAGCCCCAGATCGCAGAGACCGAAAGCGATGTCCGGGTCCGCGGGATCGATCTCGGTGAGCAGCCAGGTCGCCCCGGCATCGGGGGTGAAGAATTTGACGACCGGTTCAAAGTCGATCGTGTCCTCGCCCGCCGCGATGCGGGCCTGGTTGATACGACCGTTCTCGGCCAGTTGTTCGCGGACGGTGTGCGGTAAAAGCTCCATGGGAGGTCTCCTCGGGGTATTGTTTGGGAAGGACCGGAGCAGCGCGCGCCGCCCCGGGAGGCGGCTCACTCGACGAGCTCCGGGTCGTCGCCCTGCCCGTCTGACTTCGGCGCGAAAAGGACGAGCTGGCCGTTCACGGGGGTGGCGAAAAGCTGGATCGTCAGGAAGGATTTCGCATCGGGCTTTTGCAGGAAGGCGACGCCAATCTTGTGGAACCGGGTCTTGTCGTCGCGGCCCGTCTCGGGCGTGGTGACGGTGTAGTAGCGGGTCATGTCGATCTCCTCTTGTTTTCGATGCAAGAAGAGACCGGGACCGTCCGGAGCGGCTGTCAGGCGGAACTTTGTTTCGCGAGGAATGGCCGCATCAGCGGTCAGGGGAAAGTTCTGCTTGAAGGGGGTGTGCGCAGCGCACGCCCGTCAGACGGGCCAGGTCCCGGAGATTGCAGCCAGAAGAAAACGCGAGGAGATCGACTTGAGCCGCGTGAACCCGCCTCAAACACACCGAGGGGCACAGAGAAGAAAACGCGTTCTAGAAATGCGCCGAACTGATCGCAAAAGACGGCAGTATCGAGCTTTCCCGCGTTTATTCAGCCTAGCCAAAACTCACATTGCGGGACTGTCATGCTAGTACCGGCTTGCAGGTCTAACGTGGCTGACGAGATAGAACTACGGGGGGCCTAGGCTCGCCTACTCACCAGCCATTCGCCACGTGAGTTGCGAACAGACTTCATGCGGGACGATCCTGCCGTTCAAATGCGTATTATCAATGGCTGCTTGCGGAAGAGTGGTCCGGTCAAAAGCGGCCAGGAGTGTCATCTGGCTCATCGTGTGCGCCATTGCAAAGCTGGTGATCCCCCAAAACTTCGATCACGCGACACTTTCCGGCGTGGCCCGGATCGTACGCATCGGCCAGCCGCGCCAGTTCTTCCCGAAGCTGTTTGAGGATGGTCAGGCGTCGGTCAACTGCCGCGAGCTGCTTGCGTGCGATCTCATGCGCTGGTGCACAGTCCTTTGACGGAGCTTCGGCCAAAGCCATCAGATCGGCAATGTCATCCAGACCGAAGCCCAGTTCTCGCGCGTGGCGCAGGAAGGCGAGGCGATCGAGGGCGGCTTCATCGTAGCGCCGTTGCCCGCCTTCGGTGCGCGCCGGTGACGGGATCAGACCCCGGCCTTCGTAGTAGCGGATCGTTGTCACTTTCACGCCCGTCCGGCGCGACATCTGCCCGATAGAGTATTCTTTCATTCCAGGCCCTTGAACCTACAGTCGCTGTAGATCGTATCTATCCTGAAACGATACGAATCAAAAGGATCCGCCGCTATGGGGCACGGCCACCATCATCACGTTGATCCCGAGGCAGGCGACCGCCGCGTCTTCGCCGCCATCGCGGTCAATATGGGCCTGACGGTCGCGCAGATCGTAGGCGGCATCATTTCCGGTTCGCTGGCGCTTATTGCCGATGCGCTGCACAACTTTTCCGACGCGATTTCACTCATCATCGCGTTCGGCGCGCGCAAGATCGCGCGGCGACCCCGGGATGCCGAAATGACCTTCGGCTATGGTCGGGTCGAGGTGGTGGCCGCCCTCATCAATTATACCACGCTGATCGTGATCGGCCTCTACTTGCTCTACGAAGCCGCGATGCGCTTTGCCGATCCGCAGCCGGTCGAGGGCTGGCTGATCGTCGTCATCGCCGGGATCGCGCTGATCGTGGACGCGGTGACGGCTGCGCTGACCTACGCCATGTCGAAATCCAGCGTGAACATCCGCGCCGCGTTTCTGCACAACGTGGCCGACGCGCTCGGCTCCGTCGCAGTCATTGTCGCTGGCACGCTGATCCTGCTTTACGATTGGCGTCTCATCGACCCGCTCGTGACGGTGTTGATTGCGGGTTACATCCTTTGGCAGTCGTTCCGCGAGATCGGCCCCGTAATCCGTATCCTGATGCTCGGCTCGCCGCCCGAGATCGAGACAGACGCGGTTCTTGATACCGTGCGGGAGATCGACGGCGTGACGGGCATCCACCACGCGCATTTCTGGCAGATGGACGAACACCGTGCAGCCTTGGACGCGCATGTCGTCATTGCCGAGGGCCGCTGGAACGACGCCGACGCAGTGAAAGATAGGATCAAAGCGGCGCTCTCCGACCGCTTCGACATCGAGCACACGACGCTGGAGCTGGAATGCGCGCGCCACGCCTGCGACGACCCGTCCGAGTTCGGCGGACGCGGGCATGGCGAGGAGCGGCACGGATGAGCAACTACTCTGTGTAGCGCTTGCAGTTGTCGATCCCGGTCCCCGTCGCGGCAAGAAGCCGATCCGCATCGCGGAGAAGGACAGCAACCCGTCCATCGGCCAGCCGATACCGGACAAATCGACCTTCGCTGCGTCGGCTGACCAGCCCGCAATCCAGCAGGCAGCGCAGATGGTTTGAGACGTTGGGCTGCCCCAAGCCAGTACGGCCGACGATTTCCTGCACGCTGCATTCGTTCGATTCTAGCGCATCGAGGATGGCGAGGCGGTTGGGATCGCCGAGGCCCCGGAAGAGCTTTGCCCGCAGTTCCAAGGTATCGGGTGCCGAAAGATCGTCTTGAGTATTCTGCGCTGTCATATCATTATCCACTGATACGTTAGAGGCGACCTCTTTCGCCCGCCACCTCGAATAGGATCGCACATGAGCCAGCCCGAGAACAGCACGTTGGTGACAGCCTCCTCCCCGATCCGAATGCGGGTGCAGGGCATGGACTGCGCCAAGGATGCCGCCGAGATCGAGCGCGCAGCCCGGTTTGCGGGCTTGGCCGAAGGCGATGTGAAGGTGTCCGCCGCGACCCACGTCATGACGTTGCGGATCGCGGAGGCCGACTTGCCGAAAGTGCGGCCCGCGCTCGACGCGACGGGCTACGGTTTCGAGAGAATTGAGGACGGCGATACATCTTCCGATCCGGCCTACAAGGACCCGAGCTATCGCCGCGCCCTTTGGATCGTGGTTCTGCTCAATCTCGGCTACGGCCTGGTCGAGATGTTCGGCGGGTTCCTTTCAGGGTCGCAGGCGCTGAAGGCGGACGCGCTCGATTTTCTGGGTGACGGCGCGATCACGTTTCTGGGCCTGCTCGCCATCGGTTGGAGCCTGACGTGGCGAGCGCGGTCGGCAATGATTCAGGGCGTGTTTCTGGGGCTTCTGGGGCTTGGCATTGTCGGCAGCACGCTCTGGCGCGTTCTTAACCAGACGACACCCGAGGCCGGATTGATGGGGGCCTTCGCCGTAGGGGCGCTGATCGTCAACATCCTCGCGGTGCTGCCGCTGCTGAAGCACCGCAAGGGCGATGCCAACATGCGGACGGTCTGGTTGTTCTCACGCAACGACGCCATCGGCAACCTTGCCGTGGTGATCGCCGCCGGGCTGGTCGCATGGCTCGGCAGTGCCTGGCCCGACCTCATCGTTGCCTTCGCCATCGCGGGACTGTTTCTGCATTCCTCGTGGATGATCATTCGAGATGCGAAGAGCGATCTGTGGGCTGAGTAGGAGGCGCTTGCGTTAAAGCAGCGATCCCAGGTCCGATCCGACACTTGGATAAGCCGCCGTCATCGACTGAAGCTGCTTCGCGGTCAGACCCAGCTTGATCGCCAAGCCGAAGAAGTTGATCAGCTCGCCGTATTCCGGACCGAACAGGTGCGCGCCGAGGATTTTGCCGCTCGATCTGTCCACGAGGATCTTCCCGGCGGCGGAGGTTTCGCCGATACGGTAGTTCGAGTACCAATCGCGCGTGTCGGTGAACCGAACATCGACATCATGCCCGGCGTCCCTTGCTTCATTTTCCAACATGCCGACACGCGCCACTTCCGGGACGGTGAAGACGGCTGTGGGAATACCTGCATAGTCGGGCGCGGTCTGCGCGTTTTTGAGCATGTTGGAGGCCGCGACTTTCCCTTCGATCACCGCGACGGGCGTCAGCGGCATGCCATCGGTGTCGGCGGAATCTCCGGCGGCATAGACCGCGCTGTTTGTCGTGCTTTGCAGATGGGGGGCTACAACGATGCCCTTGTCACTGTAGTCAACACCAGCCGCCTCAAGACTCAGGTCAGCCAGGGCTGCAACCCGGCCCGCGCCATGCACGACCAGATCGGTTTCGATTGTCCGGACCTGATCGCCTGACTTCACCTCAACAGTGAATACTCCACTGGCTTCCGCAACTGAGACGATTTCCGTCTCGCGTATCAGCTCCACGCCAATACCGGCGCTGCGGTCGATCAGCATCTCGACCAGATCGGGGTCAAAGCCACCTAGTGGACGGGCCCCGCGATCCACAACGATGGGTTTGGCTCCAGCCCGTGCGGCGATATGCGCAAACTCGAAGGACACGAAGCCGCCACCGATAAAAAGAACCCGTTCGGGAAGGGCCTCAAGGTCGAGGAAATCCGTGCTGTCGATCACGAGATTGGCTCCGGTGAAGCCGAGCGGCCTGGGCATGGCCCCGGCGGCCACGAGGAACCGTTCCGACTGATATGTCGTCCCATCAACCTCCAGCGTGTTGTCTCCCGTGAAGCGGGCGGCTCCATGTAGGGTTTCGACGCCGTTGCCCGATAGGCCTTTTTCCATCTTGTCCGGCACCGGGTCGGTGAAGCCGCGCTTGTGTGCCATCAGATCGGCCCAGTTGATCGACAGATCACCGGGATCGATCCCCTTGCCCTGCATGAGTCGTACAGCGTCGATGATTTCCGCACCACGGCGCAGGATTTTCTTCGGATCGCAGCCGCGCAATGCGCAGGTGCCGCCGTAGGGCAGCGCATCGACAATGGCGACACGCCATCCCGCTGCGCCACATTTGTTGGCTGCTGCAACTCCGGCCATACCTGCCCCGATGACGATCAGGTCGTAGTCTTCATTCATTTGCTGGTCCTTGTCCTGATCTTCATCCGGCGCAACAGCTCAGCTTCGCCACGTCCATGTCGAAGGTTTGCGCCGCCAGCTTCAGCCCTTCCACCGTTGTCAGATACGGGAAGATCGTCTCCCCGAGGGCCTTTGTGGTCATGCCGAACTTCAGCGCCATGACGAGGGTCTGGATCGTATCGGACCCCTCCGGTGCGATGATCTGGCCACCAAGTAAACGGTCGGACTTTCTGTCCGCCACCAGCTTGATCAATCCGCGCGTGTCACGTGCGGCCAGCGCACGAGGCACCTGATCAAGCGGCACGATAGACGTCTTGACGTCGAAGCCCGCGTCCCGCGCTTGGGCTTCACTGAGACCAGCACCCGCGACTTGAGGGTCGGAAAACACCACCCATGGCATCGCAGCGTTGTCGTAGCGATGATCCTCGCCGAGAACCGCGTTTTTGGCCGCGAGCTTTGCACCGTAGGCCGCCATATAGACGAACTGGTCGCGGTCGGTCACATCGCCTGCTGCATAGATGCCGGGCACCGATGTCTGCATATCCTCGCCAACGACGATGGACCCGCACGCGTCGGTTTCAACGCCAATCTCTTCGAGGCCCATATGTTCGGTATTTGCCCGCCTGCCAGCGGTCGATACGAGGTGATCCGCCGTCACTTCGACAGGCTTTCCGTCCTGGATCACGCGCAGTGTCACGCCCACGTCGTCGCGGCGCACAGTGTCGTAACTTAACCCGGACAGAAGGGTGATGCCTTCGGCCACGAACGCCTCCGCCAGCGCCTCCGAAACTTCCGGCTCCGCGCCGGGCAGCAGGTGCGACCGCGCAACAAGCGTTATCTCCACGCCCATGCGGCTCATCATCTGGGCCAGTTCCGCGCCAATGTAGCCCGCGCCGATGAAGATCAGGCTTTTTGGCAGCACTTCGAGTTCCAGAAGGCTGGTGCTGTCGAGCGCGCCGATTTCCTCGATCCCATCGATGGTCGGCAGGACGGGACGCCCGCCCGTGGCGACAATGATCTTTGGCGCTTTCAGGGTTCGCTCACCGACTGTAACGCCACCTTCGATCAGTCGCGCTGCACCGGCATCGATGTAATCGACACCCTCATATTCCGGCAGAAGGTCCGCGTATTTCTTTTGGCGCAGGGTCGCGACCAGATCGTCCTTGGACTGAACGAGCGTCCGCCAGTCATCCACGTGTGCCTGTCCTGACAGGCCGGGGAACCTCTTCGCGGCGGTCGCGCCATGCACAGCCTCTGCTGCACGGATCATCGCCTTGGACGGTACACACCCCACGTTGACGCAGGTTCCGCCAATGGTGCCATGTCCCGCGAGGGCAACACGCTTTCCGGCATCCGCGCCTGTAATCGCGGCGGAGAACCCTGCCGACCCCGCCCCGAGGACGATCAGGTCATAGCCGCCACGCCCATTGTCGTTTTTGTTCAGGTCTTTCATCTCAGCACGCCTCGCCATACTCGGGGTTGTTCGATTTGGTGGCGAGCAGATAGATGACCGCGCCGATGGCGATCAGCGGTGTGAGCATGCCGAGAAGGCCGAAGACCATGCCGGTGGTGGTGCAACATCCCATCATCATGAGAGCGTTCCTTTCTTTTGCCCACGGTTCAGGAGAACCGCGTAGAGTGCGGTGGCGGCGAAAACGCCGATTGTGATCCGTATTGCGAACCTGAACTCAAGGAGGATGATCAGGATCGACAGGGCTGCCGCGAGGCCGGTGGCCCAGAGCTTTGGGGCCGGTCCCGGTTTACCAGCGCGCAGCCAAAGGGCCTGTGCCACCACGGCGAGGCTAAAGAACAGCAGCGGGAACAGGGCGTAGTCGAGCCAACCCGTGAGGGCCGACAATCCGACGCCAGCGACGATGACGACCAGAAGCGGCGTAAAGCAGCAGAGCGCGGCGAAGAGCGCACCGCCAAGCCCCCACTTCAGCAGACTGTCGGAGTTTTCAGGTGTGTCAGTCAAGGAGCCGTCCCTCTTTGTGATGGGTCTGAGTTGGAGGCGCGTCTCATGTGCGAACGACGCAGTGCGCGGACGATCAGGTAGGTCAGACCCGCCACAACCAGCACGCCAATGCCGTTTACCCCGGAAAGCCAGGCACCGACCCCGCTGAATAGTGCGGCAAGCACGGCTGTTCCGCCGCCGCAGCAAACGACCAGAGCCGGGGCGGCCACTCCGAAGGCCAGTAGGCCACCCATCAAACTGTCACGCATTGCCGACGCTTCAGGAGGCTGTGTCGGGCAGCACTTGCGCCGGATAGCCATTGGCTGTCACCGACCCGATGATGCTTTCAATGGTGGTCTCAGAGTCATCATAGGTCACGCTGTAGACGCCTTCTCCGTATTCGGGGCCGTCTTGGAAAGCGGCGATCTCGACCGAAGGAACACCGCGCATCGAGCTGGCGACGATGAACGAACAGGAGGGACATGTCAGATCACTGACGGCAATCTCGACCTGGCGCTCTTCGGCGAGGGCCGGGGTCGAGAGTGCGGCGATGGTCAGGGCAGATAGCAAGAGGTGCTTCATGGTCGTTGTCCTCGTTCAGAATTTCAGGATGAAGGGGGTGATGTAAGGAAAGATCATCGCAACAGCGACTATCGCGGAAGCGGCCCAGAGGGTCGCCCGCATGATGCGGCGGTCGATGGGGCGGGCGCAGGTGCCATCGGCACAGGACTCGGCATCTACAGGCTTGTAAGCCTTGTAGAAACCGTATCCCAAGAACGCGGCGCTCAGCGCGAAGGTGTACCACTTGTAGGCATAGAGGGCCCCGAGCTGCGCGATGAACACGCCCGTCACGCCAAAGCTGACCAGCACCAGCGGCAGAATGCAGCACGAGGTCATCGCCAGCGCACCGAGGACGCCGAGTCCGGTCACGCCCCATCCCTTGGTGGTTTCGTCGCCAATTTTCTGCGACCGAGATTGCGGAAGTTCCGCCAAATTTTGTTCCATCGAATCTTCCTTGAACAGATATTTCCACCGTTCTAGGGTCTGTAGTTGATACAGGCTCAAGGGGTTTTTTTGCGAAATGAGTAACACAAGCGTGAGTTCAATTCGGCGGGGTGATTTGGCACGAGCAACGGGCTGCAATCTCGAAACCATCCGCTATTACGAAAAGATCGGCATCATGCCGGACCCGCCGCGCAGTGTGAAAGGCTATCGCAGCTATGACGATGCCCACGTCAAACGATTGAATTTCGTTATGCGGTCCCGCGACCTCGGGTTTTCCCTTGAAGAGGTCCGTGGGCTGCTTGGGCTGGTCGATGATCAGTCCAGAACTTGCGCCGAGGTTCAAGTTATCGCCGAAGATCATCTGACGGACGTTCGGGCCAAGATCGCGGACTTGAAGCGCATTGAGCGTGTCTTGTCGGATACCGTTGCACGATGCACCGGCGACGCTGCCCCGGAATGTGCTGTGATCGACGCGCTACTCGAGGCGTAAACGGGAACGCCTTTAATCCGTGGCCACTGTGGTTCTGGGAAAGAGCTGCCGTTCGTCATCGCTGCAGCATGAGTTAGAATTGGGCTCAGTTCAGTAGCCTTTGCTGCGTGGTGTAGGAACGGCTGCTTTCCATGTTTTAGCTTGGGATCTCTACTCCCGATGGAGAAAGGTTGAGATGTCCAATTCTACCAGGACCGACCGCGCATGGAAATCACCAGCGGAGCCCAACGGCGCAAACATCTCAGGCGGCCGCATCGTCCGGTTGCAGCTGCAGGGCGTGCAGGTAATCGACCGCGCGTTGCGCATGGGCGGCAGCCTGGAAGATGTATCGCGTGTCGTGCCGAAGACCGCGTAGCCAGTGATCGATGTAAGACGCATGCTCCGCGCGCGGTGCGGGCGAAAGGCCGAGATCAGCAGCCAGGAAGGCCGCGCCAAGCTCGGCCACAAGCTCCTCTTGCGCATAGCCGGCATCACCCCACCGCTTCCGACCGAAACTCCGGTCGAGACGCTCCGGGTGCCGCGTCCAATGAGTGACCTCGTGACCCAGCGTGGCGTAATAGGCTTCCGCGTTCTCGAAAGTCTCGACGGGCGGCATCTGCACGTAATCCGGCTCGACCGCGTAATAGGCCTGGGTGCCGCCATGACGGATATCGGCACCGGTCGCGGCAAAGAACGCGTCTGTCGCCGCATCGCGCATCTCCGGCTCCGCAGGCGCTTCCGGGATTGCATGAAAGCTCTCCGGCAGCCCGTCGATCTGATCGACATTGAAGACCGTGTAGCCTTTCATGAAGGGGATCGTGAGATCACGCTCCTGGCCCGCATCATCCGTCTCGGTCTTTCGGAACGTGTCGGCGTAGATCACCAGGGCCCCTTTCGATCCTTTGCGGACCTGACCGCCGAGCTCGGTTGCCTGGCGGTAGGTCATCCAGGTCGATGCGGCGTAACCGTGGGTCACCGCAGCAGCCCAGAGCAGGACGATGTTGAGACCGCGATAGGCGATGCCATTGTGGCGGAGGGGCCGTGTGATCCGGCCCGCGAGATGGTCCGCACTCCAGGGTTTGCGCCAGGGTGCCGTGCCGGCTTCAAGATCGGCGATGATCTGTTTGGTGATGCGGGTGTAGATGTCGGGTCGCTGCGCCATGATGTCCTCCTGTCGGCTGGTCCCACGTGCGGGACGCGGGAAGACAGGACGGGCGCTCTGAGCCGCTGGCGCATGCTCAACCCGGGAGCGCAGCGAAGGGAGCGGGCAGAGCATTGCGCCGGGGGCGGCGGCCGTCAGACCCGCGCGCCCCTGCTCGCACGGGGGACAAGACCGGGGAGGACGATGGTATGCGACGGCGCCGTCGCGCCGCCGAGCAGCAATCGGGGTCCGAGAGGACGGAGACGCAGGTGACCGGCGCGCTGATGAGACGGGTTAAAGCGCCCGCAACCGGTCCATCGCGTTTGCCAGAGGCATCGCCCGCACGCCTCCCTGCCCCGGCACCTCCCGGTCCTCGGCATAGACCAGAAGCCGTTCAACAACGGCCAGGTCGTCAGCCGCAATGTGGAAGCCACGCGTGACCTTGGGTGCGGTGGTGCGTTTGACCTCGATCGCCCAGAGCTGGTGATCGGGCAGTTTCAGGATCAGATCAATCTCGGCCCCGGCCGATGAGCGATAGAAACTGGCCTCCGTGCCGCGCGGGGCTGCCGCGATCAGGTTCTCGATGCAGAAGCCTTCCCAGGACCCGCCGACCACGGGATGTCCTAGCAAGGCCTCGCGGGTCTCAAGCCCGAGAAGCGCATGGGTGAGACCGGCATCGCGGATATAGACCTTGGGCGATTTCACCAGACGCTTGCCGACATTCGCGTGCCAGGGCGGCAGACGGCGCACCAGCATCAGATCGACCAGCAGATCGAGATAACGCGCCACGCTCTGGCCCGAGACCCCGAGCCCTGCCGCAAGCCTGGCCGCGTTCAAGAGCCCGCCCTGGTCGTGGGCCAGCATGGTCCAGAACCGCCGCAGTGTCTCAGATGGAATGCGCAACCCGAAAGACGGGATATCGCGTTCGAGATAGGTGCGGATGAAATCCTCCCGCCAGGAGAGGCTGGCGCGGTCCGATGCGGCCAGAAAACTCTCCGGAAAGCCGCCACGCAACCAGAGCGCGGGCAAGGCCCCCTGCCCTACCTCGTCGAGGGTAAAGGGCGTCAATTCCTGATAACTCACCCGTCCGGCCAGCGATTCCGCGCTTTGCTGCAACAACGTGTTCGAGGCCGAGCCCAGAAGCAGAAACTGCCCGGTGCGATACCCCGCGCGGCGGCGGCGGTCGATCTGTCCCCGCAGCGCCCCGAAGAGACCCGGCATCAGCTGCACCTCGTCAATCACCACAAGCTTGCCCATCTGCTCATCGAGATAAAGATCCGGCTCCTCGAGAATCTGCCGATCCGCGCTGCGTTCCATGTCGAGATAGACAGCGTCGCGCGCCTCTGCGATATCCTGCGCCAGTGTGGTCTTGCCCACCTGGCGCGGCCCAAGAAGCACAACCCCGGCTTGCGCATCCAGGGCTTGGGTGAGCCGCTCAAGGTGATTTCGAGTGATCATACCTTGCATTTATGCCATCCAGTGGAAGATTTGCAAGGTTAACCTAAGCAACCACCGCATCCTACGCACCTGCCCCGCTCAAACGCCCATAGAAACTGCGATCAAGGTGCAGCTCACCGATCTGCGCGCGTTCAACGAGCCCGCGAAGGTATCCGCCGGGTGATTTGACTTCGCCGTCAGTCGATTTGTCGAGGATCAGCGCAATCGACGCGGCTGCCACAGCTGGCCCAAGCACCTTGTTGGCCACGTTCCAGGCGTCCTCGGAGATTCCGACGATCGGTCTCAGGGCTGCTGCAGCCCGGTGCACATCGTTCCAATCCCGCATATAACCTTGGGTGCTGCGCGCCATCTCCGCAAAATGCGGACAGGAAGCCATCAACATCGGGATATCGACATCGGACCCGCGTTTTTGGCCATGCGTGCTCCAGCTGATGTCGAGATCGACCTCTTCCGGCCTTCCAACCGGCGCCCTCCCCTGCCCTTCTGGCGCAACGTCTGCCGCGTGCTTTGGTTCAAAGCGATTACTTTTTACAGGATCAGGTTCATTTGTAGTTTGTATGCGGGTCTCATTTTCGAGACCCGTGGGTATCATATTTCGAGTATCTTGTTGGTCGTTTGCTCCATTAGAAGCCTGCATCGCATCAGATCTGTCCGGCCAATCGAAAGCCGCCTCGAAGGATGTCTCCACGGATGCCAGAAGCGCCTTGATGTGGGCCAGGAAGCTCCCGAGCCGCCCTGCCCCCTCGGACCGCGCGGGAAGGCCCTCCAGAAGCCCGCTATAGGCGTCCTGCAGCTTGCGCCAGGGCCCACGCAGACCGGCCTCCAGCGCCTTTTCGATCTTCGCGCGGATCGTGCGACGTGTCACGGTGATGGCGTTGCGCAAGCGCGCACAGGCGGCCCTCTCGGCCTGGAGATGCGCATAAAGCGCCTCGAACTCCTCCGCACGGGCCGCAAGCGGCGCGAGATCGAAGCCGTAGGCCTCGACAATCACGCCATCCGCGTCCCTGCGGCCCCACCGCTTGCCGTTGGGGCTGTCCTTCATCGCAATCACCCCAACCTCACAAAGCCGCCTTACATGGCGTCTGAGCGTGGCGAGCGAGAACCCGGTCTGCTCCATCAGGAAATGGTTCGACGCCCAGACGATCGGCCGCCTGCCCGGCTCCCAATCCTGGGGCTGTGTGACCGCCCCGAAGGTATCGAGAAGAAGCAGGTCCTGGGATTTCAGACCAATGGCTGCCGCGACTTTCTTCACCGCGACGATGGCCTGGGATTTGGGTATAGATAACTGTTCGCCGACTTCCGCAAACCGTTCGGCCTGTAGAAGTCCCGGCGTCGGCTTGCGCCAACCGCTCTGTGTCATGCCTGTATTTCACCTCCGTGGTTTAGGGAGGCAAAAGGATCCCGTTCGCCAAAACGACGTCTCTTGTTGACAGTGATTCGCGGGAGCGGTATCCAGTAGGTGTCTAATCTAATCGGATAAGCTCTCGGGCCGGATCGGCTTGGGGGCTTTTCTTTTGCCTCAGGTCATGATGTCGATGTCTCCTCGGTTCGAGCGAGATACTCCGCGTAGAGCTGATCGAGGTTCTCCGAGAGAAACTCGCCAAACCCTGCAGAATCCTTGGCCGTCAGCGAGATGGTATAGGCCCGGCCGGACCGTCCGATCACACCCTTGATCCGGCCCTCCCCGGCGGTCCAGGTGCGCTTGGCCGGGGCCGCCTTGGCCGCACGACGCTTGGGCGCCCTGCCCGCCTCCATCACCTTGCTGTGCAGAATTTCGAACTTGGTGTCGCTGTCGAGCTGATCGAAGCCCTCTGTGTCCAGGATGCGATCGGCCACTGTGAGGTTGCTCTTCACCGCCATCAGCTTCTTGAAGTCTTCCCAGCGATCCCGCCCGATCTGTTTGGCCGGCCCGATCGCTGCAATGACATGGGTAGGCACGGTGCTGGCGACGGAGAGCATGCGTGACAAGAGCGTGCCGTCGATGGTCAAAGCCCGCTGGATCACCTCCTTGGCCTGGCCGAGATCGGCGAGGTTCTTG
>NZ_BLJE01000007.1 GCF_009811795.1 Litoreibacter roseus | reverse complement strand
GCGAACACACGTTTTTCTTCACGGTTCTGTGGGAGGAAGTCATCGTTCTGCTGCGCTGGCTCCTCGAGCGGGATCACCAAATAGTCGCGCCATGTCGGTACGACGGTCGTGATCCGACCAGGGATCTCGATCCGGTAATATTCGTCTGCCGCGACCGCGGATCGCCCATCCCCCTCGACATTGATCGCCGCGGTCGCCCGTGACACTACGGGCGGCAGGATGTAACCCGTTTCGCGCGGGGGCGGGTAGGCGACCCGGTTGAAATCAAATGTTGCAGACAGCTTGCCGCTGTCGGTTTCCAACTGGCGCATGATCTCCCAGACGCGGCGCTCATATCCGGCCTGGGCCGCATAGGAGAGCGCCGCATCGCGCAAGAGATCGTAGCGTTCTTCCTCGATATCAGTCTCATAGTTGCCGCGCTGCGCACGGGCTGTGAACGTATCAAAGCCAACAGGCACGCGGTCGCTGCGATATTGATCGGGACCGCCGACGATGATCGGTGGGGGAGGGGCGATCTCCGGCTCCACGCCTAGGTCGAGTGTCTCACAGGCGGTGAGAGTCGTCAGGAAAAATGCAAAGGCAGCGAGGCGCGCGACGGAATGGCTCATAGTTCTAGGTCCTCGCGATGCGGGACCGGGCTCGCCTCGTGCCGACGGTAGTGGATCGTCATCGTCCGTGACGTTTGATCGATAAAGACCTTCGCGCGACCTTTGGCCTGATGGAACGCCTCTCTGAGCGCACCGATCGCGGGCAGGTCGCGTTGCACCAGCACCACGACGATGGGGGCGCCTGGTTTCTCGCCGTCGGCGATCACGCGGTAGCCGGTTTCGCGGGTGATGATCGAGACAAGGTCCTCGATCTTGCCGGTGAACTGTGCGTTGACGACGCGCAACAGGGCCTGGTCGGTAACATACTCGGGGTTTCTGAGAACAACCTGGCCGCCCGCGATCGGCTCCAACACGCCGTTGTAGAGCCCCGCGTCGGCGACCTCGCGGCCCACATCAAAGGTTTGCTGCTCGACCAGGCCGGCGATGCTTTGGAGGTTTTCGGGGGCGGGGGTCGTACATGCGGAGAGCACGCCAACGCCAAAACATAGTCCATACCGTATCATCACCGCTCACCTGTCCTCATCCGGTCCGACATTCGGTAGTCGGTTAATCACTGCTTCACATATCGTTATGTGTATCGTTATATTATCTGATAAACCAGAGCAAAAATCACTCCTCAACGGGAATGGCGGAGATGTCCCCAAAAACGATAAAACAGACGATGCTGCGGCTCGCCGTGCTCAAGAACCTGCCCGAGACCAGCGACAGTTTGAGACGCTATCTCGAGGAGGCGCTCGCCCGCGATTCTGTGGACGTGTTCAATGAGATTGATGCTCTGGCGGACGCCCTACAGACCAATGGCGATGCAAGGCGCTGATGCGCGCCTGCACCGCCAGTCATCCGGGCCTCAGCCCCCGATCCGTTTGATCGGGATGCCGAGCTTGCGGGCTTTGTCGACGAGATTGTCGGTGATCCCGGATCCCGGGCAGGCGATCACGCCCTTGGGCATGGCCTCGAGCAACCGGTCGTTGCGCTTGAAGGGAGCGGCCTTATTATGTGCCGCCCAGTCGGGCTTGAAGATGACCTGCGCCACGCCACGATTATCGGCCCAGAGACTTGCGATGTGCTCAGCCCCTTTGGGTGTGCCGCCGTGGAGTAGGATCATGTCCGGATATTTCTCGCGGGTCTGATCAAGGATTGACCAGATCGTATCGAAGTCCTGATAATCGCCTCCCGTCAAGGCGATGCGGGTCCCTTCGGGGCAATGGACCTCATTCTTCTTGCGGCGCTCGGCCGAGATGAAGTTCCGGCTGTCGATCACCGAGGCGGTTAACCCTTTGTTGGACGTGCGTGAGCCTGTGCGGGGAAGCCAAACAGACCCTGTCTCCGCTTGGAATTGCTCTGCCGCATGGTCGCGCATTGTCTCATAGGCGTCGCGGTGATCGATGAGCTTCTGACCCCGTGCGATCTGGCGTTCCAATTCGAGGCTTTTGACCTCTGATCCATCCTGCGCCCGCATCAATCCGCGCTGTTCGATCTCATTCTCGTCGAGACGGCGTTCGATCAATCCCAGCCGCCGATGAAAGATGTTCGTGAGGGACCAGAGCAGTTCTTCGAGATCCTCTTCGAGCTGCGTGTCTGCCAGGAGCATATGTGTCGCCTCCACCATGGCTGCGATCGCACATTCGGTCTGATCCTGTTCGGGGAGCGGGCGGTGATCGATCTCGTCTTCGGGTGGCCTGGGGCCGTGCAGGGCAAGTGCTTCGAGGGCACGGGCCGTGGCGCTTGATGTGGGGCTGATGGGTGCGGGATGAGGGGTCATGATGTGGTCCGTCCTTTGGTCTCGTGTTGCGTCCTGATCCGATTTGGATGGGGCGATGAACGGACCGTCAACGGCCCGACCGCACCCATCAGGGCCGCAGCGCAGCGGAGGACGGGACCGGGCCATAAATTTGCTGCGCGAGGAGGTGCGGCGCAGCCCGCCGGGGAAATTTCTGGTCCGGGCGCGTTGCTGTCGGGCCGAGGGTGCCTCTGCACCCGACCTGTCGGTCCATCGACCCCGGATATCCAAACGGGGCAGGGCGCTGCGCGTGCCGGACGGCACCGCCACCTGACCTCTGTTCCGCTTTCAGGCCGCCTGATCGCGCGGCCAAAGGTCGTGCCCGTCGACCTTCGCCGATATCACTGCGGCAAGCCGGTGTCGCAGAACGGTGGGCCCGTCCGCGATGAGATCAGCGTTGAAGTCATCGCGATGGGGCGTGAGGAAGAAGGCGTCACGCCCCGCGGCCAGTGCGCGGGCGTGGAGCGTCTTGGCACCGCGCCACCCGGCCCGATCATCATCGAGCGCGATCCAGATACGGCGTGTCGCAGAGGGCCAGATGAAGGCCGCAAGGTGATTGGCCGTCAGACAGGATATGAGAGCCGCTGTTGGGAAGGCCGTGCCCACCGACAGCGTGTTCTCGAGACCCTCGCCAACAATCAGATCGCGGGCGGACCTCCAAGCACCCAGTCGGATTCCGTTTCCGTGCAAGGCACCCAAAACGCGTTTCGGTGCAGTGATCGCGGCGACTTGGCTCGTGACAGGATCAAGGAAGATGCGCGAGCAGCCTGTGATCTGACCTTCATTGTCTGTGATCGCGGCAAGGAGTGCTGGACATGCGAGCCGTTCGCCATGGTCTCCCCGCAGATAGGCGCTCGGATGATATCGGAGTGCTGTTCCGAACCGCGTGATACCGCGCGCCGTGAGATAGGCTGCGGCAGGGGTGTTCGCGATCGCTGTCCCATATCCGAAGAGTTTCACGCCGGATCGGACATTGGTGTTTGGAAAGCTCCGCATCTTGTCAGAAGACCGCGTTCGATTTGGACCGAACTGTGCATGACCAAGGAAGGATCGCGCCTCGGCCATCAATGCATCAAAGCTGCCAGACCCAATCTGATGCGCGAGCAAATCCAGCAGATCGCCAAACTCGCCCGTGGCATGATCCGTCCATTTGCCTGGCTGATTGCCGCCCGCCGCACACAGACGGATGGTAAGACTACGTCCGGCGGCACCGGTCACATCTCCCATCTGCCAATAATTGCCGGCCTTCACGCCGTTCGGGAAATAGCGTCGACAGAACCCTTCCGTATCCCGCGCGAGGTCCCGCGCGATTGCGCCTACGTCGATGCCGCGCCCCCGGGTCATGCCGCGCTCCTGGTATCAGCCGGATCGGCGACGATTTGGTGTTTCTGCAAGATGGCATCCAGAGCGCCTGTTGTATCCGTCGGAATGAACAAGCGCGTCGTCCATTGGATGATCTCCGTGAAGCATCCCAACGCCTTGAACTGGGGAAGGGCAGCCGGGTTCGCGCCCACCAGCTCCAACCGGTAGACGCTCATCAAACGCGCTCGGCGCAAGGTGAGCCCGCCCGAGAGATGGATCGATTGTCCTCGCTTCAGAACGGCGTCCAGCACCTCGTCGGGCGAAAGCTCGACCACGTGATCGAGACCGAGTGCCGCATAAAGACGCGCCAGCTGATCCTGGGTGACCAACCGTCCGAGCGCGCGCTCACCGTCCTCGGTCTGCAGCCGGTAGATGCGCATGTTGTCGACCGGCAGACGATCCCAGATCGGGAGGAGAAGGCCCGAGACCAGTGTCAGTTTGGAGACGGTCGTCTCCGGGACCGCAGCAACCTCTTTCTGCCAGGCCGCCTCAAAGGCGCTGTCCGAGGCGGGCTCCCAATGCGAGGTCTTCAGCTCGATTTCCAGCAAGCGCTCGTCGCCCATCGGGCGCAGCAACTCGACCCTTGCAATAGGCTCGCCCTCCTCGGTCATCAGGCTCGTTGCCGGCGTCATAAGCGCGGCGCGATCCGACTTCCGGTTGATCATCAGCCGGACGTCACCGCGTTGCGCGCAGAAAGCCCGTGCCTTTTCCAGTGTCAGCGGGTGGTTGCGATCCGTCCGCTCCACCGTCAGCGCCGTCGCCGTGGCACCGGAGGCGGTATGTTCAAAAATCGTCTTACGATCGATGATCTCGAACCGCTCGGCCTGCAGAGTTTCCAGACCCACCTCGTAAGTTCCTGCCGTGATAGCCTCATCGATAATCGCCTCGAGGATGTGCCCGAAACACGCGAAGATTGCGTTCTGCATGTCGATCGTGAGCGCCAGGCACCGGTTCAGGAACTGCTGGATCGGGGGCAGCTGTTCTTTCAAGGACCCGTCGCTGTCGCAAGGCGAGAGACCCGTCATCTCCTCGAACCGGCTCTGCGAGCAGGCATCGATACGTTCATTCGTGAGATCCCAGAAGAAATTGCGCAGCGCCTTGCGGGCATAGACGCTCTCAAGATTGTCTTCGGCGCGGAACATGTTCTGCCCGCCCGTCTCGCGCTGGCCCTTCGTGATCGCCCCGAGCGTGTCGAGACGCCGCGCGATCGTCGATAGAAAACGTTTCTCGCCTTTCACGTCCGTCGCACAGGGCCGGAAAAGCGGGGGTTGCGCCTGATTGGTCCGGTTTGTGCGGCCCAGACCTTGGATGGCGTTGTCTGCCCGCCAGCCGGGCTCCAACAGGTAGTGCACGCGCAGGCGACGGTTCCGCGCGCCGAGGTCCGCATGATAGGACCGCCCGGTCCCGCCCGCGTCCGAGAAGATCAGGATGCGCTTGCGGTCATCCATGAACGCCTGGGTCTCACCGATATTGGAGGAGGCGGGGCGGCTTTCGACTTTGCGACGTCCATCCGAGGTGCGAACGATCCGCCGGGAGCGCCCGGTCACCTCCGCGACCTGCTCATTGCCAAAATGCCAGAGGATCTGGTCGAGGGCACCCTGTACCGGTGGCAGCGCGCCGAGATGCTCGATCATCGCGTCACGCCGCGCGGCGGCTTCGCGGGATTGGATGGGATGTCCGTCGGCGTCGGTGGCCGGGCGCGATTTGAGGTTTCCGTCCTCGTCAGTGAAAGGCTCGAAGAGCTGTGTCGGGAAGGAATGCATCAGATAGTCGAGAACGTATTCACGAGGGGTGATGTCCACATGCAGATCGCCCCAGTCACCGACCGGGATATGCGCGAGACGCCGTTCCATCAGAGCCTCGCTGGTCGAGACGATCTGCAGGACGGCGGCATGGCCTGCCTCGAGATCAGCCTCAATGGATTTGATGACCGTTGGGCATTTCATGGCCGTGATCAGGTGGTTGAAGAACCGCTGTTTGTTGCTCTCAAAGGCCGAACGCGCGGCGGACTTCGCTTGCACGTTCAGCGTGCCTTCGTCTGAGGTGATGCCCGACGCCTCCAAGGCCGCTTCGAGATTGCGGTGGATGATTTGGAACGCCTCGGCATAGCTGTCATAGATCTCGCGCTGCGTCTGTGTGAGCGGATGGACCAGCATCTCGTAGGCGACGCCGTCATAAGACAGAGATCTTGCCAGATAGAGGCCCAGGGCTTTCAGATCGCGCGAGATGATCTCCATCGCCGCTATCCCACCCGCCTCCATGTCCGCCACGAATTGTTCGCGTGTCGCAAAGGGGAAGTCGCCCGTTCCCCAGAGGCCGAGACGGGAGGCATAGGCGAGATTGCCGACCACCGTCGCACCGGTCGCCGAAACGTAGAGGATCCGCGCATCAGGCACCCGGTCTTGTAATCGCAATCCTGCGAGGCCCTGTTGCGAGGCCTGTTTTTCGCCGCGCCCGCCCTCCTTGGCTTTCTCGCCAGCCGCGTTCGCCATGGCATGGGCCTCATCGAAGGCGATGACACCATCGAAGTCATCTCCGAGCCAGGCCACGACCTGATCGAGCCGCGAGGCTTTGGTGTGTTCGCCATGTTGGCGTTCGGCGGTTCGCAGGGTGGCATAGGTGACGAAGAGAATACCTTCGGCAAGCCGGATGTCTGACCCCTGTTTGAACCGCGACAGTGGAACGATATCGGACCTGCGCCCACCAAGTGCTGTCCAATCCCGCACTGCATCCTCGATCAACTTGTCCGATTTGGAGATCCAGACCGCGCGTCTTCGACCGGCCATCCAGTTGTCGAGGATGACACCGGCCACCTGGCGTCCCTTGCCGCAGCCGGTGCCATCGCCAAGAAACCATCCCTTGCGCAGACGGAATGCGCCTTCGGCCTCAGGCTCGGCGGCGACAAGACGGCCATCCTCGAGATCATGCCGGAACCAGCTCGCCAGATGTTGGCTGTGGGCATCGCCAGCATAGATCACGCTCTCGATCTGGGCGTCCGACAGGAGGCCCTTGGTGAGAATATCCTTCGGCAAATTTGGTCTATGCGTCGGAACGGGCGGGGCGACGGATCCCATGGCGGCGGATTGCACAAGAGCCGTCGGATGCACAGCAGCTCCGTCGATCGCAATGGACTGAACGGTATAGGGCTCGTAGAGCGCAGCGTTCAACGTGTCCTTCGGCTCGGTCCAGTCTTTCGGCTGATAAGACACCGGTGCCACCTCGGCCCGGTCAAAGGGATGTTTGGAACGCTCCGCCGCGACGGCTCTGACCTGACCCTGCGCCTCGGCCAAAAGCGTAGAGAAGGCGCCCCCGTCCGATTGTGCAGATTGGTTTGCAGCCTGCAGAACTTCCCGCGGGGGACAGTGGCGTATAACCGCATTGTGAAGTGCGTCGGTGCTCTCGACTAGGGGGAAGTAGGTCGTCTCCGGTGTCGCCTCGATCCCGGTCATCTTGTCGATGACGGTCAGCCGGGTTTCCGTCGTCGTGCCGTGGCGCGCGTAGAGTTTGCCCGCGATGGAAACCGAGAACCGGACGGTCGCAGCCTCGGTGATGCGGGCGAAGGTCTTCCGGTAGGCGGAGGTTGCAGGTGAGAAATTGCTACCGGAAATCAGCACCAGCCGTCCTCCGTCTGCCAATCGTGCCAGACCCGAGAGCACATGGTCCGAGATCGCTCCCTTGTGGCGGCCCTCGACGCCCGGAGAGGCCGAGAATGGCGGGTTCATCAGAATGACCGACGGACGAATACCGCGGTCGAGCCGATCATGAATCGTGCCGGCATCGTGGCGGGTCACATCACATTTCGGGAAGAGGGCTGAGAGCAAATCCGCCCGAACCGGATCAAGCTCGTTGAGATGCAGACGCGCGCCGCGAACGTGCGCGTGGATCGCCAGAAGGCCTGTACCGGCGGACGGCTCAAGGACCAGATCGTCTTTCTTGATGTGTGCGGCACGGGCAGCGATACCCGCCAACGGCAGGGGCGTGGAGAATTGCTGCAGTTTTTGGGAGGTCTCGCTGCGGCGCGTATGTGGCGGGGCGAGCGCCGCAATCCGTGCCAATGAGGTGATCAGGGCAAGATCGGACCCCGCGCGCTCGACCATGGTGCGCCCGAATTTTGCGAGCAACAGGACCTGTGCGGCTTCGCAGGCGTCATAGGCGTCCTTCCAGATCCAGGCACCAGAGCCGTCACCGGCACCGAAAGCTGTCTCCATGGCGGCGCGGAGACAGGCCTGATCTATGGGTTTGCCGCTCTCGAAATTGACGAGCAGATGCTCTGCCGCGTGAAGGAGGCGATCGGACTTGTGGCGCTCATCAGGTAGGGAACTATGTGCGGCGCGAGAAGGGGAGGATTGAACCATGGGAGAACTCCGGAACTGAGGGTGATGCCCGCCCCGGACCTCTCTCTGACATCGGGGAAGGCTTGCCCTTCCCCCCAAGGCCCTCTCCCTCTCCGCCTTTCGGCAGAGCTTCCCCATCTGTTTGGCGCGCCGTCTGTTTCCTATGTTGGTTCGGTGGGAAGATAAGAGCTGGGCTGGCGTGCGAGCCTGCTCTATCAACACCAGCACATGAGCGTCTTCGCGCCCTCACACGTCACATGGTCTCGAGTTCATAAATGATCCTCTACAAGACAATCGCCCTGCAATATGGGCGCTTTCTGGAGACCGGTCAGCCCGGCAAGGAATACGATCCGGTCGGTCGCATGGTGCCGACCGAGGAGACACGGGCGCAGAGGCGCGGCATCCTTGACGATCTCTCGGCGGCGCGCCTCTATCTGCTCGATCATCGTGCGGCCAACTACCTCGACAGCCTCAGGATGGACGTTCAGGGCAAGCCATGGGAGGAACGGCCAGAGTCTCACATCCAGAGCTATGTCAGCGAAATCGAATTCCCGCAGGCGCTGGTTTGGGTCGAGTACGACAGCAAACAGCTCTGGCAAGATCGCGTCACCCGTGGCCTGACGTCGATGAGCGCCGAACAGCTGCAGTACTGGCATCAGCGAGGATTTCTCTTCGACAATCGCGCGCCGGATTTTATGACCGTGAGGCTCTTCTCCGCGATGACGGATCAGAGTTTCTGGGACGCGCCTCTGACACTTGTTCTGCCGAAATCCCCGGACGGTCGCCCCAGTTTCGAGGGTGTGAACTGGCAGGCTCACCGCAATGTCGCGAAAGCGCATATGCAGATGAGTTCAGGCAATCGGGAGCAGGAGGTCAGGGATCTCTTCAAAGAACACAAAGGGCATCTGAGCTACGAGATGGTGATCGGATTTATGCTCTTTGCAGCTCTGGCCGCGCGGGAAGACGATTTGATTTCGCGAGATGCGCAAAGCCTATCCAACGCCGAGATCAAGACGGCCCGAAAATTCGGTAAGTCATGGATCACCGAAAGCCCACGATCACATGTGACGATCAGGATAGGTCCGAGTGGCGAACGGCATCTGGCCGAACTCGAACGACGACAGCGGTTCGAGGAGGCGCAGGCGTCAGGACGCGCGACGCCGACCGAACATTGGGTAGCCGAGCACGAACGGCGCTATGCGAGCGGCAAGGTGGTGAAGGTGCGTGCGCACAAGAGAGGGCAGCCGACATCTTCGGATCTGCCCGTGCGTGTGGTTGGGCCAAGACCCAAAGACTGATGCGATGGTGCGCGTTTCAATACGGGCATTCGGGTCCTGGCCGCAGGACCAGATCGCTCATGACGAGGCCTTGAGCCACATCACCGCCCGCTTCGGTCAGTTCTAGAACGACGACCTCACCCCGCTCGGTCACCCTAAGAAAACCGACGCTCTCCAAGGAACGGCATTCCTGCAGGAGCTGGTCTCTGGTTGCGGTGAGCGCAATGACGGCGAGACAGTCGCGCAAGAGTTCGATGTTCGTGCAATATCCGGGGTTGCGCTCCAAAAGACGCAAGATGGCTAATGCGCGGTGTTGCCGCTTGATGGAGTCCATCTGGTCTTCAGCGTTTTTCATCTTGGCCCATCTCGTTTTCTTCTCACTCTTGGGCCTAGTAAAAACGCCGACCTCTGAGGCGTCTATAAAATGATCTTGAACACAGAGGAAGGCGTCTAACGTCTTCAGACGTGGCAACATTTTCAACTTAGCCAATCAACACGGCGGATCGTGCTTCAGTCAGACAGCCTTGTTCGTAGTCTCCTAGAAACCCCCAACAGCTGTCGATCTCTTCCCCATCCCGTTCGGTGACAAACCCGAAGCAGTTGCCGGTCAGATAATCATCATAGGCGGCGACCTCTTGCCTGAGTATGTTTTCAACATTTTCGCGCAGGCTTTTCGATACGCGCTGCACTCCATAGGCTTCGCGTACGGGATCAAGAGAGACATGAATGAACCCGACCTGCCCGGAATCCCAGGGGCAATGGAACCCGGTCGTGTTCATGGTGATGCCACTGTGGTCATAGAGATAGAGCGGCAGGATGACTGCTTTGCGGGAGGCGCGTGAATAGAGTTGGTCAAAGCTGGCGTCCGTCGCATCGGACATTTCCGCAAGCGATGCAAGAAACGCATGCGGGTCTTCGTGGCTGTGATCATCCCCCAATCGGTAGCGTCGATGCCAGCAGGTCATCGTGCCTAGATTGTCAAACTCCCGTGGGTTCTCGGGGGTGGGGTCATGGAAAATCTTGATCGTATGTTCGTGATAGGTTTCCTCGTGGATCGGGTCTCGCATGGCGGTTTCTCCTTTTTTGAAGCGCATAAAAAAGCCGCCCGGAAGGCGGCGCTGGATTTTCGTAGTGTTGATGACGTCCGTTCAAGCCGCGTCGCGGGCCGATTAACGTTCCGCCGCCTCAGCGTCGCGCTTGCAACACCACTCGGTCAGCCCGAGAATTGTGCGGCCCGCGACGACGGCGTCGCGCCAAGCCTGTTGCGGGTCGGCAAGGTCAGCTGGTGCTTGATTGTCGATGGCTCCGTTCGCCATCCAGGGAACAGGTTGGATGCGCGAGAGCCAATCCGCGAGGCTTGGGATGCACCCGCGGCAGTCCTCTTTGACATGTTGCTCGCCGATCCACCGGACCGGGACGGTACGACCGGCACTGTTGGCAAGTGTCAGACCAAAGACACGCTCCGCCTCGAATATGCCTTGGCTGTGATGCCGTAAGGCACGGTGGGTGAAGAGCGCGAGATGCGCTTTGGAGGCATCGAACCAGTCGTGAATATGCTGGTAGTCCTCAGGCGCGCCGCCAAAGCGACGCGCGGAGCTCTCGGCGTGGTGCAGGGGATGGGCCATCTCAGACCCCCTCGTGGGTTGTTGTGTCGTGATCGACGAAGCGGTCGTGATGTGTGAGATCGATCCGGTCCTCGGTGATGTCCCATGTCATCTCGCCGTAGCCGCCTTCATTGTTCTCGAAACCGGGATGGAGCGAATAGGCTTGATCCCACCCGAAGTTCTCCAGAGCCTTTGCATCCTCTGACGAAAGCTCTGTGCCCACGGGCTCCAGCGTCATGTCCTGAACATTGCCGGAATCGCCGTAGGCGTCATATTGGACGGTCACGCCTGTGGCACCGGCAGCGCGCAAAGCGACGAGCAAACGCGCCCGTTCGTCTTTCAAAGCGGTCTCGCGTTGCCGCTGTGCCTCTTCCATGGCGGATATGATCTCTGCATTTGTCGGTTTCGTTGGCATTTTCTGTCTCCTCAAAAGGAAAGACCCGCCGGTGCGGCGGGCCTTTTGGGGTGGTCATGATGTGTGTCCCGCTCAGGCGGCCGAGGCCTTGCCCAAGGGCTGTTCCTGCAGGTTGAACACCAGATCCTCCGTGGCCTTCTTGAACCCGGGCGGCTTGCGTGGCGCATGGCAGCGCACCGAGGCGCGACAGCCCTCGCCGTGCTCCATCGCGAAGGCGGTGATCTGGCTGACGAGATCCTCCACCCCTGCGGCGGTGATCTCGCGGGTGGGGTGGCTCTCGCCGAACTCATACTTCGTGACGATGAACCCGCCCTCCTTGTGGGCGCGGTAGAGCTTGACGGTGTAGTCGATGCTTTTGGGCATGGGATATTCTCCGCGATGCGCGGGTCCGAACCGTTCGAACCTCGAAAACGCATCAGCGGAACAGAACCGCTCCCTACCGGATGGGGAGCGGCCCAAAGTCTGTGCGGGTCGGTCTGGTCAGTATTCGGACGGCAAGAGCAGGGTCATCACGCGCCGTGTAAACTGCGGATCGGTTGGATCGGCGGACCCGTATTCGTAGTTTTCGTCATAGAGATCGAGCTTGAACCAGACCGTCACGCCGTCGATCTCCATCACACCCATCTCGTGCCAGCCATAGGGATCGCTGTCTTCATTGAAGGTGCCATAAGCACCGATGGCCGCGAAGAGCTTCTCTTTGAAGGTGTCGGACTGTTCGGCGATGCCACGGGTCATCATCACCCGTCCGGGCGGGATCGGACCTTCTGTGGCGACGCCGACACTCGCCTTGCGGAAGCGATCGTTCTGTTCGGCGACCAGTTTTGCGGTTTCCGCGCTGCTCAAGTCCGGCGTATTGTCGATTGTGATCTCATCTGTGGTCATGTCGTCTCTCCGTGCCGGTCCGCTTGGGACGATCCCGGTGCGATTCACCCGGCAGTCGGAAAGGACCGCCCCCGATCAAGTTGAGATCGGAAGCGGCCGAGGCAAGTGAAGGGTAGGTGCTGTTGTTATGCGGCGTCGCTCAGATAGGCGGGCAGGGCGGTATCGTCTTGCGCCGCGGTCTCTGTGTCGCCTGACCGGGTTTCACCGCTCACATCAAAGGCCATGCCATCCGGCAGCCAGCGGGATGTCTTGGCGGCTGTCTCCGCGGTCAGTCCGGCCGTCTCGCCGGGAGTCTCCGAGAACGCCTGATCCATCGCCTTCGCCAGTTCCGGTTTGCGCAGACCCGACTTGTCGTCGGCCCATTCCCCGCCGATCAGCGCCTTTGCCGTCTCGAGCGCATGGTCTTTTTTGACCCGCGCCCAATAGGTTTCCGCACTCGGACGCCAGCAGGCGGCGACATCAACGTTCAATCGTGTTCCAATCGCTTCAATGATCGGATTGGTCCGCGTGTCGTTACTGAGTTGCTGTTTCAGCGCATAGGACGTGCACCAGGCGAAGAGCGCTTGCTTGTCGCTTTCTTCCAGTGAGCAGAGCTGATGGAAGTCTTCAGGTGCGTCGGCCTCCGCCCAGGAGAGGTTCAGGCCCTCCTGAAGCTTCTCGAGCATCAAGGCTGCGACCGTCTCCTTCAGGGCCTCGTTTGCTCCTTGCGTCATCGCCGGGCGCAATGACTGATCGAGGGGGGAGTGATAGCTGCCGCGACCGATGAACGCGCGTGCCATGGCATAGAGCATCACGTCGTAGGCCGTCGCATAATCGGCGACGAGATGCGCTTGCAGGATCTGATGGCGTGTCGCCCGCAGATCGTCGGCCAGCGCCTGTGTAATGCCTTGTGCCTTCCGCGCCGCCGCCGTGGCGTCCACGGGCACATTCGAGGGTCGCATCGATTGCGGGAGTTCGATCTCCGGTGCTGTCGCAGTTTGCGCGTTCTCACCCTGTGGTGCATCCGCGCTTTCATCCCCTGCGTCTTGCTGCGGGATATCCTCGGGCCGCGCGAGGCCATCATGGTAGGTCGGCTCGCCCGCATGATTGATGGTCACGACACATCCGGCGATCTTGTGGTCTTCGTCGGTGTAAGCGACGTTCGCTTCGCGGATATCGTCGATTTCCCGAAGGCGATCCCAGATTTTCTCCTCTTCCTCCTGGAGCGCCTCAGTCCACGTGTCCTCATCATAGTCGTCTTCCAGCTCGGTTTGCCGGGCCTGCAGTTTGTCATACTCGGCATCAAGTTCGGGATCGGATGCGAGCGGTTGTGGATAGACCCGGCCGAAGGGGCGAAAGCTGTCATAGTCGACCTCCAGCATCGGCTCGGCCCATTTCCAGGTCTTGGCGGCTTCCGCTGCGAGACCGGCCAGCTTCTCTTCGGCGAGCTTTTCCAGAAGGTCGGGATCTTCGAGATGGGTGTTGTCGCGCTCGGAGAAGAGGTCTTCGATGACGGTGCCGCCCGCCGCCTTGTAAGTATCGACCCCGACGAACTTCGCGAGTTTGGATGCGCCGGAGTAGGTTTTCTGGGTGAGGTGATTGCGGATGGCGTAGGCGCCCGGATTGTATTGCTTTTGGACAGCCTCCCATGCCTCGATCTGACGGGCATGATCGTCAGTCAACGTGAACGCCATCACGCAGTCGAGCGTCATGTCGCCCGCGCGGAAGATGTCCATGATTTCTGGGGCCACGCTGGCGAGCTTGAGGCGCTGTCGCACCAGGTTCTGCGTGATCCCGAATTGCGCTGCGATCTGCGCTTCGGTCCGGCCCTTCTTGCGCAGGGTCGCAAAGGCCTCGAACTGGTCGGCCGCATGCATCGCCGCGCGGACGAGGTTTTCGGCCGCCGAAGTGTCTTCGGCCAGATCGGGGTCTTCGATCTGGCAGGGGACCTTGTGACCGGCCTTGATATGGCCAGCCTCTTTCAGCTTCTGCAAGGCAGCGAGGCGACGGCCGCCAGCGTGCACATGGAACTTCGCACCCACTTTGTGCACGAGCAGATTCTGTTTGAGACCGGTCTCTTTGATGCTGGCATAGAGTTCCGCGTCGGCTTCAGCGGATGCGGGCGATTTGCGCACGTTCTTGGGGCTGAGGGTGAGTTTCGAGAGGGGAATCAGCTCGAAGCTGGGTGCGGCGACGGCAGCTGTCTTTGCGACGTCCGCGGCTTTGGATTTGGTCTTGGTCATAACTTGGGATCCTTTTCCAGGTCCCCGAGCCCGGGAGAGCCTCTCTCTCCCTATCAAGCCCGGCAAACTGGGCTTGCCCGCCTCTTCCTCTCTGAACCCAGGGCGCAGCCTATCCGCCGCGCGCGCCTCGTTCTTTGCGGTCATGTTTCGGTCGCGGTTGTCGTGGGCTGTGTATGCTCAAAGTACAGATAAGAGCTGTGCGGCCAATCAATTTTGATCGGTTTTCAACTTTTTCAGTCATAATTTATCAAATATGATAGCAATATCACGGCGTCTCTCTCGAATCTTGCTGTACACAAGGAATGCATGCGTGCTATCAGTTTTGATCGTAAATGAGTGCCAAAAGCGATTTTGCTATCAAAAGTGATCGGATGAAAATTGATATATTGACGCCGGACAAGGTGATCCTCAGGGAGCTCGGGGAGCGGCTTGCAAAGCTGCGCAAGCAGCGCGGGTACTCGCAGGAAGAACTCGCAGAGGAATCTGGATTAGGTGTGGCCACCCTTCGCCGGATCGAAGCGGGCGAGGGGAGCCAGATGGACTCTTGGCTCAAACTGCTTAAAGCACTGCAAATGATCTCATCACTTGATCAATTTCTCCCTGAGAATTTCGAGTCGCCGATGGCGCAGGCCAAGGCCAGTGGGAGACGAAAGAGAAACGCACCTTCGAGCGGCAAACGTTGGGGCGATGAGAACGGATGAGTACGGCGATCGTCAAGCTTTGGGGGACGACAATCGGTTATGTCGCTATGGATGCTTCTGAGCGCTTTGCCCGCTTCGAGTACGATCCGGACTTCCCTGATCTCGCCGTAGAACCCGCACCGATACATATGAAAGTGAGATCGGGCCGCATCTATCAGTTTCCGGATCTGCACCCCCGGTCATTTCACGGGATGCCTGGCATGATCGCTGACAGCCTACCCGACAAATACGGCCAACGACTGATCGATGTGTGGTTGGCAAAGACGGGGCGTAAACCAGAAGATTTCAACGCGGTGGACAGGCTTTGTTACACCGGGCGCCGGGGCATGGGTGCGCTTGAATTTGAACCCTCTAAACGACCCGACATGCCTGAAGACAAGCAGCTTGAGATTGAGCAACTAACGCAGCTGGCGTCCATGGCGTTTGCCAGCAAAGAGACACTCGACACGAAGTTCGAGGAAGCTGGTGGCGAGGAAGCGCTGCTGGATATCCTAAGTGTCGGCACGTCAGCAGGTGGTGCACGGGCCAAGGCTGTGATCGCGTTCAATCCCCAGACCAAACATGTTCGATCAGGTCAGGTCGACCTTCCTGAAGGCTTTGAGCATTGGTTGATCAAGTTCGATGGCGTGGAGTTCAGTGGCGATTGGGGTATCGCCGATCCGATGGGATATGGCTTGCTGGAATACAGCTATCACGAGATGGCCAAGGCCTGTGGGATCGACATGATGGAGAGCCGGGTGTTCTCCGAGAACGGGCGCAACCATTTCATGACCCGGCGCTTTGATCGAGACGAAGTGGGTGGCAAAAAGTTTGTTCAAACTTTCGCAGCTCTGGCGCATTACGATTACTATGAGAGCGGCGCTTACTCCTACGAGCAACTCTTCATGCTCATGAAGCAGCTGGACATGCCGAAGTCGGCTCTGGAGGAACAATTCCGGCGCGTGGTGTTCAACATCGTCGGCTGTAACCAAGACGACCATGTGAAGAATTTCGGCTTCATGATGGACCGCGATGGCGAATGGTCACTAGCTCCGGCCTATGACCTCTGCCATGCGGAGGGCAGTGCTTTTACTCGCTTCCATCAGTTGAGCATCAACGGCAAGACATCCGGTCATACCCGCGCTGATCTCAAGCACTTGGCAGAATATGCAGGTCTTCCGCGTGGCCGCGAAAGAAAGACTCTCGAGCATACTCAAGAAGCGTTTTCAGGTTGGCAGGCTTTGGCGAACGAACTCGAAATACCGAATCCGTTACAAGAGCATGTGCGACGCACAATCCGCCTCAAGATCGATTGAAGCGGGTCGACGATCAGCCAACAAAAGCGTTGTTCTCACAAGGCAAGCACCAAGTACTGAACTCGATAGAGTTCCATAATGAGACTTAAGCAGCTTAGGTGAAAAGGCGGACAAATTCGCAGGGTGGCCTGTTGTGAGATCGTATTCCGGTAATGTTTATTATGTTATATTCATTGTCATAGGTTTGCCGTTGAACAGCTAAAGACGTCGCCGCACCTCTGCAGCACGCCGCCGGCTGACTGGGATGGATTCACTGTTCGACAGGATACAACGATGAGCGCTGCCGTCTCGGACCAATCGCGTGACATGGCGCGGAACCACCCAGTGCGAGCGGTGGCACTGTACCCCTTCAAACGGCTCTAGTTTCTCGACCGTCTCAGCGAAGCCCACGGACAATGTAGTCGAACCCTCAGTCGTCACCACCAGAATGTAGTGATCTTGCGCCTCGATACGGATGAGGTCTGACCCGATTGACAAAGGCACTTTGGGCAGGATGTCACTTAGCTCGGGAGGTGTCGCCTGCGACGCGACAATGCGGCGGCGCAAGAGTTGTGAGAGACGGGACGCGCGCTCCAACAACAGAAAGAGGAGAGCCGACAGCGCAAGGCAAGCTGGCGCAACCTCTACGACCTCACGCAGCAGTGCAGTTCCGAGCTGGTCGGGCGGGCTATCCGGTTCGCCACCAAGCCCGCCATCGACCAACAACGAGATAGGCGCAACGAGCACAGGCAGGGCCGCAATGGCGATGATCACCGCGACTCTGCGCCGGACGCCCGCAAGGACGAGACCGGTCACAGACGCGGTGAGCAGCGCCAGCGCTGCACCGATCTGCAATGTCCAGGCCAGCGCAGCCCCCGGGTAGGGCAACTCTGTCGTTGAGGATGGCTCGAGGGCGGCGACGGCTAAACCTGACGCTGCCGAAAAAACCGCCCCATGCAACAGAAAGTACCGCCATGACGATGCGTTGTTGGCAGTCGGCCCCGCGCCAAGGAAGACGGTCGCGTCGCGCCAAAATCGCAAGATATTCTCCTTACGTTCGACCTCGCCCGTCGGCCCGTGTTTCTTCGGCATTCTATTTCTCTCTTTCTGTCCCTGCAGACTAGGCCTCGGTCCGTCCAGCCGTTGCAATATGGGATTTCGCGACCGGTAGCACTTTGACCGTTCGCGAGACCGCTGCCTCCGTTCGTGAGCAAAACGGCACCTGCCGCGAAGAACCGCTCGCGTTACCCGCTCGTGATGCCGCCAATGTCGCTGCATCACCGAGTCCCAAAGCAGGGGCGAATGAAAGTTGGATGACAAACGAGGGCACCAAATAACATGAACCGAAATTGCATCATTGTCGCGGCGATATCAGCGACTGCGCTTCTCCAAACACCACAGGCTATTGCGCAAGGCTTATCATCTGAAGTTGAGGGCGTGATCGGCCTCGGCGTCGGCAGCGCGCCGACCTTCGCTGGCTCCGATGAGACCGAGACCGAGGTGCTGCCGATAATCGATCTGGAATGGCGGCGTTTTTTCCTCAATTCCGAGCTTGGGGTGGGCGGTTACGTCTTGCGCCGCGATGACGACATCGCGGAGTACGGGGTAGCGCTTTCGCTGGGCTACGACTTCGAAAGCCGCGAGCAGGACGATGACGCTCGGCTGAGCGGTCTAGACGACGTGGAAGGCACAGCGACACTCAACGCCATCTTCGAGTATGGCCTGGGTCCCGCCGATCTCGAATTCGTCATCTCGCGCGGGATCGGCGGTGACGGCCACGGAGGGACGACCGCAACGCTATCGGCCGGGTTCGACACAATGCTAGGCGAACGCTTGCAAGTTGGCGTGGCACCTTTCGTTCGATGGGCCGACGGCGACTATACAGATGCGTTCTACGGGGTCTCAGCTTCTGAGGCCGGACGCTCATCCTTCAGCCGCTACGATGCCTCGTCCGGGATCGAGCGTTACGGCCTCGAGCTCTCGGGCTACTACCGTCTAACCGAGCGCGTTGGCATCGCCGCCGAGGTTGAATGGGGCCGGCTCTCTGGCGACGCCGCCGACAGCCCCTTGGTCTTCGACGACACACAAATCGAGGTTGGAATCGGCCTCCTCTACAATTTTTGATGGAGATTATCATGACCCTACGCAGTCTTTCCGCCTTGGCCCTTCTCTGCGCCACCGCCATGCCCGTCTGCGCGGACGGCGAATTCTATCGCGACATTCGTCCGGCGCATTGGATGTGGAACGGAATTGACCCGATCAACCTTGACGCGACGCTGGAGCGCATTCGCGCTGGCGCACCCGAAGACGGTCCAGCTGATGGCGCGACCGAATACGGGCCCGGCGAATGGACCTACGAGTTCGAGAGTCTGGGCGACAGCCTAGTAAGGCGCGCCGACGTACAGGTCGCCGCCGGAAACGCCCTTGTCGCGGCCGAACTGCTCAGTCGCGCGGCGGGACATTACGCTGTGGCCAAGTTCCCGTATGTCGGGGAAAACCCGAACCAAGAGCGGAACTTCGGCAAAAATATCGACGCCTTGATGCGCGCCGCAGCGCTGCGCGGGCATCAGGTGGAGCAAGTGAAGGGTAACTGGGGCGGTCACGCTATCGATGGCATCTTGACCTTGCCAGCCGATGAGGATGGTCCGATCCCAGTCGTTGTCGCGTCCAACGGCATCGACGTCCTCAAAGGCGAGTTCTTCGGACTGACCGAGGCGCTGCTAGCCGAAGGGATTGGGTTGCTCGCTTACGACATGGCAGGCACGGGAAGCCATTCTCAAATTCGTCTCGCGCCAGACTACGAGCAGTTGCCGGTCGCACTTATGGAAATCCTACGCTCCGACAAGCGCGTGGATGGCGACCGGTTCGCAATCATGGGCGTTTCCTTCGGCGGCGGCATCGCCGTCAAGCTGGCTATGCAGGCACCTGAGGGTTTACGTGCCGCAGTCAACGTTTGCGGGCCTGTCCATTCTGTCTTCCAACTCGAAGCCGAGCAGATCGCCTATGTCGGAGAGATGTATCGCCATGCCTTTGCCGACAGGGCCAACCTAGACCCCAACGATTTTGAGGCCATCGCGGCAGCGTTGAAGGGGTTCTCGCTGGTAGATCAGGGACTGATTGGCGAGGGACGCACGACCCACGTGCCGATCTTCTCGATCAACGCGCGCGGAGACGACGTAGCCCCGGAGTCGGATATGGAATTGGTGACCGCGTCGACCACCGACGGGACGTTGGTGTGGTCGGGAACAGATGACCATTGTCCGCAGGACCGTTGGCAGATGACCTCGAAACTCGTGCCATGGCTTGTCGAGCATCTGAACTCAGCAAAAGGCGACGATCATGGATAACTCGACCGAAATCCGCGCCCACCTCCCCGCCGCCTCGCAACCCCGAAAGCGGCGGTCAGGCATCGTGGCAATTCTAGCTGTCGCGGTGGCACTTGGCCTCCTCGCCTATGGTGCGCTTTACACGCGGACTGGCGTGGATGTGATGTTCACTCTATTTGCGCCGGACCAATCCATCCCCGACCTCAACCCGGACGGGCCACCAATCCAGCCGACCGCAAACCTTGTTCGCGCAGACACGCGGTCACTGCCACTTGCTATCCTCCAACCCTCTGGCATTGCCTGGGATCCCACTGATGAGCGGTTCCTAGTAGCGACCGACCAGGCGGAGCTCTTTGAACTTCCGCCGTCACTCGACGCGGTTAAGTCTTCGACCGTGATCAACGGTGCGCCACTGTTGCTGCGACAGGGGCAGATCGAAACTGTGACCATATCGGACGAACGTGCCTTCATTGCTGGTGACTATGACGAGATCGCTGTTTGGTCTAAGGGCTCAGGTGGATGGCAGACCGAGCCGGGGCTGCCACTAGGCCTAGGCGGCCTGCCGACTGTTGGAGAAATCGCGGCTATGTCGGTAGATCCCGCGACCGGGACGCTCGTCCTCTCCGACGAAGGGCAAGGGCTGCTGCTGAGTCTACAAGACGGCACAGCGCTCCGGCTGCAACTGACAGGCGATCTTCGCCCTAGCAGATCCGTATCCGAATATCAGATCGTCGGCTTGCACCACGGCGGAGACAAAATCGTCGCGCTCGCTGCAGGATGGAACGACTTGCTGTACATCGACCCGGTGACCGGTGAGATTTCGACCGTTTACTCACTTGTCGATGCCGGAGAAGTTTCTGGGATTGCGTTGCGAAAGGATCAAGCCTTTGTCACCGTTGATCATGAGTATTCCGAGGCGTCTCCTGGAGTAGCAGTTTATGCCTTACCGCCCGACTGACGCCGAAGCCAAGCGCACCATCGACTATTGCCCTTAGTATTTCATCGTTTCATATAACCAGGACAGTCAGCCCGCTCAAGGGTGACCCCAACTGCGAAAAGCATAGGGGTTACCTCCTTGGGCATGGTATGATGTATTGAAACAGTCGAGGCATTGCACATTCCGAAGAGTTAGTTGCGTGTTGCGCTGCTTGGCTGACGCAAACAGGATCGCCATCAGCCCCCCAGGCTCAGGTACTGGATCAAAGGGCGTGATGCCGATCCTGTTTTCGCCAGAAAAGTGTATCCTCACTTTTTCATTTGACGGCAATATCGCATTCAATTGAAGCAGTTCCTGTTCCGAATGTTCACGCACAGAACCCGAGAAAGCCTTTGCACCTTGGGTCAGGTCCAACCTGGCGTTTTAGATGTCCCGTTTCTGCAGAAAATCTTTCGGCAGATCATCATCTGGATTGAGATACGACATTGAGTCGCCCCTTCTGATCAACCACTGTGTCCCACCATTTGCGGGGAATTGACCCTTCCGGGACCAGTGATACGGGCACAAGTCGTCGCCCTTCTTCATTCAAAAGCACGATCAGAGACTGCGCTTTCAGAATGGGCCGCCAGGTTTCATTAATCGAACGAAATTCCAAAACGGGAAGCAACGATGGCAGCATGCGCCGGTAGTGGGTGGCATAGGAGCCGCGCATCATCGTCTGTATCCGAAGTCCAATGTAACCTTGGCCCGGTGTTCATCTGTATTGGCTTTCAACTTGACCGCTGTTGCCACCGGGAAGATCACATCAGCTACCCGTCCATTTGGGGTCAGCATTGCCGCCGTTGCAATGCCCACAAGTAACCGGTCTTTGCCGTGTACCTTCTCAATATCAGCAGCAATCCTGCTGACGACCTTGCGTCGGGACTTGGTGCCAACCCAATGCACAACTTCAAGCAATAGATCTGCAAGCTCGTCAATCATCCGTGCGCGGCGGGACATGAGGTAAATTGCGAACAGACCAAGGCGACGCGCCCCGCAATGTCGTCGCATCTCGGTTGCAGTTTCTCTTTCCACCCGGCGTGTCAGCGTAGCCAGCCATGACGGATTGAGATGCACCAAGAGTTCAAATGGCAGAGCCAAGCTGGGAATGAATTCCAGTCGGTCGGCCGCTTCCGGCACGTTATCCAAAGTCGCAGCGCCAACGTCAGTTTTCAGACGCTGAAATCCATGGTCCCCACTTGGATTGGCAAGACAGCTTTCCAGCCTGGAGATCGTTTCAGGCGACAGTGCGTTGACTACTGATGGAAGGTATCTATCCAGAAATTTCCGACGGACCGACCGTACAATGCGTGAAAGCGTTTTTTCGGATGGCGGAATAAGCCCATGATACCCGAACCGAAGAAAACAATGTTCGATCATCTCAACAACTGAACCGCCCATAGGGCAGGCTTCCGTCATCAACCGAGTTTCCAGCGCAGCAAGATCATCCGCGGTAGCGCGCGAAAGACCCATGTATTCGATAAGTCTGACCCGATATCGACGCGCTGTCCGATCATCGAAAGAGCGGTGCGTGCGGGCGTCAGACTGTTCAACCTGCGAGGCCACATAAAAAATGGCGTCATCGGAAATACATGACCAATCCTCAACAAACCGGCCAGTACGACGGAGATGGCATAGTTGAAGCGCAGCCTCAAGACGGACATACTCTGGCAACTCGGCCAGAAACAGCAAATCGTCAAAGGACAAACCCCAGTCGCGCGCAATATCCGGTGTCACTTCGGCCTCCATAGACTTCATGACGATATCTTCGGCAGCCTTAGACCATGCAGCAAGCCGGTACGTTCGCAAATGTTCCAGAATCTGTCCGATTATGCAGCTTCGAGCCCCCTAGGCCTGGTACAGAAACTCACGAAACAACATCTGGTGGGAAAACCGGATGTTACTCTACCTTGAAGAACGCAGTCTCCGATACTTCTGTTGGACGCGTTATGCATCTGTTGACGTTTTCGCCTCCGCCATAGCGCAGCCGAGTTCCCTCCAAGTCAACCAGCACGATGTCCATGTCGATACAGTCCGTCACAGCGAAGGGTGGGCCGTTGACACAGTCTGTGATATCAATTCCGACACCAACGGTCAGATCACAATTGGCGAGACTAATTGCCCGCCAAAGGTCTGGGGCGTCTACAAAAATTGTCACCACAGAGCTGTCGTTTTCTAAGTCAAGCGCGCGAGCTCTGGGAACTGCCTCCCAGGGGCCGATATCCGTGAATGGACCGAAGGAATCGTATCTGAACAGAGGCTGTGTTCCGCTCGGATCGGAAAATGCTTCCACCGTAAGGGTTTGTTGTTCCTTGTCAAAGGACGTCGTCTGGCGAACGTAGGCTGGCGGGCCGCCACCTGGGGTTGGGCTTTCGAGGATGGTCGTCACCCAGGTACCCTGGATCGCAGTGACAGTGGTGTCTGCATGCGCCGGGAGAGCAATACAAGCAAAGAGCAGGTTCATGGGAAGACGAAGTGACATGAAAGGTCCTTTCTCGCGGTTGATAGGTTTGTCGTGTATCAGCAGAAAGTATTTTAGCCGATCCAGCCCATCCCATAGGCTGCAATCAGCAGGGTGATCGCCGAAAACGTCGTTGTTAGTACCAGGCTGGTGCCACGCCGCTCGAGCCCAATCAAAGCGACAAACCACATCGCTATTGGGATAATCTGCATCAGGTGCGTGGCCACGAAATGCGCGGGGCGGAGGTCACCCGGGGCAAGAGTCCATCCAAAGGGCGCAATGCCAATGCCTTCGACCGGCGCGAAGGAAAGTGCCATTCCAATTGGAATTGTCAGCATCGTCGTCGCGACGAACGCATACCCGACAGCGCGATCCATCACGTCCGTGCCATGACGCAGAAGCGATGCACCGAAGCCGGCTGCTGTCAGGGCGAGCAAGACGGCAATTGGCCCCATTGCCGTCTCGTAGAGCGTTTGGAGCAGTGGGTCGGTTACATTGTAGTGTGATCGGGTGCCAAGGGCGGCCGCACTTGCTACCCAGACAAGTTCAGCAAACGCTGTGGTAATGGCGATACAGGCCCAAATCGTCAGCCAACGCCTGTTCCGTACTGATGATGGGAGCCTGCGCGCTCCCCAATCCAGCGTCGCCAACCAAAGTGCAAGTGACACGGAGAATTTAAGGGGCTTTAGCCAGACGCTTTCCCCGTCCAGCACACGCGTATCAAATGCAACCATTGAGAGCAAAAGGACTGCAATTCCTGCGAGGGCGAGGGCGGCAACGGCGAGCGGCGTTAAAGTCGCGCGCGTTTGTGATAGGGAGATGTCAGTCATGCGAATGCAACCTTTCGTTTTTGCCAAGTAACCCATAGGCTTCGTAAGGCGAGATAGGCCAGTAGACCGACTGGGCCGAGCATGAGGGTAACGAACAGACAGGGCAGCAGAGTAATGTGTGGGACGCTGCGGGCGCGTGCGTCACGGACGATCCAGCCGCCGACTAACAGATCGAAAGCTAGAAAATGAACCCATCCGACCGTGGTGGCTCCCCGATCCGAGAACAGCAGCATCACATTGTCGAGGGTGTCGAATCCGCCCTCCGCACCCGGCAGGTAAAGCACCGCTGCCAGAGCGTAGATAACACAGACCAATAGCGGCAAAACTACACCACCGACGGGCAGCAGCCTGCGTGGCGCCAGCGGACTCAGCGCAAGCGCTACCCATCCTAGCATTGCAAGTGTCGACGCAACGTCGAACAGAGTTTGCGGGTCCATGCTCGGCTCCATAGCTACCATCTTGACAGTGACAAGAATCAGGTATCGCAAAATCTTGACACTGTCAAGAAATGGCTTGCTGAAGCTAGGGTCACTTTGTAGAACTGTGGCATGAATGAGAGGATCGATCACACTCAGCCCACGACCAGCCCTGAGGAGCGCCGTTATCATCATGGTGATCTACGCACGGCGCTGCTTGACGCGGGTGAGGTCGAACTGGCAGAGGTCGGGCCCGAAGCGTTTTCGCTTCGTCGTGTCGCTCGGCGAACCGGTGTCAGCCACGCTGCACCCGCGCATCACTTCAACGATGTCGCAGGGCTACTAACGGCGCTGGCGGTGCGCGGGTTCGAACGGCTGTTGGATATGGCAAAAGCGGAGATTGCAAAGACGACAGGGCCTCGGGAGGGTCTGTTGGCCTATGGACTTGCCTACATTGCGTTCGCGCAGATTCATACAGCCTTGTTTCGGTTGTCTTTTACATCAGATCGCACCGACCGCGCGGATATCGATCTGACCCGGGCGGGAGACGATGCCTTTCGGCTATTGGCTGAACAATTCGCAGCACTTACCGGCAAAGCGCCCTTTGGAACTTTTCAGGACATGGTTTTGACCCATCATTATTGGGCGGTTGTACACGGGACGGCTGATCTGCTGGCGGGTCAACGGCTGTGGCAAGTACAGGGTCTATCGGATCATGCGAAGCGCAATGCGCTTCGCGCTCTGCTGGAACCCGCCTTACCAGTCGATTGATCTGGCAAAAGATGTTGAGCCAACGCAGTTAAACTAATCATCGGTTCTGCTTTTCCGAGACGCCCTCTAGAGCGGATGGTGCGATCCGAAACGTGCGCGGAAGCTTTCAATTGTTAGCAAGAGCATCGGTGTTAGCAAAATGCCAAAGACTGCGGATGCCAACATGCCAAAAAGCACGGGAATGCCGACTGCGACCATGGCACCGGCTCCTGCGCCCGTCGCCGTTGCAAGCGGTATCAACCCAAGGATGAAGGAGAGTGCTGTCATCATGATTGGTCGGAACCGGAGCCTTGCACCGTCCAGTGCTGCTTGTTGCGGGCTATCGCCCTGCGTCCGACGCTCCAGGACGAAACTGGCGACAAGAATGGCGTTCTTTGCGGACAAGGCGATCAGGATGATCAAGCCGATCTGGGCATAGAGGTCGAACGACATCTGGAAAAAAAGTAAGGCCAGCACAGCACCCATGCCAGCGACCGAAACCGATGTCAGCACAGCAATTGGGATTGCCCAGCTCTCATAAAGTGCCACTAGGAATAGATAGGCAAACAACAGAGCAAGGGCCAAGACGATTAAGGTCTGGTCACTGGTTTCCACTTGTTCAAGAGCCTGCCCGGACCACTCATATGCGTAACCATCTGGCAGAGTAGTGCGCGATAGCTCTTCCATCGCGGCGAGGGCGACACCATCACCGACGCCTGGCATGGGAGCGACCGTCAAAGCTGCTGAACGATAGTTGTTGTGTCGGCTGATCAAACGCGGGCCCGCTTCCAACGACACAGTTGCAAAAGATGACAGGGAGATCATATCGCCGTCTGTGTTGCGGACCCTCAGGGAGAGGACGTCCGAGATTTCGTTTCGATCGGCTGCATCGCTTTGAAGTCTGACAGACCATGTTCTCCCAAATAGATTGAAGTCGTTGACATAGGCCCCGCCGAGATTGATCTGCAGCGCCCGAAAGACATCTGCGACCTCAACCCCGAGCACTTGTGCGCGCTCTCTGTTGACGTCCAAGCGCAACCGAGGCGTTTCCGCGCTGAAGGTGGTAAACACAGCGGCGATCTCTGGTGCCGCACTGGCGGCGACGATCATGCCGCGTGCAGCTGCCGCCAATTGAGGCGCGTTCTGGCCAGTGACGGCTTCAAGGTTGTATTCAAGCCCGCCGACCTGTCCGATCCCGTCGATTGCAGGTGGGTTTACGGGGAAAAATGTCCCGTCTGGGATCGATGCCAACAAGGCACCGAGCCTTCGAACAACGGCAAAAGAACTGAGCTCCGGATCTTCACGGAGTTCATAAGGGAGCAGCGTCACAAAAATGACGCCCGTGTTGGGGGCCGCCCCTCCACCTAGGAAATCGATACCCGCGACGGGGACGGCGATATCGATGGCCGGATCCTCGACCACGCTTTCCGTCAGATCCAAGAGCAGGTCTTGAGTTCGATTGAGTGACGTTCCCTCTGGCAATGTCACGACGACGAAGGCAAATCCCTTGTCTTCTTCGGGGACAAAACCGGATGGCAGCATTTGGGTTGATTGAAACGCGATGTAGCCTGCCCCAACTGATAGCACGAAGGCCAATGGAGCAACGCGCAGCAGACGTGCGATGGTCCAGGTGTATCCCTTGGTGAGCCCATCAATCCGTCTCGACACCCATCTGAGTGGCGCGAATGCCACCGGACCTGGCCTAAGAAAGAGTGCTGCGAGTGCCGGCGCAAGCGTCAACGCATTGATGGCAGATATTACCATGGCAGCAGACACTGTGACGGCGAACTCGCGCAACAACGTGCCCGATGATCCTCCTAGAAAGGCTACAGGCACAAAGACCGAGAGTAGCACCAGCGTAATAGCAATGATCGACCCAGCGATTTCTCGCATCGCCTTACTGACAGCTTCATTGACGGGCATTTCGGGATTCTCTTCCATCACCCGTTCAACGTTTTCGACAACGATGATGGCATCGTCCACAACAATCCCAATCACGAGGATCATCGCCAACAAGCTGATCGTATTGGCCGACATGCCCGCGATAAGGAGAACCGCAAACGTACCAATAACGGCCACAGGTACGGCAATGAGGGGTATCACCGTTGAGCGAACCCGCCCCAGGAAGAGCAAGATGACCAATGCTACCAATCCAAAGGCCTCTGCCAATGTGACGACAACCTTATCTATCATAGCTCCGACGAATTTTGAGTTGTCCAAGACGGACCTGTAGGCAAGCCCATCCGGGAAGCGCTCTGACAAAGCACTGAGGCGTAGATTTACGGCTTCAGCGACAGATACAGCATTTGCACCTGGCAAAAGACTGATCCCCAAAACAGAGGCACGGCGGCCTTCATAGAAAGCTGCTTGGTCGAAGTTCTCGGCGGATAGCTCAACGCGGCCCACATCTGCCACCCGCACAGTCGCTCCTCCCGGCTCGGCCAAGAGAATTACGTTCTCAAATTCTTCCGGTGTGACCAAACGACCCGTGGTTGTCAGATTGAGCTGTAGCTGTTGATCTCCGAATATTGGGGCGGACCCAATACGGCCAATAGGCGCTTGAATATTCTGTGTTTGCAGCGCTGCGGACACGTCGGATGCGGTCAGACGGTAACTGTCCAGCGCGTCTGCATCCAGCCAGACCCGCATGGCGTAGTCGCCGCCACCAAACTGTTGGGCACTTCCAACACCTGGAACGCGTTTGATTTCGTCAAGCACGGCGATGGCCAAGTAGTTGTTGATGAACAAGCCATCTCGCGAACCATCAGTTGAGAAGAAGAGGAAGGCCTGAAGCAGATCGCCAGCAGACTTAGTGACCGAAACACCGTCGTCCCGCACTTCTGCCGGGAGCGTCGATTCCACCGCAGCAATGCGATTTTGAATGTTGATCGCCGCGATGTCAGGATCAACGCCAACTTCAAAAGAGACCGTCAATGAATATGTTCCATCAGCAGAGGACGATGACGACATATAGCGCATGCCTTCGACACCATTGATTGCGCTCTCGATGGGCTGCGCCACGGCACTTTCGATGACTTCAGAATCTGCCCCGGGGTAGAAAGCACTGACCTGAACGGTTGGTGGTGCGATATCGGGGTATTGTGCGACCGGTATGACGCGCATGGCGATCAACCCGGCAATCGTGATCAAGAGAGAAATGACAATCGCGAGGCGTGGACGGGCGATGAAAATGTCATAGACCACTAGTCTTGCGCTCGGGCAAACTGGGGCGCGACGACAAGGCCTGGCCGCGCGCGGGTAAGACCAGAGACGATGACCACGGCACCGGTCTCAATGCCCGAGGTCACTTCGATTTCCGTGCCTATTTGCACGCCTGTCTTGATGTCATAGCGGATCACGGTGTCGGTCTCGTCAACACCCAGCACATACGTCCCCTGCTGATCGAGCAGCAAAGCGGCCTGCGGCAAGACAAGACGTTCTGTCGGTTGCTTGTTGCGGATCACCACATCGACGAGCTGCCCGTCAATCAGCGATCCCTCCGGGTTGGCAATACGCGCGGTGACTTCTATCGCGTCTGTCCGGCCGCTGGCGGTGACTTCATTTGCGACGATCTGGCCAATTTCTGAGTACACTGAGCCATCCATAAGCCGAAGCAACACATCTACATCACCCGGTTCCAAACCATCCCGCCGGACATCCAAAAAGACTTGCTGGCTCGCGGCAAAGACAACCTCGGTTGGATCCTCGGCGACAAGCATCGCCAGCGGGCCTGATGTTGGCCCAACAAGGGCCCCTTGGGCCACCACCGACCGCGACATACGGCCAGAGAAAGGCGCTCTAATCTCGGTGTTCTGCAAATCTATTTGGGCAAGATCCCGGCTCGCGGTGAGCTGCGCGATCTCGGCGACAGCACTTTCAAATGCGGCTTGCGCTTCATCCAGCCGTGCCTGCGGCGTGGCACTGCGCGTGGCAAGTTCGCGCGTGCGCTCCAGCGTGGCACGTGCGAGTGTTCGTTGCGCCTCCGCAGATGCCAACTGTGCTTCAACCGCTCTGAGTTGAGCGGCAAAACGCGACGGCTCAATCTGAAACAGCAGCGTACCCGCCTCGACATAGTCCCCGATTTCAAAGAGCGGTTTCTCCAAGAAGCCAGTGACGCGTGGTACGATCTCCAAACGGTCTGTGGAGCGAACCCGGCCGGGGTAAACATTCTCATCAGCGCGCGCCTCTGGACGGACCTCTGTGACCAAAACGGCGGGCGGCGGCTGATCGCCGTTTCCAAAGCCCTGCGCAGACACTAAAGAAGCGCTCACCAGAAGTGCCAAGGAAACAAACGCACCGATTGTAGCAATCATCCGGCCTCTACCGAGAAGACTATCTATCGTGCGAACGGTTGATGGACAAAGCATCAGCAGCTCCTAGAGGGCACGTAAACTACGGAAATTGCGCCAAAGCCAACGGGCCGGGAGGAGCGCAAAAATCAAGCCAAGTCCCGCCATGAAAACCGTTGCAATGAGCGGAACGCCCATGAGAGAGGCGATGAGAAAAGACGAGTATGAGAAGTAAACGCCGATCCCGATAAAAGCGGCCACCCCCGTAACAGCCGCTATTTCGAGAACGATCTGAGGACGCCCCGTGTCCGCGTGAAGGTGTCTGGCAGAATACAAAATGGCAGCGCCGGCAATTAGCTTCACCGCCGCAAACACAAAGGCAAACTCGATGTTAGCGAAGACACCGGCAAATAGAGACAACACCTCGTCCGGGAGCGGCGTATCACCGAAGTGAGACGTCATTGGAGACAGCAAATCCTCTGGCGGTATACCGGCGAGTTGTGCAGATACGATCGGCTGCGCTATCGAGGCGACGAGGAGGACCGATCCGATAATCGTCCAGTACCGTGCAAGTCTCTCACGTGGAATAGCGTCAGCTACGACGAGCTCTTGAACGCTCATATTTGTTCTCCCTGCCATAACGGCGAACACTGGGCTTTCAGATCGCGTATGAACCGCCGCCCGAGGGCGACGGTTCCAATTGCGCGACGGGTTACTGGCCCGCCATCGGGATCGGCGGGTGACCTGTGAGGCCCACGTTCTTCGCGACTTCGTCGGCCGTCTTGCCGGAGCCCAGGAAGAAGTTCATCGCGGCGTAGTACTGGCCCATATGCTCGCTCAACAGCATGCCAATATGCTGGCCGTTTTCCTGAGTGTTCTTGGCCAGTTCCGCCAATACCGCCACCCAAGTGGTCACGATCACGCCAGCGGCAGCCAGACGCGTCATAGTGACCTGTTGAATGAAAGGGTTGAAGTCCGCGCTGGCGTCCATCACCACGTAGACCTCATAGCCTTCACGCAGAGCGGCGATAGCCGGAAATGCGGCGCAGACTTCGGTCGCCAGACCAGAGATCACGAGCTTCTTGCGCCCGGTCGCCTCAACTGCCGCCTTGGACGCCGGATCATTCCAGAAGTTCACAAACGGGCGGTCGATCACGTCGACATCGGGAAAGAGCGCTTTGAGCTCGGGCATAGTCGGGCCGTTTGGACCGGTGGGCCAGCTGGTGCCCATGATCACCGGGATGTCGAACGCTTTGGCTGTCTTGGCGTGACCAAGAATGTTGTTCTTCATCTGGGTCGGATCGATCGATGTCAGAAACGACATCAAACCGACCTGGTGGTCGATCATCATGAAAACACAGTTGTCGGGGGTCAGTTCACTTGAGGGCAAGCCCATGGGATACTCCTTCTTAGACGATTGAAAATCTCGCGTGATCTCTGCTGATCACGAGTCAAAGATGGGGTCGCTATTTCAGAAGTTTTCCGACTTTCAGACCGTTCTGGATTTCAACGATCAGGTTGGGTTTTCGTCGGGTTCGGTGTATGTGGAAGTTCCGAGAGGACAACAAGATCAGGTATCTCAGCGTTTGCGATTGGCATATCGGCGTCCAGACGTCGTAAAATTTCGATGGCCGCCGGAGATGAGGTCGGTATGGCATGATCGAACCTTTCGCCAGTTCCCAAATCATCAACGTCGATTACACTAATTGGCAGGTCAGCGACGATGGCTCTGTCTGTCTGTCCTCCCAGTCGAGGGCGTTGTCCTGCGAGAAATGCAGACAAACGCAGCGCTCGGTCACGCTGGGCAACCATCAAGATGGACGGATCCGGCAGAGCATCTAAGCTTCTGACTTGCGACAGGAACACCTCACCATCAATGTCGGGCGCCATCAGTACTAGTGCAGTGATTGAGGTCGCGATATCTAAAGATTTCTTGATCTCGATCTGGCGCAGGGTTTCCATAATGAGGTGGCTGCCCATTGAATGCCCCACCAATATAATTTCGCGGTTACTTTGTTTGGACAAGGCAATGATCGTTTGCTCGAGAGCATCGCGCGAGATCAGCACGCTGTCGCGATCATAGACATACCCTGCCGCGACGCCCGCGGAGGGCCAGGAAAACACTACTGCCGGCCCCGACACGTCGTAGTCCTCGGCCATCTGGGCAAGCTGATAGACCGCTTCGTAGTGGCGAACGTTGTAGCCGTGTACAAAGAGCAGCGTCTCGCCTTGCTCAGCAGCCTGACCAGCATTCAAAGCGTTTACGAACTGCGATTCAGTAGAGAATTTCACTTCCTGCGTGATGACAAAATCGGTGTTGGCGTCCGGAGGTCCCTTTGGCCATTTGATCTGACCAGGTTGGTGTGTCGGCGGGATGGAAACGGAGGTCCTTTCAAAGCTCAGCCTGTTCGTGCGAGGCGGTGCTGTGCGGCGCGTCGCTTGCGCATCGCCTCGCAACTTCACCACCCAGACATCCCGGACATTCGAAACCTCTGGTGGCGGCAATACAGCGACAATGGCACGCTCAGCGCATGCCGCGCCCAATAGTACCACCACAAGCCCGAGCGCTGTCCGCATATGCAAAGCTGTCCTCAACCGTTTGCCTCTTCATCCCAAACAGGCAGGGAGCGGCGCAAAGGCTGTGGCGGTGAAACAGGAGCGCCTGTGTCACAAGCAAATCTGTCGGCATGCCCAAAACGAAGAAGGTTCTCGAGAAAACCTGCATCACTGAGTCCCGTCTCGTGAGAGCCCGCAGCGATCGTGGGAACAACCGACATGCCGGGACGCACGAGCGTCAATCTTGGATCATCAGGATCAAACTGAAGTCGCACAGTGAAGCGGCGAACGATCTTGGTGAAATTGCCGGTCGCGTTGTCTGGTGGGATCAATGAAAACTCGCTGCCGGAGGCCGGCGCAACACTTTCAACAGTGGCACAAAACGGAGTTCCGCCGAGCGTATCAACCTGTACCTCGGCGCGGTCACCTGGTCGCACGTTTTGGATCTGCGTCTCGCGGATGTTGGCTTCGATCCAGTGGCCGTCTTCCGGAACAACGCTCATCGCAGATGCGCCGGCCGCCGCAAACTCGCCTAGACGCAACCCACGACTGGCTACTGTCCCCGAGAGCGGTGCCCAAACCGTCGTGTCGTGCAACGCCATGCGGTTCTTTTCCAGTGTCGCCTCGGCATTGGCGATTGCTGCTTCTGCTGATTGACGCTCAGCCTCCAAAACCGTCTGCTGCTCCTGTTCCAGAAGCAGATCAGCAGATGCTTCGACAAGCCGGGCGGCTGCAACAAGGTCTGCGGCTGTTGCGTCTTCCAGGCGTTGCTGTGTTCCTGCCCCGCGGGTCCGCAGTTCGGTTGCTCGCGCCAGCTCTGCTGCTGCGAATTCTCGCTCTGCCTGGCGTGCGTCTACGGTGGACTGAGCAGCACTTATGCGGGCGAGCTGCAGCCGAGCGCGGGCTTCTACTGCTGCTCGCCCAGCATTCTGGATTTCAACATCGGCTTCGGCCTGGCGCACCGCCGCCTCAAAGTCACGGCGATCCAATTGAAATAGGGGCTGACCCGCTGTGACAGCGGTGTTGTCCTCGACTAGAATTTCCACCGCATACCCGGAGATACGTGGTGCGACGGTGACGATGTCTGATCGCACATAAGCGTTTTCGGTACGAACATAAATAGTCCGCCCGGAAATCAGTTGTCCCACCACGACAGCCAGAGCTGCAAATACGCAGACGAAGCCTATTGTCATCAAAACTCGTTTCACGCCACTGTGCAGGCCATCAGCCATTCGGGTTCTCCAAAAGTTCGGATTGAGATTTGGGCCGCGGTCGAATATCCGGCAGCATCCAAACGAGAAATGCGGCAGCGCTCAGAAGCACAGCCAGGACAACAAACGCGTCCATGTAGGCCAGCACGTATGCTTGGTTCGCAATTTGACCCCGCAGTGCGTTTAAGCCGGACAGCTGCGGTTCAGGTAAACCGACTGACGCGTATCCGTTTGCAAGGGCAGCTAGTCGGTTTTGAAAGATTCCATCGCTGGCCGTCAGGTGCTCAACGATTTGATTAGAATGAAACTTCTCACGCTCGGTCACCAGCGTCGCGATCATCGCTGTGCCCAACGCCTGTCCAAGAATACGTGTCATGTTGAACAGTGTGCCTGCTGTCGCACCGTTTTCGGGCCGCAACCCGTGAACCGCGAAGGCGAGCAAAGACACCATGAAAAACGCTTGTCCGGTGCCCAGAAAAACCATGGACGTACGAAATTGTTCGGCGGCCCAAAGAGGGTTCAGATCAACATTGATCGCGGCGGCAGCGGCAAACAACAGCAAGCCAATCATTAAGGTGAGCCGCGGGTCCAGTAGCCGGACTGCGAAGTAGGCGGCAGGAAAGGCAAGGAGGTGGACCGGCACCAACCACAGGGTCACCTCGGCAATCTCGCCCGCTCTAAACCCCTGCAGCCTGATGAGGTATTGGGGGACAACAAAGGCGACCACAAGCAATGCAAATCGCACTGTCAGAGCCATTAGCATTGCCCAGCCAAAAGTGATGCGACCAATGAGGGATAGATCGATGAAGGGACGCTCGGCGCGGGTAAGCGACACAAGGGTTGCGCCCAAAAAGCCGATGCCAAACAGAGTCGAGAACATCACAGTCGCGCTTTCAAACCAGAACAGCCGCTCGCCTTGTGTCAAAGCGATGACCAAACAGCAGAAGCCAACGACGAGCAGGAAATAGCTGCGCCAGTCGGCCATCCGCAAAATGACGAGGTTGGACTGTTGTCTTGGAAAGGCCATTGCCACCAGGAATATGTAGAATACCGTCCATCCAACCTGGAAAACGAACGGTCCATCGTGACTCAGGTGAAAGGTCAAAAAGTCGGCTGCTAAAGCAGCGCACCCAAGGCTCACGCTCACCGCCATGGCAAAGACCGCCAACCCTTCTCGTTGTCCTTCGCCAGGCGGAAACGAGCGCATGACAAGGAGCATTGTCAGCACCGGAAAAGCACCGCCAAAGAAGCCTTGTAAAAGGCGCAGCAGCAGCATCTGTTCATACGTCACCGCTGATACGGCAAGTGCGGAGGTGAAGGCGAACCCAACACCTGCAGACATGGCCACCGTGCGCGCCGATAGTGCTAAGGTGGAGATCGCTACCAATGGAATCACGATAATCTGGCCTATCTGATAGAGCGTGCTGAACCACGACGCAGCGTCGGCGGAAACGCCTAAACCACCCGCCAAGTCAGCTTGTGCAAAGCCACTGATCTGACCCGACAGGATAGCCATCACACATCCAAAGCTGGCGACGGCAACCATACCGATGCGAGGCCAAATATCCGGCCTGGCCGTATCGCCCGTCACTGGCGTCATCGCGATCACGACACGAACTCGGTAGCGCTCGTGGGTATGGGTTTGATTGTCAGAACCCTTCTCCCGCCAAAGGCGTTTGATCGAGGTACAGGACCTTGTAGTTGCGCGACGCAAAACGCCACTTTCCATCGATCTTGACCATCTCGTCCTCATAGAGGGCGAAGTTGTAGTTCCCGGAACCGTCATTCGCTTGGGCAATTTCGTTTGTATAGGCCCGGCCCGTCGCCCGATCTCCCTGGATATCTACGACATTGGCTGCCGATGGCATCTGCAGAAAGAACTTCCAGCGATTACCAACCAGTTGGGAGAAGGCGGCAACGATATCATCCGCTCCTGTAAATGTGGTGCTGACGGGTGGACCAATCGTCCACGTTGCATCATCGGCCCAGAGTCTCCGAAAATCCTCAGGCGAGAACCGGTTTGCAGCATCCGAGAAACCAGCCATCAGGTCATCAAGTGCGCGACGATCCAAAAGGTATTGCAGATCTTGATTCATAGTCGTTTTCCAGTCTTTAAGCTGATGCCGCGGCAATGGAGGCGGCGATGATATCGGCAACGGCCTGGGGTTTTTCTTCAGGCACCCAATGTCCGCAGGCAGGGACAACACCACCCGTTACGTTCTCTGCGACAAGTGCTGCGACGGCCTGACAATAGCCGCTCATGACCATCTCAGAGCCGAAAGCAGCAACTGGGATGGTCAACTTGTCGGCGCTCAGTTTCTTGAGCTGCTCCGCGGTCTCGGGGATTGCGTGATAGTGCATCAGGCTGCCGCGCAGTGCACCGATCCCACTGTATGCCCGCACATATTCTGCGACCTCGGCAGGTGAAATCGCATCTGGGTTGAACCCGAAATCACGGTAGAAGTGTTCGAGATACGCCCCGATGTCACCGCGTATCAGCTTCTCAGCAAGATCCACGTCCTGATGGAATTGCAAATGCCAAAACATCGACAGAAGATCAGGAACACCGTCCCCTACGACACCCCATAGCGGCGCTTCGATGAGCGATAGCGAGGCGCAGCGGCTACGGTGGGACGCGGCAAAGGCGTAAGCCACAGGACCACCTACGTCATGCCCGACCAGATGTGCCTGTTTGAGTTGAAAGTGATCCAGAAGCGCCAAGACGTCATCGGCTTGCGTGACAGCGTCATAACCCAACATCGGCTTGAAGCTGTCACCGCATCCGCGCAGGTCAGGTGCAATAATCTGGTGCTGATTTTCCATCAGCGCGGTGACGGCGTTCCATTCGCGGCAGGTCTGAGGCCAGCCGTGCAGCATAACGATTGCGGTGTCGCCCTCTCCTGAGTGTAGTGCATGCAGCGCACCTCCGGGAACGGGAATACGATGGTTGGTTTGGGTCATAGAACTCTCTTTCGAAAAGTGAGGGGTGGCGCGACGGGGAGGAGATCGAGGCGGGCCACCCCTCATAAGGCACGGGTCGGGGGGACAACCGATCCCGTGCGTTTCAGCGACCTAATCCTCCTAGACGAACTTTAGGCCGTAGGTCGTTTCTCCGATCTCTCGCATGCGTTCGGGCGATCGGGTGGCAGCTTCAAACCACCCTTCAAGTCCGGCTGGAGCGAAGAGAACCAGCATCCTCGCGGGCGCATCCGAGACGTTTTCAAACCAGTGTTCGACGTTCTTCGGGATACTCAGAGACGTACCGGCCCGTGCGACCACTTCTTGCCCGTCGGCATGGAAGGTGAGTGTTCCACTAAGGATGTAGAACATCTCTTCTTCTCGGGTCTGGATATGCTTTGGCGGATGTCCACCGGGCGCGATTGTCGCTTGCATGAGAAGATATTGACCATCGGTTTCCGCGCCGGTCGCCAACATGTCAAAACGGTTCTCGACGCCGCCGGTCTGACGGCGCGGGTCATCAGCGTGGATAATTGTCGGTTTCTTTGATTTTACGGCTTTCCGCATCCCTTCGGGTCTGCAGTCAGACAACTGAAAATCCTGAGCAAAGGTCATATTGTCTCTCCAACAGAGGTTCAGTCTTGGGCAGGGAAGTCTTGAATGAATTCGAGGCCATACTCTGCCTCGCCAAGGGCACGCGCGTTCGCCGGATCTTCGCCTGCCGCTTCAAACCAATGCTCAAGACCAGAAGGCGACAGCAGGATGAGCATCTTTGCATCCTCGCCGGACACGTTTTCGAAGTAATGCGGCACACCTTTGGGAATGTTGATGAAGGTACCGGCACGCGCGATCACCTGCTGACCGTCGGCGTAGAAGTTCAACGTGCCACTGAGGATGTAGAAGCCTTCTTCCTCTCGGGTCTGCACATGCTCAGGCGCGCGTCCCCCCGGAGTAATCACTGCTTCCATCAGGAAGTATTGCCCGTCGGTTTCAGCGCCGGAGACCAGCAGATCGAATTGATCTTGCCCACCCCCGATTTTCTTCCTTGGATCATCGGCGTGCACCACGGTGGCTGTTCGAGGCCCGTCGGTCGCGGCATCAGTTTCGTGCTGTCCGAAATCATGAGCATGGCCGGGGGAGATCAACAGCGCCAGAGCAATAAGGGCTGAGAGAATGATCGGTTTGAACATATTCATCTGTATCGTCCTTGTTCTGAAGCGCCGAATGGCATCTTGGCGCGGTTGACTGGGTTGGGTCAGTCGATTGGGGGACCGACAAACTCAACAGAGTATTCGGCGGCAATCTCGTTGATCCGGGGCATGCCATTTTTTGGCGAAAGCCCTTCGGTCTCGACGTCCCGGAAGAAGCCCTCCCCCTTGCCTGCAACCAGCATGACAAGAACGCGCGATATTCCTGGCCCGATGCCGCGAAACGCATGGCGCGCACCTGCGGGGATCAAAGCAGTTGTTCCGGGCCCTGCCACCGTCTCCTCGCCATCACAGTGAAACTTCACCGACCCGGACAAAACGGTGAATACCTCTTGTTCGGTGTGATGGATGTGCAGTGGAGGCCCTGCGCCTTCTTCGATTTCTTCTTCGAAGATGCAAAACGCGCCTCCAGTATGCTCCGGCGTGACCCTGAAGTAGCGGTTAAGGCCAAACGCGCTGTTGTGTTCGCCTTGACCCGGCCCGTGAACGATGGGTTTGTGTTTTTTCGTCATGGTTTTTGTCCCTTTTGCGAATTGGTTCAGGCTTCTGCGGCAGGCAGGTGCGCCTCGATGAACCAGAGTGACTTGTCGAGAAATCGGGATGTGCCGGTGAAGATATCGGCGGTGTCCGCGTCGCCAGCGTCATCTGCTTGATCGATAGCCTCGCGAATGTGATCGCCAAGCGCCGCAAAGCGGTCCGCGAGCCATTCCAGATGCGACTTACCGGCCCCGCCTTCTAGTGGGTACGCCTCGAGCTTACTCCCGGTACCGACCGTGACAGCTCGGCCGTCCGGCACACCACCAAGAATTGAGATACGCTCCGCAATGGTATCGACCTCGTCATCCAGCGGCTCGACAAAGCTGTCGAACAACTCGTGAAGTTGCTGGAAATCCGACCCTTTGACCGTCCAATGCGCTTGTTTGACCGCAAGCCTCAGATCAAGCGTATCAACGAGCGCTTTTTGCAACAAGGCGATTGCAGTCATCTTGGTGTTGTCTGGAAGACCAATCCGCGAGTGTCTCATGTCGTTGCTCCAATTTTGGGTGAATTCTGTTAGCCGAAGGCGGCGGCCGCGACGTCCGGGTCCAGCTCATAGACGCTGATCTGGTCGATCAACTCGGAGCGAAACCGGTAGATCACCGCGCGCCTGAAGGTCAGGGGCTTACCGTCTTTGGTGGTCTGTTCGGTCGCCACCAACACGACACGGTCCAAGCTGGCACACCAATCCGTTTGCTCGGTCATGGTGTAAGTGTGTTCGGTCAGCTCCAGCATGCGCCCGAAGTTCTCGAAGAAAGCGTCAGGCCCTGATCGCGTACCTGACACGGCGCTGGAGCCCGCAATCTCAAGGCGCAAATCGTCGGTCAGATAGCGTTTGGCATCCTCAATCTTGCCGCCATAGGCTGCTGCAAGAAAGCTCTGCACCGTACCCTTGAGCCTCGTTGGTCGCGCTGGATCGGAAACGTCGGTTTCATGCTGTGACATCAGATCAAAACCTCTCGTGAAGCGGGACTGCTTTCATTCAAATGGGCGCTGAACATTTTGGGCAGCTCCTCGCGTAAGCATCGGTTGAAGTCTTCGACGCGCTCGAGCATCACAAAGTGCCCCGCTCCCTCGAATTCAACGAGCTTGCAGTCAGGATGAAACGCATCAAAAAAGTCCGCGCTTGGCGCGGGCGGTGCGCCATTCATCAACAGAACGGGAATATCGCGGATGGCGTCCAGCAGCTTCGCATGATCCTGGGCCAGGAAATCTCGCAAACCCTCAACCGCAGTCGTTCCATCGGCAGAGCCCAAGGCCCGCTCGACATAAGAGACAATCTCAGATGACGTTTTGTTGGTGAACGCCGCTTCAGCAAGCCAGGCTGGAACGTTGCGCGGCCAATCGACTGACAGATAGTCCAGCATTGCATCGGCGTCTTGCTGGGGCAACGTCTGGTCAGGGCGTTTGATCGCGTCCACGACGACAACAGCAGCGGTTTCGGCGCGCATCTCTGCCGCCAGCATCGCGACTAAAACACCGCCAAGAGAATGACCTACGAGAGCCCATGACGGCCGGTTTACCGCCTTCACGACAGCAAGGGCATCTTGAACATAGGATGACATCGGCCAGGCGTTCTGGCGTTTGCCCGCAGAGCCATGCGATGCAAGGTCAAGCGCGACGACCGTGTAGTCAGAACACAGCGCTGCGATTTGGTCGCCCCAGATGCTATGATCGCAGCACCAACCGTGCACGAAGAGGACGGTTTCTGGTCCGTCTCCAAATATCTGATACGGAATGTCAACACCGTCACTTGACGTTGCGACACCACGCGAGTGGGGTTCGGGTGTATCAATTACGAGCACGGCACTCCCTCCTGTTGTGGCTGAGGTGGTGTGATGCCAGCCGCGATTCTTACAGATTTGGACCAGTTCTGGATTCCAAACCCATAGAGAAGCGCGTGCAGACTTTGCCGAAATCGCCGCCGCTGCTAGTGTCGGCCAGGATTGAAATCGAAAGGATGCCTTGAATGAGATCAAGTAAGTCCTGTGTTTCGAGTAGCCATCAACATCGAGCGTATCCCTGATTTAAGCGAACAGTACGACACCATGACGGAAGCCTTCTTAGACGATCTACTCCTCGACCGAGCCGCCCGCGAAACCCTGGCGGCGCAGCTTGCGGGAGAGTTGCGTAAGATAATCGTCGCTGGAACGCTTTCTGCGGGAAGCAAGTTGCCCTCGTCTCGTGTTCTTTCAAAGCAGTTATCTGTTGGTCGAAACGTTGTGACCGAAGCCTATGACGCGCTGATCTCCGAAGGGCTTGTCGATAGCATCCATGGTGCCGGGTCTTTTGTAGCGGAAGGATCAAACTCTACCGCGTCAAACCCCAGGCGGCATCCACGCTCGGTTTTTTCCGAAGCAACGCGTGTGCTGCTTCAGCGCGCGGATGCTTGGGCGCTGCCTGATCCTCATCTTGCATTAACACCCGGCATTCCAGCCCTTGATGAGTTTCCAACGGACCAATGGTCCCGCTGTCTCTCAAAGGCGTTGCGTACACGTCCGTCGGACTATGTGTTGGATACCGATACAAGAGGACTTCTTGCTCTTCGTGAAGCCATCGCAGCCCATGTCGGACCGGCAAGGGGAATTTCGTGTCACCCAGAGCAGATCATCGTTCTTTCCAGCGCGCGCCAGGCTTTTGAAATCGTCACACGTCTGTTCAGTGATCCGGGCGATACGGTGTTGGTAGAGAATCCTGGCTTTGTAGAAGCGCGAGAGATTGCGCTGGCTCTAGGGCGGCGCATTCAACCCTGCCCGGTCGACACCACCGGCATTCAACTTCCGCAGGGAGAGGGCAGTGCCAAGCTGGCTTTCCTGACACCCACGCACCAGTATCCAACCGGGCAAAAGATGCCACCCAAGCGCATGTTGGAGGTAATCAAAGAGTGTCGAGATAACTCCGTCATCATCGTTGAAGATGATTACGACGGTGAGTTCCATCATTATGGGAAACCCTCGCGCGCCTTGGCGGCGCAAGACGAGCTTGTGTCAGCGATACATATCGGCACCTTCTCCAAATCGATGTTCCCGGGTCTGAGATTGGCCTATGTCATTGTGCCGTACGATTGCGCTCCTGCCTTTGGACAAATGCGGGGATTGCTTGATGGGCAGCCCAGTACAGTCCTGCAAGCGGGCATGGCTGAATTCATCCGATCCGGTAATTACGCACGACATCTGCGACGTATGCGTAAGCTCTATGCGGCCCGCAAAGCCGCCTTACTCGAAACCGTTCAACATTTTGCATCTGATGTCCTGGACCCGATCTCTTCGAACTCTGGCCTGCATCTGTGTTTCCGAGCCTCTCAGCAGATCGATGACACTGCGGTCGTGCGATCACTCAGACAGAGCAAGATCGGCGCAACGGCATTGTCTGGTTATCATGTGGAGCGCATAAATGCCGATCATGGGCTGGTGCTGGGGTTCGGGAACACAAGCGAGAAGACCTACGCTAAACACATCACCACGATTGCAAACGCGCTGAAAGTGGCCCTGTAGTTTAGTCATTTTCGGCCCTGATATGCGGGCCTATCCGCTGCTATCTCTTTTGCAACAAGGAGATCAGCACATGAACAAACAATCCTTACCAACGCTACCGAACGATCCATTCTCAGCTGGAAAGATCAACCAGGTGCGGCAAATCCGAGAGCGCGGATCATATGATCGTGCGTCCGTGTTTCCCATTTTGGATGCCGGTCTGGTCGCTCATGTGGGCTTCGTCGACGATGGTCGGCCTGTGGTCATACCGATGGTGTACGGTCGAGACGGCGATCGCCTGTTCATTCACGGGCATCGAAAGTCGCGAACCATGTCACGGGCGGAAGGCGAGCCGGTGTGTTTGACCGTGACACATGTTGACGGGGTGGTTGTGGCGCGATCCGTCTTTGAGTCCGCGATGAACTATCGCTCGGTTGTGGTCCATGGCACGGCGCATGTCTTGCAGGACGAAGCTGAAAGACTTCATGCTCTGCACTGCACATCGGAGCATATCTTCCCGGGTCGCTGGGACGAGGTACGTGCGCCTTTGGCCAAAGAACTTAAAGGCACTGGAATTTTTGAGGTGCGCATCACTGCCGCCTCCGCCAAGGTACGACAAGGCCCGGCGACCGACGATTACCCAGATCCAGACCCAAATGTTTGGGCCGGGATTGTTCCGGTGGCTACCGCCTTTGGCGCGGCAATCCCCGACAAAACAGTAACACCAGGCCTTCCATTGCCAGCCTCGCTGGGCCGAGTCGCAAGATAGGCACCTTTGACCATTTCAGAAGTAGGAGGCATTCATGAACGCGATTGCGTCTTCCACATTTAATTTCTATGAACGCGCGGCTTTGCATCAGGAGATCTTGAAAGCCGATACTGCACCCATGCATTTGCCCTTCACGGCGTTGCGTCTGTCGATGAAGCCATATCGGGCGATACTACCTCCTGCCGATGAAGTCGTGATACGGCTGTGCTTGACGCATGATACGCCATTGAGGGTCCGAGATACCGACGGCTGGAAGTTGGCCGGCAAGGCAAATGCCCCGAGTGTCATCGTAACCCCCGCAGCACAAGCGTGCGAGTTCGATGCGCCACACCCTCACGAGATGATTGTGATCGGATGTGACAATCGTGCGCTTTCTTCCCTTCTGACCAGTCATGGTTTGAATGCAGACAGCACTGCAGCAGCGCTGTCATCCCTTTCAATCGTTCACGACATGCGAGTTGCTGCGCTAATACTGGATCTCTGGCGTGAACTAGCGCGAGCAGAGTCCTCTGGGACTACACTAGTCATCCAAGGCTATTGGAAGCTCTTGCTAGCCGCCCTCGTCAATGCGCTTCTCACGCCCAAGGCGCCTACGTGTTTCGGTATGAGCCAGCAGGATCTGAGGAAAGTTGACACGTACATCGCTGATAACCTTTGTGATCAGATAACCGCTAAGGACCTTGCAGACCTCGTCGGTATGTCCATTTCCCGGTTCACCAAGGAATTTCGAGACATTAGAGGCTTGGCTCCCTACCAATATGTACTGGCTTACCGGATTAATCAGGCGCGCTTACACATCTCCACCAGTGATCTGTCATTGGCCTCAATTGCTATGCTTTGCGGGTTCTCATCCCAGAGCCACATGACCGACACGTTCCGCTGCAAGCTTGGTCAAACACCTGCCACTTTTCGGCACGAACACGCCTAATTGCTGAGCAAAGCATCCAGGCGGCCCTCACAAGCGCATCCCCGGGGCGAGCTGATTGGCTCTGCGGTTGATTTGTATCCCCCTCAAACTATTTTTCCAATTAGTGCCACTTGAACTCAAAAAGGCGCTATCAAGGACCTTAGGCCGTATCTTCATCAGTAATTGGGAAGCAGAGATTGGATTATGAACGCTGCCTCCGTCTCCAGAAAACTACAGATTTCCAAATTCTACGCTGAGGCCAATAGCCATAAGGGCTTTGAACAAAATTTTCGGTCGGGCGGTTCATTTGGCGTGGAAGCCTTGCGCGCTAAAATGGAGGCTTACCAAGCTTCGACTCCCGCTTTGCCAGAGCTTCAGCTTGGCATGGGCCTCACAAAAGATGTCATAGCGAATTGGAATTTCGGAGATCGCTGGTTGGGTGAAACAACCGCAAACGTTGGGAGCATCATAGCAATCCCATCGAATGTCGTTGTGGACTACGATGTCCACGGGTCTCATGATCTACTTCACATAGGATGCCCACAGGATACTCTCACCAGGCTCCTGGAGCCATATGGACTTGATCCAAGCACGGTATTTGATTCCCTGACGCAACGTCGCTTCATTTACAACGCCGACATAAAATTCAGCATGCTAGCCATTTGGAAAGAGAGCAAGTGTGCCAACCCTTCTTCCGGCTTGCTGGTTGATGCCCACTGGCAAAAAGTTATCTCGTGCCTTCTTAGTCTCGCAGACAAGCAACCTAGAGTCGTCAGTTTCGGGCTTACGCACCGGCAATTGGTTGCGATCGATGAATTTGTTCGCGAAAACATAGCTAAGTCATTTGCCACCACTGACTTAGCAGAAATTGCCAATCTACCAATTTCGCAATTCTCCAGAGACTTTAAGGAAGCCACGGGCTTTTCACCCTATCAATATGTCTTAAAACAACGTCTTGCAGCAGCTCAAGACGCCCTTGCGCATAGCCAGAAACCTTTAGCGGCTATCGCATTGGAATGCGGGTTTTCATCCCAAAGTCATATGACCGATATTTTTCGCAGCAAACTCGGTTCCACACCTGGAACCTTTCGTTACTCACTTGAGGAATAATTTAGTATGTTAACCAGCCATGCAGGAAGTAGCTACAAACGTTCCATATCGAAATTTCTGACAAGATCAGAGAGCCACGCGAATTTCAAAAAGGAATTTCGTGAAGGTGGCGCATTCGGCATAGAAGCAGTGCGCATCTCAGCAGAGGCTTTCGAACAAGTGACACCTGCTGTCGACGATTTCACAATTGGTATGGGTCTTGGCAAAAACGTGCCAAGCGACTGGGACTTTGGCGATGGGTGGGTTGGTGAAAAATTATCCCATCCAGGAAGCAGTTTGATTACGCCTGCTGGAGTGTCCGCTTCTCACAAGGTTCGTGGTGCTAACGACATCATCGTCATTGCTTGTCCTCAAAAGACGCTGAAGTCCCTCCTGCAAGAGCACGGCATCCCATCTACTGCAGTCTTCGACCGCTTGGTTGGGCAGTCCTTTATTCAAGATCTGACATTGCGTGTCCTTATTCAGAACCTCTGGAAAGAAGCGGCGAATGAGGGAGTGGCATACGATCTGATGGTAGACGCCTTTTGGCAATCCATAGTGGCAAGGCTCTTACAGCTAGCTGAAGAGCCGCTCACAAGGAAATCATTCGGACTGACACGCAAGCAAATAACCAAGATTGACGAATACATCGTTGAAAACCTCGGTAGAGCATTTAATACGCAAGACCTTGCAGAGCTTGTTAATCTGCCCTTAAGCCAGTTTTCCAAGGACTTCCGAGAAGCAACAGGATGTTCACCCTATCAATATGTCTTATCTAGACGACTTGAGCGAGCGCAACACGAGCTTGCGACAACATCGACACCCCTCGCTGCTGTGGCCATACGGTGTGGGTTTTCCTCACAAAGCCATATGACAGACGTTTTTCGAGACAAGCTAGGCTCAACTCCAGGAAAAATGCGGAAAGAGTTGAAGTCGTAGCTTATTGCATATCAATCAGCAGCAAAGCTAAAGCGCACCGAATGCTGTTCATTTCAAGTCAATGAAGAGCGGCCGGATCAATCGAGGCGCTTGCAGCCCTTCTCTGATACCATGTATTACAGATTTTTCGCAGGACGCTTCCGCTTTCTGAATGTGTCAACGCCTTTTATGTTGGCTCAGGAAAGCTGTCAGAATCGGCAAATGGTATAGCGCCTTGATCAATAAAGTTAATCGGGGCGCACTGGGTCAGGTGCAATGGACATTTACCAAGCAGCTATGATGCCCCAGTTTCCAGGTCAAAGACTACAATGCCGTCGGCGCCGCCTTTACAGCTTGCAATCAAGCCCTCCGCAATCCGCTTGTGCTTTGGATTTTCAGCATAACGCGCAAGCGCTTCAGCGTTATTGAAGGGAATTACGAAACCATATGGAAAGTCCTCGGATTTGCTTTCAAAGTCTCGATTTGGGCCATGATCAACGCAGCCCATACCGTCAATTTCGTCCGACAAGCTGGACAAGGCTGACATAAGCTCAGCCAAATCACGATCTTCAGTCTCGGGTTTCAACGACAGGTAAACGCAGTGAAGCAACATTTTTCTGGGGTCCTTTTCTTAGCTTAGAGAATTAGAGTTGGGCGAACCTATCAAGCGCATGATGCGCAGCCCGCAGGGAAAGAGCGGCAACCGTCAGTGCCGGGTTCACGCCAGCGGACGAAACAAGAGCGCTGGCGTCCGCAACTATCAGATTGGGGTGATCCCAGCTGACATTTTGAGGATTCAATACCGAGGTTTTCGAATCGCTTCCCATACATACGGTGCCGCATTGGTGATAGGGCAGTGCCTCATCCATCAACCGATGCAAAACGATAGGAAACCGCGCATCGCGCAATAGCTGCTTCGCCCGTTTGACAAAGGTCTGATGGGTGGGGATGTGGTCGCGGTGCCATTCCAGCTTGATCCGGTCACCTTTCAACGTAACTCGGTTCTCCGGCTTTGGAACATCTTCGGTTTGCAGAAAGAAATGCGCCGAGTGATCTGCGATCCAGTTCAATGCAAAGCGCGGCAAATACTTGACGTCATGTGCAAGCGTGTCGCCATAGAGCCGCCCAAGCAGCTGGATATTGCCCAGTGCTTGGCCGGTGTCGTTTTGCGTATCGTAGAAGGCGTTTGATGTGATGGTCTTCTGATAGGCGCTTGTGTTGCGGAAACGTGGATCGATGGCGATCAGAACGCTGAATATGTGGTTCATGAAGTTGCGCCCGACCTGATCAGAGCTGTTTGCAACCCCTGACCGCAAAAGCAGAGCCGCACTATTCACTGCACCTGCCGCAACAACGACAAGCTTTGAGTTGTGGGTCCATTCCCGTCCGTCGCGTTCAAAGACCACACTCGCGATCCGCGACCCACCCGGCTCCACAAGCAGGCGCGTCGCACGGGCGCTGGTGATCAGCTTAAAGCGCTTGTTTTGCGCTGCGAGCGGAAGCAATCTGGATTCCGCCTCCATCTTGCCCTGACAGGTCGCGTCAGGGTAGCCGTCCCAGGGCCCCTGCCCCTCGGCAAGCCATGCGTCTGTGTCGACACCGAGCGGCAGTGTCGCCGTGCCGATCCCTCCGTCTATCTCCAGCCTGCGGCGTAACTCGGCAATAGCAGGCTCATCCGGAACTTTGGGGAAGTCGTATCCATACGGCCCCGAAGGTTCCGTGGAGTCCTCACCCGTAACGCCCCGAACATGTAGCATACGCTCCGCTTTTTCATACCAAGGCTGCAGTTCACCGTAATCGAAAGGCCAAGCCGGTGAGATGCCCTCGGCATAGTGCCGTTCATGAAAATCGATTTCGCGAAAGCGGTATAGGACGGCTCCGAAGAACTTACTATTCCCGCCTACCCATTCATAGGTGCCGGGCACGAAGGCTCTGTCGTTTTTGTCAAGCCACCGATCCCGGCTGTGAAAGCGCATTTCGTGATAGACGGCCTGCGGCGTCCGGTTGTCCGGCGCGTCCGGGATGAAATCACCCGCCTCGAGCATGCGTACTTTGAGACCGGTCGAGGCTAGGCCGGCAGCAAATGCAGCGCCTCCCATTCCGCTGCCAATGATCAGAACATCAGAAGACAAATCAGTTTCGGGATCAAAGCCGTGTTGTCCCATATCCCGGAACACGGGACTGGGTGAAGTGGTTTTCATGACAGCCTGCCGTCAAATCCTAGTCGAGTGGTGCCAAGCACAGCTTCACTGCGCTTCCCGCCATGCAATGAGGTCCGCAATTGTGCCGATCTTCATGCCGTGCTTGCCCGCAAAGTCGATCAGGGCAGGCAAGCGCAAGGGCTCGCCGTCATCGCCAAGGATTTCGCAGATTACGGCGGTCTCACCGGCACCCGCGGCCTTGGCGAGATCAACACTCGCTTCCGTATGGCCGGGGCGTTCGAGTACACCGCCGCTTTTTGCGACCAGAGGAAAAATGTGACCCGGGGTGACAATATCGGCGGCACTTTTTTCCGGATCGTTCAAGATATCGATGGCTGCCGCCCGGTCCTGTGCGGATATCCCAGTTGTAATCCCGTATCTTGCGTCGATTGACGTTGTGAACGCGGTATAGCCTTCGCCTACATTGCTACTGTCTTGGAACGCTAACTCAAACCGGTCCGCGACCGCGCCAGGCACGGCAACGCAGATCAAGCCGCGCCCAAGCCGCGCCATAAAGGCGATTGCGCTCTGTGTTGCATAAGCGCCGGCGATCACCAGATCGCCCTCATTTTCACGATCCGGGTTGTCCACCAGGATGAACATTTGCCCCGCACTACATTCCGCGATAATCTCTTCTGTCGACGCAAGCTGTCTGACCGGTTCGACGCGCGATACGACGTCAAATGATCCACCAAAAAACATGATTGGGCCTCCCTTTTGCCGTTCGCGCTAGTCAGCGAATTCTTCGGCATCCTCAGATGCGCCAAAATAGCTTTCGACATTGCCAATGTGCCGATCCATGAGGCCAGCCGCCGCCTTTGTGTCACGCGCGGCTATTGCATCAATCAGTTGCAGGTGCTGCTGGTGACTATTCAAGAAATTCTCCTTGTTGCGAAAGAAGCGTTCCCGCCGCATCTCGGACATCAGGTAGAACGGCGTCACAAGTTGCACGAGCACCTTGTTCTGAGTGGCCTCGAATATCTGCATATGGAAGTCGTAGTCCAGCTTTGACAGATCCGAGCCATCTCCCGTGCTGTGGGCTGCAACCTCTGCAATGCGCGTTAGCTCTGCCAAGTCTTCATCTGTTCGACGTTCGCACGCGATCCGCACTGCCTGCACTTCAAGCAAACGTCTGACTTCGAGACATTGCAGATCAGTGTCATGTCCAAAGGGGATACCGATGTTCGAGTACATCACCAGCGCTTCGATACTGGTTTCCGCCTCGTCTTCGGCCCGCATGAAGATGCCCGAATTCGGGCGCCGCTGGATGTAGCGCATCAACTCAAGCGACATCAACGCCTCTCGGATAACGCCGCGTGTGACTTCAAACCGCTCCGCCAATATCCGCTCGGATGGCAGACGTTCGCCTGGCTCGTATCCTCGTTGATTGAGGAAATGAACAAGGTTCGAAATTGTCTTCGTCACCTGGTTATCGACCCGCTTCATTCTTACTCTCCCATTTCCAAGCTTTCGGTCGCCAACTGCCGGAACCCACGGTCAAAATACAACAAGGGGTTTTGAACACGATCGGACCGGACGCTCACCACGTCACCGAGGATCAGCGTGTGCGTCCCGATGTCGATGAACTGGGACACCTTGCAATCCACATTCGCCAAGGCACCGCGGAGGCATGGCGATCCTGTGACGAGAATGTCCCATGTATCGTGTTCGAACCGGCTGGCCCCTTTCGACCCATCACGTGCTGCAAAGCGGTTGGCGATACCTTGCTGCTCCACCGCCAGAACATTCACGCAGAAGGACGAGTCCGGCCTAAGCGCGTCATGCGCATCGACGGACTTGTTAACACAAATCCCAATGGCAGGCGGATCCATCGTCGCACTGAAAACAGCTGTAGCAGTGAAGCCTCGCCGCGCCTCGCCGGATCCGGTCGTAATAACGTTCACTGTTGCGGGGTATTTCGACATGGCATGCCGAAATCCCTCCACTGCTTCGCCGTACGCATCGGCGGAATTAGCGCTCGATTCAATATGCTCCGCGCTAGGCATCAACCAGTGCTCCCGCCAGGCGCGGCATGACAAAATCAGACATCGCTGCCATTGTTCGGCGTTCCGCATCACCGTTTTTGCCGGACCCATCGACCGCGGCCTGCAAGAGCGTTCCAAACGGCCCAACGTTTTCGCGGAAGGCGATCAACTTCTCCGTTACAGTCTCCTTGCTGCCGTAGATCACCAGTTGCGAGATGACATCGTCCAGCTTTACATCTTCATCGGCCATCTTTGGATCGGGCTTCATTGCTACGCTGTAATTCGCACCGCACAGGGCTTTCCACAGATAATCGAAGTAATAGTGCGTGCTGCCCATTGGATCGTGAGCGAGGTCTTCGGCCTCGGAATCGCTGTCCGCGATAATGATGTTGCGGGCGACACGCCACCGATTGCCGTCTGGAGCTATCCCTGCCTCTTCGCAGCCTTCAAGGAATTTTTTCCAGTGACTGGCTACGCTGTATTCGGGCACGAAGTTTGCCGAAATCGGGCTCCAACCTTTTCTGGCCGCCTGTTTCACACTGCCGGAAAACGGGCTCATCGCGCTCAGCCCGATATCGGGGGCCGGGTTCTGATAAGGCTTGGGCATAAAGCCGATACCCATTTCGGGAATGATGTTTTCAGTGATGTGGAAGTTGTAGTGCTTGCCCTGGAAGCGATACGGCGGATCATTGGCCCAGATGTAGCGTATCGCCTCATACGCCTCGAGCATCTTTTCGCCGCGCGCCTCGGGATCTTCGTTGCCAAAAACCTCAAAATCGCTGGCAAGCCCGCCAGGACCGATCCCGAAGAGGAAGCGGCCTTTGGCCATGTGGTCGAACTGTGCCGCCTCAGCCGCCACGATCACCGGGTTATGGTTCGGCAGATTCACAACGCCGGTGCCAAGCATGATGTTCTTGGTCAACGGCAGCGCCGCGGCAAGAAACGTCATTGCATTGGCAATCGGCTCGGTCGATGCGGTGAAGTGCTCGCCGATCCAGACCTCGTCAAATCCCACCTTGTCAGCGTGCACGACCTTGGCAAGATCTTCGTCGTAGGTTTCGTGCATCGGGCGATGCGGCGGGTGCAGCGGCATCATGAACATTCCAAGTTTCATCTCTAAATTCCTCCGTGTAACTTCGTTTTCAGGCCACGGCCCTGGCCGCGACAAGTTTCTTGATTTGGTACGCGTCCAGCCCTTCGATCCCACCCTCTCGACCATATCCGCTTTGGTTGACGCCGCCGAAGGGGGCCTCGTGATGGGCGATCAAACAGGTATTCACACCCACCATCCCCGCTTGCAGCTCACCGGCAACACGGATCATTGTCTCGGGCGAGGACGAGAACACGTAACTCCCTAGGCCAACGTCGAGCATGTTGGCCTTGGCAATCGCGTCATCTGTAGTGTCGAAGGTCTGAATGGCCGTCACTGGACCGAATGGCTCTTCACGCATGATGCGAGCGGTATCAGGCACGTTCAAAAGAACGGTAGGCTCATAGAAATAGCCGGTATTGCCAATACGATGACCGCCTGCGGCCAGCTGCGCGCCATGCGTCACAGCGTCCGAAACCAGGTCCACGATATGTAGCAACTGGCGTTCATTCGACAGCGGCCCCATCGCCACACCGTCCTGGAGACCATCGCCAACGACGATCTTGTCGACGTGGGCAAGGTAGCTTTCGGTGAACGATTCTACGATGTCACGATGCACAAAAAAGCGTGACGGCGAGGTGCAGACCTGCCCCGCGTTCCTGTATTTCGCCACGGCAAGCTGGGCCGCGGCACCCTCGGCATCCGAATCGCCAAAGACCAGAACTGGGCTGTGACCACCCAGCTCGTAGGTGCCGGGTTTCATCGTGTCGGCAGCAAGCCGTGCAAGAATCTTACCGACCCGGGTAGACCCCGTGATCGCGACCTTGCGGATCTCAGGAGCGGCCAGCAGCGTCTCGGATATTTGCGCCGGATCACCGTAGAGAACGGCCAAAACACCATTGGGCAGCCCGGCATCGCGGAGGCAGCGCGCTATTTCGACGACACAGAGAGGTGTTTCCTCCGACGGTTTAATGATTATCGAACATCCTGCAGCGATGGCCGCTGCGATCTTTCTGCCAGGAACCACCATCGGAAAGTTCCAGGCTGTGAAAGCAGCCACAGGCCCAATCGGTTCGGCCATCACATTGAGCGCAACGCCAGGCACCTGACTCGCTACAATACGCCCGTAAGAGCGGCGCGCCTCCTCGCTGAACCACTCGAAGAGGTCTGCTGTGGACAGCGTCTCCGCACGCGCCTCGGCCAGGGGTTTGCCTTGCTCGAGTGTCATGAGCCTCGCGATGTCGTCTGCGCGCTCGCGGATCCGTTCCGCTGCACCGCGCAGCACACGCGACCGGTCAATCGGCAGCGTTCTGCGCCACGTTTCAAATCCTTGCACAGAGGTGGCGATAGCCAGCTGAATATCATCCGCTGTCGCAACCGGTGCATGACAAACAGTCTCTTCAGTCGCGGGGTTTATGACTGGAACATATTCGCGCTGATCTGCGTGTATCCAGCTGTCTCCGATCACGAGGCATGGACTATCGCCAGGTACGAATGCATCAATGTGCAGCATAGGAAAGTCCCTCCGTTGTCGGATTGCCACGCAGGTAATCTTCGTCGACTTCGACACCGATCCCGGGTTGCTCAAGCGGACGGACACATCCGTTGGCACCAACCATGTAGGGCGTGCTCGTCAATTCATCTCGAAACGGGTTGCTGACAGAGACGTCGCCTTCGAAGTATCCGGCGTTGTCGATGGCACAGAGCAGATGCACGCTGGCTGCCATGTTGAGACCCGTGGTCGAGGTATGCGGGCAGATCATCCTTTTCCACGCGGATGCGGCGGCCGCAATGCGCATGGATTCAGTGATCCCACCGGTTTTTGAGACATCTGGCTGTAGTATCGTGATCTTTCCGTCTTCGATAACGCGATTGAACTCGAAGCGGGTGTAGTGATTTTCCCCGGCTGCCAGCGGGATCGAAGAAAGGTGCGCCGCCAAGCGATAGTTGTCGATGTCGTGCGGCGCAAATGGTTCTTCGATCCAGAACACATCGTGCGCGACAAAGCCGGGCAACGCGCGGCGGAACGTTGCCGCGTCGTAGTTTGTATTGGCGTCGACCATGATCGACACATCATCACCGATGGCTGCCCGGACCGCTGCAACACGTTCCACGTCGCGCACATGATTGTCGCCAACCCGAAGCTTCACAGCTTTGTAGCCTTCGTCCAGCGCGGCTTGCACTTCGTCCACAAGCTGCGCGGCCGGCTGCCAACCCAGAGAAACGCCACCCGCATAGGCTGGAATGTCCTGCGACATGCCGCCCAGAAGCCGGTAGAGTGGCCACCCGACGGCCTTGCCGCGTATGTCCCACAATGCCAGATCGATACCGCTCATCCCGATGCTCGACGCGGCACCCATGCCGTGGCTTTTAAGCTGCATCGTATAGATGGCATCCCAAATCCCAACCACGTCCGCCGCCGACTTACCGACCGCGAAGTGTTGCAGAGTGTGGTTGATCAGATGTGCCACCGATGCGGCGGCTCGTCCGTGATGCGCTTCTCCGTAACCAACGATCCCGTCCTCGGTTTCGATCCGGACCACCACAGATTCGCGCTTGGTCAGTTGGCCTATGCCGAGAATAGGGCCGTTTTTGACCGGGCTGCTGATCGGAAAGGCTTCGACCGATCTGATTTTGAGCAGGCGGTCAGGCGAAGAGATGTCTCTTGGGTTCATGATTGCAGCGTCCCTTGTCATTTCTTTTTGTTCAGTGTGACGTCCGCTGCGAGTGCCAAGAGCAGAACCATGCCCTTGACCATCATCTGGACGAAGGTCGAGATGTTCAGGATGCTCATCCCGTTATCGATAGTGACAAGCAGGGCTGCGCCAACCAGTGCGCCTCCGACCTTGCCAATCCCACCGCGGAGCGATATCCCGCCAATCACGGCGGCGGCGATCGCGTCGAGCTCCAGATAGAGGCCAGATGTCGGCGTCGACGCACTGAGCCGCGCGGTCATAAGGGTGGCGGCGACGCCATAAAGAACCCCCATGAGCACAAAGCCGGACAGCAGATACTTTTTGATTGGAATGCCGGCTAGTCGCGCCGCTTCATGATTGGAGCCAATCAAGTAGGAGTTCCGACCATACGCCGTGCGATCCATCAGGAACCAAAGGATCGCGAAACAGACGGCGACCCACAAAACGGCGTTCGGAATGCCGCGATAGCCGACAAAGATCCACGCGCTGACGCCGATCACTGCAGTCAAGACTACCAGGGGGATTACTGGAGTTGATGCATGGCTTTGCCGAGCCGTCATTAAGAGATAAGCTGAACTCAAAAGCCAAACTGCACCCAGTATAGTGTAGGTCATCGGGATTGACACAAAGCCCTCGCTCAACGCCGTGTAGCTTGGAGACATCGGTGCCAAGGTGGCCGCATCAGTGAGGTAGTAACCGGTGCCACGGAACGCGAGCAGGCCCGCGAGTGTAACGACAAATGAAGGCACCCCGAGAACGACAGCCCAAACACCTTGCCATGCTCCCAGAACGATGCCGCACAAAATGGTCAAGACGACCGTTGGCACAACTGGCAGGCCAAGTTTGGTCTGCATTAATGCCGCGGCAACGCCGCAGAGATAGACGGCGCTGCCGGTCGACAGGTCAATCTCGCCTTTGATGATCAAAATGGCGACACCCATCGCGACGATCGATACGATCGCGCCCTGACGCATCAGCAAGGTTAAATTGCGCGGCGTCAGAAACAATCCATCGGACATGATCTGGAACGTGATCACCAGAACTAGGAACACGCCAACCATCGCAAGCGCCTGTTTAGACGCAAGGCTCGACCAGGTAATCAGCCCTTTGCCAACGTCGGTTTTGCTAAGGGCAAGCCCATTCATATCGCGACTCCAATCTTCTGTTTCTCTTGTTTGAACGGAATGGTAGTTGGGACGGCATCAAACGAAGGAACGTGCGTTTCGCCGGTCGCCGCCGCCATAAGCTCACGACGCGACACGCCTGGCTCGAATTCACCTGCGATCTGGCCTTTGTACATAACAAGAATGCGGTCTGCTTCATGCATAATCTCTTCGATGTCACTGGAGATCATCAGGATCGCCGTGCCGTCCTTCGAAAGGGCCCTGAGGCGTTCGTAAATCGCGTAGCGCGCACCGACATCGACGCCGTAGGTCGGCTCATCCACGATGAGTAGATCCGGGTCTGTAGCCATCCAGCGCGCGAGCATGATCTTTTGCTGATTGCCGCCCGAAAAATTCTCGACCATTGCGTCGATATTTGGCGGCCGCAGGTCCAGGTCCCTGGCCAAGGATTCGGCACGCGCTCGTTCGTTCTTGGAATGGATCACGCCCGCCTTGCAGACGCGCCCAAGGCTGGCTGCGCTGATATTGCGCAAAACGGACTGGCCTTCGATCAGGCCAGAGCGTTTCCGGTCTTCGGTCAGCATGCCGACCCCGCGCGCAATCCCTTCACCAGGTGATGTCGGCCGCCCTGCGACGCCGTTAATGCGCACATCGCCAGTCACGTCGCCCCGCCATGCCCCGAACACGGCGCTCGCAAGCTCGGTCCGGCCTGCGCCGACCAAGCCGAAAAGGCCGAGGATCTCGCCGGCGCGCGCGCTGAGCGAAACGCCGCAGACATGGGGCTTACTTGTGGCGGAGCTGCCTCGGACCCAAAGATCACGAACCTCAAGGATCTCTGCGCCCGGCGCCGCGCGGTTTAGCGACGCGTCAACTGCAGGATCATGTCCGATCATCGCGCGGATAAACTCGCTGCGCCGCCCTTGCACATCCGGTGTTTCTAAAACGACCGCCCCATTGCGCATGACCACGGCCCGATCACAGACCCGTTCGATTTCATCGAGGCGGTGTGTAATGTAGATGGTAGCCACGCCTGTAGCGCGCACCTGCTCCATCTTCTCAAAAAGGTGCTCCGCCTCGCCATCTGTGAGTGATGCTGTCGGCTCATCGAGGATCAAAACCTTGGCTGCTGACTTCGCCAAGGCAGCCGATATCATGATTAACCGTTGTTCTGACGCGCTTAGGCTTTTGGCTGGCACATCTGGGTCGACATCAAGTTCGAAAAAATCGAGACATTGCTTTGCCTTTTGGCGGGCTTTCGCCCGGTCGACAATGCCAAAGCGCGTTGGCAGCATTCCCATCAAGATGTTTTCAGCGATCGAAAGGTTGGGGGCAACGTGAAGCTCTTGGGGAACCAGAACGACCCCGTTCTGTTCGGCTTCACGGACGTTTCGAAACTGGGCCTCAACCCCGTCCAGACGAAACGATCCAGCATAGGTGCCTAGTGGATACACGCCAGCGAGCACTTTCATAAGTGTCGATTTGCCCGCGCCATTCTCGCCCAGTAGAACCAACGTCTCTCCAGCGCCAACCGAAAACCTTGCCTCGGACACGGCTGGCACGCCGCCAAATTCCTTGGTTATGCCTTCGATTGAAAGTCGAACGTCTTGTGTCATTGTCTCAACCCGAAATGTGGAAGTGTCCTGCGCGGGCTGAGCCCGCGCAGGACCTTGGCTTTGTGTCAGTTACACGCGGATGGGTCGTCAAAGACCTCGTCAACCGACGTCCAGCCTTCGGGAGCACCGGAAACCACAAAGTCACAGAGATTATCGGAGTTGATTTCTTCCACGATGACCAGGTGCGTCGGCACTTCACCCGCCCCAAGGTCAACCATCTCGGAAAATGTAGGCTCTTCGCCTTTTGCGATCGACACCGCCGCCTTGACGGCGGCAATGCCGTGATCGGTTAAATCAGTCCACACGGTCATCGTCTGCACGCCGTCGGCAATCAGGCGCAGGTTTGCGGATTCCGCATCGAGACCGGACAGAAACACCTTGCCTGCCAAGTCGCGTGCGATGATTGCCTGGGCCACTCCTGATGCCATACCATCATTCGCTGTCACAAACGCTTTCACGTTGTCATCGTTGGCTGACAAAATGTTTTCCGCGTTGGACAGCGCCGTCTGCGGGCTCCAGCCATTCACGAATTGGTCAAAAACAATTTCGACCCCATCGGCGTTTGGTAGAATGCGGTCATAGGACGCGGCAATGGACTGTGCCACATCGTTGCCAGGGTCGCCTTTGATTAGCGCAAAATTGCCCTTGGGAGCAAATTCCATTGCGGCCTGGGCTTGCAGCTCACCCACCAGCCCGTTGTTGCGCATGACGAAGTAGTCCAGCTTGGCGGTTGAGACGCCAATATCGTAGCCCACCACCGGGACACCTGCTTCTTGTGCGCTCCGCACGATGGACCCCGCGGCCGCACTGTCGACAGGCACAAGGATCAGCACATCGGGCTGCTGGCTGAGCAGGTTTTCAACTTGGGATGCCTGAAGTGTCGGATTGTCATTGGCATACTGGAAGATCAACTCCACGCCTTGACGCTCGGCTTCTTGCTCCATGGCTTTGCGGTCAAATGCCCAACGACGCTGCACCTGTGTCTTCATCGCAACGGCGATTTTGATGTCGTCATCTTCAGCGTAACTGGGGGCCGGACCCATTGCTGTGAACGCAGCTATCGCCGCGCCAGCCATAGCGGCCAGCTTACAAAAATATGCCATCATTTCCTCCCTAGTGGCATTTTACCGATTTGATTCTACCGGTTTGGTAGTACCAATTTAGAGGGGGCAATTTGGCCCTGTCAATAGCGTAGGATTTGCCTCTCAGCGTAGCAGTAAGGCTTGTTCAAATGTCATTAATTACAATGGTTTGTTTAAGTCTGCAGATAGTTAGAAATGCTGTCGGTGGGTCCGCCGCAGATTGAAGAGTTAGCAAACTTTGTACGCATGGTGCTGCTTATACTGCAGATTTGACAAAGTAAGCCGGCCGCTTGGAGTGCCTACGTGGACTGGCTTGCGCGCAGCTAGCAGTCACTGAGCAAGCAGCAGCGCATGTGACGTCAATGCACGGCGTCTGAGCCATGATGTCTCTCAAATGTGGCGATTTCAGTTTCGTGCTCCAACGTGCAGGCAATATGATCCTTGCCTTCTAGCAACAGAGCCTTTCGCGCGGCAGGAATATCAAATTGCCAATTGGATCCGCCCTGTATGATCCGTTGCTGATGCAAATCGATGCCAATCTGTGCCGTCGCCGGATCCTGCGCAAGCCATGACAGCTCTTCGACATCATCCGCGGGCATGTCTACGGCCAGAAGCCCATTCTTTTCACAATTTCCAAAGAAGATGCCCGCAAAGGAAGGTGCAATGATTGCGCGGATGCCCCATTGCATCAGCCCCCAGACAGCATATTCACGGCTGGACCCGCAGCCGAAATTCTCGCCGCAAATCAGGATGGATGCGGTGTCCCATGGGGGGCGGTTCAAGACGAACTCCTGGTCCTTGAACAAATCAAAAAACACACCCTCGGCCAGACCTTCGCGGTCAATGCGCTTGAGGAACTGCTTTGGAATTATGACATCGGTGTCGAGGTTCGGCATCGGCAGTGCCGCCGCGATCCCGGTATGTGTGGTGAACGGGGTCATGCCGGCCCTCCCAGAATGCGCACATCGGTAAGATGCCCGGTGATTGCAGCGGCGGCGACCATCGTTGGGCTCATCAGGTGGGTCCGCGCGCCCTGTCCCTGCCGTCCTTCGAAGTTGCGGTTGGTTGACGAGGCAAGCCGCTCGCCCGGTTTCGCCACATCATCGTTCATGGCAAGGCACATGGAACACCCTGAGCCGCGCCACTCGAAACCGGCGGCAAGAAACACTTTGTCGAGACCTTCGGCCTCGGCCGCCGCCCGAACCGTCTTTGACCCTGGGACACATATCGCCTGCACGCCTTCAGCCACACGACGACCGCGTAGAACGTCAGCTGCAGCCCGCAAATCGCTGAGGCGCGCATTGGTGCAAGACCCGATGAACGCCCGGTCAATCCGGACAGAGGTCAGCGGTTGACCTGCCGTCAGGCCCATGTAGGACAAAGCGCGCGCTTCGGCCTCCGTTTTCGGTTGGGGGACATCACTCATGACGGGCAATGCCTGATCGGGGCTGGTGCCCCAGGTGACAAGCGGCGCGATGTCGCCTGCGTCGACCGTCACCTCCTTGGCGAAAACCGCCTGCGGGTCAGACCGCATACCCTGCACCCTCGACACCAAAGCTTGCCAATCAGCGCCTTGCGGCGCGCGCGAACGGCCCTTGATGTAGTCCAGCACCTTGGCGTCCGGTGCGATTATTGCCACCCGTGCCCCGCCTTCGACGATCATGTTGCAGAGCGTCATGCGGCCTTCGACCTCCAAGGCCTCTACAGCTTCGCCTGCAAACTCCACGGCATGCCCTGCTGCGCCATCCGCTCCGATCCGGGCAATGACCGCCATCACGATGTCTTTGGCAGTGATACCAGGCCCTGCTGTCCCGACGATCGACACGCGCATTGGTTTCAATACAGTATGGTCGATGCATTGCGTCGCGAGGATGTGTTCAATCTCGGACGTACCGATGCCGTAGGCCAATGCGCCGAAAGCGCCGTAGGTCGTAGTATGGCTGTCCCCACACAGAATCGTCATTCCCGGATGCGCCAGACCTAGATCCGGCACGACGACATGCTCGATGCCCTGCCTTGGATCAAAGAGGTCGATGAGTTCAATCCCGTGGCGCGTGCAATTTTCGGCAAGCGTCTCGATCTGCAAGCGCCCGCCAGCATCCTCGATCTCGGCAATGGATCTGATCGGATGGGTGGGATTGACGTGATCAACCACCGCCAATTGCCTTTCCGGCCTGCGCACGCGCCGCTTGGCGGAGTGCAACCCCGCAAAGGCCTGAGGGCTGGTGTATTCATTCATCACGTGCAGATCAACGTAGAGCAGGACCGTGTCGGGATCGAACTGACGCACCCGGTGTGCATCCATCAGCTTTTCATAGAGCGTTCGTGCAGTCATGGCAGGTTCACCATAAGAATTTGACCAAATAGAAGTGCGGCAACGCCCACCAGAGCGGCGAGGGAAATCGCTTGGATAGCTGCGGTCTTGGCATCAAATTTTTCGTCTGCAGACAGGAACATCGCAAGCAGCGCCGCACAGACCGAGGTGAGGACAAACCCGGTGATTGGCAACATCACCGCCCATCCCAGCAGCAGCGCCAGAAACAGCAGCGGACGCGTCAGCTCTCCTTCCGGCGGTTGAACGGGCGGCGCGCGCCAAAGTGCCCGGATGCACAGAATGACCCCGCCGACCAACATACCACTGCCCGCCAAGCGCGGAAACACAGCACCAAGGACCGACATTGTAAGTGTTTCCCACAGGGCCCAGCTGCCTAGGCCGATCAGGACCAGACCGGGTGGTAGATCGCGGTGCAGGGTGCGGTTCATTCTGTCACTTCCAAAGTGCGCCGGCGCGCTTTCCAGTCACTGAACCACGGCCATGCGAGCGTCAGTAAAGTGAGGAATATGATCCCAAGGCTTATGGGACGTCCAAAGTATTGCCCAAGCAGATCACCAGAAGCTCCCCCGATCAGCCAAGCCTGTACGAAGCCTTGTTCCGCGATCGGGCCAAGAATCAGGCCAAGAACAATTGGCGAAGGTTCAAAGCCCCACCGCGCTGCGATGAAAGCAAGGCCACCGAGGATCACCATCATGACCACGTGATTTGGGTTCTGCTCGACAGCAAATGCCCCGACCATAATCAGGACTCCGATTGCGGGGGCGAGAACGGATTTCGGGATCGAACTGATCGCTCGAAACGCGGTGCGTCCGATCACCAGCCCGGTCGGGATCATCAAGACGGTCGCGATCAGCAGGCCAAATGTGAAGGTCATGACCAGATCGCTTTGTGTGGTGAACAGCTGTGGTCCAACCCGGATGCCCTGCACCAACAATGCGCCAAGGATAATCGCGTCTGGCGGGGTTCCCGGGATGCCGAGCACGAGCGTGGGGACAAATCCACCCCCAACCGTGGCGGAGTTCGCGCTTTCGGAAGCAACGACGCCATCGGGCGCTCCCTTTCCGAACCGTGCGCGATCCGGTGAGGTGCGGCGCGCCTCTGAATAGGCGACAAGCCCTGCCACCGCCCCACCCGCGGCGGGCAGGATGCCAACAACCGTTCCAATAATGGACGACCGCAAGAGGTTGAACTTGGAACGCCAAAGCGTGCCAAGCGCTTCGGGGATGCGTGTGCCGTTTCCCGACTTTGCGCGTTCGATATGCGGGTCCCGGTTGGCCACCATGCCCAGCAAAACGGGGATGCAATACAGCCCGATCAGTGCAGGAATGATGTGAATGCCGCCCAACAACGACAATTGGCCCATTGTGTACCGTACGTCGCCACCAATCACCGCTGAGCCAACGGTAGATAGGAAAAGCCCGATAAAGCCACCGATCAGCCCCTTGATTGTGTTGCCCTTGGATAGGACCGCGATGAGCGACAGGCCAAAAACAGCGAGCCAGAAGTATTCCACCGGCCCGAAGTTGAGCGCGATGGTGGCCAAAGGCGGCGCAACAAACAAAAGCGCAAGCGCGCCCACTATGCCCCCAAACGCCGAAGCAAAGCAGGAGATCGTCACGGCAAGATCACCATCCCCGCGCTTGGCCATTGGAAAGCCGTCCAATGACGTCGCGATTGCGGCGGGCGTGCCGGGCGTGTTGACGAGGATCGCAGCATAGGCCCCGCCGTAGATCGCGCCCGTGTAAACCGCTCCCAGTGCTATCAAACCAGACGCCGGATCCATCGTGAAGGTGAACGGCACCAACACCGCAACCGCCATCGTTGCCGACAAGCCAGGCAGCGCCCCGATGATGGTGCCGAGCACGACACCCGCTAGCGCGAGCGACAGGTTGAATGGGGTCAACGCACTTAGAAAGGCTTCGAGCATCGTTTTCTTTACTCTGCTGGATGGGGGTAGGGCCGACAAGGCAAGCCTGTCGACCCGTCACAACGGTCGGAGCGGGTCAGCCGCGCATCCGTTCAATCGCCGGAGCATAGGCCCCCTGCCGTTCTTCGATAAAGGCTGGCACGTTCGCGAGCGGGATATCAACCACTTGATACCCAGCCTCGGTCATCTGGCGCTGAAACTCCGGGTTGGCATTCACTTGACCGATGACGTCCGAAAGCTGCTGTTGGACGGCTGCGGGTGTCCCCGCAGGCACAGCGACACCACGGTAGGCGCCACCGACGTGATCAAAGCCCAGCTCGCGGAAGGTTGGCACATCTGGCAGCGCTGCAACGCGGTCTTCGGTGGCAACGGCCAAGGTGCGCACCTGATCACCCGCGCGGACAGCCTGTGTGGTATAGGACATTCCGCCGCCAATCTGCCCGCCCAGAACGGCTGTCATAGCTGGAGCCGACCCCGAAAACGGAACGTACGTGACTTTGGCCCCGGTCAAATCACCAAAGATGACGGAGGCAAGATGGTTTGCCGTGTTGGTACCCGACCCTCCCATCGTCAGTGCGCCCGGGTTGTCAGTCGCAAAGTCGATCAGGTCCTGAAGCGTCTGGAACGGGCTATCGGCCCGGACAAGAACCGCATCAGGGGTATAATGAAAGAAGAAGACATTGTTGATGTCGGCGGTCTGATATCCCACGTCCTTCATGGCCGGTTGCAGGATGGTATGCGGCACGATGGTGTTCATGATGGTGTACCCGTCCGCTTCCAGACTATTGAGCTGCGCCCAGGATGTCGCCCCACCTGCGCCAGGCCGAGACGTGATCACGACCGATTGACCGGTAATCTCCTCCATGAACGGCTGCTGGAACCGGGCCGTCACATCAGACTCGCCACCCGGATTGAATGGGATCACATAAGTAATCGGACGGCTGGGCCAGCCCGCTTGCGCGCGCAAAAGGCTCGGAGCAGACAGTGTAGCGGCCCCGGCAAGAAGGCTTTTGCCGAAAGTACGACGATTTAGCATTTGGTTTTCCTCCCGTTGATCGGCTGCACAGTAGGCCAGGCAAGAAGAAAAGATTGAGCGCGAAACATTACACAATAATTCGTTGTTATTTCCGTTTCAGAAGCGTGGCACGCATGTCCCATGTTGACGCGAGCCTCTTTTCCAATCGACCCGACAACCATCCTCTTGACCGCAACGGCGGCGGATCAGTTCTTTGACGGTTTCGAAGATCGTATCTTGCATCTTCGAAACGGCCATGTCCGCTATCGCATAGGTGGATCGGGCCCCGCCATTGTGCTCCTGCATGGGCATCCGCAGACGTCGGCGATGTGGCATCATCTGGCTGCAGATCTTGCACGGGACCACATGGTGATCTGTCCTGATTTGCGCGGCTACGGGCGGTCTTGGAAACCCCCTGTGGTGGATGATCACTCCGCAATGTCCAAGCGAGAAATGGCAAGCGACATCATCTCGCTGGTCGATGCGCTCGGCGTTGAGCAGTTTGTTCTTGGAGCTCATGATCGCGGCGCGCGTGTGGCACATCGGCTTGCAGCAGATCACCCGGACAGGGTCCGCGTGCTGTTGCCGCTCGATATCGCCCCGACACGGGAAATGTACGCGAGAACCGACGCAGCATTCGCCGCGGACTACTGGTGGTGGTTCTGGTTGATCCAACCCGCGCCCATGCCAGAGCGCATGATAAGTGCCGATCCTGACTGGTACTGGTGCCGAAAGTGCTGCAAGGGACCAGCTGGATCTGGCATTTTTGTGCGACAGGCGCTTGAGGAATATCTGGACTGCTGGCGTGACCCAGACACGGTCGCATCAGCCTGCGAGGATTACCGCGCGGCCTGCAGTATCGACATCGCGCATGACAACGCCGAAACATCCCCCCTTAACGTGCCAGTTCACGCACTCTGGGGTAGCAAGGGTGCCATTGAACGCCATTTCGATTGTCTCGCACTGTGGCGCAAACGGGCGCGTCATGTTTCTGGCCAGGCGTTGGAAGGCGCGCATTTCCTTGCGGAGGAAGTTCCTGATGCCGTCATTGCGGAGTGGCGTCAGGTTTTGGCGGCGCTTTGACTTTGTGGTGCGAAGCGTGTTCTAACGTCGGATGCTTGCGCACGCACGAGATCAAGGAAATCGGTCAAAGTTTGGCTGCTCCCGTCACGTTCGCGCCAAGCCACGCCAAACTGCAGAACGGGGCTGTCGCGAAGCTCAAGAAACTGCACATCGGGTGAGCCCAGTTCAGACACCCATTGCGGCACAAGACCGATACCGGCCCCTTGCCCCACCAGCCGTAGCAAAGTGGACTTGTCGAGAACTTCCAGATCAATTGGAGGCATGGCACTCACGTCCCTGAAGCAGGCTTCAACCATCGACGCGAGATAAGCGCGAGAATGGCGCGGATATCCGATCAGACGCTCATCGAGCAAGTCCCCCGGTGACACGCAGGACCGTGCTGCCAAGGGAGATGTCGCCGTAACAGCGACCATCATCCGCTCCTCATAGAGCGCCTCCCACTCAATCCCGTCCCTTTGCACCGGCGGACGGAAGAAACACAAATCGATGCGGTGGCGCGAAAGCTCGTCCAGTTGCGCAAGCGAGCCAGTCACCTCAGTCAAATTAAGTCGTATTCCCGGATGCTGTTTCTGAAAAGCCGCGAAAATGGGCGGCAGCAACCACACCAGCGCTGCATCAATCCCGCCGATCCGCAGCCGATCTAGCCCACTGAGCGCGGCTGCCCCAGCCCGGTCGACCGCAGCATCCAAACGGTCCAAAACAGCACGACATTCCTCAAGAAAGACAGCGCCGGCCTGCGTGAGGCTTACATGACGAGTTGTACGAAACAACAAGGCAAACCCAAGCTCGTCCTCAAGCCGCTTCACCTGCGCGGACAAGGCGGTCTGTGCAAGCCCGACTCGCTCAGCGGCGCGCCGGAAGTGCAACTCCTCGGCCACGGAAATGAAGCACTTGATCTGCCGTAGGTCCATTTTGAGGGTAAGTTCTAACCTTTCGTGCGGATGCAAAAAATACGACTACCTTATGCGCTCGGACCCTACAGTCAAACCCGATCGCTTCGCACTGAAACCGGTTCTTTGTATCTCTACCGGGAATTCTGAGAAAGACCGTAATGGGTCTCCAAAAGCCGCATTGAAATGGCGTCGAGAAACGAACCAATCAAGTTTGGTTGGCACTCAGTCAAACCCTGTGATCTACCCCCTGAAAATTAGATCATTCGAAGCCGGATTTGTTCGCTAGAATTCACAGGCTGGGACAGGAGCGGATTCGTGAGAAGGCATCCTACTTCACGGAGCCACAGCAGTTTAAAGTGAAGAAACAACAACTCTTACATCGTGAACTTGTTGGCGAACGGACAAGTTGAAGACTGCTAGAGTCGGTGGTTGTCCAGGTGCATTCTTAGACGCTCCAGATCACCGCAAACACGACGCATTTGGACTAGCTGCTCCGGCCCAATGATCGAAACAACAGCCTCGGTAACTTTCTCGATGGCCTCTTTGTGAAAATCTCGACCTGATTGCGTCAAAACAACCAGTTTTCCACGTCCGTCGTTCGGGTCGGGCTCAGTCGATATGTAATTTCGCTCAACGAGTACTTTGATCGAATGACTCATTGTTGTCTTTGTCACCTGCATCGCGGATGTAATCTGGGCCGGACTTACTGCATCGCTTGTCCGAACCAGATGATTTATGATCGAGAAATGTGAAGGGTGAACTCCTTCAGGTAGGGTTTTTGCCAGCATATTGGTCGAAAGCTGGTGCAGAATCCCAACCTCTGTGAAAAACGCAAAGGCTTCACCTACATCTGACGTCTCTTCACTCACGCAGTTCCAATCTTACTGTCCAATGGCCACCTGGGGCTCACCGGTGTTGAGGATCCGTAACCAATTCTAGCCAGCATTTGAACCGTTCCGCCATCTGGAGCAAGACGCTCATGCGTTTGCGCAAAGATGTTCGCCATTTCAGGATATTCTTGCAAAGCCTGGCTAAGTGGATGAAAGGAGATCCCCTGCTCGGCACAAGCGAGGTTGACCCGTAACCAGTCAGCACCTGCATTGAGCTGATCAACCCGTGTGTTGTCGGGTGTAACCATCCAGATGTGTCCCATGGCGGATTCTGTATTTGCGAGAACCGCGGCCAGGCCTTGCGTATACGCAGTTGAGTTCACATCGAGGGACGCTTCACGGCTCATGAGGCCGGTGAGAGCGAGTGCTTCAATCATGGGCCCGCCAAGGTCGATGCCGTCAGGGCTTGCATTGATCTCACTCTTGCCGATGCGAAAGAGATCGACACTTTCCTTGTACGTATGTGGTGTCTCAATTTCAATTTTCAGAGCATCGCTCGTTAGAGTTCGCCAAAACGCAATATCAGCAGGATCCACTGACCCGCCCAAGACCGTACTGTTTGCCACATTTAGAATTGCTGCGAGGGTGCTTGTGTCGATATTGCGACCAGTATCGAATGGCTGCTTGTATGACCGCCTTTCCATCACTTTGGCAAAAAGCGGATCCGATTGAGGTTCAGTAGCCGTGAACTTTGCATAAGCGACTGGCCTGTTGTCCAAACCTGAAGCATCCTCTCCTTCCGGAAAGAGTTCCATTTCGACACTATAGCCGTTTGCGCTCGCGGCCATGCGCATCAGCTCGAGGAAACATCCCAGACCGATGGTGAGCTGTCTGTCAAACGGATCCGTATGCGGAAGCTGCTTGTTCATATCAAAGTAAAGCGCCACCCCATCGTCTCCTTCCAGATTTACAATCCATGGCTGACGATTGTGGGGGTTTGGAGCGAGGATTGCATAAGACAGAGCGTTCTTCCGTGGATCAGAATATGTCCCTGCCAAGGACCACGGCTCAAGTGCTGAAGTCGGCGTCCGGGTTGCTGCGAACACTCCCGCCCCGCCCGCGGCAGCAATAATCCCTCCTCCAACAATCTTCAGGAAATTTCGACGTTTCATACAAGATCCTCTAGTTCGATATCGAACCATTATAGTTTGATATCGAACTTGTCAACTCACCGCTAAGTAATAATTTTCCAAGTCGTCGCTGACCAAGAACTGCGACGGCATTGGGTCGTGCGGTAAAACTCGATGAATCAATTCGGTATGACACATCATCAGGCATGTAGAATGAGGAGGTGCTTCCGTTACCAGGTGCCCACTATCAGAACACCGAACCGGAACAGACCCAATAGCCCAACCTAGCGGGTGGAAAACGACAGTGACACTCTAAGTCACACAAGAAGGCTTTTTGAGCCCAACGCCACACGACATTAGAGAGCCGAAAAGATGCCAGAATTCTCCCCGTCACAACTCCAGATCTATTTCTGGGAAGCCCTGGCCATCATTCTCGTGGCTTGCATCTGTGTCCCGCTCAGCCGCCGCTTGGGGCTTGGACAGATCATTGGCTACCTGCTGGCAGGCGTCGTAACCGGCGTCATGCTGTCACTCAGCTTTGAGGCCAACCCGGAAGAGTTGCTGCAGTTTGCTGAGTTTGGCGTGGTCCTGTTTTTGTTCGTGATCGGTCTGTCGTTCCAACCTGCGAAGCTTTGGGCACTTCGACGTACGATCTTTGGGCATGGGCTGGTTCAAATTCTGACAACAAGCCTGGTTTTGTCGCTCCCTCCACTTTTGGTAGGGTTTGAATGGAAGGCATCGCTGGTCATTGGCATGGGGCTGGGGCTTTCATCAACCGCATTGGTCATGCAAACTCTCGACGATGCCGGATTGAGAGATAGCCCATTTGGGGAAAGAACCGTGGCTGTTTTGCTTTTCGAAGATCTCTCGATCGTCCCGTTTTTACTTATCGTTGCGCTGTTAGCACCTGTCCAAGACGCTCAGGTGCCCTGGAGCGAACGATTTGTGGCGCTAGCAGCAGCTGGCGGCGCAATCATAGGTCTCATTCTAGCAGCACGCTACTTGCTCAATCCGATCTTCACAGTTCTTGCGCGCACTGGCGTGCAAGAGTTGATGACTGCGGGTGCTCTAGGCGTAGTCATCGCTGCCGCACTCCTGATGGACCTTGTTGGGCTGTCTTATGCCATGGGAGCTTTCATCGCCGGGGTCATGCTCGCGAGCTCCAAATTTCGGCACGAAGTTGAAGCAAATATTGAGCCCTTCCGTGGCTTACTCTTGGGTCTGTTTTTTATTGCTGTCGGGCTGTCTCTGGATCTGTCGGTTGTCGTCGAAAATTGGCTGACAATCATTCTGGCTGTGCCGCTCCTTATGCTCGTCAAAGGCCTCACGGTTTATGCGGTAAACCGCTTCTTTCAACCAAATCCGGAAGACGCCACGCGTATGGCATTTGCTTTGGCGCAACATGGCGAGTTTGGATTTGTGCTCTTTGCCGCGGCTGTCGGCGTGGCAGTCCTGGATCAGCAAACGGGTTCGTTGCTCGTATGTATCGTGACACTTTCCATGGCGGGCGCTTCGCTTCTGGACACGGTCCTGAGCAGAAGAAAGCCAGCGGCTCGCATACTCGATGAGAACTTTGACGGCGCGCACGGCGAGGTCCTGCTGATTGGCTTTGGGCGCTTCGGTCAGCTGGTGTCCCAACCTCTCAATGAGGCCGGACTACAATTGAGAATACTGGACAACGACGCCGACAGAGTAGAAGAGGCCCGTTCCTTCGGGGCCAGAGTTCATTTTGGCAACGGTATGCGCCGAGATGTTTTGCGCGCCGCGGGCGCAGCTTCTGCCCGGTGCGTCATCATCTGCATCGACAAGCCCGACCAAACAGATGCAATTGTTGCCCTCATCCGAAGAGACTTCCCTCATCTTCGCATCTTTGTTCGAGCGTTTGACAGGCTCCATGTCATCGGTTTGGGACAAGTAGATGGAGTCGTACGAGAAACCGCTCCTGCGGCGCTGCACCTTGCCGATTTGGCACTGAAGGCCATGGGTTTCGATGACACCGAAGCAGCACAGAATGTCAGGATTGCCGCCACGAAGGATGAAGCGCGTCTGCATCAACAGATCCAGGACGCACCGGAGGACGCCACACGCGCAGCACTCGTTGCGTCTATAAAGCCCAAAGCTCTGTTCGAACGCGCAAAGCGGTAGGGTTCAGCTTAGTCGCACAAAACAACGCAGACAGCTATCCGGAAACCCCGCAGCGCAAAGCCGGTCACGCTCTCAACCTGTGGACGAACCCTGTCTCAGCGTGTTCCATGAGACCGCAAACGGAATCTAGAAATCAGCCAAAAGCAGAATATTCACAGCAATTGGAGCGCTAACATTCCTCAAACGGTTTTTAGCTGAATGGGGTAGATTTCGAAATGGACGTATTGGTTACGGGAGCAACGGGATTCATTGGCAGCGCGGCATTGCGCTCAATAGAAAAGCGTGGGCATAAAGCTACAATCGTTGCCAGATCCCAACAGGACGCCGATGCTTTCAAGGCTCGTGGTCACAACGCACAAATTGTAGATTTGACAGATCTCTCCGGACTTCGGGATATCGCACGACACAATCATGCTGTCATCCACTGTGCAGCCAGTGACAACCCTAATTTTTGGCCAATCAGTGAACGGGCGGCCACAGCAATGATCGAAGGCCTCCCAGACGGAGCTGGCTTTGCGACGCATGGCGGGACCATTCTCTTTGGTCAGACAGGTACGACACCGGAAGCGCCAAGAACTTTTGCGCCACCCCCACCTCTCGTGCGACGTTCGCAGGTAGATGAACGCATTGAACATGCGGCTGGGGACCGGTTGACAACCGTTTTCGCCTACGGAGCGTTCGTCTATGGCGGTCAAGGTGCTGCGCTGCCCGGCTTGATGAAAGCGAGTGCATCCAAGATGGGTGTGGCTTGCTACCCTAAAAATGGATCTGGATTGTGGTCGACTGTTCATGTCGATGACTTTGGGGCCCTTCTTGTTGACGGCGTTGAAAAGGCACCAATTGGTCACCACAAGGTGTTTGCAGCTGATACAGCGGTCACGATCAAACAAGCCGCCGAAGCGACCGGTCAAGCCCTGTCATTACCCGTTCGGTCCGTTGAAGGGGAAGAAGCTCAACGCGCCTTTGGCTTCTTTTCCCAAGCGCTCTCAGGGAACCAATGCTACTCAGCTGAGCCAGCAAAAACAGTCTGCGGCTGGCAGCCGGAACAATCCAGCTTCCAGGCCTTTGAAATGTCGTTCGGGTCAGAGGCATGAACGCTCAACTTTCGAAGATGGAAACATTTCCAGATCCGCCCGGTCGTGGCTTCTGAGGACGAAAAGACATGAGTGAAACTTCAGAAGTATTGTCCGGTGGTTTGATGCGGCTGCTGGCGGGGAATTTCGCGCTTCTTTTCAAAGCCAGATACTTATCATGGCAAGAGGTTGCTGAACAGCAAGGCGATTTACGCGCAGTCGTGCGTCAGGATCACCGTGATCTAAACGAATCTGTAGATGCACTTGCAAGAATGATTGTTGGCCTCGGTCGCAGGATTCCACCCAGCTATCACGAATTGGTACAAGGTTCATCTTTCTCAGAGAAGCTGCTCGCCACGAGTGTCCACGAAATGATCCGTGAAATCGCAGAGGATCATCGGCAAGCAATAACAGACATCGATCTATTAATGGCCGTACTTCCCAGCAACATTCACGTCGGTGATCTTCTCAGAAACCTACGTGTTTGTCACACAACATCGCTGCAAAGCCTGTTGCTGATCCTTGCTTCTGACAGAAGTTCACTTCCGAACTAGCGAAGGTAAAAGAAGTCCAATCATCCGGCAGAGCAAGTGAAGGGAGGGAGACCTTGATCCTTTCGGCCCAGGAAAATCAACACCCGTCACCGGTTGCTTTATCGGGGGGCGTTATCATTTCGCTGATTACACCAAGACATGTCTCTCCGACGGTAGCCGGGGATATTGTCAGTGAACAAGTCCAAAGGCTTCACCATATCGAAGGCGTGACGGGTTTCCTAATCAAAGCGCGCGAACCAAACGGAGTTCGGCTTAACAACCAGGATGTCTCATTCCTTCTACGCGCAGTAAAAGAAAAACTGGCACGTGGAAAACTGCTGATTGCTGACTTGGGGTTCCTTACCAGTGATACTGCACAGAATGCGGCTGGGTGGACACATGCGGGCGCAAATGCACTGATGACCACGTTGAATATTCAGGCAGTTGAAACTGCGGACATCTCCCAAATTGCAGGGATCGTCGAACAAACGCATCTGTTGGAGCGCATGCGACTTCCTGTGATCCTGAATGAAACTCGCAGAGAATTCCGTCGCTTCGATGCCTATAAGCGGAACTTGCAGCACGCCGTTGCAAAAGCTGATAACGTAGTTGGAGTTTTCTTCGGCTATGACGACAGGACATCAGCCTATGACGAAAACTACTATGCGATAAAGGCTATGGATCGTCCCGTCGCTTGCTTTACCGGATCAGAAACAGCACTCTTTCATAACCTAAATACCGGGGCCGACGGTGTTGTATCAAAGCTTGCTTTTATCGCCCCTCACGAGGTCGTCGCACTCTTCCGCGCCTCACGTTCTGCTCGCTTCTTCGATGCGCAAGTGATGCACAACAAGCTGTCTCCGTTGGTCGAACTCGTTGGAAATCGACCTCCACCGGAGCGCGAGGCTGTCTTTTATGCGATCGCAAAAAGGCGTGGATTGCTTGGATCGACGGAACCTGATGGTGAGGATCTGCAATTGGACCCAGCCACGATCCGAAGGATTGATGAAACGCTGGAAGCGGTGGCTCTCATACCGATCGACTGAGCTGGCCTATCGCTCAATGCCGCGACCTGAGGCTTTGCCCAAGTCTCGAGACCGCTCATGCTGTTGGACCTGTGTCTGCAACTTCTTAATAGCGGGTAAGGCGGTTGCGACACCATCGAGACGGGTCATCACAGTGGCTTTCTCGGCAGGTTTCATACGCTGAAATGCGGGGTCGACAGCCCGCCCCGCTTCTATGGTTGCTCGCCCACGCCCATACCTATCGTTCAAGCTTTGTTGGAACTGAGACACTTCATTCAAGGCAGCGCCATTCTTCAGCAGCTCCGATGACGCGCGCAGTTTCTCGTCCCCGTTGGGCATCTTATCGACGCTCTTGACGTCCTCAACGAAGCGCTGAGCCTCTGGCGACAAGTCACGGATCGGCACGGCGATAGCAGCTCTCGTCTGATCGTGGCGCGATTTGATTTGACCTTCAGTTTGATCAATCGCGGCACCAACTTTGCTGGTGTGCTGGATAAAGGCCGGGATGTGTTTGAGTGCCTCGCGCTGTTCGGCGTTTGCGATACCTAGTCGCGAAGTGCCTTTCACATCGCCCAATGTGGCCGGCTCTCGAAAGAGTGCCTCTGAGACAGTGTCTGCTGTTTGGCCCCTCTGGAACCGATCCACAAGTCGCTCGACAGCCCGGTCCGGCTGGACATAGATCCGGCCTGCAATGTCTTTTGCCGTCGCGATGACCGGCTCCATGGAGGGGTGTTGTGCTGCTTGGACGCGCAACCTCTCCGGCGCAATGGCGGGCATATCTCGCACGCCTTCGATGAGAATCTTCGGGTCAGACATGGGTGGTCTCACTTTCTCTGTGGGTGTGTCAGGAAGGAGTGGAGCGCGGACATCCTGTGCTTTCAGCGGCTGCAGAGTGGTTTTGTGTTCCGCCCATTGCGCAGCGAAGAGGGTCTGCCAATTTTCCTGCGCAAAGCTCTGCCACTCTGAAGACTGACCACGCAGAAGAACGCTCTCAGATGTCGGCGCGTGAGAGCCATGATGCAGGATGGCCTCCTCACCGAACTGTGCGCGCACGCTCTTGTTGAAGTCACGGAGTTCCTTTGCACCGTCCGAGACATTCAACTCGTAATGGGCACGACGCTTAAACCGACGGACAGCACGTCCAGCCGTCGCTTGCGCCTGCAGATCGCGCCCCAATCGACGCCCTGCCTGATGGACACGATGCGGGATTTGCGGCGGCAAGGGACGTTGCGCTTGATGCAAGCGCACAGCGGCTTGTGCATCGGACCCTAGCGACAGATGCGAAGATCTGCGGTCGACAGGCCGTTCGACCCGATCAAAATGCTGCGCCAAACGTTCCAGACGTTCGCGCAAATAAGCAAGATTGGACCGGACGAACTCGACGACAATTCTGGTGGTGGGATAGCCACGCCGCTCTGCAAACCCTTGGATTGCGTCCTTGTAGTCAACCGTACTGCGATAGAGCGCCGTGGAATCCTGCAGTCTGTCTTGGGCCATCTTCTCGACCATCTCGCCTTGGGATCGAAAATCCTCGCGGGAGACGTAAAGCGTCACATCCTCACGGTGTCGGGTCAGTGCCACGTAGGAAAGTTGCGCATCCATGGTGGGCGAAAGATAGACAAAAGACCGATCAACGGTGTTGCCCTGTTCTTTGTGGATGGTGCGCGCGTAACCGTGATCGAGGTGGTTGTATTCATGGGCGCGGACGACAATCGGATCGAGATGCCCATCGACTATAACTTCCAGCCTATTAGGTTCGGCACTGCTCACTGTCCCGGTTGACCCATTGAAGACATTGAGACTTCGTTCGTTCTTCAGGAAGAGGATCCGGTCTCCTTCCGCAAAGCTGCGCGCCCCACGCTCAGCTGTAAACGGGGTGTCCTCGCCTAAGGCCCGAGCGTCCTGCAACGCGCTTCTTGCATCCGCATTCAGAGCAAGAACATCTTTGTTGCGATGCGCCATGATGGTGACATCGGCCCCGGCGCGATGATGCGGCATCCACTCTGCGATGAGTGCGGCGCGCGCCTCTTCCGAGGTCTCACTCCAGGCGAATTTGTCTTGATCGACGTAAGCTGCCACACCGGCTTCTGCATCGCCCGATCCAAAAGCAACAGCCGCCTCGCGCATCCAGCGCTCGGATTGGCGAACAACCGTATCGAGCTCAGCATAGCCGGTCACATCGACAAAGGCGCGGAAGGCAGCACCGGCTTGAATGGGTTGCAGCTGACGCGCATCGCCGAGGACAATCATCTTGGCACCAGCTTCTGCCAGGCGTCCCGTGATCCGCTCCATTTGATCGGATGAGACCATGCCGGCCTCATCCATGATGAAGACAGTCTTGGCATCGGGGAGCATGTTCCCCCTGCCCCATTGGTGTTCCCAGGAGGCCAAAGTCCGGCTTTCCACGCCCGCCTCGGACCGTAGGTTGTCGGCCGCAATCCCTGCGAGTGCGCCACCGACAACAGTATACCCTTGCTGCTGAAGAACTGTTCGGGTCGTATGAATGGCGGTTGATTTCCCCGCACCCGCATAGCCAACAAGGGCTGCAGCACCGGCCTCTCCGGTCAGATGACGCACCACCATTTTCTGCTGATCCGTGAGCGCAAATCCCCGCTTGACCTCAAAGCTTTCAAAGGCGCGGTCCACCACGTTGGCCGGTGCGGCCCAGGTTTGCTTTGTCGCGAGCCGCTGGATGTTTTGAACCATCCGATGCTCAAGCACGACCATGCTGCGCGTGGAGAAGAGCGCCTCACTGGTCTCGTCTCCAGTGAAGGGATCAAAGGAAGGCGCTGCGACGGGAACCAGCTCCTCATGCGCGCCCACGCGGTAGAAGAGCGCCTGAAACTCTTCCGGCGAACACTCGGATTTATGGATTTCGCGTGCGATGTCGTGACGCGTAAAGACTGCCTTCTGCGTTGTGATCTTCTTCAGCACCAACGCCGGATCATCGGCAAAGAGCTCGTAGTTTTGCCGCGCGGCCGTGCGGGCTTTCTCAGCCAGCTCCGAAGGCTCACCGCGCGCATCCATGTTGTCCGCCGCCGGCCCGCGATGTGTCGAGGGAACGGCATCGATCCCCATCTCTTCAAAGGACCGATGATCGACCCGTATGTCATGACCATGTTTGGCAAGGTGGTGGTTTTGGATCTGCGCCCAAGCCTCCCGCATCTCTATGAGCCGCTCCGGGCTGCCGGAGAATTGGGTATACCGAATCTTTCCATCTGACACGCGAAGCGGTGCACCATCTTCGCCAAGGACGGCAACGCGCTTGGGTCCAAATCCGTCATCGGTCAACGGCCGCAGCGAGGTCATGACATGGACATGCGGGTTGTTCGGCATGTCATGGTAAGCCCAATCGGCAACAATTCCATGCGCGCTGAGCTCTTGCGCGACGAAGTCTCGAACGAGCGTGATGTTCTGTTCCTGGGTCAGCTCGTTTGGGAGTGCCAGAACAATCTCGCGCATCAGCTGCGCGTCTTTGCGCGCCTCTGCCTGCTCCACGGCGTTCCAGAAAAAGGCGCTGGCCTCCGCCGCGGTGTGCGATTGCGCAACCCGCGCAATCCAAGTGGGTGCTCCTTCCGGCACCACAAACTCGGAATGGGCATTCCCGCCTTTGCGGGAGTAGTCGATCTCCTCTGCCGTCTCTTCCCGCTCCATCTTCGCGCAATGGCGATATGCGGCGGCGGCCACTGCGGACCGCCCGGCTCCTTTGCCAATGATCTGCGCTGACAAATGGTAGATAGCCACCTTTCTTCTCCTTTTTGGCACCTCACCGACCACAACCCGACGCACACAATCTCCAAGCGCCGGAGCTCTCCACCTCCTCGCGGCCCGACCAGGCCACGCATGTCGCTTGCGACGTATAAGTGCGCCGTTATCGCTCTTTACTTGATACATATATCGATATATGTCAACGTTATATATAACGTTATAAAATCTCACTTGAAATCACTGCGCTGCAGAGAAGGAGGCCCTCATGGCCCGCAAACCAAAGTCCGTCGCCGACTTCGACGAAGAGATCAGAGCCCTGCAAGCCAAGCGCGCAGAGGCGCTCGAGGCCCGTGCCGCGCATATCGGGAAACTTGCCGACAAGGCCGGACTGACCATGCTCGAGTTTGCCGATGATGCTTTGCTCAAGGAGTTCAAAGCGATCGCGCAACGATTTCAAAACCAACCCAAAGCCGCGCCTGCTGCACCGGTTGGACGCGCAGATCAAACAACTTGAGCAGCAGATGCAACGTGCGAAACATGCGGAGCGTCGACTTGCAACGCGCAAGCGTCTTGAACTGGGCGAGGCGGTTGAAGACGCAAGTGCAGGACATCTGTCACGCGCGGACTTGATCGCAATATTGCGCGCCCATGTCGACGGCCAGCATTCGCAAAGCTTGGAAAAGGCCGGGTCGCATGGGCGTGAACCGACGCCAATCGCAGCACGCCAAGGCCGACTGAAATGATCCGCAAACCGGAAGACCCACCCTATCGGGCGATCATCATCACGGCCGTTCTGGCTGGTCTCGCCACAATTGGTTTCGGCATCTACGCATTCCTGTTTGAAGAGTTTCGCGCGACCGGGGGCGGTCTTGTTCCGCTACAATGGGACTACGTGAAAGCCTGCCTTAATCCGTTCGATCAGGCCTATTGCGCGCAGATCCAAGCCGCGCTGGAGCCTGCATCGGCGGAGCGCTTTTACCTTTTTTTGATCACCGGGGCATCGCTCGCCCTCCTCGCCATTGGTGCTCTGGGCTACCTGATTTGGGAAGCGGGCCTGCGGATCAGGCCGCTCATTGTGAAGACTGGATTGTCTGTTGCCAGCGAACGCCAGTTGGAAAAAGCCTCCCAAGGGGAGATCAAACGCAACGCAGCCGGGCTCTCTTGGTTCGGGCCGTTTCAGCTAAGCCGGTTGCGCGAAGTGAACCACTTCCTGATCTACGGCGCAATTGGTGGCGGCAAGACCCAGACCATCCTACCTTTGCTGCGGTCTGTGATGTCGCGCGGCGACAAGGCGGTCGTCTTCGACTTCAAAGGTGACTACACACGCATGGCCTATTCATTGCCACCAGGAACAAAAGAGAAGGCGGAGCCGCTGATCCTCGCCCCCCATGATGCCCGCTCTGTGATATGGGACATCGCGAATGATTTGGTGGTCGAAGAAGACGCAATCGAGGTCGCCAACCGTATCATCCCGGAAAGCAAGGATCGGTTCTTTTCAGACTCGGCCCGTACGATCCTGGCGCTCTGCATCATCACCTTGATGAAGACCAAACCGCGTCGTTGGACCTGGTGGGAGTTGATGGAGACAACGCAATTGCCTCTTGAGACGTTGCAGGAGTTTGCGCGCAAGTATCACCGGGATGCGATGATCTATCTGAACGCCGACTACCGGCAAGTGGCAGCAACGATCTCGACCATGGCGGCGGGCCTGGGTGCGGTCCGGATGCTCGCCTATGGCTGGCGCAATGATGCGCACCAACGCCAAACCTTCTCCTTGAGGCGCTGGCTCCTGGATGAAGGGACGAAGGATCGCACGCTCGTTCTGCAGCGCTCGGGTCGGTTTCAGGATCAATCGGAGGGATGGATTTCGGCGTTTCTGACGGTGATGTCTTCCTCGGTGTCCGATGTGTCGTTTGGCGAGAATGACGAACGGCGCGTGTGGCTCTTTGTCGATGAGTTCGCGCAACTGCCGAAGGTGCATCGCTTCGAGGCCATGGTGGAAACGGGTCGCTCAAAAGGCTTGGCTGTCGTGCTGGGCATCCAGGGGTTGGAACAGCTGGTGGCAAAATACTCGCAACAAGTCGCCGACCAGATTGAGTCCCTCATTGGTACGAAGGTGATCGCAAAGATCAATGTGGGCCAAACCGCGCGTCGCCTTGAAGAGCAGTTCGGGAATTCGATCCTGATCACCTATCGGCGCGACACGGATGGGTCCGGTCGCCTCAAATGGATACGGGACGAGAAGCGCGAACCGGCCATGCATCGCACGGATTTCCAAACCGAGCTCGGGCCCCTTCTGCACAAAAGGGGTGTCTATGTTCTCGTCAGCGGGATTGGTAAATACATCTACCGCGTGCTGGTGCCGTATTCGAAGTCAGACGAGTTGCGCGAGGCCGAACGCGCTGCAGGGTGGACCACCAAACTGCGCGAGATCTTCGATGATGAAGAGGCGATTGCCCGCCAGGAAGATATCACGGCGCAGGAAGAGATGCGGTTTGGCACGCGGGAAATGGAATCTAGCGGCCACGAGATTGAGCGATGATCGCAGCGGCCAACTCAGCTTTGGGCCTGCAAGATGAACGCCTGAGCTTGAAACACTGTTGCGACTTCACGCCCGAAATCAGACAGGCCCGCGCGATCTTCGTCCGCTTGTGAAAGTGGGATTGGCCGAGGGCGTGGCAGCGCGACAGCCTCAGGTTCGGGGTCGATGACTTTGAAACTGTCACTAACGAGGGCGTGACGTTCCACAACATCGGTGGCATCACTGTCTTCTTTCGCAAGTCGATCTTCGGCGCGTTGCTTTTCGACGGCTGCAGCGCGGATTTCGTGCAGGCGCTCACCCGCCTCGCGCGCGGTTCGCAAGTCCTCCATCCAATTCGGCAATAGATCCCGCAGCGGTGTCTTGGCCTCTTCGAGAGCTCGAGAAAGGCCGACGCGCACACGATCAAAGGCCAAGGCTGGGACAGGTTTGGGCTTTGAAAACAGAAAGCAGTTGCCGTCCGCGAAGGAGAGGCCGTTGAAACAGATCGTGTGCCTGAGGCCATCCTCAATGGGACCGATCTCATTCGGGCGTACGTAGAGCGTATTGTCGGAAACAGACCCTCTGGTCCAGAACCGATTCAACGCAGCGTAGGTGTAGAAGTTGGGCGCGGAATAGAAGACGTGGGCATGCGTCTGGTTGAGCGCGACCAGCATCTCGTGTTGTTTCGAGACGTCTGAACTGGTGATCGCAAAGCGCTTGTAGGGCGCTTGAATGACATCGGGGTGGTTCTGCGCTTCTTTGGCCCGGTTGGTTTTCAGATGCTCAGAGAGCTTGAACTGCAGATAGAGCGGTACGGCACCGAGCGACATCTCAACATCGTAGCCGCCGCCGTCCGACCCTTCCATGATGAGGCTTGGAAAAACCGGCACGGCGCGGCACCCCAAGAGATGCGCGAGCTCAGAGACCAGCGAAAAGCCAAAGGTAAATTCGGAGAACTCGGCGCGCATCTCGACGGCTTAGAAGGTGAACACGCCGGACTGGCTTGAACGTGGTTTGATCACCTTGCCATCCGCACCTTTCAGGATCGCCATCTTGGGGTTGACGGAGTAAAGGCCATTGCGATTGTGCAAATCGAGCAGGCCGTTTTCGTAGAAGCGCGACCGCCAGCGTTGAACAGTGACGTAAGACATGCCGACGCGCAATGCGCTGTCTTCCAAACCGCCGATATAGCCATCAATTTGAATGTCCTGGCAGATATCTGCTAGCACCCGCGCGGCACTGTTTTCCTTGGCCTTGCGGTAGTGGACCTTTACCTGGCGAAAGATATCGATGTTCACGCCCAACTCGCCCGCTTTGAGCGCGGCGGCTTTTGGTGCTTCGTCAAAGAACTTCACATATGCCGTGTCGAAGAGTTCCTTGGGATCAAAATGCGGTGTCATGGTGCGTCTTCATGTTGGGGCCTAGAGCATCCTCAATTATGTCGTTTTCCGGGAGGATCCTCCTCGTTCGTATCGTTAACTTATGGCGATATACCTGTTTTGTCATCTGCACAGCCTTTTCGTTTCTGAAATGACCGGGACAGCCTTTGCCCCGGTCTCTCGTTCGGGTCAGGCGGCCATCTGGGAGGCAGAAGCTTGCGGCTCACGAGCGGACCACAGCATGAGGTGTGTGACGTTGTCTTCGCCGATCTGGTCGAGGGCAATGACGTTGGCGTAGATTGCCATCGCACCGAGCTCAGGCGCTGCCATCTTCACCGAGAGATACTCGTTGCCAGTGGTCTCGGACATTTTCTTCCAGGCCGCCCCGATCTCATAATCGCCATTTGCGAAGATGCGGTAGTCAGGCTGGTCGCCATGGGCTTTGGCGTTCGGCACGATCGAGATGCGGGTGCGCACGGCCATGGTGGCGAGGGTTCCGACGAAGATGTCTTTGTCGTTTTTGGTGAGAGATGCGAGTTTGCTGCTCATGGGTCCGATCCTTTTTGATACAGTCAGGAGGTATTTCCTGATGGCACTGGACAGCATGGGGTCCGCCGAGAAAACGCACCGAGAAAAACCCGAAGGGAGCGGCCCGCAGGCGAAGCCGAGGACACGGGAGGGATTTTCGAGATTGCGTTTTGGAGCACCCATGCCCAGTGGTGTCGATTAGGAAATGCCCCCTGACGGTCGTTCAAGAGGAAGGGCGACCCGGATGAGCGAGTGCCGTCATCTTACAGATACGACCAATCACGACTCTGAATTCCAGTCACAAGAAGGTTCGCTCCAACCGCTATACGACCAAGTGAGCACGCTGTTGTTTGCGACTTCTACCGATCCTCTTCGAAATTATTGACGAGATCGGCCCTGGCGACATGAAAATGCCTGATCACCGCGGGCCCTCGTAAGACAGATGTCAGGCACGCGGGCCATCAATGTGCTTATGCAAAAGGTCAAACGCCGTCACAACCAGATCGACAGTGCGTCTCTTTGCATTGCTGTCATCGGTGAACGATGTCGTGCGGACATATCCTTGGAATGAGACCAGGTCCCCGGGGGCCAAAGCGGACTGAAGACGATCTCGTAACGGGGCCCTATAACAGACGATCGTGTTCCAATGGGAAGTCGATGTTGAGCCTTCGCCGGCAGTAAAATGATCCCGTTCATGCACGACCGTCATGACAAGCGCATTGGGATAGGGTTTGATCGTTCCAACACGGACGTTGGCCACCCATGTAAATGACCCGGCCATCAGCGACGCCAATCGATCGGGAGCCTGCGTCTGACCGGCTCCGCGCGCCCGTGTTTGGTCATGACCGCGCCAGTCGCAAGCGTGGTGGTTTGGCTCCGCGGCAAGTCCTCCCCATATCGATCATCACGCAAGCCTTCGATTGTGATCGGCACGGCCGATGGGGATCCTCCACGCTGACGGATCGTTAGAGAGGCGAGAGCTGGCACCTCGATGCGGTTGCCGTTCAGTTTCGGCCTGCTGATGCTATGAAGGTGCCCGTCTTCGCTGCGCCAACATTCCATATTTCCGGAGAGACTGCGGGTGATGCGCCTCCCCTTTGCCCCACAGATACTCCATGCGTTGGTGCCAAGCTCTGGCGCGTCAGAGCACATCGCGTTGGGCAGGGTTGTGCAAGAGCCGGCCATCAGTATTTGCGTTGCTCTGCCGTGAAGTCGCTCAAAAACGTCCACTCGATCAGTAGCCCATTGGAATGGAATGCAGCGACAACCATGGCGTCTTCGCCGTAATAGCCATGCACCGCATTCGTGTAGTCCTGCACATGCTCGACAAACTGCGGGTGATCTGAAGGTACAGGAAAGCGTTCTGCGCCAACAATCTCATGATCTTTCAGGGCCACGAGGTGCCAGCCTTTGTCTCGAATATCGTAGGACAGGACTTCTTCGGCCGTCAGCTTGGTTCCGCGTATGGGGCTTGCCTTGGATCGATCAACTGGCAGGGAGGCGCGGGCATGCAGGCTAACGGTTTCGCGGCGCCGCCGCAGATGGTTAGCCAAAAGCAGAACCAGATCATCGAACCGACCGTCATCGAGCGCCTTGAGGCAGCTTTGTCGGAAGGAGATCACCCCTTGGGGAGAAGCGCCTGATCGATCGTCCATCACTACCACATCTTAAAACTTATCGTTATGTATATCGTTACATAACCCAAGCGGGAATGGAATACACGCTCTGCACGTGGATCGAAGCAAATGTCCGGTGTTTAGCATACGGCCAGACAAGCGCTGGAGGCCAACCCAATTATGACCTATGGTTAACCGGTGGCCGAAGCCAGTGGACGTTTAGCGCGTCTGAGCATGCAGGGCGGCGGTGAAGAGGTCCCCACGACCCGAAAAGCAGGCGAACAGCTCATCAGCTACATACCGCTGCAAGATCTGATCGGACAATTGAAGGTCGTTCTTTTTCAAATAGGCGGCAAGCTGAAGGAATGCTTTGTCGGCCTCGGCATTGGTCAATGCATCGAGTAAAAACTGGGCCTCTGCCTCTGATAAATGAGCCTTCTTCGCCAATCTACGCCCTCCTGAGACCGAGGCTGACCACCCCAAGCCGGGTGTTAGAAACCTTCACTGGAAAGGCGCGAACGCTTTTAGGCGCGAGCGCCTTGGACATAGCGTCCGCCACCCGGCCGCTCAAACTCAAGGGCCGTTGGTGGTTTCCAGTGTTGAGGTTTCTAAGCCTCACACCTTCTAAGGAAGATGCGGGGTCACTATGCGCCCTACGTGCTCAAAACGCAATCGAAGCCGTTGAAGAGCGGTCTGTGGACCGCATACCAGGGTGATGTATCGGCAGGTTTAGGCCTCAGCCTGCGCGAGCGATCGTTACCGGATGGCGAAGACCGCTTGCGGGCTTCGGGAGCGCAGCGAGTAGAGCGCGGCCGGTACGGCGCGCCCAGACAGAGCTCACAAAACCCATGGACCGATGGCTCCCGACGTGCCGCACGTCTCGATCAAACTGGCTCAGCGCATCCCAAAAAAAGATCACTCAAGCCGGGATAAGACCTGGCTCATTGAGCCAGATCTGCGTTGAGGGCGTCGTAATAGGCGATGCGGGCTGCGGTGGCTTTCTCGCGGAGATGATCGATCTCTTCGGCATCGAGATTTGCGGCGCGTGCCCTTGCGAGGATATCATCCGCCCGATCTGCAGCGCGTTCGGCGATATCGAGATGGGCTTGAAGCTGCATCTGGTCCTCCAGGGTGAGTGTTAAGCCGTCGGGGAGAAGGTGGTCGCCGACGGGCCACCAGCTGCCGGCGGCGCTCATTGAGCGTCCGCCTTGAAGGAGAGGATTTCGAAGGACTGTGCGACTAGGGCTGTCTTGTAGAGTTTGGTATCGTTTTGCTCATAGGCATTGGTCTGGATGGTGCCTTGGAAGATGACGAGGTTACCCTTTTGGCCGGCCTTTGCATTGGAAAGGCGTTTGCGCAGGGCGGGGTTGAAGACGGTGACGTTGTTCCAGTCGGTCTCTGTCACCCATTCGTCGCCCCGTTTGACGGAGCGGTCTGAGGCGATTGAGACATGGGTGACTTTTTCGAGGGTGTTGAGGTTTCCGATGCGGCCGATGATTTGGAAGGTTGCTGCGTTGATCATGACTGTCTCCTTTGGTGTGTCGTTTCGATGGGTCGTGCCAAGGCAGACGGTTCTCGGCCGGTGAAACACCGGAGGGCGCACTGGCGCGGCCCGCAGGCGAAGCCGAGGACACGGGTGGGCCCGGAGCAGCGCAGCTGTTTAGTGATTTTGCCGGACGAGGTTCTCTGCCACGTCCCATCCCTTCAGAAACGACAGGCCAAAGGAGCCGGACATGAGGGACCTGGCCACCTCACCTATCTACCCGCTTGGAAACCAGCTGCACCAGAAATCGCGCAGGTGTTAGAAGGATTAGGCCGAATGGTCACGGGGCTGCTGCGAGGGTAACAGGGTCGGATTGGACCGGCGCAGCGGGCGTCGGACCCTCCTCAAAGCAAACGCTGCTTGGATACATGCGACGGAACAAAAGCCCCCTCAGAAGACCGAAGACCACCCGGCACCCTCCCTGCTTTTAGGCCGTGGCGCGGAAGACCTTAGACGCACGTTTGCTGCGGTGCTTCAGATTGAAGACGGCTTGTACAGTGAGCTGGTGAAACATCGTCCGGGCGCGCCGATAAGATGATGGTGGCGATCTATACTACTGCCTGGGACAACTCATTCGGCCTGGCAGTGAGGGCAGCCGACACGGCTGCCAACGTCAGTGCTCAATGAGACGTCAAGTTGAGTTGGTCCTCGGTTCTTTCTTGAGGCATTGGCACCAAATCCCTTGCATGGAAGGACAGGTGTCTTTTTGATCCAGCTTCGCATCCTAAAGGGTTCGTCCCTTGACTGGTTGGTGCTATTCTGTGGGTAGTTGATCCCGCCATTTTGGGTTCCTCAATCACAGCACAAGAAATTCTATCGTTAATCCCAAAAAAATATCCATTAAACCGAGGGCCTTTTGTGTTTGTTATGACGCACTTTTTGCCAATTCGTCGCAAACTTGAGCGAACTGGAGAGGAACGATTATCATGTGAGTGCAGAGGCTGAGTCCAACGACTAATATTCACTCCCCGATGCCTCAGTGCTTTGAGAACTGACCCATTTCGAGGGCCTTCAGCGTTGCCGCCGCTCGGGTTCGAACGTCAAGCTTCAAGTAGATGCGTTCGAGATGTGTGCTCACGGTCTTTGGGGATACACCGAGATCCCGCGCGATTTGTTTGTTCGGCACACCAGTCGCCAATTGCTGAAGCACTTCGGTTTCTCGTGGTGTCAGAAGTTCCTCATTCGCGTGAAACTTCGATCTCTTCCTTTTAGAACCAAGGCTGACCAAAACCGCTTCGATGATCCTTTCATCAAACCCGCCCGCGTATGCTTCGCTTGCAAACATTGATCGGATGGCTTCCACCTTGATCTTGCCTTCAACGATGCAATCAGGCGCCTCAACGACAGCGCGGACGACCTGTATCAAGCGTGCTTCCAACGAAAGCGATTGCGCCGCAAGTCCTTTCCCCAGACCACGACCATCGAGCCGTTCGTAGGCCTGCCCAGCAAGTTTGATCGCTGCACCAAATTCAGGAATGCGAGATAGGATCCGTTCTGTCCAATGAGGGACTAGGAGTGAGGCCTCAGACGAAAGTGAGAGTTTCGTGTTTGAGACGGCGACGCGGCCAATTCCTGCCACGGCCGCTGCAATTTTCAACTTCGAAACAGCATTCTCCAAACCGAGTTTGGGTACTACTTTTTCCACGATTTCTACTGCTACACGACAACACCCCTCGTGTCCGGGAACTTTGATATCGGTGAAGTCGCCGAGTATCAGTGCAGCGCTTTCACCGGATAGTTCGGGGCGATTTGTCTCGCCGACACTGCTTATCGATACATCCAGAAGATCAATAGACTTCAATTCTTCGATCCAGGCAGGCAGACGAATTGCTGCCTTCTGAGCCAAAGAAGTATCATACCTTTTCCCAGCTCGGCTGGAGATTAGAACACAAGCGTGTGGAACTCCGTATGTCCGGGAGAATACCTCGGCATCACCCGCAAGCGCGACATACTGAGCTGCCTCAGCAATGTCTTCTCCGCTCTTTCCCGATGGTAACCCGCTGCCATCCCAAGCCTCGAAGATGTCCATGACCGACTCGGCGACTTCCGGGAGTAACCCAATCCGTTCCGAAAGAATTGCTGTGGCTTCGCAGTGGGCAAGTGCTAGTGGCTCTATCGCGGCGTGGAGTGAACCGGCCGGCGGGTCTGCATCGACAAATGGGTTCCGGTCGGCAATCATTTGAGCGCGCCCGCGCACGTCATCTCCAAGCAAGTCGGAAAACTCGCGCGCATTTGCCGTACATCCAGCCCAGCGAACCAGTGACAGTTGAACTGTGCAGCGTTTGACAGCTTCGCTGGCGCCAAATTCGGTTGCAATTTTTTCCGCAAGACATGCCACAGCAGGGCTGTGCTCAGGTGGTTGCCCCATCGATAGGTCCCCGGCGAATGCCAGAGCTGCGAGCACTTCGTGGTTCAATGACTGTGTTTTCATTCTTATGATCTACCATGCTCATCTTTGGTTTGGGTCGGGTATCTACCCGATATGAAATAGGGCCTCAAAGTGATCCCCTTCTGGTACTGAAGCCAATGAGAGGATCATCTAATGAACACCAAATTTTTCTTGCTAGGAGCGGCACTTTCTTTGACTGCCCATGTCGCCTTTGCAGACCCGCTCCGCGTAAGAGGCACCGTATCGGCATTCGACGGTTCGGTGGCAGTGGTAGAGAACGCGGCGGGCCAAAGCATTGAAGTCAAGCTAACCGAACCAGTCGTCTTGATGTATCGCGACATTTCGTTATCCGACCTTCCGCAAAACGCCTATATCGCCGTGCCTTCCATCGACGCCCCTGATGGCAACCGTCGAGCTCTGGGGGTTATTGTATTTCCTGAACAGATGCGCGGGATGAACGAAGGCTTCAAAGTTTGGGATCTGGGCCCGGAAAGCAAAATGACCAACGCCACCGTTGCTCAAGTTGTTGCGCGCGGTGGAGAGAATATCCTGACAGTGACTTATGGCGGGGAACAGCAAACCATCTATGTTCCGACTTCCGCGCCGATCAACAGCTTTTCTCCCGATCCGGATGAGAAGATCAGCGTTGGCGACAACGTCGTCATTTTTGCGGATGAAAGTGACGGCGTAGTTTCGGGAAAGTTTGTCGGCAAGCACGAGAACGGTGGATTGCCACCCGTTTGAACGAAACCTAGCCGGAGGACTGATAATGCCTAAAGCCTTTTCTCCACTCACGCGACTGCTGCACTGGTTAAACGCCGTGTGTGTCCTAGGTCTTACGACGTCCGGCTGGGCCATCTACAATGCCGCTCCATTTTACCCTTTCGAGTTCCCAAAAGAGATCACTCTGGGGGGCTATCTGACACCAGCACTGCGTTGGCATTTCCTGTTCATGTGGGGTCTTATGTTCGGGGCCACTCTTCAGATCTTCTTGCGTGTGTTTCTTGCGCGCGGTGGCCCAGCCCTTTCACCCATTCACAGCAAGATTCTCGCTGAGGAGTTTGTAGATACTTTGAAGCTGAGGCTCATGCACTCAGCGGGCATCTACGTGCACACACAACGGCTTCTATACCTGACCGTTTTCGCACTGTTCGTACTTGTGATCTTGTCAGGCCTTGCTCTTTGGAAGCCAGTTCAGCTGCAATTTATCGCGGAAGGTCTCGGTGGTTATGAAGCTGTACGGCGTTGGCACTTTTGGTCCATGGCTGGACTAGTCGGATTCATCCTCATTCACGTGGCGATGGTTATGATCGTTCCATCCACACTATTGGTGATGCTTTTTGGGGCACAGCCTGAGAAGGAAAAAGAATGAAACACAGGCTCAGTCGACGTGGTTTTTTTGGAGGACTGGCAGGGATGACTTTTGTTGGAGGGACGGCTGGAGTGATGTCTTTCCCTAGTTTGAGAGAGCCCGCCTTGGATCGCGTTTCAGACTTTAACGACAAGGTTCAGGACGTTCTGTTTGATCCAACCACGTTGGCTCAGGTTTATGAACCATCAGATGTTACTTCGCCATTTCCGTTCAATGCCTTCTACCCAGAGAGCTACGCCCCCAGGATACAGGGTTCAGACTGGCGGCTTAGTGTTGATGGCTTGATTGAAAAACAGCACGATTTCTCGATATCTGAGTTACGCGCTTTCCCTCAGGAAACTCAAGTAACGCGCCTGATATGCATTGAAGGCTGGAGCGCCGTCGGTGAGTGGTCAGGGGTTCCTCTTTCAAGCGTTTTAAACTTTGTTGGCGCGGACTTGTCCGCCAAGTTCGTCGAATTCCGTTGCGCAGATGACTATCGAACATCCATCGACATGAAGTCTGCTTTCCATCCTCAAACAATATTAGCGTTAGATTTTCTTGGTCGTTCACTTCCAGTTCCTTATGGAGCACCCTGCAGATTGAGGATCCCAACAAAGCTTGGTTTCAAGAACGCTAAGTCCATCACTGAAATCAGAGTGACCAACGTGTACCCTGGTGGATATTGGGAAGATCAGGGCTACAACTGGTTCGCAGGGTTGTAGCTCCAAAGAAAACTTGGTGTCACGCTCTGTGACAGGTCGATTGCGATGCCACAGTTGGTTTAATGCTTGTGCCTCGCCTGTGCCAGAACCAAGCTCGAAGTCTTTCTGAAAGATGCGCTTGTGACCATCATCGAAAGGGAACGTGAACTTGCCGTAGAGGCCTCTAAACCTCCGGCAGAAAAATCGACGGACCCGAGCAAAATCTGCCATGGTTCAGACCAAGCGATTGGTGCGCCCTCTCTGTTTCAACGCGTTCCAAAAACGCTCTTTCCAATTGATCAGAACAGTTGCACAGGCGTACGCGGTGAGGCTTTTACAGCACCCCAACCGACTTCTTCCGAATTGAATTGCTTAACTTACTTGCATAGCTTCTTTGCAGGTAGATTGTCCTCCCGATTATTCGCAATATCCATCGCAAGAGACGCCTAAATCCAGAAATTTGTCAGAAGATCATCTTGGATTACCACTTCTATGCAGACCCGATCTGGTGCGTCCAAAAAGAGAAGCTATCCTAACAAATCTTGTTCCGCATTCGTCGATCAGCAGGCCAGATTGCAGTACGTGAACGTCATGCTTCTAAAGCGCATAATCAAAGTGTTCCCGGCGCCTGTCCAGTGAAGCAATTTGCAGTCAATGATAATCAAACTCGTCCTTAGCCTGAAACACGAACCGCATGGCCGCTCCTACTCGAACACGAGGCTAAGTGCTGGCACAAAGGTGAGGATCAGCGTGACAACCGTCATCATGATCACGAAGGGAAAGGTGCCGATAAAGATATCGCCCAGGCTGGTCGAACGGTCCGATATCGTCGCCTTGACCACATAGACCGTCAGCCCAAAGGGCGGCGTCAGCAAGCCGATCTCCACTGCGATCACGGTGACAATCCCAAACCAGATCAAGTCACCGCCAAGCCCGCTGACCACCGGCAGGGCAAGGGGCAGCAAGATCAACATGATCGACGTGGAATCAAGGAACATCCCCATGATCACCACCAGAACGAGGTAGATCATCATGAAGCCCATCAGGCCAAAGCCGGCCTCGGCAAAGAACATCGTGGCCTCTTGCGGAATGGTCGACAGCGACAGCATCCGCGAATACATCGACGCGGCGATGATCAGCAGCAGGATCGAGACCGACACCAGCCCGGTATCTACCAGAACCCGCCACAGCCGCGCCCAGGTCAGGCTTCCTTTCAGCAACGCCACCGCGATCGCTGCCGCAGCGCCCGCTGCGCCTGCTTCAGTGGGGGTGAAGACGCCCGAGTAGATGCCGCCCAGTACGATCACAACAAGTGCGGTGATGGGCACCAGCTTGATCAGCGCGCTGCGCCACGTCTCGCCTTCGATTACCGTGGGCTTGTCAGACTGCATCACCATCTTGGGCCGTAGCCAGGCCATCAGGTAAATGCCCGTACCAAAGACGAAGGCCAGCAGCGCGCCGGGGACAATCGCCGCAAGGAACAAGGCCCCCACCGATTGCTCGGCCAGAACACCATAGATGATCAGCAGCAAGCTCGGCGGGATCAACATGCCCAGCACGGATGAACCGGCGACAACCCCCAAAGCAAAGCGGTTGTTGTACCCGTTGGCCACCATCTGGGGCACAGCTACGCGCGAGAACACCGCGGCCGAAGCGATGGATATGCCAGTGATCGAGGCAAAGACAGCGTTCGCCGCCACCGTCGCAATGCCCAGCCCGCCGCGAATGCGCTGCAACATCCAGGCCGCGACCCGGTAGGCCTCGCGCCCGATGTCCGCGATATCAACAACCAGCCCCATCAGCACAAATAGCGGAACCACGCCAAAGAGATAGCGATTGATCGCCCCATCCGCCGCAAGCGCAAGCGAGCGCATGGCAACCGTCGGATTGTAACGAATAAGCCAAATGCCGAGAAAGCTCAGCAGGATCAGTACCACTGCGATATGCGCCCCTGACAGGATCAACACCAGCATGAAGGCAATCGCGGCAAGCCCCACACCGATGCGGTCCATATCCGCAAAGACAAGCGCATAACCAACCACAAGCACGGCGGCGAAAACAACAAGTATCGGCCAGCCCCGGGGCGTGGTCAGCACCGTGTGCCGGATACGCAGGGGGGCCGCACGGTTATGGCTGAGGATTTCCTTGAGATCGAGTAGCGCCTGCGTGGCAAAGGCCAGACAGGTCAACAGCGATCCACCGAAAAGACAGGCCTTGATCGGCCAGACAGGGGCGGTAAAGACACCCTGCGCGCCAAAGAACTCGTCCTCGGCCCAGGCATCCACCAGCTTCGGCCATGTGCCCTGCGCAATCAGCGCAAAGACCACGATGCCCGCCAGATGGAAGACAATGCGCATGACCGCGGCCGCAAAAGGGCGATGTTCTTCAAGTGGGCCGATAAGAATGTCGGTGCGCGTCATGCGCCCGCTCATCAGCGTATGCGCGGCCTGCAAAAAGACGATGGCGACAATGGAATTTGCCACGATCTCTGACACACCCTGTATCGGCGTGTTGAGCAGCGTGCGCCCCAGAATGTCGCCGCAGATCAGCAACATCAGGCAGAAAATCCAGATCGACGCAGCCCCGCTGATCACGCCGGTGAGCGTGGAAACCCCGCTCACCGTCTGATCAATGCGCCGCCGGAAGTGTTGGCTCGAACCGCGCATGGCTGCCCCCTACTCGCGCTCGGACCAGTCGATGCGCGGGTCAAGGTCGGCCGCCTTGACCTTGGCCATGTAGGCATCCAGCACCGCGGCTGCACCATCATCGGCGTTCGCCTCGGCCCAGTCCTTGGCCAGGTTCGGCAGGCCATCTACCCAGGCCTGCACATCCGCCGCGGGCAGTTCAGTCACTGTTGCACCCGCTTCAGGCAACTTGGCAAGGAAGCTTTCGTAGCGTGCCATCACCTCTTCGGCATGGGCAACGGTATATTCCTCGCCCAGCTCGGTCAGGACGCTGCGCACATCGTCCGACAGCCCCTCCCAGACATCCTTGTTGATGCCCAGACCGCCGGTCATCTGCGCGCCCAAACCCACCAGCGTGACATAGGGTGCGACCTCGTAATGCTTGTTGGGGAAAGCACCCGTGATGATCACCACGACCCCGTCAGCCACACCCGTCTGAATCTGGTTGTAGTAGGTCGGCAAGGCCCCGTTCACCGGCACCGCACCCACCGACTTGATCCAATTGGCGGAGGGCCCTGGCGCGATGATCTTCCGGCCATCCAGATCCGCCAGAGAATTCACCGGGAAGTTGGTGAACAGGTGATAGGTCTCTACCCCGCTGGCCCCCAGAAAGACGACGTTCTGATCATCCCACGCCGCCTGCAGCTCCGGCATCTCGCGATGCAGCTCGTTCATGATTTTCAGCGTCGCGACCAGATCGTCGGATACGAAAGGTGTAAAATAAGTCATGTTTTGCAAGGGCATCTTGGACCCTTCCCAGAGGGTTCCCACCCAACCCGCATCAGTCAGCCCGTCGCCCACAGCTTCAAGCGTATCCTTGAACCCGTATAGCGCACCACCATAGGTCTCAGTCCACTCGATCCGGTCTTCCGATCCCATTCCCTCAAGCCGTTCGTTCGACTTGGCCACCACGGTAGTGGAAAGCTGACCTACCCAGGGCAAAACCGTGGGATGGCTCGCGGCCATGGTCAGCTTGTAGGTCTCCGCCGTTGCCGCGCCCGCCGTCATCAGGCTGATGGCCGCTGCGGGCAGCAGGCAGGCAAACTTCGTAAAAGTCGTTTTTGTCATCTCTGGTCTCCTCCCAGTCAAATCATGCGCTTTTGCGCATCTCGTTTTCGGTTGTCGTCAAAGCGTTTCGCAGACCTCGTCATAAGTCATGCGCGGCAAGCGCCGGAAAATCTTGGATGTATCGGCGTAGCCCAGGTTCACAAGGAAGTTGGATTTGATCGAGGTGCCGTGAAAAAACTCCTCGTCCAGCTTGGCATTGTCAAAGCCCGACATCGCGCCGATGTCCAAACCGACCGCCCGTGCGGCCAGCATGAAGTACCCGCCCTGTAGCGTGCTGTTACGGAAAGCGTTGATCTGCGCTGCGGTGGCGTTGTTCTTGAAGATGTCCTGTGCCGCCGGATTCGGCGGGAAAAGCCGCGGCAACTCCTCCCAAAAATTCAGGTCGTAGGCGATGATCGCCGTGACCGGTGCTTCGCGCATCTTGGGCCGGTTCCCTTCGAACAGCACGGGCTCGATACGGTCTTTAGCCTCATCTGAACGAATGAACACCAGCCGCATCGGCTGCTGGTTCATCGAGGTTGGGCCCATACGCGCAATTTCGAACAACTCCTGCAGCGTGGCCTCTTCCACGTTACGGTCCTGCCAGCCGTAATGCGTTCGCGCCTCACCAAAAAGCAGCCGCAGGGTATTCTCATCGGCTTTCAGGTGCTCGGCCTGAAACGCAGCCGCGGCAGCGCGCGCGGCATCATCTGATGCAAGTGCGGGGTCAGTCATAGTCTCTTTCCTTTCTTGGGATCACAGATCACAGACCCAGGATCGCCCGGGCCTGCGCGGGTGTGGCCACGGCCCGCCCGTTCTGTTCGCAGATCTCGGTAACGCGCTTGACAAGCGCTGCGTTTGACGATGCCAGCTTTTCCCTGGATAGGCGCACGTTGTCTTCCAGCCCAGTGCGCGCATGTCCGCCCGCCGCGACCGACCATTCGTTGAGCACGATCTGCGCCGGTCCGATCCCCGCTGCACACCAGGGCGCATGCTCACCGAACAGGCGCTTGACCGTCTTGACGTAGAAGTCGAACACAGTCTTGTCGGCGGGCATGGCGTTCTTCACGCCCATGACGAACTGCACGTAAGGCACTCCGTCTATCTGACCCTTTCTCTGCATCTCGGCGCATTTGAGGATGTGGCTCAGATCAAAGGCTTCGATCTCGGGCTTGACGCCATGTATCTGCATTTCGCTTGCCAGCCAATTCACCAGGTCGGGTGGGTTTTCATACACGCGGGTGGGAAAGTTGTTGGACCCCACCGATAGGCTCGCCATATCCGGCTTGAGCGGCAGCATCCCGCCCCGCGCCTTGCCCGCCCCCGACCGTCCACCGGTCGAAAACTGGATGATCATACCGGGACAGTGCTTTTCCAGTCCCTCTTTCAGCGCGGCGAACTTGTCCGGATCGCTTGAGGGCGTTTCGTCATCATTGCGCACATGCGCGTGCACAATGGTTGCACCGGCCTCAAAGGCCGCCAGGGTGCTTTCCACCTGTTCGGATATGGTGATCGGGACAGCAGGGTTGTTGGCCTTGCGCGGCAGGCTGCCGGTGATGGCCACGCAGATGATGCAAGGATCGCTCATGGCGCAGGCGCCAGTACAAAGTCATGTTCAACCTCGTAGTAGGGCCCCTCAAAACCCGCTGCGGCGATGCGGTCGGGGTCTTCGACCCGCTCAAAGGTCGCCAACAGGCTTTCCTTGACGCCAAAAACCGCATCCGAATGGATGTAAGGATCGTCGGGATCGAAGATATGTGTGATCAGCGTCTCGAACTTCTCCGCTTCTAGGATGTAGTGCAGATGCGCGGGCCGATAGGAGTGCCGCCCCAGCTTTTGCAGGAATTGCCCAACTGGTCCGTCATCCGGGATCGGATAGAATTTCGGCTTCACGCCCTTGAAGTGATAGGCCCCATCCTCGCCCGTTCGAAAGACACCGCGCAGGTTGAACTCGGGCTGAAGTCCCTTTTGCTGAACGTCGTAAAACCCTTCGTCATTGGCTTGCCAGACATCAATCTTGGCCTTGTCGATCGGCTTGCCATCGGTGCCGGTGATGCGGCCTTTGACCAGCATTGGCTCGCCTTTCTGGTCAAGGCAAATGTCCGACCCCATGGGCAGTTCCGGCGCATCTGGTACGTGGAAGGGGCCAAGCACGGTCGATTCCGACGCTCCGCTTGGCTTGCGATTGTTGATCGCATCCACCAGCATTGACACGCCAAGGGTATCGGACAGCAGGATGAACTCCTGCCGCCAATCATCGCAGGTGTGGCCGACCTTGGTCAGAAACTGGATAGCTTCGAACCATTCCTCCTGCGTCGGCTCCAGTTCCTTGATGGCCGCATGGAGGTGTTTGACGATGATCGCTGTCGCTTCTGCCAACCGCGCCTCGGCATCCGCCGATGTCCGGCTGACAACCACCTCGGCCGAGTTTTCTTCCGTGAAGTATCCTTGCTCCTGAGTGCTCATGATCTTCTCCTATTTCGCTAGAACGGCGGTCAGAACCCGCGTCAGTTCGGCCTCGGGGTACTCGGCCATGGCGTCATGCCGCCAGCAGACATGCTGGTCGGGGCGGGTCAGAACGCAGCCTGAATCGCTCACTTCCCGCGCGCGAGCCCAATCGCCGGTGTGATCCACATGTTCCTGCCGCGGACCGATGACATGGGCGTTGATGGTGATGCCCAATGCGTCGGCCACCTTAGCCGCGGCCTCGGTCCAGGCCTTGCCACCCAGGCCGGTCAGCAGGGTGAAGGCCCCTCCGCCGGCCAGATCGAGTGTGGAGTGCTTGGCACCGTCACCGTCAAACAGCCAGACATGCGGAATGCGCGCACCCGGCCATGTGGTCGGCTGGTAATGCAGGTCTGCATCCAGCGCGAAATCCGGCTCAACCTGCCCGTCCGTGACCGCTGCGCTGGAGGTGTAGCGCTGGTTCATCTCAACCCCATGCGCGTCGAATTCGTACTTCTTGAACGCAATCGCCTCCCGGATCGCGGCCCGCTGCGCCTCCGCAGCCGCTGTTGAATCGCACCGCGCTTCAAGGTTTGCCTGCATCACCTCGGGGTCATTGTTTTCGGTCAGACCGAGCGCATCAAAGATCGGCCCGAATTCCCCAATCGACTGGTTCGCCCGGGTCACAATCTGCTTGGCCACCGGCGCTCGCTCGGTCGAGTAGGTGTCGAGCAGTGCTTCACCGGCCTGCCCCTTCAGCACCGCCGCCAGCTTCCACGCCAGATTGAAGGCGTCCTGGATCGAGGTGTTCGACCCCAATCCGTTTGAAGGCGGATGCCGATGGATGGCATCCCCCATGCAGAACACCCGGTCTTTTTGCAGACGCGTGGCATAGTAGTTGTTCACCGTCCAAGTCGACCAGCTGGTTATGTCGACATCCAAATCGCGGTCACCCACCAATTCTCGCACAACCTTCTCGGCAAATGCGTTGTCGACGTCCGGTGCAGGCTGGCTGATGTCATAGCCCCAGACGATCAGCCATTCGTTCCAGGGGCGGACCATGCGAACAACTCCCATACCTATACCACCCACATCCGCACCGGGTTGCACCACCCAGTAAAGGACCGACGGACGGTGCGCGACGTATTTGGACAGGTCTGCCTTGAAGAGGATGTTCATCGACCCGCCAACGCCCATCTGCCCCTCGAACGGCAGGTCCAGATGCTCAGCCACCAGCGAATTACCACCGTCGGCCCCGACCAGATACTTCGAGCGGATATTGAACTCCTTTCCCGTCAGCCGGTCCAGACAGGTTGTCGTCACCCCTTCCGCGTCCTGTATATGGCTCAGGTATTCGGTGCTCATCCGCGCCTGCGTGCCGCGCTGGCATGCGGTCTTGAACAGCAAGGGTTCCATGAACGTCTGCGGCAGATCGTTCATGAACGTGGGCGAGGATAGCAGGTGCTCCGCCTTCGACAGCGGATGCGTGCCCCAGCTTTTCAGCCGCCCGATCTCCTCCCCGACCAAGCTCTCGCAAAAGACGTTCTCGCCCATCAGCTCCTGATCGGCTGCGAACATATAGGCTTCGTCTTCAACCTCGCGTCCCAGATCGCGCAGCACCTCCATCGTGCGTTGGTTGGTGATATGCGCCCGCGGCGTGTTGGCCAGCCAGCGGTAACGGTTGATTACCATGTTCTCGATCCCGTAGGTCGACAAAAGCGCCGCCGTGGAAGAGCCTGCTGGCCCGGTGCCGATGATAAGCACGTCCGTTGCGATATCTGCCATTATTGATCCTCCGAAGTGGTAAGTCGGCCGCCCCTCAGGCGACGCTGAATTGGGAAAAGCTGCAGGCTAGTTCGTTCCGAGACGAGGCCCCAAAGACCGCGCGGCGCTACCAGCATGATTGAAATGGCCAGCACGCCCAGTGTCATCAGGTACCAGCTGCCAAAGTCAGCCAACAGCGATTGCAGTGCGAAGAAGACCAGCACGCCGATGATCGGCCCTTCCATGGTGCCAATGCCGCCAATTACAACGATGAAGATCACATAAGCCGTCCAATCCGTGACGCTAAAGGCTGCATCCGGGCTGATCCGTGCCTTTTGCAGATAGATCAGCGCGCCCGCGACACCGGTGCCAAAAGCGGATGTCAGAAAGACCATCCACTTCATCCGGCCCGCATCGACACCCACGGACTTGGCCGCCTCGATATTGTCGCGCACCGCGGCCAGCGCCAGGCCGCGCCGGGTCCGCAGCAACCAGTAAATGCCACCGATGGTGACCAACGCCAGCACCAGCGCGATCCAATAGGCAAGAATGTCGCGGGCCGCGGCGGAACGAACGCCAAGTGTTTCTTCGATCATCTCTACAAACCACATGTCGCGCGTTGCATCGCGCGGCAGCGATGTGCCAGTACCGCCGCCGAGCGATTTCCACTGCGATGCGATCAGGCGCACGACCTCGGCGATGACCCAAGTGCCTATGGCGAAATAGGCCCCGTTTAAGCGGAAGGCGAAGAAGGCCGTCGGCACCGCGATGGCGAGCGCCGCAAACCCCGCGAGGGCGACCGCCAGTACCGGATCGAACCCGCCCAGTATGACCAGCGCAAATAGCGCGTAAGCGCCTGCGCCGACAAAAGCCTGCTGACCAATGCTGACCAGTCCGCCATAGCCCGCCAGCAGGTTCCAGAATTGCGCCAGCGTCAGCATCGTGAGGATAAAGAACATGTCCTGGATGGTGCCTCGCCCTGCAAAGAACGGTAGCGCGATCAGCATGAGGATCAGCAGGATGCCAGCAATGGCCGAAACACTTGAAGCCCGTGTCTGTGTGGTGACGATATAGCTCATCAGTCATGCGCCCTTGGGAAAAGGCCACGGGGTCGGACCAGCAGCACCAGCAGGAACGCGATGTGACCGGAAAGTATTTGCCATTCGGGATTGATTGCAGCGCCCAGCGTCTGCGCCACCCCGATGATGATGCCCCCCGCCAGCGTGCCCCATAGTGAACCGAGACCGCCAATGATCACCGCCTCAAAGGCATAGATCAGCCGCGCAGGCCCGATGTTGGGATCAAAGTTCGCCCGCAGCCCAAGGTAGAGCGCGGCAACCGTGACGATTACCAATGCAATACCAGTGGCTGTCGCAAAGATGTTCGCGGTTTTGATCCCCATCAGGCTTGCCGTAGTGGCATCGTCCGAGGTGGCGCGAAACGCGCGGCCCAGCTCGGTACGATAGAAAAGCTGGTTTAGCCCGACGATCACGAGCACGGCAGAGGCGAATGTCAAAAGCGGCATGACACCCAGCGAGATAGGACCGGCCTGTATGGACGCGGTTGTCAGGACGTCGGTGGGCAAACGCTGGCTGTCGGCAGAGAAGCCTTCAAGCAGCGCGTTCTGCAAGGCAACCGACAGCCCGAAGGTGACCAGCAGAGGCGGCAGGATGTCATCGCCCAGCGTTCGGTTCAGGAGGAATTTCTGCAAACACCAGCCGATACAGAACATCAGCGGCATCGCAACGACGGCGGCCAGAAACGGCGGCAGGCCCAGCAGGGTGACCAGCAGCAGGATCAGATAAGCCCCCATGACGATCAGATCGCCATGTGCGAGATTGACCAGCCGCATGATCCCGAAAACAAGACTAAGCCCTGCCGCAAACAGCGCGTAGAGTCCGCCCAGCAGGATACCCTGAATGATGGTATCAACCCAGATCATTGGCTCGCTCCGAAATAGGCGTCGTAGATCGCATCGCGGCTCAGGCTGTCGGGGGTGCCAGTCAACGTGATCCGGCCTTCCATCATGCAATAGACCCGGTCGGCCACCGCTAGCGCCTGCGCGATATCCTGTTCGACCACGATCAGGCTGGCACCGGCTTGCTTGATCTTGGGCACCGCATCGTAGATGTCCTTGATCACCACGGGCGCCAGCCCGAGGCTGATCTCGTCACACAGCAGCACGCGCGGATTGCTCATCAACGCGCGGCCAATGGCCACCATCTGTTGCTGCCCACCCGACAGGGCCATGCCGGGATTGTGCCGCCGCTCGCTCAGGATCGGGAACAGTTCATAAATCGTCTCAAGGTTCCAATGACCCCGGGTCTTGCGACCATAGGTGCCGATCAGCAGGTTCTCTTCGACCGAAAGCGACGGGAAAAGCTTGCGCCCCTCCGGCACCATCGCCACGCCCTGACTGACGATGTCTTCGGCTGGCAGCGTGCCAATCTCGACCCCGTCAAATCGCACCGCCGATGGCGCATTGCCCAGCACGCCCGAGATCGAGCGCATGAGCGTTGTCTTGCCCGCCCCGTTTGCGCCGATGATCGCCACCGTCTCATGCTCAGCCAGTTCGATGTCTACACCGAAGAGCGCCTGAAAATCACCATAGTGCGCCGTCAACCCTTCTGTCTGCAAAAGGGCCATCAGATGTCTATCCCCAGATAGATTTCACGGACTTTTTTGCTGGCCATGATCTCGTCCGGATCGCCAATGCCGATGATTTTGCCGAAATCCAGCACCAGCAGGCGTTCAACCACCGATGTCAGCGCGTGCAACACATGCTCGATCCAGATGATGGTGACCCCACGCGCGTGGATGTCCTTGATCGTGCCGATCAGCGCCTGGCATTCCCCCTCGGTCAGCCCGCCCGCAATCTCATCCAGCAACAAAAGGTTGGGCTGCGTCGCCATGGCGCGGGCCAGCTCCAGCCGCTTGCGCTCCAACAGCGACAGCTGCCCAGCAGGTGTGTTGGCGCGACGGATCAACTCTGTCTGTTCCAGAACATCCGCGCAATCGGCCTGCACCGCCGCTTCGCTCAGGTTGCACCCATGTGTTGCGGCGACCAGCAGGTTTTCATAAACAGTCAGCTTTTCAAAAGGTTGCGGGATCTGAAAGGACCGTCCGACACCGGACAGACAGCGATCCTTCGCCGAAACCCGCGTGACATCGCGATCCTGAAAGTGGATGCGCCCTGCATCCGCGCTCAAGTTACCCGTGATCAGGTTAAAGAGAGTCGACTTGCCTGCCCCATTCGGACCGATGATGCCAAGGGCCTGCCCCTTGGGAACGTCAAAGGTCACACCATTCGTCACGGTCAGCGCGCCAAACTTCTTGCTGACGTCCTTTAGCGCTAAAATGCTCATGTCGCGGCTCTCCTTCGGTCCTGCGGGGTGTAGGGCCGCTCCGGGTCAGCTGATGGCTTCCATCGTGCCACCGGTCGGAATCTCGGGATGATCGGAGTTATCGATGATCACCAGATCGTAACCGCCCCCGTCTTTTAGCCGCCACTGCCCTCCCACCAGCGGCGTCTTAGCCACGTTTGCCGCCGCAAAAGGCGGCAGCCCCGCGCCATCAAAGGCGATGCGGCCCACAATGGAATTCAGCTCACTCGCCGCTATTGCCGCGGTCACCTCATCCGGGTCGCGCGTGTCATCGACCCGGCCCATCACATCTGCCGCCATCTCGAAGAGCGCATGCACAAAGCCGATGGGCTGCGTCCACTGCTTGCCTGTCGCCGCCGCATACCCGGCCGCCAGATCACCTGCCGAGGTGCCCGTCAGCGAAGACGCGAATGGATGGTTCGGCGTCCACCACACTTCAGAGCTGAGGTTATGACCCTGATCGCCCAAGGCCTTTACTGCCTGCGGGAACAGGATCGCTTTACCAATGCTGGCTGCTTTAGGGGTGAACCCTTGCTGCTTCGCCTGCGTCCAGAAGGTCGTAAAATCTGGCGGGATCGGCACGCCGGTGACAATATCGCAATCGGCCTGTTTGAACGCGTTGATCTGCGCGCTGAAATCATCCGTCAGGTTCTGATACCGCCCCGGATCGGTCAGTCCGTAACCTAGCTCCGCCAGCGGCTTGGGAAAGCCCACATTAGGATCGCCCCAGGCATTTCCGTCCCCATCATTGGGAAACAGCCCGCCGACTTGCTTGTTGGTGTCCAACTGACCCCACATCGCGGTGAAAACGCTGATCACATCTTCCAGACCCCAGAAAAAATGAAAGCTGAAGTCAAAAGGCCGCCACGATCCGGGATCGCCCGGATTGCCCTGCTGTCCAATGAAGTAGGGTTGCCAAGGGGCCACGGTTGAGATGACCGGGATCTCTTCAGCTTCGCAGGTGGTAGCAACTGGGTTCGTCGTCTCAGGCGTTGAGGCCACCAGCATCATATCGATCTCATCATCGATGATCAGCTCTTTTGCGACCTCCGCCGCGCGGTTGGGGTTAGACTGGCTGTCCTTGACGACCACTTCGAAATTGGCACCGGCCTCCGACCCGAGAAAACCGTCGATAACGAACTGATCGGCCTCCGAAAACCCGGCAAGGGGGCCCGATTGCGGGCTGACATACCCGATGCGGATCTTGGCCCCCTGCGCCAGCGCGGGCGCAGCCAGTGTCAACCCGGTGGCGGCGGTGGATTTCAGCAATGTGCGGCGTGTAATCATGAGGTCCTCCCTGAACTCAATCAATCGTTAATGTCGTCCACGAGACGTTAGTGTTTTGGCGCGTCCCCAGCCCATGCGGCTTGCAGCAGCTCTCGAATATCCTCGCGGGTGACAGGCTGTGGGTTCGTATAGGGTTTGGTCGTCGCCAGTTCTGCTGCGCGGTCCAGATCGCTTTCCTTCAACCCGAAGTCGCGCAGGGCCAACGGCGCGAACATCCGTTGCGCAAACTGGTGCAGGGCGGCCCCCGCGTTTCTACCCCCCAGAAGATCGCAGATCGGCTGCAACTCTGTGGCCGCGGCGCGCGCATTGTAAGCGATGGCATGGGGCAGAACGACGGCATGGGTTTGCGCATGTGGCAAATCAAAGGAGCCGCCCAGCGTGTGACAAAGCTTGTGATGCAGCGCCATGCCCACCTGCCCCAGAACGGTGCCGCAGGCCCAGGCCCCGCGCAAGGTCGCCTCTCGTGCGGCAAGATCGTCAGGCGCTTCCAGAACACCGGGCAGCCCTTGGACCATCGCCCGCAGCCCCTCCTGGGCCAGCGCATCCGTCTCTGACGTCCGACCCGTCGCATAAAGCGCTTCCGCCGCATGGGCCATCGCGTTCAAGGCGGAGGTGACGGTCATATCGACAGGCAGGGTGACCACCAGTTCGGGATCATAAAGAATGACTTCCGGCAGCACCTTCGGGTCCGTGAGTGTGGTCTTCACCGCATTCTCGGTCTGGCCGAGAATGGGTGTCGCTTCGCTCCCCGCATAGGTGGTCGGAATGACGATTTGCGGCAGGTCGGTGCGATAGGCAATCGCTTTGCCCAGTCCTGTCGTCGATCCGCCACCAATCGCAACGACGCAGTCAGCGTCGGTTTCGCGGGCATGGGCCACGCCTTCTTCAGTGACATCGACCGGCGTGTGCATTGCGGCCTTGCTGAAAACCCCAGCGGCAAGGGACCCAAGGTCCTGCGCGATCAGACAGGCGGCGTCCGATTGTTGAGGGGTGGAGAGCACCAGCGCCCGCTTGCAGCCCAAACGGTCAACTTCGGCGCGGATCGTATGCCGGATCGCCGCGCCGAACTGGACGCGGACAGAACGCAGATAATCTTGAATGGTGTCAACCATCGCCCCCTCCCGGTCTTGATTGATCCCTTTTTAACCTCGCAAAACTGTTCAGTTGATCGAAACCGCATGACCTAATATACCTTCATGCTATGCAAATAGATCCCAACCACCTCCAGCTACTCTCTGCCATCGTCGACGCCGGGGGGCTAAGCGATGGCGCGCGGATGGTGGGGAAGTCTCAACCCAGCGTGTCGCGCACCATCTCGATGCTGGAGGCGCGACTGGGATCAAGGCTGTTTGAAAAAGGCAAACGCCCGCTGCACCCGACAGAGCTGTGCCAGACCCTTGCCGAGCAAGGGCGCATCATCGCAGAAGCGGCCCGAGCCGCAGAAGCGGCGGCAGATCTCTACAATGGCGGCAAATCCGGGACGGCACGTCTGGCGGGTACGCCGATCTTTATGGACGGTGTGATCTCAAACATGATCGCCTCATTCCAGACCGCCTTTCCCGAGGTCGCCATTCACCAGACCTACGGCTATCTCGCGGACCTCACCGAACAGCTAAACGTGGGCAACATTGATATCGCAATCTGTCCTGTGCGACATGACAGGGTACCACCTGGCTTGAGTTTCAAACCCATCCTCAAAGGAAGGAACGTCATTGCGTGTGCGCCCTCACATCCTCTAGCTCGCAGATCTTCTCTAAAACTGGCCGAGATTGCTGATTTTCCTTGGATCGCTCCGCCAGCAGACAGCCCGCTTTATGAAGACTTGCTCCTGGCACTCAAATCGATAGGCATCAAAGACTTCAAAGTCAGTTTTACGGGCGGATCACTGGCATCAATTACTAGCATTCTGAGCGGGTCAGACGCGCTCACAGTATTGCCCTTTTCGGTTGTCTTTATGCAAAAGCACAGCAAGGCGGTAGCATCCCTGCCGATAAAGATAGATCACCCCGACCGAGAACTAGGTCTACTTTGGCGGAATGACCGACAACCGCGACCAGCTGTGAAACGGTTCAGCAAGTATATTGAATCAGAGTTTTCCGGTCTTGGACAGATCATTAGCCAAAGTGGGCGGAACGAAGTCTGGCGAACCTAGCCTTGGCCAGCGGAAATGAAACAGCACCCGAAGCGCAAAAACCATCGGCCAGCAGAGAAAATCCTATGGCCTGTGTTAGTACAGCGTTACGCGCTACGAGTGATTTCTTCCAAGGTTGCGTCAATTACCCTTTTGTCGGAAACGCTCACATCCACGTCATCCAACTGCCCTGACATCTTCAGAAGCGCGTGGCCGTGCAAGCGGGTCCAGGAAAGATAGGCAACTGTCTCAGCCGTTTCGGCAGATGCCTGAGGCATACAGGCGGCTACGGCTGCCCGAACTCTTCCATAGATGCGCCGCCCAAGCGCTTCCAGGTCGCGGTCCTTCATGGTGGTCGCAGACACCGAGAAAGACAGCCGAAACATCGCCGGATTGCCCGCGGCATAATTCAGGTAGGTCTCACACAAACCACGCATCTGCACCTCGGGATTGTCCACAGCCTGGGCCTTCATTTCTGCGTCTAACCGAGACATTTCACGAATAATGAGCGCTCCAAAGATTTCCGCGCGTGAGGCGAAGAGCCTGAACGGAGCACCTGAGCTTACGCCCAACCCTCTAGAAATGCGTCCAAAGGAGACGGCTTCAGGGCCGTCCGCCTCGCACACGCTCTTGACTTCATCGAGTAGCGCATCGCGCAGAGCGCCGCGCTCTATCTTCGCTGCCATTCGGGCCGCCTCAAAAACTTCTTGACCCTTTGTAAGTGCAACTTACCTAATCCGCAAGTAAGCGATACTTACGTAAATCAAAGCGAGGGCAGACAAATGGAAATCATATACTTAACGCTATCGGAGAAATTCATGTGGGCAAGCGTCGCCCTCTGTGCAGTCTGGTTCGGAATATGCGTGGTTGGGCGACTACTAGACCGGCGTACGCTCCACGGAGAAAACGTTTGGATTAAACCAATGCGGTTCTCTTCCTCATTGGGGATCCACTATTCGACTTTTGCGGTGGTGCTGACGTGGCTCTCGCCACAGCTGCAAACTGCCGACTGGATGGGATGGATGGCCGGGATCATGGCAGCATCCCTCGTCTATATGGTGGGCTTCATCGGTGGCACTGCAGCACTTGGCATCTCGTCGCACTTCAACGACTCCAGCCCGTTTTTGCGCAAGCTGGAGTTGACGATGGCAGTTTTGGCGGCAGTGGTGACGGCACCGATGGCGATATTGGGCGGGACGGTGCTGATGGACGGGGGCTTTGCGTTGTCCCGGACCGTGCAACACGCCTCCGCCGCAGGACTGATCTTTGGGACAGTGATGACTTTCGTCGCTGCCTACCATCTCGGCGTACGACAAGGGCCGTTCTTTGGCGAAAAGCCTGTCCGTGAGCGCCGAATGCCAGTGACAGATTGGTCACTTGATCGTGGCGACCTGAGGGTGGCTCACTTCTTTGCCACGCACATGATGCAGGTCACGCCGTTTGCGGCACTCCTCGCAGTGTGGCTCTTTCCTGAAGGTACGGCCTACACGGCAGCGTTGACGGTGACAGTAGTCTGGGGCTGGTTGACAGTACGTTCTTATCGTCACGCGCTAGCCGCACGTCCCGTGACGAGTTTGCTAACCCGAAAACGAACTCCCAAAAAGGCGCAACCTGCCCAATAAAATTTGGCACCCGACTATTCCTGCGCAGGACACCGTTTTTTGCTAAAGCCCAGCCAGCGGACATCGATGGACGCTAAAATGGGGATCACTTCACGTGGCAACCGCGAAGGGAGGCCGAAGCAGCCATCTGTCAGTGTATCAATAACTGCTACAATTTACGTCGGAGGCACACATCTTTAGGGTGGAAAAGCCTCCTCGCCTTCGAACTGAAAGTGGCCGAAAAGAGCACTTGGAACGGCATAAAAGCGTTATAAGTCCACAGTTCATCTTATTTGCTCGATAGTTTTTGTGAGGTCGCGCTCCTGTGTAGTAACCGATGTAGTAGTAGCCGGCGACAGGGAAGTCTTTGGCTAATGGAAAGGGACTATTGAGGACCTGCAACCAGTATCCTAAGCGTCATCTGCCGCATCACTTTTTCTGTGTTTATCACATCTCCAACGACGGCATCACGGTTGTCGAGAGCTAGAACCGATTGCCCATGTACCATTGACCAAAGTGCGTAAGCTGTCTCACCTGCAATTGGTGCATCAAAATCAACATCAAGAACGATAGCTACTTCTTTGCGCAAAACTGCAAACGTATCGTGGCCTGCTGATCGGAGCGCATCCGCTTCAATCGTTTTCAAATCCGTCATGGCTTCACCGAACATTGTAGCGAACAGATTTGGTTCCTTTCGAGCAAATGATAGGTAGGCTTTTCCAATTGCAACGACACGCTCGGAGCCATTTTTGGGCTGTGCGGCCTCTGCCATAGCTTTGCCTAAGTCTTGCATGCCATGCGCCCCAACTGCGTGCACCAGCGCGGCTCTATTGGGGAAATGCTTGTAAGGCGCGGCCGTACTGACCTTTAGAGCGCGCGCAATTGCAGCTACAGAAAGCGCTTCGAGTCCCCCTCTGCGCACTTGTTCGACCGCATAGTCTAGGACTTTAGCCCTCAATCCGGACGATTGGGGTTGGCCACTCTTACTATCTTCCTGCCTCGGCATCTTCACTCGACCTTTTTTGTTACATCACTCTTGTCTTTCAAAGGTGATAGCCTATCACTTACAGCATCTGCTCTTTCGGCGTTGCATAATTTGGAGAACTAAAATGCTCATCAATGAATACTTATCAACTACGCAAGCATGGTGGGTTACTTTTGTGATCCTTGGCACTGTATTGCTGGTTGTTTCGGCCACGTCGATGTTCGTAGGCTGGGCCGTAAGAGATGCGGGTTCTCACGGCGACAGACGCGCACTTTTGGTTTTTCCAACTATATTCGTTCTATGGGGCGGTGGTGCACTTACAACGTCGCTGACCCTGGTATTAGAGTTTACTTGGTTCCTGCCCTTTGCACTTTTTCCAATTCTCCTAGGTACAGCCATGAGCTTTCTGCCAGTCATCGCTGGCGTTTTAGCTCGGGTACCTGTTCATTGGATGGTCGGTCTTCAGACTTACAGAATAGTAGGAGCAGTATTTTTATACCCCTTTATGACCAGTGGCATTCTGACTCCGGGTTTCTCTTGGCCAGCAGGAGTGGGTGACGTTATGACTGGAATGGCCGCCCCGTTTATCGCTTGGGCTATACTACAGGACTCCCAGAAATGGCGTTGGGTTTTTTACGGTTGGACAGTTTTTGGTATCGCTGATCTGATTGTGGCCCCCCTCTCTGCAGCGATATGGTCATTCGGTGTTGGTGGACAGGACATGACGTTCGCTGTAACCGCCATTCCTCTCTTTCTTGGACCTCCGTTCGGCATTCTTATCCATATTATGACCTGGCGAGCTTTTGAAATTCAGCGTCAAGATGCCGGACACTTTGCCAATGCTGAACGGGCATGAACGTAAATTGCACACCTTGGCCGCAAAACCCTGTGAAGAGCCCTAAACGCACAAACTATCCGGCCACCAAGGGCGTATTTTCTCGCTTGCCATCAACAAGTGCGACCAAAGCTATAAATCTTCCGGGTTACTCCCCCTTGTGATCGGGGCATCATTGAAGGAGCATCACAGGTGCGCCATGTAGTGGTTTTAATGCTTGCACCGTTTGCCTTTGCTACCGGCGCATATGTCTTTGCAGGGATATTGGAGCCTATGTCTCAGGACCTTGGCGTTTCAGTTGCAGCTACTGCCCAATTGCAAACGGCTTTCACAATAGCTTGCGCCATCGGCGGGCCGCTCCTAGCTCTACTAACAACAGGTGTGGATCGCCGCAGGCTCTTACTGATCGTTCTAGTATTACTGGCTAGCATCAATGCCGCTTCGGCCCTTGCACCAGATTTCGGCACTCTATTAATCGTGCGTATCGCCGCAGGTTTTGTCGGGGCGCTGACCCTCCCTGTAGCGTCATCGATGGCGGCAATGTTAGTTCCACCTGACAAACGAGTAATAGCATTTGCAGCGATTTTAGCGGGGAATTCGCTCGCTTTTCTTTTTGGCATCCCAATTGGCTCACTCATCGGTGCAACCTTTGGATGGGCGGCATCTTTCATGTTTTCAACCGTTCTCTGTAGTGTGGTTGCGATCTTAATCTACTTTACAGTCCCAACAGTACAGACGTCGGCAGACCTTCCTAAGGGTGCGATCAAGTCTGTGCTACGTTGGCCGTTGACCGGTTTGATGGGAGTGACGTTGGCCGCATTCACGGCGACGTTTTCAACAATTGGCCTGGTCGGGCCTACAGTTACGGTAGCAACAGGGTTGACCGGTGCTTCAATAGCGTGGATGCAGGCGCTCATCGGGATCGGCTCAGTTGCCGGGTTGGCGATCGGAGCAGCTTTGGCGCGAGCAGTTGATCGCCCACTGACCATTCTTCTATTGGGAATCCTCGCAACACAGTTGTTGTACTCTTATGCTGTTCAACTGAGTGCCATTGGGTTCATCGGCATAGTTCTGACTACTTTTGCAATCGGGGTAGGTGCTATCTGTCTTTTTGCATGCGCGCCTGTCATTCAGATGCAGCTTGCCCATGCCGCTGGACCCGCAGCCACCCTCGCCTTTGCGCTCAACGGCTCAATGATCTTTCTAGGACAGGGGGTTGGTACCGCCATTGGTGGCTTAGCAACGGTTACTTTCGGACTTGGGAGTGTCGGCGTTGCCGGTGCCGTTGTCGCTGCTCTTGGTATTCTCCTCACTACGAGGCTGCTTTATGTGCAGTCGCTTTCCAAATAACCTTCGCTTAAAAGGTCGGATTTGCGCGCCTAGAGATCAGGTTTGGTGGCCAAGGTCGGTATCGGGAAGTGGATCGAGTTAAACAACCGCAACCCCCTAACCATAGTCCATTGCCCACACCAATTTTGCCAAGACACTCCGAATGGCAACCTAACAGTTCTTAGCTGCCACTCGTAGGATGGTACTTTGTTTCTTTACACGTGGCGCTTCCTTATTCGATCACGCGCACAACGTGGACACCTCTTGGCGCCGGCATCCGAATTGATGTGCGGTCCAAACCCTCAGTCGAGACTTCCCAAAGCTCGATCCCGGCGCGGGTCACAGGGTCAGTGGCATCGAAGTACTCGTTCACGCCAACGTAGAGGTGGTCTCCTCCGGGATCGAAGGCCAGTCCTTGTGGCAGATGCGCGTCGAAAAACTCTTCTTCAATCAAGGTCATCCCCCCGGTCTCAGCGTCAAGTGCATAGAGGGATACCGATGCCGCGGCATCAAATAGCGCATTGTCCTGTGGCAGGCCCGTCGTCCGCAGGTTGCTGGTTGCGATCATAGAGCCGTCCGGACTGATCGCCAGCGTTTCAGCCTGAAAGCCGCCAGTTTGAATGCCTTGAATAAAGTGGGCTGGTTCAGCGGCGTCCGGCTCGGCCACTCGGATTGAGGTGAGGGTTCCCTGTCCGACAATCCCATAGAACCGCTGCACGTCCGCACCCCACATGAGGTCACTGGTGATGTAGTGCCGCCCATTAGGCGTGAAGAGTCCACCCATCGGAAATTTGTTGGTCGCGACGAGATTGCCCCATTGCGTAATACCATTGGGCCCACCCGCATCGTCACGGCCGACCCGGTAGAATACTACCTGGTTCCGCAACGTCAGGTTCACGGCTAAGATGTCTTCGGTGGGATGGAACTGTACATTGTGAGCGAGATCGAAAGGAATATCACCGCGATCTGTGAGATTGAGGCTAAATGTTTGCGGGGTACCAAATCCCTCGTCAACCTCTACAAGAGTTAGCCCATTGTCCGACGTCAACCCCACAACTGCAACCATGTCGCCAGCAGCATTGAAGCTCACGGCTTGAGGACGCGCCGGAACCTCGGTTTCAGCAATCAGCTTGAGTTGGGCAGGATCAGACAAATCGTAAAGCCGTAGGGCAGTGCCCGGGTTTTCTTCCAACTCGGCGAGCTTCGTCTGGCCATCTCGGCGCTGTTGAAGTGTCTCGACCACGACAGCGCGTGTACCATCGGGAGAAATATCCATCACCTCAGGTGGGCTAAACACGGAATTGGGGGCGTCTATCAGGCCTAGCGGCCTGTCTGGCTGGGATGTATCGAACACCAAAAGTGTGTCTTTGGCGTCCAGCGGGACTCCAAGTTGACCGTCCTCGTAAGCCGTACCGGCCATATCAAGGTCTGACAAGCCAAGGACATATCGGGCCGCCGGTTCCGCGACAGCCGGCGACGACAACAGAACTAAGCTGATGACAGCGGCAAGAGCGTTTCGCATATGTATCTCCTTTCGGGAAGAAAAATTGGACTACCCTAGGAGATTGATGCAGAACGGATAATCTCAAATCGAAATACAGCATAGTCAAATACGATTCAGGAATAACACTAGTCATTGGATATCTTTTGGTTATCTGTTCCCCTATGAACCTTGCCTCTGTTGATCTTAATCTGCTTGTAGCTTTCGACGCCATCATGGCTGAACGCAGCGTCGGCGAAGCAGCAAAACGTCTCGGTATTAGCCAACCCGGGATGAGTAAGCGGTTGGCCAACCTACGCCTCTTGATGCGTGATGAGCTCTTTCTGCGCACAAAGGAAGGGCTGAAACCCACCGAGAAAGCGCTTGATCTTGCGGAGCCAGTGCGATCTGCACTCGCTGGGCTTGAAACAGCTCTTGGAGGCCACCGGGCTTTTCAGCCAGAAACGTCTCACCGAACGTTTCGGATTTCAGCAACAGATCACATCGCGGTGACGTTACTACCGCCTTTAATGCAACGGCTGCGTAAAATTGCACCACGAGTGACGCTTGTGATCCGCTTTGAAAATCGCCTTACTGTCGCGGAAGCTCTGGAAAAGGGAGACCTCGATATCGCGTTGACGATCCTACCTGACGCGCCTGCAGCCATCCAACGGCTGGATCTGTTTAAAGAAAATTATATCTGCCTCGCTTCCGAAAACCACCCAGAAATCCGCGACGATTTGACTCTCGGACAGTTCATGAAATATCCGCACATCCTCGTCACTATGGCCGGCGACACGCGTGGTTTCATGGATCGCCTATTAGCAGATTACGGATTGAAGCGGCAGGTTGCTATAAGCCTGCCCTACAATCTAGTGGTGCCCGAACTGATCGCGCAAACGGATATGCTGGCCACGATGCCGACCCGCGTCGCGCGCCTGATCGCGTGGAAATGCGTGCGCAGCTTTCCGGTACCGATTGACGTTGCTGGATATAGGGAAACCATGCTCTGGCACGGACGTAATGATAGTGACCCCGCGCACCGTTGGCTACGGAAACTAATCGAAGCCGTGAGCCGGGATGTCGACATTGCAGTAAATGCCGACATCTAACCATAACATCCGAAGGGCAAAGAAGTCCGCACACCTTGGCAGAAGCACGGTCAACCGAAATGTCCCTTTTGGAGATTTAGTTGGGGCCTATCATCGTTACCGCCTTGCCCATTCTACGGACAAGCGGCTTGGAGTAACGATAACCGAGAATTATCAGTGCGTTCCTTGCCGGCGGCCGGGATACCCCTGAAAAATGTCACCGACCAACATATGAATCCCCAAAAAATTGATCCGAAACTCTATAAAATGACTGCTGATGCTCGGACTCCGTCAAACTAGGAGTTGGAAGCAGATGGCTCCGACGTTCTCATGGACCACAGGTTCGGCGGCGGCAGATTTTTATCGGTTGCGCATTGTTAAAGCGACGGAGTTCGATAGTCTTAAGGCGTTTCAAATCAAGGGATTCCTGAATGACTGGCGTAGATGTGGTGATTTTAGTAGCTCTTTCAGAGGAGTTTGATACTTTCCAAAAATATGATTTCTATGAGCTTGGTGAAAAAGAAGAGCTCGGTCCGTTTAGCCAGTATCGGTTTTCGTTTTTTGACAAACACAACGTAAGCCGGAACGGTGTGGTCGTACTTGTAAATGATATGGGTAGCAAAATCAGAGATGCGACAATTGAAGCTTGCCGCCAACATGGGCCACGAATTGTCATCAATGCCGGTATTTCCGGCAGGCTGAACACCGATGCGAAGCTTGGTGATCTCGTTATTCCAAGCCACATTAATCTTTATGCTGAACGTGGAGCCGCTGTCCAGTCAGGCAAAGGTTATGTATTGCAAGCGGGTGGCTCCGCGATACCTATTGAACGAGAACTCCGAAATTCTATTTCTGAACCACAGTTTCTTAGCAAAGTCGGCTTCCCAACTTTCTTGGATTTTTGTTCGATCCACGGGTTTCACTTGACGGAATCGGACATAGAAAAAACCAAAGCTTGGATAACGGAAGGAGAGGTATCACAGTCACCAAACGCTGTTGTCGGTCCTTTCGCCGTCGGTCCGCTCGTCGGGAAAGCAGAGAGCTTCAAGTTGTTCCTCAAGGGAACGGACAAGAATGTGCTAGCGATCGACATGGAGAGCGGCTACGTCGGCGACGCTATCGAAAACATGAACCGACGCACTCGACCCGATTTTATCGCAATACGATCGGTCAGTGACACTGGTGACCAAAGAAAAAAGGAATTTGACGCGGTCGGGAGCGGCGCTTTCCGGCAATGGGCAATGAACAACATTGTCTCGATACTTCAAAAGTTCATAGAACATCAGTATGAATTCCAGGACACTAAGGAGGCCCCTAGTGCAAAACAGGATCCTCCTCAAAGCCTGGAGCCCAGCACTGAACAACTTAATTTGTCCAGCAGCCATTACGCCGATGGCTATCCGGGTCAAAATATTGATAGATCTTCGCTTTCAGATGCAAAAAACAGTAGATTTTCAAATTTGAGAAAAAAGAACAATGCTGATCAGGCTCCTGTCACCTACGAAGAGCTCATCGAAGAACTACGAAGTGCACCTAATGGCTCTCTTTTCCTAGTTGAGGGAGCAGGTGGTTGTGGCAAGAGTTCCATGCTTCGCTTTGTTGAAGATGAGCTCAACATCGCAGACGATGCGCATAAATCTATCTATATCAACTCAAGAATTGTTTTCGAGCAAATGCCTGAAAGACAGGCAGATATTGCAATTTTGGACTTCTTTGAGAAAGCCCTTCAGAGTTACAAAGACAGCGACGCTCGACTGATAGTATTGTTCGATGAACTTTTCGGCCATCCAAGAGAGGAGCCGATCGTAGAGGCTCTATTAAGTGTCTTAGATAGGATGAATGGCAAAGCGGTCTTGGCCTTTGGTTTTGACCACTATGAAACTTCCAAATCGAAGAACGGCGATAAAGACGGGCTATATCTCTACAAGAAGCGCTACGAGGCAGAGTTTAGACTAAAGAACACGAACATTTTTGATCGCAGCAAAGCTTTACCGGTGATACGTGGAATGCTTGAAACTGGTCAGGACTTAGATCAGAGCACAACTGCAGAAGATATATATGGAATAGCACTAAAGCTCGGATTTCCATATCTAAACGCTTTTGTTGTGTCTTTGCTCTTAGAGAATCGGGGCAAGCGGTTGTTTGAGCAGAGCCGTTCAAGCACTGAATTCATCTTACATGCAATGCGAGATGAGCTGAAGCGCCGAGAGGAGAAAGTAAAATCAGGAATCAGTTTTGATGATATTTGTGTCGAAGCTCTTCGAGTGCATATTCCTGAGCTTCGGAGAAAAGGTGTCTCCAAAGATAGAGAATGGCATAGAGATTATTTCGATGATAACTTTGCTCAGTTTCCGAAGCTTGTACAAACAAGCTTCATTGCGAACGCCGTGGCGCACCTTATGGAGTTTCCACCGGATGGTAGTCACCAATTATTCAAGAGCCTTGAGATTGACCATGAGGATTTTTATTCGATCGTTTTTGGTTGTGATGTAACTTCTAGCATCAAGGACCTACTTCACAACGAAGAATTAGAAGAGAGACTACTAAGGTCCGCGGTATCTATTTGCGACAAACTCAAGGGGCCAAGCCTATCTTTCGCGTTGTATCTGGCAGGTCGTGCTGTATCTCCCAATGGGAAATCCATAGCAAAAGACATATTCAAGCTTACTGATTTCTTGCTCGAGAACGACTTATCTGAAACATCAGCAAAAGACGTGCGCACAATTTCTGCTGTAAGCAACGAAGATAAGTTCTTACGCCTCGCCACACGAACCCATTTTATCAGCGCAGCCTACTCTGGTGATGCCGATTTGACTTCTGAGTACATCAGGCGGGTCATCAACGACCCTGTCGAAGAAAGTCTTAATCGCACGTTTCACCTAGAATATTATGGCGATCATCCGGCCCGGTCATTTGGGTCAGCTAGCATTAGCGTTAGATTAGAGCTCGATGAAACCTCTGAGGCCTGGAAGAGAACACGTGGAGTCCTTCAACACAGAATTCGTGCGGCCATCACTCAAAAGACTTTCTCTCAAGTTCACAAAATTCACATCCTGACATACTTTTGCATCCTAAAGAGCAAACACGAGCAAGGTTTGCTTTCTGAGTGGGAGGTTTCGGAAGCTAGTGAAATCTTACAACAGCTTAAGAACTTTCTGATCGATATTGGCGAACAGTTGACAGGCTTCCTCCATGTGCTTGAGCATGCCCTGCAGTTTGATCGCTATGACTTAGTTGATGTCATTGAGAACCTTTACAAGATTAAGACTATTCCACGGTTTGGCTGGGTATCTCGCGGATTTGGAACAGAGGTCGAAGGTGTTGAGACGGTTGGTAGTCATGTTCTGGGTTCACTCATCCTCGCGGATATACTACTTCCAGACCTTTACCCACATATGACGCTTCAAGAACATTACAGGGTGAAGGACCTTTTGCTAACACATGACATTGGCGAGGCTTTTGTCGGTGACTTTCATCCAAGTGATCAGACCAAAAGAGAGGAAGAGAAACATGCTATTGCACTCATTGATGCAATGAGGGTCTATGGCGACTATTCAAATCTCAGGACATTTGGTGAGAGGTTCGAGGACTTTTCTGAGGGGACTTCCCAAGAGGCCAGGCTAGCTGTTGCGTTCGATAAACTTGACGCGATTTTTCAAGCACTTTTTTACAAAGAAAAATTCGAGTCGACCGACGAATTCCAACACTTTTTGTCGGAGAACTTCAGTCGAATCTCAGATGTAAAGGTCCGGCGGTTTGCCCAAACAATCCTTGCACGTGCCGGCGTCGAGTAAATAACAAAGTCGGCAATTTTAGAATTTGGATCTGTCACTTTGGCATAATGTCGACGCTACACGGAAGCTTGCCAGCGCACATTACTATCTGGAGACGATAATTCCTAGTTATCGTTACTAATCTTGGGATGGAACATTCACGAAGTTCAAGTTGTGCGTCAATCATATTGTAGTGAAATGTACCAATTTCTACTCAATGAGGTCTCGAAGAGCTCTAAAATCAATATTGTTATCCCGCCTAAACAATGATGTCGGATACTTTCCGTCTTCCATCAACTGATCTGGTTTGAACCCGGTTTCTTGATTGCCCAAATCTTTCGCGAGTGCGCGTGCACGGGCAACGTTTCCTTGTTTTACATTCAAGCCTAGGGCGTAACGCAAGGACGGTTTGAACGAGGGTCTGAAAGACAGTGAACGTTCGAAATGATGCAATGCTTCTGCCTCTTTGCCCATCGCAAGCGCCGCACCTCCAAGAATACTTTCTGGAAGAAATTCAAGAGTCGATCCTCGCAGCAAATGTCTTGATTTCAGAGAAGATTCGTAGGCCAGACGCAGATCATCGTTGCTAAGTTGAGCAGCGGCCAACGTCCACCATGCAAACGGATTTCCGGAATTTAGTTCGACGGCTCGAGTCGCTAGCGCCAAAGCGTCTTCTAGACGTCCTTCCAAGTAATTCATCGTATTGGCAGCTAGAGCCAGCACCGTGGAATTATTCGGTTCTTTCTCTAACGCCTGAGTAGAAAGGGTACGGCTCTCTTCCAAAAGGCTTACATCCTTTCCCCTATACTTTTCAAAATACTGGATCACTCGAATCTGAGCGCGCCAGGCAAGATGGGTCGCATGCGGGGCGCTGTCATGGGCGTTTATGAGCAGAAGGTCCGCGGCTCCTGCACCTTGTTCAGTCATGGTGAACATGTTTGTAATCGCCTGCGCGTTCAGCAGTGGCGGATCATTGCTGGAAAGGATTGGGCGTCTACTGTACTTTTCACGGATCGTTTCACAAATCTCGAAAATCATCTGCAGGACATCGTCGTCCTGCTCAGGTGATATTTGAAGTGATTTTATAACTCGATGCCCAGACCATATCTGTATATTAAGGGGCGCTTCGCTTAGTCGGGCACGCAAAAAGATCCATTCATTTTCGCCTTGGATCGCGCTAAGCGTCAGCTGAAATGCAGGCTCGCTTTGCGCAATAGCGTTAGGCGCGATTACATTGGCTCCGATAACTTGGTTGAGCAGCGTTGAACAATGATCCGCTATGACTTCTGTGAACCAACCAGCCAAAGCATTAGGTGCCGCCGCCGTCTCTATCGCCAGTGTTACTGTTGGAGGCACCGCTGCAAGCTTGTAGTCCAACTTTCTTGGTGGTCTGTCCGTCTTGTTAAGCTCCGATCGATTGGATCGCTCGACAGTAAGCCAGCTCTCAAATTCCACGTCTCGAACATCGATCCCCTCTGCAAATTCGCCGGAGCAATCTTCGCTTATCGAGACCTCAGACAGATCAAGCGAGACTCTGCGTTTCGTTGACTTCAATAATTCCGAATGGATGCCAAGAGCCTTCTTAAATTGGAACACCGCCTGGCGCAGACTTCCAGCGCTTTGATCTTGACCCCGGTCGCTCCAGAGCTTGTCTTGGAGCCAAGCGCGTTCGCGGCTTCCATTTGGGGACGTCAAAAGCAATAGCACAAGGCCGCAAACCTTCGCGGACATAGGCGTCAAATCATCGCCGGAATCTGTCTCCAACCGAAACGGACCACTCAAATAAGCAACTATCTTCAATACTGTTCATCCTCAAAACTTGCTCAAATAGTGTAGAGAATTTGGCTCCCAATATCCAACACCGTTATTAATGCGTTAAAAGTTAGTTGGCGCAAGGGAAGAAGCATTGACTCCCATGATTTCACAGCTTTCGCTTTGGACGTGTAATAAGGGGAGGATAACAAATGGCTATTTCAACAGGGCCCGGCACGGGACCAGGCACAGGGCCGGGGACAGGTCCTGGCACAGGACCAGGGCCGGGAACGGGACCCGGTGCAGGTACAGCTAGTGATGTAGGACCTTTTGGTGAAGTTTTCATGAGTCGGCACGCTGGTTCACCTGCCTCGCCGTTTTTGAGCACGGCGCTGAACACCACTCGGGACGGGTTAATCAATTACTGGCCGGGCACTCCTACAAACGCGGTAAATGCGTTTGAGACGGACGAAAATTACCTTGAGCAAATACGCGTGCCGACGCAGGCCATGCTGCTTGATTGTGAACTTCGCAGCAGACTGGCCGTGCTTGGGGTCAAGGAAACAGACGCTACAATCGCGCAGGGCAAAGCCAATCTGATTTATATGCATGATCTGGCTGGAACTCCCACAGCCCAAAGTTTAGTTCAACTTGAACGGCCGGGTGCACAACACTTTGTCGATCAACTTCAATGGGTACGCGCCTATGCTGACCTGCGCGCAGATCGCATGGCCGAGATCCAAGTTCAGCTGGGCGATATGTTGTCATTTTTTGGGGCCCATGCATACCTCGACAATGGCCGTCGCAGTAAGACGCTCCTTTATCTTTCGGTTGCTCTATCCGTTGCGATTCATGTGGCTTCGTTGATGAAGTATCACCTTCGTCAGAAGCGGCCAGTTGATTACGCCACAGAGGTACAACCGATCATCCAGACACCGGATCATTCGTCCTTTCCTGCGGGGCATTCCATCGAAGCGTTTGCCGTGGCCACCGTGTTGAACCATTTCATGACGCTGAACAACACTGATAAAATTGAAGAGGTCTCTTTTGCTTCCAAAGACATAAAGTTGCCGTTTCTTTTGGCGCACCGGATTTCGACAAACCGGGTCGTTGCAGGTGTTCATTTCCCTATTGATTGTCAGGCAGGTGCCTACATTGGCGTCCTTCTTGGAGATCTTATCTACAAGCTGGGCGCAGATGCCACCAGATTGAGCACAGAAACAGATCCGAACGCTCCGCGTAAAATTCGCGTTCAAAGCATCACCTCACAGAAACTCTGTGAGAAGCAAACCAAAGCTGGCGATTTCTTACTCAGCAGCTTTTCCGAACTGAAATCAGTAACAGCTTCGACAAAAACAGTTTCTGGAATAGAGCCTCTACCAATCGCACGTCACCTTTGGGACGCAGCGCAGGAAGAATGGTAAGATGGCCAAGGAAAGTACATCATCAGATACCTTTCCAGAGGTCGCCGTTACCGATCCATACGTGGATTGGTGGAGCAAAGCGGAAGGTAGTCGAAAAACCGGAGAAGCCGGGGAGTTTAATTTTCAAAAATTGAGAGGCGATGTTTTTGGTCTCAGAAACCGACGAGGTAGCTCAATCTTTCAAGTGCCACTGCCCAAAAAGGCGAAGAACTTTAAATTTTGCCCAACGAAGTGGCAAAATTGGGCCGCAACAGCGGCCGACTATTCGCATGTTGAAGCAAATGATGTCATCCTAGGCGTAATTGATACAAACTTTGCACTGGGGCATCGGCGGTTCAGGTTTAAGGACGGCTCAACTCGTTTCCTTTCAGCTTGGCTGCAAGGTGCTCCTTCAGAACAAGCGGGCGCGCCTCATCTACCATTTGGGCGGGAATTGTCTACCACTGAGATTGAGGAAAAGTTAAAAGAACACAGCGACGGCTGCTTAGACAACCCTCTGGATCAGGAAGGATTTAACCGTGCTCTCGGGTTGGTCGATCCTGACAAACCAGTCTGGGAAGGCAGTAAAGAGCTTCAGATGTTAGCCTCGCATGGCACACATATGCTTGATGTTGCGGGTGGCATTGATCCGGGGCGCTTTGGGTCGATGCGGACGGGTGAAAACAGCCGGTGCCATTTGATTGCGGTCGCCTTACCGCCGCTCTTTTTCCACGGCCATAGCGGCAATTTTTTGCAATACCACGCTGTGCTTGGATTGATCCGTATCTTGCGGATTGCAGATGCTATTTCCAAGGCCAAACACAAAGAGGGATGTGAAAATTTTGATAGCGACCACCAGTTCCCGATCGTCGTGAGCTTTTCGTTTGGTTTTGAAGCAGGACCAAAAGATGGATCGCTGGATATGGAACGGGCTATCCGGGAGGAAATTCGCAAGCGCGCCAATGACGGAGATGACGATAGCAGAACAAACTGCCAGGGCAAAACGCCCAATGCGGCCGGCAATCGCAAACGTCGAGATGTCAAAACCTTCGTCAACATGCCGGCTGGGAACTCTAATCTTTCACGCATTTCAGCCCGCGAGACGATTGCTCCAGAAGGGCACACGCCTTTCGAAGTTGTCTTACAACCAAATGATCATTCTTCGACATTTATCGAGTTCTGGTCCGAAACGTTCAACAGGACGTCCAAATATTTCAAGAAATCCAAACTTGAAATCAAACTGCCGAACGGACAGATGCATACCATTGAGATTTCGAAACCCAAAAACCGGACACCAGAAATGAAAGATATCCCGAGCGCGGACGGAAAGTCTGTGATTGGGAGGGTCTATTATTCACTTCGAAGATCGGGTTTGCGTGCGGAGGACAGAGTCCGGCTGCGCGTGGTTGTGGCCCTGGCACCTACCCTCGTATTCTACGATATGAAAACCGATGCCATTGACGGTTCAAAAGCGTGCAACGTTGATCTTGCGCCGGCTGGGCGTTGGACGTTTGAATTTAAAGGTCTAAAGAATACGCTAAGATTTGATGCGAATATCCAGGCCGATCTTTTTGACAGTCCGTTCTCTCAAAACGCACGTCGGGCTTATTTTGATCACCCGGATTACCAAGATTTTATCGAAGGCGGGCGTGTGCGGGATAGCTTCACATATAGTGACCCCATTGAGAAACTTGATAGCGGGCCGGTCACGCGGGTCGGTTCGCACAATGCGCTTGCATCGACCCCCTATGCGTCGATGATTGGGGGCTATCGCGGATCAGACGGGCAACCGGCGCCATATTCTGCCACCGGTTACAAAGGTCCGCCCGACTACAACAATCAATCCGATGTGGACGTCGCGTTGCCCTGTGAAGATGGCGTTTTGCATTTTGGTGTTCTGGGAGCTGGCCCAAGGGACGGTGCCGCATTGGCGCTGAATGGAACCAGCGTCGCAACTGCCCTGGCCTCACGCATGATGGTAGATTGCCTCCTCCTGGACCCACGCACAGAAGTTGGGCAACCGTGGCTGCAAACCGCCGCGCGCACCTTCAAGAAATCAGGTCGCCCAGACGGCTATCTTGACCCCGCCCCATTGAAAGTCGGCGCAGGCCATATTCCCTATCCGGATAGTTACGACATTGCCAAAGCAGGCCTTGGAATGCGCAAGCGGCGGCGGCACTTCTGACATCACCACCTTCCCCCGCCGCACGCAGTCCAGCGGGGAGGAACGCGATCCAACACAGCCAAATTTTGTGCTGAGATGGTGCGAATTAACGAACCGTTAACGCTTGAATAACCTTCGAATAACGCACTCCAAGCTTCCTCATACCTACAGACAACGTGGGCTGTGCCGTGGTTCTCTCGTGGCACTTCTCCACTGCGTTCAACGCGACAACTGCACGCGCTGATCCTCAGCGCAAGCTCATCACACTTAGGGGAAACACGATGACCAAACCTACGTTGCAAAGCGGAATGACCCGCCGTCCTGAGGCAAAAAAACGCCGTGAAAACGCACTCAGCTATTCTGACATGCTTCCAACGCTGACACCGATCAACAACAATGACGAGACACTCTACTCACACGGCCAGCCTGCAAGTTTTACGAAAGGGCTCAAGCACGATAAGTACGGCCTCGCGACAAAAGAAGAGTATGCCAAGTTTTGCTCAGCGCTCATTACCGGCGACGTGAACATGGGCGGCTTGTCAATCAGTGCGGGTGAGAAAGCGCGCAAATGGGAAAGCCCGCTTGCAGGCGTCTACTTCAACGATATCGGGGTAGATTCCGATACGGTTGCGATGGCCCCGGCACCTAAACTGGGCCGCAGCGAGCTGTGCGCTGAAATGGCAACGGTTTACGCCATGGCCCTGACGCGGGATATGTCCTTCGAAGATCTATGCGATCCTCAGAAGATTATCCCGGACATTAAGACCGGCACAAAGAAGGTTAGCGTTGGTGACTTGATCGCAGAGCTCCGAAAGCTCAGCTGGTTTGACCCCGCCGGAAAACCTATCGGATACAAAGGTCATACCCTGACTGCACATGAACAACGGCGGCGTGCGTCTCTGTGGGAAACACCAGAAAAAGGGCTGACAATTGATGTGCTGTTCCGCGGATCAACCGCAGGTGCAAAGCAGGGCCCTTACATATCGCAGTTCATGCTCCTCGGCACGCATGATTTGACAAAGGCCAACAATAAGGGTGGAGACCCCAAGGATGGAAAAATCAGTTACGGTTTGCAAACCATTGAGCAAGCTCAACTTATCCCGGAAGCGTCCGAAGATTACATGACGACCTGGGAGAAGTGGCTCAAGGTTCAGCAGGGTACACTTTTTGACCATCCCGCACACAAGATCAAGCGCCGCATTCACACGCCCCGCGATTTGGCCGGCTACGTTCATTTCGACGCGCTTTACCAAGCGTACTTGAACGCCTGTCTGATCATGCTGGATAGCAAAATTGGTACAGATGGCGACAACCCGATTGCTCAACAAAGGTCCTCCAACAGCATGCCCTTTGCCACCTGGGGCGGCCCCCATATTCTGAGCCTCGTTACGGAAGTTGCGACACGTGGTCTGCGCGCCGCCCGGCGAACCAAGTTTCAGGTCCATCGCCGCGCTCGGCCTGAAGTGATTGCTGCGCGCATATCCCAAGTGGCCGAAGGCCACGTGGGCGGAATGGATCCTGCCGCAATTGAGCAACTGGAAAACATGCTCAAAGAACTGGGGTTCGATCTGAAGAAACGGACCGCGCGGGAAGGGTCAATTCTGGATTGGGTACAACAGCTTAACCTGCATAAGAACGGTGCAGGAAAGGCTGCGCCAATTTCGGACGATAAGAACTTTCTGTTGCCAATGGCCTTCATTGAAGGATCGCCAATGCACCCTGCCTATGGTGCGGGTCACGCAACTGTTGCGGGTGCCTGTGTAACGGTACTGAAGGCCTTTTTCGATTCCAACGTGGGATTCGGTGAAAAAATCAATGGCGGCGGAACTTTATATGCAGCTGATGATGCAGACACGCTTGTTAAGGCGAAACGACAAGATGGGAAAAACGCCAGCCTGTCGGACGAGCTCGACAAGCTCGCTGCGAACATCTCCATTGGTCGAAACATCGCGGGGGTGCATTACTATTCTGACTATTACGACAGCCTTCGTATGGGCGAACGCATCGCCATCGGCATCCTTGAGGAGCAAATGTTCACCTATCACGAAAAACTGTCCCTTACCCTGACCAGTTTTGATGGCGACACTATTGAACTGATCCAAACCGACGGAGGATATGGCACCAACTCCGTCAAGACGAAGATCACAAATGCGCAAGGTATCGAAGTGCCGCGCGATACATGGTGGACCCGTGATATCGCCGACTACGGCATCGTCGACCAACCAGCGGTAGCGATCGCCTGAAAGATGGAAGATCTGAAAGGTATCAAAAATGTAAAGGAGTTGGTCTCACGGATTGAGACCAACCCGACCTTGTCAACCAAACTTGGAGAAAAACCTTCCGAGGTTCTGCGCGCAGCAGACGATGAAATCCGCGCAAATCAGGATTTACCCAACAATTTCATCTACCAAGCAGCAGTCGTCTTTGTCGGTGCGACACTGATTATCACTGTAGTCGGCGCGCTTTCCCTTATCGGTTTCGGCAAGATGACAGATACGCCTGAATGGGTCATCGCCTTAACTTCAGCAGGGGTTGGCGCACTCGCCGGTATGCTTCGATCATAATCAGAACTCGCTTCTTCATCATTGAGCGGCACTCCTGATTTTAGTAAAATTATCGATGCACATAGAACGACAATGTTTGAAGACCCAAAATTAACTGAGAGACAAAATGAAAAAAGTATCGATCACCGTAGGCCTCTGCATCTTGATGATGGGATGTGCGGAGCGTAGTTTGCTAGAGAAAGAAGGCGAGGTTCTTAGTTTCAGCCAAGTTAACAGCAATAGTAATCTCAAGACTATTGGCGAACACAGTGCCCTTCTCTCAGTGGCCTACCGTGAGGCCGCTCTTGAAGCTTCAGGCGGCCAAGATATTGCAGCGATTCTTACCTACCTAGCGGCTGCAACCTTTGTCGGTGGCGCTGTCGGCGGTGCTTCCGACACTGCTTTAGCGAACCGTGCTTTGATAGGTGTTAGCTCTACCTCAGTAGCAGGCCGAACTGTATCAGAGGACACGATACAAGGAATCTACGTAGCAGCAAAGAGAATGAACTGCGTATCGACAACCTCGCGGATGGGCGGATTTTTGTTGGATGGCACTAGTGCGGCAACAATAGGGATGGCCAGAGCTGCAACATTCGGCGCTATCGAAGAAATCAAAATAATCACGCGCGAAGCTCTGGTACGTGAAGTTGCTGATTTTACGCAGATACGGGACGATCTACTGGCTGGCGCAACCTTATCGGAAGAACAAGGAGCCGGGCTCGAAAGACTAGCATCGCTCAAAGTAATGCAGCCCGCCGATTTAGTCTTGCTGAATCAATACCTGAATCTGCTAGACAACTGCCTCGGTGCCTCCGAAAATGTGACATCGGTCGAACCGATCACAGAAGAAGGCAGTGGCTGATACCCAGTAAAATAACGATAATGGGTCCCATTATCGTCACCGCTCAGGCGGTAGATTTCGGCGGAGAGACCCGACTGTGCTGAACTGGCTGGACTCAACCAAAGGAGTTCAGCATGCCCCATCTCGATCACACCGCCTTTGTCAATTCGCGCCGCGACGAGCGCAGCCTGGGCCACCACACGCTTCGGGCCTACGCCCAGGATCTGCGCACCTTCGCGCGCTTCATCAAGGTGCACCGGCTCACAGAGCCGCTGTCGAAGGACGACATCCTCGCCTACCACCGGCATCTGCGCGACGAGTTGGGCGCCAAGCCTGCCACCATCGAGCGGCGGCTCGTGACCCTGAAGTCGTACTTTGCCTGGCGCGCAGATCGGAACAGCGCCCTGCCCTCCCCATTCGCCGACGTCCGCATCTCCGTGAGGATACCGCGTCGCTTGCCGCGCCCCATCGATCGAGACATCCTCAGAGCGGTCCTCAGCGCCAACGATGGCACCATCGCTGCGCAATCGACGCCAGGCGCAGAGGACACGGCACCGACCTCGCAAGATCGTGTCACGCTCCTGATCATCAAGCTGCTGATCGTGACCGGGCTTCGGATCAGCGAACTGACAAATGTAAAAGTCCGCGAGGTGTCGCCGGACAGTGGCCAGATCCTCGTAAACGGCAAGGGCAGCAAGGAGCGGATCGTGTTCGTGCCGAACCGGGAACTGCAGGAGGAGTTTCGACGCTACTCTCAGATGCGTTCCGAACATGGCTCCTTGGCGTCGCCGCTGTTTCTAAACACGGTCGGACGGCGGCTTCGCGCGGCCACCTTCCGAAAGCGGCTGCGGGCGATGTCGAAACGTCTCGGCATCGAACCCCACCTGACCCCGCATCGGTTTCGGCACTCGGCCGCGACACTGCTGATCGAAGAAGGTATCGACATCCGGATGGTTCAGGCTCTCCTCGGGCATGCGAACCTCAAGACCACCGAGATCTATGTGCGGGTCTCGAACCATGCTCTGCGTCGCGCATTGGAACGGGCGGATATTCTTAAGATATTAGGCTAGCAACGGCCCCATGCGCTCAAAATGTCAGTTATCCAACGTACGGTACCGCTACTGTGAGTGCTCTTAGCTATTTTCTCGGCGCGAAATGTAGCGGTACGATCTTATGCCTGATAGAAAAATCCAAACCGCTATTGCTGCAAGTATGACATGATCTAAACCAAAGATCCTGATCAGAGCGATCTTCAATTATTTCAGCCACCTCCATCTCCTCTAGCTTTTTTCGCCACTTCCGCAGCACCTCAAGTGCATTGGAGCCTCGACAGTAGATTATTATTTCGCCCTGATTCTGCCCCGGCAAAGCAGTTCCATACCTTGTTGACAGCTGTAAGAAGCCATCCGTCAACCAACCATACGTGCTGTGAATTTTTGCCTCTGCAATCCATTGAAATCTCTCTGGGCCTCTTACCAGAATATCGCAGTGACCTCCGACTTGTGTATCATGTGAGGCCATCACCTGGAATTGAGCCAGTTGTTCCACAATCTGAACCGTAAGCTCGTCCTCCGATTGGTTTTTATTCAAATGGCGATTTCGAACCAATGAATCGTAGGCATACTCGAGCATTCCCTCTAGCGCTTCGGTCCTCACTTCGTGGTTCGGCGCAACTTGATATTTGAACGCATACCCACCAGCCAGACCTTCTGCAAATTGAGTTAGGAGCCTCAAAGTTCTCAGGTTATTGGTCTCGTGGAAATCGTCGTCAGTGAAATGCATTTGTCTTTTTCTCTTTGGCACTTGTTCTTAAAGAGAAAACTGGAAACACTGAAGTCTCAACATCTTTGATGATCCGGCCCGTCTCCGGATGAAGGAGTTCGTCAGAATCTAATGCAGAGATGAAATTGGCTTCGGATAAAAGAAATCTCTTTCCAAATGAGTCGATAAAAATGGCCTCCACGGAAAAGATACCGATTGGAGATGATGAAAGAAAAAGGACTGCCTTCGCGAACTTATCAGCGTCATGGCTCTTCCCAGCAAGCGCCATTAGGTCCAAAAGCATAAAACTAGAAGGCTGGTCATTTGCAATCGTCGCAACGGCGCCAATTATGCTCTCTGCAGCTGCACGAACGTCTTTGGATAGCGAATTCATATACTTATCGTAATCCTCTGAGCGATCGCCAAACGAGCTATCTTCTTCTGCGACAGCTAAAATACTGGCGAGTGCGCCTACCGCTTTGTTGAGATCGTTTTTTTCTCCCGTACTGGATGCGAGGCCAATCGGGCTTCCCTCATCCAGTATTCTTGCCACTACGCCTGCACCTACGGTGCGGCCGCCTTCCCGTATCGCAAACCGCAGTCCCTGCTCCATTGCGATGGGAGCAATGAGTTCAACGTTGAACCTCAGATTGTCGCCCGGCATTACCATCTCGGTGCCTTCAGGTAGCTGAACCGTGCCGGTCACGTCTGTTGTCCGAAAGTAGAATTGCGGTCGATAGTCTGCGAAAAACGGCGTGTGACGACCACCTTCTTCCCTAGTCAGAATGTAAGCTTCTGCCTCGAAATTGGTGTGCGGGGTCACCGAGCCAGGTTTGCAAAGAACTTGGCCGCGCTCCACCGCGTCACGGTTGATGCCGCGCAGTAGTGCGCCAATGTTGTCGCCAGCCTCGCCGCGATCCAAAAGTTTACGGAACATCTCGACACCGGTACAGGTTACCCTTTGTGTCTCCTTGATTCCTACAATTTCGATCTCATCGCCAACATTGATCACTCCACGCTCGACCCGGCCTGTGACAACAGTACCTCGACCAGAAATTGAGAAAACATCTTCAACCGGCATCAGGAATGGCAGGTCAACAGCACGTGCAGGCGTGGGGAAATACTCATCCACAGCGGCCATCAGTGCCTTGATAGAACCTACACCAATACCTTCCGAATGACCTTCCATTGCTGCGAGAGCAGAGCCGAAGATCACAGGAATGTCGTCGCCGGGGTACTCATAGGACGAAAGCAACTCGCGAATTTCCATTTCTACCAGCTCAAGCAGCTCATCGTCATCGACCTGATCGACTTTGTTTAAGTAAACCACTATGTGAGGAATACCCACTTGACGGCCCAACAAGATATGCTCGCGAGTCTGAGGCATAGGGCCGTCGGCTGCACTCACCACCAAAATCGCACCGTCCATCTGCGCAGCACCGGTAATCATGTTCTTTACGTAGTCGGCATGGCCAGGACAGTCGACGTGCGCATAGTGACGCGTCTCAGTCTCATACTCTACGTGCGCTGTCGATATAGTGATTCCGCGGGCTTTCTCCTCCGGGGCGCTATCGATTTCGTTGTAAGCTTTGAAGTCACCAAAGTACTTCGTGATCGCCGCCGTTAGAGTTGTTTTCCCATGGTCCACGTGTCCTATTGTACCGATATTGAAGTGAGGCTTATGGCGTTCAAACTTCTCCTTTGCCATATCTCTCGTATCTCCCATTGGAAACTTAAGGTCCCTCTGGACCAGCTACCAATAACCTAGTCCAGTGTTTTTCGTATCCGCAACTCAAACATATAGCTGAAAATCGAACGAGGATCATTCGAAGAAAGCTAACCTGCTTGAGGCACGAACTCAGGATAAATTTCATTGAGGTATGCCACTGCTTCCTCGTCAGAAATCGCTATGTCGAGCTTTTCGCGAACAAATTCATGGCGTGATATACAGTCATGAAGGACCTGACCCCATGTCTTTACCCAAATGCTTCCTTCACCTTCCTTGAAAACATGTGCACAACCTCGCGGGCGGTCTGACGCTTCAGCTAAGCTTTCGAGCTCTGGCGCCAGCGAAACGCCGACAAGCCAAAACGACCATTTCACACCAGTTTTTTCGTACCTTACATCTTTCATAATGGCATCGGCGTACTTCATAAGCTGCGAAAAATCACCTAGATCGAGTTTCTTCTTCGCCCGCTTCAGCTCAATGATCAGATGATGGTCATCAGTTCGCCCACTGATCTTATTGGTTTGGCAGAGCATGATGTCTATTCGTGCATTCTTCCCACCAGGCAGCAGTACCGGATGAAGCACCTCGACTGGGCGTTTTAGTCTTCTAAGGTGCTCCTTCAGCGAATTTGTTAGGGACGACTCACTCTGGCCTAGGGCAAACTCCTCCCCGAAGAGCCATGGATTACGCTCCACGATCTGATGAATGTGCTGACGTTCTTTCACAGTTTTGCGTGTTGACGTATAGCAAACAAGCGATCTCAGACCTCGAGCGGCATTGAGCCGGTGATCTACGAACGCAACAGTATCAATAATGTCCGTCAAAGCTGTCTTGTTCAGCAATGACGCGAACTGCTTTCGTTTATCTTTTGACAAGTTCAGTACGTCAGACAATATACGTGTCAGGTCAGCAGGGCGGTCCTCAATGACTTCTCGTAACAACCGAAATGACAACGCCTTTGACACCTTGCCTTGAGCATCGAAGTCTTTTGCATGTTTGTTAATTGTGACCGCACACATATTGAAGATTTTTTTGGTCTGGCGGATCACCGGCGTGTCTTCGGCATCAGCAAAAGGATAGACTCTTTCGTCCCGCCACTTCTGTATGAGAGATTCAGCCTTCTGTTTCTCACGATCTCTGAAGTGTCTAGACAGTATTTCTCGCGCCTCCTTTACGAGACGGATTAACCCCTCTTCCATATCGATATCTGCAAGTGACGATGCTTGTAGCTGGGATATGTGCGAGCTTTTAACGTAGGCGCTGAAACTGAAACCTGGAGCTCTTATCTCAGGTGGTCTTTCAGAAATGGTAAAGCCAGTTTCATCACAAAGATAGAACGCTCTACCAAGATCGCTGCTCCACTCCAATATCTCCAAGACAGCGGAAATTTTAATGCCTCCTGACAGCTTCAGAGGGCCAATTTTCGTTTCCTTCGCACTTGCAACTAATCCACCAACATCAATCCTCTTCCCGTCAAAATATAGATCAGCATCGCGATATTTATTCAAATAGGGAGCAAAAGAGTGTAGTAAATCTTCTTGTCGATCTTTTGAAAAATATGATGCTGTTTTTTCAAAGATATTTTCGATGGTAACCGTTGTTCCAGTGGCTTTCGCTTTCGCTTCTGAGATGTCGCTGATTTCAAACGTGCCAATTGATTTTTCTTGTGTCGAAATCTGATACTGCAGCCGCCTGCCATCTTCTTCATAAACTGTTGACCACGTCACGATCTCACCAAGTGACAGAGCCCTAAATCGCCCTTCACCGTTTTTGCCTTGGAGCAACCGCTTCTTGGACCGCGAACGCACAGCGCTCATCTTCCAAGAATTGCCTAGTTGCGAAAAAAGGTGCTCAGTAGCGGAATACGAGATACCTTCGCCATCGTCTTTAACCACAACTTTGGTGACAAGCCCCAGCTGGTTCATAGACAGAGAAATTCTAACTGTGCTGGCGTCTGCATCAAAAGAGTTCGAAACCAACTCTGACAGCGCCCTTAGTGGGCTTCCGGCGGCTAAGCGTTGCCAGAAATCCTTTTGGGCGACGACTTCAATGGTTCTAGTCATTCTGATTTACTCCAACTGGAGAAACTAGGGCTCTCAGCGACATCTTGAGATGTCATAAACATGCAACAGGCTCAACGCTTGGGTGCTTTTTCGCCAGACGGTGGGACAGCGCCAAACGGCAGATCAAATCGGATTTCTACTCGGTTCAAATCATTGCCAGCAACACGGCAAACACTGACACAATTCGCCTTGTCGGGAAATGCACCGGCAGCTGCCTTGGAACCGGCCACGACGACGACAACCTGCGAGCTGAGCGAGATTGCATACCGCCTGCCTTGTACGCCTGCTGCATCGCCAATCGTTTTTTTCGGCTTTGATGAGAACTTGTTTTCTATGAGGATCGCATCCTCTGCAAAAAGGTCAAGCTCGCCACCGCTGACCTCAGTCCCTTCATCCAGACTTATTTTTGAAGATCGTAAAGACCGTGCCATTCGAGTTTGCAATTCCCGCTCACTAGCGAGATCACTGGTTACGTAGTCACCCATGAACCACTCATCAGCAAAAGAGAACAAACCGCTCATGACTTTTCTGAAGGCTTCCATATCTTCAGAAGTTAAACCGCCATGCAAACAATCTTGTATTTGCAAAGAAAGTTTGGTCGCCAGGTCTGGATCGGTCTTGAGCCAATCGTCAGGTACCCCTAGATCCTCCTCGCGTACAGGCATGAGCGAGTGACGTTTTGCTTTGAGGAGGTCCGCAGCCCTCTGGTCGATAATCCCTGCACCAATGACTGGAGCCGTCCAATCGTCGGGAGCAGGATCAGCCTTAATGTATCCGTCGGCTTCCTGTGCCATCACTACGCCAAACTTCTTCAAGAATACCGTCTTTGCTGCCATTCCAATGATTGGCGCCACACTCTTCGGGCAGAACACGTAACCGGTACGCTTTTGTAGATCGTATGCTTCGGCCCACTTTTGCGGGTTGAAGGAGAATTCTGGGACACGCAAGGCACCGTTTGGATATCGCGCAAGTAGACGTATCCCTTCTGTCTTACTCTCAGGAAGGTCGACTATCACGTGTTCAGGTCCGACTTCAGCAAGAGCCGCTTTAATTCTACTTAGCTCTCGGTCATGTGGACTCGCCGCTGACAGTACTTCACAAAAATTGCTGGCGAGGTCGTAAATCTCGTTTCCAAGAGCGTATCGGCTTTCCAAAGTCTCGAGCGTCTTGACGACTCGAAGCCAGCTTTCGTTTTGGGTAGCTGTCATCTCTTTCGCGTCATAACCGTTCGGGGTGGCAATAAATCGTCCCCGAAAAGCATATGCACGATGCAAGAGATCTCGCTCCAGAATTCGAGCAGCTAAGCTTGCAGCAGCCTCACTCTTTGTCTCAAGTTCGGCATGTTGAACTTCTCGCGAAAAAATTCGCAGCATTGTTTCATCACCAACACCAAGAAAAATCTCTTTAAATGTGAACCGTTTCCCACGGTCCCGTTCCGCAACTAACATTAAGCGTTGAGCCATCGCTTCAGCAGCTCGAACCTTGTGGTGATGATAGAGGCGATCGTAAAGAAAAGTGCGGCCGATCAGCATCTGCTCGAATGAACCAAACCCGGAGGCTGCGATGCCCAACTGCAAGAACGTTCCTTCGTCGCTCTTAATTGCTCTGTCTCGGAGCTCTCGCTCCGTTGGATGCAAATTCTCTTCGCGAACACGCAGGATTTCGAGTTTGGCGAGCAACCTTTGAGTGTCAAACCCGATTTCTAATCCGGCATGGTGCGCATCGCGAGCCAAGTAGTCCATGCGATCTGCATCCAACTGGCTACTAACAAGTGCGGAGAGGTAGCTCGCGCCGGGGCCCTCAACTGCTCCGACAATAGCTGCGACGATGCGCTCTTCTAACTTGCTGGCACTAAGTTGAATCTCCGACATTAGACCACTTTCAAGCAGCTTATGTATCGGTTCAGACAACACCATCATCACCGCAATCGCGACAGAACTGGAAGGAATCTTGTTGAGCGAGTAGAGTTCAGAAAGGGCTTTGCGAACGATGGGAAGTTCAGATCGCCATCCTCCCTCTTCCCTTTTCGTGCCTTCAAGAGGAGACGAGACTTCGAGAACTGGTTCAAGTGCGTGACTGAATGGCCCATGACCAACATCGTGAAACAACCCGGCCAAGCGAACAGCATAGCGATCTGCGGTATCAATTTTTCCAATCGTTGTATTGGGGTTCTTGATATTCCACCGCTCAACTTGGCGACCAAGAGCTCGTGTCGCCTCTTCCAGGGCACCAATCACACCAATGCTGTGCTCGAGGCGGCCGTGATTGGCACCCGGGAAAACCAACTGAGCCAATCCAAGCTGCCTTACGCCACGTAGTCGTTGGATGAACGGCGTGTCGAGAAGTGCTACTTCCCAGGGAAGCAACTCAATCGTGCCCCAAATGGGGTCGTTTACCTGTTTGGGTTGAAAATCTGTGGAATGCTCTGATGATAGCTTCTCGTGAAGCCCCTCCAACCAAGGTTGGCAAACAGAATCTATTTCTCGCGTAAGCGACTTAGCGACACCTCTTAGCGTCGATCGAACACTTGCAGCCATTGGAACTTCAGGCGACGGAGCGCTCCGTGAGCTCATCGTTTAGTTGGTCCTTGACCTGATGAACCCTCTCAAGCAACTGCCTGCCAATATCCTTCGCTTGCGCGCTTGATAGACCATTCGCAACAGCGATTTGTCTGGCACGTCCTTCGTCCAACGTCACAATAGACGACAAATAGGTCGGATTAGGCTCAGAAGTAAGCATTGCTTCTTGTGCAGCCAGAAGAATATCTGGCAATTCAAAACATCTTAGGCCAACACCTGTTACACCAAAAGACAGACCGTTTTTCAGCGCATCGGGAAGCGTATCTTGGCAATCCCTCAACGCTCTATCCAAAATCCCGTGAGAGGTTGGAATGCGTTCATCGTCTGTACTAAGTTTCCACAATGCGGTCAGAAGTTCTGCTTTGGTGTACCGACCAGACATTTGGCTCCCTTCCAATCAAGCTCTCACCCCAAAATGTTGCGGGTGGTGCATCTCACCCTAACAACACTTACATCTGGCCTCAAGTCCATTTATAAATGGCATCATTAACGACTCTGCCAAGTGAGCTTGCCTATGCGATATCAAACCAGACAGGTGCTAGACCTTGCCGACATTACGGCAGACACCTTAAGGCATTGGAAAAAACAGCTTCCTCCTATCGCGAAGGTCGATGGACGGTCACTTCAGTACACTCCTTCTCAACTTGTTTGCATCTGTGCCATTGCCTCGGCGGTCTCTGGCCTAGGCATACCAATATCCAGGTTTTCTGCCGAGGCCGAGACGCTCTTTGATACCATCGAACGATACACAGCGGAACGTCGACAGAACCTGTCGCTCCTGGTTACCCCATCCAGAATCACTTTCATACGTGATGCCGACCAGATCAAAGAAGCAACCTGTGTCCTTGTGCGGCTCGACCCAATCTGGGAGAGGATCCAGAACGCACTTCTTGAGGCTGACCCACAGGATGTGGCGCAAACTGCACTACCGTTCGACAGTGTGAGGTAGCAGGGTGTTCTGCAACAAGACTAGCGGTATGCTGTGCAATCACGCAGCATCCAGAAACCTAATCATCGCTGCATACTCACTGTCTGCTTTTCGGAGACTCACCAACATCTCCTCAACATCAGAGCGTGACGGAGCCCCCGCTGGAAGATCGTTGAGCGCATTGCGGAATAAGTTGTAAAATTCGAACCTTTTATACCGCCTCCGTTTCAACTGGGGCCTGTTAATCCCGTAGATCCGCTCACACGCGTCGACGATCCTATCTGAGTTCGGAAATGCATTGTTAGGAATGACCTCGACTTCGCGCGCACCTTCAAAAACCTCCCAAGCAAAAATTGGCTCAGGATCATCAATATACGGGTTTGGTATCAAAGGGCTCTCAGCGCGATGCAATTCTTCAAAAACTACAACAGCATCTTCATCAAGCGGATCAGGAATGAGGACTGCCGCCAGCTCTTCCAACTCTTCGTCAGTCGAAGTAGCTAGGACTGTCGGTGGGGGGATAGCCGGACCCAGAAACTCAAACTTTGCCCCTTTGAATCGCTGATTACAAATTGCACAAGACGCCAAGTAGTTGTCATAGACGTAAGCCAGCCACCAATAAATTGACTTTGGCCTATAGTGCTCGACATCGCCATAGGACACGGTCGTTATGTCGGACTCACAATAGGCGCACTTGTTGTGAGTTTCGATCAAGAGTTGATCCTTGGTGTTCGACCACTTTGACTCGATATCATGCCTGATTGGCTTCCCCGCCTTAAGTTGGCTGCGGGCGTGCTTCAGCATTGCAACCAAACGATTGCGAGGCGTCCGGCCACGGAAAGCCGACGGGATTGCAGTCTTAGTCCTTACTCGCTCGAGCTTAATCATGCATTCTATTCGCGTTGAGAGGCCAAAATCTTTTTCATTAGAATCTGTTGCTCTTCGTTTAGTGAAACGGCGGCATCTTCATCCAATGGGCGGGATCCCAAAACTTCTGACAATGCCCTTAAGCGTGCCTCGTCAGCGTCCGTCTTGTTTTCCTTGCGCTGAATTTCTCGGTACTCGTTTTTTGCAACCTCTACTTGTACCGACTCGTCACTCATCTGACCAAAAGCTTCAGTCGCGATGAGTTGATTAAGCAACAGATTTCCTGGATCAATATCAAACAGTTCGACCATTGGATCGCCGTCGCGACGGACACAATAGTGGAGAGCACCTAACGGGGCCTGTTGCGCCGTCACGACAGAGTGGGTTGTGACAACCAGCTGCATTTTTGGAAGTCTATCTTCTAGAAAATCCAGAAGTCTGCGTTGCCATTTGGGATGCAAATGCAAGTCAACTTCATCAATGATGAGGAGACCACGAGCACTCAGTGGATCCTTGTAGTCGCCAAATGTGTTTGTGATCTGAAAAAGTAGATCTCCGACCCACGCCGCGACGCTTTGATAGCCATCGCTCAGCGACCTAAGCGGAACTTTGCCATCTTCGGTCTCAAAGATGAGCGCCTCCTTTCGCTTATCGATGTGGGAAAACTTCATTTCCGGCAAAAAATCAGAAAGCACGGCGCGGATGACATCGAGACCATCACCATTTGTTGAATAATCAAGCTGCATCGCCCAGCTCTCTAGTGGATTGAGCGTCGCCGACGGATCAAAGAGCGAAAGCATACTCCGGGCACGTGGGTGGTTGCGGCTGGAAGAATGCCCCCTGTCCGACAATCCTGGCTCAGACAGACGGCGCGATGCACCAAAACCGATTGTGAGGTAACTACGGTTCGTATGTTCCAACGCATCATTCAATAGCGACAGTGTCTCTGAAGAACGTTTGATAAGTTTGGACAGCCCTTCACCACGCTTGATCAACAGGCTAATCTTGCGTTTTTGTCCAGATGCCGTCTCAATCTCAGCGACGATCTCACCTTGCTCGGCTCCCATCGCAATCCAATCATCGGGATTGCCAATCAACTCGGGCAAAGCATCTGATCCCGCCATGACCAGTCCAATGGACTTAAGAATGGTCGACTTACCCGTACCGTTCTCACCTGTGAATATCGTCCACTTTCGATTGTTCCCGCCAGGCAAGTCGAAATCGACAAAAACATCCTTGAAGCAACGGATATTCGAGAGTCTTATAGATGTGAAAAACATAGCATTCTGCTTTCCGGCAAAGTAACCCAGCTCAAACGCTTGGCTGCTCCACACTAGTTGAAACGTGACATGGGCTCAAACTCTTAGATCAGTGTACATACGACCCAAGTGATGGAGATTTCCTGAGACCACCGTGCGGCAGGCTTCTCAATTAGCAACACTTCAGTTTTAAGGAAGACGCATGATTTCACTCGGACCAATTTTGGGCATAGAGCGGGACTACAGATATTCCCTTATCTTGCTACTCCCCAAGAAGCTTGAGACGGCAAGCGGCGACCTTCTAAAACTGGTCGTTTCTGCGCGAGGCAAGAGAACCAGCAATCCGCCGGCAACCTATGCCAGTACATTCGGTCACACCCTTTACCGCTTCGAATTTGAGGTTGATCCGTCCGTCGAGACAGAGGCCGTTGACTACACGATCGAGCTTTCTGGGGCACCTCTAGAAAACGCGTCCGGCGAAACCAGTTGGAGTTTTGTCGTCCCTGGTAAGGAAGTCGTACCAAAGGTTGGCTTTGCTTCATGTAATGGCAATGACAAGCTGCTGGCACCTGAGATGGACGCCGCCGAATTCGTTATGTGGGATAAATTGATCGCAGCACATAACCAAGAGGAGCTATCATATGCTTTTCACTGTCTGCTCCTGTGTGGAGATCAAGTATATGCAGACCCCATCTGGGATCGGGTGCCCTACTTCAAAAAATACGGCCTCAACGGACGAAATAGCGGTAAGAAAATGTCTGCGCACAGGATCGACCCTGCTGAAAAAGAGGCCTTCATTGCCCAGCTAGAGGCGTTCTACGAAGATCTCTACATCGGATGCTGGACCCGACCTTCGATCGCAAAAGTGCTCGCATCTGTGCCGTCTGTCATGATGTGGGACGACCATGACATTTTTGACGGCTGGGGGTCGTATCCCACAGAACTTCAGAACTGCGAAGTTTTCCAAGTGATCTATGATGTTGCAAAGAGATACTTCGAACTATTGCAGATCCGAACCCGGTTAAACTCGGCTTTAATCTCAAATGATCACTATTCTCAGCGGGTGCCGTTCCGCAACTTCGAGATGCTGATCCTAGACAACCGATCTCTGCGCACTCGCGATCAAATTATGTCAGACCTCCAATATCAAGAGCTGGAAAGCGTCAGGGATGGGTCAGTGTTCGACCAGGCCAAGGGCGAACTCGCCAAACAGAGAACATTCATCTTTGGGATCCCCGTTCCCGTTGCTCATCTGAACTATAAGAAACGTGCAGAAGGATTGTTGGGGCGATTGGGTTGGCTGTTCAAAGGTGATTTTAGAAAGAGCCTTGACGACGATGCACTGGATCATTGGGATCATCATTTGCACGCGGATGAGCAAAAGCGCCTGATTGACCTACTTTTCAGTTTTGGCGACCGTCATGATCCCAAGTACATACACATTGTATCCGGAGATGTGCACTCGGCAGGTGCCGGGCGTATCGAAAGGCGACAAGGTGCAGAACGGCACGTAAATCAGCTAATTGCATCACCGATTGTTTATCACCCAGTCGGGAGATTCCAACAAAAGATAGTTCATTGGGTCTCAGAAGATGTCACCGATATTCCCGGTTATCGAGTACGTGTAGACAGGTTTGGTCTAGGAGAGAACGCTCCCGCGAATATCTACGAGCGTAATTTCGGTTTTCTATACAAGGCCACGGGCAAGGGGATTATGTTTTATCTCACGCTCGAGCACGACCAGGAGAAATATGCTTGGGATCAACCGCGTTTGTTCAACCCTGATAGTTGACTGCCTAATGATGACCGAGGCAGCGTTCGACACGTCATTCATTCTGGAGGAAAAGGCAGATATTGGTTGGCGACGCAAGGGAGCGTCAGAGTACAGGCTGTAATCTAGTTCATCGCGACATCTCTTGAAATGAGTCACATGGTGCGGATCTACTATCCGTCTTCTGCATCCTGTGAGAAGTGGTTCCAAGCCTGCTGAAGGGCGGCTCGAATTCCTCTGCCAGCCTCTGTAACAGGTTCAACGCCTTCCAGAATGAGACTTGCCCCACCTGTCACCAATGCCATTGCCCCAGAAACACAAAGTTTGCCCACTTGTTGTCCTGCTCCCAACACAAAAGCATCCTTGAATTGGTTGAATAAATTGCGCTGTGGAGCCCCCGATCCTTGTTGATCTTGACCAAACTCGTGGAGCGCTTGTTGCGCTTGTACGCGTTCTTCCGGGGTAAGCACAGTCAAGCAAAGCAGAAGGTACTTTTCGCCGGAAAGTTGGAGAATGGCGGAGTTAAACGAGCTATCTACTATGCCAAACTCTGTGCGAACAATCTTTTCCGCATATCCCCGCAATACGGCATCATCGAGTTGGATCTTGACCATACCGTGGTCGCTAGGAAGCACTTCCGCGCGTCTGAGCTCGTTGCGGAGATGGGTATTTAAGAAGCCTTCATCATTAGCTTCCCGGAAAGAAACTTCATCCCGCAATCCTCGAATTTTTCGCTTCGTTGTTCGCAAGACAAGTGCCGCATCAAAGTCTGTTTTGTCTTGGAAGCCAGGAAGATGCTTTTGTAGTAACTGGATCAGCAGCAGGTCGACTTGCCTTTTTGAAAGAGCCCCGAAACCAACCGCAGTATACTTGTCAAGAAACTCTTGAGCGAAGGCAACAGCATTATCTGCGTTCTCGGGAGCAAACATGAACTTCTCCAATTCTAGTCTCTGAATTGTGAACGGTGAAAAAACGTGGTGGATCTCTCGTCAGCTTCCTCCAATGCGCCAATGGTAGCAAGCATCTTGGCGATGAGACAGCCGCCCCTCGTAGTAACGTCTACGCAATATGCCAAGTCTTGTTTCATGAGGAATGCTTGGGATTAGCTGCGACGCCCAAACGGCTGTGGCCATACACTGGGTACAGAACTATTCGGCTGCCTGGCTAGAGGCGGATGATCTGTCAGAAAAGAGTCGATCCCCCTTACTCGCAAACGAAAGACTGGCGGCCTCTAGGAAATTTTGATTGCGTACCTTGGCGTCCCGCACAAGTTCTTTCCATTCAACCACCTCCATCGTTCCACGGAATTCCCCGCCCAAGTAAGTGAACTTACCCCTCCCGCTAGGCGAGTCATGCCAGCTCTGAGTATCAGTTTTGATGTCACCGACTAAGTCGGCAACGATGTAGCAATGAAAAACGACGTCTTTAGAAAGTTCGATCAAGTCTCCGTTGTAAGAGCGAATTTTCCCATCTTTCAACTTGTCCATATAGCGATTCATCTGACGATTAATGGCATAGTCGCCTTTGTAAGACGTTCGTTCAGGCTTCTTAAACTCGACCAATATCACTCGTTCCAGCTTGTCTTCGGTGCCTAAACCTAGACCGTGGACTTTGTCCCAAACCATCAAATCTATTCGTTCAGAGCCATCATCGTCTAAGAAGTCTTTAGCCATTGCGTCACTGGCAAAGTATGTAGCCGGTGCAAGCCGTTCATCCAAAAGCCAGAGGTCATGCGTAACAGGCTCCACACCTGCCGGATTGCCGCTTACAACACGCATCGGACAAATTAGCTGGTGGAACGTATCTTCGAGATGGGTATCGAGCCTCCCTTTCAATATACGAACCTTGCCAAGCAGTGCTTGCATAATTTCAATAATGAATTTTCGCCGAAGTATATACTCCATAAGCTGCCGATTTTCGTCCTTGGTAGCTTCTGCAGCTGCAAGTTGGATTTCACGCGCCAAATCAGGTTGAATTTCTTCATCCTTGGTCAATCGCTCTAACACCGATTGAACCAGTTCGCGCCGGTCGCGGTCAGCTCTAATTTTATGTGGGATTAATGATTTTGCAAACGCCTCATGGTTATCCGCGTTCACAGGTGTTTTGCCCAAAAGGGCTTTGGACGACTCGAAACCGAAGCTGGGATAGAGATCAACGAAATCCTCCAATTGCTCCAGCCTGTACGTCTCATACGAATCCACTTCATCAGGAATGATTTTTTTCTTAGCATTCTCAACGCACTCTTTTGTAAGCTCCTCAGCTGTCTTTTCCGCGAAATTGAATTGAGTGCGCTCCTGATTGACCCTCTCATCAAGGAATGATCCCGAAACGCAGGCGTGAAACACCCCCACACCATCTGGTCCAACTCTTTTTACGCCCAAAAGGCCATCAACTTTTCTGGTCTGTACTGTTCGGCCTGACGAAACAAGATGCAGCTGATGGCTTCCATCGAGGTCGGCGCTCGCCTGCGGTTTCATTACATATGAGTCAAGTTTCAATCTGCCGAACTTCTCAGAAGTGAACTCCAAGGCCGGCTTTGTTTCAAGCAGCATATCGTTTACCGATTCAGGAAAAGTTGCTGACTTTCCTTCAAAGGTCACAGTCATTTCTGGTGCTTTTCCTAGCAAAAAATCTGCTAAGAAGTGTGATCCGAAATGCTTGATTGTTGCCGCAAACTGAAGCGGCATTGCAGATGAGTATGAGTTTGAACGGAGACCCGTCATGGTAACGATTGTCCCTGTCGGAGCCACACCCACTACCTCTTCAACCGTTTCATTGTAAATTGGCTCTGGTCCGGAAAGCCCAAAGTCAAAGGACCGCCTCATTAGCTGCCCATTTTTCCGATAGATGCTAACAACCCTAGTTTTCGAAAAAGCATCCAACCAAAGAAGCCGACCGACACCCTTTCCACCCCGTTCAATTTTGTAATCTGTATCTGTCGTGCAGAAAGCCGCGAACCTTTCATCTTCGAGGCCAACCCCGTTATCTGAAACAACTATCGTGTATGAACCTGCATTCCTAGTGTCGGAGAAGTCGACAAAAACCTGCCCGACTTCTTGGGCATTCTCACCAAATTGGTCGAAAATCGCATGCATTCCATTACTGACGGCCTCAAAAACAGGCTGGAGACCATCCGCGATGTTCGAAGGCTTAGGGAGCCTGCGTACCCTGTTAGCGACGTCACCAACCAATTGTGTCAAAGCATGACCCTCCAAAGTGCCGCGAAGTGATGAAATCGAAAGCATAGCCTCTATCAGTCTCTTTTGACCATCCTGAAAGCATGCTGCCAATTCTGAATGTAGGAACGAATGAGGAAAACACGTCGCACCAAGCCCTGCGCTCCTGATCCGCATATCCGCTTCGTGTCTCAAGTGCAGATGCAGCGAGCTACGGCTTCCCGCCCTCTCCGCCGACGCTGCACTATTCTCTCGACCCCTCAAGCTTGAGCCAGTAGCGGGTATACCGGCGTTCGCCCGTGCGCGTGAGGGCTCCGATCTCAACAAGTTCCTGTAGATCCCTGGTCGCAGTTGCACGCGATGTCCCGGAGATCGAAATATAGTTCTCCGCACTTAGGCCACCTTTGAACCCATCTGGCCCCTCCCGGAACATACGCTCGATAACCTTGGCCTGCCTTTCATTCAACGCGTCGCGATGTCGGTCGTAGAAATGGGCCTTGGCAATGAAGAAGCCCACGCGGTCGAGGGTGACCTGTTGCGCTTCCAGAACGCTCTCTGCAAACCATATCAGCCAAGGCGTGACATCTAGCGTCTGCTGATGCCGCTCAAGCTGATCGTAGTAGTCCTTGCGTTTTCGCTCGATGGTGAAGGCGAGCGCGATCAGGCTCGGCTGCCCAATGTTCTGAGCTAGCGATTTTTCGGCGAGGGCCCGACCCAGGCGACCATTGCCGTCCTCAAACGGGTGGATACTTTCGAAGTAGAGATGACTCAGGCCCGCGCGCGTCAGTGCCAGCAAAGGCTTTTCCGCATCGGGCCCTGTCCGGTTGAACCAGTCGATATACCGTTCCATCTCATCCGGAACCTGCGCAGATGCAGGGGCCTCAAAATGCACGACCGGGCGGTCAAGACGACCCGAGACGATCTGCATGGCATCTTCGTGCTGCCGATAGGACCCGATGGCCTCCAACCTTTTGTCAAAAGACAAAAGCATCTCGTGCCACCGAAACAGGGTGTCGTGCGTGAGGGGCTCCGCATAGGTCGAGTAAACGTCAACCATCATCTCAGCAACACCATGCTCGCGGGGTTTGTTCGGATAGTTGTCTGGTTCCAATCCGAGGTGTCTGCGGAGTGACGACTGCACACTGCGCCGGTCCAGCATCTCGCCTTCAATGGCACTGGTTTTCATGGCCTCATCGCTCAGCAGGTCGATGCGGAGTTGATCACGCTCTGCCGAACTGACATGCTGAACGGCACCCAGGACTTCGCCTGACGACAGCAAGAAACGCTGCTCGAGTGGCGCAAGCTCTGCATCGTCATACCGGAAATCCGGCCAACCGGGCATCTGCCAGTTCCATGCCATGAGTTATAGAACTCCTTTCTATAACTCACATATAGACCACTTTTGAGTTATAGAAGTCAATTCTATGCCTCACAGCGACAACGCCACGTTGCAATCTGATACCCGTGGACCTCAATTCTTCATAAGTCGCCGACTGATTGAAAGTCAAAGCCCGACCAATTGAAAGCCGACGGCTATGCGCGTCAGAAGAGTACCACATATTTCGGACATCAAGAGTCCGGCAGGTCCCGCAAACTCTGCAGATCAAACGTCATCAGAAACATCTCCGTTGTCACGAAGGTATGCGGCGCGCCCGGTCGCGGCGACCTTGGACCGCTCGCGATCAAGTCTTTGTAGCGCAGCCGGGCAAGCAGATCGCGGCTCACCTCCTTGCCGAAGATGTCCTTGAGACCGGCCCGGTCGATGGGCTGATGATAAGCGATGGCGCAGAGCACCCCCATCTCCATCTCGGTGAAGGCGAGCGACTGGTCACCAAGATCAGCCGCGGCCTTGATGGCGTCTGCGAACTGGGTCTTGGTTCGGAACATCCAGCCGCCACCGCCTGACACGCTGTGTCCGACCTGGGCCAGCTCGTAGGGTCGACCAACCAGCTCGGCCTGGATGTCGTCGATCAGCATCTCGATCGAGACCCCCTGCCCCACGACGCGGGCCAGGTCGTCGCGGCCGACCGGTGACGCGCTGGCGAAGAGTACGGCCTCGATCCGCCCCATCCATTCGCGCCAGCGCAGCTCTTGAGGCAGATCGTCGAGCTCCCGGTCAAAAACGGCACTACCCTTGTCCGCCGGTTTCCGTTTCGTGGTCCCGACATTCATGACACGATCCCGTAAAGCCGGAAGGTCGGCCGCCCGGTCAGTTCCCGCGCCACGCCCAGCTCCACCAGCCGGTCGCAAAATCGCCGCGCGGCCCGGTCGGTCATGGGGATAGTGGTTCCCCGAATGTACGGCGACAACATTGACGCTGGCGCGACCGCATCTTCGCCCAGGAACAGATCGACCGCGTTGTCGGACCCCTTTGCACGGAGCTTTGGGGCGATGCTGCAAAGCGCCTCGGCGCGACGCGCAAGGTCTCGCGCCAAGCGGATCGTCTCTTCGATCGCCTCGAGGATCCGTACCTGGACCGCCAGCTCAGCCCCCTGATCGTCAGCGGTTAGGTTCCGCAGCGCCGCCTTCGTCAGCCGCTGCGCCGTAATCGGCAGCACCGTCTTCCAGTTCAAAGCCCGGGCCAAGACGATATCCGAGAGCAGGCAGGCGATCCGCTCCGCCCGGTCGTCGACCTCAAGCACGGCGCGCAGGACGGAGACGCAGCCGGCCAACGGCCCATGAGTTCGGGTGCGCTCCTGTCCCGCATCTAACCAGACACCTACCTCGCCCGCGAAGTCGGCACTCACCACGTCGGCGATATCACCCGCACCAATTTGCCGCATGCGTACAGCCTCGCGCCAGTAGGCAAGCAGATCGCCATCCGGTCCACGTACCTCGCCCGGCGGCGTCAGGTGGTAGGCGTCACGGATATCGGCTTCTCGCGCCAGCCGTCCTTCCAGTTTCGAGGTCGCCGTCGCGGCACTCAGCGCCAGCCTATTGGCCAGGAGTTTTAGCGGCACGCCATGCCTTGGATCGCTGATAAGCTGGTCGAGCACCGTGAGTGCTGATCCAGACCGAAAGGCCACAGTTTCAAGGGTTTCTGCACGCCCAGAGGTGACCCAGCCCGGGAGTTTGGGTAGGTTGCCTAGGTCATCAGAGATCGTGGCGGGCTGATCTGTCATGCCACAACACTAGTCTCTCGCGGCGCTTTCGTCCACAATATGATGTGCAAACCGCCCTACCCTGCGGTTCTCAGCTATGTCCAATAAGTTTGCCTTATCGGACGCAAAAGTGATAGCCTCGGAAACATGAGCAAAGCACCCAAAAAAGCGCCCAAAACACCCGTTTCTGATCTGCCTGAGACCGAGATTTCGACGTCAGCGTCCCGGAACCCTTTGATCCACGCTCAGGGCGACGAGAGAGACCGTGCCAGCGCTACTGATGATCTACCCGATATCGATCTCGACGATCTTCTCGGAGAAGAAGCCGATGAGGCTACCGATCAAGCAATCGCACTGCCTGCCCATGTCGCCGGATCCGGGAACCTCGACAAGCTGGTTGATAAGGCACGCAGTTACGCTGAAGCCGCCACGGCTGAGAACACCAACAAAGCCTATAGGGCGGACTGGAAACACTTTGCGAGCTGGTGTCGACGCAAGGGGGTTGATGCCCTGGTCCCCTCCCCCGCCATAATCGGGCTCTACATCACCGACTGCGCCAAACCGCAAGACGGGTCCCCTGCCCTCTCCGTCAGCACAATCGAGCGCCGCCTATCTGGCATCTCTTCGAACTATCGGCAGCGCGGGCTCTATCTCGATCTCAAGGATCGCCACATCGCCTCGGTTTGGGCTGGGATCAAGCGCCAACACGCAAAGCCACCTGTGCAGAAGGAACCGGTCACCCCTGAGGAACTACTTGAGATGGTGGCAACGCTAACCTTCGGCCTCCGCGATCTACGCGACCGTGCGATCCTCCTTATCGGGTACGCCGGTGGCATGCGCCGCTCAGAGATCGTCGGGCTGGACGTCAACCGGGATGAGACCGAAGACGGCCGCGGCTGGGTTGAGATCGAAAAGGAAGGCGCGATTGTCATCCTCAGCACCAAGACCGGGTGGAAGGACAAAGAGATCGCCCGCGGCTCCTCAGAGCAAAGCTGCCCGGTCCACGCGCTTGAGCAATGGCTCCACTTCGCCAAAATCGCCCATGGTCCCATCTTCCGGCGAGTACTGCGGGACAATTCCGGGGTCCAAAGCGACCGGCTATCCGACAAACATGTCGCGCGTCTCATCAAACGCACCATGCTGAGCGCTGGTATTCGATCTGAGCTAACCGACAAGGAACGCTTGGCACTGTTCTCAGGCCATTCGCTCCGCTCCGGCCTCGCCTCCTACGCTGAAGTCGACGAGCGGTACGTCCAAAAGCACTTGGGTCATGCCTCTGCGGAACAGACCCGGGCCTATCAGCGTCGTCGAGATCGGTTCCGGGTGAACCTGACCAAAGCCGCCGGGCTTTAGCCGTAGATCCGTACCAACGTTTTCCGTCGAGCCACATCATGCCCCTGCCCTCTCGCTCAGCCGGCCATAGAAGCTGCGATCAAGATGCAATTGACCGTCCTGGGCCTTCTGAACCATGCCGCGCAGATACCCGCCGGGCGATGCGACCTCTCCGGCCGCATGCTTGTCGTAGATGAGCGCAATCGCCGCTGCCGCGACCTCCGCGCCGAGCGCCTTTTGTGCCACGTTCCAGGCATGTTCCGAGATACCGACCATCGGCCTGATCATCGCTGCCGCACGATGCACGCCCGTCCAGTCGCGGATGTAACCTTCCAACCCCCGCGCCATCTCGCCAAACTCCGGACAGGTAGCCATCAGCGTTGGCACATCGATGTCTGATCGACGTTTTCGGGTCTGGGTGCTCCACTCGCCACCCAAGTCCACATCTTCCGGCCTCTCAACCGGCACATCGGCCGGGGTTTCTGGCGCTGCGCCCGCCGCGTGCTTTGTCTCAAAGCGATTACTATTTACAGGATCAGGTTGGTTTGTAGTTAGTATGTGGGGCTCATTTGTGAGCCCGCTGGGGGTCATATTTTCATGAATTGAGACAACTTTCGTGTCGATGGAAGGCTCCTGATAGGCTCGTTGATCCGGTGATTCCGCATCCGACGTCTTCGGCCAATCGAATGCTGCCTCGAAAGCAGCTTCCACACGCTCCTTCAGCGCCTTGAACCAGTCGACGATGCCGAGAAGCTTCTCTGAGCTTACAGCGCGCCCAGGAAGCCGTTCCAGCATCGCTGCGAACTCGCCTTGCAGCTCCTGCCAAGGACCCTTCAGGCGGCTCTCCAGAGCCTTCTCGATCTTTGCGCGGATCACACGCCTTGTGATGGTGATCGTATTGCGCAGCGATTTGCAGAACTGGCGCTCTTCCTGGAGCGCTGCATGCAAGGCCTCAAACTCTTCTGCACGGGCTGCCAGCGGCGCCAGATCGAAGCCATAGGCCTGGACGATGTATCCGTCCTCATCGCGCGCGCCGTACCGTTTGCCATTCGGGCTATCTTTGAACGCAATAATGCCAGCCTCGCACAGCCGGCGGGTGTGACGCTTCAGCGTAGCAAGGGAGAAGCCGGTCTGTTCCATCAGGAAATTGTTCGAGGCCCAGACGATTGGCCGTCTACCCTGCTCCCAGTCCTGTGGCTGTGTGACGGCCCCGAACGTGTCCAGTAGCAGCAAGTCCTGTGATTTGAGCCCGATCGCAGCTGCGACCTTCTTTGCGGCCACGATGGCCTGTGATTTGGGTACAGCTAACCGTTCACCGGCTTGGGCATACTTTTCAGCTTGCACAAGGCCCGGTGTTGGCTTGCGCCAACCTGTATGTGTCATGATGGTTCTTTGACCTCCTCTGCTCGAAAGAAGGCAACAGAAATCCGTTCACCAAAGCGGTGTTCTGCGTTGACAGTGATTCGCGGTGAGTGCTATCTATTAGGTGCTAAACAGATAGATCAGCTCTCTTACCGCTTGGTGGAGGGCTTTTCTTTTGCCTGTATCATCTCCTCATGGTTTCGTTTCCGCCTTGAACTGCTCGTATAGTTCCTCAAGGCGTTTGGAGACGAATTCTCCAAACTCGATGCCGCTATGGTCTTTGGCTTTCACGGCAATTGTATAATTTTTCCCACGCTTGGAACTTTGAACCTCGACACGCCTGTCCTGTGGGATCCAGGCCTGCGCCTTCGCAACTGCACCCTTTCGCGGAAGGTTACTTTTCTTGAGAAGTGTAAGCAGATGGTCGAACCGCCGATCTCCTTCCAACTTCAAGAAGGCATCGGTCTTGACGGTTTCTAGCGCCTTTTTTGTATTGGCAGGTCGATCTAGAAGCCCCTTGAGTTCATACCATCGATCACGTCCAGTTGCTCTTGCGGACCCCAGCTGATTGAGAACTCTTTCGTCTATCCCTGCAACAGCAAGCATCTTCGACAATGTGGCCTTGTCGATCGCGAGCGCAGACAACACTGTCGCATTGTCTTGATCGTAGTTTTGCTTGGCCAACTCTGACGCCATCAGTGCTTTTTCTATGAATGAGAGATTGGCCCGAGCGGCATTCTCCTGCCCCTGAGCTACGGCATGATCCCGGTCAGTAAGATCTTTGACGACTGCGCGTACTTTGATCCCAAGCTCTTCTGCCGCTCGTCTACGCCTTGCTCCAAAGACAACCATATAACGCTTGTCGTTTGATGGATGCGGTCGAACCAATATCGGCGAAGATTGGCCCTCTTGCTCGATGGCACTCTTCAACGCCTCAAACTCTTCGGTGTCGTGATCCAGCCGATCCCTGATGAACGATGGGTCAATCAACGCAGGATCAATCTCTACGATCGTCTCACCTTCCAGAAGCTTATCAGCTTTATCTGCCAGGTCATCGAGTGTGCTCGTGATCGACTTCGAAGCTCCACGCGCCGCGAATTCGGGAACTGGTTTCGAGGATGGGGCAGGAGCATCGCCCAAGACGCTTTCAAACGGGTTTTTTCTAGGCATTGCAGAACTCCAACTTCTCTAGAGAACTGTTTTTCCGTCTTTTTTTGACGCTTTTGACTGCAGTCAATTGAGTCATTTCCGCCCCCAAGCTCGATGTATGAGTTCTTGAACCTCCGAATTTACGCTCCACATCGATTCAAGAGCTCTGTCGTATGTTTCACGGTTGAAATTTGCGCGTTCAACCTCGAACAAAGACTGTTTCGTAAGGCCTGCATCGGAGATGGCAGTAGACTTCAGCATCTGGTTTGTGAGGATCTCCTCAGCAAACATCGACTGCATGAAGCCCAGCATTTGACTTTGCGGGATGTCGGTTGGCTCGTAGCGGGTAATCAAATACCTTAGCCAATCCATCTCAACTTGAGCGCCCGCCTTCATCAACGACTTGGTAAAATTGCCAAGAGTCAGAAGAAACTGGCTCATTGACATAAGGTCGAGCATCTCCGGGTGTACGGTAATCAAAATTGATGTAGCGGCGGTGACGGCTGTTAAGGTCAGATACCCTAGCTGTGGCGGACAATCCAAAACCACGACATCGTATTTCTCGTCGACCTCCTCCAGAGCCCTTGTAAGTCGCGTAAAGAACAGTTTCCCTTCGCGCGACGACTGGGCGGCCAGTGGTGTCTCAAATTCGTATTCTGACAGCTCTAGGTTTGCGGGAACAATATCTAGATCGGGGAAGTTGGTCGGGCTGATGAGCTCAGCAATCGAGCAACGATCGTCGTCGTACCTCAATGCGTCGTATACAGACCTGTTGTTATCGAGCTCTGGCTGAAACCCAAAGAGCGCAGAAAGAGACGCTTGCGGGTCAAGATCGAGCGCCAGAACGCGATGTCCTGATAAGGCGAGCTGCTGAGCCAAATGAACGGCAGTAGTTGTCTTACCGCTACCGCCTTTGAAATTCACAACGCCGATTACTTGCAGTTTCTCGCCTTCGCGGCGACGCGGCACGTAGTTTTTTGTGACCCGTTTGCCGGTTTTGTCGAGATACTGGCGCAACTCAAGAATTTGTTCAGCGGTATAGTATCTCCGACCCCCGCTCTTAACCTCCGGGGTAGGGCCCTTGTCCTCTAAACTGAGGCGTTTGAGATTGTTTGGACTAACTCCCAGGAAGCGTGCTACCTCTTGCATAGAAAAGCTTCGCAGTTGCTTGCGGGCATCAGGCGGAAACTGTTGCTGCCGCAGCATATCCAAGCGACGTGAAATCTCAGCGCCCTGTGCAAGAATTTTATTGTCGAACTCAAAAGCCGGAAACGGCCTATCTTGATCCATCTGCTCTCATCCAAAATGGCGCTAATTTTGCGACATTGATTATTTTGTCGCCATTATGGCTAGATTTTCCCTTCCCGCAAGACGTTTTAGACACCCCACCCGTGCCGTCTATCATCTAGATATTGTGTTGCTATCGCCACCTCACACAAAGCAAAGATAAAGAGGGACTATCGGTGTTGACTGCAGTCAAAAGTTAGGAATTACGTATATTAATTAATAGCTTAATCGCGGTCACGATTTTCGCAAGGAACGTCGGAGCGTCTCGTTTCCCGACGGCATTACCTGACTTGCGTGATTGCTCGTGAGCGTTTCCCCCCGCGAATGGGCCTGGTCTAACCAATCGCCTCAGAGCGAAGTTGCTGGATTTGGATCAATAATTCCGACTCAGTCATTTCGATTCGGCGCCACTTCTGGTTCCGTCATCTTTTGTTGGCCTTCCAATTTCAGAACCCCGAGTTCACCGAAGGCCATACTCCACCATAGGCCTCAACCTCGTATACGGCACAGCCGATCTCCGACGGCCCGTCAGCCTGGACTTCACGAGCCTGACCAAACTCGCCAACGAGTAGTTCAACTGGCCCGCTACACCAAACACCGTCAGCGCGATGACCAGTGTCAAGAACGTCCACCACCGAATATGGAACGCGAAGAGCGCGATGAAGAAGATCAAGCGCGCATCGAAGAAGGCGAGGAGCGGCCTCGCCATGGCGTAGCGCCAATGGATCGTGGATCGGTAGATGTTGTAGCGCTCGTCTGGCATGCGCGGTCAGGGCCGTGTGACATTTGATGTGAACAGCACACCGATGATCTGGCGCGATCTCAGGCTGATGAGCGGGCCTTGCGGCGCGGAACGCACGAACTCGCCCGCCAGATCGTTTCCGACTTCAGCAAGCCCTTGATAGACGCCTTGCTCGAAAGTGGCTTGCGGGCGTGAGATGCCGACACCGCCGCCGAGATCGACGACCGTGCTGCCTGTATCAGACAGCGCGTCTCCCAGCCCGGATACGAACGCAGCTGCCACCCTCGGCGCATATCGCTGGATCAGACGGCGATCCATGTCTGAGCGCACCGCAAGCGATTTCTGACGCGCATCCACCGCATAGGCCGAAACGGGGATCTCTGTCCCGTCCGGAAGCACGGCCGTACCGAACTGCACGACGAGATAGGTGTTGTTCTGGTTGGGTTGGAAGCCACCAACGAGACGTGTCCCCGTGAGTGGCCCGCGCCGGATCTCGGCGACGACCGGCCCCGGTGTGTCGCTATCGTTCGTGATGATCGTGGAGGCCAATACGACATCCCCCGCGCGAGCAACGATCTCTCCTGCTGACTCTCGCGCACGTGCATCTTGGCCGATTTGCGTTGCTAGGTCGTCAGTCGTGGACGTCGAAGTGGGTTGTGGCAGAAGATCCTGCTCGACCACAACGGTCACGCCAGACGGCTGCACCTGCCACGATTGCAGAAGCCCCTGTTTTTGCGACGCCATCAACTGAGCCAGCTGATTGATGTGGTCATAGTTCGGCGCAGCCTCCGGGGCAGGGGCTGTGGGTTGCTGCCGGACGGGTTCGGTCGGCCGTTCGATGACGATCGTTTGTGGCTCTTGCGCGGGTTGCGTGCGTGGGTTGGCCGGTGGAAGGGGCCGGTTCGTGTTCGCCGGAGCGGTGACGACCGGTTCATCGATCTGTCGCAGCGGTTCATCGGGCGTTGCAATGAACGAGCCACCGTCATCGGCAGCCTCCTCAGCACCTTGCTCGTTCTGTCTTCTGAGATTGTCCTCATAGCGTTCCGACGTTCGTAGCTGATCTCCAGCGGGTGTTGTATTGACGTTTGGCGGACCGCTGATTCGGCTGTCGCCGATCAGGTCTGGATTGCGCCAGAGCTCAAACCCCACAGCACCGCCGACGGCGAGAACGCTCAGCAGCGCGACATTGCGGAACGAGAGCAAACCGCGGCTCCGAGGCCGTTCGATGCGTCGCGTACTTTGCGCCTTGGGTGCTTCCTGATCTTCGCTCTCTGCTTTTGGTTCATCGGTTTTGCTCATTGGGAAATCCTCACTTTGGTGACGACACCGTTCACCGAGAGAAGGGCGATTGCGGTGGGCCTGATCCTGTAGGCGTTGACTTGTCCGGCTGCCGTCAAAATTTGCGAGGCGGGTGGGGAGATCACGGTCTCTCGGGACTGCAGATACAAAGCGCCGTCGTAGCGCCATGCACGCACGGCCAGATTGTCGGTCGAGAGACGCTCTGCGTTGCCTGGGATGTCCGTTCCCGTCGCAAACGCCATCATGACGTCATTGGCAGCGCGCACCTGCGGCTCGCGTGCTGACGGGGTAGGGGAGGCGCGTTCCGCATTCGGGCCGAGCCCGTCGACGGTGAAGTCCCGCCGGTAATGCGTGTTGAGCGAGTTCGTGCGGACGTCAAAGACGAGCGGACGGCTCTCGCCCACTAAAGAGACGATGATGTTGGTGAACCCGTGCGGCACAAGCGGTGTGACCGCCAGTTGGTTTGATCCTTCCTGCATCGCATAGACCTGGAAGCTGGACGGTCTGCCGATGACATAGGATGCGATGGGCCAGGCTCGGCCCGTCCGGTCATAGAACGCCATCACGCTTGCTGTATCGGGACCGGTCAAAAGAACTTCGGGTGCTTGGCTTGGCCCGAGGCTGAGATGGACGGCATCCGTGATCGCGTTTGGAAAGCGTCCAGAGGGTGGTGTGGCTGCGGCTTTCTGGCTTTCATCGAGCCTCCGGCGATAATCGAGGATCATCTCTGGCGTCATCGGGAACTGACTTTGCAGGGCCGCGCCATAGGCCGTGATCTCTTCTGGCATTAGGGGACGATCCAGCTCATCGAGACTTTGCAACAACTCGGTCGCGCCGATGATGGGAAACTGGCCGACTGGCGTGCGGTCCTGGAGAGGTTGAGGTTGGACGCGCTGGTTTTGCTCGTTCTGTGAGACCGGTTCCTGGCCGATCGGCAGGGCAGGGGGCGTCGTAGTGGGCTGACCGTTCTCGATCGTGACCACGGTGGTGTCTGTGTTCTGCTCTGGCAGTGTCGCGGTCGGACGGACGCTGGGCGCGGGCAGGGGGGTTTGAACCGCTGTGCTGGGTGGCACGGTCTCATCCCCATTCTCATCGAGAAGGATCTGTTGCGCTGAAACGGGCGTTGTCGTGAGCAGCAACGCGATGAACGCGACTTGCCGACTGTTCGTGTTTGTTTTGAATATGTTACGCGGCATTAGGCTCCTCCGGGGGCTGCGATGAACCGGGAGATCGCCATGGCATAGGGGGACTCGTAGGTTTGCAGGCGTTCGATGTTGACGGTGATCAGGAAGTTTTGGCCGGTCACCTCCGATGCGGACTGATAGGTGACGCGCAGCGGGATCTGGACGATCCATTCATAGACGCCGCGACTGTTGACCCCTTCGCGCACGATCACCGCGTTGTTGGCGACAGCGGTCGTGTTCAGGCGTCGCCGCTGCACCAAGTCCAGCATCTGCGATTCCTGCACCGCATCGACGAATTGATTCCAGCCGGCCGGTTTGGTGAAGAACTGCAGCGCGTTGTTGAAGTCCGACCGGTAGTTGGCGAAGTCGTAAGTCAGGGAGGTCGTAACGGCGCGCACGGCGAAGTTGCTCACCTCCGCTGCAGTCTGGTGGGGTCGGTCCAATGGGACGAGCGGGAGGATCTGCCCATCCGTGCTGGTGGCAAAATAGCGTGGTTCGGGACGCGACATGGCGAGGTAGGCTGTCGAGGCCGCCAGAGCCAAGGTCGATATTCCGAGCGCCACCGCGATTTTGGCCATGACCTTATAGGCCGCCTCGAACGTGCGGGCGTTCCGCAGGATGGCTTCGGTCCGGGCAAGGTGTTCGCTGTCGCCGCCCATCAAAGCGCCTTTGCGATCGTCAGGATGTCGGAAGGCAGCTCGGAGAAGGCAAAACGGGCTCCGTCCTCCGTCATGAAGAGAAAGAAGGGGACGCCTGGCATCCTGTTGGCCCGCATCCAGTTGATGTTGTCGACGATGCCTTGCACGACCGCGCGGTCAGCAGTTTGCGTGTCCATCTGGACGACGGCGGCCGTACCACGGGTTTTGGATGTCATGTGAGACATGAAGGCTTCGGCCACGTTGTCCGCATGCAGGATCGAAAGACTGGTGTTGAACCCTTCCACACCAGTGATCGGCGCGAAAATGATACGCAGGTCGATGTCGCCCGCGCCGATCTGGGCGTGCATCTGATCGATGGTCCATTGGCAATGCGGGCATTCGGGGTCTGCGAGCATGTAAACGACCGGCGCGCCCGGCTTAGCTTCTGCCGCAGAAAACCAGATCCGCTCGTTTGTGGCTTGGTCGAAGATGGCGTTCATTCCGGCCTGGACCTCAGGCGTCGGGTCGGCCGATGCCGTGATCGGTGCGCTGACCAGCTCGTTTGCTGGCAGCGTTCCGGGTGCCTCGACCGGTTGGGCGGCTGGTGGACGCGACGCAGGCAGATTGCTCAGGACAGACGATAGCGCGTCTGCGGTTGACAGTTCTGTTTGCGGTGCGGGTGTCACTTGCGTGCTTTCGTTGCCCAATAGCGGAAAGGCGCGTTCGACGTCTGTGACTTCAGGTCCGCCAACAGTGGGCGCCAAGCCGAGCAAGGCGCCGGAGATGTCCTCTCCTTGCGGCCCGACGATCCTGCCGATGATCGTCAGACCATCATCCGTCGTCAGAGCGACGGTCGGCTTTCCGTCCTCACCCGTGATCGCCCAAGCCTGCATCTGAGCGATGCGCATCAACGGCCGGTGATCCTGCGCAGAAGATGCGAGCAAACCTTCAATAAAGGGAGAATTCCCCGCACAGGCGGAGAAGTTCTCTTTCCATGTCGACTCTTGTGCAAGAGCGGACCCGCCAAAGAACGTTGCGGTGATTCCCAAGACGATCAAACGCCGTGTTCCATGTTCGCCGGGGCGACGATTCATCCAATTTTGTGGGGTTTGCATCAGGTTTTCTCCTTTGGGAACGGCGGGCGTTTCAATTCCCTAACATCCGGTTTACATCGTTACTTATATCGTTATATATAAAGATATAAGACAAGTCGATCCAGTGTGAGTCCGGTTATCGATGGCGGTGATCCTCAAGTTTCAATGGGCCGCCATCCAGGGGGTGCAGAATGCAACAAGCCGATAGATCAAGACGTGTGGGACAATCCCGCCTTGCCGGCGCAGGCGTTGCCATGGTCGGCCTCGGGTTTCTCGTCATGTCAGCGACGGGATCGGCGATCGCTTGGCAGACTTGGGGAGACCGTGGCGCGCAAACCAGTGAACCGGTTGAAGCCGTCGAAACGGTTCGTTTTGACATCGCACCACTTGAGCGAGACCTGAATGCGCTTGTCCAAGACAACCTCGCACTCCGTGCCGAACTGGAGGCGCTGTCAGGTCGTGACGGGGTGCTGCCCCGCATCATCGCCCAGCTGCAAGAGGGCCGTCGCCTCGACGCGACATATGGGGCAGCGATCCAGCAACTCCTCGCGGGCGGCCTTCAATTGCGGGACGAACCCGCAGGTGTCGGAGCGTACGCCGCCACACAGCAAAACCTCCCCGTCCAAGTCACCCCGATATCGGTTGGGACGGATCAGCCTCAACGGGTCGTCGTGACCCCGGTGACCACTTCCGAAGGGCAGGGGCAGTGATATGGGACGCCACACATGGACGAGCTGACCGCCTTCTTTCAGCGTGTCGTCGCGATCCTGTCGCCTGCGCAGGCGTTTGTGGCTGTGCTGTGTTTCGTTCTGGGGATTGTACTGGTGATTATGGGGGTGCGCCTCTTCATGATCACGGCCGAGGAGAGGATGCACGCCCATCACCGTCGCCACGGGTTCTGGCAGGCGGGAGCCTATGTCGGGTTCGGGTTGTTAATCATCTCGCTCGATCTCACGCTCTCGGCATGGATCGCATCGCTCTTCGGAGCCGCGAACACAACGGCGAGTGCCGCCAGCGAGATCATGGCCTATGCGCCGGAGATGCTCTCTCCCGTGGCCGGTGCTCCCGGAGAGGCGATCCTGATCGCACTGGTCCGCGTCGCACAGTTCATCGGCTTACTTGCCGTCGTGCGCGGTCTCTTCCTCTGCGTGAAATCCACCGATCTGCCCGCCCAGGGCCTCATGGGCAAGGGCTTCATCCACATGATCGCGGGCGTGATGGCCGTCGATCTCCCCCGCACGGTCGGGCTCTTCGAAAACCTTTTCTTCGGACCATGAAAGGACATCCCCCATGTTGTGTCACCGCATCCTGAACCTCCGCCGCGTTTGCGCGGTCAAACCAACCGACCTTGCAGCCGCAACGGCGATACTGGCTCTTTCGCTTCCCGGCACGGCCTCGGCCCAGACCTTCGGTGACATCTTCACTGATATGCGGACCAGTCAGCTTGGGCCCTTCGCCGACATTCTCGGGACGATCTCCTTCGTGCTGGGCATCGCCTTCGGGATCATGGCTGTGATGGCGATGATCCGGCGCTCGCGCACGAGCAATGACAATTCCGTCGAGGTGGGCCGCATCCTGATGCTGTCGATCGCCGCGGCCTGCATGATCGCGATCCCGACCTTCCTCAACGTGGGCGTGGCTTCGATCTTTGGCACGGGCGCCGATCAGTCGACGGTCGACGGCCAACTCCGGTCCCTGAACTAGGGGCGGATGAGATGGTGGCCTTCTGGCATCAGGCAGCGGCCTATCTCGGCCGCAACGCGCTGAACGCGTCACTCGACAGCTATTGCCGTCTAGAGACCGCGGATGGCGCGCACGCCTTGCTGGCCGATGATGGTTCGATGGTCACCTTGTTCCGGCTTGAGGGGTTCCGCTCACTTCCCGGCGAACAGGACATCACGGAGGCCTGTGACAGGCTGCGTGTTGGTCTCTCTCCGTTCTTCTCAAAGCCTGGTCTCGCGCTGCAATTCTGGTTCGGTCACTCCCCCGAACTGGGGCGGCGCGAGATCGAAACCATCATCGAAGACACGTCACGCATCGCACGCAGCAACGCGCTGGATCTGCATGATTTGCTGGAAGAACGCCGCAGACTGCTGCCCAATGCGGTGCACGGAGAGCGGTGCTATCTGGCACTTTGGACCCGGCCAGCACTGCTCACCAGCGACGACCGCACACGCAGCCTCAAGACGCGTTCGGATATTCTTAAAGCGGCCCCACCACTCACGCTGGGACAGATCCCGGATGCCGCACTCGAGGGGCTCTCCGTCAGACACGAAAGCCTCGTGACCGCCCTCGAACGGGAATTCAGCGGCGCTGGCATCGTTCTGGACACCCTCGATACCTATGCCGCCCTCAATGCTATCCGCAAAGTGATCGCGCCCGAAACGCTTGGGCTGAACCATCCTTGGCGTGCGGTCCTGCCCGGTGACGCCTTGCGCGCACGGATGCCGACGCTTGATCGGCATTTCAAGCGCAAGGATCTGTCGAACCTCGTCTGGCCGACGCTCTCAGAACAGCTCTTTGCGGATCACGCGGAAGTCCTGGACAGCAAGGTCGTGCAGATCGGCAATACCGCCTTCTCCGGCTTCGACATCACGTTGCCCCCAGAGATCGTGGTCCCCTTCAACGATCTGATCCGACGCGTCGTCTCAAACGGAACAAAGATTTCCTGGCGCGCCTCGATGCTGATCGAGAGCGGCGGGTTCGCCGGTCAGGTCCTGCGCGAACAACTCGCCCGCCTCCTGCAATGGACCGCCCCCACACATAACGGCCGTATCAAAGAAAGCTTTGATCGGCTGCGCCAGACCGACGGTGACGGCAACACGGTCGTGCGCTGGCGGACGTCGTTTTGCGCATGGGCGCCTGCGGATGAGATCGGGCTCTTGAGGGCTCATGTGGCCTCGCTGCAAGAGATGGTTCGATCCTGGGGAAACAGCCAGACCAATGCTACAGCGGGGGATCCGCTCGATTGCGTAATGTCCTCGGCCCTCGGTCTCTCAACTGCGTCCACGGCCGAAAGCTGTGCCGCGGACCTTCTGGACGTGCTGGCCATGGCACCGTTGGCGCGGCCAGCATGCCCTTGGCAGAAGGGGTCGATCGTGTTTCGGACGGCTGACGGCAAGCCATTTCCCTATCAGCCGGGGAGTTCCAAGCAGAACGCCAGCGTCGATATCATGGTCGGCACGCCCGGATCGGGCAAATCCGTCTTGATGAACGCGATCAACCTCGGCGTCGCGCTCTCCCCGCAGGCCGGGAGTGATCACGACGACGCAGCCCTCCTGCCGCGGATCTCGATCATCGATATCGGCCCGTCCTCCTCCGGGCTCATCAGTCTGATCCGGGATGCACTTCCGCCCAAACGCCGCCACGAGGCGATGTTCCATCGGCTGCGCATGGTCGAACAGGACGCGGTCAACCCGTTCGACACACAGCTCTGCTGTCGCAAGCCCTTCGCCCACGAACGGGTGTTCCTCATCAACCTCATCGCCTTGATCTGCACGCCGGAGGACGGAGACGCGCCCTACGATGGGATCTCCCAGATGGCAGAAGCCTGCGTGGATGAGGCTTATCGGGTGCATTCCGACGGGTTCAGCCCGAAGCGCTACTCGGTGGGCATGGACCTCCAGGTCGATGAGACCCTCGCAGCACATGGCTTTGAGACCGACACGGCCACGAGCTGGTGGGAGATCGTCGACTTCCTCTTTGCCAAGGGCGATTTCCATGCGGCAGCACTCGCGCAAAGGCTCGCGGTGCCCGTGCTCGGTGACCTGGTGCCGATCTCGAACGCCGAGACGGTGCGCGAGCCCTTCGCAGAAATGCGCGTGCACGCAACGCAGGAGCCCTTGGTCGGGGCGTTCCAGCGCCTCATCACGGCCGCGATCAAACAATATGTCATCCTCGCCAGTCCCACGCGGTTTGACATCTCGAACGCGCGGATCGTCGCGTTCGACCTGGCCGGTGTGACCCAGGCCACGGGCGCGCGCGGCCGCAAGCAGACCGCCGTGATGTACATGATGGCGCGCCAGACGCTGACCTCGGATTTCTGGCTCGACGAGGATGAGATCAAGGCCTCGGCACTGCCTGAGCCGGTCAAAGCGCATCATCTGCTGCGCTGGCAGAACAACCGCCAGATGCCCAAACGCATCTGCATCGACGAATACCACCTCACCGGCGGGCTCGGCATACGCGATCAGATGGTCGCGGACGTGCGCGTGGGGCGCAAGGCCGGGGTCCAGATCTCGCTCGCAAGCCAGCTCATTGGCGACTTTGACCCGTCGATCCGCGAGCTAGCAACAAACATCTTCCTGTGCAACGTGCCGACCGCCGACAGCGTCAAAGCGGTCATGGACACCTACGATCTGCCCGACACGTTGCGGCCCGTGATCTCACGTCTAAGCGGTCCCGAAGCGGGGCAGGGGGCGCCGATCGTGGGCATCTTCAAGCTCAAGTCCCAGACCTACGTGCAGCATTTCTACAACCAGCTCGGCTCGATCGAACTCTGGGCCCTGTCGACCACGGCCGAGGACACAGCGCTGCGCGCGCTCCTCTACGAACAACTCGGCAGCCCCGAGGCGCGGCGCATCCTCGCGCGCCGCTTCCCCTCCGGATCGGCCAAACCCGAGATCGAAGCCGAACTCGAGCAGCTCATGGCGAGCGGCCAGATGATTGACGAGACCGTACGCGGGAATGTCATCGGCAGGCTTGCAGACACTTTGGTGAAAGGAGCCTACGCATGACCAGCCGGACCGCCATGAGAGTTGGAGCGCTGTGCTTCGCCGCTTTGGTTGCGTTGGCTGGACCGGCCATGGCCCAATCACCCGCCAGTCCCGTTCAGACCGAAACCGTGTCCTTCGCGGATGCCGACCCGCAGGCCACCCAGATCGCCCGTCGCATGTACGGTCAGGAATTCTCCCACGTGCGCGCCGTCCGCGTCTGGCTCGAGGCCCCGAGCGACGATCCCGAGCAGCTATTCGTCGAGCTTGGCAACGATCGCGGATGCGTCGAAGGCTGCCTGCAGGTGGCGCTTTTTCACAACGAGCAATGGCTGGAAATCTTCCGCCAGCCGCGCTCAGAACGGCTGGGACTGACCGGGGTCACGGCTACCGGCATGAAGTCAATCATCACCGATGATCGGCTCTGGTCCTGGAATGCGCGCAACTACGTGCCAGAGCCGTCCAAAGACGGTCTGACCCGCCGCGATGCAAATGAGACAGAACTCGCACTCGTGGCCGAACAGGTCAGCGGCGGCTTTGATGCTGGTGATCGATCCGCATTCGGCCCGCCTGAGGTTGATGTCTATGACGTCGACATGAACGGCTATCTGGGAAAGATCATCGCCGTCCGCTCGCCCGCAATCTGCGGGCAATCGACCTGTCCCGTCTATCTCGTCAACGCTGACGATCAGATCTTCCGGGTCCTGAGATCGCTCGAGGGCGAGGTTGGCCTGTCGCGACGCATACGAGACGAACAGGCGTTTCGGGGGATCGAACTGCTGACGCGCAACGGCATCTCCATCGTGTCGTCCAGCTCCGGCAAACGTCTTGGTTCGGTGCCCGTCCAAATCGTTCGGATCGCGGGGGCGCAGTAATGACCGTACGTGTTCTTCTTGCCGCTCTCGTTGCGATCGGTCTCGCAACGGCCGCGCTCGCATCGACCTATGCCGACCTCATTCGCACACAAGAGTCCGGCGGCAATTATGGTGCACTCAACACCCAAGGTGGGACTGCGGCCGGTGCCTATCAGATCACCGCAGGCACTCTCGCCAGCCTCGGCTATGTCCGGCACACCGGCGGCTCGCGCGGGAGCTGGGCCAACTACGAATGGACGGACGCCGCGCGCAGTCAGGGCGTGACCTCGCTCAGCGATTTCCTGAACTCCACCTCCGGGCACAGCCTGCAGGACCAAGCCTTTGGGGAACTGACCGACCGCAACCTTAGCTCGTTGTCATCGCAAACCCTCGGCCTGGCCGGTCAAACGGTGAATGGCGTTACCTTCACGCAAGAAGGCCTGCTGACAGCCGCGCATTTTCTGGGTGCTGGCGCGCTCAACGACTGGGTCGCCTCAGGTTTTGACCCGACCGTGTTTCCGCCCGAATACCTCACCGCAAACGGCTTCTCGTCCTACGCCGAGCTGCAATCCCACCTGCTCAATCGCATCGGGGCCGCGAGTGGAACATCCTACGCCGGCGGCTACGGCACGGGCGGACCCTATTCAGAAACAGACGGGTTTCCGGGCTTCGGGGCCAAACGCCCGGTCCTCATCCGCGAAACACCGCCCTTTCAGGGCGAACGTCAAACGCTGGGAGTAAACTGATGATCAGACAGACCAAACGATCCAACTTCTTCAGGGCCACGATGACCGTGCTTTGTTTCGGCATCGTGCAAACGGCCACGCCAGTCGCCGCGCAAGACAACGACCAGATTATCCAGCTCTTCCCCTCGAACGGTCAGGGATGCACCGACACGGTGAAGATCAGTCTCACCAATGCGATCCGTGCAGGCATTGAATCCGAAGTCTTGCGCGGCGAGGAAGCGCTCAAGCCGCCCGCCTCAATCGCGGCTTTGGGGTGTCTCGACAATCTCTTTGACGTCAATCTCGACATCGCGATCCAGGTTCCGAACCTGCAGGCCATCTTCGCGGCGGCCGTCTCCGCCGTGGAAGACCAGATCTGTTCCTTCGCCCAAAGTAAGATGAACGAGCTGACGGCGCAGATCACCGACCTGCTGCAACTCCCCACTTTCGAATTCCTGCCTATTGGCGGGCTCACCGGCAATGCCACCACCACCATCGGAGGCGTCGATCTGAACGTGGGCGGCGGACAACAGGGCACGGGCGTGACGGTCAACGGGACCACGGTCAGCCCCAACAATCTCGATGCGGTCTACGAGCTGATTTACGGAGGCGGCAATGAGTGAGGTCCTTTCCAAGATGACACTGTCCCGCTGGATTGCGCTCGCTATCGTACTGGCCGTTGTCGCCTTCGTCCTGCTGACACGCTTCACCTCGTTTCAGGTGCCGGAAACCTCTGTTCCCGAGCCGGGCGCACGGCAGGTGGGCGGTGGGGTCACGCCGCAAGGGTCGACGGTGACGGACAACAACCTCGATGCCGTCCAGGACATCATCGACAAGAAACCCGGCAACCCCGCGGGCGAGATCGAGAAAGGTCAGTCAGATGCAGACTAAGAATACCAAGAAGAACGCGCGACTGTCCTTCCGCCTGTCACTGCTGGCAACCACCGTCGCGGCCATCGGCATTGCCACCCCAAGCTATGCGTTCGGCGGCTGTTCCTGCGGTGGTGTCGCCAACATCGTTCGCAATGCACGGATCAACGTCAACAATCACACGACCGAGGTCGGCAACTACATTGTCGATAACATCCTGCGCGGTGTCGCCCAGCTCTCAGCCTATTCAAAACGCGAGACCGAGGCACAGACGCGCATCGCCGAAGCACAAGACCAGAACGCCGTGCTGCGCGAACGCCAGGTGATCCGCGCCGCGGCCGAAGGCGGGCGTTACGATCCGGCCGTCTCCGCCTGCATCGATCTTTCGGGCATCCAAAACTACGGCGGCGGGCAGACCAGCCAGGGCGTGGGCGGCATCGACATCGCCAATCTCTCGCGCAACCGCTCTTACGGCAACGGTGCGGCCGGAGAGCCAGTGCGCCAGGGCGGCCTCGCCCTCGCGCAAGAAATCCAGCTCGATCGCGACAGGTTGCGCAATGTGGCGGGTTTCGCCGATCCGACCTCGGATGTGCGGCTTCTGACGGAGGCCATCACGCTCGATACCTCCGATCAGGAAGTGGCGCAGGCCTATGCGCGCATGATCAACAACATGGTCGATCCGCTGCCGCCAAAGCCGATCACGACGCAAGAGGCGCAGACGCCCACCGGTCTGGCGCGGATCGCGGCACGCCAGATCGATGCGACAAGACGGTCGGCCTCCCATGCGGTCTTCACCTATCTCGGCGACATCGCGACGCCGACGGGCGGGACTGAACTCGCGACCTGGGCCCAAAACGCGGCGGGTCCGGCTTATCCCTACAATGTCGGCGATAAGGTCTCCTCCCTGCAGGCCGTCGATATCTTTGTGCATTCCCGTTTTGCAAACCCCGACTGGCACCAATCCATCGCCAGGATGTCACCGGAGTCCGTGCAACGGGAGCTCCTGCTCACGCAAGCCTTGAACCTGCATGTGAACTGGATACGGTTCGGCCTTGAGCGCCGCGTTGCGGCCGTTGAGGCGGCCCAGCTCGCGACCTACGTCGATGGCATCGAGGGGGCGGGCGGCGGCGCGCCGATCGGGAACTGATCTCCATGAGTGACCCGACGCATGACACCTCTGAAAAACCGAGCCGCGCGCGGCGGGCGGCGGGGTTCCTGGCGCGACGGGGCGGGTTGCATCGGGCCTTCGACGGCGCGCGGAAAGGAGCGGACTTTTTCGGTGATCTGGCCGGGCGTCTGCGACCGAAGCCGTTCGACCGCTTCGGCCTCTCGGGCCGCTATCCCGATGGCGGGATCGCGAGGTTCCAACACATGACCGAGAACATGAGCGAGTTCGAGCTGGGCGAGCAATATCGTGGCTGGCAACTCCAACGCACTTGGTTCCAGTATGCGGCCCTTGCCGCCGTGCTGGCGATCCCCGTCGGCGCCGTTTTCTTGCAGATATCAAAATACCTGATCTTCGGCTTGGTGACCTTGTTCCTCTTCGCGCTGTTCCGTGCGGTCCGCGCAGACTTCTTTGTCTGGATCCTCGAACAAGGTCGCTTCGGCGGGTTCCTCGACTATCTGGGCTCGCGCCTGCCGCGCAACGTGCAGATCATCCTGCCGGAGCGCCACCGCGGCATCAGCACCGACCGCAGGGCAGGGGACCCCAAATGACCCCCCACCGACGCCCCACAGCGCTCATTCTCCTCTCGGGCCTCGTTCTGATGTCGCTCGCAGGGCCTTCACTCGCTCAAGAAATCTCTGTCCCGGATATCTTCAGCGGCGACGGCGATGATCGCTCGAACACATTCTTCAACCTGATCTTTGGTGATCTCTTTCCGGGTCCTGCGGCCAATGATCGGACGGTGATCTCGCTTCTGATGCTGTCCCTCAACATCCTGTTCCTCGCGATCGGCGCGCTGTTTCTGCTCTACAACATCTTTCAGGGGACGCTGGACTCTGCCCATGAGGGCGTCATCTTGGGCCAAAAATCTACGATCTGGGTCCCTATCCGGGTTCTGACCGCCTTCGCCCTGCTGATCCCCCTCGGCAATGGATACAATGGCGTCCAGCATGGGATTTCCTATGTCGTGAGAGCGGGCACGGCGGCGGGCAGCTTCTTCTGGAACCAGACCGCCGATCTCATCATCGCCGATGAGGTCCCCATTGTCGGGACAGACTACGTTGCCTCCGATGCCCGATTCTTACAGCAACTCTGGCGGATGGAGTTTTGCCGCGCCGCCTATAACCACGAGGTCTCCAAAGGTGGAGCCTTGCAGCTTGTCAGCGGCGGCGTCTGGTCGGGTCTGCAACCCGCTCAACCGACCGATCTGATCGACGGATACACACCCCAGATCTTGACCTATTCAACCCCGACGATCACCGCGGCTTGCGGATCGATCACCTTGCCTTCTGCGACACCGGCGCTCAAACGCATCAGCCCCTCAACCAATATGGACGCGATCAATGCCCAGATGCGCGATCTGATCGACGATCTGCGCGCGACGATGCGCGGCTCGGCCGAGACGGTTGCCGCCAAAATCTCCAACCGCGAACCTGTCACTCCTGCCGATACTCCAAACCTCGCGCAGATGATGCGTCAGCTGCGCACGCAGCATTCGGCCATCGTTAACCCGATCGTCAATCCGAACGCGCTCTCCCAACTCGTCCAGAGCGAGAGCGGCACGCCGGTAACGCAGCAGATTCGGGCCATCGGATCAGATGGGTCCGGCGCATTGTCAGCACCGACGGCGATTGCGGGCGATCTCAAGACCGGCGGCTGGATGATGGCGGGATCTTACTACATGCTCATCAGCAAAATATCCGGTGATGCCAACGCGGTCGCATCGATGTTTCCGACGGCGACACCAGGAACCCTGATCTCAACGACCCTAAGCGGCGGTGTGCAGAATACCTTGGCGACAGAGCTCGGTCGGTCCTATTGGTTCCAGAGTAACGCGGACCGGGATGCACAGAAAATCCTCGCGTCCATCGGGGCCAGCTACAATGCGAGCGTATCTGCCTGGAACGAGGCGGCCGCCAATGCTGGACTGCGGGAGTTCATCACAGAAAGGGCATATGCCGGTGACGACGCCTCCTCGCCGGAGAATTTTTTGCCACCGCCGACCAATCTGCTCAAAGGCATCCAACTGCTGGCGCCTGACTCGATCACCATAGATCCGATGCTCGGCCTCATGGCTTTCGCATCGACGTTTCTGACCTACTCGGTCGCAGCGGTCGCGGTCCTGGCTACGGCCTCTGCCGTTCCGGTCTTCGGCTCGATCCCGGCCACACTTGCGTCGCTGACCAGCGGGTTGTTTCAGGTTGGCATCTTTGCAGCGATCTTTGTCGGGTTCATCTTGCCCTATCTCCCTGCCATCATCTGGCTGATCGCAATCCTGGCCTTCATGCTGCTGGTTATCGAAGCAGTCTTCGCGGCCCCGCTTTGGGCCGTGGCAATGCTCTCGATGGACGGGCACGGCATCTCTTCCAACATCGCGCTTAAGGGCTGGTCCCTGCTTCTGATGCTCTTTCTCACGCCACTCCTGATGGTGTTCGGGTTCCTGCTTGGGATGGTTCTGTTCCGCGTTGCGGCTTTCTCGCTCAATGGCATGATGTTTGCCGCACTGAGCTCGCAGATGGCGGCGGACCCCGGCGCGTTCGGGTTCCTATCGGACTTTCTTGTCATGGCCGTCCTGACAGTCTTTGTCGCTGTCCTCTATGTCATCATCATCGATTGGACCTTTAGCCTGATCAACATCTTCCCGGCGCGCGTCTTCAAGTGGATCGACGGCATTGGCGATGACCTCGGGGCGTCTACGGCAATGACAGCAAGGGCTGCCGCAGTCGCGGGTTCATATCAAGGAGGCGCGGCTACCGGCGGACTGCTAGCCCAAGCCGGCAATGTCGGATTGTCTAACCACCGCGCCAAGGGTCTTCGGATCGGCAACAAAGCAGCCAAGGACTAACGGCGAAAAAGCATCATCGTCGCAAAGATTTTAGCTCCACCGTGGTTCAAGCGCGTTTGCGGCTCCAGACGATCACCATACCCTTGACGATTCACGGTAAGGTAGCAAACCAAGGTGATCGCACAAAGCTGGCCGAAATAGACAGGCTCGGATACCAAATGGACAGGGATCGCCCACAAACCGTCCAAGAATCCGAACCCCTCCCAGGTGCTTGTACGCCAACCTGCGACAAATGCTTCGACTGTATCGAGAAGATGCAGCATCGCACGCCACCAATAGATCATCAGACCAACAGCAATCCATTGGCCGAGAAAATGCACCCAATGGCCCAAGGTCGAATGGGTCTCTCGCGTGCGTTTGAACCAGCGCAGGATGTTCAGGATGGGTTTCATAGTGCGACGATCGTAGCGCAATCGAAGTCAAAAGAACAGATGTTGAACATCCAGCATCAGTCTTCGGCGGGATCCCGTCTTGCGCCCTCCGCAACCACCTGCAGCGCGCCATCGGGCAGGGGCCTTTGCAACGTCAGCGCCTCCTCCGTATCGGCGCGCAGCCAGGTGTCGATCTCGTCAGGTTCGGTCAGGATCACCGGCATTGCCTTGGGGTGGACCCGTCCGACTTCTACGTTCGCATCGGTCGTCAGGAACGCAAAAAGATCGTTGGTGGTCTCGCCTTCCTTGAGTTTACGGACGGACGTCCACTCCGTCCAGATGCCCGCGAAGAAGGCGAGGGGTCGCTCTTCATTGAGGGCAAACCAGATGGGGATCTTCTTGCCGTCGCGGGTTTCATACTCGGAGAAACTGGTGAAAGGGACGACACATCGGTGTTCTGTTTTGAGCCATCGACGCCAGTGTGGTGACTTGGTGTTTCGTACATTGGTGACACCGGAGTCCGTTTTGCGGTTCTTCAGCACGAACTTCGGGCTAGGCATGCCCCAACTCATCATGGACATGGCCCGGCCCTCTGAGGATTGCCGGACGACAGGTCGAACATGTCGGGAAAGATACCCGGCAGAGTCGGCATATTGCCGGTCCGATCTTCCCAGACTTTGACCAGTTCCCTGATGGCCGCCTGGCCCTTGCTCAATGAATAGAGGTTACACACAAAACCGATCTCCCTTGGGCGGGAGTTTCGTCGTGAATGGGCGCTGTGTAAATGCTGGCTGGATGAATTCGGTTTAGGGCTGCTGTGCGGACTTAGCTGCCATCCAAGCGTTCGCCTATTTGTTCGCATGACTTTCTCTGCCACACATAATCGCATCCAGTTCTGCTACTGAGAGCGAAGCTACTGGAATCGCTTTTTTTGTTTCAACGAAGGGTAGCCATCCCTTCAGTGTTCTCATCCAACCGAATTCGCTGGGAACGCACTCAGCGGGAACAAGGAAATCTGTGCCGTAAGTTTCACTAAGGATTTCATAAAATTCGGAAAAATCATCGCCGTAGATACCCAAATCGGTAACGATCTGTGTGTCCGCGTTGACGTCTTCTATGCGGCTGTCATTCCCCCAAAACCGCCTCAATGCTTCAAGCATCTTATCTGGGGGCTCTAAGGTTTGCATAGCACTCGAATACCCGCTCTAGTTATCTTTTGAGAATGGCTTCCATGACAGCGCAATTCAAGCTCTCGTGGTAGGTCTGGGCTCGAAGCAGCCATCGGAGACGTTCGGTACGAGATTGCGACGCTCTGAGAGGTCTTCGAACGGCAAGGATGCGGGACAAAGTGTGAATTCGCTGCGCTTGCGCCAAGGGCTGTTTTTGAGAGTCTAGAATTAAGTTTAGTCCCTTTGAAACAACTACATTTAACTGTTCTGTGGTGTAAAATATGGCCCCGCTTTCTCAGCGTTGAGAAGACCGACTAGGTTGAAAGGTCTAGGTTTGACAATTGGGCCAATTCCAATCGCCAGAGTGGCCAAATGCGGCTTCTCTCGAAAATATCGGCGATGACGGACATTGAAAATGCTGGAAACAGTGTATGCGCGGCGGCTATGTGCTGTTGCGCAAGCGGTCTTTTGCCCCGCCGCAGTTCCACTAGTGCAAGAAATAGACTTGGCCACCAAGTAGCGCCAGCAGCACCCGCTGACCTTTCCAATGTGGAAACTGCGGGCTGCAAGTTTTCGGCGTTGTGCAGAAGCTGACCGATGCCCAGAAAGAAAAGATGTCCAGATCGAAATTTGGACGATTCTGCCAACTCTAGAGTACGTTCAGCGGTCGAGAGCAGTTGCAGACCGTCAGGGTCGTGTGTCTGAGCCCAATCTGGGGATGCAAATGTACAAGCAATGGATTTTCCATGTGGTGCACCCCAGGCATTGGGGTTCAAGCGTTCGACCTGTGCCGCCGATTCAAACGCGGCTTCTGTTTTCCCCATCATGCCGTAAACGCTCGCCAACATGACATAGCCACCCGGCATTTTTGGATCAATCCGAACGACTTCCATGGCGGGTTGCAAAGCTGCCGCGAGCGTTGGGTGTACTGGCCACGCACCACTCATCGCCTTACGGTAGCCCACAAAGGACTTCTGTATGTAAGCCGAAGTGTTCCGAGGTTCGAGCGCCACAGCCCGTGTCAGCATAGCGTCCGCTTCGTCAAATGCGTCGGGTAGGCCTGATGACATGAGATCATTCGCCCGCGCACTGAGTTCGGCAGCGTTCAATTGTTCTGGAGGACGCATCTCGGCTCGCATTTTTTCATATGTGTCGATCTCCGCGCTTATCCGCCGTGCAAGCATCATACCAAGCTCATCCACGAGCTCGAATTCATCTATGACGACCCGGTCAAATCTTTCGCTCCAGAGCCGCCGCCCGTCATGACGTGCCGATAGGTCAACCGTGACCCGTACCCGTTCACCCGACCTGCGAAGCGTACCCCTCAAATAATACTTCGAAGCTGCAGCGTCATCATCCGTTCGCTGGACCTTCAGCCATCGGTACTTTTCAAGCTCTATTGCCACAGCATCCAGTATGTCGGGGGCCATTTTGCTGGACGATGATCTTTCGACAAAATTCTCTAGCAGTACGGAAATTGGTTCCGAGGAACCGCCGGTCGGGGGAATCCCGCCGAACGCCCAGACCTTTACGGGCTCTGCGATGTTTTTCAGCAACCGCGCTCCTGCATTCTCAAAAGAAACTTGTAAATCCTTCGGCAAGTTCGCAAAGACGACATCGGAGATTGCGATGCCACCGGGCTTTGCGAGCGCTTCTAACCGCGACGCGATATTAACGCCGCTCCCAAAAACATCTTCATCGACAAAGCTCACCGTCCCTTCGTGAATACCGATGCGCAATGCCGGGGCTCCATCAAAAGTTAACTGTTTTTGTATCTCGAGTGCCGATGCGCAGGCTTCCTCACCCGCGTCGAATGCTGCCAACCATCCGTCCCCGAGCCGCTTGACAATTTCGCCGCCGCCACTCGAAATACATGGCTCGATAACACTGTCGCGAGCGTCTCTGAGAGCCTCCAATGCAGTTTGGTGATTCTCATCCATCATCTGCGAATATCCAACGACATCCGCGGCCAGAATAACTGATTTCCGCTCTGGAGTACTCAACTGAAACCTTCCACAAGTGCTGTCCCAAAACCGCTGCTCTCTTAAATCCGAACACAGCATATCAACTAAAGCAACCGTCCATGAATGCGGACATTCGCGCGCAGTGCAGCATCGGTCGTTCTGGGCTCACTCCGGACCTTCCTCGCAGCGCAGCAACGCTGTGGGCTTACCGTCGAACAGCCGTGAGGACAGACCTGCCGCTGCGAGAGTCAGGATGGGAAGTTTCATTGTCTGGCTCCTTTTGGGTATCAGGTGACAGTCCCACGCACGAGGAAATGCGCAAATTGAAAGCGGTTCCGAGTTTTTGTTGGCTGTGGTTTAGGTGTCTGCGTGACACCTTTTGCGATAGTTTTTCGAGAAATGAGCAAGCAGTCGGTTCAACGCTGGAACGATCACGACGGTCATCGCGGGAACCATGAGGCCGGTCAGAACAAGCGTGCGCAGGGCTAGCGGCCAATGCCCAAGCACTCCGTCGAGGGCGAACAGCAGGGCCGTGATAGTTGGCCAAGCTGCCGCCCAGGTGACCAGCACTCCGCGCATGTCAGGTTGCCAATACGCTTGCGTTGTCTTCCAGATGCGCGATTGTCGTCGTTCCGGGGATGACAAGAATGTTCGGTGCTCGCGCCAATAGGGTCCGCAGCGCTTCGCCCGGATCGACTGTTGCGCCCTGTTTCATCGGGTCTGCACCCAACGGACCATGCGGCACAAAAGCGATGCCCTGCTCGTTCAGCCAGTCGATCATCTCTTCCAGTTCTTCATCACGTTCATCAGCGGGGGAATAGCGGTTCTGCACTGCCGCAACCGGCGCGACTTTCAATGCCTCCTCGACTTGTGCACGGGTAACGTTCGACAATCCGATCATGTCGATTTTCCCGGCCTGCCGCATCTCTTCGAATGCTGCCACACTCTCAGAAATCGATGTGATGCCGTCCGGCGCATGTACATAGTAGAGGTCGATCTTGTCCGTGCGCAGGCTTGCAAGGCTTTCTTCCAGATGCCGTTTCATCGTTTCAGCGGAGGTATCCCTCGCAAGGCTTGTGGCACTTTTCTCGACACCGCCTTTGGAAGCGATGAACATCTCGCCATAGCTGCCATCGGCGTCCACCAGTGCATCGGCGATCAGCTTTTCGTTCTCATGCGGGCCATAGGCACGGGCTGTATCGATGTGGTTGATACCGAGATCGCGCGCACGGCGCAGCAGGTCAATGCCGCCCTGCCAATCGGCGTAGGGGCCGAAATTGCGAGGCTGGCCGGTCAGGCGCATCGCGCCATAGCCGATGCGGTTCACGATCCGCCCGTTCAGGAATATGAAGGTCGTGTTCGGATCATTGGTCATGTCTTGGGTCCTTTCGTTTCTATTGCCCGGAACATACCCATCACCAAGAGACGCGGTAGTAGCATGAAAAGTAAGATTGCTATACGTTGATCGTATGAGCACCCGATTTGACCGCCTCGCCCTTTTGGAAACCTTCGTACGGATCGCCGAGCGGCAGTCGCTCTCCGGGGCCGCGCGTGATCTCGGGACATCGCAGCCCTCAGTTTCCCGGCAACTTGCAGCATTGGAAAACCGACTTGGCGTCGTGTTGATACGCCGCACCACGCATGACGTGACGCTCACTCCAGACGGTTTGGAGCTATTGGCGGATGCCCGGCGTATGCTAGGAGAGTGGGAGGCGATTAAGGATCGTCATCGCAAGGATGACGCGCTGATGGGCACCATCCGGGTCATCGCTCCGGTCGCCCTTGGCCAGAGCCTGTTCATCAAGTCTGCCACGCACTTCATGAAGGATCACCCCGATGTCACGATCGATTGGTGGCTGCGCGATGATGCGATCCGTTTTGCCGAGGAAGGGTGCGATTGCTGGCTGAAGATCGGTTCTGTTCCGGATGATACGCTCATCGTGCGTGAGCTGGCGCGAGTGGAACGCCTTGTCGTCGGAACAACGGAATGTCTGGCGCAACATGCGGGGATTGACTTAGAGGCAATGCCTTGGCTTACACTTGGTCCCTTCGAAGGAAACCGGATTGAGTTGTTCGATGAGAGTGGAACACCGAAGACTTTCGCAGTCACGCCGAAGATGGCCAGCGACAACATTTTTGCCGTCTATGAAGCCGCAAAGCAAGGCGTCGGCATCGCCATTATGCCCCGTTGGTTTGTTGCGTCAGACCTTGAGGATGGAACACTGATCGACGTTGCACCAAACCTGCGTGCCGCACGTTTGCCGGTGAACCTCGCCCTCGCATCAGGAACCAGGCGCCCCGCCCGTGTCGAGCAGTTTTGTGAGGCCGTGCAGGACTATTGTGATGTCCACCTCCGCGTGGATGCTTAACGCGGAAACTCGTGCAGTTTGCAGTATCCCCCTAAACTTGACTCAGACCTGACTCTTGGACTGCTGCTCCGATGATGACCCCAAACCAATCGTCTCAACATCCGCCTCTCTCACCAATCCGTGCTTCACCAACAGTTCCGCCGAATGCACCTTTGACCGCGCCACGATGGTCGGATCCCACACCGCTTCCGCAAATATCTCCTCAACGAGCGTTGCCCATTCAAGCACTGGCCGATCCAGGAATCGGCTCCGTATCCTTTGATCGAACACCAGGTATTCCCGCAACGCGATCCGGCCTTTGCCATCGGCGCGTTGCAATAGCCTTTGCCAAACGATCATATTGAGCGATGTCATGAGATCGAAGGACCGAACGGCTTGCTCCTCGGGCGGAAACAGGAACGCCATACGCCGCAGGGCCTCTGCGATGGAGCCAGCATGCGTTGTCGTGTTGACCAGGTGCCCGGTCAAACAAGCCTCGATACAGGCTTCCATGCTTTCGCGATCACGGCTCTCGCCAACGTTGATGATCGCGGGCGCACGGCGCATGGCTGCGCGTATGCCTTCTGCAAAGTTCGGGATGTTGCGCCCGATGCCAACCTCGGACTGGCTGATGAACGACGGCGTATCAGCTGTATCCGTATCGATGTCACGGAATGTGTATTCGATAGGGGCCTGAAGATCGACGATCTTGCGGGATCGTTTGGCGTTCTCAAGATGGCATCTGGTCATCGCCGCCATCGTGGTCGATTTTCCGTGCCCGGTCGCGCCTGCGACGACGATGATCCCACTCGTGGGTTCGAGCCTGTCATGGAGTTCTTCCTCAAGACCAACTTCCTCCAAGGTCGGTGTCTTATCCGGAAGGACCCTCAGGGTGATTTGCACCCCGTTGGTCCCGAAGCGCTGCTCGCCGACAGCATTTACCCGAAACCTCTGGCTGCGCTTTCGGTCGATCTTTTTCTCGTAAGAAAAGTCCAATGCCCGGCCTGCACTTACGAGCGACATCGCATCGTTTGCCGTCCAGAGATGCGCCAGCATGGCTTGGGCCTCCGGCAAGAGCAGGGGCCGTTTCGTACCAAACTTCTGTTCCCCATGAAGCTGGACCCGCACGCGCAGATCAGCGCTGATATTGATATCGGATGCGCCCTTGAGTGCGGCCCCCACCAGGAAATGGTCGAAGGCGTCCAGATCGGTATCGAACCGGTTGGGCTCGTCCTTGAGGATGTTGAACTCCGGGGCAGTCACGTCCGCGGTACTCATATCGATGCGGTTCAAGTCGATCATTTGATCACTTCGAACCGGCGCTGGAGGGGACGCCACTGCGAGGGATCACGCACGAACTGTGCCGCGTTGACGATGCGGACCCGACGCTCACCGATGAACAGCTCGTCCCCTTCGCCCGTCGCCCGACGCTCGGAATCACGAATGATCATTTCAGTAATCAATCCGGCCTGCACGAGGCGGCGATATTCGATCATGCCGAGATAGTCGCGCCGGAGCCGTGCGAAGTTGAACTCCAGCGCTTCGTCGGCCTGTTCGACGCCCGCCTGCCAGCCTTCGGCGGCAAAGCGTGCGAACACACGTTTTTCTTCACGGTTCTGTGGGAGGAAGTCATCGTTCTGCTGCGCTGGCTCCTCGAGCGGGATCACCAAATAGTCGCGCCATGTCGGTACGACGGTCGTGATCCGACCAGGGATCT
>NZ_BLJE01000006.1 GCF_009811795.1 Litoreibacter roseus | reverse complement strand
CGCAAGGCTTTTCAGCCCTGCGATGTTTGCGGTCTCCGGGCCGCTAAGCCTTGCTACCGAAGCACCCGGCGGTGACACTTCTGCTTTGCAAACCCGGTGACATTTCTGAATGGTGTTTACATTCATTGTAGCCAGTGGCATCCCCTGTAATCGCAAGCATGCGCGGGAAGATAGGTTTAAATCGTTGCCATCGCTCCGATCGTTATTGCGGCCCAGAAGCAGCCAGACGCTGCGACCACGAACCCGTGCCAGATTGCCGTCGTAAACTTTCGTTCACTGGTGTAGAAGATCACGCCGGCCGTGTAGGTCAGACCGCCGATGGCGATCAGTGCAACGACACTGCCTGGGACGATCGGCCAGATCGACGAGATCAATCCGACACTCAACCACCCCATTGTTAGATAAAGTACCGTACCGAATGGACCGCGCTTATCCCAGAAGAACACTTTTACAGCTATGCCGATCACAGCCAGTGTCCAGACGACCACGAGGATTACATACGCAAATGTAGACCCGATCATGACCACCAATGGTGTGTAGGTTCCTGCAATCTTCAAGTAAATCGCGGCATGATCGATCCGACGCAGAAGCGGTCGCACACCATGCCAAGGAAGCAGATGGTAGGCCGCCGAGGCCACAAATGTGGCTATCAAAGTCGCACTGTAAATTGCGAGCGCTGTCAGCTGTGCGGAAGATGCAAGACCAGAGTATTGCCACATCATAATGACGGCGCCGCTAACAGCAGCCAATACCCCTACTGCGTGTACTGCACCGTCAGCAATACGCTCTGTCTTCGCCGCGGTTGGGTACACTTGACACTCCGATTTGATAGGCACGCATGTGCTTTACACGCATACCTATCAAGGGCAAGCCAGCGCCGATCCTCAAGAAATTTTTTACCATCCGATCAGTACGTCTGCCAACGCGATGAACAGCGGAATGCTCAGAATTGCGACAGGCGTTCCGATACCCGTCGAAGTTCCGACATAGGCCGATGAGTTTGCTTCGGGCAATGCACCACGCAGGGTTGGCGGGCCGGAGATGTCCGAACTGGACGCGGCCATGACAGCAAGTAAGACGACGCCCCCCGCAGAGAAACCTGTCAATTCGTGGGCGACGTATCCGACCCCGAAGCCGATGAGACCATGAACAACCGGCGCGAGAATGCCGTAGACAATGTAGGCATGGGCCACTTTGCGCAGTTCAGAAAATCGCGCCCATGCCTCCATCCCCATGATCAGCATCAAGATAGACAAAAGTCCCCGAAAAAGTGGTTCATAGAAGCTTTGATAGACAGACTCCGGCTGCGCGAAGAGGCCGAGGCCCAGCCCGATCAGCAAGGCTGAAATGGCCGGGCTGCGAAATGTATCTACCAGAATACCACGCAGTAACCCATCCTCGATAGCGCCAGATTTTGCGGTGCGGTGGCCGGACCCACCTCCGACGACGAGCGCGCCATCCCCTGCCCCCGACAACTCTGCCGCCGAACGCCGAGCCGCACTCAGCTTTGCCATAACGATTGCTGTCACAAGTGCAGCGATGTCCATGAACGGGTAAAGCGCGCCGATGAAACCCTCGTACGGAATGCCGCCATCGTCCAGTATCGCCATGCCCGCAGCGAGCGTTGAAGCGGAAACCGCCCCGAACAGGCCCGCCGTGGCCAGTCCATCGACCTCTGACACGCCACGCCACCGGGCCAAGGTCCGACTTCCCAGAAACACAATCGCAATCCCAACGATGGTGGCACCCATCGCAGGAACCAGGAGCTGCACGAAGTTAGCATCGCGGACCGAGATCCCTGCCCCTATGCCAACCTTGAGCAGAAGCAGTATGACGATAAACTTATAGACCGGCTCCGGCACCTCGAACTTGCTGCCAAGCGCGGCAAGAAGCATGCCTGCAATCAGGAATGAAAGGGTCGGCTTCTGAAACTGTTCGGCAAGCGTTCCGAGAATTGTGAGGACAAGATCCATCCTGCGGCTCCTTTGATGTTCAAGAAGCGACTTAGTGGAAACTTGAATGATAAAAAAATATATCTTTATAAATATATAGTTTTATAAAATAGAACGATGAACCAATTGAATTATCACCATCTGAGGTACTTTCGAGAAGTGGCCGTTGAGGGCCATCTCGGGCGTGCGGCGGATCGGTTGAACCTGTCCCAATCCGCCCTATCGATCCAGATCCGCACTCTGGAGGACCGCCTCGGCTATCCCTTATTTGATCGGGTCGGACGAACTTTGGTGTTGACGGCCGCTGGTCGGATCGCGCTCGATCACGCTGATCGTATTTTCTCCGTCGGAGAAGACCTGCTGGCAAGTTTGCAGCAGAACGCAGCTGCCAGACCACCGCTGCGTGTGGGCGCCCTCTCGACGCTGTCGCGCAACTTTCAACTTCAGTTTTTACGCCCCCTGCTCGCCTCTGACGCATGCCGTATCGTTCTACGGTCAGGAAATACGAAGACGCTGCTCAAAGACCTTGAGATGTTCGCTCTCGATGTGGTCCTGACGACAGAGGTGCCGCAGACAGGATTGACATCGACCTTTGCAGCACAGCGGATCACTGAGCAATCTGTTGGAATTCACGGTTCACCCGCCCGGATGGGCCATCGCTCACTCAAGTCGATGCTTGCCAATGAACCCCTCATTCTTCCGACCGAAAGCGTGATCAGAGCGGGTTTTGAAAACCTCGTTGCCAAACTCGACATACGTCCGCGGATCGCGGCCTATGTGGACGATATGGCCATGGTCCGCTTGCTCGCTCGGGAGGATGCCGGCCTTGCGATCGCACCTTCCGTCGTACTGGCAGATGAGATCGCCAGCGGACGGGTGACCACAGCGCCGTTTGACTTGGATATCACAGAGCCATTTTATGCCGTGACCGTATCACGGGAATTCCCGCATGAAGAACTGAAAAACCTTTTGCCCTAAGCGACTTAGCGACTAACGCTAAGGTTGTGTAGCTTATCCCAGGGCATATCCAGCGCCGCGTACGGTGCGCAGTGGATCTTCCCCGCCCCTACTGCAAAGCACTTTCCGCAAGCGTCCCACGTGAACATCAACTGTTCTGGTGTCGACATAGATGTCACGCCCCCAGACGCGGTCCAAAAGCTGCTCGCGGCTCCAAACGCGCCCGGGGCGTTCCATGAAGGTGGCAAGCAGGCGAAACTCGGTCGGGCCGAGCTTCAAGGCTGCATCTTTCCGGAACACACGATGTTCTTCCATGTCCATCATGATGTCGTCATATTCGAGCCGCTGCCCGACAGCAGCAGGCCGCGTGCGCCGCAACTGCGTACGAATACGAGCTAAAAGCTCAGCGACTGAATATGGCTTGACGACATAATCGTCGGCCCCGGTCTCCAGACCACGCACGCGATCTGTTTCCTCTGACCGGGCGGACAGCATGATCACCGGGATGCGTTGCGTGTCCGTGGAAACCTTCAACTGGCGACAAATCTCGATGCCCGAGACATTGGGCAACATCCAGTCCAGCACCACCAGATCAGGCGTTGTCTCCTTAACCTTCAGCAGCGCCTCGTCGCCGTTTTCCGCTGTGTCCACATGGTAGCCCTCAGCCCGAATATTATAGGCCAATACCTCGCGTTGGGCAGGATCATCTTCGACAACTAAAACAAAGGGTTCTGCAGGCATCTTAGGCCTCGTCCGGTGCCGTTGCGTATGGGGTTCTGTCTTCTTTGGTCCGTTCATCGTCAGGCATCTCGCCCGTCACGAGATAGATGACCTGCTCCGAGATGGACGTAACGTGGTCACCCATCCGCTCAATATTCTTCGCGATGAAATGCAGGTGCATACAGGCGGTTATGTTGCGGGGATCTTCCATCATATGGGTCAGAAATTCCCGGAAGAGCGCGTTGTACATCTGGTCGACCTCGGCATCGCGCTGGCGAACGTCCTCAGCCAAATCCACATCCCGCTGAATGTAGGCGTCTAGCGAGTCCTTCAGCATCAGACCCACATTTTTGGTCATCCGCCGGATCGACCCACCTGCCCCTTCGACGGCCGGCATTTCGGACAGAACCGACGTGCGCTTTGCAAGGTTTTTGGCATAGTCCCCGATACGTTCGAGGTTGGCGCTGATCTTGAGCACAGTCAGAACAGTGCGCAGATCACCCGCCGCCGGGCTGCGTTTCGCGATGATCCGGGCCACGTCCGCACTGACGGTCTCCTCAAGGGCATCAATCAGTTTGTCGTTTTTGCGGACGGCGTCCGCCAGTTCGGTGTCGCGTCGATCTAACGCTTTGGCAGCATCCGCAATTGCAGTCTCAACCAGGCCGCCCATCTTCATGATGCTGGCCTGGACGCCTTCAAGGTCTCGATCGAAGACCGACGCGATGTGTGCATTATCCTGCATATCTGTGTCCCTAGCCGATCCGGCCTGTTATGTAACTTTCGGTTCGGCTGTCGACGGGATTGGTGAAAATCCGATCCGTCTCACCGTACTCAACCAATTCACCTAAATGAAAAAACGCCGTCTTTTGACTCACACGGGCCGCCTGCTGCATCGAGTGCGTCACGATAACGACCGTGTAGCTGGCCCTGAGTTCGTCAATCAGTTCCTCCACCTGCGCCGTTGCAATGGGGTCAAGTGCCGAACACGGCTCGTCCATCAACAGAACTTCCGGGGCCGTTGCGATGGCCCGTCCGATACACAAGCGTTGCTGCTGACCGCCGGACAGACCGGTGCCCGGCTGATCCAAGCGGTCCTTCACCTCGTCCCAGATGGCAGCGCGGCGCAGTGACTTCTCGACGATTTCATCCAGCTCAGTCTTGTCCTTCGCCAACCCATGTATTTTCGGGCCGTAAGCTACATTCTCATAAATGCTTTTGGGAAAGGGGTTTGGCTTTTGAAACACCATACCGACACGCGCCCGCAACTGCACCGGATCGACGTCCTTATCGTAGATGTCTTGCCCCTCAAGGCGGATGTCGCCTGTCACCCGGCAAACATCAATTGTGTCGTTCATCCTATTGATACAGCGTAGGAAAGTAGACTTGCCGCAGCCTGAAGGACCAATAAAGGATGTCACCGCCTTGTCATCGATTTCGACATCGACCGATTTGATCGCATGGGTGTCGCCGTAGAAGACATCGACACCCTTGGCCGCGATCTTGATTTCATCGGACATTGGACGCTCCGTCACTCGCATATCATTCATATCGTTCACCCTTCTACCAGCGCCGCTCGAAGCGCTTGCGCAGGAACACAGCCAGCGCGTTCATGACCACAAGGAACAGCAAAAGCACACAAATCGCCGCCGCTGTGCGCGCCTCGAACGCGCGTTCAGGGAAGTCTGACCATCGATAGACCTGCACGGGTAGCACAGTTGCGCTATCGGTTACACCAGTCGGGATATCGACAATGAACGCGACCATGCCAATCATGATCAGCGGCGCGGTTTCCCCGAGGGCCTGCGCCATGCCAATGATCGTCCCAGTCAAGATACCCGGCATAGCCAAGGGCAGGACGTGGTGGAAAGTGGATTGCAGCTTTGATGCGCCCAAGCCGATCGCCGCATCTCTGATGGACGGTGGCACGGCGCGGATCGCGGCACGGGATGCGATGATAATCGTTGGTAATGTCATCAGCGCCAAAACGATACCGCCGATGAGGGGTGCAGAGCGCAGGGATCTGTCCGCAAGCTCACTGACCATCGGCAAGATCACCGCAAGCCCCAAGAGACCAAAAACGATGGACGGTACGGCGGCGAGGTTGTTGATGTTCACCTCGATGAAATCCGTGATTTTGTTTTTGGGCGCGAACTCTTCAAGGTAGATCGCCGCCATCACGCCGATGGGAAAGGCGAGCGAGAAGGTCACGATCATCGTCCAGAACGACCCGACGGCAGCGCCCCAGATACCGGCCAATTCCGGTTCCCGGCTGTCCCCTGCCGTGAAGAACCGCGAATTGAAGACCGTCTCGATCCCCCCCTCTTCTTTCAGAGTCTCGATCCAGATGATTTGATTGTCGGTTACCTTCCGGGCCGCTTGTGGAAGATCGGTTGTGTAAAGCTCCCATGTGTTGGACGCGTTCACTTCACGCTCCATTGGCACTACGGCCTCTGCAACACCCCCTTGCGGCGTGATACGCGTCATCTTAAGCCAGCCGCCTGCAACATTGATCAGCACCGTGCGGTTATCGTCACCAAGCGCCTCGTCGCCGCCTTCTTGTTCGGAGCGGCGGATCAGATCATCTGCCTGCGCTTCGAGATCGTCGCGGTTCGCGGCGCGTTGGGCCGCAAGATCAAGATTACGGGTGCGCTCTTCCTCCGTCTCAGCCACTTCGGCGCGGCGATTGAACTCGATCACTCCGGCCTCTTGCCGATCAGCCTGGCGCCGCAATTGGCGCGCCTCGACGACAAGACCTTCCTTGACGCGGTCCAATGCTGCCTCAAAATCACCCTCGGTGGAGGATACTGCGTATTCCCCTTCAGTGTCAGTTGCGGTCAGTGTCAGATTGCCCGAAGTCTCCTTTTCGACCAACCGACCGAAATCGTCCTTCAGGTAAAGGTCTGTGACGTCAGAGGCCAACAGTGGGAAGTTGATCGTCTCCCCCACAAGATCGGGATTTTCCGATACATGAGCCGCTAGTTCAAACGACGCGCCGGACGACAACAGATCATAGAGCTGCCGCCGCTCGGTGCGGCCACTTACCTGCGGAAATATATTGCGCAGCACATCCCGCGTCAGGCCGTTGAAATCAGCCCGCAGGATTTGTTTTGGATCGCGCAAGTTGTCAGGATCAATCTCTTGTGCGCTGATGGTCACGGGCACTGTGATATAGGTTTCGCTTAGAGCCCCCACGGCCTTGCCAACCACGGAACTGAGCAACGCGACAAGCGCCGCACCCGCGAGAAAAATCGCGAGGATTCCGTATGCCTGAAGACGCGTCTCTGCCGCGCGTCGCTTCCTGACCCGAGCCTTGGCCGCATCACCGGAATGCATGTCCGTCAGGGCTGTCATATCCACCATTGTCTCGTGCCCCTAATCGTACAGTTCGCGGTATTTGCGCACGATGCGCTGCGCCGCGACATTCATGAGCAACGTCACACAGAAGAGTGTGAAGCCGAGTGTGAAGGCCGGACCTGCTGCCGTTGCGGCTTCGGTGTCGCCTGTGATCAGCATCACAATCTGGACCGTGACGGTTGTAACAGCCTCAAGCGGGTTCAGGGTCAGGTTCGCCCCCTGCCCTGCGGCCATCACCACGATCATCGTTTCGCCGACCGCGCGCGAAATCCCAAGCAAAACAGCCGAGACAATGCCCGGCAACGCGGCTGGCAACACAACTTGGCGAATGGTTTCCGCTTTCGTCGCGCCAAGCCCGTAAGAGCCGTCTCGCAAGGACTGGGGGACTGCATTGATCACATCGTCGGACAACGATGAGATGAACGGAATGATCATGATCCCCATGACGATGCCGGCAGCCAAGGCGGACTCAGACGCAATTGTCAGACCAATGCTCTCGCCCGAATTACGAATGAAAGGCGCCAACGTGATCGCGGCGAAGAAGCCGTACACGACCGTCGGGATACCAGCCAAGATTTCCAACATTGGCTTGGCCCAGGACCGAACGCGGTTGCTGGCAAAATCCGAAAGGTAAATCGCAGCAAACAGTCCGATGGGGACAGCCACCAGCATTGCGATGACCGTAATCAGCAGCGTGCCGGCAAACAGAGGAATGGCGCCGACGCGGTTCGGATCCAGCTGCCCGGCCGAAACGCCAGACAGAGGCGACCACGTCGTTCCAAAGAGAAACTTGTGGATCTGCCAGCCGATGTTGTTGAAGAAATTGATGGTCTCGAAGATGAGGGACAGCACGATCCCCGCTGTCGTCGCGATCGCGATCGCGGCCATCACCATCAGGATACGTCGAATGATCCCTTCGGCCCGGTTCCGCGCGCGCCACCCGGCGTCCGCGGATCTCAAACACCAAAGCCCCATCCCGGCAGCGGCCCCAAGCGCCAAAATGAGCGTGCCATAATCATGGAGTGTCGTTTGCGATGATATCTTGGCTGCAATCTCTTCCCGCAACGGATCCGTGCGGGATGCAAGCCGTCCGTCCGCAATTGCGTGAGCGTCGCTTAGAACAAGTTCGATCTCAATCGGTGAAAGGTCCGGCCCCGCTTCACGAATATCAGCCGTCAGACCACGCTCGATCATCACAGACCAAGTGACGCCCACAAGAAACAGGACTGCCATGCCCGCCAAAGCGGAGACCAGCAGCGCATACAGACCATGGTAGTTCGGGCGGGAATGCAGCACCGCAGGCGTGCCCCCGGCGATGGACTGCGCACGCTGTCGCGCCAGGACGAAAAACGCTGCCGACACCACCGCGACAAGGACAAACGTAAATGAAAGCATCATGCCCCCGGCAAGATCAGAATAGTTTTACGGACGTTTGCGGAGCGCCCGAAGCAGAAGGGCGGCCGTGACAGCCACCCTTGGTTGTTTCACTCTAGATCAAGCGGATCAGTTCCACTCGTTTCCTGTCATCGGCGCCAGCGTTTCGATGTTGCCGGACACCTCTTCAAAGCGATCCTTTGGCAGCGGAATCAAACCTTTGTCAACAAGGTAGCCGTCCTCACCCGCAGCGGCCGGGGACAGGAATTCGTTGGCGTATTCCTGAATGCCAGGAACGACGCCCACATGCGCGTTTTTGATGTAGAAATAGAGTGAGCGGGACACTGGGTAGTCACCGGACGCAATGTTTTCGAACGTTGGGAAAACGCCATCAACCATAGAGCCTTGCAGCGCGTCGGCGTTCTGATCGAGGAACGAGAAACCAAAGACGCCCAAGGCGTTCGGGTTGGCTTCCAGTTTGGAAACGATCAAGTTGTCGTTCTCGCCGGACTCGATGTACGCACCGTCCGTGCGGATTTCGATGCCCTCGCATTCGATGCCAGCGCCTTCGCAGCCCTCTTCCATAACCAGTTCGTTAAACGCGTCACGCGTTCCGGAGGATGGGGGCGGACCAAGCACTTCGATGCTGATCGCGGGCAAAGACGGGTCAACCTCGTCCCAAGTTGATGGCTTGGGCCCTTGCTCGGCCAATGCAACCACAAGCTGTTCGCGCGTGACCGAGAACTCGGGACCGCCCTTAGCGTTCGCCACAACAATACCGTCATAGCCGATCACGGCTTCCGTTACTTCCGTGACACCGTTTTGCTGGCACATCTCAAATTCGGTGGACTTCATCCGGCGCGATGCGTTGGTGATGTCGGGGTGATCTGTCCCAACACCAGCACAGAACAGTTTCAGACCGCCGCCGGATCCGGTGGATTCAACAACAGGGGTTTGAAAATCGGTGGTGCGGCCGAACTGCTCCGCAACAGCCGTCGAGAAAGGGAAAACTGTAGACGATCCAACTATACGGATCTGATCGCGAGCGTCAGCGGCAGTGGCGGCTGTAGCAGCCAGAATTGCAGCAGATGCAGCGGTTTTTACGAACGACATAAGTCACTCCTGTTTGGTCATTTGCTAATCTGCACACCCCCGCGGTGCGCATCACAGCGCCGGACTATCGCCTGTGCACTGGCCTTTTGTGACGCTTTTGTAAGAGTTTTATGACACCGCTCGACAAATCCTAAATTCGTCGTCAGCCAGCCGGAATAATCACGGAGAATGTCGTTCCAACACCCTGTTTTGAATTGATTTTTAATCGCCCCCGGTGCCGATTGACTATATGCTTCACAATGGCAAGGCCCAGTCCGGTTCCGCCCATTTCACGCGATCTGTGGTCGTCAATTCGGTAGAATCGCTCGGTCAGCCTCGGCAAGTGCAACGGGTCGATTCCCGGCCCCTCGTCACGTACGTCAATCCGAACGGCAGGGCATCGCAAAGTATGATCGCGCGCAACGGCGACGACAGACAGATGAATGACGCGTCCTGCGCTGCCGTATTTGATCGCGTTTTCGATGAGATTGAGAAACAACTGGATCAGTTGGTCCCTGTCGCCCAACACCTGATGAGATTTGTCGATCCCAGCGGTCTCGACCGAAACATCCGCCTCTGCAAGTTTCCCCTCGAGCGTGGCCACAACTGATCGCAGAACGGCGCAGACATCAACCAGATCGCGCGGACGCACCCGCTCATCGGCCTCGACGCGGCTCAGCGACATCAAGTCAGAAACCAAGCGCCCCATTCTGCGGGCCTCGGCCTCCATGATCTCAAGAAACCGATCGCGGGCCGCCGGATCATCACGCGCCGTTGTGCGGAGCGTTTCGATGAAGCCAGTCAAGCCCGTCAGCGGCGTCCGCAACTCATGGCTGATGTTGGCCACAAAATCGCGGCGGATGTTTTCGGACTCTTCAACGCGGCTGTGATCTTCGAAGCTGAGCACCGCACCGCATTTCTGCCCGGAACCATCTTCAATAGGACGCGCCCGAAACCTGTAGGCGACCTCCCCCGACAGCCCGGCATAGAGGAACCGTGCTTCAGCCTCTCTATTATCGCGGATCGCCCCATCTATCGCCGCAAGAACCGGCGCCTGGCGCAGAAGTGTAACCGCGTTGAGCCCAAGTGCATTGCCGCCAAACATCTCGATCGCCGCCGGATTCGCATGGGAAATCCGATATGCCTCGTCGATGATCAGCACAGGCAACGGCAGGCCAGAGAGCACGGTTTTGAGATCAGGAGATGACGGCACTCAAGTTGACCTTACGTCGAGGGGAACCAAGATGTGAATTTCCCCCACATATCGCGGCAAAGGTAAGGGAAACCAGCGTTGTTTGCTTCATCACAGAAATTTAACAGATATGTATAGCTGATGCCTGAGGCTGAAATTAAGCAGACCTGCGATGGGCATCTCTTTCACGATCAGTATTTCGGATTGCCACGCGAAGGACGATACCATTTCACACGTATCCCATATTCAAACGGCCGCAGCGCCGGAGTTTGTTTCCCCTCACATTTGGACTGCACCGAACATACTGATCGTGAATTTCTCACCATCAGATTACGGCACGCTTGCCAGTGCAAATCTGCCACCAAACGGTGCTTTGCACTTTGCGAAGCCTGCGGAACTGTGTCGCAAGTTGATTGCGCATCTTGCACCAGAAATCGTTGTCGTGCCTCTGATCAACCATGACGACAATTCCGACGCCGTCGATGTTGCGAAAGTCTTGACGGCGCTGGAATTCGACGGCGTTCTGCGCGTGCTCAGCACATGCTTGCCCCGCCCGCAGATCGTGGAGCGCGAATTGCAGGCATATGCCAAGGGCATGATAGTAGATCTTGCGCCGGTGTCCCGGGCGCTGATCTAGGCCAGTGCCGCCAGTCCGCGCGAAAACTCTTCGCGCAGCAAGGTGATGTCCTCCACCCCAACAGAGATACGGAAGAACCCTTCCATGATCCCCAAAGCCTGGCGTCCGTCCGGCGTCAGTCCCCTGTGAGAGGATGACGCGGCGTGGCTGAGGGTGGTTCCGATGTCGCCCAAGGTCGGGGCGAAGGCCATGTCGGGCATCGCACGGGTCAGCGCATTGGCCGCATCCCGTCCACCTAAAACCTCGAAACTCACCATGTTGCCGAACCGCGGCCCCAGCAAAACGCCTGCACGGTTGTGATCGGGGTGGTCCGGCCGTCCGGGATAGAGCACACGGGCGACCTTTTCGAATCCGGCTAGATGCTCTGCCAGAAGGGCCGCGTTTTCCTCGGCCCGGTCGTAGCGAAGATGGAAAGACATGAGACCGCGCTCAGCCATCCAGCAATCATAGGGGCTTGGCGTAAGACCCAGCGTGACAATCGTGCCGTCAATCGCGGCGCGATGATCAGCGTCTTTGGCCGCCACATAGCCCAGCATCGCATCGGAATGCCCCGCAAGAAGCTTTGTCACCGAGTGAATGACGACGTCCGCGCCATGGTCAAATGGACGGTACGCCCGGGGCGTTGTGAAGGTGTTGTCCACAACGAGAACCAGCCGATGGCGCTTTGCAATTTCGGCGATGGCCTCCATATCCGCGACACGGAGCGTTGGGTTCGACACGACCTCCACCAAAATGAGCTTGGTGCTGGGCGTCACGGCGGCTTCAACCGCCGCTGCATCGGTGGGATCCGCGAAGCTCGCCGTTATTCCATATCGCGGCAAGTCCTGGGTCAGCATCCGCAACGAACGACCATAAAGCTGGTCGCCGCCGACGATGTGGTCGCCCTGTTTAAGAAGTCCAAGCATCGTCGCTGTAACAGCGGCCATGCCAGAGGCGGTGATCCAGCCGCCTTCGGCCCCTTCAAGCGCATCAATCTTCTGCGCCAGAACCGTCGCGTTGGGATGACCTTCCCGGGAATAGGTGTATCCGAACGCGCGGCCTTCGTATTGATCATCAAGCGCATCGGGATCGGGTGACGCATATACAACAGACGGTTGCAGGGGCGTGACAACCGAACGGCTTACACTGCTTGGGAATGCGGTGCGGCGCACGAGGTTCGCGGGAATGTCTGCTGTCATGGTCGGATGGTTCCGTCGCCTGTCACGATGTATTTGAAGCTTGTCAGCTGTTCGGCGCCGACAGGACCACGGGCATGCATCTTACCCGTCGCGATTCCAATCTCGGCCCCCATGCCAAACTCGCCCCCATCCGCGAATTGCGTCGAGGCGTTGTGCATCAGGATCGCGCTGTCGAGCCGCGTCATAAAAAGGTCCGCGGCGCTCTGGTTTTCGGTCATGATGCAATCGGTGTGGTTCGAGCCATAGGTTCGAATGTGGGCAATCGCGTCCTCGACGGAGCTGACGGTTTTCGCCGCAATCTCCATGTCCAGATATTCCTTGCCCCAATCGTCCGCTGTTGCGGCAACGGTACCATCGATATCCTGCAACTTCAGATCCGCATCGACCGTCACGCCTTTTTCCAGCAGCGCCCGGATGACATCCTGACCGATCGTGTCCACGACGTCCTCGTGGATCAAAAGGCACTCCGCCGCGCCGCAGATGCCAGTTCGCCGTGTTTTTGCGTTGAGGACAACACGCCGTGTTTTCTCCGGGTCTGCATCCTTGTCGATATAGATGTGAACGATGCCCTCAAGATGGGCGAAGACCGGCACGCGTGCTTCGCGCTGGACGAGCCCGACAAGCCCTTTGCCACCCCGGGGCACAATCACATCAATAAACTCCGTCGCCTTCAGCATCTCAGACACGGCCTCCCGGTCGCGGGTTGGAACGAGCTGAATGGCATCTTCTGGCAGATTGGCGCATGTCAGACCCTCGACCATTGCGCCGTGAATAGCTTGAGAGGAATGGAAGCTCTCGGATCCGCCGCGCAGAATGACCGCATTCCCGGATTTCAAACAAAGTGCGCCTGCGTCCGCGGTCACATTCGGACGGCTTTCGTAGATCACGCCTATAACGCCCAGAGGCGTCCGGACGCGCTTGATATGAAGCCCACTGGCCATATCCCATTCGGTTATCGTCTCGCCTACGGGATCTTTCTGCGCAGCGACACTTCTCAGACTGTCCACAATCGCACGCACGCGATTCTCGTTCAGCATCAACCGATCCATCATGGCGTCGGACAGGCCCTTGTCGCGCCCGTATTCAAGATCGAGCAGGTTCGCTTCTATAATTCGATCACGCGCGGCCCAGACAGCATCTGCTGCGCCGATCAGGGCTGCGTGCTTCCGCTCGGCGCTGGCGTAGGACAGGATCTCGGCAGCGGCCTTCGCGCGCTGACCGATCTCGCGCATCACGGCGGGGATGTTGTCCATGTCTTTCATTATCAGGACCCTTAGAGGATGTGGATTGCAGTCAGTATAGTCTCAGCAGATCGGAGGTTACAGCACCATATCATCCCGGTGCACCAGCGCTGCGCGCGCAGGATAGCCGACGATGTCTTCGATCTCTGACGATTTCCGCCCTTTGATCTTCTGCGCCTCTTCCGCGGTGTAGCGTGCCAGGCCATGGGCCAACGTCATGCCATCCGCTGATTTGAGAACAACGGGATCACCCCTGCTGAAACGGCCTTCGACCGCCGTGACACCAGCTGGCAAAAGGGAACTCCCGCCGCGCAGGGCACGGGCTGCACCGTCATCAAGTGTCAGACTGCCTTGTGGCTTCATCGCGGCGATCCAGTTCTTCCGCGCGGCCTGCGGCGTGTTCTGCGCATCAAACCATGTGGCGTTCGCGCCGTTTTCCAACGCGCGCAGCGGATGGTTCTGCGAGCCTTCCGTGATCACAAGCGCGGCCCCGCCGGATGTCGCTGTCTTCGCTGCCATCACCTTGGTTTTCATGCCGCCTTTGCTGAGGCCCGAACCCGCATCCCCCGCCATGGCTTCGATCTCGGGTGTGATCTCAGCGATCCGTTCGAGACGTGTCGCATGGGCATCTGTCGTGGGGTTTGCCGTGTAGAGCCCGTCGACGTCACTCAGGAGCACAACCAGATCAGCGCCCACCGTGACGGCGACCTGTGCGGCCAGCCGGTCATTGTCGCCGTATCGAATCTCGTCGGTCGCGATGGTGTCATTCTCGTTGACAATCGGAACGACGCCAAGGCTCAGAAGATGGGCGAGTGTCGCGCGGGAATTAAGGTATCGCCTGCGATCCTGACTGTCTTCCAAAGTCACCAGAACCTGTGCCGTGGTGATCTGATGCGGGGCCAGTGCGTCTTCATAGGCCCGCGCGAGACGGATCTGGCCCACGGCTGCGGCAGCCTGCGATTGTTCCAGTGCCAATGTCCCCTGCCCCAGCCCCAAGACGCCGCGACCCAATGCGATGGATCCTGAGGACACCAGTACGACGTCCTGCCCGCGCTGCTTGAGGTCCGCGACATCGTTCGCCAGAGAGCGAAGCCAGTCTTCCTGCAGCGCGCCCGTTTTGCGGTCCACCAGCAAAGCAGACCCAATCTTGACGACGACACGGCGCGCAGACTCTAGGTTGGGGGTCAGGGCCGCCATGGCTCAGGATCTTCAGTGAGGCGGCGTTCCCGAATACGGTCATCTTCGATCTGTGCCCGGACCGCGCGCAAGACATCTGTTACGCCATCGCGGCTGACACCGGACATCTCAAACACCTTTTCGCTCACGACAGCCTCCAGCGCCGTACGTTTCTCTAAACGCTCCTCATCATCGAGCGCGTCGATCTTATTGAGTGCCGTCACACGCGGTTTGTCCGCCAGAACCCCGCCATGAGCCTCTAGCTCACTGATGATAGTCTGATAGTCCTCGACGACGTCGTCAGATGTACCGTCGACGAGATGAAGCAGTACTGAGCAGCGCTCTACATGGCCAAGAAAGCGGTCGCCGATCCCTTTACCCTCATGCGCGCCTGCGATCAGCCCGGGAATGTCCGCGATGACGAACTCCGCATTGTCCACGCCGACAACCCCAAGGTTCGGATGCAGCGTTGTGAAGGGATAGTCCGCGATCTTGGGTCGCGCGTTGGATGTGGCCGCCAGAAACGTCGACTTCCCCGCATTGGGCAGACCAAGCAGGCCCGCATCCGCAATGAGTTTCAGCCGCAACCAGATCGTGCGCTCGACGCCAGGCTGACCGGCGTTGGCGCGCCGGGGGGCCTGATTGGTGGAGGATTTGAAATGCAGGTTTCCGAAGCCGCCATTGCCCCCTTTAGCCAGAACAAACTCCTGCCCGACCTCGGTGAGATCAGCCAAAACGGTTTCTTCGTCCTCGTCCAGTACTTCTGTTCCCGCGGGGACCCGCAGCACGATGTCATCACCATCCTTGCCCGTGCGCTGTTTGCCCATGCCCGGCTGGCCGTTTTTGGCGAAGAAGTGTTGTTGATAGCGAAAATCAATCAGCGTGTTCAGGCCGTCGACCACCTCGATACGCACGTCACCGCCGCGCCCACCATCGCCCCCGTCAGGACCGCCGTACTCTATGTATTTCTCACGCCGGAAGCTTACTGCTCCGCCGCCGCCCGCACCGGAGCGAATATAAACCTTTGCAAGGTCAAGAAATTTCATTTTTTCGCATCCCGAAGTGATCGCGTCAGGCGATAGCGGGTAATGGGCGCAGGCTCAAGCCGTGCGCGTGACCGACCCATCCCACCTCCTATCCGTTCAAAGCCGATCTTTTCATGAACCCGAGCCGATGCAGGATTGTCGACGAAGTGATCGGAAACTACCTCACCCAGATCAAACAGCGCGAAGCAGGCATCAAAAAATGCGCCAACAGCTTCGGTCGCGTAGCCTTGCCCACTTTCTCTTGGATCGATCATCCACAAGGTGGACAGAGGTTTGCCGCCCAAGCCAACGGCGCCAATCATCTTGCCATCACGGGTACAAGCCGCCAGCGTGAAACCAGGACGTCCGCGAAATCTGGCCCGTGCTATCCACGCTTTGACATCAGCCTCAGGCCACGGCGACAGGCAGGACATCATCATCGGCGCGACCCTGGGATGCCCGCCGATCGGCTGAAGGTCGCGCCAGTCCTCAGGATGGAGTTCGCGCAGGATCAACCGGTCCGTCTCAATTCGAAACCTGCGTCGGTCCTGCCAACGGTCTCGCGTCAGATGCATCTTGCGGCCCGGGACATCTGCGTTCTGCGCAATGGAGTGGTGGACATGTCCCCCAATGTCGACAAAGCCCAACTTCTGCAAAGCATGGGCCGACCGCGTGTTCTCTACAAAATGGCTCGACTTCAGATCAGCCGCATCCGGGTTCCCAAACCACGCATCGACAACCGCGTCCCCGACCTCGGTGATAAAGCCTTTTCCCCACGCACTTTTTGCAAGCCAGTAGCCCAGCTCCTTGCCGATGCTGATCACGCCACAGAACGTGTCGCCGTGGTCAATCGCCCAAAGCGCGCCCATTTGGGGACCAATGGCGTGGATAAACTCATCGGCGTCCGATGGCGTATATGGGTATGGCACATGGGTCAGCCAACGACTGACCTCGAAGTCATTGATCGCTTCCACCAAAGCGTCCGCATCGCCAGCCACCAAGGGGCGCAGCAAAAGGCGCTGCGTCCTGAGATGGGTTGGAAACGTCAGTCCATTTTCTTCAGATATGTCCATGTTGGCACCGTCGCATCTCGGGCGACCGAAAACGCCTCGGCGTCGCCGATGTAGCTGAACCCAGCATTTGTCAGAACTCTGGCCGATGCCGGATTGTCCTGAAAGACCGATCCAAAGATCGTCCGACATGCTTGCGGGTTTGCGCCGACTATGGCCTCAACTGCCTTTGAGGCGATGCCGTTGTTCCACAAAAGCGGAGCCACCCAATAGCCGATTTCCGACTGTTCGCGATCCATCCGCTTCAAACCGATCACACCCAGAACTTCCGACTGATCGTCTGAGGAATCTATCGCCCAGATATCTTCCGTCCGGTCCGCCGCGAGCGCCCGCGCAATAAGGCTTTCGGTGCTGCCCGGCGGTAAAGGATGCGGGATGCTGGTCGTGGCGCGCGCGACACGTTCATCGGCGGCATATAGGCTGATCGGGCCTGCATCAGAGCGTTGGAGCGGTCGCAGCACAAATCCATCGACTGGGATGGTTGCCTGTTTGATGACGTTCTCAAAGCTCATGATAGTCCTCCTGCGAAAAGCACAAACAAGACACTCGCGACGGTTAACCCCGCCAGCGTCCACATTAAATACCGCTCCGCCCCGGTCCCTGCGACGGTGGCGGCGATCCATTCCCCGCCATAGGTCCAAATCGGATGAAGCAGCGCCTGACTAGCCAACAATATTGCCGCTATTGTGGCGGTGGCTTGCAAAGCGGGCGTTCCGGGTTCGACAAAACCTGTAAAACCCGCTGTAATCATGGCCCACGCTTTCGGATTGAGCGGATGTACGATGAGGCCGGCAAAGAACCCCGGTGCGCTCGAAACCTCGCCGACTGACAAGCGCATGTTCGCCACACGCCACGCCAACCAGATGATATAGGCCGCCGAAATCCATTTCAGAGTCTCGAAAATCCAAGGCGCGCGCGCTGCCAGCTCCATCAGGCCCAGCCCGATGGGCCAGATGATCAACTGCTTTCCCAAGGCAACGCCCGCGACGAATGGCAAAGCGGCCCGCAACCCATAGCGTGCGCCGGTTGCAAGCAGAGCCATATTCGCGGGTCCCGGTGTTCCCACCTGAGAGGCCGCGAAAATCGAGAAATTCAAGACTGCGACGCCCATGTTTCAGCGTCCTTTACAAAAAAGAAAAGGGACCGGCGGTCTCGCCGATCCCTGAATGTGCTAACCTCTGGGTTTCGGCTTATTCAGCGGCCTCCGCCACTGGGAGAACCGAAATAAAGGTGCGGCCTTTGAGGCCTTTGTGGAATTTGACGGAACCATCGACAGTCGCGAAGATTGTGTGATCCTTGCCCATGCCAACACCCTCGCCCGGCCACCATTTCGTGCCGCGTTGGCGGCAGATGATGTTACCTGGAATAACGGCTTCGCCGCCGAATTTCTTTACACCAAGGCGGCGACCAGCTGAGTCGCGGCCGTTGCGGGAGGAACCGCCTGCTTTCTTATGTGCCATCTCGCTCTCTCCTTAGCCTTTAGCCATATCTTTGGCTTGATCGATCCAGCCTTCGCGCTCGATCCGGCCTTTGAATGACAATTTCTCGTCCATAGCAGCAACGTCGTCTTCGGTCCATGCTGCGATCTGGGCGAACGTGGTTACGCCAGCCTCATTCAGCTTCTTCTCAAGGGCTGGGCCAACACCAGACAGCTTCTTGAGATCGTCTGCACCCTCATCGGCCTTCGCCGCTTTCTTTGGCGCAGCCTTTTTTGCAGCAGCCTTCTTGGGCTCGGCTGTTTTGGTCGCTGACTTCTCAGGGGCTTCCCCGGTTTCGACGCGCTTCTTCATCTCGGCCTGCTCGGACCTGTTCTTCGCGTAGCGACCGTCCGTCACGCTTGCCAAGGCCAGACCTGCACCGCCAACCGCGGCTTTGATGCCGGACTTGCCAGCGCCCTTCTCAAGGATATCCGTCACCCGCAACAGTGTCAGCTGCTGACGATGGCCCTTCGTGCGCTTGGAGCCGTGCTTCCGGCGGCGCTTGACGAAATGGATAACCTTCTCGCCTTTGATCTGGTCAATGACTTCGGCCTGAACGCCTGCATCATCCACAAGCGGCACACCCATCACAGGATTGTCGCCACCCAGCATCAGAACTTCGTTGAACTGGACTTTCTCACCGGCGGTGGCGTCCAGTTTTTCGACCCGCAGAATGTCGCCTGCCGCGACCTTGTACTGCTTGCCGCCGGTTTTCAGAACCGCGAACATATCGCTTACCTTTTCGTTTTTCGCATCCTGCGGTCCCCGTTTGGGTGTTTCGGCCGTAGCCACCTCGGACAGCGCGCCCCCGGATCGGGACGAAGTTTCATCTGGTCGACATCATGTCGAGAGCGCGCGTATGCGGTAGAACAGCGCCTGTGTCAACAGGGATTACTCAGGTGTCTTCGCCCGCCCGGAACTCTGCCGTGGCACGACCCAGTTCATAGCTTTGACGCTCGAAGACCTTGTCGAACCCGGTGAAAAGGATCGTATTCAGTTTCTGCCCGGATGGGGTCTCTGAAATCGCGATATATTCCTTCAATTCAGCGTCCGTAAGCGCAGAATACGCGAGGGTCGAGAAGTTGCGGGTCCAGTCTTCCATGTCAGCGCGGATCTCAGGCTCTTGCGCCCAAACGGTGCTGAGTATGAAGCCTTCGGTCATTCCTTCCGCATAGGTAGGCGATGTCGCCAGCCCGCGGTAAAATGCAAGATTGGCATTCAAGGCGCCCGCCACATTGCTGTCGACCAGGTTGTTCACATTGATGAATTTGTCATAGAGCGTGACGCGGATAGGATCCTCGCGCACCATCTGCTTGGCCGTTTCGCGCGCGGCCTCTTCGACAGCCTCGTCGCCTAACGCAGTCCGCGCATCCAACTCGATCCGAACGATCCGCTGACCCAGATCCGTTTCGAAAAATGCCACAGCATCTTCGGCCAGCTCAACCTGAGCCACCTCATCCATTGCATCACGGAACGCTTGGTTCATCGCGTCCTTCGAATAGACCGCCTCCAAGCGGCTGATCCATGCGGGCGAGGATGTAATTTCGGGATCCCCTTCTGCCATCTCCACACCGCCTGCGATGCCTTCTTCCTGAAGGATTTCGAAAACCTCCTCCATCTGAAGGGCCTTGAAATACCGCTCTGTAATACTGCCCGCATCTGCAAGGCTTGCGGATGTCGAAAGCGCAAAAGCGGTCGCTAGGGCGAAAATGAAACGCATAGGGGATCTCCTGAACCTATCCGAAACGTAAGGCCCTGTGCGCGTTCAGGCAATCCAAAGGTCCGAAATTCTCCGTGATCTGCCGATTTATGACACGGATAGATCATTGGGCCCTTTTCTTGGGCTTGCACGACACCCCGCCCCCCGCTAAACCCCGGCCACCTGATCACATGTCAGCGGTGCGGAGAGGTGCCGGAGTGGTCGAACGGGGCGGTCTCGAAAACCGTTGTGGGTGCAAGCCCACCCAGGGTTCGAATCCCTGTCTCTCCGCCACGATAAATCAATATTATATAGAAATTTCAAATAGTTATGGATTTTCTGGTCCAGATTCTCGAAGTTCTGTCCACGTTCTGCACCTAACTAGCCTTTGGATTCTGGTGGACAAACGACTCGCCTTTCGATCACGGAAACGTTAGCAAATGTCGCACCCGGCGCCGCCGCCCGTCGCCTGCGCTTCCTGCAACGCGTTGCCCCCGAAAAGCTGATCCAGTATTTTCCCGAAGTCTTCTTGTCGGAGTTGTTACATGGAATGGTTGATTGGGTTTATCCTAGGTTTCGTCGCTGACTTATTTCGGTCAGTGTTCATGCCTGCAAGCACAGAATGGCTTAATAGGTTTTTACCCGCTGCCAGACGGAAAGCTAACTTCGAAGAAAACATACTCATCCTAGAAGTAATGGAACGGCTCGAGTCACTTGGCAAAAACCCGAACCTTGCGAAGCACGCTCGCGACGGCTCCGAGCAGTTCTTGCGCGTTCTCACAACCCAGCAAGAGGCATTTGTTGATAATGCTGTTGAAGTGGTCGACAGCACTCACATGACACAGCTTGAAATGAATTTAGAAGCGGAAAAGCGGGCGAGTGTCGCGCGACAGCAAATGGAACGTGCTATAATCGCACTTGAGCAGTCAGGTTGGATGGATGAACGGCAGGCTGCGACTTTGAAAGTTACGCAACAAAATTGGGAAAGCTACGCCAAGTCCCAAGCCGAATTTGCCGCCGCAGAGTTTGACGGAGGCTCCATGGCACCGCACGTATTTTTCAGCGAACTTGAGTCGGTGACAATAAGTAGAACGGGCGAACTAAAGCGGATGCTGAACGAAATGACCGAACGCTACGGTGAATAGGTCGTGCCGCAAGAGAAATGCCGCCCCCGTAGGGACGGCAGTTACACTCGGCACTAGGTGGGTGTCAGGGCTGTTCGAAAAGCTCGGCGATAGTTGATCGTCGGGGATTGCCCACAGGGGCACCGCCAAGAGGCCACCGCGGCGAGGTCAACGTCGCCTAGCCCTCAGGAAGTGAGATCTTGCCAATCGCGCTGCTAATGGCGTACCTCGTGTCCCATCGGTCAGACCGTCCACAACCAATTGTGAGAGACCGCTGATGTTTGGATCTATCTTCAAGTCTGTCATAGCGCTTCTCCTGCCTGTTTCAAAAGCTGAAGGCACTCTGGCGGTTTAATCTGACTGGAAGTTTACGACCCACCAGCGGTCAATGGGGCGGACACGGACATCGCGCGACATATCGATACTTACGCGTTCGCGCTTATGACGCCAAAGACAGGAGGACCCGTGCTTCATAGGGCTTCAGGCTGGGAAGAATGGTTTTCCCGCTCACAATAAATTTACAGCATTCCGGGAAGAGGTCCGCCAACTCCTCCGCGACCTGTGCCGCCCCGAGCGCTGTCGCCTTACCTCTGGCGAAATAGCTTTCGGTCGCGACACCTTCGGAGAAAATGATCTGATGCGCGTCGAACATCAGATGAAAGTAAGTCACGAAGCCGCCCTCAACTCGTTGAACGCTGTCGTCGTTTACAAAGCAATGGGCCGGAATAAGTCCGGCCGGTTCGCCAAGAAGATACTCCGCTTGCCAGCCGACAAACTGAATACGGTGCTGGGGAGAGAGAATGAGATCGCGTGTGTTCCCCAAAACCCCCGCCTTGAAACAGATCGGCGCAAACCGACCACGCGCCGCATATGTCCCACGTCCGACCCACCGCACGGGCTGGGGGCCCTCTGTCTGCGTCTCGACCAGATCACCGGCCCGGATATCCTGCACAAATCGGGGAACTTCAGGGGTCTGGATGAGCGTATCGGTTGTAAAGCAAGGGGGCGACGCGTGTGCTTCGGCCGGGTTGCTCGGCCCTTCCTGACTGGAAATGACAGTGAGCGGGACGCCGACCGGTGGAAAGCCCCCGACCGGACCGATGAAAGCCAACGCCTCAACTGTGGCATATGCCGGTGATCCGGTCGAAAAGTTGAAGGCAATCACGGTATAAGTGTTCGTACCATCCGATACCACGATGGCGTATTCGGCCTCCACATTCGTTCCGGCCCCGAATGTCTGGCCATCGATCGTTTCGGTGTTTGTGATCGTCTGGTTGCTGCCCTGACTGTCCGCAAAGTCCGTGTTGTTGTCCGTGATATTGATCGGCCGCCAATTGTTGGTGTTCAGCGTTATGACTTCACCAACAAGGTGGGACCCGTCGCCTTGCGTTACGCCGTCAAGTTGCTCACCGCCACTGATCGTAATGTCGGATTCTGGCAGAATGTAAATGTCATAGTTCGGCACGAACCAATCACCCTACAAAGACGTAAGTAAGGGACGATAAGGTCTAGGCGTGGCGTAATCATGACCAAGGCATGGGATTTCAACGACTGAATTTCGAAGATTTGAGTGAAATTAAGTGGTCCGAAGAAAGGTTTTGAACGGTATACGTGCCTCAGAGCGGCTCGAAGACTTTGAGAAGGCTAATACTTGCCTATGTAGAACTTCAGTACATAACACACGTCTTCGCGAAACACTCATCGGACATGAAAACGCCGCCCATAAGGGCGGCGCTAAATTTTCGATGCCTAAAGCGGCTACCTCACCTTAGCTGTGCGGCCACTTCCTCGGCGAAGTTTTCTTCTTTCTTCTCAATCCCCTCACCCACTTCGAGACGGGTGTAGCCAACAATCTCAACACCTGCCTCTTTCGCGGCCGCTTCAACGGTTAGGTCGGGATTGACGACGAAAGACTGTCCCAGAAGAGTAACCTCGCCCAAGAACTTCTTCATCCGGCCCACGATCATCTTTTCGATCACCGCGTCAGGCTTGCCGCTTTCGCGGGCCTGCTCGGTCAGAACGGTTTTCTCACGCTCGACCAGCGCAGGGTCCAGATCGTCTTCGCTGAGAGACGCCGGGTTAACAGCGGCCACGTGCATCGCGACCTGCTTGCCGAACGCCTCGTTGTCCCCGGACAGCGCGACCAGGACACCGATCTTGCCCATACCGGGCGCTGCCGCATTGTGCACGTAAGACACCACCGACGCACCTTCGAGCGTTGCCATGCGGCGCAAAGACAGGTTTTCACCGATCGTAGCGATCTTATCCGTGATCGTGGCCTCAACGGACTTCCCGCCCATGTCAGCGGCCTTCAGGGCTTCGACATCGTCTGCCTTGATCGCGGCATCGGCAATGTCCGAAACCATTGTCTGAAACTCAGCGTTCTTGGCCACGAAATCTGTTTCGGAGTTCACCTCGACCGCGACGCCCTTGCCGCCCTCAACCTTGACAGCAACCAGACCTTCAGCTGCGGTGCGACCGGATTTCTTCGCCGCTTTCGCAAGGCCCTTTGTGCGCAGCCAGTCAACCGCTGCGTCCATGTCGCCGTCGTTTTCTGTCAGTGCCTTTTTGGCATCCATCATGCCTGCGCCAGTCGTATCACGCAGTTCTTTCACCATTGCAGCGGTAATCGCCATCCTATGGTCTCCTGTCTTGTCTGGAATGTGCCCGGAGATGGCTAAACCAGCCCCGGGTAACAGTTATGCGTCAGCTTTGGTCTCTTTGGTGCTTTCGATATCAAGCACGCCTTCTTTGCCGACAACGTCGTTGGACACGGCCTCGTCGGAGATCGGCTGATCGGCTTGCACAGTTGCAGGCTCTTCAATCGCTTCCTCGATCGGCGCGTCTTCCATGGCACCGATATCAACACCAGCCGCACCCATCTGCGCGGACATGCCGTCCAGCGCCGCACGGGCGACAAGGTCGCAGTAAAGACCAATGGCGCGTGCAGCGTCATCATTCCCGGGAATGATATAATCGACACCATCAGGCGAGCAGTTGCTGTCCACGACAGCGATCACGGGAATACCCAGCTTGCGGGCTTCCGCAATTGCCAGATCTTCCTTGTTCACGTCGATAACGAACAACAGGTCCGGAATACCGCCCATTTCGCGGATCCCACCAAGGGATGCCTGCAATTTGGTCTGATCACGTTCCATGCCCAAGCGCTCTTTCTTGGTCAGGCCTTCCGCGCCGGTTTCCATCGCCTCATCAATCTGCTTGAGACGGCTGATGGAGTTAGACACGGTTTTCCAGTTGGTCAGCGTGCCGCCCAGCCAGCGGTGGTTCATGTAATACTGCGCGCACTTCTCGGCGGCATCTGCGACCGGGCGTTGCGCCTGACGCTTGGTGCCGACGAACAGAACGCGGCCGCCTTTCGCGGTGGTGTCACGCACGACTTGCAACGCTTGATCGAGCATCGGAACCGTCTGAGTGAGGTCCATGATGTGGATACCGTTCTTGGCGCCGTAAATATACGACTCCATCCGGGGGTTCCAACGTTGGGTCTGGTGACCAAAGTGAACGCCAGCTTCCAAGAGCTGACGCAGCGAGAATTCAGGCAGCGCCATTATCCGTTTCCTTTCCGGTTTATGCCTCGGCGGGGCTTTCAGAGCATGCGCTCAACCGGTGGACGTCTGCGGGATGTCTCCCCGCGAGGGCCCGACCCCGCCTGTGAAGTGCGCGCCGTATAGGGCAGTTGGCCCTGCCCTGCAAGCCTATTCTGACCGAACCCGCGCAGAAGGTTTAGCCTCGAATTACGGCAGAAAAAGCGGGGCGGCGCCTTACCCCGCCCCGCCTTTGGCCGAACACCGTTTCAGTGATGAGATATTAGCCCCCAGTGCTCATATGCTTTTCCGATGCGATCCGCGCTGAATGTTGGGTATCGCCCAGTTCGAACCGGACATTGACGCCCATGAACTCCGTAAATCCCAGAAGCGTCTGGGTGACATCTCCGTCATTCTCGGCGAACACGCCAGTGGCCCCCGTGATTGGGCGCTCGTAGCTTTCGCCGATATCCGCCTTCTCAGGACCTTGGCTGATCAGGATATCACCGTCCTTGAATTCGAAGACCTGACGACTGATCAGCCATGTGCCAGATGTGGTCCGCATGGCGTCGCCCACAAACCATCCGTCACACGTCCATGTGCCAAGAACTTTCGCCGGATAGGCCGGATCTCCGTTTTCCAGTACACCGGCCTCACCACCACTCAGCGTGCCCGCGGGGTAGATGTAGCCTTGCGTGACGAACGGGTTGCCGTGGGCTGGCATCCCATCGGCATCGACAGGCGCCGGCGCGAAGGAGAAGCTCGTGTGATCTTCCGCCACATCGAACGCATCATGTGGCGGGTCGGCAAAAACCGGCGTTGCGATCATGGCGATCAATGAGGCCGTACTCATAAATTTCGTAAACATTGTAAATCTTCCTTTGCTTGGTTTGGAATTACGCCGCCTTGGGCGCATTGAGGTGGTCTGCAACGCAGCCCACATGGCGATGGTCGGTGCCGCAACAGCCGCCCACCACTTTCAGACTGGGCAACAGACGCGCCAGTTCAGCGTGCTGATGTCCAAATTCTTCCGGGTTCCCGTCGTCCAATGTCTCGCATGCGTCCAGCTCGGCGTGACTGAGGCGAGAGGCATTGGCCCGCACACCCCCGATCCGCGCCAGCCAAGCCGCGTCTTCGGAGACTACGTCGCTGAAATGATCCGGATGCGCGCAGTTGATCATGTAGTAAAGCGGACCCTTCCTGGTCGCCTCATCAACCTCCATAATCGCATCAGCCAACGTCTGCCCCGATGGCAGCCTGCCGTCCGTTTCGAGGGTGAACGAGATCACCACCGGTATATGAGCGGCTGCCGCAGCGCGCACGATGCCGACCGCCTCCGGCGCGTTGGTGATCGTCAGCGCAGAGATCATGTCCACCCCCGCCCCCGCCAATGCATGGATCTGGGGTGCGTGCGTGTCCTGTGCAGCACCTGCCGACAGCGCGTCGGTTGCAATATAGCCGTCGCCTGCGGGGCCCACGATGCCGTTAATCACAATGGGCAACGTCCGGCTTTCCCACCGCAGTCGAAACGACCGCGCCCAAGACACAGCATCCGCATTGACAGATTTCATCTCGGTCGTGCTGAGCCCAAGCGCGGGGGCCCACGCCGCACCGGCGCGCCAGGTGTTGGTATCAAGGACATAGCCGCGCTTGTGCTTGGCCGCGATTTCGACAAACCGGGTGAAATACCGGTCCATCGCCGCGAGACCAGCGGCCTTCCCCATGATGGTGAAAGCGGCAAAATGCGGCAGGTCAAACCCTTCATGAAACAGCATTGAGGTCTCGAACCCGCCATCTGTCAGGTAAGGCTGCTCACTTCTGATCAAGGCGTTGAGTCTAGGTGTCAAAGTCATATCTACTCTCCAAATTTATACAGCGCTGGTATGTCGCAGGCGGCCCTTCCAGAACCAGTGCGCTTGCGGTATACTCAAATGCGCTTACGGAATTTCTTTTAAAATCAGCCGATTACGCAGCGCGCTGACATGCGGCATTCTGGAAATCCGGGAAAAACTGTACTTGCGGTACAGCGAATTTGGGGGCTGGCCGATGGCAAAGGCAAACGAGACGCGCACACGTCTGCTCGATATCGCGGCGGACGCCGTTCTTGCGAAAGGGTTTGAGGCGACCTCGATCGACGAGATCGTGGCCGGTGCGCATATCACCAAGAGCGGTTTCTTCTACCACTTCCCCGACAAGAACGCGCTCGCGCTGGCATTGCTACAACGCTACATCGACGCTGAGGACCAGCTGTTCGACGATATCTTCGGACGCGCACGGGAGCTCACGGATGATCCTCTCCAGGCAATGCTTGTTGGGCTGAAAATGCTGGCGGAGGTCTTGGAAGACATTCCCAATGGCCATCCGGGCTGTCTTGTTGCCGCCGCCGCTTACAACGAGCGCGCGTTCAACCGGGATGTGCGGAAACTGAATGAAAACGCCATGCTCCGCTGGCGATTCTTTTTTCGTAAGATGTTTGACGATGTTGCGGCCTTCTCACCTCCACGGGATCCCGTCAATCTGGATGATCTGGCCGACATGCTACTGGCCGTCGTTGAAGGTGGCATCGTTTTGTCGAAGTCCCTCAGTGATCCCGAAGCGACAGGCAGACAGGTGCGGATGTTCCGATCTTATGTGAAGCTGCTCTTTCAACCTCAGGCGCACTGAGCCGCGCAAGCTCTTGTCACCGGACAGATCGAGCGCCAATAAGGCGCCATGACACAACGACCCGATATCATCTGCATCGGTGCCGTCCTTTGGGACATCATCGGTCGTGCAACGTCCCACATGAACAAGGGCAGCGACGTGCCCGGCCGGATCACCCGCAATCCCGGCGGCGTCGCACTGAACATTGCGATGGCGCTCAAGGCCTACGGTATGTACCCTGCCCTCCTGTCGGTCATCGGCAGCGATGAGGAAGGCACTGAACTGCAAGGCGCTTGCGCGCGCCTTGGCATGAATATGGATCATGTCTATCGCTCCAACGATTTGCCAACGGACCGATATATGGCCGTTGAAGGTGGGAACGGTCTGATTGCAGCGATTGCCGATGCTCATTCGCTCGAGGCTGCGGGTGACAAGATATTGCGTCCACTGCGTGGGGGTGACTTGTCAGGGTGGTCAGGTCTGATCGCGCTGGACGGAAATCTGACACTATCACTGCTTGAGGACATCGCCCACGATCCGGCGTTTGCCGCCGCTGACCTTCGGATTGCACCGGCATCGCCAGGCAAAGCGGAGCGTTTGACCCCCTTTCTGTCCCACCCTCGCGCGACGCTCTATGTAAATTTGGAGGAAGCAGGTCTTCTGCTTCACCGATCCTACAAAACTTCGAAAGATGCAGCTTTGGCGCTTTTGGACAGCGGCTTGCACCGGTGCCTTGTCACGGACGGCCCCAATCCTGCCACTGCGGCCAGCCGAAACAACGTCCTGACCCTTGTTCCGCGTGAGGTGCTTGTCACGCGTGTCACCGGTGCGGGCGATACCTTCATGGCAGCCCATATCGCGGCAGAAGCCGAGGGGCTGGCCGAAGAAGCCGCCCTCGCCCGGGCCCTCGATGCCACTGCCATCTACATCTCTGGAGAGAGCTATTGATCGACATGGTCTTTTCAGCCGAAGTCACAGCGGCAAAAGCAAGCGGTGTGCCGATTGTAGCTTTGGAAAGCACGATCATCACACATGGCATGCCTTACCCTCAAAATGTCGAGACCGCGCGACGAACAGAGGCTGCAATCCGAACTGAAGGCGCTGTTCCCGCCACGATAGCGGTGCTCAACGGTACGCTTTGTATTGGGCTGGAGACGGATCAACTTGATCAATTGGGTCAGGCTGAGGGCGTGGCCAAGCTATCCCGTGCGGATCTGGCCGCTTGCATCTCGTCCGGCGGAACCGGCGCCACCACAGTCGCCGCCACCATGATCGCTGCGCACGCCGCCGATATCGCGGTGTTTGCCACGGGCGGCATCGGTGGTGTTCATCGGGGCGCAGAGTTGAGCTTTGACGTCTCCGCGGACCTTCAGGAATTGGCTCAGACCCCCGTGACTGTCGTGGCGGCAGGCGCAAAGGCCATCCTCGACTTGCCAAAAACATGGGAGGTGCTGGAAACGCTGGGTGTACCCGTCATTGCCTATGGGCAAGACATGCTGCCTGCCTTCTGGTCCACGACGTCCGAATTTCACGCGCCCTTACGGATGGACACCGCCGAGGACATCGCGAAGGCTCACCAAGCGCGAAAGGCACTGGGTGTTCCCGGAGGTCAACTGGTCGCCAACCCGATCCCGCAAACACATGAGATCCCCCACGATACGCTCTCACCCCTGATCGAACAGGCGCTGACCGAGGCCGAAACGGCAAAGATCACGGGCAAGTCCGTCACGCCATTTTTGCTGCAGCGTATCTTTGAGTTAACCGATGGCAAATCGCTGGAGGCGAACATTCAGCTCGTTTTGAACAATGCCCGTCTTGCCAGCAGGATTGCTACAGAATTGTGCAAGGAATGATATGTCTGCGCCCGGAATGTGACCCGATCCGCGCCCGCTGTCTTGTCAGGTTGAAACCTTCCCCATAGATAGAACGTTGGTTCTACCTAATCATATAAAGTAGCAGCTCAAATCTTATGCCAGACCGAAATGCCCTAGAAGAAGCGGCGCGTCCGCATCGCAAACCCGGTCTTTTCGCAAGATTGCGCGGCAATTTTTTAGCCGGACTTGTCGTTATCGCGCCGATCGGACTGACCGCATACCTGATCTGGACTGTCGTTGGCTGGGTTGATGGGTTCGTTCTGCCGTTCGTGCCGGATCCATACCATCCCGAAGTTCTGATCCAGCGTTACTTCGGCGAGGATGTCTCGGTGAACATCCGTGGTGTGGGCGTCGTGTTGTTCTTGCTCTTCACCGTCATCGTCGGGTGGGTCACCAAAGGTATTTTGGGCCGCTCTTTCCTCAGATGGAGTGAAAGCATTGTCGAGCGGATGCCGGTCGTGCGATCAATCTATACCGGCCTCAAACAGATTTCAGAGACGGTGTTTTCCCAGCGGGAAACATCGTTCGAAAAGGCGTGTCTGATCGAATACCCCCGTAAGGGTCTTTGGGCCATCGCGTTCATCTCCACGCACGCAAAGGGCGAAATCGCGCGACGCGTCCCCGATGAGGTGGATAAGGTGTCTGTTTTCTTGCCGACGACCCCGAACCCCACCTCGGGCTTTCTTTTGTTTGTGCCAAAATCTGACGTCATCGAGTTGGATATGAGCGTCGAGGACGCAGCGAAGCTGGTTATCTCAGCGGGTCTGGTCTACCCGAACCGCGAAGACCCTAGTGAACCGCCGGCCTTGGCAGCTCAGTAAATCTTTGGCTTGAAACGAGAAACGGCGCCCGAAGGCGCCGTCAATTCCGCTTAGTGTGCTGCGGTGCTTAGCTTGCAGCGTCTTGAATAGCTTCGCCGCCCTCTTCCACGTCGCGACCGACACCATCCAATGTGTTGCATGCGGAAACGGCAAGAAGTGTCACGAGAAGTGCTGTGATACGAAGGGTCATAAGTTATCCTTTTCTTTGGTCATGTCGCGGCAGAGTGCCGGGACGGCTCTATGTCCGATGACATAACCCGGTGTTCTGGAAAAAGTTCCGCTACTCTTCGAACCACCACACCTCTGGCTGAAAGCCCAGAAAATCCCCATAGACCGGGATCGTATCCGGGAACCTGAGTGCGGCATCATGGGCCAGTCTGGACTTGTCGCTGAACCAGAAGGGGATGACATAGCGTCCGGCTGTCAAAACACGGTCCAGCGCGCGCACGGCACTGCGATATGTCTCTAGGTTGTCCGCGTTCACCATTGTGGCGATCATCGCCTCCGCTGCGGGGCTTTTCACCCCCATCAGATTGCGCGACCCTTGAATATCGGCCGCCTCGGAGCCCCAGTAGACCAGTTGTTCATTGCCGGGGCTCAGTGACAGACCGCGTGTGAAATAGGTCATGTCAAAGCTGAACGCATCCGTGCGCTCTTTATATTGTGCGGCGTCCACCACGCTGATTGTTGTGAAGATACCCAGCCGTTCCAACCCTTCCTTATAGATGTTGGCAATGGCCTGATTTTCGGCACTGCCAGCACTGAGAAGGATCTCGAATGCGAAGGGCGCGCCATCTGTTCCTGTCAGGACGCCGTCCTGAACGACCCACCCGGCCTCTTCCAGCAAGGCCGTGGCGCTGCGAATGTTGCGACGGTTGCGCGCCGACCCATCGGAGACAGGCAGACTGTATCCCTCCAACACCCCTGGTGGGAGGTCATCGACAAACGGTTCAAGCAATTCACGTGTCTGACCCGTCGCCTCACCCTCTTCCATGCCAAGGATCGAGTTGGAGAAGTAGGACGTAATCCGAGGAAGCTCCCCGCCATTCAAAGTGTTGTTGACGAACTCAAAGTTGAAAGCCTGGATCATCGCCTCGCGAACCCGCCAGTCCTCAAAGAGCGGATTGCGGGTATTCATGACGAACCCGGTCATGCCCGAAGGCCTGCCATGGGGGATCAGTGATTTGATGACCTCGCCCTGCCGCACGCGTGGAAAGTCATAGCGCGTGTTCCAGCGGCCAAGATTGGTTTCACGGATTGTGCTTAACTCGCCGGCCTTGAACGCCTCGAACCACGCGGTTTCATCGGTAAAAAACTCCATCCGAATACGATCAATGACATGGGTTCCATTTCGAAAGGCAAGGTCATTGCCCCAATAGTCCTCATCACGCTCCAGAAGTACGAAGCGGCCCGGATCAAAATCGGTGATCACGTAAGGCGCCGTGGAAATCGGGATATCGCTGAGGCCGCTCTGCGCGAAGTCTTTGCCATCCCACTGCGCCTTTTTCAGGATCGGTCGAAGTCCCATGATAAGCGCCAGTTCCCGGTCCGGCTCTGTGAATGTGAACCGGACGCTGCGGGGGCCGGTCTGCTCTGCGGCGGACACTTTCTTCCACGAGCCGAGGTACCGCGGATGGCCAATGGTGCCGAGCGTCTCATAGGACCAGATCACATCTTCAATCGAGACGGGCGTTCCGTCGGAAAATCGTGCCTCCTCCCGCAGGACAAATTCGACCCATTGATGATCGGGATCGGTCTCAATCGATTCGGCCAGCAAGCCGTACAGGGTAAAGGGCTCGTCATAAGACCGGCCCATCAGACTTTCGTAGGCGAGATACTGTAACTGCCATGGAACCCGCCCCTTGAGGATGTGCGGGTTGAGCGAATCAAAGCTGCCGACTTCACCTGCGATGAACGTTCCGCCCGTGGGCGCGTTCGGGTTGGCGTAGGGCAGCGACACAAAATCAGGTGGAAGCGCGGGCTCTCCATACATAGCTATGCCATGCCGAGGCTCCGCCAGCAGTTGCGAGGCAAAGAGAATCAGCGCGCCACTCAAAGCACCAAGAAGCCATTTAAGCTCATGGAAAATATACGGTCTCATATCAGCAACAATGCCCCGTGCCCTTATTATTATTGATGTTAACGATAATCCGAAGTGTCTGTTTATACAAACTTTTAGCTTGGCCTGAGGCGGCGCATTGCTTATAAAGGAACCACTGCTCGATAGGTTTCTTGCCTGTATGAAACCTGCCTCAATAACTTAACGCCAGCTTCGTGCTGGCGTTTTTTTTGGCCTGAGAGCTCCAAAAACAACCTACCAAACTTGATCCATTCTCCGCTTTGCGGCATCCTTTTCGTGCGGGCCAATGTTTGGCTTGCTCGTTTGGTGTGCTTGGTTTCTGACGCGTTTTTCCTGCGTTTCCCCTTGCCCCTCTTTTTGTGTTCGAACCGCGCAGCGTCCGCGTGGAGTTTAATGAGTAGGATATCGTCATGGTTTTGACCTCGAAACCCAAAGCAGAATTTCTTAAGGACCGGCTGGTTCTCCAGCGCCAGTTTGCCGTGTCCAACACCTTGGATCATCCGGACGAAGATGCGCTGCAGCGCTTCCAGGCAGAGGGTGTTCAGGGCTGGATAGATACCGCAAATCACGTGGAACATGATCACGGGGTCACAACGGCGCGGCGCGCGATCACCGACGACGGACAGCTGATCTGGGCGGTAGCACATCCTGAACAACGGTTTGCCTACAGTTCTGCTGCGGTCGATCCGAATGATGCTATGGAAGAGGCCCGCAGCGCTTGGTTTGCTCGACGACAGATCGGCGTTCGCTGGAAAGACGTTGCGGTCCTGCGGCTGGACGTCTTATTGAACGGCGCGCACTTCTCCGTCACACGGGAAGATGCCTATGGCGCGGGTCTCTGCAGGGTCGGTGTGGACAAGCGCTTGCGGCAAGCGGGGTTTGCACAAGTTTTTGCGTTTTCTGCGCGCAAAGTGGCAGCCTTGTCCCTTATCGAAACACAGCTGGCTTATGTGCTTTTTGCCGCCCATTTGAGGCACATCAAACGGACCCATAAACTTGTGCGCCATCAGGATCCTTTTCCAGCAAGCAGTGCCATCGCAGGCATCTGATCCGCAGCGGACCGCTCACCACCTGAATGGGTGCGTTTTTGCTTCCCTTGCGGGGTGCACGCTCTAAATTGCTGCGCATGCGAAATAGAAAGGTGCTCTGCCATGTCTCTCCCCTCTCCGCTGTCCGGTAAAACCGCCGTCATCACTGGCTCCAACTCCGGCATCGGGCTTGGGATTGCACAGGAACTGGCGAAGGCAGGCGCACAGGTCGTGTTGAATTCCTACACCGATCGAAAGGAAGATCACGCGCTGGCCGAAGAGATCACGAACGTCACCGGCAACGAGGCGCGCTATATCAAAGCGGACCTCAGTAAGGGCGATGACGCACGCCGTCTGATCGAAGAGGCTGGCGATGTTGATATCCTGATCAACAATGCCGGCATCCAGCACGTCGCCCCCATTCAAGACTTCCCGACCGAGAAATGGGACGCGATCATTGCGATCATGCTGTCCAGCGTCTTTCACACCACTGCTGCGGCCATCCCGATGATGAAGAAATCCGGCTGGGGACGCGTGATCAATATCTCTTCCGCCCATGGATTGACCGCCTCGCCCTACAAATCGGCTTATGTCTCGGCGAAACACGGCGTCGTGGGGATGACGAAGGTCGTGGCCTTGGAAACGGCGCAGGAACCGATCACAGTCAACGCGATCTGCCCCGGCTATGTACTGACGCCACTGGTCGAAGCCCAAATTCCCGAAACCATGAAAGAGTATGACATGGATCGGGAAACCGTGATCAAGGAGGTCATGCTGGAGCGTCAGCCCTCCAAGGAATTTGCCACGACCGAACAGCTTGGTGGCGTGGCAACGTTCCTGTGTTCGGACGCTGCGGCTCAGATCACGGGAACGACAATCAGCGTCGATGGCGGCTGGACGGCGCTTTAATACCAGCTTGGAGTAATCCGAATGCTCAAGAAGAACGCCAAAAAGATCAATCTAGCCCTGCAAGGCGGCGGGGCGCACGGCGCATTCACTTGGGGTGTCCTTGATACGTTGTTGGGCGATGGCCGGATCGAGATCGCGGGCATCTCAGGAACCTCGGCCGGTGCCCTGAATGGTGCCGCGCTCAAATCCGGCATGCTGGAGGGCGGCAATGAAGGCGCGATGAAAAAGCTGGACTGGCTCTGGTCTGAAATAGGCGCGACGTCTCACCCAACCATGCTGCCGTGGATGACCGGTTTGACCCCTGCAGATGTGAGCAAGTCGCTGGAGTTGTCGCCCTACTACATGACCCTTGACGCGGTTTCGCGGATCGCCAGCCCCTACGCCTTTGGCCCGCTCTATGAAAATCCGTTGCGGCGTGTTGTAGAACAGTTTTCCTATGACCGCGTCTGCGCGCTGCAGGGCCCCGATCTCTATGTCTGCGCAACGAATGTGCGGTCAGGTAAAATCCGGATCTTCAAGGGAAGTGAAATCTCGACGGATTCCATTCTTGCGTCCGGATGTCTCCCGACCATCTTTAAAGCTGTCGAGTTCCACGATCCAGAAACGGGAGCCATCGAAGCATTCTGGGACGGCGGCTACATGGGAAACCCTGCCCTTTTCCCGCTGTTTGACAAGCACTTGCCGGACGACATTGTTGTTGTGAATATCAACCCGCTCTACCGTGACGCTGTTCCAAAATCGGCCTCCGATATCCAGAACAGGATCAATGAGATCAGCTTCAACGGCTCGCTGCTGCGTGAATTGCGCGCAATCGAGTTCGTAGGGCGCCTCATTGATCAGGACAAGATCGCAGAAGATGCGATGAAAAAGGTGCTCGTCCACATGATCTCTGACGATGCACTGATGACGCAATTGTCCGTCGCCACTAAGCTGATTCCGAACAGTTATGTCTTGGGTGAGTTGAAAGAGGCAGGGCATAGAGCGGCCAAGAAGTTTCTGACAGACCATTTTGATGATCTGAACGACTGCAGCAGCATCAATCTCGCCTCTATGTTCGCCTGAAGGGAACCGCTCCCTGTCAGTCTGCATTGTCCTTGCAAGCAGAAGAAGGAGCAGACTGATGATGACATGGACCCAGGTTTCCAACAATTGGACCGCATTTTCGGCCCCCATCCTGCAGCGATGGCCAGAACTTGACGAGAACCGTCTGATCAATATTGCGGGTGACCGCAGATTGCTGGCGGCAGAGATCGCAGACAAACACACCCGATCCGAAATCGAGGCCGACGAGGAAATTGCGGAATGGCTCAATAGCGAAATGCCAGCGGACGTCATGGCCGACGAGCACAATGACAATATGGCCATTTTGCGCAGCGCCGAAGAGATACCTGAGGGTGAAGGTCCTTTGGATGACGACAAGACCTTTGGCGACGACAACAAGCTGGAAAATCCGGTTGGTCGCGCCTAGCCACTGACATAAAACCGTTACACTCCGTTCTTAAGCCCCCAAGCACATGCGATGGGGGCTTTTTCTTGAACATTCTGGTTTTGTGTACCGGCAATTCTGCCCGATCCATTCTGCTTGAAGCGATCCTGCAGGATCTTGGGTTCAACGCTTTTTCCGCAGGATCTCAACCAACGGGTCAGGTTCATCCAGTTGCGCTTTTGACCTTGGCGAGACACAAAATCGAAGCGACCGCTCCAAGGTCAAAAAGCTGGGATGAGTTCGGGGGAGACGATGCACCTGAGATGGATCTGGTGATCACGGTATGTGCGACCGCCGCGGGGGAAACCTGTCCGATCTGGCCCGGAACACCGAGGTGCGCGCATTGGGGGGTAAATGATCCCGCCGCCGAGCCTTGTGCAGAGCAAGACCACGCCTTTGAGGCCGTGTTTCAAACGTTGCAAAATCGCGCGCGGGCGTTTGTAGCTCTGCCAGAAGATCAAATCAGTCCTCCAACCCTTTCGGAAATTGGTCAAATTTCATGAAAAGGGCCTACGTCGCGGAAATGCTGGGAACGGCCCTGCTTTTGATCAGCGTGGTGGGCTCTGGCATTATGGGCGAAACCCTGGCGGCTGGAAACACCGCGATTGCGCTTCTGGCAAATGCAATCGCAACCGGCTGCATGCTCTACGTTCTGATCACCGTACTCGGGCCTGTTTCCGGCGCGCACTTCAATCCGGCGGTGACGCTCGCCTTTCTGATGCGCGGGGAGATCGCTGTCCGCCGCGCGACCATCTACGTGATCCTACAGATAATGGGCGGTGTGATCGGGGTGTGGATCACGCACCTGATGTTCGGCGAAATACTCTTCCAGTTTTCAAACACAAGTCGCACAGGCGCGGCCCAGTATATCGCAGAGTGTGTCGCGACCTTCGGCCTGCTCTTCGTGATCTTTGGCGGCTTGCGGCACAGGGCAGAAGCTGTGCCCACACTTGTCGCGCTCTACATCACGGGTGCCTACTGGTTCACCGCCTCAACCAGCTTCGCCAACCCGGCGGTGACCATCGCGCGGGCATTCACTGACACTTTTTCGGGGATTTCACCCGCCCACGTGCCCATGTTCGTCACGATGCAGGTCACCGCAACCGTTCTTGGGATGCTGGGGCTAAACTGGCTCTTCTCAAGACATCAGGATCGACCGTCAAACCAATGATGTGACCCACAAAATCAGCGCATCCTCTGCGCTGACCGAGATCACATTGTGGCCCATCGAGGCGTCGTAATACGCACTGTCGCCGCGCTTCATCTCTACGGGTTCATAGAACTCTGTATAAAGTCGGACGGCCCCGGTCAGTACATACAGAAACTCTTCCCCGTCATGGCGCACCCAGCCATCAAACTCCTCAAAAGACCGCGCCCTGATCCGCGCCCGATAGGGCAGCATCGATTTCTTTGTCAGGTTTGCGTTCAGCAATTCATGCTCATAGGTCGGCGTGACATGAGGCTGGCCGCCATCGCTTTGCGTCACGTCCATGCGACCGTTCACCTGAGCCTTGCGGGGTGGTGTAAACAGTTGAGGCATATCGATGCCCAGCCCGTCCGCCAGCTTTTTCATTAGCTCGAAGGTCGGGGACATCTGTTCGTTTTCGATCTTGGACAAGGTGGACCGCGCCAGACCAGCCTCCTGCGCCGCGCGTTCCAATGTCCATTCGCGGGCCTTGCGCAATTCACGCACGCGGCGCCCTAGGTTCAGAGGCTCCACATGGCTGCTGTCCCCGCTGGCGCGCGCGAGGCGAATAAGGCTCGGTTCGTCGTAATCGGACATGGCCTCTGTCCTACTGACCTCGCCCAAGGCTTGCAATAGGACGCATCGCGGCATAGCGACGGGCCCATGGTATCTGTCTTTGATCATGGCCCACCTCCGACCTGCCCGAACCCATTCAATATGGCGGAATATGTTTTGCAGGCCGGGAAAAAAACTCCGGATAAGATCGCACTGGAAGTCCTTGGATCGGATCGCAAAATGTCCCACGGCGCTTTGCGGAACGCGGTTCGATCAATGGCGGGGCAGCTGCTGTCTATCGGGCTATCGCCTGGCGACAGCGTTCTCTTCCGCCTCGACAGTTGCGTTGAGTTCCCCATCGCTTATCTGGCCTGCATCTATGTTGGTCTCGTACCTGTCCCGCTCTCGTCGCAACTGACATCGCGCGAGGTCACTGTGGTCACGGACATGGTCGGTGGCCGCTTGATCCTGCACAGCCCAGGCGTCTCGCTGCCGGAGAAGATCGATTGCCCGGTACTTTCGGTCAGTGATTTGAACATGGAGAATATACCGTCTGATCTTGAACCGCGCCGCAGCACGCCACACGCCCACGCGTATACGATCTTCACCTCCGGCACCTCGTGCACGCCGCGCGGTGTCCGTCACGCCCATCGCGCCGTTTGGGCCCGTCAGATAATGTTCGAAGGCTGGTATGGTCTGCAGTCCTCCGACAGGTTGTTGCACGCAGGCGCCTTCAACTGGACCTACACCCTTGGTACGGGACTTGTAGATCCGTGGACAATCGGGGCGACCGCTTTGATCCCGGCAGCAGGTACGCCAGCTAAGGATTTGCCGACATTGCTCGGCACGCATGATGTCACGATTTTTGCCGCAGCCCCCGGGGTTTATCGCCAGATGCTCGCAGACAACCCGACCATTCGCGCAGATCAGCTTCGTCATGGCCTGTCGGCAGGTGAAAAGATGCCTGCCCGCACCCGAGCTGCCTGGGTCCGCGCGACCGGGACCGATGTCCACGAGGCGTTGGGCATGTCGGAATGCTCCACATTTATTTCCGGCGCACCTGGGGTGGCACTTGTCGACGGTGCAAGCGGCAGGCCGCAGACGGGCCGCCGCGTTGCCGTCCTAGAGGGCGGTAAGCCGGTTGGTTACAACACCGCGGGCGAACTTGCTGTCCATAAGGACGACCCGGGACTGATGATCGGATACCTGAACCAGCCGGAAGGCGCACATTTGACTGGCGATTGGTTCATGACAGGCGATCTTGTCTCGATGAGTGCAACCGGAGATGTCACTTACTTGGGACGCGCAGACGACATGATGAATGCGGGCGGCGTCCGTGTCTCCCCGCTGGAGGTCGAGGCGGCCTTCGCCGATCATCCTTCCGTTGGGGACGTCGCCGCCACCGCTGTCACCGTGAAGGCGGACGTCACAGTCATCGCTCTTTTCCATACCGGCCCTGCAAACGATCTGGCAGATCGCGCCGAAACCCATCTTGCGACCTATAAGCGACCCCGCCTTTACATCCGCAAGGACGTCCTGCCTAAAGGGCCGAATGGAAAACTGAACCGGCGTGCCCTTGCGCGAGACTACGAGGCTGAACATGGTCAAACTTGATATTCTGTCCGATCCGATCTGTCCTTGGTGTTATATCGGTAAGGCCCATCTGGACCGTGCGCTCGAGGTTAATCCGGACCATCCTTTCGCGATTGAATGGCATCCATTTCAATTGAACCCCGACATGCCCAAGGACGGCATGGATCGCCGGACATATCTCGAAACGAAATTTGGTGGGAAAGACAACGCCGTGCGGGTCTATGCTCAGATCGCGGAAGCCGCGCAGGCAGCCGGGCTGGAGATCGACTTTGCCGCGATACAGCGGACGCCAAACACACTGGATGCCCATAGACTGATCCATTGGGCAGGATTAGAGGGGCGTCAAACAGCCGTGGTGTCCATGCTCTTCAAAGCCTATTTTAGGGAAGGCAAGGATATTGGCGATGCGGATGTCCTTCTGACCATCGCCGAAACCGCTGGTATGGACCGTGAGATGACCGCCCGTCTGTTGTCCAGCGACGCAGATGCAGCAGATGTTGCCGAGCGGGACGCTCATGCGCGCGAGCGGGGTGTGACAGGTGTGCCGACATTCGTTGTGGCGAACCAGCATGTGCTTCCGGGCGCGCAACAACCGGAGCTTTGGAAACAGGTGATTGGCGAGATCCAAACGCAACTGGATGCTCAGTCTGCCCAAAGCTAAAACACCTCGACATGGGCTATAGCGGGGCGGCGAAATAGCTGATACGGCGAGGTAATGAGCAACGCCGATATCGCGCCCACCGCCCCCGCAAAACGCCTGCCCCTTCCGGAATTCATCGCCCTGATTGCGATGAGCTTCGCCATGGTCGCGTTCTCTATCGATGCGATGTTGCCAGCCTTGCCCGATATCGCCGCCGAGATTTCACCTGAGAACGTCAATAATGCCCAGCTCGTGCTGACGAGCTTTGTTTTCGGTTTGGGCATCGGCACGTTTTTCACCGGCCCCTTGTCCGACAGTCTGGGACGTAAGCCGGTGATTTTGGGCGGCGCGGCACTGTATGTTGCGGGGGCCATACTGGCAGCGCAGGCTCAGACCATCGAGGTGTTGATCGCATCACGTGTGCTGCAAGGGCTGGGCGCTGCAGGTCCCCGGGTTGTTGCCGTCGCGATAATCCGTGATCTTTACGAAGGGCGGCAGATGGCGCGCATCATGTCCTACGCCATGATGATCTTCACACTCTTTCCGGCCGTCGCCCCCCTGATTGGCCTGGGCATTATCAACCTTGCAGGCTGGCGTGCGATCTTTGCGGCCTTCGTCCTGTTTGCTGCAATTCTTGTCGTCTGGATCAGTTTGCGCCAACCCGAAACGCTGCCACCAGAAGCGCGGCGACCGTTTCGGATCAAAGCGCTGAAGGCAGCAGTGATAGAGTGCTTCAGATGCCGCATCTTTGTTCTCTCAACAGCAACCCAAGCCCTGAGCTTCGGCATGCTGTTCGGGTGCCTCAGCTCGACACAGCAGATCTTTGACCAGGTATATGGCCGCGGGGACAGCTTTCCGCTTTGGTTTGCTGGCATCGCGCTTGTCGCCGGGACAGGAAGTATTCTGAACGCCCGGCTCGTCCTCCTGCTTGGTATGCGATTGATGATTATGGCGGGTTTCGTTGCGCAGTTGACCTTCTCGGTCGGTATCGTCGCCCTTGCCACAGTCATTGATGTTCCGTTCCTTCCGTATCTAATCTGGACAACCAGCATCTTCTTCATGGCCGGAATGGTCATCGGCAACCTCAATGCGCTCGCGATGGAGCCCTTGGGCCATATTGCGGGGCTTGCAGCCTCGGTGATTGGCGCCGTCGCGACCGTTCTCGGCGTATGCATCGCCGTTCCCATCGGTCTGGCGTTCAACGGCACACCCCTGCCCCTTGCCTTCGGAACACTTGTCCTGTCGGCACTCGGAGTTTTGATCATCCGGTTTGGGATGTCGCGGGATTAAGCGCCCGCAGCCTTAGCCTTGGGTTTGAACGTTCCGGCCTTCTCGGCCAAATCCCGAGCAATCGCAAATGCCCCTTTTATCTTGTCGCTGTCTTTGGCCCAATCGCGCTTGATGACGATCTTGTTGTCCTTGACCTTGGCCAAACCGCGCTGGTCATTGATGAACTCGACCAATCCCTCGGGCCGCGCGAACTTGTCGTTATGGAACTCGACCGTGGCGCCCTTATCACCGCCGTTCAGCTTTGCGATCCCGGCCCGCTTGCACATCGCCTTGATCCGAACGACCAGAAGTAGCGTGTTCACCTCTTTGGGCAGCGCTCCAAACCGGTCGATCAGTTCCGCGGCAAACCCTTCAAGCTCTACCTTTGTCGTCAAACCGGACAACCTGCGATAGAGGCCAAGCCGAACGTCCAGATCTGGCACATAGTCTTCCGGAATCAAAACGGGCACGCCCAGATTGATGGTTGGCGCCCATTGATCGTCATCGTCCGTCAACCCATCGATCTGACCGGAGCGGATTTTGGCAATCGCTTCCTCCAGCATGGACTGGTAAAGCTCATAGCCGACCTCACGGACATTGCCCGACTGCTCTTCTCCCAGAATGTTGCCGGCGCCCCTGATATCAAGGTCTTGGCTCGCGATGTTAAAGCCAGCGCCCAGGCTGTCTATGCTGCCCAAGACCCTTAAACGCTTCTCTGCCGTCGCGGTCAGCTTTTGCCGCGGGCGGGTTGTCAGGTACGCATAGGCCCGCGTTTTCGAACGCCCCACCCGGCCTCTGATCTGATAGAGCTGGCTGAGGCCGAACATGTCGGCCCGATGAATGATCATCGTGTTTGCCGTCGGAATATCGATGCCGGACTCCACGATGGTTGTTGCCAGAAGGACGTCGTACTTCCCGTCATAGAACGCGTTCATGCGTTGATCGAGATCGCCCGGTGCCAATTGGCCGTGGCCGACGACATAGGTGATCTCTGGCACCTGCTCGCGTAGGAACTCTTCGATTTCGGGCAAGTCCGCGACGCGCGGGACAACGTAGAAGCTTTGACCGCCGCGATAGTGTTCCCGCAAGAGTGCTTCCCGGACGGTGAACGCATCAAATTCACTGACATAAGTCCGGATGGCCAGGCGATCCACAGGCGGGGTTCCAATGATACTCAACTCGCGCACGCCGGACAGAGACAGCTGCAAGGTCCGCGGGATCGGCGTGGCCGACAGAGTCAGGACGTGCACGTCCGAGCGCATCTGCTTCAATCGCTCCTTATGCTGCACACCGAAGTGTTGTTCCTCATCGACAATCAGAAGACCGAGGTTCTTGAATTTGACCTGCTTGGACAACAACGCATGGGTGCCCACGACGATGTCAATTGATCCATCACGCAACCCATCTCTGGTCAACGCAGCATCCTTTGCATTCACGAACCGGGACAACTGTCTGACACTCAATGGAAATCCCCGAAATCGGTCTTCAAAGGACTTCGTGTGTTGCCGCGACAAAAGTGTCGTCGGCGCGACCACCGCGACCTGCAGGCCAGAGGCCGCAGCCACAAACGCGGCCCGCATGGCCACCTCGGTTTTACCGAAGCCCACGTCGCCGCAGACGAGCCTGTCCATCGGGCGACCCATCGCCAGATCATCCAGCACCGCTTCGATTGTTGCCAACTGGTCTTCGGTTTCCTCGTAGGGAAAGCGCGCGCAGAAGGCGTCCCACATGTCGTCGGGCGCCTCAAGAATTGGTGCCTTGCGTAGCTCGCGCTCCGCAGCGATCCGGATGAGCCTGTCGGCCATATCGCGAATGCGTTGCTTCAGTCGCGCCTTCTTGGCTTGCCACGCACCGCCACCGAGTTTGTCGAGCAATCCTTCTTCGTGGCCGTAGCGGCTGAGCAGTTCGATATTTTCGACCGGCAGGTACAACCGATCCCCGCCCGCGTATTCCAGCAAGATGCATTCGTGAGGTGCGCCGGCAGCTGTAACCGTCTCAAGGCCGACATACCGCCCGATCCCGTGATCGACGTGGACGATCAAATCACCTTGGCTCAACCCCTGTGCTTCGGTCAGGAAGTTCTCGGCCTTCCGTTTCTTGCGCGCTCCGCGGATCAAGCGGTCCCCCAGCACATCCTGTTCGGAGATGACTGTGAGCCCCGGCGCGCTGAACCCTTGCTCCAGCGCCCAGACTGACAGGAAGACACCGCCGGTTCCCTGTGAAATGTCCTTTGCTGTCTTGATCAGGCGGGCGTCGTGAATGTCCTGGTCTTCCAACAGTCCCTGCAGCCGGTCCCGCGCGCCGTCTGAGAAGCTTGCGATGACCACGTTGTGTCGCTTCCGCTCGGCGCGAACATGATCGGCCAACGCCTCAAATATATTTACATTTTCGGCTTGTCGTTCCGGTGCAAAATTCCGTCCGATCCGCCCGCTGGCGTCGATAACGCCCGGCCCAGTTGCCTGCGGCAGGGGTGACAGCTGAAGAACACGCTTGCCTTTCAGAGCTGCATCCAAGGCCGTGGAGTCAAGATACAGAAGCGCCGGGGGAACAGGCTTGTAAACTGTATCAAGGCGGGATTTCTGCGTCATCGCCTCCCGCCGGTTGTCGTACTGATCCGCAATGCCATCCCACCGCGCCAAATGCGCAGGCGTGACCTGATCATCAAGCGAAACGGTTGAGTCCGGCAGGTAGTCGAACAGAGTTTCCAGCTTTTCATGAAAAAACGGCAACCAATGCTCAATGCCCTGATGCTTGCGGCCCGCGCTTATAGCCTCGTAGAGCGGATCATCCGTTCCAGCCGCGCCGAATTCGATCCTGTAGTTCTGCCGGAACCGGGTGATCGCTGGATCATCAAGAATGACCTCCGAGACGGGCGCCAATTCAATTCGGCCCAACTTCTCGGTCGTCCGCTGTGTCGCCGGATCAAACCGCCGCGCGCCGTCCAGCACATCGCCAAAGAGATCAAGCCGCACCGGACCGCTTTCACCCGGCGGGAAGATGTCAATGATCCCACCACGCACGGCGTAATCGCCCGGCTCCATCACGGTTGGGCTCTGCGTGAACCCCATCCGAACCAGAAACGCCCGCAGTGCCGCTTCGTCGATTTGCTGACCAACCGTCGCCGTGAAACTGGATTGCGCCAGAACCTCCCGCGCCGGGATCCGCTGTGTCGCGGCGTTGAGTGTGGTCAGCACCACAAATGCGGATGGCATTGTCTTGGTGAGGGCCGCCAGCGTTGCCATCCGGGCCGCCGCGACGTCCGCGTTTGGCGACACGCGATCATAAGGCAGGCAATCCCAGGCCGGAAACTCCAGCACAGGCATGTCAGGGGCGAAGAACTCAAGCGCCCCCCGCATCGCTTTCAGCCGCTTGTCGTCACGCGCAACATGCAAGACGGCGCCTGTATTCGATCGAACTTCGTCGATCAAAAGCTTGGCGTCGAAGCCCTCGGGCGCGCCGCTGACTGTAATGTGGGAGGTGTTCGTCATCCGCGCATGACCTACGCCGTGGAGCGCGCTTGTCAACCTTCAGCCATGACGGCGGAACTAGCCGCCAAGCGAGCTTGTCGTAAGGTTGAAATACATCCCCCACATGGAGGTGGCGAGGATCGAAAAGAGACCAATGATCTGAACCGAAAGCCTATGTCGTTTCAGGCGGGTCTTTATAGTTGCTATCTCCTGTCCATGTACCCGTCGCGCTGTGCGGATCGAAAGAGCAAAGACAAGTGCCATTGGTCCGAAGATGAAAGTAAGCGCTTGGCAGAACTCTACCTCATAGGAGAATCCGAGGATGATCAGCCCGCTGATAATGAAGAAGACAAAGCCTGTCAGCCAACTGCCAGCGGTGTCGGCAATGTAGGTCAGGCGGTTCGCATTGATCCGCACCAGATCCCGCAAGTCGGTCTCGGCCTGCCCGCCTACACGGTTGGCCCGTGTGACCATATCAAATGGTACGCCGATGACAAAGTGGCTGGCCGTCGACCACAAGACCGCAAGCATGATCCAGAACCACAGGTTGGAAAAAGACCGCAAATCGATCAGTTCAAAAACAGTCTGATAAAAACTCAACGCCCGCGGCCTCTGCTCTCGTTTCGGCGCAACCTAGCGCTCGTCTTCGGGGAAGGCCAGCCTTGAGAACCTGCGCCGTCCATGCCACCACGTAACCTGCGACGTGTTAAAGGAGAGTTTCATGTATCCCAAGCCCGGTCCCCACCCGATCACCCGGTTTCGGCGCGCGCGTCGCACGGCCGCCTTGCGGGCGCTGACCCAGGAAAACGTGCTGAGCCCAAGCGATCTGATTTGGCCAATGTTTGTCATGGACGGCGAAGGGGAGGAGATGCCGGTGCCCTCTATGCCGGGCGTATCACGGCTGACCATCGACAAGCTGGTGGATCAGGTGAAAGAGGCCCAAGCTCTTGATATCCCAGCGGTCTGCATCTTTCCCTATACGGACCCCAAGCTGAAGACTGAATTCTGCGAAGAGGCCTGGAATCCCGATAACCTGTCCAACCGCGCTGTCCGCGCGATAAAAGACGCCGTGCCTGACATTGCGGTGATGACGGATGTGGCACTCGATCCTTACAACATTAACGGGCACGACGGCATCGTGCGAGACGGCGTTATTTTAAACGATGAAAGTGTCGAAGCGCTCGCACGTATGGCCTTGGCGCAGGCGGCAGCAGGGGCTGACATTCTCGGGCCATCCGACATGATGGACGGTCGGATTGGCGCCATGCGCGCGGGGCTTGAGGCGGCAGGTCACAAGGACGTGACGATCATGAGCTACGCCGCAAAATATGCCTCTGCGTTCTATGGTCCGTTCCGGGACGCTGTCGGGGCCTCCGGCGCCTTGGTTGGCGACAAGAAGACCTACCAGATGAACCCCGGCAATTCCGATGAAGCCTTGCGTCTCGTCGCCCGAGATCTGGAGGAAGGTGCGGATATGGTGATGGTCAAGCCCGGACTGCCCTATCTGGATATCTGTCGCCGGGTGAAAGAGACATTTGGCGCCCCCACTTACGCCTATCAGGTCAGCGGTGAGTACGCGATGGCTCTGGCTGCAGGTGCTCAAGGTTGGATCGATGAAGATGCGGTGATGATGGAAAGCGTGATGGCGTTCAAACGGGCCGGATGCGACGGCATTCTGACTTACTTTGCGCCGCGCGTGGCCCGCGCCCTTCATGAATAGGCACGCCGCATAACGACGTGACACCGTCCGTAAACTGACGTATGTTTAACGCAATAGCCCCGGATATACAGGGGTCGAGCAAGTAACACATACAAGATACAGGCGGATATCATGAGCAGTTTTACGCGACGCGGTTTTCTCGTTTCGGTGGGCGCAAGCACGGGGGCCTTGGCGGCTTGCGGCAATGGCGTCGGCTCGCAGGGCGGGCAAAAGATTGACGCACGTGCAGATCAGGCACTCGATTTTCTCTACAATAACGTCAGCGGAACCCGGGAACTGGCTGACAAAGCCTCTGGCGTGTTGATCATGCCTCTGGTTTCTGAGGCCGGGTTTGGGTTCGGCGGTTCTTACGGACGTGGCGCACTGCGGGTCAACGATGTCACGGTGGACTACTACAACACGACCGCAGCATCCTTCGGTCTACAGATTGGCGCGCAACAATACGCCCACGCGCTGTTCTTCATGACACCCGCGGCACTCAGCGATTTCCGCCGCGCACCGGGCTGGTCAGTCGGCGCAGATGCCCGCTACGCTGTGGCAAACGATGCAGGCAATCTGAGCGTCGACACGACAACAGCCCTGTCACCCGTGATTGCCATCGTATTTGGTCAGGCTGGCCTGATTGCAGGCGCCACGATCGAAGGCAACAAGTACACCCGCATCATTCCGTAGGGACCCATGACGGACTGCCGCTGCGTCAGACAGGCAAATCCGATTTGCCCTAGACGCGCGGTAACTGTACCCCACAGTCCAAGCAATGTAGGGCTGCGACCATGGCATTGATTTTCAGATGGACACTCAGGCTGTTCCTCGGGCTTGTCATTCTGGCAGGCCTTGCGCTGTGGGCTGTGTACTACCTCGCGGGACGATCCCTGCCCGACTACGACGGCAGCTACCAAGTGCCAGGCCTGACAGCGCCCGTCGAAATTGTCCGGAACAACTCAAACCTGCCCCATATTTTCGGGGAAACAGACAACGATGCCTATTATGGGCTCGGCTTCGTCCATGCTCAGGACCGGTTGTGGCAAATGACAATGCTGCGTCGAACGGCACAGGGGCGCCTGAGCGAACTGTTCGGGGAACGGACGCTGGAGATAGACAAACTTCTTCGGAGGTTGGACATCTACGGATTGGCACAGCGATCTGTAGCGGCGCAGGACAACGAGACGAAGGCGGCGCTTGAGGCCTATGCCAGCGGCGTGAACGCTTGGCTGCGCACAGTCAATGAAGAGGCCCTTGGCCGCGGCGCACCGGAGTTCTTTCTCTTCTCGCCCGAGATCGCGCCCTGGAAGCCAGCCGATAGCATCGCCATCGTAAAGGTTATGGGCCTCCAGCTGTCCGGTCACGTCAGCGAAGAAGTTATCCGCGCGCGCACGTCACTGATGTTGGATGAGGACCGCATAAAGGATATCCTGCCTGACAGTCCGGGGCTGGGAACAGCCGCACTTGATTACGCGGGGCTGTTTAAGGATCTGCCTCAGTTCGCGGCCAATACATCACCCCCTCTTGATCCCTTGTCGCCCGTCAAGCCGCGGGAACTCGCGGGCGCATCAAATGCATTTGCCGCGGCGCCCGAACGCTCTGCTGCGGGGGGAACCCTTCTGGCCAACGATCCGCATCTCGGCCTGAGCGCACCGGCGATCTGGTATCTCGCCCGTGTTCAGCTACAAAGCGGCGGAGTTATTGGGGGCACCATCCCCGGAATGCCAATCTTCCTGACCGGGCGCAGCGATAAGGTGGGTTGGGGCCTGACCACCGCTTATGTTGATGATCAGGACATCCACATTGAGCGCGTAAACCCCGAAAACCCGGATGAATATCTCACCCCCGATGGCTACAAACCTTTCCGCGCACAACGCTCGATCATCCAGGTGGAAGGTAGCGATCCTGTTACGATTGATCTGAAATGGACAGAGAACGGCCCGGTCCTGCCCGGCGAGCACTTTAACCTTGGCACCATCACCCCGCCCGGCCATGTGGCCAGCCTGTCTTGGACCGTGCTGACACCCAACGACACGTCATTGCAGGCTGGGTTCAAGATGATGCGGTCCCAGTCCGTGGACGATGTTCTGGAAGCGATGAAAGACTACGTGGCGCCCGCCCAGAACCTGACAATCGCCGATCAGGACATGATCGCCATGAAAACCATCGGCCATGTGCCCCGTCGGCATCCGCTGCACCAATCCGAAGGCCGCATCCCTGCCCCCGGGTGGATCCCGGAAAACAAATGGCGGGGCATCATGCCCTACGCCAGCAATCCGGAGTTTCGCGGACCAGACGGTGGCATCGTTGGCAATACGAACAACAAGACCGTCAGCCGCCCGTTTCCCGATCACGTCAGTTTCACCTATGGCGACACACAGCGTGTCCAACGATGGAAGCGGCTGATGCAGAACCGACAGGTCCACACGCGCGACAGCTTTATCGAGGCGCAATTGGACACGGTCAGCTACACGGCGCGCTCACTCTTGCCGCTTATCGCAGCGGATTTGTGGTTCACGGGGGAAGCAGCGCCAGAAGGGACCCGCGAGCGCCAGCGGCAACGCGCCTTGGCTCTGATGGCCGAATGGAACGGCGAAATGTCAGAGCATCTGCCTGAACCGCTGATCTATGCAGCATGGCTGCGCGCTCTGCAGAACCGCCTGATCCGGGATGATCTGGGGCCGCTGACCAGCGAATTCACCCATGTAGAGCCGCTCTTCATCGAGCGGGTATATCGCGACGTTGATGGGGCCGCGGTGTGGTGTGATGTCCAGCAATCAGCGCCCAAGGAAACGTGCACGGACGTCAGTCGGGCTGCCTTGGACGACGCGCTTTTGTGGTTGGAGGAACGCTATGGTCAGACCATCGAAAGCTGGCGTTGGGGCGACGCCCATGAGGCAACGCATGACCATCAGGTTCTGGGACAAATTCCGATCCTCAGCTGGATCGTGAATATCCGCCAGTCCACCAGCGGCGGCGACAACACGCTTCTACGTGGACGCACCAAAGGAAGCGGCGAACATCCATTTCATAACGTTCACGCCGCTGGCTACCGAGGGGTCTATGATTTCGCCGATCCCGATAGCTCGGTCTTTGTGATTTCAACGGGGCAGTCGGGCCATCCGCTGTCGCGGCACTACGACAATCTTGGGGTGCTGTGGCGTAGGGGCGAGTACATCCCGATGACACTCGACCCGCAATTGGCGCGGGCGGCCGCCGTCGGCATCACGACATTGATCCCAAGAAACTAGGTCAGCGCACGGGTGACGGCCACACCGACCGTCGCCGAAAACCCCGTCAGAAACGTCCCCCAGGTCAGATCTGTCGCGACCATGGTCCAGCTCCAGTCTCGCAATGTGGCAAGATTGGTGAATTCATAGGTTCCATAGGCCAGCGCCCCAAGAAAGGCTGCGTTCAGAAAGACCCAAACAAGCGTCTTATCGTTGAAAATCGCCGGCGCAGACACGAACCAGATCACGCCAATCACGAAAAACAGATAGAATGCCAGCGCCGGTCCAAGCCTCAGATCTTCAAGCAGCCAGTCACTGATGTAGCGCTCAAATGTGGGCTTCACGATGTAACTGAGCCCCACGAAATCGACGGCAAGGAACACGACGACGGTAACGACATAGGCGATGACTAACGGCAGCATTGGGATATTCCTTCGATATACGAGGCCTCAACGCAGCCATGCACCGTTTGGTTCACAGCTTCGCAAACCGCGCCTTCTGTCGAGCGGTCCAGTTGACCGTGAGTACGAACCCCTCGTCGGTCTGCTTTTCGTCTTCGACGACCTCTTGCTCAAAGAGCCATGCACGCGCTTTGCCCGCGGAAAACGGCAACTCAAGTGTTTCCTGCGCTCGCTCGGCCTGTACGCGGGCAGAGATCTCGTCCAACAGTGCATCAAGCCCTTCGCCGGTCACAGCAGAGGTCATGAAGATCGCATCGTCCCGCGCCGCAATGTTTTTCAGTGTCTCGGATGCTTCACCCGTGACCTGATCCATCTTGTTCCATACGGTCAGCTGCGGTGTGGTCTCCGACACACCCAGATCGGCGAGGATCTTCGCGACATCCCGCGCCTGACCATCCGTTTCGGGGTGAGAAATATCGCGCACATGGACGATCAGATCGGCGCTCAGCACCTCTTCCAATGTTGCCCGGAATGCGGCGACAAGCTGCGTGGGCAGATCACTGATGAAGCCCACGGTGTCGCTGAGAATGATATCGATCCCGTCCGGCAGTGTCACAGATCGCATGGTTGGATCAAGCGTCGCGAAGAGCATATCTTTCGCCATCACGTCGGCCCCAGTCAGGCGGTTGAACAGCGTCGATTTGCCTGCATTGGTATAGCCCACCAGCGCAACCACCGGGTAAGGTACTTTCGCACGGGCCGCCCGGTGAAGCTCTCGCGTTTTGACCACTTTGCCGAGTTGGCGGCGAATGCGGGTGATCGCGTCATCGATAGCACGCCTATCCGCCTCGATCTGGGTTTCGCCCGGCCCGCCGACAAAGCCCAACCCGCCGCGCTGCCGCTCAAGGTGCGTCCATGCCCGAACCAGTCGTGTCCGCTGATAGCTGAGGGCCGCAAGTTCGACCTGCAACACGCCCTCTCGGGTCGCAGCACGGTCCGAAAAGATCTCAAGGATCAATCCGGTTCGATCAAGGATTTTAACTTTCCATTCCCGCTCAAGATTGCGTTGCTGAACCGGTGTCACCGGTCCGTCAATCAAGACCAGCTCGATCTCTTCCGCCTTCAAAATCTGCGCGAGTTCGTCAAGCTTGCCCGTACCAAACAACGTGCCCGGGCGCGCTGTCGGCAGCGGCACGACATCCGCGCCAATGACCTCAAGCCCGGGTAACGCATCGGCAAGCGAAATGGCTTCCGCCAGCGCATGCTGCGGGCCGCGGGTCTTGTCAGAGCTTTTCAGATCCGGATGCAGCACCCATGCGCGGGTCGTGCTGGCCTGTTCAGTCTCAAGAATTAGGCGTCACCGTCGTAAAGGCTGATCGGTTGCGATGGCATAATGGTCGAGATGGCCCCTTTGAAGACCAGCTGTGACTGTCCGTCGCGGCGCAAAAGAACACAGAAGTTGTCGAACCACGTGATGACACCCTGCAATTTCACACCATTGATCAAAAATATCGTTACCGGAATCTTCTCTTTCCGGACGTGATTGAGAAATACATCCTGCAAATTTTGCTTCTCGGAGGCCATTCTTTTCTTTGCCTTTTTTGTTCCTGCGCACCTGTAATCCGGTGCCCTGTCCCAGCTTGGGGGGGACTATGTATTGGGATTGAGAAAGTTTCCAGCCCCGAAATGGTCGAAATCGGCATCAGGGTGCCGATCTGTCGCTACGCCCGCCAGAAATCAGGGTTGAACAGCGCAATCATTGCCAGAGTTTCGAGCCGTCCCAGAACCATAGCGGCAATCAAGATCGATTTTGCGGCCGACCCCAGATCGCCGTAGGTTCCGATGTTTTCGGCCGTCACGGTGATCAAAGGCCCGGTGGTGCTGAGCGCGGCAATTGCAAAGATGATAGCCGCATCGAAATCCATCCCGGTCAGCGTCAGGGCAAGAATGACACCGGCAATCGAAATGGCGAACAGCATGAAAAAAATCCAAGCCACAAAAGCCCCTTCGCGGCGAAGTGATCGCCCCATGCCCCCGCCGGATCCTATGGATGACGGGCGCACCAGGCGTTCCAGCTCCCGCAATCCGTGCTTGTAGAGCGCGTAGACCCGCAAGAGCTTCACGCCACCCGCCGTCGTCGCCACGCCGCCGCCGAAAATCGCAAGCCCCGCCAGAAGAAGGCCCGGTGTGGACAGGCCAGACCACATTTGTGAAGTATCCCAGTCCGCCGAGACGAACCCGGTCGTGGTCAAAAAAGAGGCAGTCGTGAAAACGCTGCCCCAGAGAGCTCGGGCGGCGGCGATAAGATTGCCTTCCTCGTCAACCTCCAGCGCCCCGATCCAGTGACGTACGAAAAGCGCCACTGTGACCGCCGCTATGATCACAAGGGCGATCTGAATCTCCTTGTCATGTGACATACGACCGAAGAAAGAACCGCGCCCATCGCGCGATAGGATCTGCCGCGACATCGCGAGCAGCAAGAAGACCAATATCAAAGCCTCGGCACCCCAACCGACTGCATTCGTCTGTAGGCCCTCGCCAGGGGTGATGCCGCTTGTCGCCATGGTCGAGAAGGCAAGACAGATGCCCTCGAATGGCGTCATGCCGGACAGGATCAGAGCAAGCCACAAGATCATCGTCGCCCCGAAGTAAAGCGGAAATAGGCTTTGCGCGAACCGCAGAACCCGCGTCCCAGGATCGATGGATTGGGTTGCATGCCCCACATCAATGGCGGGTATCGCCGGCTGCAGGACCTCAAACCCACCAAGGTTCAGCGGCGCAAGGATCGCGATGGCCGACAGCAGAATAAGAAAGCCGCCCAGCCAACCCACAAGAGCCCGCCACAGATGGATCGTTTCAGGCAGACGGTCTGCTCCGTCGAACACGGTGGCCCCGGTCGTTGTCAGGCTTGAGACCATCTCGAAATAGGCGTTGATCAATGTGGTGTCGGCAATCGCCTCCCGCATTGGCATGGCGAGCATCAGGGGAAGCAGACCGAAGGCCGCGACCAGTGTCAGAAGATGGCTGCGGGCGGTATTGCGCGGCGTGTAGTCCAGCGTGGCCAGTCCCAAAAGCGCGCTCAGAATTCCAAAGAGGACTGCGCCATAGAAGAATGGTTGAGCGACGCGGTGAGCGTCAACGGCTGTGGCGTGGATGCTCGGTACCACCATCGCCAGTGAGGCAATCGCCATCAAGATCACAAAGAGAGGCAGGCGGCGCAGCCAAGACATTAAAGTTCCCCGTCAGAAGAAGTCGATCGACACCTGCAGGAGCCGCTCAACCTCAGGAACATCATTCGCCATGGAGAAGATGACGATCACGTCCCCCTCCTCCACCCGGGTCGTGCCGGTGGGCCGCACAGCCTTGCCGCCCTTTTCCAACATGCCGACAAGCACACCTTCGGGAAAATCAATATCGCGAATGGTTTGGCCGGCGATAGGCGAGGTCGACAGAACCTGCGCCTCGATCACTTCCGCTTCGGCATCGCCGATAGAATAAATTTGCCGCACACGCCCATGCCGAATGTGGCGCAGGATCGAGCTGACCGTTGTGGCCCGCGGATTGATATAGGCATCGATATCCAAAGGCCCCATCAACGGCACAAGGGTCGGATCATTGACGAGACAGATTGCCATCGGGCAGCCACTGGCCTTTGCGCGGACGGCCGACAGAAGGTTCGTCTTGTCGTCATCCGTCACGCAGAGAACAGCATCCGCGCGGGAGATACTCGCCTCGGCCAGAAGATCTGTGTTCAACCCGTCGCCGTTCAAGACGATGGTCTTTTCCAAGGCATTCGCAGCCAGTTCCGCGCATTTGCGGTTCTTCTCGATGACCTTGGCCCGGATCCGCTCTGGGCTGGCCTCAAGTGCGTGGGCCACGGCAAGCCCCACATTGCCGCCGCCAATGATCACGACACGTTCCTGTTTGCGTTGCTTTTTGCCGAAGATGTCCATCGCGCGCGGGACATCTTCTCGATGGGTGCAGAGGTAGACCTGATCGCCGGCGAAAAGCTGATCGCCCGCATCCGGTGCGAACAACGTTCCCTCCCGCCGTACACCGACAACAATCGCGCGCAGCGTTGAGAAGAGGTCGGTCAGCTGGCGCAACGGTGTGTTCAGAACCGGACAATCTTCGTCCAGAACGATACCAAGGACCTGCGCTTTGCCCGCAAGGAAATTTTCCGTATCGAACGCGGCTGGCGCCGCGAGCCTTTGCAGAGCAGCTTCAGCAACCTCCTTCTCGGGGCTGATCACGACATCAATTGGCATGTGATCGCGCCTGTAGAGGTCAGAGTAGATCGCTGTCAGATAGGATTGGCTGCGCAGTCGGGCGATCTTCCGCGGGATCGCAAAAACCGAATGGGCTACCTGACAGGTGACCATGTTGACCTCGTCCGAGAAGGTCGCGGCGATGATCATGTCCGCGTCCCGTGCGCCTGCACGGTCTAAAATGTCGGGGTAACTGGCAAAACCGGTGATGCCCTGTACATCAAGCGTGTCCGTTGCGCGGCGCACGAGTTCGGGATTATTGTCAACGACGGTCACATCGTTTTGCTCGCCGGACAGGTGCCGGGCAATCTGCCAGCCAACCTGACCCGCCCCACATATGATGACTTTCATCTGCCTCGCCTTGCGCTGCTGCTGTCCCCGTCACTCACGAAGGACCGAGACCCACGGTGAATGACATGAGCGGCAAGCGGATTCAAGCGGCACGCAGCGCCGCCTAGGACGCTTTAGACTGTTCCATCATATCTTCCCCTTCTTCGTCTTCGACACGCGCCACGCGCGCACCTGCCTTGCTGGACGTCACGACGCCCAGAGACTTCAGCTTACGATGCAACGCAGACCGCTCCATCCCGACGAACGCTGCCGTACGGGAGATATTGCCTCCGAACCGATTAATCTGGGTCATGAGATATTCGCGCTCAAAGAGCTCGCGCGCCTCCCGAAGCGGCAACGTCGCGAGATTGCCTCCGATCTTCACCGCATCGCCGCTTGTTTCGCTTTCGGATTGCGGCAGTTCCTTCGCGCTGACCTCGCCCTTCTCAGGACCAAGGATCAAAACCCGCTCGATCACGTTTTTAAGCTGCCTTATGTTTCCAGGCCACTGCATCGTCTGCAAAAGCGTGATCGCTTCATCCGACAGGTCACGGGCAGGCAGTCCTTGGGACTTGTTGAAGCTGGCGATGAAGAACTCGGCCAATTTCGGAATGTCCTCGCGGCGCTCCTCAAGGCTGGGCACCTCAATCGGGACAACGTTCAGCCGGTGGTAAAGCTCTTCCCGAAAGCGACCCTCTTTAATTTCATCTGTTAAATCCCTGTTTGTGCTGGATATAACGCGGAGATCCACACGAACCTTATCATTACCGCCGACCCGCTGGAATTGCTGCTCAACCAGAACGCGCAATATCTTCGACTGGGTTCCGAGCGGCATGTCCGCAACCTCGTCAAAGAAGATGATCCCGCCATGGGCCTGTTCCAGCAGACCGGGTTCGACCCCTCGATCCGCCGTTTCGCGACCAAATAAGACCTCTTCCATCCGCTCCGGCTCTACGGTGGCGCAGTTCACGGTCACAAACGCCGCGTGGGATCGGTTCGAATTGGCGTGAATGTAATGCGCCGCAACGTCTTTGCCCGAACCGGCGGGACCGGTCAGCATGACCCGCCCGTTGGAGCCCGTGACCTTGTCTAACTGACCTTGCAGCGCTTTGAAACCGGTGCTTTCCCCGATCATCTCGGCACTCGCGACGTCACCGCGTTTCAGGGCGTTGTTCTCGCGACGCAGACGTGCGGTTTCCATGGCGCGGTGGACCACAACCATCAATTGGTCAATGTTGAACGGCTTCTCGATGAAGTCGTAGGCCCCCTGCTTGATCGCCGCGACCGCAATCTCGACATTGCCGTGACCCGAGATAATGACGACCGGCACGTCCGGGTTATCGCGCTTGACGCATTTCAAGATGTCGATGCCATCCATGTTGCTGTCTTTGAGCCAGATATCGAGGATCATCAACGCGGGCGCCTCTGCGTTGATCTCGGCCATGCATTTGTCGGACGTGCCCGCCAGTCGCGTCGTATAGCCCTCGTCCTTCAGGATATCGGAGATCAACTCCCGAATGTCCCGCTCATCGTCAACGATCAGAATGTCGCCCATGTCCTTGCTCCCTCAATTACTCAGCGGCTGCCGCCACGTTTTCGGTATCTTGTTTTTCGGTGGTCAGGCGGGGCAGTGAGATCACCGCCATCGCCCCATGATGTGTGTTTCCGTCAAAAATAGGGGCATCCATCAAGGCCAGTGTGCCCCCGTGTTCTTCGATGATCTTCTTCACGATGGGCAGCCCCAGCCCTGTCCCTTTTTCGCGGGTCGTCACATAGGGCTCAAACAAGCGCGCCCGGTCTGCGGGAAGCCCCGTGCCATTGTCTGCAATCGAAATTTCCACCGCGATGTCAGTTGTCGTGACATCAACCCTAATTGCCGGATGATAGTCGGCGATAGTATACTTTTCCTGATACGTTTCAGTCGCTTCCCCGGCATTCTTGATCAAGTTTGTCATTGCCTGGCTCAGCATGGTTTGGTCGATATCCAAAGTCAGCGCGTCAACATCTGTCTCCAGCGAGATGGTGACGTCCGGTTGGCCGGACCGTTGCAAGATCACGGCGTCCCTGACGAGATTGATCAGATCCGCCGGGCGTCGTTCCGGCTCTGGCATCCGGGCAAACTTTGAGAACTCGTCTACAATCCGCCGCAGGTCGCCGGTCTGCCGGATAATGACGCCAGTGTATTGTTCCAGCGCCTCTGCTTCGTCCCCTGCCAACGGCATGAATTTCCGCTTGAGCCGTTCCGCCGATAGCTGGATCGGCGTCAGCGGGTTCTTAATCTCGTGGGCAATCCGCCGTGCCACATCGCCCCATGCAGCCATCTTCTGGGCAGAGACCAGATCGGTCACATCATCAAAGGCGATCACATAGCCTTCTCTGGCATCATCATCCGCGCGTCGTGTGGCGATCCGGACAAGGAGCGTCTCCAGTTTACCCCGCCGGACCAGCCTAATCTCATCTTGCGCCGTATCGCGGTGGCCTATGCATTGCTTTTCAAAAAGATCAACGAACTCGGGGGCGATCTGGCCGAGTGGCTCGCCCGTATGATCGTCCTTGGGTAAGCTCAAAAGACGTTCCGCTGCACGGTTGACGAAGGTCACCTGTCCCGTCGTGTCGACGCCGATTACACCTGCGGTCACAGATGACAGGACTGAGTCAAAAAGTCGCCGCCGCCGCTCAATCTGCTCGGTGTTCTGAATGAGACTGGTGCGCTGCGCCTTCAATTGCTGTGTCATCTGGTTGAAGAGGCGCCCCAACATCGCGATCTCATCATCGCCACGCGACTCCGTCACCCTGACATCCAGATCGCCTGCGCCGACACGCTGCGCCGCGCCCGCCAGCCGTCCCACGGGACGGGACAAGCGTTCAGCGAACCAAAGTCCCAGCCAGATGGCCGCGAGGATCAGAATGACCGCGAACCCCAGATAGAGAAGTCCGAATTCAAACAGCAGCCGCCCGCGATCATCTTCTAATTGTTCGTAAAGCCGTACATTTTCCTGCGTATCATCCAGCAAGCTCAGGATCTCCCCGTCGACCTCCCGACTGATATAGAGATAGCGGTCCGGAAAATCGGCAAGGCGCAGCAACGCCCGGAATTCGTTGTTGGCCCAGTCTTCAATGACAACCAATTTGCCGTTTGCAGCATTCGCCAAATCCTCGGGGCTCGGCGTCTCGTAGTCGAAAAGATAACTGCGATCCCCGCGTGTCTTGAGGGCACCTGCGCCATCAATGATGAACGCTTCCTTCAGACCACGCTGAACCTGTGCCTGAGCTTGGCTAAGCAGTTGCCGAAAATCAGAATCCTGAACAAAAGCAATGTTTTGTCGCGCTGCATCAATGTACCGGGACAGCAAGACAGTATCGTCGCGTAGATCTTCGCGCTGTTCTTCCTCATAGGCCTGCGCTGCCGACAAGGAAGAGCCGACAACGTCACGGACACGTTCAGAGAACCATCCCTCAAGCCCGAAGTTCAGGGTGATGACGGCGAAAATGGCAACCAGAACCGTCGGGATCAACGCCACAAGGGCAAAGACACCAGTCAGGCGCAAGTGCAACTGGGACCCGGCTGAGCGTACACGCCGCGCGGCGATCATCCGGGCGATCTTCTGCGCCACGAGACTGGAGACAACCAGCGCATAGACAAGGTCAGCGAGCAGGATCAGGCGAATACCGCGAGACGAGGGATCAAGCTCGGACGGGCCCATACCAATATAGGTCAGGACCGCCAGAATGGGACCGAGTGCCACAAGCCCCAACGTCGCCGCGTTTTGCACGCGGCGGCGCCTGCGCCACTGGTTCAACCGCTCCCAAGACGCTGGACGCGTTCGGGTGTTCATCTGCTTACTACCGCCATGCCACTTCTTGTTTATGTGATCTCAGGACGGCATTGACGCCCATTCGCCACGGTGACTGTGGCGGTTTTACATCAACTTGCGGCGTCGTGTCACGTGAATATCGAGGTCACTGACTTTTTTCCGCAACGTATTGCGGTTGATCCCAAGTAAATCAGCACATTTAGCCTGATTACCCCCCGTCGCCTCCAGCGAGATCTCGATAAGTGGAAGCTCAATTTCGCGCAGAATCCGCTGATATAGCCCCGGCGGAGGCAACACTCCGCCGTGCAGATCGAAGTATCGACGCAGGTGTTTATAGACTGAGGCGGACAGCTTTTCGGTATCACCACCGCCCATCAGCGGTTCGATCTCGGGTTGATTGCCCAGCACCTGCTGAACCTCAGTACGGCCGATTTCTTCTTCCGGGCTGGTCACGATCAGCCGTTTGACCGTATTTTCCAGCTGGCGCACATTTCCGGGCCAGCTGTAAGCGCGGATCATCTCCATCGCGTCGCCAGCAAACCTGCGTCCCGGCGCGCCGTCCCGTTCAGCCCGCAGCAGAAAATGCTCGGTCAGAAGCGGGATGTCTTCAACCCGCTCCCGTAAAGATGGCACGGTGATGGTCACGCCGCTAAGCCGGTAGAACAGGTCCTGACGAAAGAGGCCGCTTTCCATCTTTTCCATCAAATCCTGCTGGCTGGTGGCAAGGATCCGTGGGGCATCATCGGTGAAGCTGTCCAGCATCCGGACGATGCGCGCCTGCGCCTCAGCATCCATGTCGCCGATCTTGTCAAACAGGATCGCCCCACCCCGCGCCCGGCTGAGAACTGTCGCTGGTCCTTCGATCGTTGCAAGGTCAGAGGGGGTCGCTGTGACAAATGGAAGGTTGCGACGATCGGAAAAATCGTGGATTGCCCGCGCGATCAGGCTTTTGCCCGTTCCGCTCTCGCCCGTGATCATGACCGACAAATCCGTGTTCATAACCCGCGCGACCAAGCGATAGAGAGCCTGCATCGCAGGCGTCCGGCCGACCAGCGGCAGATCATCCCCGGTCTCGACCGCCACCTCTTCCTTGGGCGCGCGCACGACCCGCTTCTTCTCCAACGCGCGGGAGGCGCGCTTCATCAGGTCTGGCAAGTCGAAGGGTTTGGGTAAGTAATCGTAGGCATCGGCCTCGGTCGCCTGAATGGCCGTCATGATGGTATTCTGCGCAGAGATAACGATGACTGGCAAAGATGGGCGCTGTGCTGAGATCTCTGGCAAGGCGTCGAGACCATTTCCATCGGGCATGATTACATCAGAGATCACGAGATCGCCCTTCCCTTCGGCGACCCACCGCATGAGCGTCGTCAAGGAACTGGTCGCGTGAACTTTGCACCCGGCCCGTGTCAGCGCTTGGGTCAACACGGTCCTGATCGTGCGGTCGTCATCTGCGACAAGAACTGTTCCGTCCATCGGTTAATCTCCGCTTTTTGGGGTATCTTGGGGGATGCTGTCCTTCGGCGCGACAGGCAAGGATATGCGAAAGACGGTTCGTCCGGGGACCGAGTCCACGGCAATCCAGCCATCATGTTCCGCAATGATTTTCGAGACCAGCGCCAAGCCAAGCCCGGTTCCGTTTTCACGCCCTGACACGAAAGGCTCAAAGACCTCTGACGCCAGATCGGGCGGCAGACCCGGTCCATCATCGACGATTTCGACCTGAAGAGGGACTGCGCCGCGGGACCCGTCCGGGCGCTCCACCCGCAACGACATCTCATAGAAGGTGCGCACGGTGATCGTACCGTCCTGCCCGCCCGACGCCTGCGCTGCGTTTCGCAAGAGGTTCTGGAACACCTGCAACAACTGATCACTGTCGGCAAATGTCGGGGGCAACGACGGGTCGTAGGAGTCAACGATCCTCATATGTGCAGCGAAGCCCACAGCGGCTGATTTCAGCGCCCTATCCAGAACATCGTGCAGGTTCACCGGCTTGCGTGCAGGCGGTCGCAGATTGCCGAATTGCTCCACCTGTTCCAACAGCTTCACCACGCGGCGGGTTTCGGTCACGATGAGATCGGTCAATTCGATGTCGTCACCGCTCAGGCTCATGCTGAGAAGCTGCGCGGCACCCGTAATCCCTGCGAGCGGGTTCTTGATCTCATGGGCCAGCATTTCGGCCATCCCGATGGCAGATTTGGCGGCAGTCTTGGTTTGCATTGCACGGCCCATGCGGTCCGCGATCTCACGGGGTTCCAGCAGGATAAGAACGAAGCCCGGTTGGTCGGCCAACGTAGAGATTTGAATGTTGCAAAGCTTGGGCCGGCGTTCACCCGAGCCCACGTCGACCGTATTCACAAATAGCGGGGCTTCGTCGCGGCGCACGCGAATGACCGCTTCTTCCAGAGGTGCGTTCACGTAGAGCCTGTCCCACACCGGTGCATTTTTGAGATGCTTCGTGGAACTGTTGAGAAACGTCTCTGCGCTTGGGTTCACCTCGCAGATCCGATCGTCCCCATCAATGATGAGCGCCGGAATGGGCAGCGAAGCCCACAGAGTGTCGAAGACGGATCCGGTCATGCAGCGATCGCCGCGCTGCCCGCAAGCGCACCAGGTAGAAGAGCTATAACACGGCTCGGATCACGCTCCACGAGCACGGTGCGCCGGATGTCGGGCGGTGTGCCTACCTCATCCATGTACCACCCAAGATGCTTGCGTGCGACGCGAAGGCCAAGCATGGTTCCGTAGAAAGACAGCATGTCCTCGTAATGGGCAATGACCATGTCAGAGAGTGCATCTCCCTCGGGAACGGTGGGCGCTGACGAGTCATAAAGCGAAGCAGCGACCTGGGCGAGACGCCACGGCCTACCCTGCGCGCCCCGACCGATCATGACACCGTCCGCCCCCGACAGCTTGAGGGCGGCTTGGGCCGTTTTCTCATCCGTAATATCGCCATTGGCAATCACCGGAATATCTACCGTGTCCTTGACGTGCCGGATCGCCGCCCAATCCGCACGCCCCTTGTAAAATTGGCAACGGGTCCGCCCGTGGATTGTGATCATTTGAACGCCAGCGTTTTCCGCACGTTTTGCCAACTCTGGCGCATTCATCAACGCATCGTCCCAGCCCAGCCTTGTCTTGAGCGTCACCGGAACCGAAACAGCCCCAACGACCGCCTCGATCAGCCCAAGCGCATGATCGAGATCCTTGAGAAGTGCGGACCCAGAATAGCCATTCACGACTTTCTTCGCGGGGCACCCCATGTTGATATCAATGAACCGGGCGCCTTTTGCCTCGACGACCCGGGCGGCCTCTGCCATCCAGACGGCTTCCCGGCCCGCAAGCTGTACAGAAGTGTTGGCAAATTCTAGTCCAAGCTCCGCCCGCTCTCGCACGCCCGGTTTAGCCTGCACCATCTCTTGACTGGCCACCATTTCGCTGACCACCAGCCCCGCCCCAAAACGGGACACCAGCCTGCGGAACGGCAAATCTGTAATTCCGGCCAAGGGTGCCAGAAAAACGGGAGGTGTCAGAACATGATCTGCCAACCGGATGGTCAATTGATTAATCCTTGTGCAATCGGGTAAAGCGCTACCGCTATATGGACAATTTTGCAATTCTACGGGGGGCGTAAATCGGCGCCAAACCGCAACTGCCTAATTTTTAGTCACGTGGCGGCGAGCCATTGTAGGCGATCATCCCATCCCTTAGACGAATACCATGAATACACAGGACTATCCCGAGCAGCCTATCAAGACAGCCGCGCTCATTGTCGCGGCGGGTCGCGGGACCAGAGCTGGCGGCGATCTGCCAAAGCAATGGCAAAAGATCGGTCGGCAGAGTGTTGTGGCTCATACTGTTTCCGTTTTTGAAACGATGCCGCAGATCGATGAGATCATTCTGGTCATTCACCCGGATGACACTGCACACGCCAGCGGCTTCTCGGATGCTGGCGTCAAGCTGGTGGATGGCGGCACAGATCGCGCGGGCTCGGTCCGTAACGGACTTGCTGCCGTAGATCCGACCACGAGGAATGTCCTGATACATGACGTGGCCCGCCCGTGCGTCAGCCAGAAGATCATCGGTGACGTGATCGCCGCGTTGAAGACCCATGACGGCGCGGCCCCCGGGCTTGCCGTAACGGACGCACTCTGGACTGTCAGCGACACCAAAGTGACGGGCAAGACGAGCCGCGACCACCTTGCACGGGCCCAAACGCCGCAGGGTTTCCATCTTGATAAGATCATTGCGGCCCATGACACTTATTCCGAAGTAGCTGCAGACGACGTAGAGGTTGCGCTGAGCGCCGGGCTGACCATCGCCATCGTGCCCGGCTCGGAGGACAATCTGAAGATAACGCTGCCCGAGGATTTCGAGCGGGCCGAACGGATTTTGGACGGAACCATGGCAACTCTTCCCGACATACGCACCGGCAACGGATTTGATGTGCATCGGTTTGGCCCTGGCGATCACGTGATGCTGTGCGGGATCGAGGTCGCCCATGATCGCGGTCTGCAAGGCCATTCCGATGCGGATGTCGGCCTGCATACGATCACCGATGCAATTTATGGCGCTTTGTGCCAAGGCGATATCGGCCAACACTTTCCGCCCTCTGATGACAAATGGAAAGGCACCGCAAGCCATGTGTTTCTGGAACATGCCCGCGATTTGGCCCGGCAAACGGGGTTTCGTCTGACCCATGTGGATTGCACGCTGATCTGTGAGCTCCCAAAGATCGGCCCCCATGCAACCGCGATGCGGGAAAACGTGGCGACGCTGCTTGAGATCCCGGTTGACCGTGTAAGCGTCAAGGCAACAACGTCCGAGCGACTAGGTTTTACCGGGCGCGGTGAGGGCATTGCCTGCATGGCGACTGCAACTTTGGTGCGCCCATGATCCGCGCAATTGCCACTGTCGGCTATGTCGGGCTGATAAAGCCTGCCCCCGGTACATGGGGCTCCCTTGCAGCGATCCCTTTGGCGTGGCTCGTGTTTCTTGCGGGCGGCTGGTTGGCGCTGGCTGTCGGATGCGTCGCGTCATTTGCAATCGGCTGGTGGGCGACCCTCAAGCTGACCCAGTCCGGAACCGACAAAGACCCCAGCTACATTGTAATCGACGAACTTGCGGGCCAGTGGATTGCCCTTTTGCCGGTCGCAATTGGGGCGACCCATGCGCAAGCCGGGTTCTGGCAGCTCTGGCCCGGCGTGGTCACCGCGTTTATTGCCTTTCGTTTGTTCGATATCTGGAAGCCCGGCCCGGTCGGTTGGGCCGACAGACGCGGTGACGCGCTTGGGGTGATGCTTGACGATGTTATTGCCGGGTTTGGCGCAGCACTTTGTGTGATGGCCGGTGCGTGGATCGCCCATGGACTTTGATGCGCGCGCCCGCGACGTGTTGGATGCTGCCCGAACGGCAGGGCTTACACTTGCCACGGCAGAAAGCTGCACTGGTGGACTGATCACTGCAGCGCTGACAGAGATCGCCGGAAGCTCGGACGTGGTCGACCGCGGCTTTGTCACATACTCTAACGCGGCAAAGATGCAGATGCTGCATGTGTCGTCTGACACCCTAGAAACCTATGGCGCAGTGTCGGAAGCTGTGGCGCAGGAGATGGTGGAAGGCGCGGCAAAAATGTCAGGCGCGTCGCTTTGCGTTTCTGTCACAGGCATCGCAGGCCCCGGCGGATCAGAGCACAAGCCTGAAGGGCGCGTCTGCTTCGGCTGTCTTGGTCCGAAAGGTCTGGTTTTGGAAACAGTGGAGTTCGGCGCGATTGGCAGATCGCACGTTCGCGCGGCAACCGTGAAGCACGCGTTCGATATGCTGTTGTCCCAGATGATTTCTATTTAGATTAAAAATTGCGCACCCTGACTGGAAGGTGTGCAAAAACCGCGCAAATCTTATTTTGCTTATTTGATGTGCGGTTTTTCGAACGCCTGCATCTTTTCCCGGCATCTTGTTTCCGCTTTTGACCCGATCGGGACAGTAGAAAAAAACGGAGAGAAAGATGAACGGAGCGGACACCGCGTGGATCATCGTGGCCACGGCCTTGGTTTTGTTGATGACCCTGCCAGGTCTGGCATTGTTCTATGGCGGGCTGGTGCGCGCGCGGAATGTGCTGAGCGTCTTTATGCACTGCTATGCCATCGCGTGCCTCATGAGCCTGCTGTGGCTGATCGCGGGTTATTCCATCGCGTTTGGCAGCGGAACAAGCGGCTATTGGGGCGGTCTGGACAAGATGTTCCTCAGCGGCGTCACCCCTGACAGCCTCAGTGGAACCCTACCTGAGGTTCTGTTCTTCGCCTTTCAGATGACGTTTGCCATCATCACCCCGGCCTTGATCGTCGGCGCCTATGTCGAACGGATCGGCTTTGGCTTTGTCATGATCTTCTCTGGGCTTTGGATGCTCTTGTGCTATGCGCCGGTTGTCCATTGGGTCTGGGGCGGCGGGATGCTGGCGGATGGAGGTATCTTTGGCGAGACGGGGGTGCGCGATTTCGCGGGCGGTATCGTTGTTCACGAGACCGCAGGTCTGGCCGCACTTGTTCTGGCTGTGATGTTGGGCGCCCGGTCCGATCATTCGAAGCCACCACATTCCCCCGGTCTGGTCATGATCGGCGCAGCACTGTTGTGGGTTGGCTGGTTTGGCTTCAACGGTGGCTCGCAATTGGCCGCAGATGGGGGTGCGGCGATGGCGCTGACCGTCACACATATCTCTGCGGCAACCGCATCGCTGACATGGGCTGCGTGGGAACGGATCAAATACGGCAAAGCCTCTCTTGTCGGACTTGTCACCGGGACAATCGCGGGTCTCGCCTCAATTACGCCCGCATCCGGCTTTGTCGGCCCGGTTGAGGCACTGATCATCGGCGCGGTCGCGGGCGTACTCTGCCAGGAGGCGGTGAACCTCATCCGGAACACCTTCAAAATCGACGACACCCTGGACGTGTTCGCTGTTCACGGCGTCGGCGGGATTTTTGGCACCATCATGATTGCAGCTTTCGGGCAAGGCGCGTGGGCGGCACAACTTGGAAGCCTCGCCATCGTCGGTGTCTTTACGGTGGTCGTGACCTTCGTTCTCGCCAAGACTACAGCTCTGATCACGCCCCTTCGCGTGGATGAAGAGACGGAGCGGACCGGCCTCGACCTGACTGTTCACGGCGAGCGGGCCTACGACATATCATCTTAAGGCGCTTACCATAAGAAGCAGAAGGCCCGCGCCGCAACGCGGGCCTTTTTTACCGCTGCGTTAAGGATCCGTGCGGCTTGAGAAGTGCCGGAACCTCATGTTCCGTAGCGCGACATCCCGCGCGATCCCCTGCGACTTTTGCTTGATAGTCTGCATCAGCAGCCTGCGGCTGTCATCCGGCAGGCTTTCAACCGAGAAAGTATACGTGACGATAAACTGATCATCGCGGTCTTCGATGGCCAGGACCGGCTCGTCGAACGGATCAAAGCCCCCGCCCCCGCCATGCCCGTGGTTCGAGCAAAATGCGTCGGCTTGTGCCTGACAGATGCCAAGGGGATCCCCTCCGCCGGACATCTGACAATCAGCGAGATGGAAGGACATGCAGGTTTGGTAATCATGGGCGATTGCGGGCAGCGGCCCCATCGAAAGAGATCCAAATCCACAAAGAAAAACGGCGGCTGTTCGCGACAACATGGCAATACCTCACTCAATAAACATCAACAAATGGGGTCCAGGCCCCTATATAATGTACCACGAATTGCAGTTTTTGCCTATATCGATGCATTTTCGGATTTTTACGTAAATCGGATGTTTTTATCTTGAAACACAAAACCGTCATCTCCATCTATGTAAATGTGAATAACATTCACATGAACGCAACACAGTGAGGAGCATTTGATGAACACTATCGCCAGCACAAACAGATCATGGTTCGCGCGCAGCGAAGCATGGTTGGATGAACGTGGAAAGGGTGCATGGATCGCCGCCATGGTTTTGGGCTTTATTTTCGTATGGCCCGTCGGTCTCGCCCTTCTCGCCTATATGATCTGGAGTAAACGCATGTTTTCCGCCCCCTGCACGTCCCGTCGTCGCTTTTCGTCCCCACAGGCTTTCAAGTCGTCCGGCAACTCCGCCTTCGACAGTTACAAGGCCGATATGCTGAAGCGTCTTGAAGACGAGCAGCAAGCTTTTGAGGCCTTTCTCGAACGGCTGCGTGAAGCAAAAGACAAGTCAGAATTTGACGCCTTCATGAACGAACGCGCAGATACCGCCAAGAAAACGCGATCTGACGAAGGCTGATTGCCCGCGATAAACATCCCCGCCCGGTTCCATCGGGCGGATCCCCCTTTACAGCGCCCGAGAGGAGCCCCATGTCCAGTCTCATGACGAATTTCGATCCACAGACGACCGCCTCAACAACGGCGCTGCCCGACCCGGTGGCCCAGCCCGAGTTCTACGTCGGGGTCACGTTCAAGCGATTTCTGGCATGGATTGTCGATGTCATTCTGATCGGCACACTGTCTGCGATCGTGGCAACGCTTCCCCTTTTTATCGGATGGTTTTTCTTTCCCATCATCTATCTGGGGATCGCTGTCGTCTACCGGGTGACCACCATTTCAGCCCGATCCGCAACTTTAGGTATGCGCCTTTTCAACATTGAACTGCGAGATCATCAAGGCGCGCGCCTTGATGGAGGAACCGCAGCGCTACACACTATCGGATATCTGGTTGCCAGCGCGTTTTTCCTGCCGCAGATGATCTCTCTTTTGATGATGCTTCTGGGTGGACGCGGGCAAGGTCTGCACGACCTTCTGATTGGCACGGCCGCAATCAATCGCCCCGCACGGTACTAATAAAGCCACAATTCTATATTCAACCTGTTTTTAAAGGGACACCGGGTCAACATCCGGTGTCCCTTTAAGCAATTGTTAACCTCTATGAAAAAGAGTTTGCACGTAGCAGGCGGGGCTTGCTAGCTTGTCTCGGAATAGCAGCTAAGAACATTAAAAATGCGTCATACCCTTCCCATTGCGCCGCAATTCTATGTGACCGCGCCTCAGACCTGCCCCTATCTTGATGGGCGGCGGGAACGGAAGCTGTTCACTGCGCTGCAAGGAGAACACGCAAACACTCTGAACAACACACTCAGCAAACAGGGCTTCCGTCGCTCTCAGAATGTGCTGTATCGCCCGTCCTGTGCCGATTGCTCTGCCTGCTTGTCAGCCAGAATCCGTGTCGCAGACTTCCAACCGTCGAAAAGTCAACGCCGGGTGATGAAACGGAACGCCGTGCTGGAACGCGAAGCGACATCGCCCTGGGCCACTGAAGAGCAATATCACTTGTTCCGCCGTTACCTCGACAGTCGTCATGCAGATGGCGGAATGGCGGATATGGATATCTTCGAGTTTGCGGCGATGATCGAGGAGACACCGGTCAAAAGTCGCGTCATCGAATACTGGGACCGAACCCTGCCTGAAGGGCCGGAACTGATCGCAACTTGCCTGACCGATGTGCTCGATGACGGTCTCAGCATGGTTTATTCGTTCTATGACCCTCTGCGCACCCGTGAAAGCCTGGGGACATATATCATCCTTGACCATGTTCGCATCGCGCAGGAAGCTGGATTGCCCTATGTCTATCTGGGCTACTGGGTGCCGCAATCCTCCAAGATGGGCTACAAGGCCAGTTTCAACCCGCTCGAGATTTTCCGGGGCGGCACGTGGCAGGATCTTGGCGACGTGGAAGACTATTCCGCCGACACCCACCCGTTGTCGGTTGATCCGATTGCAGAGCAAGTTGCACGTATCAGTCTGCCAGACTCCCGACCGACCGACCCGAAGCGGGTCACGGACATCCCCTCCAAAACGACCCCTTGAGCAAGCACATCCATGCGTTTGCCATTCTCGTGCCTGACTATGACGCGGGCATCGCGTTCTATGTGGATCAGGCCGGGTTCACCTTAGTCGAAGACACAAGCCTGAGCGAAACGAAACGCTGGGTTTTGATTGCGCCGGACGCTGCCGCTGGTACGCGCATTCTGCTGGCCCGCGCGGATGGTCCGGACCAGACGCAGGCGATTGGCAATCAAACAGGCGGTCGGGTCGGGTTTTTCCTGCATACAGATGATTTCGACGCAAGCCACAAGGCGATGCTGGCCAAGGGCGTGGTCTTTGAAGAAGCCCCCCGGACAGAGACCTATGGCAAGGTCGCTGTGTGGCGCGATCCTTGGGGCAACCGTTGGGACCTGCTTCAGCTCACCTGAGCCAGATGCCAGAAAAAAAGGGGGCCGATGCCCCCTTCTTCACATCAGTTTCCGATCAAGTTCGGTAAGATCGTCACCACGGAGGGGAACAGGGCCAAAAGCCCCAGTCCTGCCACCTGGATCAACACGAATGGTATGATCCCGCGGTAGATATGTCCTGTCGTGACCTCCTTCGGTGCCACGCCCCTGAGATAGAACAGCGCAAATCCGAATGGCGGCGTCAGGAACGACGTCTGCAGGTTCACCGCAATCATGATCGTCACCCATTTCGGGTCCATCGTGCCGCCATAGATAACCGGCCCAACGATCGGGATCACAATGTAGATGATCTCGAGGAAGTCGAGCACGAAGCCCAAGACGAACAAGACCAGCATCACAATAATGAAGACCTTGAACTCACTGTCGAAGCTCCTGAGGAACTGCTGGATGTAGTGTTCCCCGCCGAAGCTGATCACCACAAGGTTCAGAAGTTGCGAACCAATGAGGATGGTGAATACCATCGACGTGACCTTGGCCGTTTCCCGCACCACCGGACTAAGCACCCCATAGGCGAACAGCGTCCAGCAGGCGTAGAGGATGCCAAACATCGCAAACAGGTACATGCCCTTGGCGAAGAGGAACGCGACGAGGTTCTCGAACGAGATATCTGATGTGTTTACGCGAAGATCGAAGTTCACGCCCACAAGGATCATCAGAAGGATCGCAAAGGTTGCCTGAATGATAATCCGGCCGGACTTGTTTTCGTCCTTCAATCTCCGGTAGGCCGCCAGCAGGATGGCCCCCCCTGCCCCAAGCGCCGCTGCGGGCGTGGGGTTCGTGATCCCGCCAAGGATCGATCCCAACACCGCCACGATCAGCATGAGCGGCGGGAACACCACCCGCAAAAGCTCGTTCTGGCCCAGAAGCCGCGCGGCGAACTTGCCGCCCACGTAGATGAAGATTAGCGGTACCAGCATCAGCAGGACCGTCGTCCCCGGCGTTGTCAGGGGCGAAATAAAGACCGCATCGATCAAAAGACCAAGCCCGATGCCTGCAGCCCCCATCAGCAGCGCCGAACTGTTGGCAGACGGGGAAACCCCGCGCGCCGTCGTCAAGATCAGACCGATCAGCAGAAATCCGACTGCGATACCCGTGCCAATAGGCGCCGCGTTCTCGATCTTGGCGATTACAGCGGCCTCATACTCTTCCGGTGTGAGCCTGACGCTCTGGGCAACGCCGCCGGCTTCGTTGATCGTCTCTTGCTCGGCCACTGCGGCATCCCAGGCCTGCTGTCCGTGCAGTTCGATCATCGCTTCCGCGCAATCCGGCGCAACATTCGTCCGCAACGATGCACTCTGACCCGCGTCGGAGAAGCTGTCGACCGTGATGTTCTGAGAGCCGATAAGTCCCACTTGGATCAGGAGGAAGAAACCCGCGATCAAACCAATCGGTGCGAAGAGGAACCATGTCAGCGCCTCGCCCCGCCGGATCGGCTCACCATTGGCCGAACCCATTTCAACCGCGGGGGCCTTGGACGGGTTCACAACAGCATAGCCGAACGCATAGGCCGCATAGAGGGCCGCCAGCAGAATGCCCGGCAACAGCGCCGCTTGGAACAACGTGCCCACGGACACAACGGCAGGCTCGCCCAGATACGTCAACGCATCCGTACAGCCAACCTCCTGCGCACGCGCTTCCTGCGCGGCGGAATAGAGGTCACCGGCCAACGTTCCCAGCAGAACAATCACGATAGACGGCGGGATGATCTGTCCCAATGTACCCGACGCCGCGATGACGCCGGTTGCCAGTTCGGGGGAATAGTTGTTCCGCAGCATTGTTGGCAGGGAAAGCAGACCCATGGTCACAACCGTGGCTCCGACGATCCCTGTAGACGCCGCAAGGAAAGCCCCCACAACCACGACCGACACAGCCAGGCCGCCCGGAAGTGGACCGAAGACACGCGCCATGGTTGTCAGCAGATCATTGGCGATCTTTGAGCGTTCGAGCGTGATGCCCATGAGAACGAACATCAGAACGGCCAGAAGCGTTTCGATGGACTGCCCTGCCAGAACACGCTCGTTGATCCGGTTCACAATGAACGAAACGTTCCGGTCCAGCGCCATTTCCCAGCCCTGAACAAAGACAGGCTCCCCGATCCTCGGCAAATCCGGGTATCGGAAGATGGATATGGTTTCCGGCTTCAGCCCTTCTGACAACAAGGCCGCGTATTGTGCGGAACTTGTATCAATGGCCTGGTGAATAAGCAGGCCAGAGCTGTCGAGCGCCGCGATGATCCCGAAGGAGATCACCGCCGAGCCGCCAATGGCGAATGCCACAGGGAAGCCAGACAGAATGCCCGCGAACAGGCAGAGAAACACAATGATCAGGCCGATCTCGACGCCATCAAGTCCAAACAACATCGCTCTCGTCCCTTAGTGAATTTCTGCGACGCGTTCGGCGTTTTCATCGCCCAACACGTCTTTATCGAGGTAGTCGCCTTCGGCGGCGGGGCCTTCTTTCCACTCCAGATACGACCGGTAGAGGAACGCGATGGCCTGCAGGAACACCAAGGCGGTGAACGCACACAGAAGGATCTTGAAGAGGAAGTAGGCATTGAAGCCGTTCGGTGAGAAGCCAATTGTCTCGACGTTCCAGCGCACAGCCCGCGCCTTCAAGAGCAGCCGGTCCAATGTGTCCGAGGCCGATGGCTTCGGAACCACGAGATGACGCCAGAGGAAGTACCAGCCATACATCCACGTCAGGACCGCCGCTGGCATCATGAAGAAGACCGACCCAAACATGTCGATAACCTTCTTGGTGCGATACTTGACGGCAGAATAGACCAGATCGACCCGCACATGGCCGCCTTGCACAAACGTGTAGGTACAACAAAGCGTCACGACGAGCGCGTTATACAGCTTCAGTTCCTCGGCCCACCAGCTGATGTCTTTGGCAAAACTCATCCCGAACCCAAGGGAAATATCCGCCCGGGTGAAGATACGTTGCATGAAGATGATGACGATCTGCTGGAGCACCATCAGAAGGCCGGCCCACGCAAAGAAGCGGCCAATGCCATTGGCGATACCTTCCAGCACCTGCACACAGCCCCACATGAACCTATTGTAAATGAGGCCAAAGATCGTCAGCACAAGGAAGACCGTGAAGATCACGAAGAAGAACTCGACCGAGCCCCCGTAATAAATCACCCGCATGAGGGATTCTTTGTCTTCAGTGGTGTTGGCCCATGTCAGCCAGTCCAGCCACAGCATCGGATGCGTGATGGCGTAGAACAGGTTGTAAAACGCCATAGCGATGTTGGTGAAAAACCAGACGATCCCATCCATGATGGTCACTCCCCCTGCGTAGAATTCCTGCACGTTTGGTGCAGATTGCCCTGTCCCGTCTGACCTTCTGTGGTGCGACACATCAGGCCGGGATAAGCGGTGGGGTCTGCCCTACGCTATGGGCAGACCCGGTTTTCTAAAGGCGACGAAACGCCCGAAGGTTTAGCCCAGAACGCGGTCGCGCTGTGCGCGGTATGCGCCATCGGACTTCACGATCCAGCCAGAAGACGCCTTGAGCGACACTTGGTAGTCGTCATAGACTTTCTTGTAGAGCTCGTCGCCCATGTTCTCGTCATGGACTTCCTGCGAGGCGCGGCCGAAGGCATCCCAGACGGAGTCAGGGAATTCGAGCGTTTTCACACCGGAGGATTGCAGACGTTGAAGCGCTGCACCGTTGTTATTGAGGAACTGTGCGAGGTTCCACTGGTGTGTGCTGGCAGATGCGATTTCGATGATTTTCTGCTGTGCAGGTGTCAGGCTATCAAAGACGTCGCGGTTGGTCGCAAGGGACAGACCCGCGCCCGGCTCGTGGAAGCCAGCGGTGTAGTAAGTCTTCGTGATTTCCTGGAAGCCCGCCTTTTCATCTGCCCAAGGGCCGATCCATTCGGTGCCGTCGATCGCACCGGAGGCCAGCGCCTGGTACACTTCCGCGCCGGGAAGGTTCTGAACGGATGCGCCCAGTTTACCAAGGGCTTTACCGCCCAGACCGGGCATGCGGAATTTCAGACCGTTGAAGTCTTCTGGGCCTGCGATTTCCTTGCGGAACCAGCCACCGGCCTGTGCGCCCGTATTACCGGCAAGGAAGGATTTCAGACCGAAGATCTGACCCAACTCGTCATGCAGGGCCGCACCGTTGCCGTGGTGGTACCAGTTGACCAGCTCTTGCGCGGTCATACCAAACGGTACGGACGTGAAGAAGGCATAGGCTGGGTGCTGACCTACGAAGTAATAGTCAGCCGCGTGATACATATCGGCCTGACCTGCAGTCACGGCGTCAAAAACTTCGAATGCGCCAACCAGCTCACCGGCGGCCTTCACATCAACGGTCAACTGACCGTCGGACATGGAAGTGATGTCTTCAGCGACTTTTTGTGCGCTGTCGAACACACCAGCCAGACCACGGCCCCACGTGGTGACCATGGTCAGTGTGCGGTTGCCTTGTGCGTACGCTGGTGCGGCCAGAGTGGTTGCCGCTGCAGCGGTTCCGCCCAATGCGGAATTTTTCAAGAATGAACGACGATCCATAGGTGTCTCCTCCCAAATATTCGACTCGTTCCACGTGCGATTGGAACGACCCGGATCGTTTACAGTGCGCTGTTTGTAGCGAGACGCGGGATAAGGTGAAATACCCAATGGCCGGTAGACGGTCCCGATTTGTTAACAAAATTTACCAATTTGCACGTTTTCGCCCAAGCGGAGTACACATATCTGCGGCCAACGGCTGCCTCCGTTGGCGATTCGAAGGCGTAAGCTCGGGTAGTGACCCTGTTGAAGACAAAATTTGTGCGCCGGCGCACCCTGAGCTACGGCCAGAAGATTTTTCTGCTGGCCACCCTGCCGCTTGTTCTTGCTGTCGGCGCGATTGCCGTGGTGGTGACCAATCAGTCGCGCATTCTGGCCGAGACGGAAATCCGGGAACTTGAGACACAGTTGATTGAGGCCAAGCGGGCAGAGTTGAAAAACTACCTGTCGCTTGCACGCACGGCGATCGGGTCGATCTACGGCAACGCTTCTCCCTTTGATGAAGGGGCTAAGCTTGAGGCGACGCAGGTCCTCAGTGCTATGCTGTACGGTCAGGACGGCTTCTTTTTCGTCTACGACTATGACGGCAACAATCTGGTGAGCCCGCGCCAAACCTCTCTAATTGGCCAAAACTGGTCCGGTCTCAGCGACCATAACGGTGTTCCGGTTGTGGACGCCCTCATTGAGACCGCGCGGTCGGGCGGCGGCTATCACACCTATGACTGGACCAAGCCATCCACCGGGGAGACGGCCCGCATGGTCACCTATGTGATCGGATTGCAGGACTGGCGATGGGCATTGGGCACAGGTATCTTTATCGACGATGTGCTAGAAACCGTCAGCACAGCACGAGCCGACACCACGGCGCGGATCCGCGAGACCTTCGTAATCATCGTGCTCATTACCATCGCCGCACTTGTCGCCGTTTTCGTCACCGGACTTCTTCTGAACCTACGGGAACGGCGCTTGGCCGACACCAAGCTCAAAGCGTTGACCGAACGCATTCTGGACACGCAAGAGGAAGAACGGGGCCGCGTGGCGCGCGAATTGCACGACAGCATCAGCCAAATTCTGATCGGCGTGCGCTATACGCTCGAGCTGGCCCGCCGCCGACTGAAATCAGGCGATCAGGGCGCGTCGGACAATCTGGATCAAGGCATTGACGGACTGACCGGCGCGATCCACGAAGTGCGGCGCATTTCGGCGGATCTGCGTCCCGGCGTGCTAGATGATCTGGGCCTTGGTCCTGCGTTGAAATCGCTGATCGATGCATTTCGCGCACGAACAGGGATCGACACGTATTTTGAAACGGTCGTGTTCCGCAACAGGTTGGACGATGACGCCAAGATCGCGCTTTACCGCATCGCCCAGGAAGCTCTGACCAATGTGGAGCGGCACGCTGATGCAACCGAAGTGAAGGTCGATGTGTTCGGCCACCGCAAGGGCGCGACCCTCCGAATTCAGGACAATGGGCGGGGTCTCACGACTCCCGGCGGCGGATCCGGCGGTCTGGGGCTGCGGAACATGCAGGAGCGGATCGATCAGTTGAACGGCACGCTCCGCGTCCTGTCCTCGGAAAAAGGCACAATGGTTGAAGCCTCCGTCCCGCTCAGCCATATGCTTCCGCCGGAACAATCCATCAACCGGTCAGACACAAGGAAAACCGCATGACAATTCGCGTTCTGATCGTCGATGACCACCCCATGGTCGCCGAGGGGATCCGCGCCATCCTTGACACCTATGACGAGATTGAAGTCGTGGGTCTGCTCGGAAACGGACAAGACGCGCTCGACAACGTCGCGGATCTGGCGCCGGATGTCATCCTGATGGACCTGAACATGCCGCAGCTGGGCGGGCTGTCGGCCACGGAACAATTGCTTGAACGCAATCCAGAGACCCGAATTCTGATCCTGTCCATGCACAATGCCCCGGAATACGTCTCGACCGCGATGAGCCACGGCGCCCGCGGATATGTTCTGAAAGACGTACCCATCGAAGAGATTTACACCGCGATCACCACGGTGATGAAGGGACAGACCTATCTCTGCACCGGTGCGACGACGGCGCTCGAGCCGTTGAACACAGGTGGACGGGAAATGCTCACCGCCCGCGAACAGACCGTTCTGCTGCAGCTGGCGCAGGGGAAGTCCAACAAGGAAGTCGCGCGCGATCTCGATATCTCGGTCCATACAGTCGAGACGCACCGCAAGAATATCAAGCGCAAGCTTGGGATCACCTCGACCGCAGGCCTGACCCGCTATGCAATGGAACATGGTGTACTGCAAGGAACAGGCAACGCACTTTAGCCGCCGGATATCCGCCAGTCGGATGCGTCGACCGGCAAAAAAGCCTCGACCGCCGCGGTTGCGATGACATGGGTGGTGGCGTTGTCCGGATCTTCCACGTTCAGCCCCCCCTTGACGGCTTTGACCTCTGCCCTGCCCCGCGGCAGTTCGGCCTTCAGCGCCTCAAGGTCCAGCTTGGCAGGGTCTTGCACGGCAACCGTCACGCGAACGCTCATCTGCACATGATCCAGACCGAGGGATTTGAACATCACCAGCGAGGAATGGTGCAGCGCGTCCTGAATGGCCCGCCTGGCGGCTTTCGTATAGTCCATTCCATACAGGTCATTGCCGGTCCCCATCTCAAGAATGATCCGCTTCATGATGCAGGCTCCATATCAAACGAAACGATGATGGCGGCGTTCGCAATAACCGTCACCGCGTCGCTATCCGGTTTTGGAACATCCAGCCCGCCTGCCCGAACCGAGACCTTCGCCTGACCGTAGGGAAAGATCGCGCGCACCTTGTCCAGATCGACCGCGTCTGGATTTTGCACTCCAATCTCGGCCTCAATGATCATTGCGCTTTTCTCGACGCCGAACGCTTCTGCGACGCTCAGCGAATTGTGCCACAAGGCGTCCCGCACCGCACGGCAAGCGGCCTCCGTATAATCCATTCGCCGCAGCGATGTTCCCATCCCGAACTGATGAACCATCCGCGTCTTCGCCATGCCCGCACCTTTCCTATATTCGCTCAGCGCCACGATGAAAGAGGGGCGCGCGATACACAACTTAAAGCGCACAAATTTCGAAAATTCCGAGCCTGACCCGAATTGCGAAAGAAAAAGTCGCAAAAGCACCGCCCAGCGACAGAAAATTTATACTTTGGCTGTTGACGCCCACTTTTCCTTTGCTAATGTCGCTGCACTTGCAAAGGAGCTTGAGGAAAATGCCTATCCTCGTCGTCATTGTGGAGAAGTGGTGCATGGGTCGTTAAACGACATCCATATCGGAAACCATGCGCCCCCGCCCAGCAGGATCGGGGGCTTTTTTGTGGGAAACGGACGAAGACGTCAGCGGAGACAAACAGATGACACGTCAAATGACAGGTGCGCAAATGGTGGTTCAGGCTCTGATCGATCAGGGCGTGGATACGATCTTTGGATATCCCGGCGGCGCTGTCCTTCCGATTTACGATGAGATTTTTCAGCAGACGGAGATCAAGCATATCCTCGTCCGCCACGAACAGGGCGCGACCCACGCGGCAGAGGGCTACGCCCGCGCCACCGGCAAACCTGGCGTGGTTCTGGTTACCTCTGGACCAGGTGCAACCAATGCGGTGACTGGTCTGACCGACGCGCTAATGGATTCGATCCCGATGATCGTTCTGTCGGGACAGGTGCCCACCTTCATGATCGGCAACGATGCTTTTCAGGAGGCGGACACCGTCGGTATCACGCGCCCCTGTACGAAACACAATTGGCTGGTCAAAGAGACGGACAAGCTGGGCGATACGATCCATCAGGCGTTCCATGTGGCCACAAATGGCAGGCCCGGTCCCGTTCTGGTTGATATCCCGAAGGACGTTCAGTTCGCAAAGGGCTCCTATGTCGGGCCGCAGCAAGCGGACACCAAACACTACGCCCCGCGCGTGAAGGGCGACATAGACGCGATCACCGCCCTGGCCGAGCTGATGGAGAAGGCGCAACGCCCGATCCTCTATACCGGCGGCGGGGTCATAAACTCCGGCGATGCTGCGACGCAGCTGCTGCGCGAACTGGCCAAGGCCACGGGCTTTCCCGTCACCTCGACACTCATGGGTTTGGGGTGTTATCCGGCCTCTGGTCCGCAATGGCTGGGAATGCTGGGCATGCATGGGCTCTACGAGGCCAACATGGCGATGCATGACTGCGATCTGATGATCAATATCGGGGCACGCTTTGACGACCGGATCACCGGCCGCGTCGACGCGTTCAGCCCGAAATCCAAGAAGGCACATATCGATATCGATCCGTCTTCCATCAACAAGGTGATCCACGTGGATATTCCGATCATCGGCGATGTCGGCCACGTGCTGGAGGATCTGCTGCGCATCTGGAAATCGCGGGGCCGCAAGACCCACAAGGAGGGTTTGGCAAAGTGGTGGACGAAGATTGAAGAATGGCGTGCAGTGCGCTGTCTTTCCTACAAAAATTCGGAAACCGTAGTCAAACCGCAATATGCACTGCAACGTTTGGAAGCGCTGACGAAAGATCGCAAGGACCGATATATCACGACTGAGGTGGGTCAGCACCAGATGTGGGCCGCGCAGTATCTTGGTTTTGATGAACCAAACCGCTGGATGACATCGGGCGGCTTGGGAACGATGGGCTATGGCCTGCCCGCGTCCGTTGGTGTTCAGGTGGCCCATCCGGACGCGTTGGTTATTAACGTGGCGGGCGAAGCCTCCTGGCTGATGAATATGCAGGAGATGGGCACCGCGCGGCAATACGACCTGCCGGTCAAACAATTCATCCTGAACAATGAGCGTCTGGGCATGGTGCGCCAATGGCAGGAACTGCTGCACGCCAACCGCTATTCCCACTCTTGGTCAGAGGCTTTGCCCGATTTCGTGAAGTTGGCCGAAGCGTTCGGCGCCAAGGGTATTATCTGTTCCGACCCAGCTGATCTGGACGACGCGATCCGCGACATGCTGGCCCATGACGGACCGGTTGTGTTCGATTGCCTTGTAGAAAAGCATGAGAACTGTTTTCCCATGATCCCGTCTGGCGCGGCGCACAACGAAATGCTGATGGGCGATGCCTCGACCGAGGACGCCATCGACACGAAAGGCGCGGTTTTGGTGTGATAACAGTCAACTCAGACCGCCGCAGGAAAGTAAGACGCATATGTCCACGCTGAAAATCAAAAAAGGCACGTCGAAGCATTCGGCCTATGATCTCAAGGACCCCAATGCCGATATCATAGAGACGCATACGCTGACAGTCATCGTGACGAACGAGGCGGGCGTTCTCGCGCGGGTGATCGGGTTGTTTTCCGGCCGAGGTTACAACATCGAAAGCCTGACCGTCGCCGAGATAGATCATGAAGGTCACACGTCCCGGATTACGATTGTAACGACCGGAACGCCTGCGGTGATCACGCAGATCAAGGCGCAGCTCGGTCGGATGGTGCCCGTTCACGAGGTCCACGACCTGACCGAAGAAGGCCCTTCCGTGGAACGGGAGCTTGCATTGTTCAAGGTCGCAGGTCACGGGGACAAGCGTGTTGAAGCCCTCAGGCTGGCGGATATCTTCCGCGCAAATGTCGTGGATTCCACACTGGAAAGCTTTGTTTTCGAAATGACCGGTACGTCGGAGAAGATTGACGCCTTCGCCGACCTGATGCGCCCGCTTGGGCTGCAAGAACTTGCGCGCACCGGGGTCGCCGCGCTTGCCCGGGGACCGGCCGAGACCTGATCCGAAATAGAAAACCCCCGCCTTAATCCGACCGAGAGGCAGCCGATCAAAGGCGGGGGAGCATGTGGCGCGGTCCGGTATCGCGTAAGGGGAGGCTCGAGTTCCGGCCCGCGCGCAAGTGCTTTTAGCCGTCAGAAGTCGGGATCAACCCACCTTCTTCAGCAGCAGTGATTTCGCTGTCATCGACAACACCGTCGCTGTTTGTGTCAACGGCTGCAAAGCCGTCTTCTGTCAGCGTTGGGTAAGCTGCCAGCATTTCGGTGAAGGACACGACGCCATCACCGTCTGTATCCATGTCTGCAACGGCGGCGAATGAAGCTGTTGCGAAAAGTGTAGCTGCAGTCGCGATAAGTACTTTCTTCATAATGGTCTCCTTCAGTGAGATGTGACGCCCGACTACGTGTCTGGCGTGGAGATACACATGGCAGTGCACCGCGCGGGTGTGCAGGGGGTCAGGCAATCAGGCCGAAAAGCTGCCGTTTTCCGCTAGAACAGATTTCAGCCACAGGCGACGGCCCGCCCGCGCAAACCTGTTTATCCGAAACCCGCGAAAATCGGCGAAAGCTTTCCCAAGTCTACGCACACAATCGGCGGGAGGTGACCGATTTTCAGCATCAGAGCGACATGGCGGAACTTTCTATGTCGCGGGGAAACGGGTCGAAACGCTCCGAATCTTCCAAGATTGACAAAAGACTGACGCAAAGGAGGCCCCGATGAGTACTGATTTGTCCGCCATCAAGCGCCCTCTGGCGCAGGCAAATGGCCTGCCAAATGCCCATTACACGGACCCGACGGTGTTTGAGGAAGAAAAGCACGCGGTCCTCTTTGCAAACTGGACCGGTCTTGCGGTTGCGACTGACCTGCCCGAGCCGTGTGACGCAAAACCTGTGGAATTTCTGGGGCTGCCCTTTCTGCTCCTGCGCGACCGGACAGGTCAGGTGCGCGTCTTTCAGAATATCTGCCGTCACCGCGGTATGATCCTGGTTGATGGACCCCGCAAAATCGAAGGCGCAATTCGGTGCCCCTACCACTCCTGGTGCTACTCGACCGAGGGCAAACTTGTCGCGACCCCTCACGTAGGTGGGCCGGGACAAAACAGCCACGCAGATATGGATCGCGACACGCTCGGTCTTCTCGAAGTTCGAAGCCATGTCTGGCGCGATGTCGTATTTATCAACGTCTCAGGTAACGCCGCCCCCTTCGAGGAGGTTCACGCCGATCTTATCGATCGCTGGCGCGAATTCGATCAACCCATCTACCATGGCGGCCCCAAGGCCACCTTTACGCTGAAGGCTGAAACCAACTGGAAGCTCGCGGTTGAGAACTATTGCGAGAGCTATCATCTGCCGTGGGTCCATCCCGGTCTCAACAGCTACTCCCGGCTGGAGGATCACTACAACATTGTGGAACCGAGCAAGTATTCCGGTCAGGGAACTTTGGTCTACCGGCAATTCGAAAGCTCAACCGGGGCGACCTTCGCAGATTTCGCCGACCTTTCGAAGAAATGGGACGAAGGCGCGGAGTACATCGCACTTTATCCGAATGTACTTCTCGCGGCCCAGCGGGATCACAGCTACGCCATTATTCTGGAACCGAAGAGCCTCGCTCACACGTCTGAGCATGTCCACATCTACTATGCCACCCCCGAAGTCGCCCCGGATATGCTGGCGCGTAACACAGAACTCTGGCGCGGCGTCTTCGAAGAAGACATTTTTGTCGTTGAAGGGATGCAACGCGGGCGCCATTCACCGGGATTTGACGGCGGGCGGTTTTCACCTGCCATGGATGGCCCGACCCATTGCTTCCACGATTGGTTGGCCGATCAGATCCTTGCACATCGCCAGGGACACAGCCGCACCGCCGAATGAGCGATCTGGACGCGCGACTTTTGGCGGCCCACCGCGCAAATGATCTGGATGCCCTCATAACACTCTATGTAGAGGCAGCAGACTGCGCACCCTCCTCCGACGCGCAGGCCTTCTACCTGACCCACGCGTATGTCTATGCATTGGAAATCGGCGATCCCCGGTTCGCCGGTTTGAAATCACGGCTGGTGGCACAGGGACGGGACAGTTGATTTCTTTCTGGCGAAAATACTCACCGTCGGGCCGTCTGCCGCCCGCGAAACAGCCATAAAAAAGGGCCCCCGAAGGGACCCCTAGTTTCGCTGATCAGGCTCATCATTCTACCGCCCGTTAGTTTTTTTGCCTGCGGCCTGATCCGCGTCTAGGGCGAGCGCACCCGCCCCGGAACTCCGGCGTATCTTTCTGGAAGAAAGATACGCCGCGTTGGACAAAGTTGGTTTTAAAGAAAACCTGCGGAGTCCAACCCATATGCTAGAAAGCGCGATACTACCCCCAGTCCAAACCCTCCTCGGCTAAGACTTCTTCTTCTCCACAATGATTGCAGAAGGAAATCGCATCCTCTTTCGATAGCGTATAGCTTCCGCAATGCGAACATGGCTGGTTGAGATAGGGTAGCATTAGAATTCGCCAGGCATCCTGATCAACAAAACTGTCTAACGGATACAGGCCTGAAATCTTCCCTTTCATTCTTCTAGCAACGGTATTCATCAGCTACAGCCACTCGTACCGCCGCAGGTGTTGCACTTCATGCAGGTACCGTTGCGCACCAGCGTGTAGTTGCCGCATTCGCCGCACGGATCGCCCTCGTACCCTTGCATCTTGGCCTTATCGCGGGCGGTCAGGCTGACCGTTCCGCTTGAAAGTGCCGTTGACACTTCGGGCACCAGTGTCTGGAGCGCGCCCACCGGATCAACCGCGCCGTCCAAGGCGACTGCCCCCATTGCCGTCACGCCCGACATGCCACCCTGCAAGACCTTCAGTTCTTGCGGAACGCGTTTGCGCAGATATCCCGTGGAGCTGATCTGCTTGAGCACTTCGAGGGATTTGGATGCAGCGGTCTCGGACACATCGTCAAAGTTGCGCACACCCTCTTCTTCGCCCCGACCAAGATCGTCAAAGGTCTCGCCCGTTGGTTTCACATGGGCCAGATCGGTGCGGTCCAGATAGGACACGGCAAGTTCCCGGAAGATGTAGTCGAGGATCGAGGTCGCGTTTTTGATGCTGTCATTGCCTTGCACCATCCCGGCCGGCTCGAATTTGGTGAAGGTGAACGCATCCACGAATTCTTCCAGCGGTACACCGTATTGAAGCCCGACGGACACTGCGATGGCGAAGTTGTTCATCATCGCGCGGAAGCCCGCGCCTTCCTTGTGCATGTCGATGAAGATCTCGCCCAACTGGCCATCTTCGTACTCACCCGTGCGCAGGTAAACCTTGTGTCCTCCGACAACGGCCTTCTGCGTGTAGCCTTTCCGGCGCTCCGGCATCTTCTCCCGGTGCGAGCGGACGATTTCCTTCACGATCACCTTCTCGATGATCTTTTCGGCCAAAACCTGCGCCTTTTCGGTGTTCGTCCCGCTTTCCAGAACCTCTTGCGCATCCTCATCGTCCTCGACCAACGCCGCGGCAAGGGGTTGCGACAGCTTGGAGCCGTCACGGTAGAGCGCATTGGCCTTCACACCGAGCGACCAGCTGAGTTCATATGCCTTCTGGCAGTCCTCGATAGTCGCGTCGTTCGGCATGTTGATCGTCTTGGAGATTGCGCCGGAGATGAAGCTTTGCGCCGCGGCCATCATATAGATGTGGCTGTCGACACTCAGGAAGCGCTTCCCCTTCTTCCCGCATGGGTTGGCACAGTCGAACACATGGTAGTGCTCTTCCTTCAGATGGGGCGCGCCCTCCAAGGTCATTGTCCCGCAGACATGGTCGTTCGCGCTCTCGATCTGATCTTTCGAGAAGCCGAGATGCTTGAGCATGTCAAAGCTCGGGTCATTCAATTGGGCCGCTGGGATACCCAGCGTGCCGGTGCAGAACTCTTCACCCAGCGTCCACTGATTGAAGACAAAGCGAATGTCGAAGGCCGACGGAAGCGCTGCTTCGATCTTGGCCAGTTCCGCCTCGCCAAACCCGTGTCCAACCAGCGACGTGTGGTTGATCCCGGGCGCATTGCCAAGCGTTGCGTGGCCCACAGCGTAGGACACGATCTCTTCGACATGGGCGGAACCGTAGCCAAGGGTTTCCAAGGCAGCCGGCACCGACTGGTTGATGATCTTGAAGTATCCGCCACCGGCCAGTTTCTTGAATTTGACCAGCGCAAAGTCAGGCTCGATCCCGGTGGTGTCACAATCCATGACCAAACCGATGGTGCCTGTCGGCGCAATCACTGTGGCCTGTGCGTTGCGGTAGCCGTGCTTTTCACCCAGATCCAGCGCCTCGTCCCACGCGGCTTGCGCAAGTCCGACAAGCGTGTCGTCCGGGCAGCCGTCGATATCAAGCGCGACAGGCTTGACGTCCAGCGCTTCGTACCCGTCGCTGTTGCCATATGCTGCATTCCGGTGATTGCGCATCACCCGCAACATGTGGCTCGCATTTTTCTCGTAGCCGGGGAACGGCCCCAGTTCTTTCGCGATTTCCGCGGATGTCGCGTAGCTGACCCCCGTCATTAGGGCGGTCAGTGCACCGCACAAAGCCCGGCCTTCGGCGCTGTCGTAGCCCAGCCCCATGTTCATCAGCAGACCGCCGATGTTGGCGTAGCCCAGACCCAGCGTGCGGAAGTCGTAGGACCGCTGTGCGATCGCTGGCGACGGGAACTGCGCCATCATAACCGAGATTTCCAGCGTCAGCGTCCAGAGCCGCGTGGCGTGCATGTAAAGCTCGGCGTCGAACTTGCCGTCCGCAAAGTACGTGAGCAGGTTCATGGAGGCCAGATTGCACGCCGTGTCATCAAGGAACATGTACTCGGAACATGGGTTCGATCCGCGGATCGCGCCGTCTTCCGGGCATGTGTGCCACGCGTTTACCGTGTCGTGATACTGGATGCCTGGGTCGGCACAGGCCCATGCCGCATGGCCGACCTGCTCCCACAGATCGCGGGCCTTGATGGTTTTGGACACGGTGCCGTCGCGGCGGTTTTTCAACTCCCAATCATCGTCATTTTCGACGGCCTTCAGGAAGGCATCCGTGACCCGGATCGAATTGTTGGAGTTCTGGCCCGAGACCGAGTTGTAGGCTTCACTGTCCCAATCAGTGTCGTATGTCGGAAACTCGATGCTGTCATACCCTTGGCGGGCGTAGTCCAGCACGCGCTTCACGTAGGTTTCCGGGATCGCGACTTTCTTTGCGTCGCGGATCGCGTCTTTCAGTTGCGGGTTCGACTTGGGATCAACCGCATCTTCGGTCTTGCCATCCCAGCCCTTGATTGCCGCGAAAATTGCGTTGAGCTTTTGCTCGTGCATTTTGGAGCCTGCGACGATGGACGCCACCTTCTGCTCTTCCAGCACCTTCCAGTTGATGAATTCCTCGATATCCGGATGGTCTGCGTCGACGATGACCATCTTGGCCGCGCGCCGTGTGGTGCCGCCGGACTTAATCGCGCCCGCTGCCCGGTCACCGATTTTCAGGAAGCCCATCAGACCCGAGGATTTGCCACCGCCGGACAGCTTCTCGCCCTCTGCCCGCAGGCTGGAAAAGTTGGTACCGGTGCCGGAGCCATACTTAAACAGGCGTGCTTCGCGGACCCACAGATCCATGATACCGCCATCGTTGACCAGATCATCGGCCACGGACTGGATGAAGCAGGCGTGCGGCTGGGGATGTTCATAGGACGATTTTGATTTTGTCAGAACGCCGGTCTTGTAATCGACGTAGTGATGGCCCTGCGCAGGACCATCGATGCCGTAGGCCCAATGCAAGCCCGTGTTGAACCATTGGGGGGAGTTCGGCGCGGCCATCTGTTTGGCCAGCATGACGCGCATCTCGTCGAAATACGCCTGCGCGTCGGCCTCGGTGGAGAAGTAACCACCTTTCCAACCCCAGTAGCACCATGCCCCTGCCAACCGGTCGAAGACCTGCTTGGAGGAAGTTTCGCCGCCAAAACGCTGATCTTCAGGCAGTTTCTTCAGCGCGGCCTCATCGGGAACCGAGCGATTCAAGAAGGACGGTACACCCTTTTCTGCAACTTTCTTGGTGCGTGCAGGGACGCCCGCTTTCCGGAAGTATTTTTGCGCAATCACGTCGCTGGCGACCTGGCTCCAGCCAGCCGGGACTTCCACCTCATTCAGTTGAAAGACGATCGTCCCATCCGGATTCCGGATCTCGGATGCGGTGGTGGTGAATTCCAGGGCGTCGTAGGCGTCTTTTCCTGCAACGGTCAGCTTGCGATCAATCTTCATCTTACGGTTGTCCCATCCTTTGTAGCGTTGGCGTCCAACGCCGGTGCGCATGTCTTTCGTCTTGGCCTGCCTCCGCACGACCCGCTGCCTTTATCAGGCGCAGAACTCCACCGCTTGCACCGCCAACAGCAGCACAGCTCGGCATCTTTCGATGCTCTGTCATCTTCGGTATTTTGTGTCCCGTCCCTAGGGTGCAACCCCATATATGGTGTCGAACCCGTCAGCCCACACAACTTGACGTATTTGCTCACTCTGGGTCAACGGATTTTTTACCGAGATTTTGCAATTTTCCGACTTGACTGAAAACGCCGCTCGGTGGGTCTGTACAGATCCTCGGAAGTGTTAACTGCAGCAGGCTCAGACACGTCCGGGAAAAATGAAAAAAACGCAGGCGGTTATCTGCCGAAATTGGTGGTTTACGTGAAGCCGCGAGAGATTCGAATTAACGACTTCAGGATGTTGTCTTTTTTGCCATACCCGCCACCAGATATAGTTCGGCGCCCTATAAGAAGGCGACATTGACCCCTTATCTAGTCGCGACCGAGTCGCTCGTAGTTCAAAAGTCCCGCCCCCAACCCACGAATGGCAGCGGTCGTCCGGTCAGACACTTCCAGCTTTTCAAAAATCCGACGCAGCATCGTGTCAACCGTGTGCGGCGACAGGTCGAGAATTTCAGCAATGACCGAGTTGCTCTTACCACGTGCGATCCACTGCAGAATTTCCCGTTCGCGGGCCGAGAGCGTGGGGCGCTCTTCGCGCTCCTCGGTCGTAATCTCGCAATAGCGTAGATGCGCAATCTGGGCCGCACATTGAAATTCCAGAATATCCAGCGCGGATGGCGTGCTGCGCACATCTGACCCAAATCCGATGCCCACATATCCGGTGCGCTGACTTGGTCCGAAGACACGCATTGCCAGACCATCGCCCAGCTCCGCAGCCTCAAGATCCTTCATATACTTGTCTTCATCCTCCAGCAGCTTCGTCAGCTTGCGGATTTCAGACCATCGAAAAGGCGAAGATCGCGTTGCGGCAAGGCCTGGGATCGGATCAATGCGGTAGAGTTTCTGAGCGATGTAGGTGTTGACCCAGTCCTTGGGAAACCCCTCGGCGTAGATCATCGTGGCGTCGCCCGCCAGCTGCGGATCGTAATGGTGGTAGGACACCATCTTCATGCCGCGGCAAAACAGAAAGTCGACAAGCCCCATCCAAACGTCGCGGACATCATTCGATTGTTGGCAGATATTTATAAAGTCGTAAAATTTCTTATCCAGCGACATAAATACCCTGTGCCCGTCACAGACTGCTTCGCGTTGATACCATCAAACGGCTCAAACGTTGCGGTCATGAGCCGTATCGTAGCATCATCTTTTGAGAATGTGTGGGAAATCACCAGATGGTCGGGGCGAGAAGATTCGAACTTCCGACCCCCTGTACCCAAAACAGGTGCGCTACCAGGCTGCGCCACGCCCCGTCCATCTGTGACGGCGTTCCTAGCGAGTGTTGAGCGGTTTGAAAAGTGCAAAAACGGCTTTTTGAACTATGGGCCGCCGCATTATTCGCACGCCCACGCGGCGCTGTCCTGCGGAAGGTCCTGATGGCGCACCAAGGTCCCTTCAGCAATGCCGAGTTTGCTGGCCAGCCCCCCGTTAATCTCGAGAACGGCGAGAATGTCCGCCCCCCCAAAAATAGGCGTCTCATCCAGCGGAACGGCGTTTTCGTGCACCTTTTGCACCTGGCCGTCTTCATCGATGAAGATCATATCCAAAGGAATCAATGTGTTCCGCATCCAAAATGAGACGCTTTGCGGGCGTTCATAAATGAACAACATGCCGGCCTGCTGCGGCATCTCGGGGCGGTTCATCAACCCGAGACTGCGCTCGTCCGGCTCATCGGCAATCTCGACAGAAAAGTCCGCCTGCCCCCAATCGCCTTTCAAAGACACTCGGTCCGGCTGACAAGACGCAAACGCTGGCCCCGATAAAAAAGCCAGCGCAAAGATCGTCGCCGTCGTAGAAATTCTGAAGGTCATAGTTCAGGTGTTGGTGGTCGCGTAATCCCACGCATGCACTTCGGCAGCAAGCTTACCCCGGTCACCCTCGACAATCCGCAAGCACACGGCTTCACCGGATTGCAGGTCCGCGAGACCACATCTGTGCAAGACTTCGACATGGAGGAAGATATCCTCAGACGTGCCGTAGGCATTTGCGAAGCCGAAACCTTTTGCCTTGTCGAACCATTTCACCCGGGCCGGTGTCAGGCCGATGCCGTCAAGGTTGACGTCCATGATGGGCAAAGCGCTGGTTTCTGGGTCAAGTGTCGGCGGTGTCAGCGACAGAACTTCGACAGCCTGCAAACCGCGATCTGTCTGCTGGACCCGAAGCTCAACCTCGCTGTTATCCGCGACAGAACCCTGTCCGAAATTCCGCAACACATTCGCATGCAAAAGGATGTCTGGCCCGCCAGTATCGGCGACGACAAATCCAAAGCCTTTCACTGCATCAAACCACTTTACGCGGCCCACAATACAGAAATCGCTTTCTGACACACTCGTTGTTTCGTTCATTAGAATTGCGCCGAATTCATCGACGCCTCCATGCCTGCCCATGGCAACCTCGTCATGCTACATTCAAAAAAGGTTTCACGGTTTTACGTTCATTGAAAGTAAGTGTTTCCTGTATTCGCCCAAATCCAGGCTTTTCCTATGGGTTTAGGCGAGATACTGCCCACTTTTCATCCTTTGATGGACGGGTCCATCGAAACCTATCGTGCAGGCGGAATGCACCGTCTGCCCAGAACTCTATTTCCACCGGCGTGATCTTAAAGCCACCCCAGAAGGGCGGCCGTGCCGGGTTCGTCCCATGTTCCGCAGTCACCTTCGCAACTTTGGCCATCAGACTTGCCCGCGACGCCATCGGTTTGGACTGCTCGGAAGCCCAGGCCCCCAACCGGCTTTTCAGCGATCGAGACGCATAGTATTCATCCGCCTTAGGTCCATCCTCTTTCGTCACGTGCCCCCTGACGCGAACCTGCCGCCTCAGAGATTTCCAATGTATCACAAAAGCGGCCTTGCCCGCAGTCCCGCATTCACGTGACTTAACTGAGCCGTAGTTGGTGTAGAACACAAACCCGTCCTCTTCGATGCCCTTCAAGAGCACCATCCGGGCGTTAGGCATCCCATCATCATCGACGGTCGACAAAGCGATCGCATTGGGATCATTCGGTTCGGACGCCTCGGCCTCAGCCATCCAATCCTTGACGATCACAAACGGATCTTCGCCCGCAAAAATGCCAGTTCTGTCGCTCATCACACCCCCAAAACGCGAAACATCTCACCAACCAAGCCGCTGCCACGAAACAAGTGCGACCTTGCATTCAATTCGACCCTACGACGCCGCCTTGAAGCCCAAACTTGTTTCGCATAGACCGGAAACCAAACATAAAGATGGGTCCGAGGGGCGAAATGGCAAATGGTTTGATGGCAGGCAAGCGTGGCCTGATCATGGGCGTGGCGAACGACAAGTCGATTGCCTGGGGCATCGCGAAGGCTTGCGCGGATCAAGGCGCCGAGCTTGCATTCTCTTATCAGGGCGAAGCTTTGCTGAAGCGCGTACGTCCATTGGCCGACAGTATTGGTGCCAAGCACGTGCTGCCGTGCGACGTCGGCACGCCCGCCTCGATAGACGCGTTGTTCGAGACATTGGCCGCCGACTGGGGGAAACTTGACTTCGTCGTGCATGCGATTGGTTTTTCTGACAAAAACGAGTTACGGGGTCGGTATGTTGATACATCCCCCGAAAACTTCCGTATGTCGATGGACATTTCGGTTTATTCTTTCACGGCTGTTGCACAAAGAGCCGAAAAGATGATGCCCGACGGGGGTTCCCTGCTAACCTTGACCTATTACGGGGCCGAGAAAGTTATGCCCCATTACAACGTTATGGGTGTTGCGAAGGCTGCATTGGAGGCGTCCGTCAAGTACATGGCCGAAGATCTGGGCAAGGACGGCATCCGCGTGAATGCGATCAGTGCCGGGACGATCAAGACACTTGCGGCCTCTGGCATTGGCGATTTCCGCTACATCCTGAAGTGGAACGAGTACAACGCCCCCTTGCGCCGGACGGTGACGCAGGAGGAAGTTGGCAACTCGGCGCTTTACCTCCTGTCTGACCTCGGCAGCGCGGTCACGGGTGAAGTGCTTCATGTGGACGCGGGCTATCATGTGGTCGGCATGAAGGCCGTAGACGCACCGGATATCGAGAAGTGACGCTAGCCGCACTTCTGACGTTGATGGGTCTGCAAGTTCTCATCGCAATGAGCCCTGGGCCGGCAGGCGTGCTTACTATCAAGACCGCCGCGGCGGATGGCGCGCGCGCTGGCATTCTGCTCAGTCTCGGTTTGGCCATCGCAATTGTCATCTGGGCGGTGTCCGCATTGGCCGGGCTGTCTTTGCTATTCGAGATCGCACCATTCTTGCAAACCGCATTGCGCATCGTGGGCGCAGCGTTCCTGATCTGGATCGGGTTCACACTCTGGCGTCACGCGAAAGAACCGATGCCGGACGTGTCCGCGGCAGCCGTGAAACGCCCCCTGGCCCTGATCCGCCTTGGTCTTTGGACCAACATCGCCAACCCCAAGGCGCTGGCCTATTTCGCGGCGGTGTTCACGGGCATCATGCCAGCGGACGCATCGCTTGGGTGGGCCGCCCTGATCATACTTGTGATCTTCGCGATTGAATTCACATGGTATTGTACGCTTGCGCTGGTGTTCTCGCGTCCGGCACCACGCAGAGCCTATGCCCGGGCAAAGAGCTGGCTGGACCGTCTGTTCGGCGGCATTGTCATGGCGCTTGGCGCCCGCATCGCACTACCTTGAGGAGCCTCCGATGACTGACCGCCTGCCCCACGAAAAAGGCTTCCACATCAGTTGGGATCAAATCCACAGGGACAGCCGCGCGCTGGCCTGGAGACTGGACGGCCATGGGCCCGACAATGGCGCTTGGCGCGCAGTCGTGGCAATCACGCGGGGCGGCATGGCGCCTGCGATGATCGCTGCGCGGGAACTGGACATTCGCACGGTCGACACGATCTCGATCAAATCCTACGACAACCAGACTCAGTCCGAGGCGAAGGTTCTCAAGCGGCCCGATGACACGCTTATGGGCGACGGCACCGGGATCCTGATCATCGACGACCTCGTAGACAGTGGCAAAACGCTCGAAGTTGTTCGCGAGATCTATCCCAAGGCTCATTTCGCCACGGTGTACGCCAAACCAAAGGGGCGTCCGCAGGTGGATACGTTCATCACGGAAGTGTCGCAGGACACGTGGATCTTTTTCCCGTGGGACATGGCATTGCAATATGTCGAGCCCTACCGCGGGACATGACATCCCTGAACCCGAACATGGCCGCGACCTTCGCGCCTCCTGTGATGGAGGCGCGGCGTTGGCTTGAAGGGGTGGAGTTCTCCGCCGACACACCGCTTCTGAACGTGTCTCAAGCAGCACCCGTTGACCCGCCTCCGGCACCGTTGCGGGCGGCGATGGCCGAAATGGTGATGGAGGACGACGGCACGCATCTATACGGCCCGGTTTTGGGGCTGGAGGCATTGCGCACCGAGATCGCCGAAACATGGTCCGCTGCATATGGTGGCAAGATCTCCACGGATCAGGTCGCAATTACGTCAGGGTGCAATCAAGCCTTTGCCGCGTCCATAGCCTTGCTTGCGGCGCCGGGGGATGAGGTGATCCTGCCAACGCCTTGGTACTTCAATCACAAGATGTGGCTCGATATGAGCGGCGTGACCGCTGTGCCGCTGCCAACGGATCAAAACCTGATGCCTTCGGCAGAAGACGCGGCGCGCTTGCTGACATCAAGAACACGCGCCATCGCGCTGGTTTCCCCCAACAATCCCGGCGGCGTGGAATATCCTGCCGAGGTCCTGACAGAGTTTCGCGATCTGTGCCGCACCCGTGGCATCGCCCTGATCGTGGACGAAACCTACCGGGATTTCGACAGCCGGGACGGCGCACCACACACGCTGTTCCAAGACGATTGGGACGATACGCTGATCCACCTCTATTCCTTCTCGAAGACCTACCGCCTGACCGGTCATCGGGTTGGTGCTTTGATCGCGTCCCCGAACCTGCTGGCGGAGGCCGAAAAGTTTCTGGACACTGTCACTATCTGTCCAAACCAGCTGGGCCAACGGGCAGCGCTTTGGGGTATGCAAAATCTTGGGCCATGGGTGGCAGAGCAGCGCACTGAAATCCTGAACCGCCGCGACGCGATCACAAGCGGGTTTCCAGCTTTGACCGAGCGCGGCTGGCATCTTCATGGCTGCGGCGCATACTTCGCCTATATGCGACATCCATTCGCGCAAGCGTCCAACCTATTGGCGCAACGCATGGTCCGTGACATCGGCGTTTTGTGCCTGCCGGGAACGATGTTCGTGCCCCCCGATGATCCAACGGGGCCAGCCACCTTGCGCATTGCCTTTGCAAACATTGACACGGACGGGATTGAGACGCTTTACAAACGGCTGGAAACGCTCAGTTAGCCTTGCCCCCTCTGGGACAAAAGTTTACCACCCCTCAAGGCGTAAAAGCCGTCACGTGGGAGAGGCGAGATCATGGCAACGGACACCGGTAAACCAAAAGGCAAAAGCGCATCCAAAGCATTTGTCTGGGTGATCCTTGTGCTACTTATTCTGGGCCTTGCAGGCTTTGGCGCAAGCGGGCTTGGCGGAACAATCTCCAGCGTCGGATCCGTCGGTCAGACAAAGATTTCTGTCGATCAGTATGTGGGGGCCTTGCGTCAGGAAATCGCCTTGACCCAACAGCAGATCGGACAGCCTGTTTCTGCGGCTGATATTCAGGCTCTGGGCATCGACCGGCGTGCCCGCAGCCGTCTTGTTGCGGACGCCACCTTAATTGAAGAGACCCGTGTGATGGGGTTATCCGTTGGCGACGAAGAAGTACGGCGTCAGCTGGAGCTGGTTCCGCAGCTTCAGGGACCGGGCGGCGGTTTTGATCGCGATGCCTATGAATTTGCGCTCCAGCAAAACAACCTCACCCCGCGCGAGTTTGAAGACAATCTGCGCAACGCCGCCGCGCGTGATCTTTTGCAGCAGGCAGTCGCAGGCGGGCTGACGGCAAACCCAACCCATGCCCAAACCCTCTATGAATTCATCGGCGAACGTCGCGGCTTTACATGGGCCCCGCTCGGCGCCGATTTGCTCGACACACCAAACGACGAGCCGACCGACGCGGATCTCTCCGAGTACTACGAGGAGAACAGCGACCGGTTCGAACGCCCGGAAATCAGACGCATCACCTACGCATGGCTGACGCCAGAGATGCTGCTGCCCGAGGTCAACGTTCCCGAGGAAGAGCTTCGCGCCATCTACGAGGATCGGGAAAGTGAATACAGCCAGCCCGCCCGCCGGTTGGTGGAACGGTTGGGGTTCTCTGATGTCGAAGCCGCGGCTGACGCAAAGGCCCGGATTGAGGCGGGTGAGACAACATTTGAAGTCTTGGTTGAAGAACGGGGCCTGACGCTGAATGACGTCAATCAGGGGGAAGTGGCCCGCTCGGATCTGGCGAGCCCGGTTGCAGATGCGGTTTTTGGTCTGACCGAACCGGGTCTGACCGATCCGATCGAGACCTCCTTTGGTCCAGCGCTCTACCGCGTCAACGCGGTGTTGGAAGCGACCTCGCGGTCGTTTGAAGATGTGCGGGACGAGTTACTGGCAGAAACCTCATTGGACAGCGCACGGCGTGCCATTGAGGGCGAAGTCGAGGCGATTGACGACCTTCTTGCCGGCGGCGTGACCCTTGAGGAACTTGCCACAGAAACCGACATGCAGGTTGAAACCATTGACTATAGCGCGGACTCCACAGCGCGAATTTCAGGCTACGCCGAGTTCCGCCGCGCCGCCACTCAGGCGCGGGAAGACGACTTCCCCGAAGTGATCGGCCTCAGCGACGGCAGCATCTTCGCTATGCGACTTGATGAAATTGTACCACCGACCGTACCGCCCCTTGATGAGATCCGTGATGACGTCGCGGAGGCGTGGAACACAACCCAAACCCGTACCCGCTTGGAAGAGCTCGCGACCTCCTTTGTGGATCGGCTTGAGGCCGGGGAAAGCTTTGAGGATCTTGGCCTTGAGCCGCGTGTCGAAGCCGAGACCTCCCGCATGTCCACCCTCGCTGGCGCGCCGTCGACCCTTGTTAGTCTTATCTTTGGTGCCACAGACACTGGACCGCTGGTCGCCGCTGATCAGACGCAGGTGGCACTGGTCAACCTCACGAACATTGGCGAGCCGGACCCGGATGATCCACTGGCACAAGGGTTCTTGGCACAGTTCAATCAGCAGGCGAGCCAAAGCCTTGCATCAGACGTGTTTCAGATCTTTGGGGACGCCGTCCGCGCGCGCCACGAAGTGTCAATCGATGCGGCAGCCGTTGCCCTGATCGAACGCCAACTGGCCGAGGGTTCGGCACCGCGATGAAGCTGGAGCCGTCATTTCAAAGTTTCGAGACTGCCTTTGATGGCGGCAAAAATCAGCTGGTTTACACCCGGCTCGCAGCCGATCTGGATACGCCTGTATCGCTGATGCTCAAATTGGCCGACGGGCAGCCCGACAGCTTTGTTCTGGAATCCGTCACGGGCGGCGAGGTGCGCGGGCGCTACTCGATCATCGGACTGAAGCCTGATCTGATCTGGCGCTGCAACGGCACCTCATCGGATATAAACCGTGACGCGCGATTTGACCGCGACGCGTTCTCCCCCTGCGACGGCGACCCGTTGTCGGCCCTGCGCGCGGTGATTGCCGAGAGCAAAATTGACATACCCGCAGACTTGCCCGCAGCTGCAGCCGGTCTCTTCGGATATCTTGGCTACGACATGATCCGATTGGTCGAGCGGCTGCCGGATATCAACCCTGACCCTATCGGACTGCCCGACGCCGTGATGATCCGGCCCTCTGTGATCGTGGTTCTCGATGGTGTGAAGGGCGACGTGACTGTGGTCAGCCCTGCGTGGGCCGGGTCCGGCTTGTCTGCGAAGGCGGCCTACGCGCAGGCAGCAGAACGGGTTATGGACGCCGTGCGCGACCTCGACCGGGCCATCCCGTCGGCCTCGCGCGACTTTGCGGAAGACGGACCGAAGGACGAAAAATCCACATCAAACTTCACGCGCGCGGCCTACCTCAAAGCCGTGGCCAAGGCGAAAGACTACATCAAAGCGGGCGACATTTTCCAAGTCGTCCCATCCCAGCGATGGACGCAGAAGTTCACTCTGCCACCCTTCTCTCTTTATCGGGCGTTGCGGCGCACCAACCCGTCGCCCTTCATGTTCTACTTCAACTTCGAAGGCTTCCAAATCATCGGCGCCAGTCCGGAAATTCTAGTGCGTGTCTTTGGGAAAGAAGTCACAATCCGCCCGATTGCGGGCACACGGCACAGGGGCGCGACGGCCGATGAGGACCGCGCGCTGGAGATCGATCTGCTAGCCGATGAAAAGGAATGCGCCGAGCACCTGATGCTGCTTGATCTGGGGCGCAACGATGCGGGGCGGGTGTCCAAGATCGGGACCGTCCGGCCCACTGAAAAGTTCATCATCGAGCGCTATTCCCACGTGATGCACATCGTCTCCAACGTCGTGGGAGAGTTGGCGGACGACCAAGACGCGTTGTCAGCGCTGTTGTCTGGCTTGCCAGCCGGGACCGTATCAGGCGCGCCCAAGGTCCGCGCGATGGAGATCATCGACGAACTAGAGCCCGAAAAACGCGGCGTCTATGGCGGCGGGTGCGGCTATTTTTCGGCCAATGGGGATATGGACATGTGTATCGCCCTGCGCACTGCCGTCATCAAGGACGAGAAGCTCTACATCCAGGCCGGTGGTGGCGTCGTGCATGACAGCGACCCGGACGCCGAATTCGAAGAAACGGTTCACAAGTCCAAGGCCATTGTAACCGCCGCAAAAGAAGCCGCGCTGTTCCTGAACGCAGGCCGCAGCAATTAGGGCTTAGTTCTCGACGCTTTTGGCCATGATTGTCGACGCGGACACAAGGATCGGTCCGCTCGCATCCCGTGCTGCGTTCCAGTCTGAAATGGCCTTCATCGTTTCCGGGAAATTGCGCGCAACAAGAATGACGCTCCCGTCCTGATTGGCATCAAACACCGCGCGATCCAGTGCGCGTTTGATGGCGTCGGCACTTTCAAGCTCTGCGTCGAGTATCCGGGAGACCGTTGCGGCGGGGACATTTTCCCGCAGCGCCTCGCGCTGCGCGGTGTTGAGCCCGCGATCATAGGTCAAAAGCCCGTGGCCGGTGGATGACAGCACCCCAAGGACGGGCCGCAGCAAATTGCGGTCCCCTTGAATGCGCCCATCCAGCGGATCCATAACAGCCATCGCTTCATCGAGAATTGCGAAGTAACCGGAAATCGCGACCTCAACATCCGCAGGCGAAGCTGTTGGCGGAAGGTCATTGGGAATTGCGACGATTTCCTTGCCAGCCGCACGGTAGGCGGCCATCGCGTCGGTAGCGCCCGCCATTGTCGGGTAGAGGCCCATCGTGAACGGCAGATCAAGCGCAAGGATGTCCTTAACCGGCGCACCCGCCTCCCCTGCATCAATCAAGACAATCGCGATAAGCGCGTCCTCTGCGGACGTTTCAGTCGGCACCGCGTGAGCCTGAAATGCGCGTGTTTCCTCAAGGGGCGCTGCAACGTCAGCATCTTCCGGGACTGGCGTCTCTTCCGGTGTTGCTTCGGGTGCCTCTACCGGCTCTTCCTCAGTCTGAACAACTGTCGGGGTCGCCGAGATCGACGGGAGCCTATTGGTGATCACCGATGGCGTGCGATCCGTTGTCAATTGAGCAATCTGGGTTTCCTCGCGTTCGTCTTCCACCGGCTGGGTGGTCTCAGGCCGCGTGACCTCTGCCCCCACCTCGTCCTCTTGCGGTGCGGTGCTCACGATTTCGCGTACGGTTGGCGTCGGCGGCTGTTCAACGTCCGTTTCTGCAACGGGCGGCGTCTCGGTCAACAAAATGGGCTCACGGCTTTTGAGGCCGGAAAGCACCGACTGGGTCAGTTCTTCAACCTCGCTCGCCTCTTCTGGGGAGATTGCCTTCGGGGCGATCGCCTCCTGCGTCAGGGAAATCGCAACCTGTGGCCGCTCACCAGCACTTGGATCGATGGTCGGCGCGGTTGCCGTCCGTGCAGGCGGGCTGACTTGTGTCGGCGCGGCGTTGAGGTTCGGCGCTTTGTCAACGGGCGGCGCAATAATCATGAATCCGCGGGTGTCGGTGGGTTGGGGCGCCGCGGCGAATTCCGCAGGTGCGACCGGGTCTATCGTCGGCGCGACGTTGGAAAATTCAGGTTCCGCAGGCTCAGATTCCGTGACAGCCGCCTCCTCTTCGATCACTGCGGGCGTCTGAGGGGCCAGCGTCGGCGTGATCTCTTCGATTTGCTCCTCTGGAGCTTCTTCCGCGGCCACAGCTTCGTTCAATGCAGCAACCGCCTCAGACACGCTGTTCACCGGACGATCCGTATCCGTATCTGTCGCAGAACTGTCGGTCTGAGGCAGCATCTGCAAACCCTCAACCGCGCCGTTTCCCTCTGGTGCAGTGGATGGTTCTGCCGCGTCTGAATTCGTCGCCTCGGTCGACCGTGCAGCGTCCGGTAAAGCCTGTGGCACAGTGGTGCTTGGCGCTAATGTGGCTTCCGCTGGCGCGACGGCTTCGTCACCCTCTGTCGCGACTTCACTCTGCTCCGCCGGAGTGTCCGGCATTGGCGTGATGCCCGCCTCTTCCAAAGCTGCATCCGGAAGTGGAACGTAGAGTGATAAAATCGCAAGCACCAATCCGCTTGCACAACTTCCCCAGAAAACGCCTGAAAACAAACCTCTGCCCATGCTCGGCCTCTCTTATTCTTCCCTCGCACTCTTTTATATTCCCGCCAAAGCGGGCCTTGACCCCGGTGCGCTGCTCTGACCATTTATACAGCGCGGATGAGGGTGCCGAAACCTTTTTCCAATATGGGGTCACGGATCAGACGATAAATGCTTCTACTGATAGATAATTACGACAGTTTTACGTATAACCTCGTCCATTACTTTGGCGAGCTTGGGGCCGATGTCCGGGTCGAGCGAAACGATGCGCTCAACGTGCAGGAGGCCATGGCCCTGAAGCCTGAGGGCATTGTTCTCAGCCCCGGTCCCTGTGATCCGTCACAAGCTGGAATATGTGTGGCCCTCACCCTTGCTGCGGCAGAGGCGGATATCCCCCTGATGGGCGTTTGTCTAGGCCACCAGGCCATCGGCGAAGCGTTTGGCGGCAAGGTTGTTCAACATGGTGATATCGTCCACGGGAAGATGGGGCAAATCAAACACAAAGAAAAAAGTGTTTTCAAGGGCTTGCCCTCCCCTTTTGAAGCGACGAGGTATCACTCTCTTGTGGTCGACCGCGACACCCTTCCAGACGTTCTTGAGATTACAGCCGAGCTTGAAGACGGCACGATCATGGGCTTGAGACATCGCGAAAAGGAAATGCACGGCGTCCAGTTCCATCCCGAAAGCATTGCATCAGAGCACGGTCATGCTTTGATCAAAAACTTTCTCGATCACGTCAAAGTCCCCGCATGAGCGACGATCTCAAACCCTTGATCGGAATTGCGGCAGATCGTCCCCTGACACGATCCGAAGCGGAAACAGCATTTTCAGTGCTTTTTGCGGGCAACGCGACGCCAAGCCAGATCGGCGGATTTTTGATGGCGCTGCGCACACGAGGCGAAACGGTCGATGAATATGCGGCCGCTGCAAGCGTGATGCGGTCAAAATGCAAGGCCGTTACTGCACCCGACGGCGCGATGGATATCGTGGGCACGGGCGGCGATGGCAAAGGGACCTTGAACATCTCGACCGCGACGGCCTTTGTCGTGGCCGGGTGCGATGTGCCAGTGGCCAAGCATGGCAATCGTAACCTTAGCTCTAAATCCGGCGCAGCAGACGCGCTTGGGCAAATGGGCATCGACGTGATGGTCGGACCACCTGTTGTCGAACAGGCGTTGGCTGAGGTCGGCATCGGCTTCATGATGGCGCCGATGCACCATCCAGCCATCGCCCATGTTATGCCGACACGGGCTGAACTGGGCACACGGACGATCTTCAATATTCTGGGTCCATTGACGAACCCAGCCGGTGTGAAACGCCAACTGACCGGCGCGTTTTCCCCAGATCTGATCCGCCCTATGGCCGAAACGCTGAAGGCCCTGGGAAGCACGCATGCATGGCTCGTTCATGGCGGCGATGGCACGGACGAATTGTCGATTTCAGCCCCCTCAAAGGTCGTGATGCTCCACAATGGAACGCTGGAGGAGACAGAGATCGCCCCGGAAGATGCGGGCCTGACTCCTCATCCATTCGAGGATATTCTGGGCGGAACGCCCGAGGAAAACGGTGCCGCGTTCCGCGCCTTGTTGGATGGCGCGCCGGGCGCCTATCGTGATGCTGTTCTCTTGAATGCAAGCGCGGCCCTTGTCATCGCTGGCAAGACGGCCAAGTTGTCGGAGGGCGTTGAAATGGCGCGGGAAAGCATTGATCGCGGTACGGCAAAGGCGAAAGTCGAAGCACTTGCCCGGATGACACGTGTCGCGTGAATATCGCGCACTAAGGAACTGAAATGTCAGATATTCTTGAGAAGATTAAAGCCTACAAGCTGGAAGAGATCGCCGCCCGCAAGGCGGAGCGTCCTTTAGAGGAGGTTGAAGCCCGCGCAGCCGAGGCCAGTGCACCGCGTGGATTTGCCGAACAGCTCACGAACGCGGCACGGGCTGAGTATGGTCTTATTGCAGAGATCAAGAAGGCGAGCCCGTCGAAGGGGCTGATCCGCGAGGATTTTGACGTGCCCGCGCTGGCCAAGGCCTATGCGGAAGGCGGCGCGACATGTCTGAGCGTTCTGACAGACACGCCGTCCTTTCAAGGGGATGACGCGTTTCTGACAGCCGCCCGGGAAGCTGTCGACCTGCCGGTTCTGCGCAAAGATTTTCTGTTCGACACCTACCAGGTCGCGGAGTCTCGCGCACTCGGCGCCGATTGCATTCTCATTATCATGGCCTGTGTCGAAGATGCGCTGGCCGCCGATCTTGAAGCGGCAGCCAAAGAGTACGGCATGGATGTGTTGATCGAGATCCACGACGAGGCAGAGATGCGGCGGGCCGAGCAGTTATCCTCGCCCCTTCTGGGCATCAACAATCGCGATTTGAACACCTTCGAAGTGTCTTTGGACACCACCCGAAAACTGGCTCGGCGCGCGCCCGAGGACAGATTGATCGTCTCGGAAAGCGGTTTGTTTGAACCCAGCGATTTGTCGGATCTTGCGCAATACGGCGCGCGGGCTTTTCTGATCGGCGAAAGCCTGATGCGGCAAGCTGATGTGGCGGCCGCGACGCGGCACATTCTCAGCGAAAAACCAAATGTCGTAGGGTTTTAGATGGCGAACCTCACTCATTTCGACAGCGACGGCCACGCCCATATGGTCGATGTCTCGGACAAGGCCGTCACGTCACGGGTCGCAGTGGCCCAAGGCGTCGTCCGCATGCGGGCTGAAACGCTCGCGCTTATATCCGAGGGGCGCGCAAAGAAGGGCGATGTTCTGGGCGTCGCGCGTTTGGCAGGCATCATGGGCGCAAAGCAGACGGCCGCGCTGATCCCGTTGTGTCATCCCCTGCCCGTCACCAAAGTCGCGGTGGAGCTTGCCCCTGACCCGGATCTGCCCGGCGTTCGAATTGAAGCGACTGTGAAGACCACGGGTCAGACCGGCGTTGAAATGGAGGCCCTGACCGCCGTCAGCACCGCCGCTTTGACAATCTACGACATGGTGAAGGCCGCTGAAAAGACCATGGAAATCACCGATATCAAGCTTGTCCTCAAAGATGGTGGCAAATCAGGACGGTTCGAGGCGGGGTCGTGATCTCAACCGCTGAAGCCTTGGAAAAGGTGGTGGCGCTTGCAACTCCGATGCCAGCCGAAACGGTCTCGCTGGCAGAAGCCTCCGGCCGTGTCTTGGCAAAGCCTGTCATCGCCGCGCACGCACAGCCACCCTTTGCTGCATCCGCCATGGACGGCTACGCGATCGCAGACCGCACGCCGAAAATAGAGGACACATTCAACGTCGTTGGAACGTCCGCTGCAGGTCATGGCTTCGACGGATCGGTGGCAAACAGCGAGGCTGTGCGCATCTTTACGGGCGCCCCCGTCCCTCCAGGGACGGCCCGGGTCATTTTGCAGGAAGATGTCGCGCGCGAAGGTGACACAATCACGATGACCGGCGCTGCCGAGGGCGGCACGCATATCCGGCCCGCTGGCGGTGACTTCAAACCCGGTGACACGCTTGATGCACCGCGCCGCTTGAGCCCGTCGGATATCGCCCTCGCGGCGTCCATGGGATCTGCTGCGTTGTCGGTTTCGAAGAAACCCGTCGTGGCGTTGATCGCGACGGGGGACGAGCTTGTGATGCCCGGCGAGACGCCACGCGCCGATCAGATCATCGCATCGAACACGTTCGGCCTGAAGGCGATGCTTGAAAACGCCGGCGCCACGGCCCGCTTGATGCCCATAGCGAAGGACACCGTCCAGTCTCTGACGACAGTGCTGGAGATGGCAGCGGACGCAGACCTGATTGTGACCATTGGTGGAGCTTCGGTTGGTGATCACGATCTGGTCGGCGATGTCGCGGCAGAGATGGGGCTTGAGCGAGCTTTCTACAAAGTCGCGATGCGGCCCGGAAAGCCCCTGCTGGCAGGCCGGATGGGCACAGCTGCGATGGTGGGGCTTCCGGGCAATCCCGTCTCGTCCATGGTGTGCGGTGAGATCTTCCTGCGCCCGCTGATCGATAAGATGCTGGGCCTGCCCGCCGGTCCGCGCACCCGGCATAGGGCAACGCTTAGTCAGCCCATCGCAGCCAACGCGGGCCGGGAACACTACATGCGCGCCATCTGGTCCGATTGCGACAACACAGTGAAACCTTTTGAACGGCAGGACAGCTCCCTCCTGACTGTCCTTGCCAGGGCTAACGCTCTGTTAATCAGACCGCCCCATGATCCGGCCCGTGAGGCAGGTGAAGCTGTGGATATCATCCGTCTCTGACGCCTCCTGTTGACACAAAACGGGAACGTGGGTAGAACATCTGCGAACATGTCCACGCGGGCACAGCCAATTTACGCGACAGGAGGTCACGGGAAAATGCTGACAAAGAAACAGCTCGACTTGCTGAAATTCATCAATGAGCGCGTGCAGCGCGACGGGGTTCCGCCGTCTTTCGATGAAATGAAGGATGCGCTTGATCTCCGATCCAAATCCGGCATCCACAGATTGATCACTGCCCTTGAAGATCGCGGCTTTATTCAAAGGCTGGCTCACAAGGCCCGGGCTTTGGAAATCATTAAGTTGCCGGACGCTTTGGAAAACAACGGGGGCTTCAGGCCTACCGTAATCGAAGGCGACAAAACTGACCCACCTGCGGCAGCCATGCCGGTTCAGGCGATCCATGCAATTGAGCTGCCTGTTATGGGCCGCATTGCAGCTGGTACGCCGATTGAAGCGATCAGCCAAGTGTCACACCATGTGGCGGTCCCGGGACAAATGCTTACGGGTCAGGGTCATCACTATGCGCTTGAGGTCAAGGGCGACTCGATGATTGAGGCAGGTATCAACGATGGCGACGTCGTCGTCATTCGGGAAACCAGCACAGCGGACAACGGCGATATTGTCGTGGCGCTTGTGGAAGGTCAGGAAGCAACATTGAAGCGGTTCCGGCGAAACGGCTCTTCCATCGCGCTGGAGCCCGCAAACGCGGCTTACGAGACGCGTGTTCTGCCCGATCACATGGTGAAAGTCCAAGGTCGCCTGGTTGGGCTCATTCGCTCTTACTGAGCAGTCGCGCCCGCGCGTCTTGATCCGTCCAATACCGTACCCCGCGGCGATGCCGCGTGGTTTCAACGCGAAATCCGGTGTCTCGTATATGAACAGCCAAGCTGCCGCTGTGCCGTAGACTTTCTTCGGTAAATATATCGCAAGAGGCGCTCCCTTCGAAGCGTGCGACAACGATTACATCCATATCAGTGCAATAATCCCTCATCTTCTCGGGTGATATATCCTTGGCTGCGTCGAGCACGACTGACACATCGCGATCGGAAAACCGGACCAAATTGGCCTCGGACAACCCACGCGCGGCGGCCTCTTCCTGCGTGACCGGATCGCCATCGTTTTCCAACCAGTTTTTCGCCGTGAAGCCATCGCCTTTGGGCTTGTTCAAGGCGCGGCCATCTGTCGTCAGAATGCCGATGAGACGGCCCGACTCCGCGACAAGAATATCAGGCCGCTGGGCCTGTCCCCACACAACAAAGCCTGCGGCGATGATGGCAAAGCCAGACAACCGCCATCGCCCCTGCCATAAGCAAAGCACCAGCCCACCAAAAGCAATGACCGGCAACACGACCGGATCAGGTGCCACGATCTTCGACACAGCACCGTCCCATCCGCTGACCGTTTCCGCGACCCACAAGATCCACCTCAGCCCAAGTTCGACGAACCAGAACCCCACGGCCTCCAACCCGATAACGGCAAGCACGCAGGCCAGAACAGCCGCAGGCATGACCACAATCCCCATGATCGGTACGGACAGGAGGTTTGCGACCAGACCGTAATGCGCGACCTGATTGAAATGCGCCGCACCAAAGGGGGCCGTGGCCAACCCCGCGATGGCGGATGACAGCAGCAGGCTGGTGACCGGTCGTGACCATTTCGGAAACCGCTGCATAAGTTGCACATCCCGTAACCACGCGAACACAGCCACCAGTGCTGTCGTCGCGGCAAATGACATCTGAAAGCCCGGTCCGATCAGGCTTTCCGGTTTGATCACGAGCACCAAAAGCGCAGCGAGCGAAACGGCTCGCAGGGTCAAAGCCCGGCGGTCGAGACACAGCGCGATCAACATGACAGCAACCATCACAAAGGCGCGCTGCGTGGCAACATTCGCGCCCGATATTCCGAGGTAGAGAAACGCGGTGATCAGCGCGCACAGAGCCGCGCATTTCTTGGGGTGCCACCGCATGGCATAGCGCGGCACCAGCGCAAGACCGAAGCGCACCAGCGTATAGATGACCCCCGTTAAAAGCCCCATATGCAAACCTGAGATCGCCAAAAGGTGCGCAAGGTTCGATGCCCTCAAGGCCTCCAGCGCGACGGGATCTATCTCGGTTCGATCACCGGTCAGAATAGCGGCAGCAAACGGGCCCTCCCGCGCGCTCATCCTCGACTTGATGACATCGGACAACACCTGCCGAAACGCGGTCAGCTTAAGCCAAAACGTGTCCTGCACGGCGGGCTCAAGGACCAACGCCGGACTGCGCGTGTACCCAAGGGCGCCCAGACGATCAAACCACGCCTTACGCTGGAAATCGTAGCCACCTGGTTCAACTGGCCCAGCAGGCGGGCCCAGGTGGCCGGTCATGAAGACCGTCATGCCTGGCTCGGGCGTCAAAAACGGCTGATCCCCATGCAAAGAGACGCGGACCCGGTAAGGTGTCCGATCCGGCGCCATCCGATCCAATACGACCTGATCCAACGTCAAGCGGGGCTTGTCGGATCCGGATTTGTCGATCTTGAGAATGCGGCCTTCAATCGGGCCGTAATAGCGGAACTCCAACACTGGGGCCGCGACGCTTTCCGCCCGCAAAGTGACCAGCAGAAAGCCGGACGCCCCGATCGTGACTGCCGCCGCCAGCGGTACGAGCCACGACCCTGCGAGGATCCGACAAACCCAGACCCCAAGGACGCAGATCGCCAAGCTGAGCATTATTCCCTTGTTAGGGTCTATTTTCAGCGTAAAGAACCACCCGATGCCGGCGCCGAAAATGACAGGCGTCCACGTGAAAAGATGTCCCCGCTGGCGGGCCAGCAGGTCGCCAAAAGGGGGCAAGGTCACCCGCCTGCGAGCGACCGGAGGGGCGAGGCTTGTTTCCATGGGTTTCTTTGCCTAGAGGTAGAACTCCATTGATCCCCACTCTTGGTTTCCAAAAGGTTAAGCTGCCCAATGACGACACCCGTTGTGACCCGTTTTGCGCCATCGCCTACGGGCTTTCTCCATATCGGCGGCGCGCGAACGGCGCTGTTCAACTGGCTCTACGCCCGCGGTCGGGACGGTAAGTTTCTGTTGCGGATCGAAGACACGGATCGCGAAAGGTCAACCGAGGAAGCGACGCAGGCCATTCTGGACGGGCTGAGTTGGCTGGGGCTGGACTGGGACGGCGACGCGGTCAGCCAACATGAGGCCATGGCGCGCCACGCAGAGGTCGCAAACGCGCTGCTGGATAAGGGTCGCGCTTATAAATGCTTCTCGACACAGGAGGAGATCGCAGCATTCCGTGAAAAGGCGCGCGCCGACGGCACCTCCAGCCTCTTTCGGTCCCCGTGGAGAAACACGGATGCAGCCGATCATCCCGATGCGCCGCATGTGATCCGGATCAAAGCACCGCAGGAGGGTCAAACGGTCATCAAAGACGCCGTGCAAGGCGATGTTATTGTGGCAAATACCGAGCTTGACGACATGGTTCTGCTGCGCTCTGATGGAACGCCAACTTATATGCTGGCGGTGGTCGTCGACGACCACGATATGGGCGTGACCCACGTGATCCGGGGCGATGATCATCTGATCAACGCCGCGCGACAGATCACGATTTATGAAGCGATGGAATGGGACATCCCCGTGTTCGCCCATATCCCATTGATCCACGGGCCAGACGGCAAAAAGCTGTCCAAGCGTCACGGGGCGTTGGGCGTCGAGGAATATCGGGCGATGGGATTCACCCCCGCGGCCTTGCGCAACTATCTGTCACGTCTTGGCTGGAGCCATGGCGATGATGAGGTCTTCACCACCGAGCAAGCCATCGAATGGTTCGATTTCGACGGAATCGGCAAGGCCCCTGCCCGCCTGGACTTTAAGAAAATGGAAAGCATTTCCGGCAATCAGATTGCCATGGCCGATGATGCAACTTTGATGCGCGACATCGACGCATACGTAGCGGAAAACGACGCCACAAAACTCTCTGCAACGCAGCAATCTGCGTTGAAGACCGCGCTTTTCTGTCTGAAAGATCGCGCCAAGACGCTCGGCGACTTGCTTGCAAAAGCTCATTTTGTCTTGGGAGAACGGCCATTTACACCCGATGAGAAGGCTGCAAAGGCCCTTGATCCGGTATCCATTGGTATACTGAAGGAATTGACGCCGCACCTGCAAAATGCTAGCTGGGAGCGGGACAGATTGGAGGAAGCTGTCGCCGCGTTTGCCCAAGCAAAAGATCTAAAGCTCGGCAAACTTGCGGGACCGCTGCGGGCTGCACTATCAGGGCGGGCCGTTTCACCCAGCGTCTTCGACATGATGCTCGTCATCGGACGGGAAGAAACACTGGCGCGCTTGGGCGATCTGCAAGCCTGAGCGTCTTAAAACACTGAGATCAGGCACTTATGCCATGCTTAAAGGGGCCCCGCGACCGCGTGTGGCCCTGTCATTTGAAAGGGACACGCCATGTCTGAAAAAACCGCGAAACTGATTTACGGCGATGTGGAACTGGACTTGCCCGTCCATTCCCCCACGGCGGGCCCTGACGTAATTGACATCACCAAGCTCTATGCACAGGGCAAGGTCTTCACCTACGATCCAGGCTTCACCTCCACCGCGGCGTGCGAAAGCACCATTACATTTATCGATGGTGGGAAGGGCGAGTTGCTGCATCGGGGCTACCCAATCGACCAGCTTGCCGAGAAATCCCATTATCTTGAGGTGTGTTATCTGCTGCTCTATGGCGAGTTGCCGTCTGCCGCCCAGCTTGAGGATTTCGAAAGCCGTGTAACCAATCACACAATGCTCCACGAGCAAATGATGAACTTTTTCCGTGGCTTCCGCCGCGATGCTCATCCAATGGCTGTCATGACCGGCGTGGTTGGGGCAATGTCTGCCTTCTATCACGACTCGACTGATATCCACGATCCATGGCAGCGTGAAGTCGCCTCAATCCGGTTGATTGCGAAGATGCCAACAATTGCTGCGATGGCTTACAAATATACGATCGGGCAGCCTTTTGTGTATCCGCGCAATGATATCGACTATGCGTCGAATTTCCTGCGCATGTGCTTTGCCGTTCCTGCCGAGGATTATCAGGTGAACCCGATCCTGGCCCGCGCAATGGACCGGATCTTCACATTGCACGCGGACCATGAACAAAACGCCTCGACCTCGACCGTGCGGCTTGCCTCCTCCTCCGGCGCGAACCCATTCGCTTGCATCGCAGCAGGCATCGCCTGCCTCTGGGGGCCCGCACACGGCGGCGCAAACCAGGCCTGCTTGGAAATGCTGCAGGAAATCGGCACCGTTGACCGCATTCCAGAGTTCATCGCCCGCGCCAAGGACAAGGATGACCCTTTCCGTCTGATGGGCTTCGGGCACCGGGTCTACAAGAACTTCGACCCCCGCGCGAAGGTCATGAAGCAGTCGGCCGATGAGGTTCTGGACTTACTTGGGATCGAGAACAATCCAACGCTTCAGGTTGCCAAGGAATTGGAAGCAGCCGCGCTCGCGGACCCGTACTTCACCGAGAAAAAGCTGTTCCCGAATGTCGATTTCTATTCCGGCATCATTCTTGAGGCAATGGGCTTCCCCACTTCGATGTTCACACCCATATTCGCGCTAAGCCGCACCGTTGGCTGGATTTCCCAATGGAAAGAGATGATTGGCGATCCGACCATGAAGATCGGTCGCCCCCGTCAGCTCTACACAGGTGAAACGCTGCGGGACTATGTGGACATCGAAGACCGCTAAGACACCGAAATATAAATAGAAAAGCCGCGCTGCACAGCAGGGCGGCTTTTTTCTTGCACGGACTGAAATGTCGCAGTGAAACGGTCAAGTTTGGACATATCTCCGTTTTAGCGAAAGGAGATTGAGCAGATGAAAAGCTTGGAAGAGCGCACCGAGGAATTTGACATTACACACCACGAGCCTCAGGATTGGCGCGATAAATTCGCCCTGAAATTCGTGAAGTTTCTGCGTGTGTTTGCGGATCGTTTCTTTGCCGGTCGGTACGGACACCGCGCCGTGGTTCTGGAGACAGTTGCCGCTGTTCCCGGAATGGTCGGGGGTCTGCTTCAGCACCTGAAAGCCATTCGGCACATCCGTGATGACCAGGGTTGGATCAAGGAATTGATCGACGAGGCCGACAACGAGCGCATGCACCTGATGACCTTCATCCACATCGCGGAACCAAGCCGGTTCGAGCGGATTTTGATCATGGTCACGCAGGCAATCTTCTATAACTTCTATTTCTTTCTGTACCTTTTTGCGCCGCGCATCGCGCACCGCGTGGTGGGCTACTTGGAAGAAGAAGCTGTCGTCAGCTACACGCAATATCTTGAGCAAATTGATGCGGGCAAAGTCGAGAACGTCCCAGCCCCACAAATCGCGAAAGATTATTGGAACCTTCCGGACGATGCCAGATTGCGCGAGGTTGTCATCGTGATCCGCGCGGACGAGGCAGAACACCGCGACACAAATCACCGGTTCGCCAATGAAATCGTCGCGTCGTCCGATGCTCAAGACCAGAAAACGCAGTCCAAAGAACCAAAGGGCGGCGCTTACCGCCCCTCGTAATTTGCCTTACGCTTCTCCAAAAAGGCCAAGACCCCTTCCTTGAAGTCGTGGGTCTTGCCACACTCCCCCTGAAGTTTGGCCTCAAGCATTAGCTGCCGTTCGAGATCATTCTCAAAGCTTGAGCGCATCACTTCCTTCACCCGGGCGTAAGCCGCCGTTGGCCCGTTCGCCAGATAGGTGGCACGCGCTTTCCAGTGCGCCTCGAACGTGTCGTCGGCAATCGCCTCCCAGATCATACCACACGCACTGGCGTCCTTTGCTGTCATAGGCTCCGCAAACAGCGCAGCGCCCATGGCCTTGGCCAGGCCGACCTGACGGGGAAGAAAATAGGTACCACCGGCGTCCGGGATTAGCCCGATCCGGGTGAAGGCCTGCAAAAACATCGCTGATTCCGCAGCAATGACCACGTCAGCTGCGAGCGCAAGGTTGGCCCCTGCCCCGGCAGCCGGGCCGTTCACGGCGGAGATCGTAGGGATTTTACAATTGTAGATTGCCATAAGCATCGGGACATATTCGTCCCGCAAAGTGCGTTCCAGATCAATGGATGCGACATTGACACGGTCCCCCAGATCTTGGCCCGAGCAGAATGCCTTGCCCGTTCCCGTCATCACCAAAACGCGGGCCTGTTCTTCCGCCGCCTTAACGGCGTGCAGGATCTCGGCGCGCATCTGGGTGTTCAACGCGTTCATCACGTCTGCGCGCGTGAATTCGATCAGCGCGACATTGTCGCTGACGCTCAGACGTATGGTCTCGTACTGCATTGATCCGGGTATCCTCTGGCTGTTCTGCGCAAAGAATACCCGCACTTGCCTTGGAGGGAAGGGAAACGCGGGGTCACGTCACTTTTTTTGGTGGCTCCGGCCTGCCCGCCACGCCGTCAGTGCCGGGTTATCGGACCCGGATGAACGGGCAGGTTTCCGAGCGGGCGCAGCTGTCGGCTTTGTTGGGCGCTTAGGTGCGGCCTTCGGCGCGGGTGTCTTATCCGTACCACCGCGCAGGTAGTACATTTCACGGGCACCAAAATAGAAGCTGACAATCGCTCCCAAAAGCCACCAAAGCGGATCGGGCACGTAGGCAAGTCCTTGCATCCGTGCGGAAAATGCAGCGGGATCGACCATCGCGTAAACAAAGAGGCCAAGCGTTCCGAGGGCCAGCATCGGACGCGGCAGACGGTTGAGCCCATTCATCAAACGATCAAAGAGACCCAGCCTACCATGCTCAAACTCGGTCCCATGCTGGTCCAACGCAGCCACATAGCGCTCGTGCCCGAGTTCCATTTGGCGCGTTGCATTCGGCGTGAACACCTCCGCGACATTCGTGATCGCGGTTCCAACGGACTGCGCGCCGCCGCCGAAGATTGCGCGGATCAACCCCATGCCGACGTCCTTTCGAGATGGGCCGACTGGGACAAATGATAGTGATGCGAGATGAACTCTTCCGCCCGCTTGATCCAGCCTCCTTTGCCGCCGTTGCGGCTGCGGGCGTATTTTCGGGACGCCGGGCGCCGATCTGCGAGACGGTAATAATAGCTGCGCCGCGCGATGCCATAGGCATCAACGAAGTGATCGGCCCCTTCGGACATTGCGGCGTAGCAGGTGCGGGCGGTGAACGGACCGATCACGCCGTCCACATCAATGTCGTACCCCATATCAAGAAGAAGCTGCTGCAGGATGCGGACCGCGTTGGACCCGGCGTTGACATACATATCGAACACTGTTGCGTGCAGCGGTTCGGGCAACATATCGATACGGGGGTCGTGAAAGTAATGATCCACAAAGATCCGGACCGCATCGGCCTTGGACAGCTGCTTCACGTCACTGATCGTGACTTCCCCATCCCCTGTCAGGTCAAGGCCGAGCCTGCGCATCGTGTGGATGGTGACGCCGAAATTCGTGGCCCCACCCGGGTCATCAATGTCATTTACAAAGCCGCCTTCGCGGCGCACGATCTCTTCGGCAATTTCCTGAACAGTCTTCATGGCATTCTCCCGCTCTATCGCGGGAAACCTGCCGGGCTTGTCTTAAAATCAGCTATCCGATGCGTTCGGTGCCTGGTAAATGCCTTGCTCTTTCAGCGCGTCGATCACTTCGACGGGCATGTAGGTTTCATCGTGTTTCGCAAGAATTTCATGGGCTTGAAAGACACCGTTGATGTATTTTCCGGTGCCGATCATACCTTCCCCTTCTGCAAACAGGTCTGGCAGCTGACCTTTGTAGCTGACGGGGATCGTCGCGCCACCGTCAGTCACATTAAAGACAATGCTGTCGTCAAGCTCCACCCGCAGGCTGCCTTCCTCGACCAGACCGCCCATGCGGAAGGTCTCGGTCTGGCTTGGCGGCGCCTCCGCCACTTGCGAGGGCGAGCGGAAAAAGTTGATCCCGTCCTGCATGGCGTAACCGATCAAACCAGTCGACACCGCCAGTGCCACCACGGCCACCAGAATGATCTGGATCCGACGTTTCTTCTTCAAACCCTTCATCGCGTCCTCATGGGAAAAGCGGCGCAAGCATTAGACCCGCAGTCTCTTCCAAACCTAACATCAGATTGGCGTTTTGTAAGGCCTGTCCCGATGAGCCTTTCGTGAGGTTATCAAGGGCACACACAATGATGGCCCGACCGTCAATCCGATCGGCCGTCACACCAAGATGAGCGAAGTTCGATCCGCGCGTATGGTGGGTGGACGGGACCGAACCAAAGGGCAGCATTTCCAGAAACGGCTCGTCCTCGTAGGCAGTCGACAGCGTGTCATGGACGATCTGCGGATCCCCCTTCACATAGATCGTCGCGACAATCCCTCTGTTCATCGGCAAAAGGTGCGGCGTGAACTGAACCTTCACCTCCCGCCCGGCAATGGCAGAGAACTCTTGGTCGAACTCACCCAAATGACGGTGCGTGCCGCCAACGGCATAAGGCGCGGCCCCTTCGGATGCCTCCGCATGGAGCAGGTTTTCCTTAAGCGCCCGCCCTGCCCCGGATACCCCGGTTTTCAGGTCAATGATGATCTCGTCCAGATCAATCGCGCCCGCTTCGATCAGGGGCCGCAGCGCATATTGGCCCGTGGCCGCGTTGCAGCCGGTTCCAGCAACAAGGCGGGCTGTCTTGATCTGCTCGCGATAGAACTCGGTCAGACCGTACACGGCCTCCTGTTGTTGCGCCAAGGCCGTATGCGGATTGCCGTACCACGCCTCATAAGCAGCCGCATCGCGCAGCCGGAAATCAGCGCTAAGGTCAACAATCTTCAAGCTTTCCGGCAGCTTGGCGATCACGTCCTGCGATGTTTTGTGCGGTAAGGCACAGAAGCACAAGTCCACATCCGAAAAATCAATTTCATCAATCTTAACCAGTTTCGGCAGATCCAGATGACGCAGATGCGGGAAGACATCGCCCATTGCGAGCCCCGCTTTACGTTCGGCGCTGAGGGCTGTGAGGGTCATATCAGGATGGGTAGAAATGAGCCGGACAAGCTCGGCGCCGGTGTAGCCGGACGCACCAAGGATGGCGATGGACTTGGACATGGAAAAAGCTCCGCGAAGTTTTGAGACGTTTAGAAGACTGAATGAGCCACCGCAATCACGCGGCCTGGAACTCGATCTTTCGTCGCAAAAACTGGGTGGCCCTGTCGGAGACACGCGCCGCGTCGCCCGTGGTCAGAAAAACCGTATCTTCACCCGGTCCCCGCATGTTGGGATGCCGGTCGAGGTAATCGGCCAGACTGTCAGCCACAAGCGTGCCTTGGCTGTAGACTTTCACATCAGGGCCCAAGGCCGCCTGAAAGGTCTTTTCCATCAGTGGATAATGCGTGCTGCCCAAGACAGCCGCCTGCGGATGCGGCATTCGCCGTTTCAACGCGTCCACATGGGACCGAACCAAGGCCTCGGCCAGCACCTCGTCGCCGGCCTCAATTGCGTCCACGACACCGGCGCACGGCTGCGCCTCCACATCGACGCCGATGGCCCGAAACGCCAGTTCCCGCTGAAATGCACGCGACGATACGGTCGCCGGCGTTGCAAAAAGCGCCACGTTCTTCAGCGCCACTTCCCGTGGCGGACTGTTATCGCCCCATTGCCGTTCCGTCATGGCTTCGATCAATGGCACGAAGACCCCCAACACACGCTTGTCCTGCGGCACCCAGCTTTCCTGCATCCGGCGCAATGCCACCGCCGAAGCGGTGTTGCAGGCCAAAACGACTAGATCGCAGCCCACATCCCACAGACGTTCCACGCTCTTACAGGTCAGATCGTAAATGTCGTCCGCATCCCGCACGCCGTACGGCGCATGGGCATTGTCACCGAAGTAGCACAACGGCAAGTCCGGCAGCCGCTGCGCGACCCGGTTGAAGACGGTTAACCCGCCCAATCCACTGTCAAAAATGCCAACTGCCATGACCCTATCGGTGCTTTTCCTCGAACTCATATCCGTAGGCCAGCGACTTCACTGGCTGTGGAGAGAGGTCATAGGTGGCCTTACGCAGGAAGTCCATCATCCCCTTGGGATCGCGGGCAAAAGGCTCCAGCTTTTCACGGGCAAGCGGTTCTCCGATAACAACGCGCACCGGCTCGTCGGTTCTGCGGCGAAACTCATTTATCAAAAGCGCCATGCGCAACGTTTGATGCGCGTGGCTGGCAAGCTGGAACAGGCGGGAATTGCTGCCGTCAAAGTAGATGGGCACCACCTGTGCCGACGACCGGGACACCAGCTTCGATGTAAACGTCCGCCATCCGGGATCCATGGGCTGCGCAAATGGTGTGGCCGAGGTGGATACGGTTCCGCCGGGAAAGATTCCGATCGCGCCACCCTCCGCCATGTAGGACAGCGCAGTTTTCCGGGTATCAAGGTTTTGGGCCACCGCCTCTTTCGTCTCGTCAAAGCTGATCGGCAGAATGACCTTCTCGATCTCCTGCGCTTTGCGAAAAACCCTATGGGCAAGAATTCTGAAATCGCCCCGGGTCTGGCTCAGGATATGGCCCATCATCAACCCATCGAGGATACCGTAGGGATGATTGGCAATCGTGATAAGCGGCCCCGTTTGCGGAATGTTGGCCAAGGACCCGCCGACAACGTCGAGTGTCAGACCATATCTTTCCGTCATGACGCGCCAGAAATTAGCCCCGCGTGACACCTCGTCTTCATAGCCCCGCGCCCGACGGATCAGACGGATACGGCCTGTCGCGTTTTCCATCACTCGGATAAGCGCGCGGCCCGATTTGGATTGGGCAGAATGCGCGTAACTGATTTCCCGGACGGCCTGTCTCACGGTTCAGATATCTCCTGCGGGTCCCTGTAAAAAGCGCTTTTGCCCGATGGGCGGCTTTCTAATGGGCGATCCCTCACCGATCCAGAAAAATATGTGTGCTATGACATGATGTGATGCCGCAGCTTACCTGTAGGGCACACCCGGCAAGACGGAGAGGATCTCGTAGATCAGGTTCGCTGCCGTCAACGCCGTATTGCCATGCGGATCATAGGGTGGTGACACTTCGACCATATCTGCGCCAACGAGGGGGATCCCACGCAGTCCCCGGACAAGCTCCATCGCTTGTGGTGTCGTGAGGCCGCCGATCTCGGGCGTGCCGGTCCCCGGCGCTATAGAAGGGTCAAGACTGTCGATATCGTATGAAAGATAAACCGGCCCCGGCCCCATGGCCGCGCGGATTTGCTTGGCCAAGGGTGCCGTCGAGCGGTGCCAGAGGTCTTGCGCCAAGACCAGATTGAACCCCCAATCGCGCGGCTCATCGAAATCCTCAGCGGTGTAACCTGTGCCCCGCAAACCGATCTGCCAGACATCCTTGGGACGCAACAATCCCTCCTCGTAGGCACGGCGAAAGACGGTGCCGTGGGTTTCCCGCTCGCCAAACATCTCATCATTCACATCCGCATGGGCGTCCACATGAACCAAACCAAGGGGGCCATGCTTTTTGGCCATCGCCCGCAGGATCGGCAATGTGATGGAATGATCCCCGCCCATGGTGATTGGAGTGACATCATGGGCCAGCACCTCGTCAAACCGAGCCTCAATCATTTTCAGGCTGTCGCGCAGGTTGAAGGTATTGATCGCGACATCACCCAGATCGGCGCAGTTCAGGACATCAAAAGGCGCGGCGCCGGTTTGAACGCCGTAAGGCCGGATCATCGCACTTTCGTTTCTGATCTGTTGCGGCCCGAAGCGTGTGCCGGACCGCCAGCTAGAGCCATGATCCATCGGCACACCCAGAAACGCGACATCCAGCCCCTCAGCCGTCTCGACCCGCGGCAAGCGCATGAAGGTGCCGCCGCCTGCAAAACGCGCCAGATCATTGCCGGACACAGGCTGATGGGGCATCACGCCCGCGCCCGCTTGTTGTAGCAATAGAGGCACATGAGTTCCGTCGCCACGTGGGCGGCCGCAACCGCAGTGCAATTGCCCGCATCATAGGGCGGCGAAACCTCGACGACATCACAGCCCACCACATTGATCCCCGCCAGATCGCGCAGGATGATCGCCGCCTGCCCACTGGACAGACCGCCCCAAACGGGCGTTCCCGTCCCCGGCGCAAATGCCGGATCGAGGCAATCAATATCAAACGTCAGATATGTGGGCGCATCGCCCAGAATATCCCTGATCTTCTCGACCACAGTCGCAGGCCCGGCTTCATGCACTTCACGGGCGTCGATGACATTCACGCCCAGATCCACCTCATTTGTTGTGCGTATGCCCACCTGAACCGAGCGTTCCGGGACAATCAGGCCTTCCTTCACGGCCTTATAGAACATCGTCCCGTGGTCTATGCGATCCATGTCGTCATCAGGCCACGTGTCGGAATGGGCATCGAACTGAAGAAGACTCACAGGGCCGAACTTCGCCGCATAAGCCCTGAGGATCGGAAAGGTGATGTAATGATCGCCGCCCAGCACAAGCGACCCCGCCCCTTTGTCCAGAATACCCGAGATATGATCCGTGAGGGCCTTTGGAAACGCCGGGACATTGGCATAATCGAACGCCAGATCGCCGTAGTCGGCGATGTTGAACTCTGTCAGCGGGTTGATGTCCCACCCATATGGCGGATCGCAAGGTTGCAATGTCGACGCCTCTCGAATGGCGCGGGGGCCAAGGCGGGTGCCGGGGCGGTTTGTCACCGCCTGATCAAACGGAACGCCTGTGACGGCCAGATCAACGCCTGTCAGATCCTTGGTATAGGTTCGGCGCATGAAACTCAGCGCACCACCAAAGGCATTCTCGTAGGAGAGCCCTCGATATCCATCCCGTATCAGTGCGTTATCGACATCATTCGCGGCGTCTTTCAGCGCCATTCACGCAATCCTTTCTCCATTCCGAACCAGGTCATCTGCCACCTCCTGGATCGCCACCTCCAGAGTCTCAGCCATGAAATCAATTTCAGCCTCCGTTATGACAAGCGCGGGTGATATCACGTTGAGCGCCCCGATGGGCCGCACCAGCAATCCATGCGCCTCTGCCGCGTTCGAGATCAGCTTGCCGACGCCGAGATGGTCCGGCAAAGGCGTTTTGGTTTCCTTGTCCGCGACGCTTTCCACACACATCATCAAACGCCGACCCCGCACGTCACCCACCATCGGAAGGTCGGACAGCGCCCCAAGCCGCGCCTCCAGATACCCGCCAACCCGCTTGGCCCGGTGCAGCAAGTCCTCATCTTCGATGATTTCGATATTCTTCAATGCCGCCGCGCACGCCACAGGATGCCCGGCATAGGTATACCCCGAGGCGTACCAGCGATCCCCTTGCATGGCGTTGTAGATCCGGTCGGAAAAGATCACCGCACCAATAGGCTGATACCCCGAGCTAAGACCCTTGGCGCAGCAGATGATATCCGGCGTGACGTCAAATACATCCTCTGACGCGAACCAATGTCCAATCCGCCCGAACCCGGTCACGACCTCGTCGGCGATGAACAGAATGTCGTGTTTCCGGCATACGTCAGCCATCCGTTTGAGATACCCGTCGGGCGGCATCACCACCCCGCCGGAGGCTTGAATGGGTTCGGCAAAAAACGCGCCCACCCTGTCCGTCCCGATCTCTTTGATCTTGGCCTCGAACTCCGCCACAAGCCGGTCTGACAGTACCGCTTCATCAAAGCCATCGGGCATCCGGTAGGTGTCCGGGGCTGAAACGTGATGGATCCCGTCCTGCGCGTAAGCGAACTCCGGCACCTTGTCGCCTGGACGCTTGCCTATCGAGATGCTGGCATATGTCGCGCCGTGGTAGGATTGGTCGCGTGCGATCACATGGGTCTTCTCGGGCCGCCCCATCACCCGGTGATAGAACGCAACCATCCGGTAAGCACTGTCGATCGCGGTCGAGCCACCGGTCGTGAAATGCACCCGGTTCAGATCCCCCGGCGCAAGATCGGCCAACTTCGCCGCAAGTTTTGCCGAGGGCGTGTTGCCCATGTCAACGAACGTGTTGGAGAAGGCAAGCCGCAGAGCCTGATCTGCAATCGCATCGGCCATCTCCTTGCGGCCCAGTCCGATATTCGTGCACCACAGCCCGCCCACGGCATCCAGGTATCGCCGATCTGCCGTGTCCCAGACGTAGCAACCTTCGCCACGGTCCAGCATAAGCGCCCCGTCGGCGGCAAAACTGTCAAAATGGGTCCAGGGGTGCAACAGGTGTCGGCGATCCAACTGCTGTGGGTCGAGGTCCTTGGGGGTGTCCTTCATGGCGACACCCTGAGGGGCAGCGCTTCAATTTGCAAGGCTTGCGCAGGACGGCCCGCCGGGGCATGAAGGCGCCTCACCTTCTCCCGGTGCACAACAGCGGAACAGGCGGATCATGGCCATCAGAACGCAATTCCTTGACGCGATGAGCATGCTTGTATCGTCCGTTTCCATCGTCACAACGGACGGCTCAGCAGGCCGGGCGGGCGCAACCGTCTCGGCCATGACAAGCGTCTCGGCGGATGGCGAGGCCCCGACAGTTCTGGTGTGCCTGCATCACGACTCGTCCGCTGCAAAGCCACTGCTGGAAAACGGGTGCTTCAGCATCAACGTGTTGGACGAGCACCAGCAGGACATCGCCAACATCTTCGCCAGCCGCCATCCTGCCCCCAATGGCGACAAGTTCGACGCCACCGTCTTTCACAAGGGCCCCTCCGGCGCACCGCGCATGGTAGATGCGCTGGTGTCGTTTGACTGCGAAGTGAAATCCCATGAACAGATCGGGACCCACTACGTGATCATCGGCCGCGTCGCACAGGTGGACACCAAGACAGGCACACCATTGCTTTACGGAAACCGCAGTTACCGGCGCGTGGCGGAGGACTAAGTCAGGGGCTGCGCCCGCTCGACCAAACGCGCAAAGAACGACGCCCCAACGGCAGAGATCTCGTCATTGAAGTCGTAGGCCGGGTGATGCAGTCCCGCGCCCGGGCCCTGCCCCAGGAACAGATACGCACCGGGCCGCGCCTCCAGCATATAGGCAAAATCTTCCGCCCCCATCTGGCGGGCGGCCGCAGCGTCCACATTTTCGCGGCCCACGACATCCCGCGCCACCTCTGCCGCGAACCGGGTCTGCGCGTCGTGATTGACGGTCGCCGGGTAGCCCTCTTCGTAATCAAGTGCGGCGGTGACGCCAAAGGATGCCGCATGCCCCGCCACAATGGCTGCCAGCCGGTCCTTGACCATTGCCTGCACATCCTTGTCAAAAGTCCGCACAGTCCCGCAGATATAGGCGGTATCCGGCACGACATTGTCCGCGCTCCCCGTGTGGATCTGCGTGACAGAGACGACCAGGTCGTTCAACGCGTGGTGATTGCGGGACACGATGGTCTGGATCGCCGTGCAGATGCCAACCGCTGCCATAACCGGGTCCCGGGTGTCATGGGGCATGGCGGCATGTCCGCCCTTGCCGGATATATGAATATGAAACGTATCGACCGCCGCCATGATCGGCCCGGGCGTTGTGTGGAAGGCCCCTTCCGGATGACCGGGAATGTTGTGCAGTGCATAGACCTCGGCGATGTTAAACCGGTCCAAAACACCAGCATCCACCATGACGCCAGCGCCGCCGCCGTTTTCCTCAGCGGGTTGAAAGATCAACGCGACCCGGCCCGCGAAATTGCGCGTCTCCGCCAGATACTTGGCCGCGCCCAACAGCATTGTCGTGTGCCCGTCATGGCCGCAGGCATGCATCGCGCCGGGCGTCTCAGACGCATGGTCTAACCCCGTCGCCTCGTCGATGGGGAGCGCGTCCATATCTGCTCGCAGGCCAATGGTCGGCCCATCCCCGCACCCCTCGATGATCGCGATTACACCGGTTTCGGCGATGCCGTCATGTATTTCGGTGATCCCGAACTCCCGCAGTCGCTCCACCACAAACGCCGATGTCTTGTGACAGTCGAATTTCAGCTCGGGATTACGGTGGAGCCAATGGCGCCAGCCCTGCATTTCCGCGGCGAAGCCCGCAATCCGGTTGATGACTGGCATGTGGTCGATCCTTCGTGCTTATCTGCGAGCAGACTCGCAGCAACCGCAGAGCCATTCAATGCCCGATCTCATTCACGACGCCAGCCAACCAATGCCCCGCCTACTGGAAATCATGCGGCGCCTGCGCGACCCTCAATCGGGATGCCCTTGGGACATAGAACAGACCTTCCAGACCATCGCGCCCTACACCATCGAAGAGGCGTATGAGGTCGCCGACGCAATCGCCCGCAATGACTGGTCCGAACTGGAGGGGGAGTTGGGCGATCTGCTTCTCCAGACTGTCTATCACACCCAGATCGGCGCCGAATCCGGCCATTTCACCTTTGACAGCGTGGCCAACGCGATCAGCGACAAGATGGTCGCCCGCCATCCCCATGTATTCGGCGACGAAAGCCGGGACAAATCAGCGGATCAACAAACCGCCGATTGGGAAAAGATCAAGGCCGCCGAGCGGGCGAAGAAAGCCCAGGCGGGCACCCTCGACGGTGTTGCCCTGAACCTGCCAGCACTTCTCCGCGCGGTGAAGCTCCAGAAACGCGCCGCCCGAGTGGGGTTTGACTGGCCCAGCACCGACGAGGTGCTGGACAAGCTGCAGGAGGAGACGCGCGAACTGGTTGAGGCCCGCGACAACAAATCCAAGACCGATATGCTGGACGAATTCGGTGACCTGCTCTTCGTCATGGCAAATCTCGCCCGCCATATGGACATCGACCCCGAAGAGGCGTTGCGATCCACCAACGCCAAGTTCACCGCACGGTTCGAAGCGGTGGAACGGAAGCTATCAGACATGGGCAAGCGGCCAGAGGACTCAGACCTAAAAGAGATGGACGCGCTTTGGGATGCCGTGAAAGCAGAGGCCCGCATCTGCCCTGACTAGAGCGCGCCGCCTTTCTTTCTGGCTCAAGTACTCCCGCCGGAGGCGTCCACATCCCACCCGCTGTCAGCGCCCCTTGAACAGGCTGCCCATCACCCCGCGCACAATTGCGGTACCGGCCTTGGTTCCAATGGATCGCATCATGGATTTAGCGAACGCCTCGCCCACGCTGTCGCCGCGCCGGGACCGTTTGCGGGTTGTTGTCGACCGCCCCACCCGGTTACCAGAGTAGCGTCGCCCGGTCTGGTACTCGCGCTCGCGCACTTCCATGTCCTGTTCTTTGCGCTCAGCCTCTTCGGCCGCTTTCGCCGCATCGTCCGCCCGCTTGGCCAGCATCTCAAAGGCCGATGCGCGATCAACCTCTGCTTCGTATTTGCCAGCCACAGGGGACGACATCATCGCCGATTTTCGTTCAATTTCGGTCAACGGGCCCAGCTGCGAAGATGGCGGGCGAATGAGCGTGCGTTCCACCACGCCCGGCGCACCTTTCGCTTCCAGAAAAGAGGTCACAGCCTCGCCCACGCCAACCTCCTTGATCGCGTCCTCCACGTCGAACCGCGGGTTCTCACGATAGGTTTCCGCAGCGGCCCGCAGGTCTTTTTGATCCCGGCGCGTGAAGGCGCGTAAGGCATGCTGCACGCGGTTGCCCAACTGTCCCAGAATATCCTCCGGCACATCGGCCGGGTTCTGGGTGATGAAGTAAACCCCAACGCCCTTCGAACGGATCAGACGCGCCACTTGCTCGACCTTATCGACCAACGCTTTCGGCGCGCCGTCAAACAGCAGATGCGCCTCGTCAAAGAAGAAGACGAACTTCGGCTTATCAGGATCACCGATCTCGGGCAGGGTTTCGAACAACTCGCTCAGAAGCCACAAGAGGAACGTCGCATAAAGACGAGGTGCACCCATCAGTTTGTTGGCCGCCAAAATATTAATCCGCCCGCGCCCGTCCGCATCGGTCAGGAACATATCTTCAAGATCAAGGGCGGGTTCCCCGAAGAACTCGCTTGCGCCTTGGTTTTCCAGCACCAGCAGGCGGCGCTGAATGGCACCGACGGACTGTGACGACACAAACCCGTAGCGCAGCGCTAGTTTTTTGGCGTTCTCCCCAATCCAGACAAGAAGCGATTGGAGATCCTTGAGATCCAGCAGCGGCAGCCCCTCCTCATCGGCTACGCGGAAGGCGATGTTGAGGATACCTTCCTGCGCTTCACTCAATTCCAGAAGGCGCGCAAAAAGCAGCGGCCCCATCTCGGAAACGGTGGTCCGCACCGGGTGGCCCTGCTCGCCGTACAGGTCCCAGAACGTCACCGGAAATGCCGAATAGCTGTAATCGTCAAAGCCAATCTTGGCGGCGCGCTCCATGAAGGCATCATGCAGCTTGAAATCGGGTGACCCAGCCTCGGCCAGCCCGCTCAAATCACCTTTCACGTCCGACATGAACACCGGCACGCCCTGCGCCGACAGGCTTTCCGCCAGAATTTGCAGTGTCACCGTTTTACCGGTCCCGGTCGCCCCGGCGATCAGGCCATGGCGGTTGGCATATTTGAGAAGCATGGTTTGGGGGGCGCCATAGCCCTCACCACCGCCGCCCACGAAAATCCGATCTGTCTGTGTCATCGCTCGTCCCTCCACCAGCACATCGCGCCGTATTCTTTTGTGGCACAATAGCTTGTTAACCTTTCTATGCCAGAACTAACCTGCGCGCTTTTTCATGGTCTATGGAGGCGCATGACTTCCTCCCTGTCGACTGGCCGTGTCATCTGACACGGCCTCTTTTTTGCTCAATCCCCATGCACATTGCCCGGAGGACCGGCTTTATCCAGTGAGCTTGAGCTATATCGACTAAAGTCGAGAAACCTAGTTGACCGGGGACGGTCGGTGTCCTAGCGTCCTTGCATAAGTCGGCCAGTCCGATGGGGAGATAATAATTTGAGAAAGGGTTCACGTCGTGAGCCCTTTTTCTAATTCAGGGGACAGAATAGCCTCCTTAGCGCGCAATGGATCCGGCAATCACGACCCCACAAGCGTCCATTGCAAAAGCTGCCGATGCCACGTCCGCCATGCGTTTTCGCACTGACACCCTGAAGGGCTCGTGCTAGATCATCCCGAGAGCCAATATAAGAAATGGAAAAGAGATGTCTGATCTTTTGAAATCTGTTCTGATTGTCGCCGCGATGATGGCCGCCGCCCCGGCATTTTCTCAAGACACAACCGAGACACCCACCGAAGAAACACCGGCCGAAGAAGCCCCCACCCCAGAGACTTCTGAAACAGAGGCGCCTGGTGCTTCGGATGGCGCCGCTCCGGCAGAGACGACGGAACGCGCAGACGGATTATCGACCGGCTCGGCCGAGATCGAGGTCGGCCAGACCTATAGATTGTCCACGCATGGCGATTGGGAACTGCGCTGTATCCGTGCGCCCGAGGGCCAGCAGGAACCATGCCAGCTTTACCAGCTTCTTGAAGATCAGAACGGCAATTCAGTGGCCGAGATCAACCTGTTCGCCCTTCCACCAGAAGACACGCTGGTTGCAGGCGCGACCATTGTCACACCGTTGCAAACCCTACTGACCCAGCAGGTGCGCCTGTCCGTGGACGGCAGTCAGGCCAAAGTCTATCCTTTCACATTCTGCACCGAGATCGGATGTTTTGCCCGCGTGGGCTTTACTGATGCGGACATCGCGACATTCAAGCGCGGGCGCGAAGGCAAGATCACAGTCGTTCCCGCGCAGGCCCCTGATCAGCGGGTCGAGTTGACGGTCTCGCTTAGCGGGTTCACCGCCGGGTTCGAAGCCGTTACAAAAGCTCTGGAAAACTGAACGGATCTGCGAGGCTGAAACTCAGCCTTGCCGATCGCTCAAACGTGCAGCCCGACCGCCCCGGCGGCGGGCTTCGGGTTGCTCGGCCAACCCGGCCTTCAACACTTCGGTCATTGGGTGATCCGGCGCATCGGTGCCGTAAAACACCAGCAGCTGTTCGATTGCCGCGCGGGGATCTTGGCCCGCCGGAACACCAAGCGCCCAATCCAGAAAAATGGTCCGACACTCGCTGATGCCGATCCCGTCGATCTGGTAGGCGTCGGCCATCAGACCTTTTGGATCGATCTCACTCACAGAAACGCTCATAAACACTCCAGCTGAAGCTGCGCCTGGCAGCCCGTTTCCCCGCAGCTAGCATGTCAGGACAAAGCCGCAAGGGTCGTTTCGATCAGTTTCCTTGCGTTTTTGCGACATTCATCCGCGTGATTTGTCAGATCTTCGACCGATGTCTGGCCCGTCTCACGCAGGATCATCATCTGAGCGCCCCGACCCAAGGTCTCTATCGCGCGCGCCTCCCGCACCAGAAGGGCCATCGCCTGAGCGAGCGCCGCGAAAAGCGCACGAGCCTCGGTCAGGACAGCCGCATCATCTTGTGACAGCAAGTGAGCCTCTGCCACATCGCTGATTTGCGTGAAAACATCGCGCGACAGACCACCATGAACCAGCGCCAAGGCCTGCACCAGAAGATCAATGTCCTGCGCGCCGCCCGGCCCCAGCTTCCAGTCCCACGGCGCGCCATCGCGGCCCGCATCCGCCAGTCGCTGGCGCATGTCCTGCATCTCTTTCACGATCCGGTGCTTGTCATGAGGCGCACCCAGAACATCATGGCGCACCGTCTCAATATCTTGGCGCAAGGCAGCATCACCGGCGACGGCCTGCCCCCGTGTCAGGGCAAGATGTTCCCAGATCCAAGCCTCTTCCATCTGATAGGTGCGAAAACTACCCAAGGACGTCGCAACCGGCCCAGCTTGGCCCGAGGGCCGCAACCGCATGTCCACATCATATAGCTTACCCTCCGCCGTCGCAGCCGTAAGGGCGGTGATCAGGGCTTGCGTGGCGCGCGCATAATAGGCCCGTGCGGCCAGCGGCTTCGGCCCTACCGACGTCTCCACCCCATCTGCATCATAGATCACGATCAGGTCCAGATCCGACTGGGCCGTCAGCCGACCGGCACCAAGGGACCCCATGGCCAGCACGGCCATGCCCCGCCCGGGCGCTGCCCCATGCTTGCGGGCGAACTCGGCCAGCACGACAGGCAAAAGCGCGGCCAAGACCGCCCTCGCCAGATCACTGTACTGCGTCCCCGCCTCCGCTGCCTTAGTGAGGCCCCGCAGGTGATGGACGCCGATACGGAAGTGCCACTCTTTCTGCCAGCGCCGCGCAGTGTCCAGCTGAGCCTCGTAATCCCCCGCCTGCGCCAGTTGTCCAGTCAGATCGTCGGTCAGCGCAGCGCGCCCGGGCCATGCCGCAAAGAACCCGCCCCCGATCACCGCATCAAGAACGCCGGCGTTGCGCGACAGATAGGCAGCAAGGGCGGGTGCCGTCGCGCAGATATCTGCGATCAATTGCGTGAGCTTTGGATTGGCCTCGAACAACGAAAACAATTGAACGCCCGCGGGCAGACCAGACAGGAACTGCTCAAACTCGGCAATCGCCTCTTCGGGGCGGGCCGCGCCCTTGAGTTGCGAAAGGATGCTGGGAAACACACGGCTGAAAATCTGGACCGCACGGGGCGACCTCAGCGCGGGCAGTTGCCGCCACTTGCTGAGATAGGTGTCCGTCTCCCCCGTGGCGTTGTTCCGACCGGGGCTGTCACCTTCAAAAAACGCTTCCGTCTTCTCGGCGACATCGTGTAGTCGCGCCAGCAGGTCGGCCCGGTAACGCGCCGTGTCTGCCATACCAGAAAACCGAGCCAACCTGTCAAATCCGTCGGCCGATGTGGGCAGTGTATGGGTTTGCGCGTCATTGAGCATTTGCAAACGGTGTTCAACCTCCCGATGGGCGCGGTACTGCGTCGACAAGCCTTGGGCGAGGTCCGCCGGGATCCAGTCCGCATTCGCAAGCGCGTACAGTCCGGGCATAGTTTCGCGCTGACGCAGCCCGGTGTCGCGCCCGCCCGCAATCAACTGGCGCGTCTGGGTGAAAAACTCGATCTCCCGAATGCCGCCGGGGCCGAGCTTCATGTCATGGCCCTCCAAGGTGATCTGATCGCTCAACGCCTTGTGGTCCCGGATGCGCAAACGCATATCATGAGCGTCCTGAATAGCAGCGAAATCCAAATGCCTGCGCCAGACAAAGGGCGTCAGCCGGTCGAGAAACGCCGCACCTGCAGCGATATCGCCCGCGCACGGCCGTGCCTTGATGAAGGCGGCCCGCTCCCACGTGCGTCCGACGCTTTCGTAATAGCGCTCCGCCGCCTCCATCGCGATGCAGACCGGCGTGACAGAGGCATCCGGGCGCAAGCGCAGATCGGTCCGGAATACGTAACCATCTTCTGTGACTGTTGACATCAAGGCCATCAATGCGCGGGTCACACGTACGAACGCTGCGCGCGCCGTGCTGTAATCGTCGGAGTTGAACCGGGTCTCGTCAAACAGGCAAATCAGGTCGATATCGCTGGAATAATTCAACTCCCCCGCGCCCATCTTGCCCATGGCCAGAATGCACATACCCCCTGCGTCGGCGATGTCATCTTCGGTCAATCCCGGCAGTTTTCCCTTGGCAATCTCAGCCTCGATCAGATGGGTCAGACCACGCTGCAGCGCCCGGTCCGCAAGCTCGGTCAGGGCACCGGTCACCTGTTCCAGCGACCAAACACCCCCCAGATCGGCCAAGGCCGTCAGCGCCGCCAGACGTCGCTTCGCCTGTCGCAGCCCCGGCTTCAGATCACCACCCTGTAGATACTTGATGCCCTGAAGCACCTCATCCTTCATCGCTTCAGGGTCCCGGTGCGGAAGATCCCGCAACCAGTCCGCTTCCTTTTCCAAAAGCGACGCGAGGTAGGGGCTGCACCCCCCGGTCCCCCGAACAAGCGCCGCAAAGTCCTCGGACGCATCGGGATAAAGCGCCACCATGTCCTCGCCCCGCGAGGCGGTATAGGGCAGCGGCGCCCGCGTGATCCCAGATGCAAAGTCCATGTCATCAACAATGGGCGGGACAGCGGACCGGGTCAATCGCACTTGCCGCCCCCCTGCAGTCGCGTTAGCCAGACCCCATGAGCAAGAGTTTGAAACGTGTGAAAGCCGCCCTCGCCGATGCCGGGATCGACGCCAATGTGGTTGAGACCGACGCCTCGACCCGCACGGCCCAGCAGGCCGCAGATTTTGCCGGATGCACCGTCGATCAGATCGCAAAATCCATCATTTTTCGGGGCGAAACCTCGGAGCAGGCGATCCTTTTCGTCACTGCAGGCGGCAATAAGGTAGACGCCGGCAAAGCGTCCTCTCTTGCAGGGGAGGCACTGGGCAAAGCGGACGCGGCGCTGATCCGAGCGCAAACGGGATTTGCAATCGGGGGCGTGTCCCCGGTCGGACATCTGTCCCCAATCCGGGCCTTTATCGATCCCCGCCTGCTGGAATTCGAGACCGTCTGGGCCGCCGCAGGCACGCCCAATCATATCGTTGAGTTGACGCCCGATCAGTTGGTACAAATGACAGATGGGGTCGTTTCAGACTTCACCGGCTGAGATCACATCCAGAACCGATCGCGCCGCGCGCAGCCCCGGCGCGTCGCCGCCCCGCCCCAAGCGTTCCATCGTCACAGCACAAGCCTGCAACTGAGCGGCCCGCGCCGCCTCGTCCTGCAAAAGATCCGCAATTGTCCCGCCAATCAGGTCGGGCCTGCACCGATCGCCCAAAAATTCAGGAATTGTGCGCGTCTCCGAGACCAGATTGACCAGCGTGACCGTATCAATCAGCAGCATCCGCTTGATCATCCTGCGCGACAGCCAATTCATGTCATAGGCGATAACCATGGGCGTGCCGCTGGCTGCCAGTTCAAGCGACACAGTGCCGGACGCAGCCAAGGCGACATCCGCCGCTTTGAAAGCCGCGCGCTTTGCCACCTTGGCCTCTGCCGCATTCGGGTCCAAAACCAATACGTCCCCCGGCCAGCGCGCCGTCTGTTCGCGGACGATGTCGAAGACCGGCCCTGCGGCGGGGACAACCACGCGCGCGTCGGGATGCCGTCCGAGTACGATCTGCCACGCCGCACCGAACCGCTCCGACAGACGCCCGACCTCGCCCACGCGGGAGCCGGGTAAAATCATCACCAGAGGTGCCTCCCCGATGCTGTGGGTCGCACGAAACGCTGTGGCATCAGTCGCGTCAGCCACCGGCTCTGCCACAATAGGATGGCCCACGAAATCACACGTCATCCCGGCGGCCTGCATGTAGGGCGGCTCAAACGGGAAGAGCGCCAGAACATGGTCGATGACGCCCGCCATTTTGGCCGCACGCTTCGGACGCCATGCCCAGACTGTTGGCGCAACATAATGGACCGTCGGGATATCTGAGGCCGCCTTGACCTTGCGCGCCACTCGCAGGCAGAAATCGGGACTGTCGATTGTGATCAGCGCGTCCGGTATCTGCTTCAGGATGTCAGCTACCGCCTGATTGCGCCGCCGGAACAAATGCCGCAGGCGCGGTAGAACCTCCGCCAGCCCCATCACGCTGAGCTCGTCCATGGGAAACAGGCTGGTCAGACCCTCGGCCTGCATCAAAGGCCCCCCGATGCCGATAAACGTGACATCCGGGCGGAGCTGCTTCAGACCCGCCATCAACGCTGCGCCAAGACTGTCGCCGGATGGCTCCCCCGCAATGAGGTAAAGCTTCAACTGCGCACCCAGAACAGTAGATTCTGGCGATCCGCAATCTCGACGCAGGTCGCCTGATCCAAGATCAGAACCTCCCTCGCCTTCACGACGACCCCGCGCAGGCCGACCTCAGCGGCCCGCAAGAAAGTCTGTGGTCCGATGGTTGGAACATCGACACGCATGTCCTGATCGGGCTTCGCCCCTTTGATCAGAAGGCCACCCTCAGGCAATTCCGGATCGCGCTCCAGTCTGGACGGTTGATCTTGTACCGGCCCCGTCAACCAGTCCGCGGCGTATCCCAAGGGGTCGTCCCAACTGCTGGGTGGGGCCTGTGTCAGCGCGCCCTCAGGCGTCCGCAACAAGGAGCGCATCATCCAATCGGTGCCGCCGATAGTCTCCACCGCCAATGCCTGACCGTTTGCCACAATGCACGCCTGACCCAAATCAACCGCACCCATCGCCGCGATGATCTCGGCGCCGCGTTCCGCGTCACGCTCATCCGCTTCGCTGGGGGCCTTGGTGCCCTGAACGCTTTCGCCCGGCATCAGAGCGGGCAAAATGTCCTGAGCGGCGACGATCACGATGCCGACTTCCTCAAAGAACTTCAAAACCACACGCAGGGCCGTGTCATCGCCCGCCTGCAGCGCCACCATCATGCGTGGCACCAGCGGCATCGTCTCGGCATCAATCTGCGACGGGTCCAGCTTTGGTCGTCCGATCCGGCCTGCGAAACACACGCGGTCCACGCCAGACGATCTCAGATCCTTGAGAAAACTGCCCAGCTTTTCGATCCGGAACCGTAGGATCGGACGTCCATCGCGTGCCTCAGCAGGATGGCCCGCCAGTTCGCACAGCAAAAAGGACGTGCTTGAGGCATCAAGTGCGGCCATCAAGGCGGTGGGCAGGCGGCCTTCCCCGGCGATCAGCGCAAGTGTCATCCTCTATCTCGGCGTCAGGAAATGACGGTCACTGTCCGACAGAATGAAATCGGTCACTTCGCGCACAAGATCGCTGTCGGTCTCGTCGGCCAGCCGACGGGCCCGATCCTGAAACGCGCCGTCGCCCTGCTTTAACATCTGATAGGCCGCACGCAGCGCTGTGATATCCGCGCGCGACACCCCAGCCCGCTTGAGCCCCACATAGTTCAGCCCGTCCAGATCACCACGCGGCGCCTGCACCAGACCATAGGGAATGACATCGTTCGTCACCATTGTCACAGCACCAATGATGGCCCCGCGCCCCACGCGCACGAACTGATGAATGCCCGAAAGCCCACCGATGATAACCCGGTCCGCAATGATGCAGTGCCCGGCAATCGCCGCCTGATTGGCCACCACAACTTGATTGCCCACGAACGCGTCGTGGGCCACGTGCGCGCCCGTCATGAAGAGGCAATCATCTCCCACACGGGTCAGACCGCCCCCGCCATCGGTGCCGGTGTTCATGGTGACACCCTCACGAATCCGGTTGCGCGCGCCGATCTCCAGACGCGTTTCTTCACCGGCAAATTTCAGATCCTGCGGGATCTCGCCCAGCGTCGCGAACGGGAATACGACGGTGTCTTCACCGATGCTGGTCTTGCCTGTGATAACAACGTGGGATTTTAGCTTGACGCCGCTGCCGATCGAGACCTCAGGTCCGACCACGCAGAATGGACCGATCGTCGCCGTCTCAGCAACCTCTGCGCCCTCTTCGACCAGCGCTGTGGGATGAACCTGTCCACTCATTCCGTGGGTGCGTCGATCATCGCGGAGATATCTGCCTCTGCCGCAACCTGACCATCCACTGTGGCCACGCCGCGCAGCTTCCACACCTTGGAGCCCACCTTGCCGCGCGTTGCCTCCAGCGACAGCTTCAGCACATCACCGGGCACCACTTTGCGGCGGAATTTGCAGTTATCGATCGACATGAAATACACCAGAGCGTTCTTGTCCAAAAGGTCAAGGGTCAGCGCAACCATAACACTGGCCGTCTGCGCCATCGCTTCAACAATCATGACACCGGGCATGATGGGTGTCGCAGGAAAATGACCCTGAAAGTGCGGCTCGTTATACGTCACGTTCTTGATGCCGACGGCGGATTTGCCAAGCTCGATATCCACGACTTTGTCGATCAGCAAAAACGGGTAGCGGTGGGGAATGATACGTTTGATCAGATCGATGTCTGCAGTGGTCTGGGTCATATGGTCCTCGACGTCAGGTTTTGCTGTGCCTACCAGTGCGCTCAGAACGGCACAAGCATACGGCTCAATCGCTCTCGCTTTCGGTGTCCGGCATTGGCAGTGGCGCAGGCGCACCGGCCTCGGCGGGCTCTGTCTCCGGTTGCGGGCGCGGGCGCGGGCTTTGGCGGGGATCAAGCGGGCGCGGCGCGGCGCCGATGCGCTGGTTGACACGCGCAATCGCGGCCTCGGTGATATCGATCTGGCGGACGGAAAAAATAACCGCCTGATCGTTCAGGATCGCCACAGCGCCGGTTTCCTCGACCAGCTCGAACAGTACTGGAAAGGCCAGTTCAAAGAACCGCTGCTTTTCGGTCTCAAGCGTGCCGAGAATGGTCGTGCCTTTCTCATCCTGCGCCGCCCGTATCGCCGTCACGCGCTCGTCAAAATCCGCGGCCAGCTTCTGAAACGCCGCTGGCTCAAGGGTCGGGCGCTCATCCCGCAGCCGCTCTTCCTCAGTGATTAAATCTTCCTGAATGCGTGCATTCTCGGCGCGCAATTCTTGGCGGGCTTTTTGTAGGTCCGCCAGGGCCCGCTGGCCGAATGCCGAGGATTCAAACAAGCGTTCCTGGTCGAGGGTCAGAACCGGACTCTGCGTCGCTTCTTGTGCGACCCCAAGCGCTGGGGCCAGCAAGAGGATCAGAAGAAGGGCCGCGCGCCACATCGCCTAGAATTGGGTCGAGATCGTCAGATCAAAACTTCGCTCGCGGTCGAAATCCTCGCTGATCAAAGCGCGGGAAAAGTTGAACCGAAGCGGACCAAGGGCCGTGTCCCACAAGACCGAGAAACCAATGGTGGACCGCAGCTTGAACTCGTCATCCACGATCCCGTCCGGTTGATCCTCGCCCACGGTGCCGTTGACATCGTCCAGCCCCCAGACCGAGCCCACATCAAGGAACACACCGCCCGTGATGCCGTATTCCTCGGGCAGACCGACCGGGAACAACGCCTCGAACCGGGCCACAGCAAAATAGTTGCCGCCCAATGCATCGTTGTCCTCGCTGTCAAGATCGCGCGGGCCCACGCCATCGCCGTCAAAGCCCCGCATCCGGCGGGACCCGAGGAAGAAGCGGTCGGTGATCCGGCTATTGTCCGACAGGCTCTCCTGCGCGCCAAACTCAAACGCCGCGCGCAGCGTGACCTCTTCGCGGGCCACCCGGCGCTCGCCCAAGACCAAACCGGTCGTCCGGATGTATTCCTGACCGCCGCCGACGCCCGCGAATTCCTGCCCAAAGCGGAACAGCACGCCCGCATTCGGGTTCAGACCCGTTGCCCGCGTGTCGTAAATATACGTGTAACCCAAAGCGGACGTGATGCGGGACCCGACATCCCGGCGAATGATAGGTGATAGGTCATCATCTGCATCCGACAATGTGTCTTCCGCAATTCGGTAGGACAGCCGCAGCCGACCATTTTCACTGACGGGAAATTCCAGAGAGGGAGAGAACGAGATCTCTTCGGTGTCGAAATCCGCGAATTGCGCATCGGTCGTCTCGAAACGCGCCGCAAGGCCAAGGGCCAGATCGCGGCCCAAAAACGCAGGTTCGACGAACCTCAGATTCGTGTCCTGATTGTCCGATCCCGTATCGATGGAGAATGACAAAAGCTGGCCGCGACCCAGAAAGTTACGTTCTGAAAAGTTGATGCTGAAGGAGGCACCTGCCTCTGCACCGTAGCTGACCCCAAATCCGAGCGAGCCGGTTGGTGCCTCTTCTACATCCACATCCACGATTACCTGATCTGGCGCGCTGCCTTCGCGGGTGTTGACGTCCGATGTGCTGAAAAAGTTCAGCGCACGAATACGTTCGCCCGCATCGCGGATCGCACGCGGGTTAAACGGATCCCCCTCCACAGTTCTGAATTGGCGACGGATCACCCGGTCCAGCGTGGTCGCGTTGCCCTCGATGTCGATCCGCTCCACGAAGACGCGCGGGCCACGTATAACGGCAAATTCGAGATCAAGGGTCAGATCCGCGTCGTTGCGGGTAATGCGCGGTTCGACACGGATGAAATTCAGCCGCTTTTCAACTGCCAGACGTTCCATCCGCGTGATCATCGTCTCAATCACCTCGGGTGAGTAAACCATGCCGGGACGGATCCGGTTGACCTCCTGAAACTCATCAGGATCGACCTCGGTCAGGTCGCTGGTCGTCGTGATCTCGCCAAAGCGGAACTGCTGGCCTTCCTGAATATTGAAGGTGATGAAAAATGCGTCCCGTTCGCGCGTCAGTTCAGGCGTGGCACTCAGAACTTCAAAATCGACATAGCCCCGCGACAGATAAAAATCGCGCAACAGCTGGCGATCAAAGGCGATCCTGTCCGCGATGAATGTATCGCTGCGAATGATCGCCCGGAAGAGGCCCGCCTGTTTCGAGGCGATGACACGCCGCAACCGGCGATCAGAATAAGCCCGGTTGCCGACGAAGCTGACCCGATCAACCTCAACCACGGCGCCTTCAGCGACCTCAAAAACCAGATCGACACGGTTGTTGGAACGGGGGATGATCCGCGGCTGTACTGTTGCTGTGATCCGCCCTGACTGGGCATAGGCGTCTGTGATTTGTGCGGCGTCCGCTTCCGCCCGCGAAGGGCTGTAAACCTGACGGGATTGAGATTGTACGACGGTCAGCAACGCCTCGTCGTTGAGCCGCTCGTTGCCCTCGATATTAACCCGGTTGATCGTTGGGAATTCCTCAACGTTTACAATCAGCCGATTGCCCGCTGGGACAAGTTCAACCGTCTCGAAAAGACCGGATCGCTGGAGGCGCTGGAAAGCGTCGTTGAGTTGCGCAGCGGTCGTACCCTGCCCGGGCGACAGTTCAAGGAAACTGAGGATCGTTGCATCCTCGATCCGCTCGTTGCCGTTTATTTCAACCGTTGTGATTTGATAGGTCTGCGCCTGCGCGGGACCGCTTGGAGCAGCGATCAGCATTGTGGCAAAACTTAGATTCAGAATGACCAGAAATGTTCGGGAGAAGTCGCCGAACATCGGCGTCGCGCGGGCGATCTTCATATGTGCTGGTCTCGCTATGACACTTAATTCGGTGTCTTGGTAGACCGTCTGTCAGGCATTGTCAAAATGAACAAAAGCCTAAAGCGAGGGTCGCGAAAATCCTCGCAGAGACGGTGTTTAACGGGCCAGTCGTGGCCTCAGAGGCCTGCGAAATAGCGGCCGACGACCAGCGATGTTGCAATGGCTGCGGGCCACAAAATACGGTCCGAGTTCAACATGGCAACCAGCTTGAGACCAGCAACGCCCTCTTGAATAATCCGCATGTTTCAACCCTTTCTCTAAGTCTGTTGACATAGGTTAACGGTCAAGTTGGGCGGAAATGAGACGAATTCAGGTGCAAAAAAGGTCGTTCGTCAGGGCAAAAACCATCAAGGACAGCAACAGCGCCAGCCCCGCGGTCATCAGATAATTCAGCGCACGGTCGCTGGGTGGGCGGCCCCGGACGGCCTCGTAGGCGTGAAACACCAGATGGCCGCCATCGAGAACGGGTATGGGGAAGAGGTTCAGAAGGCCCACGGCTGTGGACAGTACTGCCACGAACCACACGAACTCCCGCGCGCCCTGCGACGCCATATCGCCCGACGTTTGCGCGATGCCGATCGGCCCCTGCATGTTGCACGACGAGATTGCGCCCGTGATCATGTGCCAAAGACCCGACAGGCTGTTCATCGCGATGGCCCATGTCTGAACAACGCCGCCCCAAAGGGCAGAGAACGGGCCAAGGGTTTCGCGCGTAGGCTCAAAGAAGAGACCGCCGGAAAACCCGATAAGATAGCGTTGCTCGAACCCGCCATCCGTGGGCAGATCCCGTTGGCGCGGGGTCAGCGTGACGTCGTAAATGTCACCATCGCGCCAGATGCTTAACTGCATTGTCGCACCGGCACCTTCCCGCACGATGTCCTGCACCTGGGTCATTGCGTAAACAGGTTGCCCGTCGATCGAAACGATCACGTCGCCGACACGCATACCGCTGTCAATCGCAGCGGACCGGGGCTGCACAACATCAACAATGGGTGGGAACGGATAGACGCCTTCGAAACTTTCCCGCACCCCGTCCCGCTCGACCGTGTAGTCCACCGTCTCTGCCGGGGTCATGGCGCGCGCAACCTGATAAAATGTGGTCAGATCGGGCGTCTCGACGCCGTTGATCGACAGGATACGGTCACCCGGTTGAAAGGCGGACACGTCGACCGGGTGTGGTTTGACCTCGCCGATCACGGGCTCTTCCGTGGCCGTGCCCGAGAAAAAGAAGATCGCGCCAAATACCAGAATGGACAGGATGAAATTGAAGATCGGACCCGCTGCCACCGCCGCCGCGCGGCGCCACAGATCTGCGCCATGCATCGTACGCTTGCGCTCCGCATCGCTGAGTTCGCGGATCGCTTCGCCATCCTTGCCACTGGCAGCATCGGAATCGCCGAGGAACTTCACGTAGCCACCGAAAGGCAGCAGCGCCAGTTGCCATTTCGTACCGCGCGTGTCGACGCGGCTGTAGATTACCGGCCCGAAGCCCAGCGAGAACACTTCCGCATGGATGCCACACCACCGGCCCACGATATAGTGACCGTATTCATGGATCGCCACGATGATGCTGAGCGCCACGACAAACGCCACGACGGTGCCCAGAAAACCACCGAATGTTGGCATCAGCGCCAGAATATCCATGCATTAAACCCTTACTGCCTAGCTTGCCCCGGACTGCCTGAGGCGATCGCCGTCTACAATCGTCTGCGCGATCTTTCTAGCGACATGGTCCATATCTAGCACCCTATCAAGGGTGAGTTTGTCACATTTAAGGCTATTGTCGCCCGCCAGCCGCTCCAAAACAGTCTCAACCAGTCGCGCCATATCCAAAAATCCGATCTTGCCGCCGATAAACGCATCAAGGGCCGCTTCCTTCGCGGCGTTGAACGCGGCGCCGGACAGCCCGCCTGTCTCCATCACGTAGCGTGCCAGGGTTAAGGCCGGGTATCTTTCGGGATCTGCGGTGCGGAAATTCAGGGACCCAATCGCCGCCAGATCAAGCCGGTCCACGGGCACATGTCCCCTCTCGGGCCAGTGCAGCGCGTAGCCTATGGCGTGGCGCATGTCGTGGGGTCCAAGATGGGCCATCAACGCACCGTCGCGAAACCCCACGAGCGCGTGGATCAGGCTTTCGGGATGAATCACCGTCTCGATCTGATCCGAAGTGAACCCGAAGAACTCCTTCGTCTCGATTAATTCCATCGCCTTGTTAAAGAGGCTCGCGCTGTCGATGGTGATCCGCTGCCCCATATCCCAATTGGGGTGAGAGCAGGCCTCCGCCAAGGTTGCCTCACTCAGGCGCTCCAACGGCCAGTCCCGAAAAGCGCCACCGGAGGCGGTGATGATCACCCGCTCGACCGCTGCGCTGTCCTCGCCCACCAGCGCCTGAAAGACGGCAGAATGCTCACTGTCCACCGGCAGGATCGTGGCGCCGTGGCGCTTGGCCTCCGCCAAAAGATAGGGACCGGCGGTCACGAGAGATTCCTTGTTTGCCAGCGCCAGAATGCCCCCGTGGCGCAAAGTGCGAAGGCCGGGCACCAGACCGGCCGCCCCCACAATGGCCGACATCGCCCAGTCTGTGGGCCTGTCCGCCGCATCGGCGATGGCCGCCTGCCCTGCGGCCACCTCAATGCCCGACCCCTCAAGATGCGCGGCAAGATCTGCGTAACACTCCTCAAAGGCTGTCACGGCAAGATCCGCGTTCAACACCTTCGCCTGCTCGGCCAACCGCGCGACGTTGCGTCCGCCAGTCAGCGCGACGACGTTATAGGCCTCGGGCGCACGCGCGATCAGATCGACGGTGTTCTCGCCAATGGACCCCGTCGCCCCGAAAACCGAAACCCGTCGCACAGCGCTCATCCGACAGGCGGCGGGAACGCCACAAGCTGTTCGATCAGCAACAGAAAGATGGACGCACCCAGCATCCCGTCAAAGCGATCAAAGACGCCCCCGTGGCCCGGGATAAGGTTGGAGCTGTCTTTCACACCCATCTTCCGCTTCATCGCACTTTCGCCGATATCGCCGATCTGGGAGGCCATGGAGATCGCGATGGAAATCCCAATTACCTCAGGCCCCACACCAGGAATACGCAGGAAGTACGCGCCAACACAGCCCGCCGCGATCCAGCCCGCAATGGTGCCGGACCACGTCTTTTTGGGACTGACGCGCGGCCAGAACTTAGGCCCGCCCAGAAAGCGCCCAGCAAAGTAGCCGAACACATCCGTGGCAATCACGATCAACGCCAGCCACAGCATCCAGATGAAGCCGAAATCCTCGCGCTGAACGACAAGTCCATAGGCCGCAATCACGATCAGCGAGGTGAAGATAAGATAGAGCGTCCGGTTGCGTTCCAGCAGACCGATCCCCGCAATCGCGGGCAACAAGATAAACGGCAGTCCGACGCCCACAGGCAGCAGTCGCGCGGCCAACAGCGCAGTCCCCGCACCAGCGGCCAGCATCAGCGCGCGCCGGGGTCCGCCGCCCAGCATCCGCACAAGCTCCCAAACCAAGGCACCACAGAGCAGCGCCAGAAGCCCCAGAAACCACAGGCCGCCGACCCACATGGTGATCAGTCCGACCACAGCCATCGCCGCGCCTGACGACATACGCACCGCGAGATCCCCCCATTTTTCCGTCCGGGGGACGTGGCCGTCACCCGCCAAGGGGGCGTGTCCTGTGCAGTTGGATTGCGTGCATCACGCTACTCCGTCGAGACCGCACCAAAGCGGCGGTCGCGTTGACCATAGCGCCGCACGACGGCTTCGAACACATCCGGCGTGAAATCAGGCCAGTGGGTGTCGATAAATTCGTATTCCGCATAAGCAGATTGCCACAGCAGGAAGTTGGAAATCCGGGCTTCGCCACTGGTGCGGATCACCAGATCGGGATCGGGCAGCACGCAGGTGTCCAGAAAGCGCGACAGCACTTCACTGTTCACATCGGCCGGGTCCAGACGGCCCGCGGCCACTTCGACGGCCATCCTTTGGGACGCGCGCGTGACCTCATCGCGAGAACCGTAGTTGATGGCAATCGTCAGATGCGTCTCATCGTTGCCCTCTGTCAGACGCTCCAGATAGTCCATCAGCGCCTGCAGCTTGTCATCCAGCCGGTCACGGTCGCCGATAAAACGCACACAGGTACCCATCTTATGCAGGTAATTCGCCTCGCGCTGGATATAGCGCCGGAAGAGCGCCATCAGCCCTGAGACCTCCGCCTGCGTCCGCTTCCAGTTCTCGGTCGAGAAGGCAAAGATCGTCAGGTACTTCACCCCCAGATCAGGACAACATTTCACCACTTGCCGCACGCGTTTGGCGCCCGCCTGATGTCCGAACAGCCGGGGCTTTCCGCGATGGGTCGCCCAGCGCCCATTGCCATCCATGATGATCGCAACGTGTTTCGGACCGCCTTCCAGCCCGCCGGATTTCGGCGTTGGGAGTGTCGCTATGCTCATGTGATCTGCCTCATGGTGCCATTTGTGTGGGGGTCCGAACGGATGCGCCGTCAGACCTGCATGATTTCCGCTTGTTTGGTCTCAAGCGCCTGATCGACGGCCTTGATCTGCGCGTCGGTCATTTCTTGTACTTCATCCTCCCACAGCTTCTGGTCGTCTTCCGACATCCCATCCGCCTTGGCCTTCTTGATCTGATCCATCCCGTCGCGCCGCACGTTGCGGATCGCGATGCGGGCACTTTCGGCGTATTGCGCCGCGACCTTGGTCAGCTCGCGGCGACGCTCTTCGTTCAGTTCGGGGATCGGCAACATAATGATCGTGCCATTGAGTTGCGGGTTGATCCCCAGTCCGCTTTCGCGGATCGCTTTTTCGACCTTGCCCACAAGACCCTTGTCCCAGACATTGACGGTCACCATCCGCGGCTCGGGCACATTCACGGTGCCCACTTGGTTAATCGGCGTGGGTGAGCCATAGGCATCCACCATCACCGGCTCCAGCATAGAGGCCGAGGCGCGCCCGGTCCGCAGAGAGCCAAATTCGCTGCGCAGTGAGGCCATGGCCCCATCCATCCGGCGCTGCAAGTCGTCGGTATCAATCATGAAATCGTCGGCCATTACGTATGCTCTTATCTTTTTGTCCCTGCCCAAGGGCTATATCGGCGTTTCCGGATGCATACCAGTATCATCTATCGCGCGCATCGGCCGTTTTGTGCAGATGGCGTGCAGGCGCCTGTCAGCGCACGCCGATCCCTTGGGTCTCCCAACTGGGCTCCGCATGGGTCCAACTGCGTTCGAACCCGCCGCCCAGCCACGCATCGTGACGCGCCCGTCTGCGGATCTGGCGGGATGGCTCTGACCAGAAGGCTTCAAGCTGCCGGGTCAGGTGGTGCTGCTCTGCCAGTTCGCGCTGAGTCAGATCCCCTAAAAAGCCGCCATAGGTCACGATCTCGTCCAGCGGCGTGCGATCGATGTAATCCAACGCCTGCCCAAGCGTCACGAACGCCGATTGGTTCGCCCGTGCGGTGATGTATTGCAGCCAGCGCGTTTCCTCTTCGGTCATCCAACGGGTCTGGGGCGACTGCAGCCTGCTTTCGAAGATCATCCCCCGCAACAAATGCGCAAGGCCCTGATTTGTGAAATTGCGCGTGTGAAACGTCTCGAGCAGCCAAGCGTAGTACCGATCAAGCTTGGGATCGAGGAAACGGTAATCCGGCTCAAACCCCGTTCCCGTCAGGCGCCCCTCGGCCTTCAGCTTACGCTCCACCGGCGTGCCGGAATAGGGCAGCATCCGGCAGAACCCGGCCACAGCCCAGCCGTCCCCCACGAAGTCATCCAGAAACGCGATGTTGGAGCGGATCATGCGAATATCGGACCACGGATCCATCAGCATGAAACCGAAATCAAAGGACAGCCCCGCAGCGCGCAGCATGTTCCCCGCCTCGATATGTTTTTGCGGCGACATCATCTTCTTCATGTTCTTCAGCCCCTGAACGTCGCCGCTCTCCACGCCCATATAGACATGGGTCAGACCGCCATTCAGCATCCGGGCAATGATATCGGGCCGCAACTCATCGGACCGGCACGACATCTTCCACGCGACCTTCCCGCCAATGTCACTGTCGACAATCAGATCCGACAGCGTACCGGCCCATTTGCGCGCCCGCGCTCCGGTCGCCAGAAAATCATCGTCCTGAAATAAAAACAGCGCCACACCGCGCGCATGGTACAAATGGCGCATCTCTTCCATAACGTCCTCGGGGCTGCGCAGCCGCCGCAAGCTGCCCTCCTGCGCCTCATAGAACGGACGGATCGAGCAGAAGTCACAATTCCAGGGACACCCGCGCGATCCCAGGATCGCCGCCGTTGGCTGATCCGCGGCCTCATAGCTGATATCGGCGCGCTCGGGCCATGGCACCGTATCAAGATCCATGATCTGCTTGCGCAAGGGGTTGGCCTTGAGGCTGCCGTCCTCCAGCCGCGCCACCAGCCCGGGAAGATCGCGCCAGTCCTGCCCCTGCCCCAACCGGTCGAGCAAATCCATCAGCGTGGCCTCGCCCTCGAACCGGATCACGCTGTCCGCACCCTCAACCACAGAAAGTACGGTCTCATAATCAAAGCTCGGGAAGTGACCGCCCACCGCGATATGAGACGTGACGCCCGCCTTGCGCAAAGCGTCTATGACCTCAGCGAACTGGCCAGTCATGTATTGAAAAATCAGGGAGAAGCCGATGAAATCCGGCCGCTCTTTCAGCGCACGGGCGACCAACGCGTCGGCATCGGTTGAAAAGGTTTCGATCCCGACCCGGTGACCGCCCGCCTTGGCTGCCCCCATGAGGTATCGGAGCCCCAGATTGTCCTGATCCTGAAATCCCACAAAAAGCGTCGTCAACGACTTCGGGTGCGGCGCATCAAACATAAGCCCGCCTTTCTAAAACTGAAACTGATAAAACAAACGGCCCGCAGGGTCGGAACCCCACGGGCCTGAGACGCCCTAGAGTTTGTCGAGCGCTTCCTTGAACATGCCTTCCACCGCATCGAGCTTTTTGCGGGTGAGCTCCACATCGGCCAACCGAGTCTCAAGCTGCACGCGGCTGAGCTTGCCCAGATCAATGGGCGACGGGTCCGCAATCGGACCAATGCCCCCACCCAGGATCCCGCCGAACCCGCCGGTGACGATGCCACCAAGCCCACCATCCGGCGAAGGATCCGTTACCGGACCAAGATCGATCCCGCGATTTACAATAAGATTTTCGATTGCGCCCAAGCGCGATGCAATCAATGAGTTTTGGGCAATAAGCGTACGGACAGCGTCCATGTCGACCTCCTAAAATAACACTCTTAAACGAGGTTAACCTACACGATTTCACCGAGTCGGTGAAGCCGCAGTGCAGCATGGACCGAGGACGCCAATGCAGGACCAGTCAGAACACCTCCCATCTGGCCTGCCCGAAGCAATCGAGTTTGGCAGGTGCGGCGGTGCGGAGAATGTCCGTAGAGAGCCCATTCCAACAGATGCTGCACAATTCACCAACGGCAGTTTTGTTGACCTCAACTGGGTGCCCTAGCTTCACGACCTTCTGCAGATCTCGATCAGTGCCCGCACCATTGGACGGCGATCGAGGCTGCGCCAAACGATGCTCGTCCCCAGCTCTGTTTTGAGTGGCGCGCCCTCCAGACAAGTCTCTATCCGTTTGAATGGGCTGGGGAAACCTTCAGGTACGACGAACGGTCCGTATCCTGCATGGGACATCACGATAGCGCCGATCGCTGTATCCACTTCCGCCAATGCATCCGCTTCGACGCCACCCGGCTCATGACGATCAAGCTCTGCAACCAAAACAGGTGCATCGCGCCGCGTATATCGAATGGTGGGTGGCCGATCATGGGGCGAGGCCATCGCATCGTATTTCACAAGGCGTTGTGACATAAGCGGGAGTTCGGAAAGCCCAGCTTGATGTATTGGCGGATGAAGGAAAGCGACATCGATCAGGTTCTGTTCAACCTGCGCTTCCAATGTGGAAGATATGCTCTCGGTCAATCTTACACGGGCAAAGGCGTTCTCTTCCCGAAACGCCTTCAGGATTGGAACAACAACTTGAACAGCGGCGATTTGGGTCATTCCAATCCGCAGATGTTGGCCAAGGCCGCGATCTGCATCCCGTGCCACCTCGACTGAGCGATCAGCCATGTCGATGATCCGCCGCGCGGCTTCGGTGAAGGCATCACCCGCCGGCGTCGCCTCGGCTCCGCGCCTGCCACGCTCGAACAGGCGAACACCAAGGTTTTCCTCAATACGCCGGAGCCGCGCGGTCAGCGCGGGTTGCGAGAGGCCCAGGACCTCGGACGCCTGAGAGAAGCTCTTCTCCTCACTCAAAGCGACCACACAGCGATAATCCATCACCGAAAACATCTATAACCTTTCCTTATAGAACATATCGAAAACCAACATTGTCGGGGCGCATTCATCACCCAACTTGTCGTGCATATTCATTTCGTCAAGGAGGACACCATGACCCGCTTCCCACTTACGGCCAGCATTGCAGGCGCCATTCTTGCACTGCCTGCTTATGCGCAGCAGCCGCCCGATTTTGAGGGACGCTACATCGCCGCGATCTCGGACGGGGACATGCGTGCCTATGCCTATATTGACGGGCAGATTGGTGAGAAGCGCGGCTCGGACGAGCTGGCATTGATTGGGTTACCCTTGGTTGCAACCGAACCAACGGGGCGGATCGAAGTATCCAACTCGGTCATCAATCCGGTCTACTCCATCGCGCATAGCCTCGACGGAAATACGATCTTTGTGGCCGAGACAGCGACCCCTCAGGAAGAGGCCGATGTCACCATCCGTGATCTGCAACCTGGCACGACTTTGCGCGCGATTGATGTAAGCGATCTTTCGGCCCCACGGGTGATTGATGAGGTCGAAGTCGGAAACCGACCCCTTGGTGTCTCTGTCAGCCCGGATGGCCGGACGCTCGTGCTGGCGACCAAGACACGAGGGAGCCCACTGACCTTTGTGACTTTTTCAGATGGCCAATTCGGCGAGGCGCAGCAATTCCCGCTTCAGAACGTATCCGAGATGCCCGAGCTGTTCGACGGAGGACAACTGCCACATCACGCCGAATGGCATCCCACCGAAGATGTCGTCGCAGTCACGCTTAACCTGCGCAATCAGGTCCAGTTTTATCGCGTTGATCGTACCGAGAACGGAAGCGTTTCGGGGATCTCCCAGTGGGGGAACTCGGTGGCCACAAACAAATGGCCAATGTCCGGCAAGTTTTCGCGAGATGGGCGGCATTTCGTGACCAATGACTTGGGATGGGGTCCTGATCTTGGGCCGGATCGGAACGGCACTTATGCACCGCCATCAACCCTAACTTCTATCCGGCTTGCTGGGCCGGAAGATGCAGAACCGCGGCACTTCAGCATGGGTGGTGTCAGCGTACCGCAACATGCAGAAAGCATCGCCTTCTCCAACGACGGCACGATGATTGTGACACTCAATCTTGGCCAGACCTGGATCCCTGAAGGTGAGCCAGGCCACTCCTTGTCGAGCCTGACACTGGTGGAGTTTGACGCAGTCACCGGCCTGATGGAGCACGCCGGTGACTGGGAGATGCTGGGCATCTTGCCAGAGGGCGTCGCGTTCGATGCGTCCGACCGATACGTCGTCGCTGGTATATTTGAGTACGAAGGGCCGGAGCCGCGCGCGAGCGCGCTGGAGTTCTGGCGGGTGCAGCGTGATGTGGGCGAAGCTCCACGCTTGGTGCCGACCGGTTACGCGGTTGAGACCGGACCCGGCGCTCACTCACTTGTTGTCGTGAACAACTGATCCGCGGCGGGGCGGCTGTTCGAATGGCCAACCCTTCCTTTTCTATATGATTGGAGACTCCCATGAAGTTAATTTCCGCGGCGGCGCTCGCCGCAACTCTCTGCGCGTCGGCGACTGCGTCGTTGGCTGATGACATCGCTGACCTGAGCACGACCTTTGATGACGCTTCGGCACTCGATGCCTGGTCGGAACATCTGCCCGATGGTTTTACGCGCAAATGGCAAGAGCCGCGGGTCGAGGGCGGCAGGCTTGTCTTGCAACCGGTATCCTCTGGCTGGTTCGAAGATAATCAAGCCGGTCATCTCTACCACCAGATCAGCGGTGATTTCATCGCAACCACGCGGATCGAGGTGACCGGCACCCAGGCCGACTTGCCGCAGACCTCCTTCTCGCTTGCAGGGCTGTTCATTCGTGCGCCGCGTGAGGTTTCCGCTGCCACATGGATACCGGGGCAGGAAAACTGGCTGTTCTTTTCAATCGGTACGGCGGCCCCAGCCGGTGAGCCACACTACGAGCTGAAAACAACGACCAATTCGCTATCGACACTGCAGATCCTTCCTGCGCCGACCGGCCCGGTCGACCTGCGTATTGCTCGCCATGGCGAAATCTTCACGTTGCTGACCCGCCCACAAGGTGAAAACTGGGAGGTGGTTGAGCAGATCATTCGCCCTGACCTGCCGCTGGTCCTGAACGTCGGTCTCACTGCCTATGCCGACTACGACAGCGTGGCCCCGATCTACCCCAACTTCCAGCTCTACAACACCGAAGGCGCGCCGACTGAGAATGCGGACCTGATCGCGCATGTGGAAAGCTTCGACATTCGGCGTCCCGCAACGGGTCGTCTGCCCATTGCCAATATCGACGCTCCCGCATTCCTCGATGTGATCGCGCAACGCCGCGATGATGTGATGGCCGATTGAAGAAGGAGTGAATGATGGAATTCAATCGCAGAAACCTTCTAGCGCTCGGGGTGGCGACAACCGCAGGGGCACTTATGGCGGGGCGCACGGCCCTGGCGCAGAAGACAGCGACCGTTTCCCGTGCGGGCTCCGACATATACTACGAGACGCACGGGGAAGGCCCACCAATCCTGCTCTTGCATGGAGGGCTTGGTCATTCCGGCTGGTTTGACGGGCTGCGGGATCATCTCGTTGCTAGCGGTTACCAGGTTGTGCTGGTCGATACGCGGGGGATGGGAAGATCGTCCCTCGGTGACATCCCATTATCCTACGCCGCACAGGAAGATGATGCCCACGCCGTGTTGGATGCCCTCGCGATTGAAACCTGCCCTGTGATTGGATTCTCGGATGGCGGGATCACGGGCTACCGGATGGCGGCTCGCCCTTCACCGCGCGTCTCGAAACTGGTAACTATTGGTGCGCGATGGTCGGCAGAGAATGGCCGCGGGATGTGGGGCACATTCGACACCTGGAACCGAGAGTCGCTTGGCTCAGGGGATTTCCGTTTCATCGTCGAGGACTATGACCGATTGAACCCCGATGGCGACTTTGATCGCATGGTGACCCAGGCTGCCGCAATGTGGAAAGACAGCAGCGCCGACGGGCATCCGGAGGGTCGGATTGGAGAGATCGCCATCCCCGTTCTCGTGACGGTTGGGGACAACGATCCATTCATTTCAGTGGCGGATGCGGACGAAGCACGACGGCAAATGGTGTCTGCACATTTGCTTGTTGTGCCCGGTGCCACACATCCAGCGTATCAGGAACGACCCGATGTGTTCCGGCCAGCGCTAGATGCGTTCCTGACCGACTGACGGTCGAAAATGCGCCGCTCAAATTGGTTAGACCACGTTATACTGACACGACGTGCATTCGCCGGTGGGCTGATCGGGGTTACGGCTTTTCCAAGGCCCAGCCCGGCCCACCATGGTTTCACTGGATCTTATGACAGCGCACGCCCGATCTATGTCGCTGGTGACGTCATCGATGCGTCGTTCCGCCGTCCACACCCGGTGATCGAAATGCGGGTGGATGCGGAACTCAGACCTCCCACTGATTTGCGGGAGGGTGCAGAGTTTGCCGATATTCTTGATGTTCGTGCCGAAGACTTGGGTCGGATCATCGACGTGGAGTACCCACCGATCCGTCTATTTTTCAACCTTCAAGGTCGCATCCGGGTCGGCGGCAGGATCGAAACCATCGTCTATCAAAACTGCCGTCCCCCGCATCAATTGCGCGGTCAGTGGCTGCGTCTGGCGGACGGCGAGGCCATTGTCCGTCGTGGACGAATGCAGACAGAGGATGCCGGGTGCTTGAGCTGACGCCTGTGCTTGCATGGCTGGAGGCGTCAGCACTTGCGGATTGGGTCGGCGGACCAATCTACCCGCTCATCTCGGCTATGCATATCCTTTCAATTAGCTTTCTGATCGCGCCGATCATCCTGGCCGACTTGCGGGTCATGAGGTTGAAAAGGACCGACGATGCGGTGGTGAAGCTCAGCCGCATTGCGCTACTTGGCTTCGGCGCAGCAGCAACCACGGGCGTGCTGTTGTTTGCTGTTCAAGCCACTCGCTACGCTGAAAACCCCGCTGTTCTGATCAAGTTTGCTCTCATCCTACTGGCAGGCGCAAACGCCGCGCTGTTCGCTGCGTTCAAGAGCATGCGTCCGGTGACCGCCTCGCTATCAATTTGCCTATGGTGTGCCGGGCTCGTGGCCGGACGATGGATTGCATTCGCGGCGTAGACTTTTGGGTATCGCATAGAAGCAGCCATTGACCTTGCCCGGTTGAAAGCCCGCTTCTCTAATCGGGCGTTTGGGTCAAGTTCATTTCATCTTTTCATTTCCGTGCTGTAGGGATTGTTGTCTCTCATCCGGGTCACACTTCTCTTCGCAGTCATTGATGGTCCGGTTCGGTTGGACCGCTGCATGCATGTGTCGGATTGGGTATGGAGCGCCCCACTTAGTCTCGCGCTTCAAGTTGCGCAGTGAGCTTTTTCGGCGTCATCTATTACCAGGCAGGGCATGTTCAGATGCCCGAGAGGGCACAGACCTCGTCCGGTGAGGGACGATCCCGTCTTTGGCTTCAGGAAGGGGTATCAGGTCATGCAATTCCCTCCATTTTCCCATGACGGAACTCGGTGTTGTCAGCCCACATGCGGTGCATGATGACGGCCAGCTTTCTGGCAACGGCGACCAGAGCACGGCGGCGGCCTTTGCGGCGCATCAGGCGTAGGCCCCAGCTCTTGATTTCGGAACTCGCAACAGAGCGCATCATCATCGCATTGGCCGCAGCATAGAGCGTCGCACGTACATCTCTGTCGCCTGCCTTCGAGATGCGGCCTGGGTTATCCATCTCCCCGGATTGATATCGTCGCGGGGTTAGGCCGAAGTGAGCGGCAACGGTGCGAGAGCTGGTAAACCGCGCTGGATCATCGACAGCCGCACGGAACGTCAGGGCCGCAATCGGGCCGACACCGGGGATCGCCATGAAGCGCAGACAGATCTCGTCATGACTTGCCGCCTGCTTCACACGGCGGTCCAACTCGCGATAGGTTTTGTAAAGCACAGCCCGCGCATCTAGCAGTGGTAAAAGTGCATGAGACAAATCCGGGTCTGCCTCGATCAACGGACGGACCCGCTCATCGAATGACCCCTGATCGACACGGGGTGGTAAGCGCAAGCCAAAGACCCGGAACAAGCCACGAACTTCATTGGCCAGGTCGATGCATTTCTTCTGAACCGCCTTGCGACTGCTCAGGAGCGCTCTTAGCGCGTGCGCTTCGCGGCTCTTGATAAAGACCTTGCCGTACCATCCTGACCGCAGCACCTGTGCAATCCCACGCGCATCCGTCTTGTCGGTCTTATTGCGCATGGCTGAAAGGGCGGCGTTCACTTGTCGTGCTTCCATACAGACAACATCAAAGCCAGCGGCCTGCAGGCCAAAGTAAAGATATTGGCTCATTGCACCGGACTCAAATCCAACCCGACACTGACCAGCGGGCACATCACGCAAGCAGACCAAGATATCCTCAATCTCGCAAGCGACAGAACGCTCGAAGATGTGTTTGCCATCAGCGTCAACCACACAGACAGCCACCGACCGCAACGACACATCCAAACCCGCATAGTAATCCATTTCGTTCTCCTCAAATTGCAGAAACATCCTGCAACTCTATCAAGAGCCTGACCCATCAACCCGGTCAGCCCGATTACCCATGCTTCGTCCCGCTTTGCTGACCTTAGCGGGCGGGATAGGATGGATAAGCTCAGCACATAGCTTCGTATGTCAGACTCGAGCCCGACCCACGATCAGGTATGCATAATTGCCCACTTATCTACTCGACCTTGAAGAACTGCGCGTCGTCGAGTTCTGTCGGTCTTGAGATGCAGCGGTCGACGCTCTGATCACCAAATCGCAGACGTGAACCGCCCTCATCCACCAGCACCAGATCCAGGTCGGTACAGTCCGTCACCAGAAACGGTGGGCCCGAGATACAGTCCCTGACGTCCACTGCTTGATTGAGGATCAGATCGCAGTCCCCCATGCCAACGGCCGCCATCAAATCCGGAACGTCCATGTAGATTGTCACCTCCGATGTCTCGTTGACCAATTCCAGGTTCAATGCACCGGGGACAATATCCGAGGCACCGACAGGCGTGTAGGGACCGGAAGACGCATATGTGAATATCGGCATCTGGCCGTCCGCGTCGGCAAAAATCTCGGCGCGAATGTCTTGCCGGGTCTCCGTGAAGATCGTCGTCTGCCGCAAATAGGCGCTCGGGCCACCGCCGGGCGCCTGTTCTTCGGACAGGCCGGTTTGCCAAACACCAATCAGATCGGTTTGGGTCGTTTCAGCTGTCGAGGGGGATTCTGCGGCGAGAGACGCGAGGGCGCAGGCGAGTGTGAGCGTAGACTTCATCGATCAGTTCCTTCTATCTTTGCAGTGACAAGTTATGGGGCTCAAACCCATCTTGTCAATGACAAGTCTGATGGTAAGATGCGGTATGTCGATGTCAGACCTCTCCGATAAGCGCGCTCCGTATCATCACGGAGACCTTCGCAACGTGCTGATCGCAGCGGGTCGCGAGATGCTTGAGGCCGATGGTCTGCGCGGGTTTTCATTGCGAGCTTTGTCGCGGAAAGCGCGGGTGTCGCACGCCGCCCCCGTTCATCACTTCAAGACGCTGAGCGCCTTCTTGGCAGAATGCAGATCAGATGGTTTCCGAGAGTTGTCAGATGCGCTTGAGGCCGCAAAGGCAGGCGCATCGCCTTCGCCGACGGACATCCTGTGTCATATGGCGATTGCCTATTTGAAGTTTGGCGTTGCTTATCCGGTGATGTTGCGTGTCATGTTCGACAAGGACACCGCACCGCCGAAGTCGCATGATCCGACCAGTCAGTCGCGTCGGGCCTATCTTCTTCTTGAGGAAGCTGTCCGTGCAACCTTGCCTGATGTGACCCAGCGTGCCCCAGAATTCGACGTGCGGATCAATGCCGTTTGGAGCCTGATCCACGGGTTCGTGATCCTTCACAACGAGGATCAGATCTGCACGCAATCGGACCCGCCGATGACGACGGGGCACATGCTTGTTACCGCGCTTTCAGCACTGTTGGGCAGCAAGTACCCAAAGGATCTTGAAGGCACACTGTAGACCCGTTCCCGGTGTGCGCGTCAGTCAAGACACTGTCGCTTTTACTTCAACCGATCTTTGCTTATCCGAATGGCGCAAACGTTCAGACTGCTCCGCGAACATTCGCGCCATCCTGCAAAGCGTTCAAAGTCGCTCTGCGTTATTCTTTGCGCGAAAACTCTCAGCTTGCAGGGAAGGCGCGCGATCAGTCCTTGACGACCGTATAGGTCCCCTCGCCCGCCAGAATGCCCCGGAACCCGCCCGGCTCATCCAGCGAGAAGACCACGATGGGCAGATTATTGTCCCGTGACAGCGCGATCGCCGAGGCGTCCATGACCCCCAACCGTTTGGCCAGAACGTCGTCGTAGCTGATGTGATCGAAGCGCACCGCGTCGTCGTGTTTCTTGGGATCCTTGTCGTAAACCCCGTCGACCTGCTTGCCCATGAAGATCGCCTCGCACGCCATTTCATTGGCCCTGAGCGCCGCAGCAGTGTCGGTGGTGAAATAGGGGTTCCCCGTCCCGGCGGCAAAGATACAGACCCGCTTCTTTTCCAGATGTCGCACCGCCCGCCTGCGGATGTAGGGCTCCGCCACCTCGTTCATGGTGATGGCCGAGATCACCCGTGTGTGGATGCCCAACGCCTCCAGCGCGCCCTGCATCGCCAGCGCATTCATAACTGTTGCGAGCATACCCATATAGTCCGCCGTCGTCCGCTCCATCCCTTGGGCCGAGCCCTGAAGCCCGCGGAAGATGTTGCCGCCCCCGATCACCATGCAGATCTCCACGCCCAGATCGTGGACCGATTTGACCTCCGCCGCGATCCGCTCGACCGTAGGGGGATGCAGTCCGAAGCCCTGATCGCCCATCAGCGCTTCTCCGGAAATCTTCAGCAGAACGCGGCTGTAGGTCGTCTTTTCTGGCGTCGTCTCGGTCATGGCGATACTCCGGTCTGGTGGGATAAGGGGCTGGGTTGCAAATTGGCGGCAAAATGTCGGAAAAGCGCCAGAGTTTCAACGCCGTGTTTCAGAGTCCTGCCCCACGGCTTGCCAAAAGGCTCCGCGACCCATGTTTCCGCCCGATCTTCTGTCCCGGATTGCCCCGGAAACGCCCGTCCTGATCGCCGGCCCCACGGCGTCGGGCAAATCGGCGCTGGCCCTTGAGATCGCAGAGCACCAAGGCGGCGTGATCGTCAACGCAGACGCGCTGCAGGTGTTCGACTGCTGGACCATCCTCAGCGCCCGTCCCCCGGCCGAGGATCTGGCGCGCGCGCCCCACACGCTCTACGGCCATGTGCCATGGGACGCGCCCTACTCGACCGGCCACTGGCTGCGCGACGTCGCCCCCGTTCTGCACGCCTCGGACAGACCGATCATCGTTGGGGGCACCGGACTGAACCTGACAGCCCTGACCGAAGGGCTGGCCGACATCCCCGCGACCCCGCCAGAGATTCGCGCCGAGGCCGACGCGTTGCCCCATGATCACATGCTGGACGAACTCGACGATAAGACCCGCGCGCGCATTGACACGGCCAACCCCGCCCGCGTGCAGCGTGCGTGGGAGGTCTGGCGCGCCACCGGGCGGACCATCACCGACTGGCAAGCGAGCACCCGGCCACCGCTGTTGCCGTGTGAGACAGCCGTCCCCATTGTGATCGACGCGGACAAGGACTGGTTAACGCCCCGCATTGCGCACAGGTTTGACGATATGCTTGATAAAGGCGCTTTGGACGAGGTTCGCGCGATGCAGGATCGCTGGGATCCCACGCTGCCCTCGGCCAAGGCCATCGGCGCGCCAGAGCTCATGGCCTTCCTGAATGGCCAGATCGATTTGGCCACGGCGCGCGAGCGGGCGATCATCGCATCCCGACAATATGCCAAGCGCCAGCGGACGTGGTTCAGGGCGCGTATGAAAAATTGGCACGCGGTGCGGATAAGCGGCAATCAGCCATAAACTCACGATTTTATGACATCACGATTTGACAAGACTATTTTCACCATTTCATCAGTATGACGTTAACCACGCACTGCCACGGACCCCGACATGCCCGCCACCCTCACGGCCTCGCCCACCTTGCCGCGTATTGAAACGCTTGCCGCGTTCCAGCGATGCGAGACATGGCGCAGCGACACTGCCCGCACGTTGCCGCATCCGATCCTGTTCTGGATCACCCGCGGTCAGGGCCGGTTTATGGTCGATTGCAAGATGCGTGGCGTCGGTCCCCATACGGCAGTTTTCCTGCCTGCGCATACGCTCTTCAGCTACGAGATGTTTGCCCAACCGCAGGGGATGGTGATCTCTCTGCCGGACAGCGAGGGCGACGCCCTGCCGCAACAGACTGCGGTTCTGCGCTCCAACCTTGTGCAGCACCAGACGGAGATTTCCGCACTGATCGACGCCATCGTGCGTGAAATCGGCGCGAAAACCGATCAAATCGGGCGAGACCGTGCACTTCGGGCCCATGTCATGCTGTTAGGCGTCTGGCTTGACAGGCTTCTGGCAGAACAGCCCCCCGTGGCCGCAGGCAAATCCGAGAAGACACTGCGCCAGTTCAGCCATGTGGTTGGCCACGATCCGGAAACCGGCAAAAGCCTCAGCGATTTTGCCGCGGAAATGCAGATCACACCCACTCATCTGACCCGGCTGACCCAAGGCAGCGTCGGAAAACCGGCCTCTGCACTTGTGACGGAACGGGTCATAAATGCGGCCTGTGATGCGCTGGTTCACACCAACACAACCGTGCGCGAAATCGCCGAACAGCTGGGCTTCAGCTCCCCCGCATACTTCACGCGCGCCTTCCAAACGCAGACCGGAAAGAACCCGACGGACTTCCGGAAGGCGAATGCCCGCGTTGTGGAAGCTTCCCCTAGGTAAATCCCCACACGTCGCTTTTGCACTATGAACGTGTCGTTTTTTTTGCTTTGCATGACGGTTCCAGCCGTTGACCTCATGCGCGATATGATGCGTCATGGGTTCACAGCGCGCAGGGGAGGCGCCGGACACACCTAACTGACCCTTCGGAAATACCGGACCGCAAGCGGTTTGGCACTAAGTATTAAGACGTCACCACGTCTACAGGGAGAAAGATATGACGAAAGACACGCTAACCGGAGCGCCGATTCATCCGGCGGCACGGATGTATGCGGACGAATGCAAGGCGGGCAAAATTGACCGCCGCGAATTTCTGGCCCGGACCACGGCCTTCGGCGTCACCACCGCCGCAGCTTATGGCCTGATTGGCGCGACAGCGCCCGCACACGCGGCAGGCCACGCGCAGCAAGGCGGAACGCTTCGCATGCAGATGGAAGTCCGCGCTCTGAAAGATCCGCGCACCTATGACTGGACGCAGATCGCCTATTTCACCGCCGGCTGGCTGGAGTATCTCGTTGAGTACAACTCCGACGGTTCCTTCGAACCGATGCTGCTGGAAAGCTGGGAAATCAACGAAAACGCCACCGAGTACACGCTGAATGTCCGTCAGGGCGTCAAGTGGAACAACGGCGACGATTTCACCGCCGAGGACGTGGCGCGCAATATCGAAGGCTGGTGCGACAAGGATGTCGAAGGCAACTCGATGGCCGGTCGCTTCGCCACACTGATCGACGCCAACACCAACAAAGCCGTGGAAGGTTCGATCGAGGTTGTGGACACCCACACCCTGAAACTGAACCTGCCAAGCCCGGATATCACGCTGATCGCGGGCATGTCCGACTATCCGGCCGCCATTGTGCATTCCAGCTTCGATCCTTCGCAGGACGCGATGATGTCCAACGCCATCGGCACCGGGCCTTATATGCCTGAGTCCCTTGAGGTTGGTGTCAAAGGCGTGATCGTGCGCAACGAAGGCTTCGACTGGTGGGGCTATGCCGCGGGCAAAGGCGCCTATCTGGACCGCATCGAATACATCGACTACGGCACAGACCCTGCTGCATGGGCCGCCGCCGCCGAGGCCGACGAGGTCGACATGATCTACGAAACCGTTGGCGATTTCGTCGACGTCTTCGACGGTCTGGGCTGGGTCAAATCCGAAGTGCCCTCCGGTGCGACCATCGCAATCCGTCCGAACCAGGACGCGGAAGTCGACGGCAAGAAGCCCTATGCGGACGTGCGCGTACGCCGGGCCATCGCCATGGCCTGCGACAACGCTGTCTGCCTTGAGCTGGGCTATGCCGGGCGCGGTCAGGTGGGTCACAACTTCCACGTGGGCCCGATGCACCCCGAATACGCCGAGCTTGAAGGCATCGGTCACGATCCGGCGGGTGCCATGGCTCTTCTGGAAGAGGCCGGAATGGCGGATTTCGAGTTCGAGATCATCTCCATCGACGATGACTGGCGCAAGAACACGACCGACGCGGTCGGCGCCCAGTTGCGCGATGCAGGCTTCAACGTGAAGCGGACGATCATCCCCGGCTCCACCTTCTGGAACGACTGGACCAAATATCCGTTCAGCTCGACCAACTGGAATCACCGTCCGCTGGGCACCCAGATCCTGGGCCTGGCCTATCGCTCCGGCGAAGCGTGGAACGAAAGCGCGTTCAGCAACGAAGAGTTCGATGCCCTTCTCGCCGAAGCCAACTCCATCGCGGATGTCGACAAGCGTCGCGAAGTGATGGCCAAGCTTCAGGCGATCATGCGCGACGAAGGCGTGACACTGCAGCCCTACTGGCGCTCGCTTTACCGCCACTCCAAGGAAGGCATCGTGGGCGGCGACATGCACATCGCGTATCTGCCGCAGATCTACAAGATCGGCTACGCCGCTTAACAAAATCCCGTCAGGGCCGCGCCGACCAGCGCGGCCCTTTCGCTTTCAAACCTCTGCCAACCGTTTCTATAGACGCTGAAAACAGCGCACCGGCAGAGCCCGACATGGACACATAAAAGGGGCCCTATGGCACTTTTCATTCTGCGCCGCATTGGTGTAATGCTGCTGACCGCATTATGCCTGACCTTCATCGTCTTCTTCATGACGACGCTCTATCCCAACCTCGAAAAGCTGGCGAAAACCCAAGGCAACTTCCGCATGTCGGACGAGGCCGTCGCCCGTTATCTGGAACGTGAGGGATATCTGGAGCCGCAGATTGTAGGCTACGGCCAATGGCTGGGGGTGCTGCCCGGCTTTCGCTATGAAAATCCCGAAACCGGCGAGATCACCGGGCGCTGCATAGATCCCCAGACCCCGCCCGAAGAGGCCGCGCGCTATTGCGGCGTGCTTCAGGGCTACTGGGGCTTTTCGACAGTCTTCAAGGAAGAAGCGGGCGAGATCATCGGCAAGCGTCTGGCGTTGACCGGCAAGCTGGCCGCCGCCGCCTTCGCCGTGATGATCCCGCTGGCGCTGATCATCGGCATCATTGCCGGTATGCGTGAGGGGTCCAAGGCGGATCGAGGCCTGTCCACCTTCGCCATCGCGACCTCGGCCACGCCGGAATACGTCTCTGGCGTGATCTTCATCGCGGTCTTCGCCTCCTCGGCGTTCGGGCTCAAATGGTTCAAAGGTTCGGCCACGTCAGCGATGGAGGACGCGACCTTCGCGAACTTCACCCTGCCCGTCATGACCATCGCGCTTTACGGCGTGGGCTATATCGCCCGGATGACCCGCGCCTCCATGACGGAAGTCATGACCGCGCAATACATCCGCACCGCCCGCCTGAAGGGGGTCAGCTTCGGCAATATCGTCCTGAAACACGCGCTCAGAAATGCGCTGATCGCACCGTTCACCGTCATCATGTTGCAGTTCCCTTACCTGCTGACGGGCGTCGTCATCACCGAGACGCTGTTCAACTACAAAGGCTTCGGCTGGACGCTGGTGCAAGCGGCCTCGAACAATGACATCGACCTGCTTCTGGGCTGTTCCGTCGTCGCAGTCTTCGTGGTGCTGGTCACGCAGCTGATCTCCGACATCGGCTACGTGTTCCTGAACCCACGGATCCGGATTTCCTGATGGCCGGGCGCTCCATACTTCGCCGGATCGTGACATGGCCAAGGCTGCTCTATCTCGGCATAGGGTTCGCCGCGGGCCTCGCGCTTGCAGGGCAAATCAACCGTCCCAGCGATCAGGATCTGCTGGACCAAGGCTACGGTGCCTATCTGGCCCACAGGGTTGCCCAGAGCGATCTGGAACTTGCCCGCACCGATTGCACAGCCACGCCCCCTGATCCCGCGACCACGGACGCCACAACCGTGCGCACTGTGATTTCCTGCGCATGGACCACCGAGACCCAGACACATGTCTTCGAGACCGGATACGCCGCAAACGGCACGGCGGTCTTCTCCGACAGCACCACCAAAGAAAGGCTGAACTGATGGATCCTCTAACCTGGACCGGCATGCTCGGCGGCGTTCTCAACCCAATCTTCTTCGGCCTGATCGCGCTTTTGGCGATTGCTTTGCTGGCAACCTTCATCCTGTCCTTCGTGGCCCCCGCCGAGGGGGTGGAGATCAACCCCGACGGCACGCTGGCCATGAAACCGGGCTTGGCCAACACCACCGGCAAGATCACCAATCTGCTTTTCATGGCGCTTGTCGTTGTTGTGGCGATCTACCCTCTCAGCGGGGTGGTTACGCCCTACGGCACCGGCGGCATTCTGGGCGAGATTGGCGCGCGCCTCACCCCCGTCTGGATTGCGCTGGCCGCGACCTTCGCCATCTCTATCCCCTTCAAGCGCAAGCTGGGCCTTTACGGCAAACTCTTTGACAGCCCCATCGGCATGGTTGGCTTTGCGCTCGTCATGTTCTGGGTCTTCGCCGCATTCTTCGCAGCCTTCGACCTGATCCTGACCCACGAGCCACTGAGCCAGGTTTCGGGAATGAAAAACAAGGTCCCCGGAACACCGCTGGCCGGTGCGCCCGAGGGCGCTTATCCCCACTACCTGCTGGGGGGTGACAATCTGGCCCGCGACGTGTTTTCCCGCGTCATCCAGGGCAGTCAGGTCGTGCTGATCATCGCACCGGCCGCCACGCTGTTCGCGTTCATGGTGGGCATCACGCTGGGCCTGCCTGCGGGCTATTATGGCGGACGTTTGGACACCGTCCTCAGCTTCATCGCCAATCTTGTGCTGGCCTTTCCGGTGATCCTTCTGTTCTTCCTGCTGGTCACCCCGGAAATCCGGGAAGCGGGCATAGACATCGGCAGCTATCGCTGGACCATCCCGACGATGATGGCCTCGCTGCTGTTCGCGTTCCCGATCGTATTTTTGGTGATCCTCTGGAACTCGCGCTATTTTACCCAGCCCGCCAAGCGGAACCTTTTTCTGGCGGTTACGCTGGTGGTCGGCGGCTGGCTCTATCTGGGGCTGGCATGGGACGCGGACCCGCTGGGCGTCGTCTCGGTCGATCCCGCAATCCTGATCGTGTTCGTGTCGGTCGTCTTCGTGAATGCGCCCACCGTCTTCCGGATCGTGCGAGGCCTCGTTCTCGACATCAAGACCCGCGACTATGTGGCGGCGGGCCAGACCCGCGGCGAAGGCCCGTGGTACATCATGCTATGGGAAATTCTGCCTAACGCACGCGGACCGCTGATCGTCGATTTCTGCCTGCGCATCGGCTACACCACCATCCTGCTGGGCACATTGGGCTTCTTCGGTCTGGGTCTCAGTTCGGAAAGCCCCGATTGGGGCACCACGATCAACGCAGGCCGCCGCTTGCTCAGCATCTTCCCGCACCCGGCCATCGCACCGGCCCTCGCTTTGATGAGCCTTGTTCTGGGGCTCAACCTTTTGGCGGACGGTCTGCGTGAAGAAAGCCTGAAGGACTAACGGTGCGTTTTTTCCAAAAACGCACCGCGTGCGATGTAGCGAACCGGCAGACCGTGGATCACCGGTCCGACGAAAGTCCGATAAAAGTCCGACGCAAATCCGAAACCGTGTCGGGCCATGCCTCAAACAAGAATATCTTGACCGAAGGAGGTCGCGCCCATGGCGGATGACCAAGCCTATGACGGCCCGATCCTAGAGATCGAAAACCTCTCCATCTCGTTTTTCACGCGCCTCAGGGAAATCCCGGCCGTGATGGATTTCTCCTGCACCGTACAACCGGGCGAAGCGATGGGCTTGGTGGGCGAATCCGGCTGCGGCAAATCCACCGTGGCCTTGGGCGTCATGCAGGACCTCGGCGTCAACGGACGCATCGTCGGCGGCTCCATCAAATTCAAGGGCCGCAAGCTGAACGAGATGAGCGACAAGGAGCTGCGCGACATCCGCGGCTCTGAGATTGCGATGATCTATCAGGAACCCATGGCCTCCCTGAACCCGGCGATGAAGATCGGCAAGCAGCTGATGGAAGTGCCGATGATACACTACGGCACCTCCGAGAAAGAGGCCTATGCCCGCGCACTGGAAGTCGTGACGGACGTGAAGCTGCCAGACCCCGAACGTATTCTCAAAAGCTATCCGCACCAGTTGTCCGGCGGCCAGCAGCAACGCATCGTGATTGCCATGGCGCTGATGTCCAAGCCGTCGCTTCTGATCCTTGATGAACCCACCACTGCGTTGGACGTAACCGTTGAGGCGGCGGTGGTCGAACTGGTCAAGGATCTGGGCAAGAAATACGGCACCTCGATGCTGTTTATCTCGCATAATCTGGGACTTGTGCTGGAAACCTGCGACAGGATCAGCGTCATGTATTCCGGTGAAACGGTCGAAACCGGATCGATCACCGACGTGTTCGACAAGATGCGCCACCCCTATACGCAGGCGCTGTTCCGGTCGATCCCTCTGCCCGGTGCGGACAAGAATTCCAAGCCTTTGATTGCCATTCCGGGCAATTTCCCCCTGCCCCACGAACGGCCCAACGGCTGCAATTTTGGCCCGCGCTGCGACTATTTCGAGGCGGGTCGCTGTGATGCAAAAGATATCCCGATGGTCGGTGTCGAAGGCGACGACCGTCACGACACACGTTGCCTGCGCACGACCGAGATCGACTGGTCTAAGCTGCCTCTGGGGGGCGACCAGACCGAGAAGTCAGAGCCCGGCGATGTCGTCCTTCGCATGGAGGATTTGAAGAAATACTACGAGGTCGCGGCGAATGCGCTCTTTGGCGGCGGAAGCAAGAAGGTGGTCAAGGCCAATGAGACACTCAGCTTCGAGGCCCATGAAAGCGAGACGCTGGCCATCGTGGGCGAGTCTGGTTGCGGCAAGTCGACCTTCGCCAAGGTCCTGATGGGGTTGGAGACCGCGACGGATGGTAAAATCATCCTTAACAATTCCGAGATACAAGACGTCCCAATCGAGGAACGCGACACCAAGACGATCTCTAATGTTCAGATGGTGTTCCAGAACCCCTTCGACACCCTGAACCCGTCCATGACCGTGGGCCGCCAGATCATCCGCGCGTTAGAAATTTTTGGGGTGGGCGACACCGAAGCCGCCCGCGAACAGCGGATGCTCGAACTTTTGGATCTTGTTAAACTTCCTCGGGAGTTTGCAGGTCGCATGCCCCGCCAACTTTCCGGCGGTCAGAAACAACGCGTCGGCATCGCTCGTGCCTTTGCTGGCGACGCGAAAATTGTGGTGGCGGATGAACCTGTATCGGCCCTTGATGTGTCCGTGCAAGCCGCCGTGACCGACCTGTTGATGGAGATCCAGCGCAAGAACAAAACGACGCTGCTTTTCATCAGCCACGACTTGAGCATTGTTCGCTATCTATCTGATCGCGTTATGGTAATGTACCTTGGCCACGTGGTAGAACTGGGAACAACAGATCAGGTTTTTGCGCCGCCCTATCATCCTTACACCGAGGCACTTCTCTCTGCGGTGCCCATTGCTGACACGCGGATCGCCAAGAAACATATCGTGCTTGAAGGCGACGTGCCCTCTGCCATGAACCCGCCACCAGGTTGTCCTTTCCAGACCCGGTGCCGGTGGAAGTCCGAGGTGCCAGGCGGCTTGTGTGAGAAAGAGGTGCCGCCCCAACGCATGCTGGCCGGTGGGCATCAAATCAAATGCCACCTGTCGCAAGAGGCGTTGGAGGGGATGGAGCCTGTGATCACCCTTGCCGCCGAGTGACACCAATACCCCGTTCGCGGCCCTGCCAGACCCGCCTTACTACGCGGTGATTTTCACAGCGCAACGCACATCAGGCGACAACGGCTATGCCGCAATGGCTGCCAAGATGTCTGAGATGGCCCAAGCCCATCCCGGCTGCATCGGGATGGAAACCACACGGGACGAAACCGGTTTCGGGATCACGGTCAGCTACTGGAAGACGGAAGCCGATATTCTCGATTGGAAAGCCGACGCCAAGCACCTGATTGCCCAGCAGATGGGCAAATCCGCTTGGTACAATCATTATATTCTGCGCATCTCCAAGGTTGAGCGCCAGTATGATGGACCAGAGGGTCGCTGACGGAACCCACTGCCCTGCGCCACGTTGACCCCCAATCAAACCAAAGGTGATCGCGATGGCGAATGACGGGCTCAACTGGACCATCCCCTGTATGCGGGCAGGCTACGCCGGGCGTGGGATTGCCTATGTCGCCGTCGCTGGATTTTCGCTCTATGCCTTGTGGCGCGGGCGGCAAGCCGAAGGTCCCGGTGAGGTGTTCGACGCCCTCGGCCGAAGTTTTTGGGGCGACGCTGTCCTAATGCTCATAGCCTTAGGAATGACCGCGTATTTCGTCTGGCGCGTGGTTTGCGCGGTTTATGACCTTGAGGATTATGGCACGGACATCAAAGGCTTGATCGCGCGCGGGGGCCAGATCACCACCGGTACCATCCATTTGGGGTTGGGCGCAGTTGCAGCCATTGCGGCTTTCACAGTGGACGAAAAAGGTGACGGCGGTGGATCAATCGAAAAGATAGCTTCACAGGTGATCGCTATGCCAATGGGCTGGGTGATCCTTGGCGCCGCTGGCATTGTTACGGTCATCGCAGGCGGCTACTATCTGAAGAAAGCAATCACGCGGGATTATCAGAAAACGCTACGCTCCTGCGAAATCACCCGGAACTGGAACCTTGTTCTGGAGGCCGGTATCGCGGCCCAAGGGTTCGTCGTCCTGATGATCGGCGCGTTTCTGGCCCGCGCGGCCTACAGCGCGAACGCAGGTGATGCAGGTGGCATGGGTGACGTCTTCGACATGCTGGCGACGCAAGTTTACGGGCAGCTTATGGTTACGGCATGTTGCCTCGGACTTCTGGCCTTCGCGGTTTTTTGCTTTGTGAACAGTGGTTACCGCATCATTCCTAAACTCAACCACGGCGACATGGACACTCTGCGGTCTTGGGCGAAGGACAAAGCCAAGGAAGCAACGGCCTAGACGCTGTAGAGATCACCGAACTTGTCTTCCAGATAAGTCAGCAAAGGTTCTTCCGTTGGCGGTACGCCGACCGCGTGTTCAATCGTTTCCCTCGGTGCGCGGAGCCCACCGTACTGCTGCAAGTTCTCGCGCAGCCACGTCGTCGCAGGGGTGGTATCCCCCTTGGCCAGCGCCCCCTCCAGATCAGGAACAGCCGCTGTCATCGCCTGATAGAGACACCCTGCGTAAACGTTGCCCAGCGAATAGGTGGGGAAGTAGCCAAACAACCCAAAGGCCCAGTGCACGTCCTGCAAAACACCGTTTGACGACTTATCTACCGCATAGCCGAAATCAGATGCGAACCGCGTGTTCCACGCCTCTTCAAGATCGGTGACCTCAAGGTCGCCAGCGATCAACTGGCGTTCCAGATCAAAGCGCAGCATGACATGGAGATTGTATTGCAATTCATCCGCCTCGGTGCGGATATAGCCCGAGCTGACCCGATTAACGATCTTATAAAAGGTCTCGGCATCCGCGACGCCGAAATCGCCGAACTGATCCTTCATCTGACCGAACAGCCACCCGGTGAAGGCGCGACTGCGTCCAAGTTGGTTCTCATAAATGCGCGACTGGCTTTCATGGACCCCCATCGACACGCCAGATCCCAACGGCGTCAGCGCATAGACGTCCTTGATGCCCTGCTCATAACACGCGTGGCCAACCTCATGAATTGTCGAATAAAAACAGTTGAACGGATCACGCAGACTGGTGCGTGTCGTGATCCGGACATCCGTGCCAGAGCCGGAACTGAACGGATGCACGGCCTTATCAATCCGGCCTGTGTGCAGATCGTAACCGAAGGCCAGCGCAAGCTGTGTCGACAGCGCAAGTTGTCCGGCTTCGTCAAATTCATGGTCCAGTGCGGGCGGGGCGTCGGCATCAAGAGCCCGCTTGCGCAAATCAACCAAACGCGGACGCATCCGGTCAAACAACGCCTGCAACTCGGCGCCTGTCATATCCGGCTCGTATCCGTCCAGAAGCGCATCGTAGAGATCGCCGCCATCCGCGAGATATCCGGCCTCCTCCCGCTTCAGCGCGATCATTTCTGTCAGGCTGGGCGCGAAAGCCGCAAAATCATCCTCCGCCCGTGCCTTCGCCCAGATCCCCTGCCCGCGGGACGTGTGGCGCGCAATGGAAGTCGCAAGCTGGGCGGGCACCTTCGACGCGCGTTCGAAAGACCGCCGGATATGGCGCAGATTGGCCTCCCTTTCTTCGGTCTCGGGTGCGGCTTTCTCGAGCCATTCCCCGATCCGCGGGTTCGTCCGCCGGGCGTGCAGCACCTCCTCAAGTGCTGCCATTTCCTCGGACCGCATCTCGGCCGCGCCTTCGGGCATGACGGTTTCCTGATCCCAGCCGGTGCGGCCCGCAACCGACGATAACGCCTGCGTCACCCGGTCGAACGCCATCAATTCCTCGTAGGCAGTCATCTCAGGCCCTCACGGATTGTGCGACAGGATACATCGTCAGGAATCGGGCCCGCAGGATCAACGTGACCAGAACCACGGCGCCGAACTGATGTACGATCGCGATCTGCCACGGTGCCGCGTACATCACAGTCACGATGCCCAGCACCATCTGAAGCAGAACCATCATCATCATTGCTGAGAACGCCCCCCGCGTGAACGTGTTTGCCGACTTTCGGGATTTGAGCCAAACGGCAATGGCGTACGCCAGTAGAATGTAGCCCAGCAGCCGGTGATTGAACTGAACAAGCGCTTCATTCTCAAAGAAATTCGTCCAGAGCGGGCTGAGTTGGAAGGCCAATGAAGGAAACAACTCCCCCCCCATCAAAGGCCAGTCCGTATAGGTGCGCCCGGCGTCTATACCGGCGACCAGCGCACCCACGACAATCTGCAAATAGCTGAAATGCAAAAGGCCGGACACCATGGATTTCAGGCGCGGCTCAGCCGCACGTCGCGCCTGTAAAAGATCAGCCTCGGACCGGCCCAGCCTCAACACGTACCACGCGATGAGACCGAGGATCACGAAGGCCAGCCCCAGATGGATCGCCAAGCGATAGGACGCCACATCGAGCCGCGTGCCTTCCAGACCAGAGGACACCATCCACCACCCGATCGCGCCCTGCAGGCCGCCAAGACCGCCCAAAAGCAACATCCGCCCTGTCCAGCCCACCGGAATCTGTTTGCGCAGCAGAAACCAAAGAAAGCCCAGGGCCCAGACCAGCCCGATGACGCGACCCAATTGGCGATGGCCCCATTCCCACCAGTAGATCACCTTGAATTCCTCAAGGCTCATACCGGCGTTCTGAAGCTGGTACTCCGGGATTAAACGGTACTTCTCGAACTCCGACGCCCAGTCGGCAGCAGACAACGGAGGGATTGCCCCCGTGACCGGCGCCCATTCGGTGATCGAAAGGCCCGAATCCGTCAGACGGGTCAGACCGCCGACAGCGATCATAACCACCACCAGAGCAAACAGGATCATCAGCCAGACACGGATCGCCCCACGCGCACCGGTGCGCTTGGCGCGATCTATGGCACCGGCTTGAACGGTCGGTTTTTCCGCCGTCTCGACCTCTTCGAAAATGCTGCGTTGCTTCGCCATACCCGCCCTCAAACTATTCCGCGCAACCTAAGACCGGACGCGGGTGTGGACAAGTCAATCGCCCCGTTCTTTCCACCGCGCAAACTGACGCAGCATGCCGTGAAAGATCTGCGTGTCAGACTGAGTCATCGGCATACGAGACAGCATATTGCGCAAGGTGGTTTTCATGCCCTCCGCCTTAGCTTCGGGGAAAAAGAAGCCGGCGGTATCAAGACGTTCCAGAAAATGCTCGTAGAGCTTGTCCATCTCAAGCTGGGTAGCGAACTGGGTTTTGGCCATCGCAACCACTTCAGGTACGTCATCACCGGTCTGCCTGCGCCATTCATAGGCCGTCAGCAGCACACATTGCGCAAGGTTGAGTGAGGCGAACCCCGGATTGACCGGGACCGAGATGATCGCGTTGGCCTGCGCGATATCGACATTTTCCAGACCGGCGCGCTCTGGTCCAAAGAGAATGCCGACGCGCTTTCCGTCCCGGGTCATCGCGCGCGCCTGTTCCATGGCGCGTTCGGGCGTGACCACGGGCTTGGTCAGGTCCCGCGCCCGCGCCGTCGTGGCGAAGACATAGTTCAGATCGCCCACCGCCTCGGCCGTCGTGTCGAAGACGCCCAGCCTGTCGAGAACCCGGGACGCCCCGGATGCCATGGCTGTGGCCTTCGGATTGGGCCAGCCGTCCCGCGGGTGAACAAGCCGCATATGCTCCAGTCCAAAATTCCACATGGCGCGGGCTGCAGCCCCAATGTTCTCACCCATCTGCGGCTCTACCAGCACAAACACAGGCTGCGGGCCGGTCCAGTCGTCCTGATGCGCGTGATCGGTTCCAGACATGTGGACTTCCCTCATTGGCAATTGCTGGGCGGTTTAGGCAGCGATTGACCGCTCTGCAATGGTCTTGTGACATGACACAGGCTTGGCTAAGACGGGCGAAACAAGAAGAGGCTGACCCAATGTCCGACGACCCGCAGCAGGAAACGCCGCAGATTTACCTGATCACCCCGCCCGAGGTGGAGCTATCCAGTTTTCCCGCAGCACTTGGCAGGGTCCTGGACAGCACTGACATCGCCTGCTTGCGCCTGAGCCTTGCCGCGAAGGACGAGGACACAATCAGCCGCACGGCGGACCTGATCCGCGAAGACGCCCACAACCGCGATATCCCGTTGATTATCGACACACATTTTCGGCTGGTCGAGCGGTTGGGGCTCGACGGGGTTCACCTGACAGACGGTGCCCGCTCGGTTCGGGCCGTCCGCAAAGAACTTGGGGCGGATACAGTTATCGGCGCTTTCTGCGGCGCGTCGCGCCATGAAGGCTTCAATGCGGGTGAGATCGGATGCGACTACATTTCGTTCGGGCCAATGACGGACACTGGTCTGGGCGACGGAACCCTCGCAGAGTTCGATATCTTCGAATGGTGGTCCCAGATGATCGAGCTTCCCGTGGTGGCTGAAGGCGCGCTGACCGTAGAGATCGTCGAACAATTGGCAGGCGTGACGGATTTTTTCGCCGTCGGTCCAGAAATCTGGTCTTCGGACGACCCGTCAACGGCACTCAAAGCACTTCTGGCACCGCTCCACTAGGCGAGAACCCCTCTCGGACTGCGCGTTCCGCCGCCCGGGCAAGCGTCTTGCGATCAGAATAGTTCTCTACCTTCAACGGCTCATGATAGATCGCCTCAACATGGCCCTGATGCTTGGTCGCCAGCACCTTGAGCATATGCGAGCCGAACTCCATGTCGCCCCACCAGCCGTAGAACCGTTCATCCTGTTCCAGCGGGCTTGTGTAACTTACTGTAACCGGCTGCACAGATATGTCATGCTTCACCCCACCGCTTAGGAACGCCGCGAAGAGCGTTGATTTGAAGGGTAAAATTCGCGCGCCGTCACTGCTGGTTCCCTCCGGGAAAAACAAAAGTCGATGACCGGCGGTCAGCCGCGTCTCCAAGACCTGTTTCTGTTGTTCGGCGTCGCGCCGGTCGCGATTGATAAACACGGTTCCGGTCGCGCGGGCGAGCCAGCCAATCCCAGGCCAGCCAGCGACCTCGGACTTTGACACGAAGTAGATTGGCGCGTGGGCATTCAAAACGAAGATGTCGAGCCACGAGCCATGATTGGCGACCATCGCCCCGTGTGACGTCATCGGTGCGCCCGTGACATGCAGCGAAAGGCCGAGAATGCGCAACGACATTCGACAGACGGCCTGCGTTATGGCGGGTGTCCAAGGTCTGTTGAGCCCATGAAGCGGACGTTCGATCAGCCTCAGTAGCAAGAGCAACCCCAGCCCGCCGAAAACCACCAGCGCCAAGGGAATGCCGCGCCTCAGGATACGTGCCCACGCCCCCAGTCCCAGCTGAACCGGCGCCGGGCGGGTGCCGTCATCCCAAGTGCTCATCCTGCACGCGGCCTCGTGTAAATTTCGCGATGCCGGGCTGACAGGCGCGCTGTGTCCATGACAAGACAGACGTCTACGGTATTGAAATCATGATCTATATAGGCGCCGTCCCCAACGACACCGCCCAGTCTGAGATAGGCCTTTATCAGGGATGGCGTCGCCCGCATTGCCGCCCGCTTGTTGATGTCTGTCGCAGGCACCAGATCCATCGGCTGATACACCCGTGCCCGCGGGCGCAGATCGGCAGGTGCCAGATGGTCGTGATAGAGATTGGCCAGCGGTTGCGCGATGGCCTGCGGGTCGGTGCCGTGGAAGCTGGCAACGCCGAACAGCACCTCGATCTCGTGGTCTTCTACGTAATTCGCGAGGCCCTGCCAAAGGTGATACATGGCGAGCCCACCTCTGTAGTCCTGATGAACGCACGATCTGCCGAGTTCCAACAGATTGCGACCGCTGGCCTTTAGCGGGTCCAGATCATACTCATCCTCACCGTAAAAGCGCCCGGCCCTTTGCATCTGTGCCAGACCCATGACGCGGTACACGCCCACCACATGCTCCAGCCGGTCCACCGATTTGCGCGCGTCCACAAGGATCAAATGTTCAAAAAACTGATCGAATGCGTCACGCTCGAACCGTGCGTCATGATCGACAAGCGCCCCGTCACCGCCCAGCTCCTCGCAGAAAACTGTGTAACGCAAACGCCATGCGCCCTGCAAATCCGAATCTGAGGCAGCTAACCTGACGGACAGAGAGGTGTTCTGGTTGGCGATGTCGTTCATGGTGTCGAGTTACAAAGTTTTCAGCGCGATGAGGTCGTTACGTTGCGGACTGCAGAAATCCGTTGCCAGTGATCTGGCGCGGCGTCAACATGGGGGTTCTTACGATATTTTTTTCCCCGTTACATGTCATGACTGGGATACCAGCATAAGCGCCACATGTGCCCCATCGATTGTGACTTTTCCATTATGCTCAAAATTAACGGTTATTTTACCATTAATGTTGGATTGAACTTGTCCAAGGCCCCAGTCCGGCTGAGCGGGATGGCGCACCAGCATCCCCGGTTCCAACAAGGAGTTCAATTCGTTCGCCATGCAGCAAATCCTCGAAATATCCCGAATGACAAATGATCTGAACGACAACGCCGCACTTTTGGGGTCGCGCATCTGTCATGACCTTATCAGCCCTTTGGGCGCAATCAGCAATGGGTTAGAGCTTCTGGCGATGTCAGGCGCGGCATCCTCCCCCGAATTGACACTGATTGAAGAAAGCATTGCCGCTGCAAATGCGAGGATCAGGTTCTTCCGGGTCGCCTTCGGGGCTGCGACGGGCAATCAGATCATGGCGCGGGCCGATGTCATGAAACTCCTGGGCGATTGCTACAACAACACGAGGATCAAGATCCGCTGGGACATGACGGCAGATCCGACCCGCACAGAGGCCAAAGTTGCGATGCTGGGGTTGCTGTGTCTTGAAGCGTCACTTCCCATGGGCGGTGACGTGACCATCGGGTCAGATCGTGGGACGTGGAATCTGCATGCCTACGGTACTAAAATCCGATTTGATCCCGAGGTCTGGTCCGTCGTGCAAGGGCCCCATCAAGGTGCCTCGGTCCGTTCCAGCCAAGTGCAGTTTGCCCTGCTTCGGGACGCCTTGAACGACACGGGGAAAACCGCGCAGGTTGGCCATTCCGACACCGCCGTCTCGCTGCGCTACTAACGCTTGAGCAGAGCCAGCCCATCGCGGAAGCGCCGCATGTTGTCCTGATAGTGCAATGCGGACGCCTTCAGGCCACTGATCTCGGCGTCGCTCAACTGACGCACCACCTTTCCCGGGGCACCGATCACCATACTTCCGTCCGGAATGTCCTTGCCTTCTGTGATCAATGCACCCGCGCCAATCAAACAATTTGCGCCAATCCTAGCCCCATTGAGAACGGTCGCGCCCATGCCAATCAGACTGTTCTCGCCAATCGTACATCCATGAAGCATCGCCTTGTGCCCGATCGTGCATCCAGCGCCGATGGTCAGCGGAAAGCCCATATCGGTGTGCATCACAGTGTTTTCCTGAACATTGGTACCAGCGCCCAAGGTGATCCATTCATTATCACCACGCAGGGTTGCGCCAAACCAGATGGATACAGCGGTCTCCACCCGGATTTTGCCGATCACATTGGCGTCCGGTGCGATCCAGAAGTCATCGCCCTCTGGCAAATCCGGCCCTAGGGTATCAAGTGTGTAAAGGGTCATGTGGTCCGCTCCTCAAATTCCGAGTTCAAATTGCGCACCAGTTGGATCAGACCCGGCTGCCGGGATCGCTTGAGCCGCTCCGCAATCAGGATCGCGCGCAATTCACGTTCAGCGATATCTAGATCCCTATTGATGAGGCAGTAGTCGTATTCGGCCCAGTGGCTAATCTCGTCGCGACTCTTGCGCATGCGATTGGCAATTACGTCATCGCTGTCCTGTGCACGGGACCGCAAACGGCTTTCAAGCTCCGCAATGGATGGTGGCAAGATGAAGATCGACACCACATCCTCGGCAAGACCGGAGTTTCTGATCTGCTGCCCGCCTTGCCAGTCGATGTCAAAAATCACATCGCGGCCTTGGCTGATCGCAGCCTCCACCGGCGCGCGGGGTGAGCCGTAGAGATGACCAAACACCTCGGCATGTTCCAGCATTTCACCGGCCCCGGCCATCGCTTCAAACGTAGCGCGATCCTGGAAATAATATTCGCGACCATCTTCTTCGCCCGGGCGTGGGTCGCGGGTCGTCGCAGACACCGAAAAGCTGAGCGCATCGTCCCATCGCATCAAGCGGCCTGCCAAGGTGGACTTCCCGGCCCCTGATGGCGAGGACAGAATGATCAAGATACCCCGCCTGCGCGCTTGCATGGGCTACTCCACGTTTTGAACCTGCTCGCGCATCTGATCTATGATGGCTTTGAGGTCAAGACCCACGCGGGTCAGCTCGGTCGAGCCGGACTTGGCGCAGAGCGTGTTCGCCTCGCGGTTGAACTCCTGCATCAGGAAATCGAGCTTTCGGCCAATCGCGCCGTCCTCGCCCAATAAAGTTCGGGTCGCCTCAACATGTGCGCCAAGACGGTCGATCTCTTCAGTGACATCGGACTTCACCGCAATAAGGGCAAGTTCCTGTGCCACGCGATCCGGATCAGCCCCGGACGCACCCTGCAAGACGGCGGCGAGATTGGTTTTCAGGTTCTCTGCTGTCTGGTCCTTGCGGGCCTCTGCCAATGTGCTTGCCTTGACGGTCAGATCAGAGAGCGTCTCCAACTGAGCCAGCAGGACATTGCGCAAGGCCGCGCCCTCTGTCGCGCGCATCTCAACGAAAGAGGCTGCGACCTCGTCAAAGCTTCGCAAGATATCCGCCTCGGGCAGGCCCGCCACATCGTCCCCGGACATCACAACACCGCGCAGGCCCAGAAAATCAGAAGCCCGCGAAGGCTCCAACTTCAGGCCGAGGTTCTTGGCCTGTGATCTGATCTGAATAGCAGCGGACAGATAGGCTTTGACAACATCTTCGTCCAAGGCAATAGCGGCACCGGTTGCCGCGCGATCCACGCGGATACCGACATTTATTGTCCCGCGGGCCACGAGCTTCTGAAGCCGCGCTTTCAATGCTTGTTCGTGAGATAGCATGCGTTCGGGCAGCCTAAACCGGATATCCAGACCCTTCCCGTTCACGCCACGCATCTCAATGGTCCAACTCGCGCCCTCTGCGTTGCCGGTACCTGCCGCGAAGGCCGTCATAGATTGGACCATGGATTAACCCTTTAAGACTTTAGTAACTGCCAAAATGGAAGCAGATATGTCATACCCTGATTAAGAAATTCGTAACCATTTGCAGTGTAGGTTAACAATACCTGAACGCTGCGGCAATATAAGGACAGGTCGTGGGGGCTTGTACTGAGGCGTGAGGCAGAAATGACGGACAACACCACGAACACGGCGGAGATCGTGCCACTCTGGAACCGTAAAGCGAAGATGCAGAATTCACCGATCAAAGAGCTCAGGGACTACTGGCAAGAGCTGCGAGCCGGCCGACTTGTTCCCCTGCGCTCCGAGATCGATCCACGAGCGATTGCATCGGCACTGGAATGTGGCTTCATCGTAGAACGAACAGCACCGGGCGCCGTTCGGTTTCGACTGGCCGGGATGCATCTGAGCGATTTGATGGGAATGGAAGTGCGCGGCATGCCACTTCGGTCCTTCATCGCACCGGCCGCACGAGCGGATTTTGCCGCAAGACTTGAGAACGTATTCGACGCACCCGAAGTGCATGAATACCAATTGATCTCTGACACACCCGGCGGACCACCGTTGATCGCGCGAATGTTGCTTCTTCCTCTGAAAAGCGATCAAGGTCAGGTGGACCGTGCGATCGGATGTATCTCTACGGAAGGAAATGTTGGCGTCCCTCCACGCCGCTTCCGGATCACCGAGACAATGGCAACATCGCTGACCACCGGGCGCAACGTGCAAGAGATCATGGTGCCGGGGCGTCAGCCACAGTTGGCGGGCTTCGGCGAACAGCCCGTCGTCTACAAAGGGCCGCCGGATGCGCCCAAGACCGAGGACGGCAAGCCGTTTCTGCGGTTGGTCAAATCGGACCTGCGCGAGATTTAGCAGCCCCGTTATCTAAAATTATAGTCAAAACCAAAAGAAGCCGGACCTGATGATCCGGCTTCTTCTTTTCTATAACTTGGAACTTTCAGCCTACGGCGCGCGCTTCCGCTACGCGATCGCCCAATTCCTCGGCCACCAGGAAAGCCAGCTCAAGCGCTTGGCTTGCATTCAGCCGGGGGTCGCAGGCCGTGTGATACCGATCTGACAAATCCTCGTCCGTGACGGCACGAACGCCGCCGGTACATTCGGTTACATCCTGTCCCGTCATCTCGAAATGAACACCACCCGGCACGGTGCCCTCCGCTTTGTGGACGTCAAAGAACTCCCGGACTTCACGCAGGACGGAATCGAACGGACGCGTCTTGTATCCACTCACCGATTTGATGGTATTGCCGTGCATCGGATCACAGGACCAGACCACATTCGCACCCTCGTCCTGCACCGTCTTCACAAGCCGCGGCAGATGTTCGCCAACGCTGCCCGCACCAAATCGGGCAATCAGTGTCAGACGCCCCTCTTCATTGTTCGGGTTCAGCTTCTCCATCAGAACCTTCAGATCGTCCGCAGTGGTCGTCGGCCCACATTTAAGACCGATGGGGTTCTGGACGCCACGAGCAAATTCCACATGGGCACCGTCGGGCTGCCGAGTCCGGTCGCCGATCCAGATCATATGGCCTGAACCCGCGATAGGCAGGCCGGAGGTTGTATCAATCCGGCACAGCGCCTCTTCATATTCCAACAACAGCGACTCGTGGCTGGTGTAGAAATCCACCGATTGCAGAGTATGGGCCGTGTCTTGGTTGACCCCGGCCGCCCGCATGAAGTCGAGCGTGTCGCCGATGCGATTTGCCATCGCGCGGTACTTCTCCGCCTCTTCGCTGTCCGTGAAGCCCAGCATCCATGCATGGACCTGATGAACGTCCGCGTAACCTCCCGTTGAAAATGCGCGCAGCAGGTTCAGCGTCGCCGCGGCCTGCGTGTAGGCCTGCAGCATCTTGTTCGGATCGGGGATCCGCGCCTCGGGCGTGAACTCCAATTCATTGATGATGTCGCCCCGATAGCTGGGCAACTCCTGACCATCTTTGACCTCGGTCGGGGCCGAGCGTGGCTTCGCAAACTGACCTGCCATCCGACCCACCTTGACGACCGGAACCTTAGCGCCATGCGTCAGCACCATCGCCATCTGCAACATCACCTTGAAGGTGTCGCGGATCGTATCAGCCGAGAACTGGGCAAAACTTTCCGCGCAATCGCCCCCCTGCAGCAGAAAAGCTTCGCCACGGGACACCGCAGCAAGCGACTTTTTCAGAGTGCGCGCTTCGCCTGCAAAGACAAGGGGCGGATACTTGGACAGCTGCGCTTCGACCGCGTTCAAGGCCGCCTCATCGGTATAATCAGGCATTTGAACCCGTGGCTTGGCCCGCCAGCTGGATTTGCTCCAGCTGTGGGTCGTCCCGTCGGTGTTTGCCAGTTGCGCCATCTGTCTGCTCCGTCCCTTAGAAGATCACATTTTGGAAATACGTTCAGAGCGCGCTTATAGCCTGTCAGAACTGGGCTTGCCAATGCGCAAAACCTGCGCAAGGGTCAACTTAGGGACTAAGGGAGAAGCCGTTGAACGATGGACTGGCCGCACGAACCGGTGCCGGTGTCAAACCGCGTCGTTTCGTGTTCGTATTGATGGAAGATTTCACCATGCTGTGCTTTGCTGGCGCAGTAGAGGCGTTGCGCATTGCGAACCGGATTGGTGGTGAAACTTACACTTGGTCCCTTGCAGGTGAGGGCGGCGACTACGCCACCTGTTCAGCAGGCATAAGCTATAAGCTGGACATGGACTTCGAGGAGGTCGGTCGCGACGACACGATAGTTCTATGCGGTGGCATGGATGTTCAGAACGCGACAACGAAGCGGCTGCTGAACTGGCTACGACGCGAGGCCCGCCGCGGGGCAACCATCGGTGGGCTGTGCACCGCCAGCTACGCCATGGCGCGCGCGGGTCTGCTGGACGGCAAACGCGCCACAATTCATTGGGAAAATCAGGACAGTTTTGCGGAAGAGTTCGATGACGTCGAACTGACCAAATCGGTTTTCGTGATTGACGGCAATCGCATGACCACAGCCGGTGGCACCTCGTCCATCGATCTCATGCTGAAGATCATCGCGACCGATATCGGCGAGGATCTTGCAAGCCTTGTCGCAGATCAACTGATCTATTCCTCCATCCGCACCGATCAGGACCAGCAGCGCCTGTCGATCCCGACACGTATAGGTGTGAGGCATCCAAAACTCAGCCGCGTGATCCAGATCATGGAGACTAATATCGAAGATCCGATCAGCCCATCCCTGCTGGCAAAGGAGGTCGGCATGTCGACCCGCCAGCTTGAGCGGTTGTTTCGGCGCTATCTCAACCGCAGTCCCAAACGGTACTATATGGAAATCCGGCTTCAAAAGGCCCGCAACCTGCTGATGCAGACGGATATGAGCGTGATAAATGTTGCGCTGGCCTGCGGTTTTGCCTCTCCGTCGCACTTCTCGAAATGCTACAGATCCCATTACGACACGACGCCCTATCGCGAGCGTGGCGCTCATGCGGCCCGTATAACCACCGCTTCATAGATTTTTTACCATACGACATGCTTTGGTCATGCAGAGGCCATGTTTTTCGAACGATATGAACCCACTGATTTTGTGGAGTAAAAAATGGACCATTCGAAACACGATACCCCGGACGCGAAGACGCCGATCTTTTCAACTGTGCGCCAGACGTCCCCCGAATTTGTAAGCAAGCGGACAATTGTGCCTCGCCGTGTGACGGTCGAGCATCTGACATTTCGGCGCGCGACAAACGTGGTGCAGTTCAGACCCCGCGACACAACACTTCGCGGCTAGGCTAGACAGATCTCAACGCCAGAACGGCGTTCAATCCCCCAAACGCAAACGCGTTCGACAGCACCACATCGACCTTTGCATCCCGCGCCTCGTTCGGCACGACATCAAGCGCACATTCCGGGTCGGGCTCTTCGTAGCCAATCGTCGGTGCAATCACCCCGTCTTTCAACGCCATGATGCAGGCCAGAAGCTCGATTGCGCCTGTGCCACCGATCACGTGCCCGTGCATGGACTTGGTTGAGGACATCATCAACTGATCAGCGTCTGCTCCAAACGCAGCGGCCACCGCGGCGCATTCGGTCTTGTCATTTGCTGCGGTGCCGGTCCCGTGCGCATTGATATAACCCACCTCGGACGGGTTTACCTTAGCGTCCTTCATCGCCCCGGTGATCGCCCGCGCGGCACCTTGTTTTGAGGGCATGACAATATCCGCTGCGTCAGATGTCATCGCGAAACCGACGACCTCCGCCAGTATCTCCGCGCCACGGGCTTTCGCATGCTCATAATCCTCAAACACGAAGATCGCGGCCCCCTCGCCCTGCACCATCCCGTTGCGATTTGCAGAGAACGGGCGGCACGCATCCTTCGACATCACCCGCAGACCCTCCCACGCTTTCACCCCGCCGAAGCACAGCATTGATTCTGATCCGCCCGTTATCATCACCCGGCTCATACCCGACCGGATCAGATTAAAGGCCTGGCCCATCGCATGATTGGAAGAGGCACATGCGGTGGCCACCGTAAACGATGGTCCCTTCAGGTTGTGCTCCATCGACACATGGGAGGCGGCGGCGTTGTTCATCAGTTTCGGGACAACGAACGGATGCACGCGGTTTTTCCCGTCTTCGTACACGGCGCGGTAATTCTCGTCCTGCGTGTTCAGACCCCCACCAGAGGTGCCCAGGACAACGCCCGATTGCGCGGCCAACTCGCCGGAAAAACTCAAACCCGACTGGGTGATCGCTTCGGCTGCAGCAATCAGCGTGAATTGCGTGAACCTGTCATAGAGCGCAATTTGCTGGCGGTTGAACTGCTCATGGGGATCGTATTCTCGCACCTGCCCGCCGATGCGGATGGCGAGCCTGTCGACATCGCGAATATCAAGCTCCGCGATCCCACAACGCCCCTCTTTGAAAGCCTCAAGCGTTTCCGGAACAGTTCGACCCAACGCGTTGATCGACCCTTGTCCGGTGATAACGACCCTGCGCATGGGTCAGCCTTTCTGCTCGGCCACGAGCTTCTCGACAGCATCTACAATCGTCGCGACGCTGGAGATGTCAAATGTGCTGTCTTCGGGTTCGTTTGCGTTGAAAGGCACTTGGATATCGAACGCTTCCTCTATCGCAAAGATGCTTTCGACAAGGCCCAAGCTGTCGATCCCCAGATCCTCAAGCGTTTGATCCATCGACACATCTGACGGCTCCAACACGGCCTGCTCTGCGATGATGTCGACCACCTGCTCTTTCGTTGATTTGGTCATGGCCCGCCCTCGAACTTCCTCTCAGGGGCACATTTAAGACCGCGTGGCGCGATTTGCTACTGGCTATTTTCCATCCTTCAGACGCGCCATAAGCCGGGGCAAGCGGCGCACGGCCTTCTGAATTTCCATCTGCGTTTCCATTTTCACAGCCGGATGTCCAAGAACAACGCGGCCCGCCGGAACATTCGTAAAGATCTTGGATCCACCCCCGGCAACCACGTCGTCACCGATGAAAATATTGTCGTTGACCCCGACCTTACCCGCCAGCACAACCCGGTTCCCGATCTTGACCGAACCCGCGACGCCCACCAGACCACACAACAGACAATCTTCGCCGATCTGACAGTTATGGCCAACCTGCACGAGGTTATCGATCTTTGTGCCGCTTCCGACGGAGGTGTCACGGATCGTACCCCGGTCGATGGTGGCGTTCGCCCCGATTTCAACCCGATCCCCGATCCGCAACGCCCCGAGCGAATGAATACGGGTCCATTCCTGCGCGACTGCGTCCTGGCGATCGCCAAGGCTATCCCGCACATTTTCAACGGCCCCCTTTTCCGGGGTCACAAAGGAAAACCCATCTGCCCCCAAGACCGCGCCAGGTTGTGCGATGAAGTCATTTCCGATCTGAACACGCGCGCCAATGCGCACACCGTTCATGATCATGGCGTCGTCACCAATAACGGCACCTTCGGCAATACTGACATGAGATGCGATCCGGGCCCGCGCACCGATCTTCACATCCGCGCCGATCATCACGAAGGGCGCGATGGCAGCCCCGTCACCTATTGTTGCCGATTGATGAACAATAGAGCTGGGATGGATACCCTTTGCAATGTCCGGACCAGGGTCCATCATGCGTGTCAAATCCGACATCGCGTATCTTGGCCGTGGCACGTAAATCGCGGCCTCAAGCTTCAGAGATTGCCAATCTGCGCCATCCCAAAGGATGGCAGCCCTTGCTTGTCCAGACTTCAAACCTTCGGCGTAGTTCGGATTCATAGCGAGCGCCAAGGCGTCTCGGTCAGCCGTAGCGGGTTCGGATATCCGCGATATTTCTATATCGCCGTTGCCTACAGCGGATGCGGAAAGCGCGGCGGCAATGTCGGAGACGGTATATGTGACAGCCATGTTGCCCCCTGATCCAAAAAATCACCCGGCACGCAGGCCGAGCGCTTGGTTTTCAGACAGGACTTAGCCCTTAGCCGCGCGAAGCGAAACCCCGGCAGCTTGCAGTGCTGCAAAGATTTTCGCATCCCGGTTGTAGACATCTCGCCGGTAATTCGCCCGGCCCTTCGCATCGACCCAAGCCGTGTAATAAGACAGATGCACGGGGAGTGGCTTTGCAAGATTAACCGTACGCTCTTTCCCGGTGCCGAGCATCTTCTTGAAGAAACTTTCCGGATCACGTTCCTGCGCCGACAATAGCGCGTAGGCGAATTCAAACGGCTTGTGAACCCGAACGCAGCCATGTGAATACGCCCGCGTCTCGCGACCAAATAGCTTTTTCGCAGGCGTATCATGGAGATAGATGTTATACTTGTTGGGGAACATGAACTTAACAAGCCCCAAGGCATTCCCTTTCGACGGTGGTTGCTTCATCGAGTAAGGGAAGGTTTTTTCATTATACTGACGGAAATTGACAGCCGAACGTGATACCGGCTTTCCGTTGGATCCAATGATCTGCAATTGGTTTTGCGCGTTCGGATTTTTCTGCATCAAAGGCAGGTATTCCTTGGTCACGATGGACCGGGGCACATACCAGCTGGGATTGATGACCATAAACTCCATCGTATCGGAAAACTCCGGTGTCCGGCGATCAGACGTATTCTTGCCAACAACAACGCGGCTGCGGAACGTGGACTTCCCGTTTTCCATGATGTCCACGTGATAGTCCGGGATGTTGACCCAGACATATTTCTTGCCAAGCGCGCGATTGTTCCAACGCTGCCGTTCCATCGCAACGATGATCTGGGCCAGTCGGTCCGGCGCCTGCTTGTTGATCTCGGCCAGCGTGCCTTTGCCGGCTATTCCGTCGGGGTTCAGGCCGTGCTTCACCTGAAACTGGGCAACACCATTCTGCAATTTCGCGTCATAGGTTTTGGACGCGGATCGGCGCATGTATCCCATGGCGATCAACCTGTTGCGCAGTTGAACAACAGCGCCATCGCTTTGACCAAGCTTCAGGGATTTTGCCTGAACTTTTGGCCCCCATCCACCACGGCCAATCAGCTTTTCAAGCCGGATTTTTTCTTTCTGCAGGCGAAGGTATTCAGGCGACCGCGGTGACAATTTCTTGAGGAAAGACGAAGGGTTGGAACCCGCAAATGCATCAAGCGTCGAGGCGCGGTCATACCGAGCCACGTCAATAACAATCGTGCTGTCAACCTTGCGTGGATTGATCGCGCCCGACCTCATGTCATCAGCGTACTGTAACATGCGCTGCGCCGCCATGATCTCGACCTGACCCGCGCTGCGCGCATCGAGGCGTTTCTTGAAAAGCGCCTTCAGTTCACCGCCGCCATAGCGAGCCTCTGGAAGACCATGGTCTTGCGCGGACGCGAAAGCTTTGAGAAGCGCATTGCGCCGCCGACCATCGCTGCGGCCAACAAAAATAGGTTCAAATCCACGCCCGCGATAAAACTCCGCCAGTCCTTTGTCTTTCGCCGCCTGCTCCGCGATCGACTGTTTGAGAGCTGTCACGGCGGCATTCGCGCGCCCTGCCCCAAAAAACGGAAGCGCGGTGGATGCGGCGCCCGCGGCAAGCAATTGAAGAGTAGAGCGACGGTTAAACTTGTTGGTCATCAAAAACCTCGGAACACGGAGACATGGACAATACCCATTCAATGGTCTGATTGGGAAGTCTAATCACAACCCTAAGAATGTGGCTTTTTTTTCACGCCGTTGCCTTAAAATCACCGCAAGTCCTGAGTTTTGATTGTGTCGAAATAGCGTCACTTAAAAAGTTCCGTTCCGTGCGCAATTTTTTGCCTACTTTGTGTTTTTTTAAGGGTATCCGCGCAACGTGGGGTTGGTCAGAGAATCAACTCATGTCATAAGAATTCTGCGGGGATAAGAAACAATAGCTGCGAATGCAGCAACACTTGGGACAGGCAAATGGGCAATTCTACCTCTATTTCTATTGGGCGTCGTGCTGTGCTGGGCGCATTCGCTGCAACCGCAGTCTCCGCCGCACCGGTCTACTCCGGCGTATTCGGATTTCTGCGCGGTGCGGGCGATATCCGGCGCATACAAATGCACTCTGCACGGACTGGCGAAAAACTCGACATGGTCTACTGGATCGAAGGCGAGTACATTCGTGAAGGGTTGAAAGAGGTAAACCACCTGATGCGCGATTGGCGTCAGAACTCCACCACCAGCATGGACACCCGCACCATCGATATCATGGCGGCCGCTCACAACCTAATGGGCGTTGATGAGCCTTATCTGCTTCTGTCCGGCTACCGCTCGCCTCAGACAAACGCGATGCTCCGCTCCCGCTCCCGCGGTGTTGCGAAGAATTCCCTTCATATGAAAGGTCAGGCCGCTGACCTTCGGCTGAACTCCCGCTCCGTCAGTCAGATCGCCCGCGCGGCGGCTTCTTGTTCTGCAGGTGGTGTGGGTAAATACTCTGGCTCGAATTTTGTTCACATGGATTGCGGTCCTGTTCGGACTTGGGGTCGTTAACCCCCACTTGAGTTAAGCAATGCCTGTCAGACCCGCCTGCGGGTCTTTTTCAAGACAGACAGAACGGTGAACGCGCTATAGATCAGGCCGTTTTCTCATGTTGGTCGGCCACTCTGCCGCATGACCCTCACGGTCACACCCGCCAACATCAACCACGCCAATTGGTCCCGCATAAAGACACCCGTTCCAAGCCTGCGCGTCGGGATAGATACCGAGTATACCGTATTCCGCGGCAAACATGATGTAGCGCCCACCGTCTTTCCAGAAAGTCCCGTCATCTATGTGTTCTATCGGCGTGCCTTGGCCAAAACGCTCAGACAGATTGGTGTCAATCTGAGCTAGAAACTCCTCGTCGTGATAAGTCACCGCGATGCCAATTAGAGCGTCCAGTGCGCCGAGGGTTTTCAGACGCTCCGCAAAACTGACCGGCTGCTCTGGCCTTGCTTTGATACTAAAGCTGGCCCCACCCAGTCCGGATGCAATCCGCTGTGCGATCTCTTCCATGACCGTCTCCGAGTAGAAAAGGAACATGATATCTGGGTTTTCCAGGTAGTCTGGATCGTCCTTGTAGATCAGCGGGACCCCGGCAAATGTGAAGCGGTCGGACTGACGGACCAACAAATTCAAGGTACCTGCCGCCTGAAGGGTGTCCGTCATGGCGATGATCTGATCATGCTCTTGATCCAGCACCTCATCGGCGGGCTGACCAAATTCCAACGACAGCAGATCGACCGGCTCCGGGGTGCTCCAGCATCCACCAACCGCCAGCACGGACGTGATGACAGCCGCATGCCGAAGAAAAGAAGAAGTCATGATGTATCCGATGCCCGTATCCCGGCCCCCGCGAAAATCGATATCATCGCGTGGCGTGAACGCAAACCGTTTCGTCGCCCGCATGTTCTACTGAACGGCCGACGCCTTCAGATCTGGCTCAGGGAACCGCTATTCTCAGGACGAAGACCATCAGGCTGTAGAACCCTACCATAAGGATCGCCAGCGCCACCGCGTGAACAACCACGGCTTTGACGGTCGCCGCACCCCGCCACGTCAGCCAAACCACCGCCGTCATGCCCACGAGGGAGGAGATGATGAAGCCCAACGGTTTCAGCAGAACCGCCCAAGCCAGCAAAACGACGGACAAGGCGACCATTCGCGGCCAGTCCGGACGTTCCAATGTAAGATCCGAAGGTCTTGATCTGTTTTTGAAGGCCAGCAGCGTAAGAGCAACGCCACCGAGAATGCAAAGCGTGCCGGCCGCCGTCGGGAAAACCGCCCCTAGATCTGACATATCCTTGGTTTCGTATATCGCATAGGCGCCGAGACAGACAGCCAGAAGCGCGCCGGCAAGATCTGGAGCTATGGATCGTGATGCGCCCTGCCCGCTCATGTTTTTACCCCTTTCATCCGCTTTCGTCGCTCCGCGATGAAGGGCGTGACAAGCGTTAGAACAGTCATCGCAATGATGGCCAACGATATGGGTTGCGTGAAGAACATCGCGGGAATGTTGCCCTGCGCGCCACCGATCAACCACGCCTGGACAAACCCGGCCTCGGCGATTGGCCCTAAGATGAGACCCAAGACGATCGGCGATGCCTCAAACCCGATCCGGGCGATGAGCCAACTGATGATGCCAAGAATGATCATGATCAGAACGTGTACCGTGTTCACCTCGATCGCGAAGGCGCCAATGACAGTCAGCAAGGCGACCGCAGGTGTGAGGGCAGTTTTCGGGATATTGATGATCAACTTAAACGCATAGCGCCCCATCACAAGCCCCACGGGAAGCATCAGGATTGTAGCGATGAGAAGCCCCATCACAAAGGTGAAGACAATATCAGCCTGCTGGGTGAAAAGCTGCGGCCCGGTCCGGATGCCCTGAACCAAAAGCGCGCCAAGGATGATTGCGTCGGGCGGCGTTCCGGGAATACCAAGAACAAGTGTGGGAATGAAGCCACCCCCGACCGTGGCGGAGTTCGCCGTCTCTGACGCGATGATGCCGTCCGTTGCACCTTTGCCGAACTCTTCTGGCGTCTTCGATGTACGTTTGGCTTCAGAATAGGCGACAAGGCCTGCCACAGATCCGCCCGCCGCGGGCAAGATACCAATGGCTGTTCCGAGAACAGACGAGCGAAGAACATTAACTTTAGAGCGCCACATCAAGCCAAGTGCCTCAAGCAGGCGAAAACCTTTGACCTGCGCAGTCCGACGCTCCAAGTGATCGTCCGGTTTGACGACGAGGTTTATCAGCACGGGGATGCAATAGAGCCCGATGAGTGCCGGAATGACCGGTATCCCGCCCAGCAACTGCACTTGGCCAAAGGTGTAGCGCACATCGCCACCTACGACAGCGGATCCGACGCAGGCAAGCAAAAGCCCGATCGCGCCGCCGATGAGCCCCTTTAATGTATTTCCTTTGGATAGGGTGGCGATCAGCGAAAGTCCGAATATCGCGAGCCAGAAGTATTCCACGGGCCCAAAGGCCAGAGCAATGGTCGACAGCGGCGGCGCCAGAAACAGCAGCGCAAGGGCGCCGACGAGACCACCGATGACAGACCCTATGCAGGACAGCGTGACCGCAAGATCACCGTCACCGCGCTTGGCCATCGGAAACCCGTCCATTGCGGTCGCAATGGCAGCGGGTGTTCCCGGTGTATTGACCAAAATTGCGGAATAGGCTCCGCCGTAGATGGCCCCTGTATAAACCGCCCCCAACGCAATCAGGCCAGAGGCCGGATCCATCGCGAAGGTAAACGGCACCAGAACAGCGACGGCCATCGTCGCGGAAAGACCGGGCAGTGACCCGATCAAAGTTCCCGCGATGACGCCGAAGAACGCCAATGTCAGATTGAAAGGCGACAGGGCCGACCAGAGCGACTCTAACATCAGCGTTCCTCTTCAGCTTCAGATCTTCAGTTTGCCTTGAGCGCTTCGATGCCTTCGGCATACTCGGCGCGGCGTTCTTCGATCCAGTCAGCCATCTGATCGGTGGGTATGTCTACCAGAACATAGCCGTTCTCGATCAGCTTTTGCTGAAACTCAGGATTTGCGTTGATCTCGCCGATGATGTCCGAAACCTTCTGACGAACGTCTTGGGGCGTGTCCTTTGGCAGTGTGACGCCGCGATAGGCTCCGGCAACATAGTCAAAGCCAAGTTCTTTGAAGGTTGGAACATCCGGGAAGGATGGCACACGCTCGTCCGTAGCAATGGCCAGAACCCGTACCTGGTCGCCCGCTTTGATACCTTGAGTCGTATAAGTCATCGCAGCCTTGATCTGATTTCCCAGAAGCGCTGCCATGGCGGGCGACGATCCTTTGAACGGGATGTAGGTCGATGTGACATCTGCCATCTGATCGAACCGCACGGCTGCCAAGTGGTTGGCCGAATTGGTTCCGGATCCGCCGAACGTCAACGAGCCAGGGTTGGCCTTGGCGTCGTCGATCATGTCCTGCAAGGTCTGATAGGGGCTGTCCGCACGCACGACGATGGCGTCTGGCGTGTAGTGGAAGATATACGCCGGGATAACGTCTTCAGTTTGGTAACCGACATCCTTGATCGCGGGCTGAAGGATCGCGTGCGGGAAGTTCACGTTCATGATGGTGTAGCCATCGGCTTCAAGCGTATTCAGCTGGGCCCACGCGGTCGCGCCCCCTGCCCCTGGCTTGTACTGGATAACTACGTCTTGCCCGGCGACGTCACTGAAATATGCCTCTTGAAAGCGGGCCGTCACGTCGGACTCACCGCCCGGGTTGTAGGGAATGATATACGTCACTGGCTTGGTTGGGTAATCGGCGGCAAAGCTGGTTGTTGCGGTGACCAAAGCTGCGGTCGTCGCAACGGCTGTCAGGAATCTCTTCATGTGGATCTCCTCCAAGTTAAATATTTTTTTGATGTTTCTCCCGGACGCCACCATAACGCTGACGAATTCAATTGATTGAGATGGAATTGTTATAAATAAAACATCTCAAACAAGGAGACACCCGCCATGGAGCTTAAGCAGCTGCGTATATTTCTTGCCGTCGCAGACGGACTGCACTTCGGTCGCGCGGCTGAGGCAATGAATATGGCGCAACCTGCGTTATCTGCTCAGATCAAGAACTTGGAAGAGCGCCTCGGCGTCAAATTGTTTGAGCGCACAACGCGAAGCGTAAGCCTGACACGGGCGGGCGAGACATTTCTGCCCGAGGCGAAAGCCACCCTTGCGCAAGCAGATGCCGCCGTAACTGCGGCACGATCCGTGCGCGACGATGGCATGGGCCTCCTGAAAGTGGGCGGCGTCGATTCGGCAACTGTCGGCCTTTTGCCTGAAGTCGTGCGCCGGTTCAGAAGTAGGTATCCACAGACCGAAATCAAAATTTTTGAGATGCTTTCTGCGCCCGCAATTCATGCACTTGCAAACCGATCGCTGGATGTCGCTTTCGTGCGCATTCCGCCGAAGGAAAGCTATTTGGAGTCGAGGGCGGTCTTCAGCGAGCCGATCGTCGTTGCGTTGCCGGGCGATAGTCCCTTTGCAAAAGAAAGCTCCGTATCGCTCCATGATATTGCGGGGCAGCCATTGGTCATCCCCGCGCGGTCCCACAGGCCCATTCTCTTTGACGTTATTCACAAGCATTTTCGTGATAACGGGATCGAACCACATATCCTGCAAGAGGCGAATGAACGGCACATGATCATTGCAATGGTCGCGGCCGGTCTGGGTGTCTCACTGGTCCCCGAATGGGTCAGCCAATTCAAACGCGATGATGTCGTTTACCTTCCCCTCAGCGAGCCCTGTCCGCTTGTTGATGTTCACGTCGCGTGGCGCTCTGGTGAGGGTATGAAACCGGCCCTGGATTTCCTCGAATGTGTGCCCGATCACCCGGATTAATCAAAAATGTGTCTCAATTAAACTGATTGGACAAGCCCAACTGGAACACCTTATCTGGGCATATGTTTGAAGGTTTCCATCCATTCACCCACGACAGCGGTGAAGCCCAAATCTACGGTGTCATCGGTGGCGACGGCCCGCCCCTTCTGCTTCTGCACGGCTATCCTCAGACCCACGCAATGTGGCACAAGGTGGCCCCGAAGCTTGCCGAAAGCTTCACGGTAGTCGCGGCTGATTTGCGAGGTTATGGACGATCTTCCAAGCCCGAGACGACATCCGACCATGCGCCGTATTCGAAACGGGCTATGGCTAAGGATATGGCAAGCCTTATGGAGGGTCGCGGGTTTCTCAAATTCCATGTTGGCGCCCATGACCGTGGCGCTCGGGTTGCTCACCGTCTTGCGATTGATTTCTCGGATCGGGTCGAAAAGCTGGCGGTGCTCGACATCGCCCCTACCCGCGAAATGTATGCGAATACCACCGATGCATTCGCGCGCGCCTATTGGCACTGGTTCTTCCTCATCCAGAAGGCGCCTTTCCCTGAGCGCATGATCGAGCCTGATCCGGACGCGTACTGGAAGAAGAAATGCGGATCAGGGGTGGCAGGACTGACGCCATTTACCCAACATGCGATGAACGATTATCTTGCCGCGTTCCGCAATCCCAAAACGATCCACGCCAGTTGCGAAGATTACCGCGCGGCCGCAACGATCGACATCAAGCACGACAATGAAGATGGCGATTTCAAGCTGAAATGCCCGGTTTTGGCTCTGTGGGGTGTCCATGGCGCAATCGAGGCACATTTTGACTGCCTTGCACTCTGGCGGATGCGCGCCCGTGAGGTCCAGGGCGAGGCTCTGCCCGCCGGACATTATCTGGCCGAAGAGCTGCCCGACGAAATCATAACCCAATTTAACCGTTTCTTCGCGAAGGATTAAGCACTTGGCCAGCGGCAAAACCTACAAAATCGCCTCCATCCCCGGGGATGGCATCGGCAAGGAAGTCATACCCGTTGGTCAGCGCGCAGCAGAAGCTGCGGCAGCCAAGCACGGGTTCAGCCTGACATGGACAGAATTCGACTGGTCGTGCGAACGCTACGTGGAAACAGGCCAGATGATGCCCGATGATGGTATCGCTCAGGTCAAGGAACATGATGCGATCTATCTGGGCGCTGTCGGATGGCCGACGGTGGAAGACCATGTCTCGCTCTGGGGTCTACTGATCCCTTTGAGACGCGAGCTTGATCTCTACGCGAACGTGCGTCCGGTCCGCTTGCTCAAAGGGGTGCAGTCCCCTTTGGCCAATCGTAAACCTGAAGAAATCGACTTCATCGTCGTCCGAGAAAATGTCGAAGGCGAGTATTCCGAGATCGGCGGAAGGCTGTACCGCGGCACTGAAAATGAGGTGGCTGTTCAGGAAGCTATGTTCACACGGCGCGGCACCGACAGGATCATGGATTACGCATTCAAGGTCGCAAAACAGCGCAAACGCAAGCACGTGACATCCGCCACGAAGTCCAACGGGATCGTTCACACGATGCCGTTCTGGGACGAACGGTTCGCAGCGGCCGGGAAGCGTCACCCCGAAATAGAGACATCTCAGTACCACATCGACATTCTCACGGCGCATTTCGTTCAGCATCCGGACTGGTTCGACGTGGTGGTCGGCTCCAATCTTTTTGGCGACATCCTGTCTGATCTGGGTCCTGCCGTTGCCGGGTCCATCGGGATTGCGCCAGCTGCGAACATCAATCCCGAGGGAGTGTTCCCATCAATGTTCGAACCCGTCCACGGCTCGGCCCCTGATATTGCAGGCAAAGGCATTGCCAACCCGGTCGCCGCAGTCTGGACCGCCGCGATAATGCTGGAACATCTGGGTGAAACCGAGGCGGCCAAGACGCTTGAAGCCGCAATCGAAGCGACGTTGCAGGCGCCTGAGACAAAGACCGCAGATCTGGGTGGCACCGCCAATACCGAGCAAAGCGCCACGGCGATTATCGAAGCAATCAACGGATGACGGCCGGCGCATGTAGAGATCAAAGGGGGTAGGCCCGCGCCTGCCCCTTTTTACTATTTGAAAACCGCTCAAGAAAGCCAGTCACCACCGCCAACGTTCCCGCACCAAGCAACGCTTTCAAGAATGCCATGTTGCCGTAGCATGGCAGTGCCTTGGCCCCCGAGTGCATCGAAAGAAACTCAGGCGTTCATATTGTGCGGGTCACCTGCGTACGGTCGGTAAAAACGTCCGGGATACGGCAGCGTTAGCGTAGGAAGCCGCCAGAGTCTGACCTAATCGCAACGTATCAGTTGTAGCGGGTCCGATGATTACCCGTCGCATTCAGATCCGGTTCGGCATCTGCGTTACCGTTCGCTTTTGGGGCTTCTCGATCTACAAAGTGATAAACCTATGAACGACGGCTAAAACGCCTACATTCAGCCTGCCATACAAAGGATCTACGTCAAACATGCCACAGCGCTATAGAGACATTTATCCGTCCCTCCCGCTCATAGACAGCGAAGGTATCGAACACGTCTCTGCAGCCCGCCTCATGTCGGTGCAGTATTTTCAGGCCCCGCCAGACTCAATGCCCGAGGATGTTTTTGCCGAGCATCATCTTCTGCTCAACTTGAAAGAGGACCCTCATCGGGTGCAAAATCGCCGCAATGGCGAACTGCGTGACTTTGAGTTCCGCAAAAACGATATCATCTTCACACCAGCGGGTGTGCGGTCGGGCTGGCGCTGGTTTGCGCAATCAGACGTTATCGTCGTCACCTTGGAACCCGCGGAGGTGCAACGCTTTGCCGAGCGAGAGCTTGGGATGCTGCTGTCCGACAAGCAGTTCGAGGATCTTCCGCAGTTTTCAGATGCAGATTTATGTGCCGCCGGCGTAATGCTGCGCGACAGTATAGCGGCCGGTGATATGTCTTCGGCTGTTATGTTCGAAGCCATGGCGCGGGTTTTCCTGGTCAAGCTTCTGCAAAAGTACGGCCAGCGTCGGCCCGAGGAGATCGCCTTGTCGGCGCGCTTTACATCGGTCCATTATCAAAAGGTGCTCGGTTTTGTGCGCGCCAACATTGATCGCACTATTGTGCTGGATGACCTGGCGGCTGAAGTCGGCATGTCGAGTTCTCATTTCAGTCGAGTTTTCAAAGAGGTGATGGGCAAATCTCCGATGCAATTTGTGCTGTCCTACCGGGTTGAGCAAGCCATGCGCCGCATGGAGGACCAATCCCTGTCATTGGGCGAGATAGCGCTTGATTGCGGGTTCGCGGACCAGGCGCATTTCACGCGGACGTTCAAGCAACTCACGGGAACCACGCCTTCAGCACATCGGTCGAACTTGCAGCCCACCACGTAAGACTAAGCAGCCACCCCACACCATAACGTTGCTGATCGGGCGCGTGCGTAGAGTTCAAAGCAAGAATATTCAAAAACTCTGGACGCCTCTTCAAGTTATCGGGACAGCGGCGCCGTATCTCTTGTGTCATCGGGCAACACGCCCAACGGACTCATCGGGAGATAGATCAATGAAGATAACAGCCCTCACGACTGCCGCGGTGTTGATGACTTCAACGGCGGCCATCGCTCAAATGGAAACCCGCACCGTGACCTTCGAAAACGAAGGATCAACATTGTCCGGGACGCTCTATCTGCCAGAAGGTCATGATGGCTCTGCCCTGCCCACAGTTGTCGTAACGGGCGCATGGACGACGGTGGAAGAGCAGATGCCAGCCATCTATGCCGAGGAAATGGTCGAGCGTGGATTTGCCGCCTTCACCTTTGATTTCCGCGGCTGGGGCAAGTCCGGAGATCTGGCCCAAAATGCGCGCTTCGTCGAAAGCCCCGAGGCCAAGATCAGTGACATCGAAGCCGCATTCGAATTCGTCGCAACGCTGCCCGAAGTTGATCAGGCACAGATCAACGGTCTCGGCATTTGCGCGTCCGCTGGCTACATGGTGGATGCCGTCGCGGGCAATGATTTGGTGAACCGCATCGGCCTCGTCGCCCCATGGTTGCAAAACGAGGAGATCGTGAACGCCGTCTACGGTGGCGAAGACGGCGTGAACGGATTGATCGACGTCAGTCGCGCTGCCGAAGCAGCCGGTGGTGACATCATTCCGGCAGCCGGACCGACAGGCACGGAAGGCGTGTTGATGCCCTTTGATGGATACTATGTCGATCCTCAGCGGGGGGCGATCCCGGCCTATGACAACCAGTGGAACAACGCGGGCTGGGAAGGCTGGCTCACCTATCATCCCGCCGACAATCCCAACCGTCTCACGCAACCGCTGGCCATCGTCCATTCGGAAGCCGCTGCTATCCCGCAAGGCGTGCGCACCTTTCTGGAAGGTTTCACCGGGGATGCCACGCTGAAGATGCTGGAAGAGGTCACGCAGTTCGACTTCTACGACAATCCCGAGGACGTGACCCGCGCTGCGGATACGATTGCGGACCACTTCGCAGCCCCCTCAGATCAAGCCAGCTAACCCGGTTCACCCCATTCCATATGCCGCCCCTTGGTAAACTGGGGCGGCATATCGGTCTGCATAGCCATGGGGCGCGCGGCTTCACGCAACTGATCATACGCATAAATTGAGAGGCTTACTCCTATGGCACAAACATGGTTCATCACAGGCGCGTCGTCAGGATTTGGTCGGGCCATCGCAGAATATGTGGTCACACAAGGGGACAACGTTGTCGGGATTGCCCGCCGCACCGAAAGCCTGCAAGACTTGGTCGCTCAGGCGCCCGATCGTGTTGTCGCGATTGCAGCTGACGTCACAGAGGTCGAAGACGTCGAAAATGCCGTTCAAGCTGTGGCGGATCGGTTCAGCCGGATCGACGTTTTGGTGAATAACGCGGGCTTCGGTATGGTTGGTGCGGTCGAAGAAACGAGCGACGCGAGCCTGCGGCGCGTAATGGAGACCAATTTTTTCGCGGCCATGACCGTAACCCGCACCGCCCTTCCGCTTATGCGCAGGCAGCGCACCGGCGCGATTGTGATGATGTCATCCATGGGCGGACAAATGTCATTTGCCGGGTTTGGCGCGTATTCCGCTTCTAAATTCGCACTAGAGGGCGCGTCCGAAGCGCTTGCTCAAGAAATTGCCCCTTTCGGTCTGAAGCTCATGATTGTCGAGCCCGGCGCGTTCAGGACAAACTTCGCAGCACCCGGCACAATGGTTCATCTGCCAGAGACAGAGGCCTATCAAAGCATCGTCGGACCAACCCGGCGGTTCGCCTACAGCATGCATGGTGCGCAAAACGGTGATCCCGCGAAAGCCGCGCGCGCCATCGCCACCGCAATTGCCGCGGACACGCCGCCGCTGCGGCTGGCTTTGGGAAGCGACGCTATTGACTGCGTCCGGGACCACGCATCCGACGTGCTTGCGGAGATGTCCCATTGGGCGCGCGTCGGTAGGGACGTGTCGTTGGAAATTCCCAACGAACAAGAAACAGCGGCATGAGGTCCAGAAAGATGGCGGCGCTGACGCATATTCGCTATTCGGCAGGAACGGCACTTGACGCCGGACCTCGCGAGGCGGGACGCCGTTCGTCTTGCATCGGTGCGTGCCATGTTCGCAACCGTAAGGCGTTGCTGAGAACAAACACGGAGCTCAGCGCCATAGCGGCAGCTGCAAAGATCGGTGATAAAAGAAGGCCAAATGCGGGGTACAGGATTCCCGTCGCGACGGGCAGCAACGCCGTGTTGTAGGCGAACGCCCAGAACAGGTTTTGGTTGATGTTCCGGAGTGTCGCTTTCGATAGTGCAATGGCGTTCGGCACGCCCCTGAGAGAGCCCGACATCAGTACGACATCTGCCGCCTCGATCGCCACATCCGTACCCGTCCCAATAGCCACTCCGACATCCGCTTCGGCAAGAGCCGGAGCGTCATTGATCCCGTCGCCCACAAAGGCCAAGCGTCCATGCGCCGCGCGGAGCGCCCTCACCGCCGCCACCTTGCCGTCAGGCAGCACCTCTGCGATGACCTCGTCAATGCCAAGCTGCTGGGCAATCGCCTCGGCCGTGCGATGGTTGTCACCCGTGATCACAGCAACCTTCAAACCCAGATCGTGCAACGCGCGGATCGCGGCGGGCGTTGTTTCCTTGATCGGGTCTGCTACGGCAATGATAGCCGCGAGCCTGCCATCGATAGCCGCATAGAGCGGCGACTTGCCCTCATCCCCAAGCCGACGGGCGGTGTTGGCAAAGGCCGAAATATCATGACCAAGCTCGCTCATGTACCGGTCCGCCCCGATCTCAACCCTTAGCCCCCCTGCCGCGGCGGCGACCCCCATGCCAGTGACGCTTTCAAATGCGGTCACATCCGGCAGGGCGAGACCTTGGTCACGGGCCGCTGCGACGAGGGCGCGAGCAATGGGATGCTCGGACTTTGCTTCCACCGCAGCGATGCGCGCAAGAACGTCCGTGCGCTCAAAGCCATGTATCACTTCAAGGTCAGTCAGGCGCGGCGCGCCTTCGGTCAACGTCCCGGTCTTGTCGAGCGCAACAACACGGGCCTCTTTCAGCAGTTGCAGCGCCTCACCTTTGCGAAACAGGACGCCCATCTCGGCACCCCGCCCCGTGCCGACCATGATAGACGTTGGTGTGGCAAGGCCCATTGCGCAGGGACACGCGATGATCAGAACCGCAACAGCGTTCACAAGACCAAATGTCAGTGACGGATCCGGCCCAAAGGCGAACCAGACGATGAATGTCAGTACGGCGAGCGCGATGACGACGGGCACAAAATACATCGTCACCTTGTCCACCATCGCCTGTATCGGCAGCTTGGAACCTTGGGCCGCCTCAACCATTCGGATGATCTGGGCAAGCATCGTGTCGGCGCCCACGGCTGTCGCGCGCAGGACGAGACTGCCGGTCTGGTTGATGGTGCCGCCCACCACGGTCGCGCCGACCTTCTTGACCACAGGGATTGGCTCGCCGCTGATCATGCTCTCATCGACGTAACTGGCCCCGTCAATCACTTCTCCGTCTACGGGCAAACGCTCGCCCGGCCGAACCTCTAGGATGTCATCGATCAAAACGTCAGCGATAGATATCTCCACGACCGTCCCATCGCGCCGGATGCGGGCTGTTTTTGGCTGAAGGTTGACCAAACGCCGTATCGCGTCTGAGGTGCGCCCCTTTGCGCGTGCTTCCATCCAACGGCCGACGAGGATCAGCGTCACGATGACAGCGGCGGCTTCAAAATAGACGTTGACCGTGCCTTTCGGCAGCAGGCCCGGCGCGAAGGTTGCCACGACTGAGAACAGATAGGCCGCCGAGGTTCCCACCGCGACGAGGCTGTTCATATCAGGCGCACCCTTAAAGAGTGCCGGAACACCCTTGGTGTAGAATTGCAACCCGGGTCCAAAGAGCACGATTGTTGTAAATGCTAACTGGATCAACCAATTGGCCTGCATGCCTATGGTGGTCATGATCAGTGTATGCAATCCGGGTATAAGGTGCGCGCCCATTTCCAGCAGAAAAACAGGCAGAGTCATAACAGCGGCGATCATCACACTGCGTCTGAGCTTGCGCACCTCTTCGGCGGTTTTTTCGGACGTCGTCGCTTGCGGTGAGATGTCGGACGTGGTCTCGCGTGCGATGTAGCCAATGTCCTTGAGGGCCGAAATCAAAGCCGCTGCGTCGGTGATCGTGCTAACGGTTGCCCGCTCTGCGGCGAGGTTCACGCTGGCTTCGGCAACCCCGGGCACGGCTTTCAATGCGCGTTCCACCCGACCCACGCAGGAGGCGCAATTCATCCCTTCCACCGCAAAAATGATTGTCTGGTCAGGTACGCGATACCCCAAATCCTCTACCACCCTGATAAGCGCGGCTTGGTCGACCGGCTTATCCAGATGAACATCTGCGCGCGCGGTCGCGAGATTCACATTGGACCCAACAACGCCGGGCACCGCCTTTAACGCACGCTCCACCCGACCCACGCAGGAGGCGCAGGTCATCCCCTCTATGGGAAATGTGACCGATTTCGCAGTCTGGTGCTTCGTGGTCATGGGACGCTCTTTGTCGCTGAAATTGGCTAGAAACCACAATATGGAGATTCCAGTCGCTGGAAGGTCAAGGGATAATGTGCTACCAGCGTTCCGGTGGGCGGGACTTGTCCATCCCGATTTAGGGGGCAAGAGAGTATGAATATCGGAGAAGTGTCGCGCGCCAGTGGGCTGCCGCCGAAAACGATCAGATACTATGAAGATATTGATCTTGTCAGGCCCGCGCGTGGTGGCAATGGATACCGTGATTTCAGCGCTCAGGATGTGCATAAACTAACGTTTCTCGGGCGGTCACGATCGCTTGGGTTTTCGATTGAAGACTGTCGAACCCTTCTTTCACTTTACGAAGACCGAAATCGCGCAAGCGCCGACGTGAAGGCCGTTGCCGCGGACCATCTGCAGCGCATCGCCAAAAAGATCGACGAACTTGAGGCGCTTAAATCAACGCTGGAGACCCTTGTGACGCGCTGTCACGGCGACGACCGACCCGATTGCCCGATACTCAACGATCTCGCAGGTTCGAACGCCGGATGAACATCATTATCGTCGATACGCTGAGTGCGATCTAGCCAGCGCTTATCTTTCACGACACCGGACTTTGGAACTGTCCAAAGCGCCCGACAACACCGCCTGTTGTCTGCCATCTTTAGGCTGATTGGCGCACCCATCAGGATTCGAACCTGAGACCTCTGCCTTCGGAGCTGGTCAAATGACCTTTCCTAATTGCGCGATAGGATACGCCAGAGCACGCTAGATGGCTGAAAAAACTGGATTTTTCAAATCATCGCTCCGACGTCTCTATCCGAGAATACGCCTTGATTTCCGCCCGCGTGCTTGCGCTGTGCTTACGTGAAATCGGGCCTTCGAAGGAACGGAGCATGAGCAAACTGACCAAACGATTTGTCGAGTCCGTGGCCCCCAAAAGCAAAGGCCATGTCATCTGGGATGATGAACTGCCGTGCTTCGGGCTTCGTGTCTACCCTTCTGGAAAGCGAAGCTACCTCGTTCAGTACAGGGCCAAAGGTCGCTCGCGACGCTACACGATTGGACTCCATGGCGTCTGGACGCCGGAGACTGCACGCCGGGAAGCGAAGGCGCTTCTTGGCCAGATCGCTCAGGGAGAGGATCCTGCAGCCGAGCGGGAGGAGGAACGTCGCGCGGCGACCGTTCGGGAACTGTGCGAGCAGTATATCGCCGACATGGAGGCCGGTCTTGTTCTTGGGAAAGGTGGCCGTCCCAAGAAAGCGACGACTGTTGCAACTGACGTAGGCCGCATTCGCCGGCACATCATTCCTTTGCTCGGCACGCGTAGGATCAAGGACATCACCAAGCCAGACATGAACAACCTGATGAAGGACATCATTGCTGGCAAGACGCGCGTTGTGATGAAAACGGAGAAGCTACGCGGCAAGGCGATCGTGCGCGGCGGCCGCGGCACCGCGATCCGCACTATGGGACTTCTCGGCGGCATCTTCACCTACGCGATAGAGGCCGGGATCATAGACCAGAACCCGACGCACGGCCTCAAGAAACCTAGGTACAAGGTTCGGGACCGCCGATTGAGTGAAGCAGAGTATCGGACGTTGGGTCGCCTGCTAAAGGACGTGCAATATGACAACCACTACGGCATCCACGCCGAGATCCTACGTCTCATTGCGCTGACCGGCTGCCGGCGAGGCGAGATCATTAGCCTGCGGTGGAGCGAGGTCGACATTGAAGGAAGCTGTCTGCGACTGAAAGACAGCAAAGAAGGCGCTTCCGTGCGCCCAGTTGGCCTTCCGGTTGTCGACTATCTCGAGGCCGCACGTTTGAAACGGGATGGGACCTATGTCTTTCCCGGCCAAGGTGACGACAACGCCGTCGGGAACTTCCCTCAGAGTTGGAAGAAGCTCTTCTCGGAAACGCCGCTTTGGGATGTTACGCCCCACGTCCTTCGGCACAGCTTCGCCAGTATCGCCAACGACCTTGGCTTTACCGAAATTACCATCGCCGCACTGATCGGTCATGCCAAGGGATCGGTCACGAGCAAGTATGTTCACACGCTCGACTCGACCTTGATCATGGCCGCCGACACAGTGTCAGGCTACGTGAAGGCTCTTCTTGAGGGGGTCGAGTTCAGGCGAAACACCTACACACTTGACCGACAAACTCGACGGAGCGCGATCAACGATATGCTGATCGAGGCGAAACCACAGACACTTTCCTAGTCTCGCTGGGGCGGTCGCCTACGAGCGCCAGAAGCGGCGCACTCGGCCCACACCACTGACCTCACGTCAGCCATGCTGCAATGCGGCCCACCGAACCAGCCATTGGCTGCACTTCCGAGATCTTGATCCATTCGAACTTACAGCCAGCGGGAAAACCGATCACTGAGCTAACCCAGCATTTTTCAACACTTGGCCTGCGCGCTTGAGGAACGGCTACCTTACCTTCGCGTCGAGCGTCATCGGACCGGGCATTCAAAGCTGGTTCGAGGGACGGATAGCAATCCAGCAATTCTCAGAGGTGCCAAATCGCTGGTTTGTACAACAGATTGCAGAGCGAACGGCATCCTTTAAACAAAAGGAACGCCAATGGAGCTTCAAAACCTAAAGCTCCAACTCCTCCTCAACCCATGTGAGGTAGTCGCGGATCGCCGCGTCGTCGCGCTTGCAATGCCCCCATTTTCCAATGCGGGTGACAGTGACGAAGCGGGCCTGTCGCAGAATATCGAGATGGCGGCTGGCGGTCGGTTGGGCCACCCCGATGGCCTCTGCTATCAGCGACATGCACACACCTTCCGTGGCCGGGTCAGCGGACCATTGATCGGGGAAGTTCCCTTTCGGATCGGCCAGAAGTCGGAGCACCTTCATCCGTACTTCGCTGGACAGCGCTTTGATCTGGGTGGCTCGATCTACGGCGACGATCTGATCTGACATCTAGAAGTTGCTCATCTGTGGTTCGAAGCGAGCATAGCGCAGTCGGATAATCGCCGCTTTACATTTACACTTCGCTAAGTGACTATATGAGTGGTTTTGAAGCCAAGCGCAAGGGTGAAACCTGCGCCTCGGCAGCATCCGACATTGAGGTTACCGTGGAAAAGACAGCACCCGAACCGCCAAAGACGCTCCCCATGCTCGCGCTGGGCGGCGCGGCGTTTATTGGCTCGATCATGGGTGTCTTCGCGCGGGAGCTGGCCACAGGCCTCAACGTTGTTGAACAGGTCGCGCTTCGGTCGCTGATAGGAGCGGTTGTCCTTCTTTGTGTGTGCTGGCGGATCATCGACTTCGGTAAATTCCGCACCGCGCCGAGATCGGACCTTCGCCTGACGGCCGCCCGCGCCGTCGCGATGTTCGTGATCGCGATTTCTCTTGGAACGGTGGCGTTCGTGGAGGGCAATTACGCTTCCGCTGCCGTGATTATGGCCCTCCCAACCCCCGCCGTCCTGAGTGTGGTGATGTTCGGAGAGCGGATGTCCGTGCGGGACGGGATGTTCGTGACGCTCGCCTTCGTCGGCGCGGCTCTGACGATCCTGGCCGGGACAGGCGCAGGTGCCGCGCTTGGTTTGATACTTGACTGGCCGATGCTCTGCGCGCTTCTGGCAACGCTGTTCATGTCCTGGGGCATCCTCGCGCGGAAGTGGCAATCGCCGCACCTGACGAACTACGAAACGACGTTCCTGATGCTAATGGTCGCCGTAATTGTCATGGCGCTCGCAGCCGCCGCGTGGTGCCTCTGGACGGGACGCGTGCCGGGCCTCACGATCTACCTCCTCGGTGTCGGTCTTGCCGCCGGGCTAGCGAATATCGGTTTCCTCCTGGGCACCAACTACGCCATCCCGCAGCTCAAAGGCGTGGTGACGAACAACCTCCTCGCGCTACAGCCAGTGTTCGGGATCATCGTGGGCGTCGCAGTCTTCGCGGAAGTTCCGACCGTCGCTGCAGTCATCGGCTGCGTGCTGATCCTCGTGTCTGTCCTCGCCATCGCCAACCCAAAGTTGCTGTCTCGGCGCGGTGCCGTCGCGGACATGGCAGGGAGATAGAGACTACGTGGCGCTCGCGCGATTTCGCTGGTTTTCGCAACAAGTCGTTCTGGATGGACATACTCGTGAAACGAACTCTAGGAACGGCCCTACCGCACTGCTGAGAATCGTTCGTTCCACCGGGTCACGCGATCCGTATCCCGCGTCTCGTAGGCAGCGATGGCTACGCTCAAATCGCACTCCGGCCCCTCACGATCTTCCCCAAGCGCGGTCAGCTGCATGGTGTACCAAGCCGTAATGCCACCCTCAGGCGGATCGGGGAAGCGAGGGAAGATCGGGTCGAAATCGCCACCGCCGCGCCACCGCTCGGGCAAGTCAGGATCGAGCACAAGGACACGGGCCAGGCCGACTACGTCGGCACCGCCGCCGGTTACGGCGTCGATGGCGGCGGCGCGCGTCTTGAACCCGCCAGTGACCATCAGCGGCACGTCCGTCCGGTCCCGGGCGGCCTGCGCGAAGTCGAGGAAGTAGGCGCCCGACCCGCCCGCGTCGGAGACGGCGCGCGCACCGGGGAAGTAGGTGCCGCCGCTCACGTCGATCAGGTCGATCCCCGCACTGTCGAGGGCGGCGACCACCTCCAGCGCGTCCTCGGGCGTCAGCCCGCCCTCCAACTGGTCCGTCGCGTTTAGCTTGACGCCGATGGGAAAGCGCGTTCCGACGGCAGACCGCACGGCCGCGATTACGTCGAGCAATAGCCGCATCCGGTTGGCAATGGTGCCGCCATGGGCATCGGTCCGGCGGTTGAAGAGCGGGGACAGGAACTGGCTGAGCAGGAAGCCGTGCGCGGCGTGGACCTCCACGCCCCCGAAGCCCAGGTCGCGTGCCAGCTGGGCGGTACGCGCGAAGGCGTCCGGAAGGGCCGCGATCTCCGTCGCCGTCAGCGCCACGCTGGTCAAGCCGGGCAGGTCCAGCGCGCTCGGCCCCTTCGGCGTGCCGATGGGCGGATGCGTCATCGCCCCCGCATGGCCGAGCTGCGCCCACAGGTGCGTGCCATCCGCCGACCCCCGCCGGACCAGTTCGCGGAAGGCCGTATGGTCGGATAGGTCGCCCAGGACGAGGTTGCCCGGCTTCTCGGCATGGCGCGGGTCGCCTTGCACCTCGCCGATGATCGACAGCCCGATCCCGCCCGCGGCCCATCGCTCGTACAGCCGCATCTGCGTCGCCGTGGGATTGCCCCGCCCGTCGCCAAGTGAGTCCGACATGGCAGCCTTCGCGATCCGGTTGGGAAGGACCACGCCACAGGGCAGTTCGAGCGGTCGGAAGAGCGGAGCAGAATCTGAGGTCATCGCGCAGCCTCGTCCCGGCGCCGCGGCGCCAGTTCGGGCATCCGGCCGCGAAGGAGGGATGACTTGACGACGGCGGTATGCGTCTCCGCCCGCTCGTGAAGAGGCAACAGGATGGCGTCCAGCTCCGCCACGCTGAGGAGGGCGAGGCGGGCGACGAAGCAATCCTCCCCTGTCACGCGGTCGCAAGCGGTGAAGCGCGGCTCGTCGCGGATCATTTGCTCGACCAGGTGCATCTGCCGGGATCGCGGCTTGATCCGTATGATGGCCTCCAGCGTGTAGCCGAGGGCGTCCGGGTCCACGCGGACGCCGAACCCCTCGATCACGCCGTCGTCGCGTAGGCGGCGCAACCGTTCCCCGACCGACGGGCCGGACAGGCCGACCTGCTTCCCGATCTCCGCCAAGCTCGCGCGGCCGTCGGCGTCGAGCGCGGCGATGATCGCGTGGTCGATCTGATCGAGAGGCTTTGACATGCTGGCAGGTTGCCGCTTTGACCGGCAGAAGGAAAGACCATTTGTCGTCTCGGCCTTCAGTATCGCCGGTACGGCCATACCGACGGCGCCTATGCTGTTCGTCAACCGAAAACGAAAGGATAGACTATGGACGTCCAACGTATCGCCGCCTTCGCTCAAGACGGTCGGGGCGGGAACCCGGCAGGCGTCGTCCTGCTTGACGCACCGGCCGCCGAGGCCGAGATGGCGCGCATCGCCGCCGAGGTCGGCTATTCCGAGACCGCCTTCGCCGCGCGGCAGGGCGACGGCACAGACGACTGGCGCGTGCGCTACTTCTCGCCCGAGTCCGAGGTGCCGTTCTGCGGCCACGCAACCATTGCGCTCGGCGCGGTCTTGGGAGAGCGGTACGGCCCCGGGACTTATCGGCTAACGCTGAACGACGCGGCCATCAGTGTCGATACGGAGGCGACTGCGACGGGCATGGCGGCGACCCTGACTTCTCCGCCAACCCGTAGCCGCCCGGCGACCGCCGAGGAGCGTGACGATGCGCTCGCCCTGTTCGGTCTGGCGGAGACGGATCTGGACGATCGCCTGCCCCCGGCGCGCATCCACGGCGGCGCGGACCACGTCGTGCTCGCGCTGAGCAACCGCGTTACGCTTGCGGCGATGGACTACGATCTGGGTGCTGGGCGCGACATCATGCGGCGGCACGGATTGGTGACGATCATGCTGGTCCATGTCGAGGGTGATCAGGCCTTCACAGCCCGCAACGCCTTCGCGTCCGGCGGTGTACTTGAGGACCCCGCCACCGGCGCGGCAGCGGCAGCCTTCGCGGGCTATTTGCGCGACCTCGGATGGCCCCACGGGGGTCGCTTCACGATCCGCCAGGGCGAGGACATGGGTGCGCCCTCGGTGATTGACGTGAGGCTGACCGCGAAGGTCGGGGCGGCGGTGCGGGTGGCCGGACGCGCACGCACCATGGAGTGATCGATCAGATGGGTGCAGGCTAGCGGCACGTCGGTCTGAAACGGCTTGAGCGTGCCGAATGCGGCGGGTGTGACCTCTCGGAACAGCAGCAATGCTTGGTCTGGAGCCTATTGAGATAGTGGGCCGTGCGAAAACGTCCGGTTGCGCAATACTGAGTGGCATAGTGAGGTTTTGTAAGTCTCTGTAATCGCTTTTCTTCTTAGATTGAATGGCTTCGAACCAACATGTCCGCCTGAAGATGCAATGTGTCAAAACCTTGTTGCAAGATCGCGGAATTGAGCAACAAGAAAGCGCAACACCATTTCACAGTCCTCCTGGGGCTCGTTGCTGTCATCGGAGCAGCCGCGGCATCAGCTCGGTCTGCGGCTCTCGGTAGGCGGGGACGGCCCAAAGCCGCCGTCCGTTGACGATATCAGATGCTGCGCCGCGGCCCCGTCGAACCAGCCGTTCGCTACGATTGCAAGATCTCAGCACAAGCGAACTGACAGTCTGCGGGACTTTTCGGACCTTCGCTGCGGCTGCGCCAATGTCTGGTTCGGAAGATCGAATTTTACAAAGGATAGGCAAGTAGTGCATGCTCTGTTGCAGAGTACGTCAGCTCTGCGATTAGAATGAAAGAGGCGCAATTGACCCTTTTCGATCAACCAGCTTCTTTTGCAGAAGATACAAAGAAAATAGCAGCCTTCATGGCGCAAACCCTTAAACCTCTTGGGTATAAAAAACGACGCAACGGCTTCAATCGGAGGCTGGAGAATGGCTTGATCCACCAACTTTCAATTTTCTCTGTTGGGGCTTATTCATGCGATCACGGCAAATTCTACGTTCACGCTGGTTGCTACATTCCGGAAGCAGAACTCTATCGAAAGAATGTAATCGATCCGAAATGGGTGCCGGACTACCTTTGTGCAGTTCGCGGACAATTTCCCCAGAACTATCAGAGCATTAGAACGGTTGCGGCTAATCTTGACTTGATTATCCCACATCTGAACACTGCGCTGGAGATGTTAGCACTCTTCGAAAGCTATGATCCCATATTAGACGTCACGCCACTAAGTGGAAGATTTGACGCCCGAAAGCCGTTATCAACATCAGAAAACACACATTTCTTTTTTGAAACACCAAAGCCTCTTCTAGCGGTCTGCATCTTGGCAGCCCGAGGGGATGATGAAGAAGCTTCGAAGATACTTCATAACTACCTTTCGGTATTGAAAGCAGACGAAACACCCCATCTCGGCCATATCAAAGTGGTTTCAGACTGGGCAATAGAGATGGGGCTTCTCAATTCAGGCATCAAATCGGGCACGTAGAGTTATGCCCACCATTCGGACATTCGTGCGAAGTGCAGCATCAGGTAAAGAGGGCTCTGTGCCGACCTCGGAGCAACCGCAGCATCCATGCGGCAGGCGACTCTGGCCGCATTCAAGCCCGGCCCATAGCTGCCATTGACCTACCCTCGGCTATGCTGCGGCGCGGCCCGCCGAAGGAGACGTTCGCTGCAGTGCGGAAATGATGTGCCAGCGAACTGACTGTCTACGGACAAAACCAGTAATTTAAACATCCGACATGGATGCCGGCTATCGTCAAAATCACTGATCGTCTATGTCGCTGTTTATAGACGCTCTCTGCCGCGACTCAGAACTTGTTGGAATGTATGATGTGGCGAATTCATCGCTCAAAAACTTCGATTTGTACACTCAAGAAAGCGCCGTTCAGGGTGGGTCTTTAACCTACCAACGACAGGCATCAAAAGCACAGCCGCGATGTTAGCGAGCACAGCGTGATTCACAGATGGACTCAAGGATCTGGGTGGAGGAAATGCCGGTGTATGAGAGCAAGCGAATGTAGCACGACCCGCAATTAGTATTGCGGCGGAGGTTGCGATATTGGGTACCTCACTCCCTTTGAACATCGCGGCTGTCAGAACCCGCACGACATGGCCCGCCGAACCCACCACGTCTTGACTTGCCAATCCAATGTGACGCGCCACCTTAGTACGACAGATCTGTAATAGCTACCAATCGACCCGCTCATAGGTATCAGTGCTGACTGCAGCGATCTCGTCGCTTGAATGTTGCGGCACACTTTCTGACATCACATCGCCCTCCAAAAAACCCTCAGCACTTTGGTCCATCTCGGCGTCCCAACCCTGTTGGTTCGCGCCGCTTTGCTGCAAAAGATCGTCATCCTGATTTTGCTGTTCAGAAGCAATTTCAGCATCGCCAACAGTCAGCGAATAGGGTGTGTGTGTGCTTACTTCTGCCCCGTTGAACGCTTTGTCGGTCAGCGAAATGTGTCCTTCGATGACACCTTCAAAACCTGGGGGAGGCGAAATTTCCAGCACCTCCACGTCTAGACCTGTCAAGTCTGCAGGTTTCCCATCCGTTACGATGGACACGTCCCCAATGTGCAAAATTGTATTGGCAGGAAGCCCGTCGATTGAAATCATTGCCGCATCGCTGGCATCGCCGATATCAAGCCCGACCTCGAGTGTAGCGTTTTCGTCAACAGCGGTATCGAGGTCGGAGGTGACAAGCTGACGCCCCTCTGTATCGGGACCTTCCCATTCCAGCTTCAGTCCGGCATGGCCGTAATTTTCAAAGTATTGGACTTCGATGTCATATGTGCCGGGTTCCAGATCAATTTCGCCAGAGCGGGTTCGAAAGCCGTGTAACCCATCATTGTTGATCAGCGGTTCTCCATTGATGTAAACGATCAGACCGTCATCACCGCCAGCAAAGAATGTGTAGTCACCCCCCTCTTTGACAGTAATCTGCCCTTCCAGTTTTGCCCCGAACGTATCGGTAGATCCGCCGGCCCAGAATGACCCCTTGCCGTTGACATAATTGATGTCCTGCACAAATTCCTGATGGGTTGGATCGCTGTCCCAATCGATGTCAGCGATCTCGCGCAAGCTGTGATCGACATCGAAGTAGCTCGCCTTGAAGCCGCCAACCATCGTGGCCTCTGGAGCGTTCAAGTTGGCTTCGTTGACGTCAAAGGTCAGCGGATGTGCGGACCTTGCGGACTGGCCGGATACGTCGTGCACGGTGATAATAATTTCGGCGTCAATCTGTCCGACAAAATCTGGCGATGGGGTGATGGACATGATGTGCGTGTCCAAGCCTGTGAGGTCGGCCACACCCGCATCGTCCACCGTGATCGATATGTCGCCAGCTGACACAACAGTGCCTTCGGGAAGCGCTGTAAGCTTGACCGTGTCCTCGGGACCTAAGGCGGCCTGATCAATATCCAGATCGACAGTCAAAGGGATCCCGCCAATCGTTTGCAAAGCATCTTGATCAGGTGAAGCCACAAGTTCGCGGCCGTCAATCCCAGGGCCTTCCCACTCCAGCTTCAGACCAGCACGGCCATAGTTCTCGAAGTAACGGACCTCGATGTGGTGGGTGCCCGGTTCGAGTTCGATCTCGCCCGTACGTGTCCTGAACCCGTGCAATCCGTCGTTGTTCACAACAGGCTCGCCGTTGACAAAAAGCATCGCCCCGTCGTCCCCGCCCAGCAAAAAAGTAAAGCTTCCGGCCTCCTCAACCTCGACGTTGCCTGAGATTTTTACGCCAAACGTGTCAGTGGATCCACCGTCCCAAAAGGAGCCGCGCCCGTTGGTGTAGTTGATTTCCGATGTCACCTCCTGATGGGTCGGTGGGCCGGACCAGTCAATGTCATTTAACTCGGACAACCTGTGGTCAACGTCAAAATACTCAGCTTCGAAGCCAGACATGATCGAGACATCTGGCACTTCCAAAACTTCAAGGGCAAAGCTCTGGGTGAGGGACGCGCCAGCGCTGTCGGTGACGGTGACCTCGACCTCGATCCGGGCGGCATCTTCGTTATCAAGGCTGATCCCCGGCTTGAGCTGCAATGCGCCGTCTACGACTTCAAAGCGATCATCGGACACGTCAAAGCTGTGTTGATCATCCGCATCGGGATCAATGACCGACAGCGTGCCGACCACAGCGCCACTGGCATTCTCGGCCACCGCCATGTTGGAAAGCTCGATCTGTTCAGGCGCGCGATTAGGAGTGTTTTCGGCATCGTCGATCTGTTGTGGATCAGAAGCTGGTTGTTCAATGGAAACGAAACCCAATGCGCCGGTTTGAGCATTTGGTGCCGATTGAGTTATGTCCGAACCCGTCGTTGCGAGACTATCCGCAGGCGTAACACTTTCAGGCTGTCCACGCTCTTGCGCGGGTTCAGGAGCGTCGATTTGAACCGGAATCTCTGTAGGAATTTGTTGGGCCGCGCCTGGCTCTGAGCCATCGTTGGTGCTGCTCTGATGACGGGCTGGGAAGCTGTCCCCGCCATCTCCTTCACTGTTCTTAGTGTCGGGTGTAATGCGACCCCATGGCTCGTTCCCCGAGGACCGGGCACCGGGTTGTCCGCTGCGACCGAGGGTGCCGTTTTCTTCGCTGCCATAGTGTAGGGCGCTACGCGTCTGATCCTCTTCCGTCACTGTCGTCGCTCTGGAAAACGCATCCGCGAGTTGTTCTTTGTCGTCGGGCCTGTCCTGTTCGGTGCGACCTTCTCCAAAAACGTTGTCAGATGGTTTCATCACGGCGACCCTCACTAAAATATTCACTCTGAATGAATCTCGGGCTATCAGGACATCGTTGACGATCCGTTTCTTTATTCCGAAGCAATTGATTGAAATACTGTCGATCTTTTCTTTGAGAATTTACCATCGAGCAATGATCAGCGTGCCAAGTGAAGGGTGTTTCTAAGGTGGCTCTGCAAACATGCTCAATGACACATGGAGAGGTCGCGTTGGTGGCCTCCGCATAGATGGTCCTATTATTGCAGCGTCTTTGGCGCTCAATACCCTTGCATTGCTGACGCCCGTGACAATCTTGCTGATTTTTGACCGCGTTATCCCGTTTCAGTCTTATGAAACACTTAGTCTGCTGACCTTGTTGCTGTGCGCGTCTACAGGGTTGGAATTTATATTGCGCTGGTCACGATCGGTCGTTCTGAACGCAGCCGCAGAGCGGGCGGCGGTTGACAACCATATGCGATTTCTCAATCGGGTCAGCGCGGCCAACGTGCGCAAATTTGCCAACATTCCCGCGGCCTTACACCTTGAGCGATACGGGGCGGTTACCCGATTGCGTGACCACTTTTCCGGCCAGAACCAAGCGCTTGCGATAGATTTGCCATTCACCGCCGTATTCTTTGCAATGGTTGCTCTGATTGGCGGGTGGCTGGTCATGGTTCCGCTGGCATGTCTTCTGGCGGTGCTGGTCTTTGCCGCCATCATGAAGTCCGCGCAGGGCTCTATCTTTGACAATCGCAAAGCGTTGGATGAACGGCGCTATTCGTTCCTATCAGACGTGTTGTCCAAGATCGCGACAGTCAAATCGAACACGATGGAGCCGCAGATGACCCGCCGGTTCGAAAGGCTGCAGGGTCAGACAGTTGAAACCAGCCACAAGCTGATTCTGTTCTCAGGATTTGCACAGAGCTTTGGATCAATCATTTCGCAATTGTCGATTGCCGGCATTGGCTTGTTCGGAGCCTTTCTGGTTATTCAGCGATCCATTGGCATCGCTGAGCTGGCAGCCTGCATGATGCTGAATGGCCGGATCATCCAACCGCTTACGCGGCTTGTTACGCTGCGCGTTCAATCAGAGATGATCTCTGTGTCGCGGCGCATGCTGGAAAAGATGGACGCTTTGGAAAGCCCGCATACGCCCGAGCGTCCGGTGCAACCCTTGCGGGGCGACATTGTCTTGAGAGAAGTTGTTTTGGGCGAAGCTGGCAGCACAGCGCCGATCTCCAAAGTTATCCCGGCAGGATCAACTGTCTTGGTCGAGCCGCAACAAGAATGGGCCATGGCATCTCTGATTGATGCGATCACAGGTCAGGCCTCCCCCCACGGCGGCAGCATTCTTATTGACGAGTTGATGGCTGTCGACCGGCTGTCAGAACGCGGTGCATCTGCGTTGGTCGTGCTGGAGCGTGCGCCAGCGATCTTCACAGGCACTGTGCTGGACAATATCAGTGCCTTTGGCGATGCCGAACAGATCGAGCGGGCCAAGTGCTTCGCACGACAGCTTGGTCTGGAGCGGCGAATCTTCCGGCAACCGGCCGGGTATCTGACCGAGTTGAACACCAGCAATATTTTTGAACTGGACCGCGTCAATCGGCAATTGATTGCGCTGGTGCGCGTGCTGGCACTGCAACCCAAGGTCTTGCTGATGGACGAGCCAACCAGTTTTTTGGAAACACCCGAACGCGAAGCGCTCAGCAAGTGCCTCGCCAGCCTGCCATCGCGCCCGACCATATTGATGGCCAGCCTAGACCCCCGCATGAAACGTCTCGCTGACGATATTCTGTCGATTGGACCCGCAAATGAAGCGGATTTGGCCGCATGGGATGCAGACGCACGGGCCGATGCGCAGGCGGCACGCAGACTTGAAGCAGGTGCAGCATGACCGGCATCGCGATCCAACAGGCGAACGCTTTGTTGCAAACGGTGTTGTTGGCGGGCGGCTGGCGCAGTGATGACGTAACTGTCTTCGAAGCGTTTCCGCACATGTCCCAAGAATTGCATCCGGCCGAACTGCGCCAGACGCTCAACAACATGCGCATTCCCTTTTCGGAGGTGCGGTGCCGCGAAACGGACATCACACAAGCTGAATGTCCGGCACTTGTGATACCGGACAAGGGATCAGTTTACGTCGCATTGGATCAGACAGCCAGTGGCCTTTTGATCGAAAGCGCTAAACCGTCAGGTCGGCGAACACACTCTGCCACACGCCGCATCGTGCAGGTCCTTCGGATTGAGCCACACCAGCGCCAAAGCGTAGACCGGCGCGCAACAAATGTGTCCGAAACGCTTGGCGCGCTACGACCCATGCTGCCATGGCTGATCCTCGCTTCGTTTCTGACCAACGCGCTTGGCCTGTTGACCCCGCTGCTTATCATGGCGATTTACGATCGCGTCATCCCGGCGGGCTCGGTTGATCTGCTGGTGTCGATGGCCATCGGGGTGGGCGTCATCCTAGCGACAGATTTCAGCCTTCGCTCTGCGCGCAGCACCGCCATTGCCTATGTGGGACGCGAGGTTGAGCAGTCTTTGTCAGTTGCTCTGTTCCGCAAATTTATGGCGCTGCCTTTGCAGCAACTGCAAAAGTCTAGCGTCAATCAGCAACTGTCGCGGTTCCGCCAATTTGAAGCACTGCGCGATGTGTTTACGGGCCAAGTCATGAGCGGTCTTCTAGACCTGCCTTTTGCACTGATCTTTTTGGCGGTCCTTATGTATATCAGTATTCCAGTGGGCGTGCTCACCTTGTGCGTCATTGCTTTTTTCGTTGTTCTGAGCTGTGTGGCGTTGCCCATACAGAAGCGGCTGGATGCCAAGGCCAGCGCCGAAGCCGAGGCCAGCAAGGCGGTCTTGCAGGACGCAATCAACCACCAGAGTGCAATTGTAAATCTGGGTCTGGCCGAGATCTGGCGCTTGCGCAGTGTGCCCTTGACAGAAGTGTCTGAACGGGCATCAGGCCGCGCGCATCAATTCCGGACATCAATGCAGTCGCTCGCGCAGACCGCGACGGCATTAGCGACCGTGTCTGCAATTGTGCTGAGCGCACAGGCCGTGCTGGCGGGCGATTTGAGTTTCGGCGGGTTGATCGCAGTAATCGCCTTGGTGTCCAAGGTCATCGCTCCTTTGCACGCCCTACATGCAAATATCCCTCAAATCCTGATGTTCTTGAAAAGCCAGAAACAAGCGGACCGTGTGCTTGCCCTGACTGAGGAGTTTGAACAGGGGCATGCGGCCTTACATCAAATGACTCTAGAGGGTGCCATTCAGTTTTCGGGTGTCACATACCGCCCCGACCCACTGACGAGTCCTTTACTCAACCAAGTCAGCTTTGGCAGCAAACCCGGTGAACTGGTTGTGGTCATGGGAACCGGGACGAGCCGCACAGCGCTGCTCGACCTCATTGGTGGGCTCTATGTGCCTCAGGCTGGAACAATTGAAATCGATGGCATTGATATGCGCCAACTCGCGCGGGACGAATTGCGGCGTTCTGTGACGTCAGCGCGCCAGAACAGCGCTTTTTTCTACGGCACAGTCGCACAGAACTTCCGTCTCGGCACCCCAATCCTGTCCGAAGCGGAGATGACAGCTGCCCTAGCGCATGTCGGCCTCAAGGGCGACTTTGAGGAGTTGCCAGAGGGCCTCCAAACCAGATTGCGCGACGATGCGGCCAGCGCGCTGCCTGAGCATTGGCTCAAGGCGCTGTCGCTTGCGCGCAGTATCGCCCGGTCTGCCCCGATCCATCTTTTTGCCGATCCAACCGCAGGTCTGAACGATCAAGGTCGCAAGGGTTTCAAGGTATGGGTGGAACAAGTGAAAGGCGCGCGCACCCTATACATTGCCACGTCTGATCGATCCTTTCTGCACCTTGCTGATCGTTTTCTGTTTCTTGATGAGGGAAGGCTTGTGGTGAATGACACGGGCGCACAAGGGCTCAAAAAAGTCATGGCTGTTTTAAATAATCTTGAGGATTTGTCATGAAACGTAGAACAGGACCTCCGCACGCCAAAGGTGCGATAGACCGCGCAAAGCAAAAAGAGCTGATCCGCCAGCCGCGCCTCGCCGCGCGTATCGCGTTCAGCTTGTGCGCAATGCTCATTGGGCTGATTGTTTTGGCCGCCAATACCAACATGCCAAACGTGACGCGCGCACCTGGCGAAATCCTGCCACAAGGCAACTACAGCCAGGTTGAAACCCTTGAAGGCGGCATTGTCGACGCCATTCATGTGGTGGAAGGGGAACTTGTGGCCGCAGGCACCCCTTTGGTTGATTTGAAACAGCCTGACCTCCTGCGCAACATCGCGACCCTGAGCGCGCAGGAACAACATGAACGGTTTCGCCTCGAAAACCTGCGGGCTTTGAAAACAGTGTTGAGTTCCGGCGCGCCACTCACATCGAACAGTGTCGACGTCCTGCGCAGCGGTGGGTTTGACAGTGCGGCCGACCAGCTCGACCTGCATGTGCAAAACCAGACGGTCAGGACACTTGCAATTGATCGGCAGTCCGAAACGATCAGCGTCCTTGCCGCCGCACTTGCATTCAATGAACAGCGTGTCGCGGCCAAATCAAAGCAGATGGATACAACACGCACGCTACGCGAACAGGGCCTAATGACCGAACGTCAATTTCAGGTGGAACAAGAGCAACTGAATGCACTTCAGGTGGCGACGAACGCTGCGCGCGTCGAACTGGCCGAAGCGCGTGGCGCACTGGCGCGCACGACCGCTGAGCGGGACCAAGCGCACCTGGACCTGCGGGAACGGACACGTGACGAAATTCAAAGCAAGGGTGACGCATTGGTGGAACTGGCCGCAGCACTGGCCGAAACGACCGCACGTCATGCCGACTTGTCAGTCGTGGCCCCCGAAAGCGGCGTCGTTCAATCTGTCGCTTTCCCCAATCTGGGAGAAGTAATTGAGCCTGGCGAGACATTGTTCGAAGTTGTTCCCGCTCAAAGGGGGTTGGTCGTCGAGGCGCGCATTCCCGCCAATGACATCGGACATATCGACATGGCTCAGCCTGTGTCTATCGGCGTAGATACGTTTGACCCGCGGCGATTTGGCAGGGTCACCGGGCAATTGCTATCCTTGTCGCCCGTACCCATTACTGATGAGGTCACGGGTGAGCACTACTTTCGTGCCGCTATTGGCCTGAACCAGACTGTTATAGGTCAAGAGAAACAGGTGCGTGCTCTTCGCTCCGGTATGACTGTGGTCGCTGAGATTGTAACCGGCGAACAGACCGTCCTCGCTTACTTCTTGAAACCCATCGATACGACCCTCAGAAAATCCTTCTCAGAAAGGTAGCACCACATCGACTGGCCCGGGTGGTGCGGTAACACGTTTGAAATAGCAAACGAGAATAATTGACGGTTGATTAACAGAGCATGGATCAGAACATTCATCCGCTGCGGTTGCGGCAAGTTACAGCTATGACGGGTCGAACCCTCGATTTTTAAAGAATGATGCAAGGCTCCGAATGACCATCGGTGACGGCCCAAACCGGCCATTCAACCACCGGTCGGCGTGCTGCGGTGCGGCGCAGCAGATCGGCCATTCGTTGCAACCGCGAAATCAAGGGATGGAGAATTCACAGTTCGTGGGACTTTGCCGCTGTTCAGCTGGTATTATTGAAAATCAGCTTTCGGGCCGCACCGCACGTTACGGATTTGGGCTCAGTCAGTAATTGCTGTGTTGGACCGAACGGACCTCCTCATGAGATCAATGAAGGCCCTCACTTTGGCTGGCACATAATTCGAGGGTACATAGACAGCGTGTAGCGGAAAGGCCTCCAACTCATATTCAGGCAGGACCCGTACAATTGACCCTTCGGACAGACCGTCTTTGAATACCCATGTTGGGCCCAAGTGCAGACCTTTGCCCGCTGAGATCAGCTTGCGAATGGCTGCCACGCTGTTCACTGTCAGGTTGCCTGACATAGGCATCGTTACCTGTTTTCCGTTCTGGCGCATCTTTATTGACGTATTGTTCTGTTCGGGCCGGTAGATGATGAATCGGTGCTTTTCTGCCTGTGCAGGTGTCATCGGCATGCCATTGGCCTCCACATAGCTGTTTGACGCGACAATGACCCGTGGCACGGATCCGAGCCGCCGCGCAATAAGGCTGGAGTCCGGCAGACGTCCGATACGGATCGCCACATCGATGTTTTGCTCCAAGAGATCCGAGAACGTGCTCCCGAGTAGCAACTCGACTTTCAAGTTCGGTGCTTGCTCTTGAAGCTTACTGAGGACCGGCGCGACAAACTCGGCCCCGAAATCAACGGGTGCGGTGACACGCAGCATGCCCGTCGGCGTGTCCGCTGTGCCCGCGATCCTGGCCTCAAGCGCTGATTGCTGTTCGATCAAGGCCCGCATGCCCTCGTAATACTGAGTACCCTCCTCGGTCGGTCTTGAGCGCTTGGTAGAGCGTTGAAGCAGCTTGACGCTCAGTCGATCTTCCAGAGCGGCAATCTTGCGGCTCACGGCTGAGGGATCGGCGTTTATCTGTTCCGCAGCGGCTTTGAGGGTGCCCGCATCGACGACGCGCAGGAAAAGCTGTTCATTTGTCTCAAACATAAATTGCGATTTTCGCATGCAGTGAATGACAAATCTCTGTCTACATGAAAATTGGCTGCCGCGCCATCTTCATCGGCAAGACAGGCATGATCCTGTCTCCAACCAGATGGAGAAAGAAAATGACAACCGAAACAAACACATCCGCAAACTACGGTCGCGACCTTACCGGTAAGGTCGCACTAATCACCGGCTCTGCCCGCAACATGGGCCGCGCCTTTGCGCTCAGCCTTGCGGCCCGTGGCGCAGATATCGTGGTGCATCACCACGCAGCCAGCTCGGCAGCAGACGCCGAAGAAACGGCTCGCCTCGTGCAGGAACATGGGGTGCGCGCCCTGATCACCAGCGGTGATCTGTCCGACGCATCAGCGGTCGACGCGATCTTTGCCGCCGCTAAGGACGCATTCGGGCGCATCGACATCGTCATCAACAATGCGGGCGTCGTCATCAAGAAGCCCTTTACCGAGATCACTGAAGCCGACTTTGACCGCGCCTTCGGTATCAACACCAAGGCGGCATTCTTCGCGATGCAACAAGCGGCCAAACACATCGAAGACGGCGGCCGGATCATCAACATGGGCACAACATTACTGGGGGCCACGACGGGCATGTACGGCGTCTATGCCGGGTCCAAGGCTCCGCTGGAAGACTTCAGCCGTGCATTGGCGAAGGAAATCGGCAGCCGGGGTGTGACGGTGAACGTCGTTGCTCCTGGTCCGATCAATACCGAATTCTTCCACGGCGAAGAGACCGAGCAATCAACCGCCTACCTCAGCAACATGAGCGTGGCCGGACGGCTGGGTGAAATCACCGACATCGTCCCGCTGATTGATTTTCTGGCCTCTGACAGCAGCCAGTGGGTGACCGCGCAGACCCTGTTCATCAACGGCGGCTTTCTGGCCCGGTGATGTGCCGAAACGGATAGATCAGCGCGGCACCAATTGTGCCGCGCCGCATCGCTCAACAAACACCCAAGGAGAGTTAGAATGAACCGCATTGCTACACTTGTTGCCGCATCCATGTTGCCAACCTTTGTCGCCGCACAGCAAGCCCCGATCGCGGAACCGGCCAGCAGCACCGAAACCAAACTACAAAACCTTCTGGATCGCGAAGAAATCCGCCAGGTCATTACGAATTACGGGTTGGCCTTTGATATGCAGGATTGGGACCTGCATCGCTCGGTATTCACGGACGAAATCCAGATGGACTTTACGGCTTCGCTTGGTGGCGGTCTGCAGACCATGGCGGCAGATGGTTGGGTGAGTGCGGTAAAACCGTTCTTCGGGGATTGTTGAGTTAAGCGCCAACGTCGGCACATGATCGAGCATCTGACAGAGGATCATGCCATGCCAGCACCGAAGAACCCGTTCAAAGGTCACCGTTTTCCAAAGGATATCATCTTGCAAGCCGTTCGCTGGTACTGCCGGTTCGCGTTGTCCTATCGCGACGTGAAAGATTTGCTCGAGGAGCGCGGCGTTCATGTCGATGCGGCGACGATTTACCGGTGGGTCCGAAAGTTTGGACCCGAGATCGCCAAACGCTCATTCAAACACAAGTCCTGCCGCAGCCTGATCTGGCACGTCGACGAAACCTACGTTCGGGTCGGCGGCAGATGGCGCTACCTTTGGCGAGCGGTTGACCAACATGGCCGGTTGATTGATTTTCGTCTTACTGCGCGGCGTGATGCAAAAGCGGCCCGGGCGTTCTTTCGACAAGCGTGCGACAACGCCCGGCTATACCAGCCGATGACGATCGTCACGGACAAGGCTCATAGCTACGCCAAGGTCATTGGCGAGATGAACCGTTGGTCGTTCCCGGGTGAGGAAATCCGGCACGTTGATCGCAAATGGAAGAACAACCGGATCAGAAGCGATCATGCCGCGCTCAAGAAACTGGTCACGCCGGCGCGCGGCTTCAAATCGCTCAGCGCCGCAAAGGACACGCTCAAGGGGATCGAGGCTGTTCGCAGTATCAAGCGAGGGCATGTTGTCGGCAGGGAAGCGGGCGTCGCGGGCGAAGTGCGCTTTGTGGTCAGCCTGTTCAAAGAGGCAGCATGAGACCTGCCAGAATGCATCGGCAATTCGATGCCAAACAATTTAACGCAAAAGTCCCCATGATCCTCAATCAGAAGCTCGATCATGTGCCGACGTTGGCGCTTAACGCAACAATCCCTTTGGGAAGCATCTGAACAGAATTATCAGGGTGATCACTTCTGGACGCCGATCACCCCCTCAACGGGGTCAATTTTGCATGCCGTTTCACACTATATTCTGCATTATCCGGTCCACAACGTCGTTGCTGCTTTGCTGGCGATATCGCAATCCCGGCCGTTCTGTCGTATATCTTGCTGGTGGTATCAGCCGTAGTGATCAGCGTGGTCCTTTATGAAGCTGTGCGCCGAGCCGGACCGTTGAAACCACTTTTCGGGCTACGATATATACGCTCCATGTCCGGCGGACAATCCTGATTGTGCTCAATCCCCGCCCAGAGAATTCGGCAAGACCCGTGTGACCAGCGCGACTAGAAACGCGGTGCTCAACCCGAATGTCAGAAGCCCCGTGACAGACGCAAACGCCCCCAGAAGACGCATCTCTTTTGCCAGAACGACATCGCCATAGCCCAGCGTCGTATAGGTGACCAACGAGAAATAGAGCGCGTTTTCGAACCCCGACAAGGCGTCAAGGTAAAGCAACGAGACCGCCCAGACCCAGACCTGAAGTGTATGGGCAAAGACAATCATCACGAACGCAAACCCGATAAGCAGCGCGACCTTGATTCTGGGCACCCGCATATCCGCCAGGCGCGCCAGTCTTGCGATCCAAGGAACACTGCCAACGATAATGCCCACATGGGCAAAGGCGCACAGAACCAGGAGCAGCGTTCCCGATGTTATCTGCCCTATCAGCGTCATCGCCCAACACCCTCTATGTTTACCAACCGGTGCGAATAAGCCATAGATTCTCCTTAGTGGAAAAGACATAGCGGAGGCAAAACGCATGCTTTTTAGACGGTGCACCCTGTCGTGCTGCATGATCATGTACGCTTTCGCGTCACAGGGCCAAAGTAAGGACACCCCGCCCCGCCCCGCCAAGGTGGTCATCGTTGAGGCGGCAGAAGACACGCTCAGACGTCAATACTCTGCCATTGTCGAGCCGTCACAGCAGGCCGTTCTATCGTTCCGCGTCTCAGGCCGGGTTATCGAACTGCCTGTGCGGGCGTCTGATTTCGTGACTGACGGCGATGTGATTGCGCGTCTTGACCCTCGAGACTTCGAAGCGCAGATCACCCAACTGACCAGCCAGTTGGATCAGGCCAACGCCGAGCTGAGCGCGCTGCGGACCGGCGCCCGGGACGAGGAAATTGCCGCGTTTCAAGCGGACGTGGACGCGGCGCAGGCCCAGGCCGACCAAGCACGGGAAGCGGCGCAGCGCAGTGAAGGACTGGCCGAGCGCGGCGTTGTCGCCGAAGCCCGCGTCGAGCAAGACAGGGCGGCGCAGCGCGTCGCCGAAGCACAGTTGCAGGCCGCGTTGCAGCAACTGTCGATTGGCCGTTCAGGCGGGCGCGCGGAAGACATCGAAGCGGCCGAGGCGGCCATTCGCGGGCTTGAAACGCAGATAAAGACCGCGCGCGACAATCTGGAGGATGCGACATTGCGTGCTCCCTTTGACGGCATCATCGCACGGCGCGAAGTGGAGAATTTTACCAACATTCAGGCGGGACAGGACGTCGTCCTTTTGCAGCGTTTGTCGGTTGTTAATCTGGTCTTCGATGTGCCCGGCCCCGACGTTCTGTCGTTTGCGGGCACCGGGAATGTCGATACGCACGTCAGTTTCACTGCCTTGCCTGACGAACTCCTTCACGCCGAGTTGGTCGAATTCTCGACCCAGGCCGACTCCGCCACACAGACCTATCGCGGGCGCGTCGCGGTTACCTTGCCGGAAGGGGCAAACATCTTGCCGGGCATGGTGGGCAACGTCATCGCCACGGCAACGAACGATCAAGTGATGGTGACGAAAATCCCGCTGAGTGCCGTTGACGCCGATGCCGATGGCGCGCCGTTTGTCTGGGTCGTCGATACGGCCAGCGGCGCAGTGGCAAAGACCCCCGTTACATTGGGCGATGTGCAGGGCAGCGATGTGCAGGTCTCCGCAGGCGTTGAGGCCGGCGATACAGTGGTCAGTGCGGGCGTGACCCGCCTGCAGGACGGCATGGTCATCCGGCCGATCAACGAAGTCGAGGGCTGAGCGCGTGGATTTTGCACGATTTGCGCTGGAAAAACGTCTGATCTCGGCGTTGGCCACTGTTCTTATTCTAGCCGCCGGCGTGTTCGCTTATACAGCGCTGCCCCGGTTCGAGGATCCGGAATTCATCATCCGCCAGGCACAGATCATCACACCTTACCCGGGCGCCAGTGCCGAGGAAGTGGCCAATGAGGTCAGCGACACAATCGAAGGCGCGTTGCAGCAGCTACAGGGCGTGAAAGAGATCAAATCCGTCTCTTCCCCCGGCCTGAGCACAGTGACGGTTGAATTCACCATCTCATCGGCTCCAGATTTTCCCCAGCTTTATCAGCGCTTTGCCCAGATGCGTGCCAAGATTGACGACAGTGCGAGTCAGTTACCGCCGAATGCCCAGCCCCCGCAAATATATGACGATTTCGGTGATGTCTATGCGCTTTATTTCGCGATCACCGGCGAAGGTTTTTCCCTACCCGAATTGCATAACTACGCCAAGCAATTGCAACGTGAACTGGTGCTGATCGATGGTGTTTCGAAAGTCGTGCTGACGGGCGTTCAGGATGAAGTCATATATGTGGAATACTCGCCCGCGCGTCTGATCAAGCTGCGCCTTCAGCCCGCTCAGATCGCCGACGTTCTGGAAGGCCAAAACCTTGTCACGGCGGGCGGATCGCTGGCCGTGGGCGACACCCGGATTGCGGTACGCGCACAGGGGGCGATTGGATCGACTGCGGCCATCGAAAACCTTGTCATATCCAGCGCCCAGACCGGAGCATCGTTTCGATTATCGGATATTGCGACCGTCTCGCGAGGTCTGAGAGAACCGGCAACCAACCTACTCTTTCGCGATGGAGAACCGGCAATTGGCATCGGCATCTCGAACGTTTTAGGCGGTAATGTCGTCGCAATGGGCGACGCCGTGAAGGCGCGCATGGACGCGCTGACCGTGGATCGGCCCATCGGGATAGACATCCTGCCGATCTCGGATCAGTCGGCCAGCGTGAAGGCTTCGGTCAACGACTTCGTAATGAATGTCGTTCTGGCTTTGGTCATCGTCGTCGGCACACTTCTGATCTTCATGGGCCTGCGGTCGGGGCTGCTGATGGGCGGGATCTTGTTGGTGACCGTTTCAGGCACGCTGTTCGGCATGTATATTTTCGGACTGGACATGCAGCGTATCTCGCTAGGCGCCTTGATCATCGCGCTTGGGATGCTGGTCGACAACGCCATCGTCGTGGTCGAGGGCACCTTGGTACGAGTCCAACGGGGCGAGCAGACGGCAAAGGCAACTGTCGCTGTTGTCAACCAAACCAAATGGCCGCTTCTGGGCGGCACCATTGTTGGCTTTCTGGCCTTCTCGCCCATCGGATTTTCGCCCGACTCCACAGGCGAATATGCCGGCAGTCTGTTCTATACGATCACGATTGCGCTGCTGTTCTCTTGGCTAGTGGCGATCTGGCTGACACCGTATTTCTGCACGCTGCTGTTGAAACCCGGCGAGGGCCAGTCGCCCAAGGAAAACGCCGTCCTCAATGGCTATCGCAACCTTTTGCACACCGCGATCCGGGTCCGGTATTTGACCGTCGCGCTGGTGGTCGCGTTGTTCGCATCTGCTGTTTTGGGGTTCAGTTTGGTGCCAGCCGGGTTTTTCCCCGCCTCGACTCGGGCGCAGTTCGTCGTGGACTACTTCCTGCCGGAAGGCACTTACATCGCACGGACTGAGCGGGACCTGCTGGAGCTATCCGAGCACATTCGCGGGCTGAACGGGGTGACGGGCACCAACACGGTCGTGGGCGGCGGCCATACTAGATTCATGCTGATCTATGCCGCCGAAGATCGGAACCCCGGCTATGGGCAAATCCTGGTGGATGTGGATACCTATCAAAGCATCGCGGATCTGCGCCCGGCAATCCAGAATTGGATTGACGAGACCTATCCGGACTCGAACTCCAAGGTTTGGCAATTCGTCCTCGGCCCCGGGGGCGGATCAAAGATCGAGGCACGGTTCTTTGGCCCCAATCCGGCGGTCTTGCGCGAATTGTCGGGCACAGCTGAGGCCATAATGGCGCAGGCAGGTGCAGTCGCGATCAAGAATGACTGGCGCGAGCAGGTCAAAGTGATGCGCCCGCTCATAAACACCGAAAACGCCCGCCGGCTGGGTCTGACCCAGGGCGAGATATCGAACGCGATCTATGCTCATTTGACCGGCACTTCGATCGGCGTCTACCGCGAGGGCGACGAATTGATGAACGTCGTGATGCGCCCGTTCGAAGTGGACCGCAACAACATCGCTGGATTGCGGGACATCCAGGTCTTTTCGCAGGTGACAGGCAGCTATGTCCCGATCTCGCAGGTCGTCGATGATTTTCAGCTGGTCTTTGAGGCCGGCAATCTGCGCCGGATCGACCGGGCGCTAGCCATTACCGCCCAATCGGACAACGCTCCGGATGTGCTTTCGGGTGATCTCTTCAATGCCGTGCGCGCGCCCATCGAGGCGATCGATCTTCCGCCCGGCTATTCGATGGAATGGAAAGGCGAATTCGGCAACAGCCGGGAAGCGAATGCAGGTCTGGCAACAACGATGCCCATCGGCTTTGGCGCGATGATCGTCGTCGTCATTCTGCTGTTCAACGCGGTACGCCAGCCGCTGATCATCTGGCTGACCGTGCCCCTTGCTTTGATCGGCGTCGTATGGGGTCTGGTCGTCACACAGACCGCGCTGGAATTCATGGCCATCCTTGGCATCCTGTCACTGACAGGCATGTTGATCAAAAACGCGATTGTCTTGATCGACGAGACCGACAGCCAGATCGCGGATGGCAAAAGACCGATGCAGGCTATCGTGGACGCCGCCGTCAGCCGGGTCAGGCCCGTCGCGCTTGGTGTTCTAACAACAGTTCTGGGTGTGATCCCGTTGCTGTGGGACCCGTTCTTTCAATCCCTCGCGGTCGTCATCATCTGCGGGCTCAGTTTCGCCACGATCCTGACCCTGATCGTTGTGCCAACGCTATATACCATCTTCTTCAACGTTCGGGCGGACCAGAAGACCGCGGCCAGCTAAGACGTAAAGCAGAGCCTGGAACGGACCGACATGAATGCAGGAGCACATTTGGAAAACACATCATACAAGGTGAAATTCAGCGGTAATCGCGCCGAACTCGCAAAGGAGGTGTCGATCACTGCGTTGCTAACGTTGTTCACCGCCGGCCTCTACAAGTCGTGGATGAAGACACGGCTGCGGCGCTGGTACTGGTCGTCGGTCCGGATCGGCGATCAACCGCTGGAATATACCGGGCTGGGGAGCGAGAAGTTTCTGGGTTTCATGATGGCGGTTGCATTTCTGGCGTTCTACATCTGCGTGGTCAACGTCATCTTGATGTATCTGAGCTTCAGCCTGGTTTACTCCGAACATGGCGGTGCGATTGTCTCAGCCATCGGTCTCTTACCGCTCGCCTTCTATGCGCAATATCGCGCGCGGGCCTATCTCTGTTCTCGAACACGCTGGCGCGGCATTCGGTTCGCGCTGGAAGACGGGGCCGGTGGATTCGTTTGGCGCTCGCTTGCGGGTCTTGCGGCCAGCGTAGCGACGTTGGGTCTGCTGCTGCCATGGATGGTTTTTCAGCGCGAGAGATACCTCACCGACCGGACCTGGTATGGCTCGGTCAATTTGGAACAAGGCGGCGATTGGAGAATGCTGCTCCCTCATGTGCGATACTTCTTCATCGGCATTGTGGCATCGGTCCTGGTGATCGCGCTGGGCCGCCTTGCGGATCCACATATTCTGTATGGGCTTTGGGGCACGATCCCGATTGCGCTGGCTGGCTTTCTTTACTTCCGCGCTGAAAGCTTCCGGGAACTGATGAACCGCAAGCAGGCTGGCGACATGAAGATCGCAGCCGCACCACCAACGGCAAAAATCGTTCGCACGTTCATGATCGGAAACACGATTGTCTTTCTGTTCTGGGCGCTTGCAGTTGCAGCCGTGACAAATGGTTTCACTCAAGGGTTCGCAGGGCTCAAGTTCTCGGAATACATGGACTTCGTTACCAATAATGCCGTCCAGTGGATTGTTCTGAGCACTATCTTTTTGACCACTGCCGTAATCTATCTGGTCTGGAGCATCCTAAACCACGTCTTTGTCCTTGTGCCGATGACCCGGCTCTTTGCTGACAGCGTGATCTTGGAGAACACCGAGTTGATGGCACGGGTTGCACAGCGTGAGGGTGAGGCACAGACCGGCGCGAGCGGGTTGTTTGAGGCGCTGGATATGGGGATGGGGATATGAGTGTGTTCTATTTCAATGGAAAGACGGCTGTCAGCCAAGAAGCACAAGCCAGAATCGAGACCGACAGCTTGTCGATTTCAGTCAATGGCGTTCCTCGCGCGGAATGGCCCTTGGCCGATATCCGGTCACAAAGCAAGGCTGGTGCCAAAGACGCGCTTTTGCTCAGCAGCATCCGAGACGACGCCGCACGACTTCATGTGACCGATTCCGCCCTTGTCGCCGCGGTGCGACGGGCATGTCCGAACCTGCATGCGCGCCCTGCGCTTGCCAACCCGTTGCGATATGTCGGGTGGTTAGCCGCAGCCAGCGTGGCCGTTGCCGTTTCCGCAACGGTCCTGCTGCCGTATCTGTCTCGCTCCCTTGCTGGCATAATGTCAGCCGAGGCAGAAAGGCGCATCGCCGATCTACCTTATGACAAGTGGATCGCCAACATTAGCGCCAGGCAGGAAGCGCCGATGCGTTTCTGCTCGACGCCCAAAGGGGACGCCGCGCTGGACAAGGTCTTTGTACGAGTTTTCGGCAATTTCGAACTTCCGTTCGAGCTGGACGTCAAAGTGACCGACAACCGCAGTACCAACGCAGTCGCCTTCCCTGCAGGCCGCATTCTGGTCTATCAGGGGCTGTTCGACGCGACCGAGACGCCTGCGCAGTTCGCTGCGATCATGGCGCACGAGGTCGGACACGTCTATGCAAAGCACATGACCGCGATCGCCCTGCGCAACGCAGCCTCGACCGGGATAGGCGACCTGCTATTAGCTACGTTCCCAGGTGGACAGGTCGTCGCGGATTTCACCAGCAACCTCCAAGCTTCCTCGTTCGGGCGGCAATCGGAACGGGAAGCTGACGCATTCGCCCACGAGATTCTGACTGAGGCAGGGATCAGCCCTATAAACCTGGCCGAAGCCTTCACCCTCATGCAGTCGATGACGCTCGAACAATCCGGCATCCTGACCTATCTGCACACCCATCCGGCACACGACGGAAGGATCGAAGCCGCACTGGCCGCAAGCGAAAGTAAGGAATTCTCCGACGACCCGATCCTCACCGAGGATGAATGGGCGGCTTTGACATCCATCTGCGCCGAGTAGCAGAGCCAACGCTATGCCACATTTTTTCGATCTACCAACCGGAGACTCAGGCTCGGGCAAGTCAGCCTCCAACCATTCGAGGGTTTAGTATGCAAAGGGAGGTTGATGAAGAAGCCAGACAAGGCTCCCCTAACCTGGATGAATTTGCGAGGCGCTCTACGAACTGAGCAATCAACGGCCCCGTGAAGCTGTTGGCGCATGGCGCAGCGAGAGGCAGCTTCGTCTCGCGGAGCCGCCGTCGCAGCATTCACCAAGCTCATTGTCCGGTGTGCGGGACAAAGCATGAGTTCGCTGCACGTGCTCCAGTTTCCCCTTTCGGGACATCTAGATGGATCACTCAACACGATCCGGCAAACCGCGATCGTTGTTCCACCACCTGTTTGGATTGTCGTTG
>NZ_BLJE01000005.1 GCF_009811795.1 Litoreibacter roseus | reverse complement strand
CAGTCCAGCCGCTTGCCCTGCTCCCCCCAAAACGCCTCAGGATCAGACACAGACGACCAATACATCGACGCATACCCAGACGCATCAACATAACTCCCAGAAATAAACGAAGAAGACGGCGGGTGCGTGGTGGACATGGGCATATTCCTATTTGTGTCGTTTCAATGCGACCCCGGCCCCCAAGCAGGACCTCAGATCGCCAGATATTCAGCGCGCAGTTTTTCGTCGTCCAGAACCTCTTGGGCGGAGCCGTCATAGACGACCGATCCGGTGTCGAGGATCACGGCGCGGTCTGCCAGTTTCAACGCAGCCACGGCATTTTGTTCCACGATGATTGTCGTAATCCCCTGATCCCGGATGACATTCAGGGTTTTAGCAATTTCCTGCACGATAACAGGAGCGAGACCTTCGTAGGGTTCGTCCAGCAGCAAAACCTTGATGTCGCGACACAGGGCCCGGGCAATCGACAGCATCTGCTGCTCGCCGCCGGACAGGGTCACGCCCTCCTGCTTGCGACGTTCGCCGAGGCGGGGGAACAGATCGTAGACCCGCTCGATGGACCAGCCAATCGGCGGGGCGATCTGCGCAAGCTGCAGGTTCTCTTCGACCGTCAGGCCAGGAATGATGCGACGGTCTTCGGGGACAAGGCCAATGCCTGCCTGCGCCGCCTGATAGCTGGCCATCTTGTGCAAGGGCTGATGATCCAGCCAGATCTCACCGTGTTTGAGTTGCGGATCGCCCAGCCGGGCAATCGTGCGCAGGGTCGAGGTCTTGCCCGCCCCGTTGCGGCCCAGCAGGGCGAGGATTTCGCCCTCGTGCACGTTGAAGCTGATGCCTTGCACAATGTAGCTTTCACCGTAGTAGGCCTCCACGTCCCAGACGCTGAGGAAGGCGGGTGCGGTCGCCGCGTTGTTGGCGTTCTTGTTAAACTCAGGTTTCGCGTTCATCGGGCCGCTCCTTAGACCTGCGCCTCACCCAGATACGCTTCGCGCACCTTGGGATGGCCTTTGATGTTTTCGGGCGTCTCTTCCACAAGGGGCGTGCCTTGGGCCAGAACCGTAATCCGCTCGGCAAGGCTGAAGACCACATGCATGTCATGCTCGATGATCGCCATCGTGATGTCACGCTTGTCCTTGATTTCCTTGAGCAGATCGATGGTGTTGTTCGTATCGGCCCGCGCCATCCCGGCGGTGGGCTCGTCCAGCAGCAGAAGCTTGGGATCCTGCACAAGACACATCGCCATTTCCAGGCGTCGCTTGTCACCGCGTGACAGGGACGAGGCCTGCATGTTCTCTTTCTCGAGCATACTGACATCTTCCAGAATTTGCTCGGCCTTCTGACGTATGTCGGTCTCGGACCGCACGCCGCGCAAGGCGTTCATCTGGAAGGCCCCATCCCGGTGCGCAAAGCAGGGGATCATGACGTTTTCCAACACGGTCAGATCGGCAAAGATTTCAGGTGTCTGGAACACGCGGCTGACGCCCAGCTGGTTTATCTCGTGGGGCTTGCGGCCCAACAGGCTTTGCCCCTGAAAGGTGACCGACCCCGTGTCCGGGATCAGTTTGCCCACGAGGCAATTGAGCAAGGTCGATTTTCCGGCGCCGTTTGGCCCGATAATCGCGTGGACGGTGTTTTCGGCAACGCTCAGATTGACGTCGCTCAGCGCCTGCAATCCGCCGAAGCGCTTGCCGACATTCTTGATCTCAAGAATTCCCATGTCCTGCTTCCCTTACTCTGCCGGTTTGCGTTGTTTGGCGGCATCGGATTCGACGCTGTCCGCCTTGCGATCGCGCCGCCGAAAGATGCGACCGATGCGTTGTCCGCCTTCGACCAGACCGCCTGGCAGGAAGATCACGATCAACATGAAGAGCATGCCGAGCGTCAGGTGCCAGCCTTTGCCGATGAACGGATGGAAGATGGCGACCAGCAGGTTCTCGATGCCGTCCGGCATGAAAGCGAACCATTGGTGCAGGATCGCGTCGTTGATCTTGGACAGGATGTTTTCCATGTACTTGATCATGCCCGCGCCGAGGACTGGTCCGATCAATGTGCCCACGCCGCCGAGAATGGCCATCAGTACAACCTCGCCGGAAGCCGTCCAGAACATGCGCTCGGGCCCCACTTGCGTGTCCATGGCGACCATCAAACCCCCCGCCAGACCGGCATACATGCCGGAGATCACAAACGCGGCCAGCGTGTAGGGTTTGGAGTTCAGGCCGGTGTAGTTCATCCGCTGTTGGTTGGACTTCACCGCCCGTAGCATCATCCCGAAGGGTGAGCGGAAAATGCGGATGGAGATGTAGAAGCCGATCAGCATGCAGACGGCGGCGATGTAATAGCCCGCGTTGAAGGTGAAGAGCCAATCACCGATGACCAGTTCATAACTTGATCGCATGTCGACGCCAAAGAGGTTTGCGCGTCCGATCTCGCCGGGGGCAAGGTTGGACAGCAAGGGCGTATCCGTGGCCTTTAGCTGCAGCCCTGTCTCGCCGCCGGTGATCGGTGTGAGAACGGAATAGGCCAGTGCGTAGGACATCTGCGCGAAGGCCAATGTCAGGATCGAGAAGTATATCCCGGATCGCCGGAGAGAGATGTATCCCACCAACAAGGCGAAGAGACCCGCGAAGATGACGCCCATGATAATCGCCGGGATTACGTTCAGCGTCAGCAGTTTCATCATCCAGATCGCGCCGTAGCTGCCCACGCCAAGGAAAGCGGCGTGACCGAAGCTGAGATAACCTGTCAATCCGAAGAGGATGTTGAACCCAATGGCAAAGGTTCCGAAAATGACGAACCGTTGCATCAAGTCCGGATAGCCCGCGTTGAACTGTGCCATGGCGGAATTCTCAGGGAACGGGTTCAGCAGAAACGGGGCCAGTAGGGTCAGCGCCGCGACGAACAGCAACAATGTGGTGTCTTTGGTACTAAGGCCGAACATGGATTAATCCTCCATCACGCCACGGCGGCCCATCAGGCCACGCGGACGTGTCAGCAGAATGATGATTGCAACGAGATAGATGATGATCTGGTTGATACCGGGGATGATATCGATCACCTCGGCCATCGAGGCGAAGCTTTCGAGAATTCCAAGGACAAACCCGGCCAGAACGGCGCCGGGCAGGGACCCCATGCCGCCCACGACGACCACGACGAAGCTGAGAACAAGGAAATCCATCCCCATGTGGTAATTGGGCGAGTTGATCGGCGTGTACATCACACCAGCCAACCCCGCGACGACGGCGGCGATGGCAAACATCATCGTGAAGCGCTTGTCGATGTCGATGCCCAGAAGGCCGACCGTCTCCCGGTCCGCCATGCCTGCCCGCACCACCATGCCGAAGGTCGTGAATTGAAGGAAGGCGAAGACAGCCGTGATGACGAATGCGGCAAAGGTGAAATAGATCAGCCGCCAATAGGGATAGATGATCTGGTTGGGGTCAAACCCGATCAGCGCGCCGAAATCGAACGAACCTGTGAAGGCGGGCGGGGCAGGTGTGGGGATAGGGTTTGCGCCGTAAAAGGCCTTGATGACCTCTTGCAGGACGATGGCAAGGCCGAACGTTACAAGGATCTGGTCCGCATGGGGCCGTTTGTAGAAATGCTTGATCAGGCCGCGCTCCATCGCGTAGCCGACAAACATCATCACCGGGATCGCGAACAAGATGGCCAAGGGCACGGACCATTCGATGATCGTCTGCCCCATTTCCGGACCGAACCATCCGTTGACATAGGGCACATCGACCTTAAGCGGGTTGCCAAGGAAATCAGTCCTTGTGTCGTCGACAACCTCGTAGCTGAGGCTGAGGATGCGTTGCAGGGTGACGGCGCAGAAAGCACCGATCATGAACAGCGCACCGTGGGCAAAGTTGACCACACCCAGTGTGCCGAAAATCAGAGTAAGACCGAGCGCGATCAGGGCATAGGCAGAGCCCTTGTCCAGTCCGTTCAGAATTTGAAGAATAATGGCTTCCATGTCCCCACCTCGCAGGTTGCGACGAGAATTGCGCGTCAGGCGCGCCGGTCCGATACGTGAAGGCGGGGCAGGCCGGAGCCCGCCCCGCAAACGTTTGGCTTAAGCGCCCGGGTTACAGGTGCCCAGCGTTGCAGCCGCGCCACCCATCTGTGGATGATCCGGTGCGTACTCGACCTGCGCCCGCGGTGTGATTTCCACGATTTCCAGAAGGTCGAACTCGGATGTCGGGTTCTCTTTCCCTTTCACGACCAGCACGTCCTTGAAGCACTGGTGATCGTCGGCGCGGTAAAGCGTTGGGCCATTGCCCAGACCGTCGAACTCGTAGCCTTCGAGCGCTTCGACGACCGCACATGGGTTGAAGCTTCCAGCACGGTTGACCGCATCCGCATAAAGCAGCGTTTGCACATAGCAGGTGTGTGCAGCCTGCGAGGGTGGGAAGCCGTATTTGGTACCGAAGGACTTCACGAACGCTTTGGAGCCTTCGTCGGTCAGCGACCAGTGCCAGTTCGTGGAACCGAAGATGCCTTTGACGTTCGCGCCGGCACCTTTTGCCATCAGGCGGGAATACAGCGGAACGACGATCTGGAAGTCCTTGCCGTTGACCTGCTTGTCGCGCAGACCGAACTGAACGGCATTGGTCAGCGAGTTGACCATGTTGCCGCCGTAGTGGTTCAGAATGAGCGTATCCGCGCCCGACTGCAGAACCGGCGCAATGTAGGACGAGAAGTCGGTCTGTGTCAGCGGTGTTTTGACCGCGTTTACTGTTTCCCAACCCATGGCTTCGGTCGAGCTGCGCACGGCTTCTTCTGTGGTGTAGCCCCAGTTGTAGTCAGCCGTCAGGTGGTACGCCTTGCGGTCTGTGCCGTAGTTGGCGGCCAAAACCGGCGCGAGTGCAGCGCCTGACATGTAGGAGTTGAAGAAGTGACGGAAGCCATTGGCTTTCCGGTCCTTACCCGTCGTGTCATTGGAGTGGGTCAGACCCGCCATGAAGATAACGCCTGCCTCTTGGCAGAGCGCCTGCACAGCCACAGCCACGCCCGACGACGAGCCGCCGGTTATCATGATTGCGCCGTCTTTTTCGATCATCGAGCGAGCAGATGCACGCGCGGCGTCGGATTTCGTTTGCGTGTCGCCCGTGACGTATTCGACCTTCTTGCCGTTGATGCCCGTGCCGTCGAGGGTTTTCGACGTGAAGGTATTCAACATGCCTCCGTCGCCACCACCATTCAGGTGTTCGACCGCAAGCTCATAGGCGCGCAGTTCATCGGCGCCCTCGTCCGCATAGGGACCGCTCTGCGGGACGTTGAAGCCCAGGGTGACCGTGCCGCCCTCTGGCGCGTTGGTGAAACCGGTGTGGCCGTCAGCCCAGACGGAACCATCAAAAATTGTGGGAACAGCCAAGGCGCCGCCGGCCAGAACAGACGTCTTGAGTACACCCCGACGGGTGAAATTCGATTTGGACATTATATCCTCCCTAAGATTTTTTGGGCGACGCCTCCTCCCGACGCACCCGGTCCTTTTCGGACTGGTAAGATATCACCGCGTGTTAGAAAATCGTTCAACAAGTGCTTGAGAAAGAGGCAAAGTTCTGTAAATTCTTAGACTATGCGGGTGCAGAATGAGTAAATTACTTTACTGTTTCCCATGTTGAGGCGTTACAAAACAGGAAGTTGCCGATGCCGCGCTCTGCACTGGCCGGGACCCGGATCCGCGAAAGCCGCATGGCTTTGGGATTGAAACAGGCGGATTTGGCGGCCCAGACGGGCATTTCCGCCAGCTACCTTAATTTGATCGAACACAACAAGCGTAGAATCGGCGGCAAATTGCTGGTCTCGATCGCGGGCGTTCTGGGCCGCGATCCGAACATGTTGGCACAGGGCGGCGAAAGTGCCCTGATCGAAGGTCTTCAGAACGCTGCTGGTCCCTCCGACGGGGCCGAAATCGACCAGATCGAAGAGTTCGTCGGTCGCTTTCCCGGATGGGCCGAAAAGATCACCGCGCAAGCCCAGCGGATCGCAGCGTTGGAGGCGACAGTGGGCGGCCTCAACGACCGGCTGACGCACGATCCCGTTCTGTCCGAGAAGATGCATGACGTGCTGGGGTCGGTCTCCGCGATCCGGTCGACCGCGTCTATTCTGGTCACGACGCCGGATATCGGGGCGGACTGGCGCGCACGGTTCCACGCAAATATCGATGCCGAAAGCCGCAGGCTTGCGGAAACCTCTGCCGGGATGGCAAGCCATTTCGACAGACTGGCACGGCGAGACAGCGGGTTTGCGACACCATTGGAACAGGTCTCGGCGTTCTTTGAGCGGCGACGGTATCACATCGCGGAAATCGAAGCGGACGGTCCGGTGGTCATCCCCGATATTCTTGCCAACAGTCCTGAGTTTGAATCCGATGCGGCCCGCAGCGTCGCTGGCACCGCGTTGAAGATCTACGCCCGAGATGTCGAACGCTTGCCGTTGGTGACGTTTGGTGCAGCCGCGCGCGCTACTCGGTTCGACCCGGCAGCTTTGGCGCGCGAGTTCAAGGTCGATCTGATGGTCGTCTTCCGACGCTTGGCCAGTTTGCCGATTGCTGCGGACATGCCCGAGGTGGGGCTGGTGATCTGTGACAGCGCCGGTGCCATGCTGTTCCGCAAACCGCCGCCGGGGTTTGGTTTGCCTCGTTTTGGTGCGGCCTGTCCGCTCTGGCCCCTTTTCTCCGCCCTGTCTACGCCGGGCCAGCCCATCCGCCGTGACGTCGAAAGCACCGAGAACCGCAAGTTCCGGACCTACGCCGTGACCAGCCCTGTAGGGATGCCGTCATTCGAAGGCCCACCGCTCTATCACGCGGCGATGCTGCTGATCAGCGACGAGGACGGGGTGCAGAACCCACGTCCTGTTGGGTCAAGCTGCCGGGTCTGTCCGCGTCCCGACTGTGTCGCGCGGCGCGAACCTTCGATTTTGCAGGTGGACTGAAGCATCCGGCAAGCACATGCAAAAATCCTACAAATTTTGACACGTCCCTGTTTCTTTGGCTTAGTGGACGCAGCAAGGGGAAACACGGCTTGGGAGGGCTGATGGGCAGAACCGTTTTGCTGATCGAAGATGAACCCAATATCATCGAGGCGATCAGCTTTCTTCTGGAGCGCGATGGCTGGACGGTCCGACTTCATTCCGATGGGGTGGATGCCGTCTCTGCCGTCTATCGCATAAAGCCCGATGTCGTCGTGCTGGACGTGATGTTGCCGGGGCGCAGCGGGTTTGAGATCCTGAAAGAGCTTAGGCAGGACATGGCTCTTCAGGATTTGCCTATTCTGATGCTCACCGCGCGGGGTCAAACAAAGGACCGTGAACTGGCGGAAAGCTATGGGGTCAGCGCCTTCATGACTAAGCCTTTTTCAAACACCGAGATGCTGGACACCGTACGTGCGCTGGCCGAAAGAGCCGGGGCATGACAGGTCCATCGCGCCGTGTGGGCACGCCACTTTTTCTGGAGCGGGGCGTTTACCGACGCAGGAGGTTGATTGACGCAGCAAAGTTGCTGCCTTTTCTCGCGATGGCACTCTTTTTGATCCCCGCATGGCTGTCTTCTGGCAATGACGGTGCACCGGGTCAGACCAGCGCGCATCTGATTTACTTCTTCGCCGCGTGGCTATTGCTGATCGCTGTGGCGCTCTGGCTGTCCCACGCCCTTCATCGCAGCGAAGGCGCAGACACAAGCGAAGAGGATACACCGCCAGTCGGACCCGCTGAGTAATGGTGACGTTCAACTTCCTCGTCCTGACCGCACTTGCCTACGTGGCGCTGCTCTTTGTTGTCGCGTTCTGGGCCGATGCGCGGGCAAGTCGGGGTGGGGCGCGGTGGCTGCGCAGCCCGCTCACCTACACGTTGTCCCTCAGCGTCTACTGCACGGCGTGGACCTTCTACGGTGCGGTCGGGAACGCAGCGCGCTCGGGCCTCGAATACCTGACCATCTATCTAGGCCCCACTCTGGTTTTTCTGGGCTGGTGGTGGATTCTGCGCAAACTGGTGCGGATCGGCCGGGCCAGACGCATCACCTCTATCGCGGACCTGATCTCCAGCCGTTATGGCAAGTCGAGCGCCTTGGCTGTGCTGGTCACGCTTCTGGCTCTGGCTGGGACGACACCTTATATCGCGCTTCAGTTGCAATCGGTGACCCTGTCCTTCGCCGTTTTTGCGAATGCGTCGGCGGATGCCGGGGTGGCGCGATGGGATCAGTCGGACTTGCAGACCACAGCGTTCTGGGTCGCCTCCGGGCTAGCACTTTTCACCATTCTCTTTGGCACGCGCAACCTCGATACGAACGAGCGGCACCACGGCGTTGTCACAGCCATCGCGCTGGAGGCCGTCGTCAAGCTGGTCGCATTGCTCGCGGTCGGTGTTTTCGTTGTGTGGGGTGTCAGCGGCGGCATCGGTGACACGCTGCAGATCATCGCCGCAAGCCCGGTGGCGGAGTGGCAACCCCAACCCAGTCGCTGGATCGGGATGACCTTCCTGTCGGCAGCGGCCATCATCTGCCTGCCGCGCATGTTTCAGGTCATGGTGGTGGAATATTCCGACGAACGCCATCTAAGTGCGGCAAGCTGGGCGTTTCCGCTCTATCTGCTGGCGATGAGCCTCTTTGTGCTGCCCATCGCAGTCGTCGGGCTTGCCGTTCTGCCCGACGGCGCGAACCCTGATCTCTTCGTTCTGACCTTGCCGCTGGAGCTAGATCAGGAGGGGTTGGCGGTGCTCGCATTCCTCGGTGGATTTTCCTCGGCCACATCCATGGTAATTGTCGCGGCCATTGCGCTCAGCACCATGATTTCGAACCACATTGTCGTACCTCTTTGGCTGTCCAGCCGCCCCAAGGGCGCCACGGTCTCGGGCGATCTGCGGCAGGTGGTGATCACCTCCCGGCGCTTGGCCATCATCGGCATCCTCGGGCTGGGCTACATCTATTTCAGGGTCACAGGCGGCTCGAACGCGCTCTCCGCCATCGGGCTGGTCAGTTTCGCAGGCGTGGCACAAGTGCTGCCAGCGCTTCTCGGCGCGCTGTTCTGGCGCGGTGCCACGCGGGCCGGGGCGATGGCCGGGCTGTGCGCGGGATTCGCGCTCTGGTCCATCACATTGGCGCTGCCTGCGGTGGGGCTCTTCGGGCCGGACACGTTGCAGGACGGTCTCTTCGGAACGTCGCTGTTACGGCCGCAAGCGCTCTTCGGTGTGTCGTCTCTTGATCCCTTGGTGCACTCGATCCTGTGGTCGATCTCTGTGAACACCGTATTGTTTCTCCTCGTCTCTCTCATGACGTTCCCCAGCCCGATGGAGCGGTTGCAAGGGGTCAGCTTTGTCAACGCCTTCGACGGCACAGACGCCCAGCGGGGATGGGTCAGTGGCACCGTTGAGAGCGAGGACCTTCTGGTCATGACCCAACGCTTGCTTGGCGCGCGTCAGGCACAGGCCCTGTTCCAGCACGAGGCGGCGCGTCAAGGCAAACCCGACGGGCTCCCCGATCCGACACCCGCCTTCGTCGAGTTGCTGGAGCGCGAGCTTGCGGGGTCCGTGGGGGCGGCCACGGCCCATGCCATGATCGGCCAGATCAACGGGGACGCGGTTATCTCAGTAGACGACCTTCTGGCTGTAGCGGACGAATCTGCTCAGATGCTGGAACACTCAAGTCAGCTTGAAGCGAAATCGGAAGAACTGCAGCAAACGGCTCGGCAATTGCGGCTTGCCAACGAAAAACTGACCGCGCTTTCGGTTCAGAAAGACGCGTTTCTCAGTCAGGTGAGCCACGAGTTGCGCACACCCATGACCTCGATCCGAAGCTTCTCGGAATTTATGATGGAAGATGGCATGACCCCGGCCGAGCGGACTCGCTACAGCACCATCATCCACGACGAGAGCTTGCGCCTGACGCGTCTTCTGGATGATCTTTTGGACCTCAGCGTTCTGGAAAGCGGGCAGGGGCAATTGAATGAGGCGTGGACGAACTTGCGCGACCTGATAGACCGCGCCGTGGCATCGGCCGGCGCTGACGGTAAACTGATCCTGAAACGCGACAGATCTGCCGAAGACCTTAGTCTTTTCACTGACCCCGACCGGCTGGTACAAGTTTTCATCAACGTGATCACCAATGCGGGCAAATATTGTACGGCGGCATCGCCCGAGCTTGCCATCACAGCGCGGGTAAGCGGAACGATGATCGAGATTGATTTTGTCGACAATGGCGCGGGCATCCCAGCCGCCCAACAGGCGCTGATATTTGAGAAATTCGCACGCCTCAGCGATCAGGCCGCCGCGGGCTCGGCAGGTTTGGGTCTGGCGATCTGCCGTGAGGTTATGGCCCGTTTGGGGGGCGAGATCACCTATCTTGCAGATCAACAAGGCGCAGGGTTCCGCATTCAGGTCCCTCAGCGACTTGGAAGCGTGGAAAAACTGCGCGCCTGACCTCTATCTGCCCGTTTGTAAATACATTCTTCAGAATTAACCGATTAAGACTTTGGGGCGCCTGAGCAGTTTGATCTGTGCAGACCAAATTGGACAACAGGCCTCAAGATCGCGAGACACGCAGTTGGCAGATACAGATCAGACGGCACCGGACACAGCCGCCCGCGATCCCGCGGGCCATGTCGCTGTCATGCGCAAGAAGCTGCGAACCCGTGCGCCAGTCCGTGCCCGCCGTCATGATCTTCTGGAAGAAAGCGCAGATGCGGGCTTTCGCAACACTGCCAAGACCCTGTTCGACATGGATCTCAAGCTCGCGGACGTTCACGCTGACGCCCTTGTTCGGGACGCGGCCCTTGAAAGCCTCGAAGAGGTCACGCTGATTTTCCGCCTCGCCGGGCCTGCGGGTGAGGAAGGTCTCTTTGTTCTGGACGGGATGTTGATCGATGCGTTGATCGAACAGCAAACGCTCGGGCGGGTCGCAAAATCGCCCCGGCTGGACAGACCAGTAACACGGATTGATGCTAAGCTGGCGCAGAGTTTCGTGCTGGCCGTTCTCGCGCAGTTTGAAAAGATTTATGCAAAGGACAGTCACACACAGTCCTACGCGGGCTACACAATCAAGGTGGTGGAGTTCGACCGCGCCGCACTGTCCCTGGCATTGACCAGCCCGTCCTATGACATTTTGGATGTGACGCTTGATATGGGACCTGGCATAAAAACCGGCAAAGCGAGGATCTGGTATCCAGCGGGCGCCGTAGACGCCGTTGCACCCGCAACGATCCCGCAGACAAACCCGTTCATCGCTTCGCTTTTGTCCAACGTCACTGCGCCACTGAATGCCGAAATTCGCGGCCTGCGATTGCCGCTTACGGATCTGATCTCACTCGAGCCGGGCTCCCTCATTCCCGTTGATCTGGCGATGCTGGCTGACGTGCATCTTTGCGCGCCCGGCGGGAAGTCGATTGGAACCGGGCGGCTTGGGCAGCTTTACGGCGATCGCGCTGTGCGTGTTACTCATCTGGCAGGGCAGCCCGAACGCGACGCCAGTGACGGGTCGCCCGCGTCTGCAGAAAGCCCGATGCTGGGCGAGCCTTTCAATACAAACGCCACGGCTTTGCCCGCTGGCGCGCCTGAACAAGATGCGTCCATCCCGCTCAAGGCGCTGGAAGATGCGCCGTCGCTTGAAGAGACGATTGAACCGCTTGAGACCGTTCCAATGGCGATGCAGCAACCTTGACAGCGGACCAAAGAAAAAGGGCGCCCCTGTGGGACGCCCCTTCGAGAACTGTCAGTAAAGATCAGCAGCTGTAGTAGAGCTTGTATTCCATCGGGTGCGGTGTGTGCTCGTAGGCATACACTTCTTCCCATTTTAGCTCCATGTAGCCTTCGATCTGGTCCTTGCTGAATACGTCGCCTGCCAGAAGGAACTCGTGATCGGCTTCCAGTTCCTCCAAGGCCTCACGCAGCGACGCGCAGACGGTCGGAATATCGGCCAGCTCTTCCGGCGGCAGATCGTAGAGGTCCTTGTCCGAAGACGGGCCCGGGTCGATCTTGTTCTTGATACCGTCGAGGCCAGCCATCAGCAGGGCCGCGAAGCAGAGGTACGGGTTCGCCGCAGGGTCGGGGAAGCGAGCTTCCACGCGCTTTGCCTTGGGGCTTTCGGCCCATGGGATCCGGACGCAACCCGACCGGTTGCGTGCGGAATACGCACGCAGAACAGGGGCTTCAAAGCCGGGGATCAGGCGCTTGTAACTGTTGGTCGACGGGTTAGTGAACGCGTTCAGCGCTTTTGCATGCTTCAGAACACCACCGATGAAGTAGAGCGCTTCCTGGCTCAGATCGGCGTATTTGTCGCCTGCAAACAGCGGCTTGCCGTCTTTCCAGATGGACATGTTCACGTGCATACCCGTACCGTTGTCGCCTGCGATTGGCTTTGGCATGAATGTGGCTGACTTGCCGTAGGCGTGGGCCACATTGTGGATCACATACTTGTATTTCTGCAGCTCGTCCGCCTGCTTGGTCAGGCTGTCAAAGATCAAGCCCAGTTCGTGCTGACAGGACGCCACCTCGTGGTGATGCTTGTCGACCTTCATGCCGATCCGCTTCATCGTAGACAGCATTTCCGACCGCAAATCCTGCGCCGCGTCCGTTGGGTTCACGGGGAAATAGCCGCCCTTGATGCCGGGGCGATGACCCATATTGCCCATCTCGTACTCAGCGTCGCTGTTCCAGGAGGCGTCGTTTGCGTCGACCTCGTAGGACACTTTGTTCATCTCGACCGAGAAACGGACGTCGTCGAACAGGAAGAACTCGGCTTCCGGACCAAAGTAGGCCGTGTCGCCGATACCCGACGATTTCAGGTAAGCTTCGGCACGTTCCGCTGTGCCGCGGGGGTCGCGGTCGTAGCTTTCGCCCGTGTCAGGTTCGACAACGGTGCAGTGAACGCAGATCGTCTTTTCCGCGTAGAACGGATCGACATAGGCGCTGTCGGTGTCGGGCATCAGTTTCATGTCCGACTGGTCGATCGATTTCCAACCGGCGATGGAGGAGCCATCGAACATGAAGCCTTCGTCGAGAAAATCCTCGTCAACCTGATCGGCCATGACCGTGACGTGCTGCAGCTTGCCGCGCGGGTCTGTGAACCGGATATCGACGTACTCGATATCTTCGTCTTTGATGGTCTTAAGCATCTCGGTCTTGCTCATGGGACCTTGTCCTCTCTGATAGTTACTCTGAAGTTCGGGTAAAGGGTGGCGCTTTAGAGCGCCTCGTCGCCGGCTTCGCCGGTCCGGATACGCACCGCTTGTTCCACGGTGGAGACGAAGATCTTGCCGTCGCCGATCTTGTCGGTTTTCGCAGCAGCGATGATGGCTTCGATGGCGCCATCCAACTGGTCATCCGTCAGGACAACCTCGATTTTAACCTTGGGCAAAAAGTCGACCACATATTCGGCACCCCGATACAGCTCGGTGTGACCTTTCTGACGTCCGAAGCCTTTGACTTCGGTTACACTGAGACCTTGAATGCCCAGTTCCTGAAGAGCTTCCTTCACCTCGTCCAGTTTGAAAGGCTTGATGATCGCCTCGATCTTTTTCACAGGCCGACTCCCTCTTTTTGTATTCCTCGCGTGAGACCACTTTCGCTTTGAACGTACAATTGGCAAGCTCCGGGCAAGGACGTTGCGTCGGTTGCTGTAATATGCGTACGGCGCGAATTTCAGCAATATGCACGAAATTTATGCAAAATGAAAAGAGGTCGAGAATGACCGAGCGACTGACCGCCGCGCAGATGCGCACCACGGAGCGTGCCGCCATAGACAGTGATCTGGTGACAGGCCTCGAGCTGATGGAACGTGCCGGGCGCGGCGTGGTCGATGCGATTTTCGAAGAATGGCCCGACCTTGCAAAGACCGCCCATCGCGCGGTGGTCCTATGCGGCCCCGGCAACAATGGCGGTGATGGCTTTGTTATTGCGCGGCTGCTGAAGGACTGGGGGTGGGACGTCGATGTCTTCCTTTATGGCGATCCCGCGAAATTGCCGCCGGATGCGAAAACCAACCATGACCGCTGGTGCAAACTTGGGCAAGTAGCGGCGCTGTCAAATTACACCGATGGCGATACGGTCCATGACATCTATATAGATGCGCTCTTCGGGACGGGACTTGGGCGACCGGTGGACGGCCATCCCGCTCGGGTTCTGGCATCACTGGGGTACCACGAGGACCGATTGGTCTGCGTAGATATCCAGTCAGGTCTGTGTGCGGACAGCGGACGTATGCTTGGTGAGCAGCAAGCTGCGAGCGCCGCGTTGACGGTCACGTTTCATCGGACAAAGCTTGGCCATGTCCTGGCTCAGGGCCCCGTGGCAAGTGGGCGGATCAAGGTCGTTGATATCGGATTGCCGGCTGATCTGAAGGCGGACCCGTCCATCGCGTCTGGCGTGTATCCTGATCGCTTAGCGCTTCGAAAAGGGCAGGCGTCCGAACACAAATACAACCACGGCCATGCGCTTATTCTTTCGGGTGGTCCCGGCAAGACGGGCGCAGCGCGGTTGGCGGCAAGGGGGGCGTTGCGGGTTGGGGCCGGGCTGGTGACAGTCGCGTGCCCAAGCGCCGCTTTGCAGGACTGTGCAGCGCAGTTGACGGCGATCATGCTGGAGCCCGTCGACGCCGTCGTTGATCTTGCTGCAGTATTAGAAGACGAGCGGCTGAATGCGCTCTGCATTGGTCCGGGGCTGGGCACCGGGCAACCCACCCGCGAACTGGTTGCTGAAACATTGACCACGCAGCGCGCTACGGTTCTGGATGCGGACGCTCTGACCGCCTTCACGGAAGATCCTGCGCAGCTTTTTGACCAGTTGCATGAAGGCTGTGTGCTGACGCCACATGGAGGCGAATTCAGCCGCCTGTTCTCTGATATCGCAGAAAAACTAAAGCAGCCTGCCACGCGCGGGCCTGCCTATTCGAAGGTGGATGCAACGCGCGCCGCCGCCATGCGTACCGGATGTGTCGTGCTGTTCAAAGGGCCGGACACTGTTATCGCAACGCCGGATGGGCGATGCAGCATCAATTCGGCATATAATGAGCGCGCTGTCCCATGGCTGGCGACGGCGGGGGCCGGGGATGTGTTGTCCGGGTTTATCACAGGACTGATGGCACGAGGGCTGGATGCGATGGCTGCCGCGGAAGGTGCCGCGTGGCTCCATGTGGAATGTGCACGTCAGTTCGGGCCAGGATTGATTGCGGAAGACCTGCCGGAACAGCTTCCGATGGTCTTCCGCACTCTTGACGTTTGATCAGGTGCGGCGCTGCTCTTATGCCGCTTTCGATGTCGCCATGCGCTGCGTCTTTGAATCCGCGCACACGACTTCCATGCCATCCGCGTAGATCACCTCTGCAGTTTCGAACTGAAGAGTGTAGGCCCGAACTTCAGAGAGTTCGGTATCTTGCGAGATGCGCAGTTCGTCCACCAGCCTGCTTATTGGTGTCACGACCTGATCTTGACCGAAGAACAGTTCTGCCCGCCAGCCGCGCAAGAGCACGCGTTGTTCGGGCATCATCAGACAATCCGACGTGGGGATCTCGTCGCCCAGTGTTTCGCGGGCGACCCGGATGGCCCGGACAGACCTGACGGTGCTGGTGATGGACAAAAGGGTTCGCGTGCCTTTGCGCGTGATCATGCGCGTGCCGTCTGTCAGCTCTTCAACCCGCCGGGGTCCCGCGAGGGTGAGAACGGACGTTCCCGGCAGAAGGCCCGCCAAGGGCTCGTGTGTAGCGAGCGCCGCATGAGCGGAAGATGTGAAGGATTTAGAGCTGACAGACATCGCGGTTCTCCTGCATCCCCAACGTCGGGGCTGCGTCTTCGATGGCTAAATATGCAATGTTAACTATGGCGAAAAAGCGACCGCTCTGGGGTCAGCCCAAGACCATGCAAAGCCGAATACATGACGGGGTAAGGATAGCCTTACCTTTTTTGTAACGGTTGCGAAAATTTCCGATGGCGCGGGCGGGCGTGCTTTGCTATCCCGCACCCGTTCGGTGCGTGAGTCTGTCTCGTGGCGAACCGGTTTGCGGGTGTGGCGGAATTGGTAGACGCACCAGATTTAGGTTCTGGCGCCGCAAGGCGTGGGGGTTCAAGTCCCTTCACCCGCACCACACCCTTCCCTGTGTCAGCTCTTGGCCCCGGACTTCTTTATTTCATGGGCCTTTCTGCTTGCGTCCGAAAGGGGCCGCACCTAGAAGGGCGTCTGATTTAGAACGGACCCGTCGCACCTCTTGCGGCACTTTCAGATATGAGGACACACATGCAGGTCACTGAGACCCTGAACGAAGGCCTGAAGCGCGGCTACAGCATAACCGTAACGGCCGCGGAGCTTGACGAAAAGGTCAACGACAAGTTGCTTGAGGCCCAGCCCGATGTCGAGATGAAGGGGTTCCGGAAGGGGAAGGTGCCGCTGGCGCTGTTGAAAAAACAGTTCGGCGAGCGTGTGCTGGGCGAAGCGATGCAGGAAAGCATTGATGGCGCCATGAGCAAGCATCTGGAAGACAGCGGCGACCGTCCTGCGATGCAGCCTGAAATGAAAATGACCAACGAAGACTGGAAGCCGGGCGACGATGTCGAGGTTGCCATTTCCTACGAAGCGCTGCCCGAGATCCCGGATGTGGATCTTGGCAAGATCAAGTTGGAAAAGATGGTCGTGAAGGCAGATGACAGCGAGGTCGAAGACGCGCTGAAGAATCTGGCCGAAAGCGCGCAGAACTTTGAAGATCGTAAAAAAGGCTCCAAGGCGAAAGATGGCGACCAGGTGGTAATCGACTTCCTTGGCAAGGTTGACGGTGAGCCCTTTGAGGGGGGCGCTGCCGAGGACTATCCGCTGGTATTGGGCTCTAACTCCTTCATCCCCGGGTTCGAGGATCAGCTTGTTGGTGTGAAGGCCGGTGAAGAGGTCGAAGTGAACGTCGAGTTCCCTGCCGACTATCAGGCCGAGCATCTGGCAGGCAAGGCAGCCGTCTTCGAATGTACGGTCAAGGCCGTGAAAGCGCCTGCAGCAGCCGAGATCAACGACGAGCTGGCCAAGCAATACGGGGCCGAAGATCTTGCCGGTCTGAAAGGTCAGATAGCAGAGCGTCTTGAGGCGGAGTTCGCCAATGCGTCCCGCGCGGTCATGAAGCGCAAGCTGCTCGATGAGTTGGACGGCATGGTGAAGTTCGATCTGCCCCCGTCGCTGGTCGACGCCGAGGCGGGCCAGATCGCACATCAGCTGTGGCACGAGGACAATCCGGATGTTGAAGGTCACGACCACCCGGAAATCGAGCCAACCGATGAGCACAAAAGTCTGGCCGAACGCCGCGTACGCCTTGGTCTGCTTCTGGCGGAACTTGGCCGGAAAAATGAGATCGAGGTGACCGACGCCGAGATGACGCAAGCCATGATGAACCAGGCCCGTCAGTATCCCGGTCAGGAGCGTCAGTTCTTCGAATTTGTCCAGAAGAATGCGCAGATGCAGCAGCAAATGCGCGCGCCGATCTTCGAAGACAAAGTTGTGGACTACGTCTTCGAATTGGCGAAAGTCAGCGACAAAGAGGCGACAAAGGATGAGTTGGAGAAGGCCGTCGAGGCTTTGGAAGCCGACGAGCCGTCCAACGGCTAAGCCGATCCACCGCCATTGAATAGGGAAGAGGTCGCCTGCGGGCGGCCTTTTTTCCGTTTTTCATGGGTGAAACGTGATTTTGACGAAGGGCATTTTCGTTTTTACGGAAGCTCACGCAAAACTCACGGAGCGACCGTTAACAATTAAGGTACAGTTAACCTGTTTTTAAACGATTGTATTTTAACGGAGTTCCGCCATGTTTTCCGGCCATTTACGTGTTGCGCGGCACGTCTTACCCGCGCTCCTGATCAGTCATATGCCTCAGTCAGCGGCAGCCCATGTCAAATGGTTCGAGCCCTATGATCTGTTTGCGACCCCCGCTGCGCTCCATCAGGTTCTGTCACCGTCTTTCTTCGGAATTCTTGCCCTAGGGCTGTTGGTTCTGACGGCCGTCACGGTGCTTGAGGCGTCGGCCGTGGGCCAGCGGATCGGCGGTCGGGTGATCTCGGCCATTACCGTGGATCATCTGAAACTTGACGATGTCATGAGGATCGGCACGGCGATGTTCTTCGTCTCGCTTTGGGCCACTGGTGGCGTGTTGCTGACCCCCGAACTGCATACCGATCTGGTGTGGGTGTCCTGGCTGCAACTGGCGATTGCCGTGGGTCTTTTCTTTCGTGTGACGCGCACTCTCTCGGCGGTGGGCATCGTTGCCCTGTGGGTGATTGCCGTGGCGCAGTTCGGTATTTTTCATCTGCTCGACTATCCCATATTCCTGGCGGTTGCGCTGTATTTCGGTCTGTGCGCATGGCCGGCAAGCCGCTTTCACCGCTACCGCTTCGATGTTTTGCGGTGGGGCGTCGCAATCACCATGATGTGGGCCAGCATAGAGAAGTTCGCTTACCCCGAATGGTCGTTTCCAATCCTTGAGCAGCTTTCATTCCTGACGTTCGGAATGCATCAGTTGATGTTCATGAAGCTGGCCGGCCTTGTCGAGTTCGCCTTGGGCTTCGGTTTGATCTGCACACCTGTCGTCCGGAAACTGGCAGCACTTGCCCTTGGTGGCATGATCGCTGCGGCCATCATCCCCTTTGGTCGAGTGGATGCGATAGGTCACCTGATGATCTTGTTGATCCTTGCGATCACTGTATTCGGAAGCCCCTCTGGTGCAGTGATTTTGCCCCGCTGGGCGCTGGTGCCGCTCAAGCCTATTTGTCTTGCACTGTTTCTGGGGGGCTACTATGGCCTTCAGGCTCTGATCTATAGCGATGCATCCATAAACCAGCTGGCGGCCTTCCACACTGGGCTGCGGGCGCCCGTCCTGTCGACCAGCGCAATCGCGCCGCCAAAAGCCCTTACAGTTCAGCTGCCGCCCGACCAGCCAGAACCGCAGATTGACGTGCATCTGACCAAGGCTGATGGCAAAACATGGGACCTGCACATCGATGCGCGTCACTTCACGTTCAGCGCTGTCTGCACGACTGACGCAGAAAGCGGATCAATCGGCCATGCCCATATTTATATAGAGGGCAAAAAGGTTGCCGCGGCCTATGCGCCCGTCGTGTCGTTGGGTGATCTGCCCGCCGGGCAACACGTCCTGCGCATCGTCCTGCAGGCACAGGATCATCGGACCATTGTAGGCGTGAACGGTCCAATCACAAAAGAGATCCGTATCGACACACGGGATCTGATGGCGATCCACAGCGGGTAGGCTGTGTTCGATCCAAAAAAAGAAGGCCGCAGGCAAGAGTGCTGCGGCCTTCTGGCGTTTGGAACTGCGTGGGACGATCAGCTCTCGTTGTCGAGCTTTTCGTCCAGTTCGGATTTTTCCTGAACCGCAGGATCACCAGTGCGCTGTTCGGATTCGGTTTCCAGCTCATCAAGCTGTGCCGCACCGATATCGTCGAACAGTTCCGCGATCTCGAATTCGGCTTCAGCTTCTTCCTCGGCGGCCAATTCCTGAATGGATTTGCCGGAAGCCTGAAGTTCCGCTTCCTCGTTGGACCGTGCGACGTTCAGCGTAAAGGTCGCGTCGACCTCGGGGTGAAGCGACACCATGACCTCATGCAGACCCAGCTCCTTGATCGGGCGGTCGAGAACAACCTGACCCCGTTCAATTGTGAAGCCTTCTTCGGTTGCAGCGTCGGCGGCGTCACGGGTGGTGACGGAGCCATAGAGCGCCCCCGCGTCAGAAGCCTGACGGATCACGATGAACTGCTGGCCATTCAGTTTCTCGGCCAGCGCGTCCGCTTCTTTCTTGGTTTCCAGGTTGCGTGCTTCAAGCTGCGCTTTCTGGTCCTCGAACTGCGCCATGTTGGCGTCAGTCGCGTTCATCGCCTTGCCCTGTGGCAAGAGGAAGTTGCGGGCGTAACCCGGTTTGACGTCAACGACTTCGCCCATCTGGCCAAGTTTCGCGACGCGCTCAAGCAGGATGACTTGCATCGGTCTCTCCTTACTTCACAGCATAGGGCAGGAGGGCCAGGAACCGAGCACGTTTGATCGCGCGGGCCAGAGCCCTTTGGTTCTTGGCACCGACTGCCGTGATACGGGATGGAACGATCTTGCCACGCTCAGAGATGTAGCGCTGCAGAAGACGGGTGTCTTTGTAATCGATTTTCGGCGCGTTGTCGCCCGCAAACGGGTCAGACTTGCGACGGCGGAAAAATGGTTTAGCAGCCATGGATCAGGTCCTTTCCAAAGATCAGTTGCGCGGGCGACGTTCGCGGTCGTCACGCTTTTGCATTTGAGCCGAGGGGCCTTCTTCGTGGGTGTCGACCTTGATGGTCAAAACACGCATCACGTCGTCATGAAGACGCATCAGGCGTTCCATTTCCTGCACGGCAGGTGCGGGTGCGTCAGAGCGCATGAACGCGTAGTGACCCTTGCGGTTCTTGTTGATCTTGTAGGCCATCGTCTTGAGGCCCCAGTATTCCGTGTCCACAACCTGGCCACCATTGTCGCTGAGGACGGTGCCAAAATGTTCAACCAGACCTTCGGCTTGCGTGTTCGAAAGGTCCTGACGCGAAATAAACACATGCTCGTACAGCGGCATGGGCATTCCTTTTCATATGTTCAGGCGTGCTTCAAAGAACGGGCAACACGTCCTCCGACCCGTTCACGAGGGGCACCGCGATTAAAGCTGTCACGGAGGATGCGCGCGTATAGCTTGGGCCGTATCCCGATGCAAGCCCGCTTGTCCGGTTCGTCTCATCGGCAGGGCCTATCGCAGCGTGCTCCCTGTCTGCGCACACAAATTGTTGAGGGATCGCGGATTGCCATTATCTGGAAGAAGACGATGTTACGCTACGTACCGTCACAGTCTGAAAGGATACAGATCATGAAGACCTTCGCTTTGGCCGCTGGCCTGGCACTCGCCGCCTCGACCGCGTTTGCCGCCGAGAAATACACGCTCGATGCCAGCCACTCGCAGGTGATTTTCAATTACAATCACCTGGGGTTCTCGACGACCTACGGCATGTTCTCGGGCTTTGAGGGCGAGATCATGTTCGACGAGGCCGAACCCGCGAATTCTTCCGTTACCGTATCCATGCCGCTTCAAAGCATGTTCACCGGCTGGGAAGCCCGCGAAGAGCACTTTATGGCAGATGACTTCTTCGGCGCCCAGGAAGGCGACATGGTGACCTTCACCTCGACCGGTATCGAAGTGACGGGCGACAACACGGCCCTGATCACGGGCGACCTGACCATGAACGACATCACGCAATCGGTCGTTCTGGATGCCGTCCTGAATAAGGCGGCCGAGCATCCGATGCGCAACAAGGCATGGCTTGGCTTTGATGCCACCACGACCCTGAAGCGCAGCGACTTCGGCGTCGGCGCCTTCGCGCCTGCCGTCAGCGACGAGATTGAGGTCGCCATCTCTATCGAGGCTGAAAAAGCCGAGTAGAAGGTCTAACCTTCAGGACCGGGCCGCCCGAAGACAAATCGGGTGGCCCTCTGCTTGGTTGGGGCGGTTAGCGAACAACTGCAAAGCGGACTTTGCTGCCGTTAAGTCGAAATAGCGCATAGCCTAGTTACTACACCTCTCGCTACTACTCGACTACCTTCATGGCAGTTGAATTTGACCCCGACTGACAGCCGTTCCCGGTGGTCCTCCATCATCTCTTTGACAACTATGTGCATCCGAGCTTTGTAAGTACCACAAAGCGGAATCCCTCTCTGGATAGGTGTGCCATATTCGTCCAAAAAATTAGGGTAGATCATATAAATAGTCGCAGCCAAGTTGCGCTCCGGTTCGAGCGAATTGTCTTCGGCATAGCCAAAATCCCACCGAATAAAGTTGTGCGGAGCGCTTCTTCGACCGCTCTGTTCTGCTGTGAGAATCGTGATTTCTGCCTCGAAGTCGGCCTCAGTTGAATAGAAATCAATCATGGAAGCTTGGATCGCATTTTCCACCGTGGCCGACAATACTTCAGGGTCGTGGGTTTGGGCTCTAAGCGGACATTAAAGCAAAAGGCTATTCCTGTCGGACCGCCGTCAGGTTCACCGTGACATCCACCGGGAACGCAACGGAGCTTTCGTCGGGGTAGCTTTCGCCGATGTTGTAGTTCGTGCGGTTGAGTTGCGTTTGGCCGGACATCGTCGCGGTGTCGCCGTCGATGGTCAGTGTGAAGGGCAGGGTCACGGGCTGGGTGCTGCCTTTCAGCGTCAGGGTTCCCTCGGCCACATAAGCCTCCCCATCTGCCATGATATCGGCCGTAAAGGTCGCAGTTTGGAAGCTGTTTGCGTCGAAGAAATCAGGCTCCAGCGCTTGGGAGGTGACCGATCCCAGAGTAAGCGACGGGATCGAAATCGTGACTTCCACATCGCCGTGGCGCCCATCTGCGTCAGCCTCTTCGGAGAAATTGATCGCGGCGGTCCAGTCCTCAAATCCGCCTTCAACAGCGCTGCCAAGCTGGGTCACCGAAATCCCAAGTGTGCCGTCGGTGACCTGCCAGCCGGTCTCGACCGCCGCAAGTGTTGGCACGGCCGGGGCATCCGCGTCCTTGGATGCAAACAGTCCAAGACTGGACCCGATCACCAGTGCGACAGCGTAAGCGCCCAGCGCGCCGACCACGGGCAGCATGGAGGATTTCGGCATTGCAAGTTCCGCCGACGGTTCCGTTCGGCCGGGGAGCATCCGACGCAACGTTGCGTCCTTGTCGATGACATGGTGCTTCATCGCCCCCGCGAAATGTAGGAGGAACGCCACCAACAGAACGCGCTCGAAAATGATATGCAGGCTGGCAAAGGTATGGGCCAGGCCATCATCCTTCGGTACGAAAGGCAGGGATTGACCGAACGGCCACCAGATCGGGGCGAACCCCGTGGTTGCGGCGTGATGAATCCAACCGGACAGCGGAACCACGATCAGCGAGGCGTAGAGCAGCCAATGCACTGTCTCCGCCAGAAAATGCTGAACCTTCTGATCGCCGTGCAAGGGGGCCGGCTTGGGCTGGCTGATTGCCCAGAGAATGCGGGTCAAGGCCACGAAAAAGACGGTCACACCCAGTGTCTTATGGATGGAGAACACCTGCGCCTTGAACGCCAATTGCTCACCTGTCTCATAGGGCAGACCGTTGGCGTAGATGCCCAGAGGGATCAGCGTCAGGATCAGTAAGGCTGTGAGCCAGTGGAAGGTTTTCGTCACACCGCCATAGGTGCTGCGCGAGTTTGTGAGCATGGTCTGATCCCGGTCTGTGGCGCTTGATTTCAAAGATGTAACGTATTTCTCGGCGCTCGAAAGCCCTGTATTGCGCACAGGTCCTGTTCAAGGTCTGCGGAGCGGTGCTCCACTTGTGAGGCGCCGGGCAAGGCGCTAGAGCTTAACAAAACGCAAAATATCGGAGGGGCACATGCGCGCATTTATTTTCCCGGGGCAGGGCGCACAGACGATTGGTATGGGCAAAGACTTGGCTGAGGCCTACCCGGCGGCACGCGATGTGTTTGACCGCGTTGACGATGCATTGGGCGAGAAGCTGTCAGATCTTATTTGGGAGGGGGACGCAGATACGCTGACCCTGACCCAGAATGCCCAACCCGCGCTGATGGCGACCTCTCTGGCGGCAATGGCAGCCTTGGAGGCAGAGGGCGTGACGATTGATGCTGCGTCTTTCGTAGCGGGTCATTCTCTGGGAGAATACTCGGCATTGGCAGCCGCTGGCGCCCTGTCTATCGAGGATACCGCACGGCTGCTGCGGACGCGGGGGCAGGCCATGCAGGAGGCCGTGCCCGTGGGGGTCGGTGCGATGGCCGCTGTTCTGGGACTGGGGTTCGATGCGGTTCAGGACATTGCGCACAAGGCCGCCCAGGGGGACGTCTGTCAGGCTGCAAATGACAACGATCCGGGGCAGGTGGTTGTGTCTGGCCATAAGGCCGCGGTCGAGCGTGCCGCCGATCTGGCAAAAGAAGCTGGGGCCAAGCGGGCGGTGATGCTGCCTGTCAGCGCGCCATTTCACTGTGCGCTTATGGAGCCGGCCGCGCGTGTCATGGCGGATGCGCTGTCTCACGTGGATTTTGAGGAACCCAAGGTGCCTGTCGTCTCGAACGTGCGGGCGTCGGCCTGCAGTGATCCCGCGACGCTGCTCAGTTTGCTGGTCGAGCAGGTGACAGGCGCGGTACGCTGGCGCGAGAGCGTGGCCTACATGGCCGGGCAGGGTGTGACAGAGATGTGGGAAATCGGTGCTGGAAAGGCGCTGTCCGGCATGGTGCGCCGGATTGATCGCAGCGTCGAGACGCGGGCCGTTGGCACGGCCGATGACGTAAAGGCGGCGGCAGGCAGCCTGTAAACCAACCTTTGATTGAGCGGAATGAGGACACGGGATTTTATGACGGACCTGACAGGAAAAACGGCGCTGATTACAGGGGCGTCTGGCGGTATTGGCGGCGCGATCGCGACGGCCTTGCATGGCGCGGGCGCAGTTGTCGGCTTGTCCGGCACGCGGGTTGAACCGCTAGAGGCGCTTGCAGGTGAACTGGGAGATCGGGCTCATGTGTTGCCCTGCAACCTCAGTGATATGGAGGCCGTCGAGGCTTTGCCGAAACAGGCAGCCGAGGCGATGGGGTCGGTTGATATCCTCGTGAACAACGCAGGGATCACGCGCGACAATTTGTTTATGCGCATGTCGGATGAGGATTGGCAGAGCGTCATCAATGTGAACCTGACGGCGAGCTTCAAGCTGTGCAAAGCTGTGATGCGCGGCATGATGAAGGCGCGCTGGGGGCGGATCGTCAATATCACCAGCGTTGTCGGCGCAACAGGCAATCCCGGTCAGGCCAACTATGCGGCCTCCAAGGCGGGGATGGTTGGCATGTCGAAATCGCTGGCCTACGAGGTCGCAAGCCGGGGCATTACCGTCAATTGTGTAGCGCCGGGGTTCATCTCGACTGCGATGACAGACAAGCTGACGGATGACCAGAAGTCTGCGATCCTCGGGCAAATTCCTGCCGGTGCCATGGGCGCGCCGGATGATATCGCGGCGGCTGTCCGGTATCTTGCAAGTATGGATGCGGGTTATGTTACCGGTACCACTTTGCACGTAAATGGCGGTATGGCGATGCTTTGAGCGGACAAATATCCGGGGTTGCATAAGCGTTTGCGTTCCCCATCTGGTATGCTATAGGCGGCGCAGATTTGCTGGGGGCACGGGCTTTTGGCAGTCGCATGAGCGGCATATAACAGGCCAAATGGCCACCATCACAAGCGGGACAGTCCCGATCAAAATACAAGGAACCTCATCATGAGCGACATCGCAGATCGCGTGAAAAAGATCGTTGTCGAGCACCTGGGCGTGGAAGAAGACAAGGTCGTTGAAAACGCCTCCTTCATCGACGATCTTGGCGCTGACAGCTTGGACACAGTTGAGCTGGTAATGGCGTTCGAAGAAGAATTTGGCATCGAAATCCCCGACGACGCGGCGGAAACGATCCAGACATTTGGTGATGCAGTCAAATTCATCAAGGAAGCGGCGTAAGCCTTTTTCCTTAAGTCAGTTTTGGAGAGCGGCATCTCAGGTTCGGGGTGCCGTTTTTCGTTGGGGCCTTCGTTTTCAGTGAGGTGGTCCGTTTCAAAACGTCCCGTGCCGCTAGGCTGGCTGCGTTGTTCCGGCAGCCGCTTTGCGCGGGGACAGCGATCCTACATATTCCGCCAGTTTGTCAGCACCCAGCGGTTGGCGGAACTTTAGATGCGTCGCTTTCTTGGAATGTTCTTCCACGCGCACGACGACGCTTTCACCGCCAAGATTGATCGTTCCCAATGCGTCTTGTGACAGGGAAGCGAGCGGTTCGATATCCACACCGGATTTTCCGATGCCTGTGAGCGTCACGGTAACATCCGCGTTCTCGATGTTCAGGATCGTTTTGAAGGATACGCGAGTCAGACCGCGTCCGCCGCTCACAAAACCGAACCGCTGTGCCAGCCAAAGGGCGCCGGCGACAATCAGACCGAACACGCATATTGCAAAAATGATCAAGGCAAAGAGAACCGGTTTGCCCTCCGGTACTGTTCCGCCCGGCTGCGTTTCGCTGCCGCCCGCCAAGACCTTGGCCAGATGCTGGAGCCGCTGGGTGACGCGGTGGCTGACGGAACACGCCTTTGCCACCAGTTCAGACACTCGGCCAAGTCGTTCGTGAAAACCTGAGCGCTGGGTGTAGCCTTGGGCGGCCCGCGATCCACTGCGTGTTCCGATAGAGACCAGAACAGTCACATCCGACACAAAATAGCTGGCGTCGCTAAAGCGGTACCCTTGTCCCAGATGATCAAGCGCTTGCCGCAACCGCTTGCGATCCACCGCTCTGGTAAGCTTATCCAGATGCTTGATATCCGCATCCGAAATGATGTGACCCGGACTGAACACAGCCTCTGACGTTCGTACCAGTTCCGAGAAGTGAGGCAGGAAATGACAGGCGGCCCCGGCAGACGTCGTCCACCCACTCAGAAAGAGCAGTATGAACAAGCCAGCAAAGCGCGTGCGGAACGACGACATGGGTCACCATATGAAAGACAATCATCCCATGATGGTGCGGCAGGTCTTAATTTTCAGTGTGATCTCTTCGCCAAGCCGTTTTCAGGCCCTGCGTATTTGCATCAAATTTTCAGAGTTCATCGCCGCAATCCGGCCCAGTACGTCCAATCCCTGAACGTTCAGCCAATGCAGCAAATCAATAAAGACCCAGTTCTCCGCCAGCTTGTCCCCGTCGCGGCGGTACACATCAACCACTCGCATGGGCGCAGGTTTCCCCGTCGCAGGTAGACCCATATAGCCGCCAATGGGCGTGACGCTCAGATTTGGCCAGCCGAAGAAACCGCAATAGTTGCCTTCCGCAACTCGGGCGACGTGACCGTGAAAAATCCGGTTTGCCAGATGTTTGCGGAACGGCTGCTGATGCTGTTCGATATACCGGTCGATTGTGTAGGTCGCCCCGATGCCGGTCGGGCCGTACCATGCCATATCCTCGTGCCAGTTGGCGGCCAACTCGTCTCGCGGGGTGAAATTTGTCAGCTCGATCTCACCGTTCAGCAGCCGGTTTGCGCGGGAGATGTCAGCGGCCATCCGGTTGACTAGCGCAAGTGTCTGGGCGCCCTCTGCGGGATCATGATGTCCCAAAAGCAGACCGTCATTTGTTCGCGGGCCGGGATTAACCATATCAGCGGCGGTTTGCTGCGGCAGCGGGTAGAGGCCCGCTTGTCCTGCGACCCGCAGGATATCGCAGAAAAAAGCCGTCTCTGCGATTTTGCCGTTTTCGATCCGGTGAAATTCCGCGTAGGGGAGCATGGCGATCTTGCGCGTGGCGGGGATACCCAGCCACGAGTGATCGAAAAGCGCCATGAGGTGCCCCATCGAGCAGGTCCATACAGAGCTCTGGTCGTCACAATCATTAAGGCCTGCGAAAAAGACATCTTCCCGACGTTGGACGTTTGAAAAAGAGGTCAGGAAGGGGGACCAGAACGCCCGAATGGCACCCGCCGCATCGGGCTGTTCGTGAAACGGGTGAACCCCGCGCCACCTGTAGTCTGCCGCGCAATGCTGCGCGCAGATATCAATCCGTGCGTCTGCTGTTTCTAAATCAAACCGGGTCGTGAAATCACGCACCACGCGTTTTGCGTTACTCAGATCGTCCATGTGTCCCAACGTGTCTTTTCGACATCATCCCAAGCTCAGACTGTGTCAGAATTGTCGAGCCGTCCAGCGCAATTGCGTCATAGGACATCGTAAGTTCTAAGATTTGATTGCTTGGTGCGCGATGACGTCAGTTCGTGGAGAAGATAGGCGGGAATTTGCACCCGTACTGGGCGCTTCGAGGTTCCGGTGACACCGCGAGAGGCTTGCCCCTCGGGGGGCGGCACGTGTAAGACCTGCTGGAACCTTTGGAACGTGAAAGAAAAGGGGTGGGGTATGCGGCGAGTGGTGGTGACAGGTCTGGGCATGGTGACGCCTTTGGCCAGCGGTGTCGAAGACACGTGGCAACGCCTTTTGGCGGGACAGTCCGGTGCGGGCACGATTACCCGATTTGATGCGTCCCACCTTGGCACGGATTACGCCTGTGAAATCCCGCGTGGGGACGGATCGGATGGCACGTTCAACCCTGACGACTGGATGGAGCCGAAAGAGCAGCGCAAGGTCGACGACTTTATTCTTTACGGGATGGCTGCGGCCGACATGGCCGTGAAAGATGCCAAATGGACCCCAGAAGATGCGGAAAGCCTTGAGCGGACCGGCGTCATGATCGGATCTGGCATCGGGGGGCTTTCCTCGATTGCAGATACTGCCGTTTTGATCAAGGAACGCGGTCCTCGCCGGGTTTCGCCATTTTTTATCCCGGCCTCTCTGATCAACCTCGTCTCCGGGCAGGTGGGTATTCGATACGGCTTCAAGGGACCAAACCACGCGGTCGTCACGGCGTGTTCCACCGGGGCGCATGCCATAGGTGACGCATCGCGGCTTATCATGCTGGACGATGCGGATGTGATGATTGCAGGCGGCGCGGAAAGCCCGATTTGCGAAATCGGGATTGCAGGCTTCAACGCGTGCAAGGCGCTGTCGACCAAGCGCAGCGATGAGCCCGAGAAGGCAAGCCGCCCGTGGGATGCAGACAGCGATGGTTTTGTCATGGGTGAGGGCGCTGGCGTCGTGGTTCTCGAAGAATACGAGCATGCCAAGGCCCGCGGTGCAAAGATTTATGCGGAAGTGATCGGCTACGGGCTGTCCGGCGACGCCCATCACATCACGGCACCACCGCCCGATCATGAAGGCGCAGAGCGCGCCATGCGTGCCGCAGTCAAGCGTGCCGGCATTGATGTGTCCGAGATCGATTACGTGAACGCCCACGGCACCTCCACCATGGCTGATACGATTGAGCTTGGCGCAGTAGAGCGCTTGCTGGGAGACGCGGCAAGCTCGACGGCCATGTCTTCGACCAAGTCAGCGACCGGGCACCTTTTGGGGGCTGCTGGCGCGATTGAAGCGATCTTCTGCATTCTGGCGATCCGGGATCAGGTCGCGCCGCCCACAATCAATCTGGAGACGCCCGCCGCGGAGACCGAGATCAACCTATGTGCGAAGCAGAAGGTTGAGCGCGAGATCAATGTGGTTTTGTCGAACTCTTTCGGCTTTGGTGGCACAAATGCCTGCCTGATCATGCGCAAGGTTGACGGCTGATGTGGAAATCCATCGCCTCAAACGCGCTGAGCGTTTTTATTGTGCTGCTCGTCGGCCTTGGGATCGCGGTTGGATGGGGGCAATCTCAATATACATCGGAAGGCCCGCTGGAGACGGCAACATTCTTTGAGGTGCCAAGGGGTGCGTCATTGCGAGTTGTCAGTCAGCGGCTTGAGGCAACGGGTGCGATCACATCACCCATGCTCTTTCGGATTGGTGCAGAGTATGCAGACACGGCAAGTGATCTGAAGTTTGGCAGTTACGAGCTGCCGGCAGGCGCTTCGATGGCGGAGATCATGGATATTCTGACAGCAGGTGGTCCCAGCACGTTCCGCTATGTCGTCAACTACATCATCCGGAATTCCGGCGCCGAGACTCGTTTTCGGGAGCGTACGCCCGGAACGGGTGAGGAGACGATCCTTGCCGCGTTTGCCGCAGGTGAGGACGTGCCAGAGGCCTATAGCGAGGCGATTGCGGCCGAAGTGCCGATTGTCTACCGGGTCTCCGTCGCGGAAGGTCTGTCGAGCTGGCAAATTGTCGAAGGTCTGAAGAATGCCGAGTTCCTGACCGGGGAGTTGATTGGGGTGCCTGCAGAGGGTTCCCTTGCGCCGGACACCTATGAGGTCGCGCGCGGTACCAACCGGGGCGAGATTTTGCAGCGTATGGAAGCAGCGCAGAAATCCATTCTGGCGGAAGCCTGGGCTGCACGCGATCCCGAAGTGCCGCTTGAGACACCGGAAGAGGCGCTTATCCTGGCTTCTATTGTGGAAAAGGAGACGGGCATGCCGGAGGAGCGGGGGCAGGTGGCCTCTGTCTTTACCAATAGACTGCGTCAAGGCATGAAGCTGCAGACGGATCCCACAGTGATCTACGGGATCACAAAAGGGGAGAGTAACGGGCTAGGTCGTGGCTTGCGGCGATCCGAATTGCGGACGCGCACACCCTACAACACCTACGTGATCCCTGCGCTTCCACCGACGCCGATTGCGAATCCGGGGCGTGCCTCTATCGAAGCGGCGCTTAATCCGGACGAAACGCCATACATCTTCTTTGTGGCGGACGGCACTGGCGGGCATGCGTTCGCAGAGACAATCGGTGAGCATAATGAGAATGTCGCGCGTTGGCGTGAGATCGAGGCCCAGCGAAACGAGAGCCAATAGCCTTGTTTCCTTGACGCTTCCGGCCGTCCTTTACTGTTTGTTGAGATTTCGCACTGTTACGTTAAGTGCTTGTTAATAAAGACCGTTCGCTGCCTTGGGTGGCGAATAAGCTTGACTTTGCGAACGGTCTAAGGCATAGGTTTTGTCAAGCTGGAAGAACTGGGCGAGCGGCACGGATCATGATGATCCGGGGCCGTTTTTTTATGTCTGAACGGAAGTCAGACACACTGCCACCACTGTGACTGTCGGGGAAAACGAGATGGATGGACAAACGCACCACGGAAGTGATGCGGGGGACGTCGTCGATTTCCGGAAGAACGTAGACGAAAATCTCGGCGCGCTTCTTGATATGATGACGGACCTCAAAAGGGACTTAATGCGGGAACGTGATCGCCTTCGGGACGGCGAGACCACGGCGGGCGACATTGCAAAGATTATAAAGGGCGATGTTGGTGCCCTGTTGCGGCTAACGATTGAATACGAGGGCAAATTACATGATTTCACGTCAGAACGGGCAGGCAAAGCCGCTGAGTACGCCCTCGATTTTGGAAGAGCACGATCTGTCATCGGGGGCCGCCTGGCTCAGCTCCGCGCCGCAAACGGTGCAGGACCAGTTTCTGGACAGTCTTGACGAACATGAATTGGCGGCGCTGCCGTGGATGTTTGATTTCTGGGCATTGGACCATCAACTGGCCCCCGAGGGCGACTGGCGCACATGGGTGATCATGGGCGGTCGCGGCGCAGGCAAGACGCGGGCCGGATCCGAGTGGGTTCGCTCGATGGTTGAAGGCGATATGCCCATGGATCCAGGGCGGGCCAAACGGGTCGCGCTGGTGGGCGAAACCTTCGATCAGGTCCGCGACGTGATGATCTTTGGCGATAGCGGAATTCTTGCGTGTTCGCCGCCGGATCGCCGCCCCAAATGGGAAGCGTCCCGTCGCAGGTTGGTCTGGGCTAACGGCGCGGTTGCCGAAGCGCATTCCGCGTCCTCTCCGGAAGCGCTGCGTGGGCCGCAATTCGATGCGGCTTGGGTCGATGAGTTGGCGAAATGGAAAAAGGCCGAGGAGGCATGGGACATGCTTCAGTTCGGTTTGCGTCTGGGGGAGCGCCCGCAGCAGGTCGTGACGACTACCCCGCGCAATGTTCAGGTGCTCAAGCAATTATTGCAGGCGTCCTCGACCGTGCGGACTTCAGCACCGACCGAGGCAAACCGGGCCTACCTGGCATCGAACTTTCTTGAGGAGGTTCGGAACCGCTACGGCGGCACCCGACTGGGCCGTCAGGAACTGGATGGCGTTCTCTTGGACGATGCAGAAGGTGCGCTTTGGAAAACCAGCATGCTGGAACGGACGCGCGTGAGCGAATTGCCCGAGTTTGACCGGATCGTGGTTGCGGTTGATCCTGCGGTGTCGTCTGGCAAGGCCTCTGATGCCTGCGGGATTATGGTGGTCGGCGCGCAGACGAAGGGCGCCCGGAAAGACTGGCGCGCGGTGGTGATCGAAGATGCGACCATCCAGGGGGCGTCGCCACAGGGCTGGGCGGAAGCCGTGGTCGCCGCCTATGAGCGTCACGGAGCCGACCGCGTGGTCGCTGAGGTTAATCAAGGCGGAGATCTGGTCGAGACTTTGTTGCGGCAGGTATCTCCGATGACACCCTACAAGTCGGTGCGGGCGACGCGTGGTAAGATCGCGCGGGCGGAACCGATTGCGGCGCTCTATGAGCAGGGCCGGGTCGCGCATTACAGTGATCTGGGCGCGTTGGAAGATCAGATGTGCAACATGACCACCCAAGGGTACGTGGGCCGAGGGTCGCCGGACCGGGTCGATGCATTGGTCTGGGCGCTGACGGAATTGATGGGCGGCCCCGCAGAACGTCCGAGTGTCCGGACACTCTGACCCGACATAACAGTAAACAGAGAATTCAGGCTCACGGACGCGATCCGAGGGCCTTTTTTGATGGGATTTGAGGAGCGGAAGATGGTGTTCGATTTTCTAAAACGGGGCGATACGCAGGACGTGCCGGAGGTCAAAGCCTCCGCGACGGGGCGGGTGATCGCCTATCACGGCACGGGTCGCGTTGCCTGGTCACCGCGGGATACGGTGTCGCTGACGAAGGCAGGGTTTTCCGGCAACCCGGTGGGCTTCCGGTCTGTCAAGATGATCGCCGAGGCTGCTGCCGCGCTGCCATTGGTGTTGCAGGACGCGGGGCAGCGCTATGAGACCCACCCGCTGCTGTCCTTGGTGTCCCGGCCCAATGCCGCCCAAGGGCGCGCCGAGTTGTTGGAAGCGCTTTATGGCCAGCTTCTGTTGTCGGGCAATGGATATTTAGAAGCGGTTGGTGCTGATTTGGGTGTTCCGGTGGAACTGCACGTTCTGCGGTCGGACCGAATGAACCTTGTTCCCGGCGGCGATGGTTGGCCTGTTGCGTATGACTACCGTGTTGGCGGGAAAAAACATCGTTTTGATATGACCGGCGACGTTGCCCCGATCTGCCATATCAGGTCGTTTCATCCTCAGGATGACCACTACGGGTTCTCACCGCTTCAGGCTGCTGCTTCTGCCATTGACGTCCACAACAGCGCGTCCCGCTGGTCCAAATCCTTGCTCGACAACGCAGCGCGTCCGTCTGGCGCGATTGTCTACAAGGGTTCTGACGGTCAGGGCGCCATGACAAACGATCAGTATGAACGCCTGCAAAACGAGATGGAGGCACACCATCAGGGTGCGCGAAATGCCGGACGCCCGATGCTTCTGGAAGGTGGTCTGGACTGGAAGCCCATGGGGTTCAGCCCCAGCGACATGGAGTTCCAAAAAACCAAAGAGGCTGCTGCCCGCGAGATCGCGCAGGCGTTCGGTGTTCCGCCGATGCTTCTGGGTATTCCGGGTGACGCGACCTACGCGAATTATCAGGAGGCCAACCGTGCCTTCTATCGCCTGACGGTTCTGCCCTTGGCTGGCAAGGTCTTGGGGGCAGTCTCGCATTGGCTGGGCGAGATCGCGGGTGAAGATGTGGCGCTGGCGCCCGATCTGGACCAGATCGCGGCGCTTTCGGCAGAACGTGAGGCGCAGTGGTCACGGGTCGCTGCTGCTGAATTTCTGAGTACGGCGGAAAAGCGTGTTTTGCTGGGCCTGCCCCCTGAGGCTGCGAGCTGATGTCGACCCGCAAGGCCGGCGGGTCGCGATATCTTTATGAGCCGTTCGAATACGCACCGGCTCATACGGTTGAGGCCAACGAACGGGTCCAGCAAGAGCGCTGGAAAGGTCTCGAATATCGGCTGGGCCTGATTGAGCAGGGCATCGAGCGACTGGAAAAACGGGTTTGGCTCACAATTTTTGGCGTTTCTGCCGCGATCCTAAGCGAGACGGTCACCGGATTTCTGGTGCCATGATACAAAAGGAAAAGACAATCATGACAGCATATTACGGGCCAGAGTTAGAGCGGAAGTATTGCCAGATTTCGGACCATATCGAACTGGGCTCTGATGCAACCATCTCGGGCTATGCGTCGCTGTTTGGCGCCGAGGACCAGGGCGGGGACATCGTACAGCGCGGTGCCTATGCTAAATCACTGGACACCCTGAAGATGCAGGGTATTTCGGTGAAGCTGTTGTGGCAGCACGATCCCGCAACGCCGATCGGTGTCTGGGACGATGTCTATGAAGATGAACGTGGCCTGTTTGTAAAGGGCCGCCTTCTCACTGAAACGCAGAAAGGACGTGAGGCAGCGGCGCTGATTGAGGCGGGCGCTATTGATGGTCTTTCTATCGGATACCGGACGGTCAAGGCCGACCGGGACGCCAACGGCCGCAGGCAATTGGCAGAATTGGAGCTTTGGGAGGTGTCTTTGGTCACGTTCCCGATGCTCCAGCAGGCGCGGGTCGGCGCAAAGGCGGAAGCGCTGGCGGCAGATCCGGGTCAGGATCTGGCCGGTGTGCTTCGCACGCTGCGGCGGTCCTTGAAGGCGGGTCCTGCGGTCGGCTGATCCGTTTCTCTCACACAACAATGTCAGGATGACACATGAAGACTCCCGAGACAAAGTCCCGGGCTGAGGACGGTGTGCCTCAGACCCAAGACGCAGCTTTGGACCTCACGACCGAGATGGCCGGGTTCTTGAGCGATTTCAATGAATTCCAAGCTGATATCAAATCCAAGTTTCAACAACAGGAAGAACGTATGACCCATCTGGATCGCAAGAATTTCGCGCGTGCTGCACGCCCCGCCCTGTCCAACGCGATGGACGCGGATGCACCGCATCAAAAGGCATTTCAGGCTTACCTGCGGTCCGGTGATGATGACGGTCTGCGCGGTCTGGAACTGGATGCCAAGGGCATGACAACCGCTGTTGCAGCGGATGGCGGCTACCTGGTCGATCCACAGACGTCTGATACCATCTCGACCGTTTTGAAATCCTCCGCGTCTCTGCGGGCCATTTCGAATGTCGTAAATGTCGAAGCGACGGCCTATGAAGTTCTCGTTGACCGGTCCGATCTGGGCTCCGGTTGGGCCACCGAAACTGCGGATGCCGTCGAAACCGGAACGCCTCAGTTCGAGCGCATCTCTGTGCCCTTGCACGAACTGTCCGCATTGCCGAAAGCGTCCCAGCGTCTGCTTGACGACAGTGCCTTCGACATCGAGAGCTGGTTGGCTGGCCGCATTGCCGACAAGTTTGCGACTGCGGAAGCCGCAGCGTTCGTTTCAGGCGACGGTGTTGACAAGCCTAAAGGTTTCCTGACGCATCCGACCGTGTCAGATGACACATGGTCCTGGGGTTCGCTTGGCTACATTGCGACAGGCGCAGACGGTGAGTTTGCATCCGGTGCCGCTGCCGATGCAATTGTCGATCTGGTCTATTCGCTGGGTGCTCGTTACCGCGCAAATGCCGCCTTCGTCATGAATTCCAAGACTGCCGGTGCAGTTCGCAAGATGAAAGACGCGGACGGCCGCTTCCTGTGGTCCGATGGTCTGGCGGCCGGTGAGCCTGCACGCCTGATGGGCTATCCGGTCCTGATCGCGGAAGACATGCCTGATATCGGCAGCGACAGCACTGCGATTGCGTTTGGTGATTTCACAAAAGGCTACACCATCGCGGAACGTCCTGACCTGCGTATCCTGCGTGATCCGTTCAGCGCCAAGCCACACGTTCTGTTCTATGCGACCAAGCGTGTTGGCGGCGATGTTAGCGATTTCGCTGCGATCAAGCTTCTGAAGTTCTCGACCTCCTAAATTGTTGGACCGCCGCGCTTTTTCTAAGGCGCGGCGGTTGCCTGTCGGGGGCTGGCCCGACGTGTTCTCTTTTCGGGGAGGTGGAACATGATGCTGGTTGAGTTGACCTCAACGCCTACGGAAGATCTGCCAATCGAGGCCTTCAAGGCCCATCTGCGGTTGGGTACTGGATTTTCCGATGACGGGCTGCAAAACGAAGTGCTGGAAAGCTTTTTAAGAGCCGCGATCGGCGCGATCGAAGCGCGCATTGGCAAGATGATGCTGTCGCGTCGCGTCTCGTGGACGATCACGCGCTGGGCCCACTCGGGATCGCAACCCTTGCCGGTTGCACCGGTAACAGCAATTCAGTCCATCTCGCTGATGGATCGTGCAGGAACCGAAACGACAGTCGACGCTGGGTCTTATGATCTCGAGCGTGACACCCATAGACCCAGAGTTTTCGCCTACAGTTCTACGCTGCCGGTTATCTCGAATGGTGGATCAGCGACGATCATTTTTGACGCCGGTTACGGCGCTGACTGGTCCGCGGTGCCATCGGAACTGCGTCAAGCGGTTCTGATGCTGGCAGCGCACTACTACGAAAACCGGAGGGATACATCCGGCGCCGGTGGCCTCATGCCGTTCGGTGTGATGTCGCTGCTTGATCCTCATCGCAACATCAGAATTTTTGAGGCCCGGTCATGAGCAAGGCGATTTCCCTGACCCGGAGGCTGGTTTTGGAGGACGCGATGCGTGTCTCTGACGGTGCGGGTGGCTTTACCGAGACTTGGAATGCGGTGGGCGAGTTGTGGGCCGAAATTACGCCGGGAAGCGGTCGTGAACGCTTTGGCCAAGAGGTCACCGTTTCTCAGGTGCCGTACCGGATCGTGGTTCGCGGCGCCCCGGTTGGCGCGCCATCACGGCCAAGAGCGGAACAGCGGCTGCGGGACGAGACGCGCATTTTTCGGATCATTGGCGTAACCGAGTATGATCGGGATGCGCGGTATCTAACCTGCTTTGCAATCGAAGAGGTGGCGGGATGAGCTATGCCATTTCCGAGGCGCTGCAGACTGCTGTCTACAATGCGCTTTCGACAGATGCCGAGCTTGGAATGCTTGTGGGGGCTTCGATCTTTGATGCTGAACCCGCTGGTGCCGTTCCCCCGCTCTACGTCGCTATCGGTCCTGAAACGGTTAAAACGCGCTCGGACGCCTCGGGTGCGGGTGCTCTTCATGAATTCACGTTGAGCGTCGTGAGCGATACCGCTGGATTTGCGGTGGCGAAACGGGTCGCCGGACGTATCACAGATATTCTGATTGATGCTGACATGAACCTGGCCCGGGGTCGTCTTGTGACCTGCCGCTTTTACAAGGCGCGGGCCGCACGCGTTCAAAACGGAGGGGGCCGCCGCGTCGATCTCACGTTTCGTGCCATCGTTGATGACGCCTGAAAACATTTGACCAACAGATTTTGAGCGGACCCCCGGCATCGCCGGAGGCTGTTTTTTGAGATATGGAGATACGAGATGACGGTTCAACGGGGTAAAGACCTTCTGCTGAAAATCGACCTGACCGGGGATGGGACTTACGAAGTTCTGGCTGGCCTGCGTGCCACCAAGATCAGCTTCAATGCCGAACAGGTTGACGTGACCTCTCTGGAGTCCCAGGGCGGCTGGCGTGAATTGCTCGCAGGGGCCGGCGTGAAGTCCGCATCGCTGTCGGGATCCGGCGTGTTCCGGGATGACGCAACAGACGAGCGCGCGCGTCAGATCTTCTTTGACGGAGAAATGCCAAATTTCGAGATCGTAATTCCTGACTTTGGTATCGTTCGAGGAGCTTTTCAGATCACATCGATTGAATATTCAGGATCCGTCGAAGGCGAGGCGACGTATGACATGTCGATGGCATCGGGCGGTGTTTTGAACTTTGAGCCGCTTTCAGTCTGATGGCAAATCCTTGGAGCGGCGAAGTGCGGCTGCAGCTGGATGGACAGCCGCACGATCTCAAGCTCACGCTCGGTGCACTCGCGGAGCTTGAGGGGGAGTTGGATAACGAAACGGTTCTTGATCTCATTGAGCGTTTCGAGACCGGTAAATTTTCAACCCGCGATGTGTTGGCGCTGATTGTCGCCGGGCTGCGCGGGGGCGGTTGGGCTGGAACAGCGAAAGATCTGCTTTCCGTTGAAATCACAGGCGGTTTGATGGAAGCCACGAAGGTCGCCGCACAGTTGTTGGCCCGCGCATTCGTGATGGGTGAGACTTGAGCATTTCGGCGCCCGGGTTCGACTGGCCTGCGTTGTTGAAGGTTGCTGTTCAGGATGCGGGCCTGAAACCGTGGGAGTTCTGGCGCCTGACGCCAGCTGAACTTGTGCTTTTTCTGGGTCTCGACGCCGTCGAGAAACCGCTCAACCGCGCTCGCTTGGCTGAGCTTGAACGACTTTATTCCACAAAAGAGAGGTCAATGTGATGGCGATTTTGGATGATCTTGACGGCTTGGAGGCTCAAATCGATGGCCTCGAAACTTCTCTCGGGGGTGCCGAGGTCGTTGTTAACACCTTTGAGGCGGAACTCGCCTCGATGCGGTCTACAATGCTCTATACTTCGAAAGAGGTCGCATCGCTCTCGTTGTCGATTGGAGGCGGGCTTCGTAAAGCGTTTGACGGTTTGGTCTTCGACGGCATCAAATTATCCGACGCTCTGCGTACGGTCGGCGAAAGCATGGCAAACGCTGCTTACAACAGTGCGGTGAAACCGGTCCAGCGCGGTCTGGGTGATGCGATTGCCAACGGTGTGAATGGCATCGTTTCAGGTATTCTGCCTTTCGAAAATGGCGGCGCTTTCAGTCAAGGCCGGGTTACCGCATTTGCAAAAGGTGGCGTCGTTTCTGGCCCTACAAATTTCCCAATGCGAGGGGGCGTGGGTTTGATGGGCGAGGCTGGACCGGAGGCCATTATGCCGTTGACCCGCGGCGCCGATGGAAAGTTGGGGGTCCAGGCTGCCGGTGGCGGCGGGCGTCCTGTGCAAATCGTCATGAACGTATCAACGCCAGACGTTGCCGGTTTTCAAAAATCGCAAAGCCAAATCGCCGCGCAGATGAGCCGCGCGCTGTCTCGTGGTCAACGTAACCGCTGATTTTACGCGATCCCGGAGGAAGACTTATGGATTTTCATGAAGTGCGGTTCCCGACCGCTCTCTCTTTTGGCTCGCTTGGCGGGCCTGAGCGGCGGACCGAGGTGGTTACGCTGGCAAACGGGTTCGAAGAGCGGAACACGCCCTGGCAACATTCTCGCCGTCGCTACGATGCCGGGGTCGGGATGCGATCACTTGATGATGTTGAGGCAATGATCGCTTTTTTTGAGGCGCGTCAGGGACAGCTTTACGGATTTCGCTGGAAGGACTGGTCGGATTACAGGTCCTGCCGTGCCTCTGGTGCTGTGACCTGCGACGATCAATTGTTGGCAGAAGGGGACGGGACAACGACTAAGTTTCAGTTGGTTAAAAACTACGTCTCTGGTCCTCACAGCTATCAGCGTCCGGTCGCAAAGCCCGTTGAGAATAGCATCAAGGTTGGTCGAGACGGCACAGAACTTTCCGAAGGTGACGACTGGATCTGTGACCCGGTCACTGGTCTTGTCACGTTAAACGAGGCCCCGGCCCCCGGGGAGCGTGTGACTGCGGGTTACGAGTTCGACGTTCCTGTTAGATTTACCGTTGATACGATTCAGACCAGCGTCGCGAGTTTTCAGGCGGGTGATGTCCCGAATATTCCGGTTCTCGAGGTGCGCGTATGAGCCTCCAAGATCATTTGAAAACGGGAACGACGACGATTTGCCGGTGTTGGTCGATTACCCGAAAAGATGGGCGGGTCTTTGGATTTACAGATCACGACGGGTTGCTGTCCTTTGACGAGATTATGTTCAAAGCGGATACGGGCCTCACCGCGAGCGCGTTGCAACAGGTCACGGGACTTGCCGTGGACAACAGCGAAGCGGTGGGTGCGCTTTCGGACGCGGCGATCACCGAGCGCGATATTGCTGCTGGTCGGTTCGACGGCGCCGAGGTGAAGTCATGGTTGGTGAACTGGCGAAATCCTGAGGAGCGGGAATTGCGCTTCGCGGGGACAATTGGGGAACTGAAAAGGTCGGACGGCGCATTTCACGCAGAACTTCGTGGTTTGTCGGAAAAGCTGAATACGCCCGTTGGCAAGGTCTTCCAGAAGCCATGTCAGGCTATACTTGGCGATACTGCTTGCGGGGTTGATGTCTCACTGCCGAAGTACCGGATTGATCTTGCAGCAGGCGAGATCAAAGACGCGCGGATTTTTACACTGATCGGGTTGGACGCTTATGCGCCGCGCTGGTTCGAACGTGGCAGGTTTGAGGTCTTGGATGGCGCAGCCAAAGGGCTGGTCGGCGCAATCAAAAATGACCGCGACGGTGATGACGGGCAACGGATTATCGAGCTCTGGGAAGAGATCAAGGAACCCATCCAATCAGGGGATCTAATCAGGCTTCAAGTTGGCTGTGACAAACGTCTGGCCACTTGTCGTACGAAGTTTGCCAACGTCATCAATTTCCGCGGATTTCCTCATATACCCGGTGAAGATTGGCTGATGGCATATCCACAAGACGACGGTCGCAACCGTGGCGGGAGCCTTTTTAAATGAGCGCGCTGGTTGACGATGCGCTCGCAGAGGCCCGCCTTTGGCTTGGTACACCATACCGTCATCAGGCCTCCTGCTGCCAGGCCGGTGCGGATTGCCTGGGATTGCTTAGGGGTGTTTGGCGGGCGCTTTATGGCCGGGAACCACAAGATATACCTACTTACACGCCAGATTGGTCCGAACCGCAGGGTGAAGAAACACTTTGGGACGGTGCCGAGCGTCACATGATCTCCAAACCGATGGGTGATATCGCAGCGGGTGACGTATTGCTCTTTCGGATGAGAGAGGGGTCCGTTGCCAAGCACGTTGGTATACTGAGCTCGGTCTCGCCGGGTACATTCATCCATTCCTATTCAAAATACGGGGTTGTCGAGTCGCCCTTCTCTGAGCCTTGGGCGCACAGGCTCGTCGCCTGCTTCGCCTTTCCAGAGATATCTGATGTCACGGGGAGCCAAAACTGATGGCCACGATTTTACTTTCTGCAGCTGGCGGCGCCGCTGGCGGTGCGCTTGGTGGCGGCCTGCTTGGTATTTCATCCGCCGTCATCGGGCGCGCAGTTGGTGCAACGATCGGACGTGTTATTGATGCACGATTGATGGGAGCCGGATCGGAAACGGTTGAGGTCGGACGGACTGACCGACTGCGGCTGATGGGGGCGAGTGAGGGCGGTGGTGTCCCCCGCGTCTACGGTCGTATGCGGACCGCTGGCAACGTGATCTGGTCGTCGCAGTATACCGAGGAAGTCATCGTTACGGAGTCAAGCGGCGGAAAGGGGGCTCCGAAAGGACCTTCGACCAAAGAATACAAGTACAAGATCAATTTGGCTGTTGCTGTTGCAGACGGGGAGATCACGCGGGTTGGCCGGATCTGGGCGGACGGCTCACTTGTGTCGCAGCGCGGCCTGAATATGCGGGTTTACAAGGGAAAGCAGGATCAGTTGCCTGATCCTGTGATCAGCGCAATTGAAGGCTCTAGCAATGTTCCCGCCTATCGGGGACTTTCTTATGTCGTGTTCGAGGATCTCGAACTTGGCCCTTTTGGAAACCGTGTGCCGCAGTTCGCTTTCGAAGTTGTACGACCGGCGGTCGCCGACAATGTCTCGCAAGCACCAGCGATGTCGGACGCGGTAAGGGGCGTTGCATTGATGCCCGGGACCGGAGAATACGCGCTGGCCACAAAGCCAGTTTATAAGACCAATAAATACGGCAACGACGTAGTTATGAACGTCAACTCCGCTTCAGGAAAAACTGATTTTGCTTCATCTCTCGAGGCTCTGAATGGTGAGTTGCCTAACTGCAAAGCGACTTCTCTGGTTGTCAGCTGGTTCGGTGATGATCTGCGTGCTGGCAGTTGTCGCGTACTTCCGAAGGTCGAAAACGGACCTAGAGATTCAAAGACACTTGGGAGCGCCTACATAGGCTCGGCATCCATGACTTGGGAGGTGGCCGGCATCCGCCGCAATCAGGCTGAGGTCGTCAAACGGGTCGACGGTCGTCCGGTATATGGTGGAACACCAACCGATGCTTCCGTCGTACAAGCCATTCAGGCGCTGAAGGTCGCTGGTCAGGATGTGATGTTTTACCCCTTCATTCTGATGGAGATCCTCGAAGGTAACACGCTGACCAACCCCTGGAACGGCGCCCCAACTCAACCGCCACTGCCTTGGCGAGGGCGTATCACGAGCGCATCAGAGGACAAGACCGAAGCTGCGGCGGAAGAAGTGGCCGCTTTCATGGGGACCGCCGAACCGCGTCACTTTAAGATCGTTGGATCTACTGTTCGCTATAGCGGTCCAAATGAGTGGAGCTACCGAAGATTCATCCTGCACTATGCGCATCTGTGCAAGGCAGCGGGTGGAGTAAAGGCGTTCTGCGTTGGGTCGGAAATGCGCGCGTTTACTCAGATACGGGATGCGACGGGGGAATTTCCTGCTGTGAACGCGCTGCGGCTTCTAGCCCGCGAAGTGAAGGATATTCTAGGGTCTGGAACGAAAATCGGTTACGCTGCGGACTGGTCTGAGTACTTCGGCTACCGGCCGGATGACGGATCTGGCGATGTCCGTTTTCATCTTGATAGCCTTTGGGCTGATGATGCGATCGACTATGTCGGCATCGATAACTACATGCCGATCTCTGACTGGCGCGATGACCCCGATCATCTCGATGCGGATGCGGGCACGCTCTACGACCTGGATTACCTCAGCGGAAACATCGCAGGTGGTGAGGGCTATGACTGGTTCTATCCCGACGAGGCATCGCGCAAGGAACAGATCCGCGTTCCGATTGAAGACGGCGCACACGGAGAGCCTTGGGTCTATCGCTACAAGGATTTGAAAAGTTGGTGGTCGCAACCGCACCACGATCGCATTGATGGCGTGCGCCAGGCTACGCCATCCCCATGGATTCCGCAGTCCAAACCGATCTGGTTTACGGAACTCGGTTGTGCGGCGATCGATAAGGGTACCAATCAACCGAACAAGTTTCTGGACCCCAAATCGAGTGAAAGCGCATTGCCGTATTTTTCAACGGGTGCGCGTGACGATTATATTCAAGGGCAGTACATCCGGGCATACACCTACCACTTTAATCAGCTTGAAAATAATCCGGTCTCAGATGTCTATGGCGCAGAGATGGTCGACATGTCGAAGGCATTTGTCTGGGCATGGGATGCACGGCCTTGGCCTGAATTTCCGGCCAAGCTGAACGTCTGGAGCGATGGAGAAAACCATCTCAAGGGGCATTGGTTGACCGGGCGAACGGCTGTCCAGCCCTTGGCATTTGTGGTGGCCGAAATCTGTGAGGCCGCCGGTCTCGTAGACTATGATGTTCGTGATCTGCATGGCGTGGTGCGTGGTTTCGCATTGGGCGATGTTGAAACAGGTCGAGCATCAATCCAGTCGCTCATGTTGTCGCATGGTTTTGATGCAGTCGAGCGTGGCGGAAAAATCATCTTCCGCAATCGTCAGCTGGCCAAGGACTTCGACGTCTCTTCGGACCAACTTGTTTTGGATGACAGCGGTGATCCCGTATTCGAGCAGACGAGAGCGCCTGCGGCAGAGGTCGCAGGTGAAGTTCGCCTGGGGTATACCGAAGCCGAAGGTGAGTTTGCAGCGCGAGTTGCAAAGTCCGAATTTCCCGACTCCGCAACGGCGGACGCTACCCAAAACGATATTGCTATCGCTCTCACGGATGCGGAGGCGAAAGCAATAACTGAGCGCTGGTTGTCCGAGGCCCGCGTCGCGCGGGACGGGGTGCGGTTCGCTCTTCCGCCTTCTCGAGGAGAGGTTCACGCAGGCGATCTTGCATACATCCAAGAGAAAAACGGAACTAAAGCACTCTATCGTGTAGACAGGGTCGAGGATCGGGGCGGGAGGTATGTCGAAGCCGTACGGGTCGAGCCGCATGTATATATTCCGGGTCTTGGCGTCGAAGAGCCGCCGGTCCTTAAGCCGTTTGCATCTGTCATACCTGTCACCACGCAATTCATGGACCTGCCGCTTCTTAAAGGCGATGAAGTCCCACATGCTCCTTACATCGCGGTCACAAGTGATCCATGGAACGGTGCGGCAGCTGTTTACAGCAGTGCGCAAGATACGGACTACCAACTTAATACGAGTGTTCAGAACCCGTCCGTCTTGGGTATCACACAAACTGATCTTGGCGCGGCAAAATCTTACCTTTGGGATCGGCGGAGCGTTACAGTCCAGATCTCGCGCGGGGCTCTTCGCTCCGAGACTAAGGGCGCTGTTCTGAATGGTGCGAACGTTGCATTGCTTGGGGATGGGTCGACGTCTAACTGGGAAGTCTTGCAGTTCTCTGACGTGGAGCTGGTGGCGCCTCAGACCTATGTGCTCCGTAATCTCCTACGCGGTCAGGCTGGTACAGAACATCTTGCCGAAGAAAGCTGGCCGACAGGAAGCAGATTTATTCTGCTCGACGGCGCACCACAGCAAATCGTTATGGACAGGTCCGCGCGAGGATTGGAGCGACACTTTCGTGTCGGACCGGGGACGAAACCCTACGACGATCCGTCGTTTCGGTACTTCGTGGAAGAGTTCTCTGGTATCGGTTTGCGACCCTATGCACCGGTACATCTGAAAGCGCGTCGCGTATCAGACGATTTGGACGTTAGCTGGATAAGACGGACCAGATATGATGGGGACAGTTGGCTTTCTGTGGAGGTGCCTCTTGCCGAGGATACAGAGGCTTATCTGCTGCGCGTGATCAAGAGCGGCACCGTCTTGCGCGAAGAGATTTTGAATAGCCCAGCATGGACCTATTCCGCAGCTGAACGTTTTGCGGATCAGGCAGGATCAAATTTTTCAATTGAGGTGGCTCAGCTTTCGCAAAGCTTTGGCCCCGGCGTTTTCGCAAGGATAGAGATTAATGACTAACACAACGCATTTGAAGCTACCGCTCATCGCCGCGGCGCAGGCCCAAAAACACGTAACCATGAACGAAGCGCTCGCACGTATTGATGCGGCGCTTCATCTGAGTGCGATCAGTCGATCGATTACCAATCCACCAAGCGCGGCGCAGGATGGCGATACATACCTTGTGGCTGATGGCGCGGCCGAAGATTGGTTGGGGCAAACCAGCCTGCTGGCCGTTTTTCTGAATGGTGGCTGGGAGTTCCTATCCCCGCAGATCGGATGGAGCGTCTTTATTCAGGACGAAGCCGTAAAGGTCACCTTCGATGGCACATCATGGCGATCAAACATTCTTTCACTGTCGCGCGGCGGGGCGGCGACGCGGACGGAAGTGATAGAGATTGATCACGTATTTTCTGCTGCTCCCGCGGTTTCTGAGACGACACCGCTCATTCCGGCGGGATGTTCAGTCCTTGCTGTCACCGGACGAGTGTTGTCGGGCTTCGATGGCGATGCGACGGATTGGTCCCTTGGTGTGGACGGCGCTGAGACACGGTATGGTTCAGGATATGGTGTTGATACCGGGGCATTTTTAAAGGGGGTAACCGGTCAGCCGGTCGCTTACTACGAGGATACGCCATTGCGGATTACGGCGGCAACCGGCGCGCTGGGATCTGGTGTCGTCCGGCTCTGCGCTCACACAATCCAGTTTGATCTTCCAGATCCACTGTAGCCGCCTTTGGGACTCTCGGATGAAGTTTTGGGCGCCGTTCACGTCTTCGCGATTGTCCGGGGCAAGTATTTTAATGCTTTCAGTTTCTGATTTGGCGATTATGTATCGTCTAAAGACGTTACACTGTCGGCAGAAAGGATACTTTCATGGCGCAAACGAAAACTCATTTGGCAGAGTTTGATCCAGTCTGGCAACGCATCATAAGTGAGGCTAAGACAGCCATTGAAGAAGAACCTCTTCTTGGCGGTTTGATCCACAGCTCCGTTCTACACCACAAGAATTTAGAGCGGGCCTTGGCCTATCGTATGTCGCAGAAGCTCGCATCAGGTGAAATGTCAGAGCAGATTATCCGTGAGATCGCGGATGATGCCTATGCGAAAGAACCGGAGCTTGGAGCGGCCGCTCGTGCGGATATTGTTGCTGTCTTTGAGCGCGATGCCGCGTGCCATCGCTTCATCCAACCGCTTCTCTATTTCAAGGGTTTCCAAGCGATCCAAGCTTATCGCGTTGGCCATTGGCTTTGGGAGCAGGGCCGCAAGGACCTCTCTTACTTCATTCAAATGCGGGTGAGCGAGGCGTTTGGGGTGGACATCCATCCGGCGGCTGTTGTCGGTCGCGGAATCATGATCGATCATGCGCATTCTATCGTGATCGGTGAGACTGCTGTCGTTGGTGACAACGTTTCCATGCTGCATTCGGTAACGCTTGGCGGGACCGGCAAAGAAGATGACGATCGTCATCCGAAAATCGACAATGGTGTGCTGATCGGTGCCGGAGCAAAAGTGCTGGGAAATATTCGCATCGGTCACTGTTCCCGCATCGCAGCAGGGTCGGTCGTGCTTGAGCCGGTGCCGCCAATGAAAACGGTCGCGGGCGTTCCCGCTAGAATCGTTGGAGAGGCTGGTTGTTCCCAGCCGTCAATAATGATGGATCAGCTTTTGCGCGGAGAGCTTTAGCTAAGTAAGAACTCAAGGCCGCTTGGGCCTTGAGACTTTTTAAGCGAGCATGCCCATCGGATTTTCCAAGTTATCCTTGATGGCCTGCAAAAGATTTGCCCCGAGCGCCCCATCAATTACGCGATGATCCACGCTGAGTGTTGTGGACATGACAGTTGCAACCGCCAATTCTCCATCTTCACCCACTACAGGTTTCTTCGTTCCTGCGCCGACCGCAAGGATGGCGGCATGGGGCGGATTAATAATCGCATCAAAATTATCAATCCCGAACATTCCGAGGTTCGAGATTGCGAAGCTGCCTCCCTGGTATTCATGGGGTGCCAGTTTACGTTCGCGCGCACGTGCGGCCAGATCTTTCATTTCGGTTGAGAGAGCGGACAATGACTTCATTTCAGCGTCTTTTAAAACCGGGGTAAACAGACCGCCTTCGATCGCCACAGCGACAGCAACGTCAGATGGTTTTAACTTCAACATCCGATCGCCGGCCCAGACCGCGTTCGCGTCGGGAACTTGCTGTAAGGCCAGGGCACAGGCTTTGATGATGAAGTCATTGACGCTCAGCTTGATCTCGCGAGGTTCCAGCGTCTTGTTCAACTGGCTGCGGAACTTCAAGAGCGCATCGAGATGAATGTCTCGGCGCAAGTAAAAGTGCGGAACGGTCTGTTTTGCCTCCGATAGGCGAGCAGCAATGGTTTTCCGCATGCCGTCCAGCGCAACTTCTTCCGTCTCACGATTCTCGTATGTTTTCAGAACCGCCTCTGTCGAAGGACCCGTCGATGCGGATGCGGGTTTTGCGGTTTCGCCAGATGGGGTAGGGCTTTCCGTTTTTTCCTGAGGCTTTGCATTCTCCACATCTGACTTGATGATACGGCCCTTGGGTCCACTGCCCTTTATTGCAGACAGATCGAGTCCTTTGTCCTTTGCAATACGTCTGGCGAGAGGCGACGCGAAGATGCGGTCACCTTTGTCTCCTTGTGTTGCTTCGTTCGATGGACTGTCCTCACCACGTCCGTATCCGGTCGCAGGTTCTGTCTTTTCTGACGCGTCCGCCGGCGCTGCATTTGATGATGCGGGTTCCGATGCCGTCGAGGCTTCCCCGATATCATCCGCGCTTTCTCCGTCTTCCAGGAGAACCGCGATAGGCGTATTGACCTTTACACCCTCGCTGCCCTCGGACACGAGGATTTTGCCGACCGTCCCTTCGTCCACGGCTTCGAATTCCATGGTTGCTTTGTCTGTTTCAATTTCGGCGAGCAGATCACCGGAATTGACGGTATCACCTTCCTTGACCAACCATTTCGCGAGGGTTCCTTCCTCCATTGTGGGAGACAGGGCGGGCATCAGAACTTCTGTGGGCATATCCCGATCTCCTTACCGGTAAGTCACTTGCTTGACAGCGTCCATGACCTCTTTGGTCGTGGTCAGCGCCAGCTTTTCAAGGTTCGCCGCGTAGGGCATTGGAACATCCTTGCCCGTGCAGTTGATTACCGGAGCATCCAGATAGTCGAACGCTTCCTGCATAATGACTGAGCTCAGGTAACTGCCCATCGAGCAGACCGGGAAACCCTCTTCCACGGTAACGCAGCGGTTCGTTTTTTTGACACTCTCGATCAGTGTTTCAGTATCGAGCGGACGAAGGGTCCGTAGGTCAATTACCTCTGCTTCGATCCCCTCTCCAGCCAACTTGTCGGCGGCTTCAAGGGCGTAGGTCATACCTATTCCGAAACTCACGATGGTCACGTCAGAACCTTCGCGCCAGATCTTTGCCTTCCCAAACGGAACGGTGAAATCGTCCATAACGGGAACATCGAAAGACTGCCCATAGAGAATTTCGTTTTCAAGAAAGATGACAGGGTTCGGATCTCGGATTGCAGATTTCAATAGTCCCTTCGCGTCGGCGGCCGAATAGGGCTGCGCAACTTTCAGGCCCGGTACGCTTGAATACCAGGCCGCGTAGTCTTGACTATGTTGAGCGCCCACACGGGCGGCGGCACCATTCGGACCGCGAAAGACGATCGGGCACCCCATTTGCCCGCCGGACATATACAGTGTCTTGGCGGCAGAGTTAATAATTTGATCAATGGCTTGCATGGCGAAGTTAAACGTCATGAATTCCACGATAGGGCGCAAGCCGCCAAACGCAGCGCCGACGCCAATGCCTGCGAAACCGTGTTCAGTGATCGGCGTATCGATAACACGCTTTGCGCCGAATTCGTCCAGCAGACCTTGGCTGATTTTGTAGGCGCCCTGATATTCGGCGACCTCTTCCCCCATCAGAAAAACGTCTTCGCTGCGCCGCATTTCTTCGGCCATCGCGTCGCGCAATGCTTCCCGGACGGTGGTCGATTTCATCTCGGTTCCTTCAGGAACCTCAGGCTCAATTGCCCTCTGGGATTTTGGTGCGGCGGGGGTCGGATGCTCTTTCCCGTCAGCCGGTGCAGTCTCAGAGCTTTGTTCTTTGTCCGCCGGGGCAGCTGCTGATGCGCTGTCGATGTCACCGACGCTTTCGCCGTCTTCGACCAGAACGGCAATCGGAGTGTTCACCTTGACCCCTTCCGAACCTTCATCGACCAGTATTTTCCCGATCTTGCCTTCATCGACGGCTTCAAACTCCATCGTGGCTTTGTCGGTTTCAATCTCGGCGATGATGTCACCAGAAGAGACGTCATCCCCCTCCTTCACCAACCATTTTGCGAGCGTGCCTTCTTCCATCGTAGGCGAGAGGGCGGGCATGAGAATTTCTGTTGCCATGTCTTAAGCCTCCTGCGGGACGACGTCTGCGTAGATATCGGTGTAAAGTTCGTCGAGTGACGGCTCCGGACTTTCCTTTGAGAATTCTGCGGCGTCGTTCACGATGCCCTTGATCTCTTTGTCGATCTCTTTCAGGTCGTCTTCCGTGGCGTGCTTGCCCGTTAGGAGCATTTCGCGCACGTGCTCAATCGCGTCACGCTCTTCCCGCATTTTCTGGACTTCTTCCCGGGTTCGGTACTTCGCCGGATCGGACATGGAGTGCCCGCGATACCGATATGTCTTGATTTCAAGGATGTAGGGACCTTTCCCCGCCCGGCAGTACGCGACGGCTTTTTCGCCTGCGGCTTTCACTGCCAGCACATCCATGCCGTCGACTTCTTCCCCTTCAATCCCGTAGGCCGCACCGCGCTCCCACAAGGATGGCGATTTCGTTGACCGCTGTACGCTGGTCCCCATGGCATACTGGTTGTTTTCGATGACGAACACTACGGGCAGGTCCCAGAGTTCTGCCATGTTGTAGGTTTCGTAAACCTGACCTTGGTTCGCGGCCCCGTCGCCGAAATAAGTGAAGGTCACGCGGCCGTTTTCTTTGTATTTATCAGCGAATGCCAGTCCGGCACCCAGAGGTACTTGAGCGGCCACAATTCCATGCCCACCATAGAAGTGTTTCTCTTTCGAGAACATGTGCATGGAGCCGCCTTTGCCTTTAGAGTATCCACCTTCGCGGCCGGTCAGCTCTGCCATGACACCCTTGGGGTCCATTCCACATGCCAGCATGTGCCCGTGATCACGGTACGACGTTATGCGTTTGTCGCCTTCTTCAGCGGCGGCTTCCAGACCCACAACAACGGCCTCTTGCCCAATGTAGAGGTGACAGAAGCCGCCAATCAGACCCATGCCGTAAAGCTGTCCGGCCTTTTCCTCGAACCGGCGGATCAACAGCATGTCACGGTAATATTGGAGCAATTCCTCTTTCGAGACGTTCGGCTTCTTCGTGGTTTTTCTGGCTGCCATTTGGCGACACTCCCCCCGTTTGAAGAAATAGTTTAACGTTAAACTATTCTCTAGCAGAGCATTTCGCGGATTTCACGTAAATTTTGAATGCCCCTTGGGGGCGACAACGCAGAAGATGAGAATTGGTTTCTCAGTGAATGAGAATTTCGTCCGCGCGGATCAGGCCCAAGACAGACCGCGCCTGCGTTTCAAGCAAGTCGAGGTCAAGATAGTCATCCGACAACCGACGTGTCTTGTTGCGCATGACCTTCAACTCAATGGCCAAAGCGTCTCGCTCAGCGCGAAGGGTGTCGATTTCAGCTTCCACCTGAACACGCCGGAAAATTCCGAAATCGCCTTGCACCGCCGCAAACGTGAAATATGCGCCCAACACAAAAAGAAGGGAGCATATCAAAAGCGTCGTCAGTCCGGGTGCATTCGCCGTGCGTGTCATCTGCAGGTGCCTCACTGCCGCCTCATCCCGGGCGGCTTGAAAAAGACACTGTCACAAGTGATTCGCGATGTGAATCGTTTTTTAGTTAAAACGGCAGGTTTTCTGAACAAAGCTGCCGTTTTTCGCCGATTGTGTTAAGACTTTCGGGGCATCGTCCGATTATCCCGCAACCGAGGCTTTGTAGATGCTGTCAATGGTGCTTCCGATGGTCTTTTCGAAGGCCTCGTCGCCTTGTTGCGCAGACAGGCCTTCTGTCAGCGCGCGAGAGAAACTGGCGATCACGCCAGCGTTCTTGGCCAGCCGCGCATTCGCCTCGTCTCTGGAATAGCCACCCGACAGCGCAACCACGCGCATGACGCGGGGGTGATCGACAAGCGGTTTATAGTGGTTTGGTGTCTCGGGCAACGTGAGCTTCAGCATGACCTCTTGATCATCGGGCAGGGCGTCGAGTTCCACCTTGATTGCCTCCAGCAGCAGGTCTTCAGCCTCGGCCTTGTCGGAGATCGAGATCGTCACTTCCGGCTCAATGATTGGCACCAGCCCGTGGGATAAGATCGTTTTCCCGATTTCGAATTGCTGCGCAACGTTCGCTGCAATGCCACTGCGGGAAGCCGCATCGATGACAGAGCGCATTTTCGTGCCGAACATGCCCGCCTTTACGGCGCGCTCCAGCGTCGCATCCAACCCGTCGATAGGTTTCATCAAGCGGACGCCGCGGGATTCCTCTTCGAGGCCTTTATCGACTTTCAAAAACGGCACGACATGCTTTTCAGTCCAAAGGTACTCACCTGCGGGTTTCCCGCCGATCTCCCGGTCCATGGTTTTTTCAAACAGGATCGCGCCGATTACCTTGTCGCCTGTAAAAGCCTCGGCCTTCGCAATGCGCGACCGCATGTCGTGGATCAGGTCATACATCTGGGCGTCGCCGTCATAGGCATCTTCCTCGATCCCATAGAGCCGCAGCGCCTTCGGCGTTGATCCCCCGCTCTGATCCAGTGCGGCGATGAAGCCCGCACCCTTACGCATCTGGTCTGCTTGGTTTTGTTTGGACATATCTGGCTCTACTGCAATGAATTGAACAGGATGAAGCGCCCCCGCATCGAATGTCTAGGCGAGCCGTTTGGGCGATGCAACTTTGGTTGCGCTAACAGTCGGTTATTGGGCGGACTGCACGTAGTAAGGCCTGCTAATTCCGCGCGTAGAACTGCTTGACCAGCTTTGTCACACCAAATCTTGGCATGATCCGTGGCAGGAAGGCGAAGAATTTGTTCATGCCGCCGGGCACCTCGATCCGACGTCGGGCGCGCATCGCGGCCCACCCAGCTTCGGCCACATCCTTGGCGGGCGCCATCATGTTCATATTGACCAGGCGGACATTCTTCATATCCGCCCCGTCAAAGAAATCCGTCCGCGTCGCGCCGGGGCAAAGCGCTGTAACAGAAACGTCGGTATCTTCCAGTTCTTCGGCCACGGCTTCACTGAGGTAAAGCACGTATGCCTTTGTTGCATGATAGATTGCCATCTTCGGACCGGGGATGAAGGCGGCGGTTGATGCGACATTCAGGATCTTGCCGTCGTCCCGTTCGACCATGTCTTGGACTGCGCGTTTCATCAAAAGGGTCAACGACACCATGTTGACATTGATCATCGCCAGTTCGCGATCCCAGTCATTTTCGGCGAAGGGACCGTTGCTGCCGAGACCCGCGTTGTTGACCAGACGGTCGATCACCCGGCCGTCCGTTGCCTTTGTCCACAGCGCATCGGCTTCCTCCGGTTTGCTAAGGTCCGCAGGGATCACCACGGCCTCGATCTCGTAAGTGCCTTTCAACTCGTCCGCCAGCGCGTTCAGCTTGTCCTCGGATCTCGCCGACAGAATAACGTTGCGACCGTCCTTGGCCGCGCATTTCGCAAGTTCTTTACCGATGCCCTCGGACGCGCCGGTGATCAGGGTGAAGGTCTGGGTCATGGGCAATCTCCTTATATGGCATCAAACAGATATGGTGTGGCGTCGGTTCCGTCAGCTGTCCAAGGCTGCAACACCGGGCAGTGTTTTGCCTTCCATCCACTCAAGGAAGGCCCCACCGGCGGTCGAGATGTAGGTGAAGTCCTCCGCAGCATCTGCGCCATTCAGGGCCGCAACCGTATCGCCCCCACCCGCAACGCTGATCAGTTTACCAGATTTCGTCAGCATTGCAGCATGGGCCGCAGCGGCGTTCGTTGCTGTGTCAAACGGCTTGATTTCGAACGCGCCAAGGGGCCCATTCCAGATCAATGTCTCGCTCGCCTCAAAAACACCAGCAATCGCTTTGATCGTCTCCGGTCCAGCGTCGAGGATCATCATGTCGTCCGGACACGCGTCCGCAGACACGATTTTGTTCTCGGCGTGTGCCTTGAACTCTGTCGCCACGACCACATCGCTTGGCAGATGGATCACACAAGAAATACCTTCGGCTTTATCCATGATCCGCCGAGCAGTGTCGGCCATATCATGCTCGGCAAGTGACGTGCCGACGGCTTTGCCCTGAGCGGCCAGGAAGGTATTAGCCATGCCGCCGCCGATCACCAGATGATCGACTTTCTCAATAAGATTTTCCAGAAGATCCAATTTTGTAGACACTTTGGCGCCGCCGACGACGGCGACCACAGGCCGTTTTGGTGAGGACAACGCCCCCTCGAGCGCACTCAGTTCTGCCTGCATCAAACGTCCCGCACAAGCGGGCAGCTTGCGGGCCAAAGCCTCAGTCGACGAATGGGCCCGGTGCGCGGCAGAGAACGCGTCATTGACGTAGATATCCCCAAGACGGGCGAGGCGGTCCGCGAAGCCTTCATCATTCTTTTCTTCGCCCGGATTGAACCGCAGGTTTTCCAGAAGCGCGATATCGCCTTCCTTGAGGTCCCCGACAGCTGCGCCGTAATTGCCGTCGATGAAGGTCACACTTTGATCAAACGCTGTCTCAAGGGCCGGGACCAACGGACCCAAGGACATCTCGGGCACCACCTGACCTTTGGGTCGTCCGTAATGAGCCAGAAGAACCGGAATACCGCCTGCCGCCAGGATATCTTTCACGGTCGGCACGATCCGATCAATGCGCGTTGTGTCGGTCACAACACCATCTTCCATCGGGACGTTGATATCGACCCGTGTCAGAACCCGCTTGCCCGCAAGGTCCATGTCATCCAGCGTTTTCCAAGCCATCGCGATCTCCGTCTTTTCAGGCGTACCGTGTCATGGCTGCTTAAGGATCAGATCAGCTTGCCCATGGCAACAGCGGTGTCCGCCATCCGGTTGGAAAAGCCCCATTCATTGTCATACCAGGACAGAATGCGAACCATATTGCCGCCCAGAACCTTGGTCTGATCTGAGGCGAAGATCGACGAATGGGCGTCGTGATTGAAATCGGTCGAAACCAGTTTCTTGTCTGTGTAGCCCAGCACACCTTTCAACGCGCCGTCCGCTGCCGATTTCATCATCTCGTTGATTTCCTCAACGCTCGTATCTCGACCTGCTTCGATGGTCAGATCAACGCAAGAGACGTTTGGTGTGGGCACGCGGATGGCGACACCATCCAGCTTGCCATCAAGTTCGGGCATCACAAGCCCCACGGCCTTGGCTGCACCGGTTGAGGTCGGGATCATGCTGAGCGCTGCTGCGCGGGCGCGATAGAGATCCTTGTGCATCGTATCCAGAGTTGGCTGGTCGCCGGTATAGCTGTGAATTGTGGTCATGAAACCTTTCGTGATCCCGAGCTGATCGTTCAGAACTTTGGCCACAGGTGTCAGGCAGTTCGTCGTGCAGGATGCGTTCGACACCACGATATCGTCTTTGGTAAGTGTCTTGTCGTTCACGCCGAAAACAATGGTTTTGTCCGCGTCTTTGCCGGGGGCGGAGATCAAGACGCGAGAAGATCCGTTTTCCAGGTGGGCCTGACAGGCGTCCTTGGATGTGAAAATCCCGGTGCATTCCAGAACAACGTCCACGTCCGACCACGGTAAATCGGCCGGATTGCGGATCGCGGTGACTGCGATGGGGCCGCGCCCAACATCGATGCTGTCGCCGCTGACAGTGACCTCTTGCGGGAAGCGTCCATGCACGCTGTCATATTGCAAGAGATGTGCGTTCGTCTCGACGGGTCCAAGATCGTTGATTGCGATGACTTCAATATCGGTGCGCTCAGTCTCAATGATCGCTCTCAGAATATTTCGGCCAATCCGGCCAAATCCATTGATTGCAACTTTGGTAGACATCGTGGCGCTCCTTTAGGTTTTGACGCAGCGGAAGACTGTTACCGCTAACAAATCGATTTGCGACTAAAGGTCAACAGAGGCGATGCAGTTGTGTTCCGCTCGGCGGCAACCCTGTACGGCCCGACCGGAGCACGCCGGTGACGTAAAGAGGGAAGCTTCCGCAGGCCGTCTCTGATTATCGCCAGAAGGCGAGGTACTCGATCAGATCAACGAGTTTTGCCCCCAGAAAGAGGTGCAAGTTCCAATTGAAGATCAGCAGATCGGCCGCAATTACAGCGACGATAATTGCCCCGAGAACAAGGGCAAGACGATTGGTCATGGGGGCAGGGCGCCTCGGTCTTTTAGAGGCGTCCCATTGCAGCGGCCACATCGGCCATGCGGCAGGAAAAGCCCCATTCATTGTCATACCAGGCCAACACCCGCACGGTGCGCCCGCCAACGACCTTAGTCTGGTCAGGCGCAAAAATCGAGGAGTGGTTTGTATGGTTGAAATCGATCGAGACTTTGGGCTCAGGGTCGTAGGCCAGCACAGCCCCCATATGACCCTGAGCGGCTTCTTGGACGACAGCATTCACGTCATCCACCGTTACGTCTTTCGCGGCTTCAAAAGTCAGATCGACCGCAGATACATTCGGCGTCGGTACCCGGATCGCCGTGCCATCCAGCTTACCGCTGAGCTCGGGCAACACTTCGCCCAAGGCCTTTGCGGCGCCGGTCGAAGTCGGGATCATCGCCATCGCGGCAGCCCGCGCGCGATAGAGATCTTTGTGGCGGCGGTCGAGTGTCGGCTGGTCGCCCGTGTAACTGTGGATCGTCGTCATGATCCCGCGCTCAATCCCGATCGCGTCATTCAGGACCTTCGCCAGCGGGGCCAGGCAGTTCGTTGTGCAAGACCCGTTGGACACGACGGTATTCGCAGCCTCCAACTCGCGGTGGTTCACACCATAGACAATTGTCTTATCGACATTCTTTGCAGGCGCAGACACCAGAACTCGCTCGGCTCCGCGGCTGAGGTGAACGCTCGATTGTTCCTTGGAGTTGAACTTGCCGGTACATTCCAACACAACATCCACGCCTTGCCAGTCCAGTTCTTCCGGATCGTAGGTCGAGAATACTTTCATCGGGCCTCGGCCCAGATCCATGGTGTCGCCACTGACATTGACGTTGCCGCTAAACCGGCCATGAACACTGTCATAGCGCAGAAGATGCGCGTTCGTTTCAATCGGCCCCGTCGCATTGATCGCCACCACTTGAACGTCGTTGCGCCCGCTCTCGGCAATGTGGGCCAAGGTGCAACGTCCGATACGTCCAAATCCGTTTATCGCAACAGTGGTGGTCATCATCGCTCTCCTGCTATGTCACCTGCCTTATACAGATGTATACAACGTCGGAGAAGCCGGATTTGACTTATTTTGCAATGTGTTAGCGTTAACAGTCGAGATCGCCCGCCGCAATATTCACCGTTAGCGGTAACTGTTTCCGCTCACATCTCGAAGGCCACGGAAACCCGGCGCGACTGAGTCGCACCCGATCTAAGCGGCAGGCGGGGTAATCCGGTCGGCAAGGGCTTCCGCACGGGCAGCGATTTCCGCCAGGCTGTCAGTCACGGATTGCGGAATGACGGCAACCTGTACCTTTTCGGCTGGTGTTGCTTTCAGGGTCGCAACCTCTTTGCCGAGTTCCTCGATCCGCTCTTCGGCCGTGCGCAACTCGTCCTCGAGGCCGGCTGTTTTGTCCGCCAGCATCAAACCGGCCATCAGCAACATGCGCGGCTCGGGCATCCGCCCGATTTGTTGCGCCAGAACTGACGCTTCGTTGTCCAAAAGCTTTGCGGCGGTTTGCAGAAAGTGTTCTTCACCGGCCTGACACGCGACCTGAAATGTCCGTCCACCAATTTCGATGTCAACTTCGGGCATCTTCAAGCCTCCTTCACGAGCGGGGCCAGTTCGGCCAGAATATCATCAAGTTCGTCCAGATCGGCTTTACGGCTGGCTTTTAGGTCCGCCAGTTGCGCGCTCAGACTTGCGTCCACAACAACATCGGCGGGCTGATGGGCCGCATTGGCCTCGCGCAAGGCCGAATTGTTCTCGCTGAGGGCTTCGATCACGGCTTCCAGTCGCTTGTTCTCGGTGTCTGCGGCCTCAAGCCGTTTGGTCAGACGTTCGACGCGGATATCAAGCCGTTCGATCTGCGCAGTGGTTTTCTCACGCCCTGCCACGAGACGTTCGTTTGTGGCGCGCTCAATCTCAAGTTCTTCCGTGAGATCAGAGAGGCTGACCGAGGCCGGATCCGGTGCCGGCTTGTTCAAACCCGCTTCGACGCCCGCGGCAATTTTATCCAGCGCCTGCGTTATGCGCTGCTCAAGTTGAGAAAGATCGGCCATGCTGCTCCCCACAGAGTGTTTTTATCGGTCGAATCGCTCGCCGTTACCGAAAGATAGGCCGTAAGGTGCAGGGGCGCAAAAGGACATACACATCTGACGCCGCCCGCGCGACTCATCGCTTTGTTTTTAAGAGCCACATTTGCTTGAACTTCGCTTCTGGCCTGATATCACCGCTGTCCAACGGACATTTAGCCAAATTTCGGGGGATAATTACGTGGATATAGCCAGCTTGCGCGGGGCGCATCCTGACCATTGGAAGAAAGCATGTGCAATCCGCACGCTGACCTTGGATGCGGTTGCCGCTGCCAATTCCGGCCACTCGGGCATGCCGATGGGAATGGCGGACGTGGCGACCGTACTCTACGAGAAGCACCTGAAATTTGACGCCAGCGCGCCGAACTGGCCGGATCGGGACCGGTTTATCCTGTCTGCGGGCCATGGTTCCATGCTGCTCTATGCGCTGTTGCACCTGACGGGCTACGCAGACATGACGCTGGAAGAGATCAAGAACTTCCGCCAGCTGGGCGCCAAAACCGCAGGTCATCCGGAATATGGTCACGCCTCCGGCATCGAGACGACGACGGGTCCGCTAGGTCAGGGGATCGCCAACTCGGTGGGTTTTGCAATCGCCGAGGAACTGCAACGCGCGAAGTTCGGCAAGAAGCTGGTCGATCACTATACCTATGTGATCGCCGGTGATGGTTGCTTGATGGAAGGCGTCAGCCAAGAGGCAATCGGGCTGGCTGGTAAGCACGAACTGGGACGGCTGGTTGTTTTCTGGGACAACAATAACATCACGATCGACGGCACGGTGGATCTGGCTGACAAAACCGATCAGGTGCAGCGCTTCAAGGCGTCGGGTTGGCATGTGCAGGAAATCGACGGGCACGATCCCGAGGCAATTGATCTAGCCATCGAGAAGGCAAAGAAAACCCGCCGCCCGTCCATGATAGCCTGTAAAACGCACATCGCCCTTGGCTCGTCTGCGCAGGACACATCAAAGGGTCACGGCGCGCTGACCAGCGAAGAGCTTATCCGGGATACGAAGGCGGCCTACGGCTGGTCCTACGGCCCGTTCGAAATTCCTGCAGACGTGAAATCGGCATGGGAAGAGATCGGCGCACGCGGTGCCACGGAGCGCACCGAGTGGGAAGAGCGGTTCGCAGCCGCTTCCGCCGGGCGCCAGCGCGAATTTGAGCGCATCATGGCAGGCGAGGTGCCGAAGAAACTGTCCGCCACGGTTAAGGCACTGAAAAAGCAGATGACCGAGACGAGCCCGAAGGTTGCCACACGCAAGGCCTCCGAGATGGCGCTTGAGGTGATCAACCCAATCATGGGCGAGACGTTCGGGGGGTCCGCTGACCTCACCGGGTCCAACAATACGCTGACGTCGGATTTGGGTGTGTTCTCGCCCGACAACCGCAAGGGCCGTTACATGTATTACGGCATCCGCGAACATGGCATGGCCGCCGCGATGAATGGTCTGGCGCTGCATGGGGGCGTAAAAGCTTATGGCGGCACGTTCATGTGTTTCACCGATTATGCCCGTGGTGCGATGCGCCTGTCGGCACTGATGGGTGTTCCGGTGACGTATGTGATGACCCACGACTCCATCGGTTTGGGGGAAGACGGTCCCACTCACCAGCCGGTCGAGCATCTCGCCATGTTACGGGCGACGCCCAACATGAATGTCATCCGTCCGGCAGACGCTGTCGAAACGGCAGAGGCGTGGGAGGTTGCATTGGGGGCGAAAGACGCGCCGTCCGTTCTGGCACTGTCCCGTCAAGGTCTGCCCACGGTTCGGACCGAGCACACCATGCGCAACGAGGTTGCGCGCGGTGCCTATGTTCTGTCCGAAGCCGTCGCGAAGCGGCAGGCGGTTCTGATGGCGACGGGCTCTGAGGTGCACATCGCGATGGACGCGAAAGCATTGCTTGAAGAAGACGGCATCGGCACGCGCGTCGTGTCCATGCCATGCTGGGAATTGTTTGCCCAGCAGGACGAAAGTTATCGGCGCAAAGTGCTGCCACCGGGACCTGTAAGGGTCGCCGTCGAAGCAGGTGTCCGGTTCGGCTGGGATCAATGGTTGTTAGGTGAACGGGGCAAGCCGGGGAAAGCAGATTTTGTTGGAATGGACAGTTTCGGCGCGTCGGCTCCGGCAAATGTGCTTTACGATCACTTCGGCATCACGGCAGAGGCAGTGGCTCATAAGGTTCGTAAGTTGCTCTCCTGAGTACACTGTTTTTTAACGGAAAAGCTCCGGCTTGGTGGCCGGAGCTTTGCATTTTGTCTGCCGCATAAAGCGACCGTTTCATACCTAAATTGCCGAGCGATGCGTTAGGCGTTAGCTTCGCGAATTTTGTCGGCGGCTTCCTTGTTGTAACTCACACCTTTGTCGTCAAAGAGCGTGTCTAACTCGCCCGACAAGGTCATTTCGGTGATGATGTCACACCCTCCGACAAATTCGCCCTTCACATAAAGCTGCGGGATCGTCGGCCAGTCAGAGTAGTCCTTGATCCCTTGACGGATGCCGTCATCGGCCAGAACGTTCACGTCCTGATATCCGACGCCCATGTAGTTCAGCACGCCTGCGACCTTTGACGAGAAGCCGCATTGGGGCATCTCTTTCGTGCCTTTCATGAACAACACGACGTCGTTGGCCGTAACGGTTTCTTTGATCTGTGTGTTTGCGTCAGTCATTTTTATGGTCCTTCTGTCGCGAAGTGTTTTTCTTTGGATTTGGCCGACCGCCGTCGATCCAGCCATTGACGGCTTCTGCCGAGAGATAAAAAAGTCCGAAAAGCGCGTCCATCACTCCGGCGCTTTGGTGGTCAAGGCCAGTGCGTGTAATTCGCCATGGGCCCCGTCCATTTTGCCTTTCAAAGCGGCATACACCGCCCGTTGTTGCTGGACACGGTTTTGTCCCCGGAAACTTTCGTCGATGACCTCTGCCGCGTAATGATTTCCATCGCCCGCCAGATCAGTGATGGTGATCTTCGCATCCGGAAAAGTTTCTCGGATCAGATCTTCGATTTCTCGGGCTTGCATCGCCATGTACGGACTTCCTTGGTGTATTTGTCAAAAAGGTAAGGTTCGGGGTGCCCTGAGACAACCCGTCTAGGCCAAAGCTGCCTCAAAACTGGTCTCAAAGAGATGCGACAGGTCAGCCAAGGGGGCCTCGGACCGTCCGATGCGAACGGTATCGCCGGTGAATTTGCCAACGGTGCTGAGGGTCACGCCTGCGTTTCCAGCTGCGATCATAAGTGCTTCCGCCTTATCGAAAGAACAGCCGATCAGGTAGCGACCCTGATCCTCTCCAAACGCAAAAGCCGTCGTATCGTCATCAAGGCAGACGCCAACACCGCCCGCATAGGCCATCTCAAAGGCCGCCATCGCTAGGCCGCCGTCGCTGATATCCGTACAAACGTCGATCCAGTCGCGCTCCGCCCGGATGAAATCGCCATTTCGTTTCTCGGTATCCAGATCGACGGCCGGGGCGTCGCCGTCCTCACGGTTGAACACCTCGGCCAAAAGCGCAGACTGCCCCAGATGGCCGGTCGTATCCCCAACCAGAATAGCCAAATGACCGTCGCGCACCGTGCCGCTGATGATATGGTCGATATCGTCAATCAACCCGACAGCCCCGATGGTGGGAGTCGGTAGAATGCCGGTCCCATCTGTTTCGTTGTAAAGCGAGACGTTGCCCGACACGATTGGCATGTCGAGGGCCGCAACCGCAGCCCCGATCCCCTTGATCGCCCCCACGAACTGCCCCATGATCTCAGGCTTTTCTGGGTTGCCAAAGTTCAGATTGTCGGTCGTGGCCAACGGCTTGGCGCCCACGGCGGTCAGGTTGCGGTAGGCTTCTGCCACGGCCTGTTTGCCGCCCTCAACCGGGTTGGCTTTCACGTAGCGCGGCGTGACGTCCGATGTGAAAGCCAGAGCTTTCGTCGTGCCATGCACCCGCACGATGCCTGCGCCGGAGCCCGGCGCTACGAGCGTGTCGGCCATGACCTGACTGTCATATTGCTCCCAGACCCACTGCTTGCGCGCGTAGTTGGGGCTGGAGAGCAGGGCTTTCAGTGCATCGATCCCGTCAACCTGCGGCAGGTCCTCAAGTGGCTCGGCGGCGGGCGTCTCAACCCATGGTCGGTCGTATTCCGGTGCATTGCCAGACAGGGCCTTCAACGGAAGGTCTGCCATGACCTTGCCGTTGTGTTCAATCAGGAAACGGTCCTCTGCAATCGTTTCTCCGACGATGGCAAAGTCCAGATCCCACTTTTCGAACACCGCCTTCGCGGCATCTTCCTTGGCGGGATCGAGCACCATAAGCATCCGTTCCTGGCTTTCGCTCAGCATCATCTCATAGGCAGTCATGTTTTCTTCGCGCACCGGCACGTCGTCCAAATTGAGCTTCACGCCCAGATTGCCCTTGTCCCCCATCTCTACGGCGGAGCAGGTCAGACCTGCAGCACCCATGTCCTGAATCGAGATGACGGCGCCCGTGCGCATCAGTTCCTGGCACGCCTCCATCAGACGCTTTTCCGTGAAGGGATCACCGACCTGCACGGTTGGGCGCTTGTCCTCGATCGTGTCGTCGAACTCGGCGGAGGCCATGGTGGCACCACCGACGCCATCGCGCCCGGTCTTTGCACCTAAGTAGACGACGGGCATTCCGACGCCCGATGCTGCCGAATAGAAGATCTTGTCCGCATCTGCCAAACCTGCGGCAAAAGCGTTTACCAGACAGTTCCCATTGTAGGCGGGGTGAAACCGGACCTCGCCGCCAACGGTGGGAACCCCAAAGCAGTTCCCGTACCCGCCAACCCCGGCCACAACACCTGAGACAAGGCTTTTGGTTTTCGGATGATCCGGGCTGCCGAAACTCAGCGCGTTCATCGCAGCGATAGGCCGGGCGCCCATGGTAAACACGTCCCGCAAAATGCCCCCGACACCGGTGGCCGCCCCTTGATAGGGTTCGATATACGAAGGGTGGTTGTGGCTTTCCATCTTAAAGACTACGGCCTGCCCATCCCCAATGTCGACAACGCCCGCGTTTTCCCCCGGGCCGCAGATAACCTGAGGGCCGTCTGTTGGCAGGATTCGAAGCCATTTCTTGGACGATTTGTAAGAGCAGTGCTCGTTCCACATGGCCGAGAAAATGCCCAGCTCGGTGAACGTGGGGGACCTGCCGATGATGTCCAAAATGCGCTGATACTCGTCGGGGCTCAGCCCGTGTGCCGCGATGAGGCCATCGGTCAGTTCTGGTTCGGTCATATGGTCTGTGTCCCCCGGGCAGAGCGCTGGTGCGCGTCAGTTCGCAGACCTTTTAGGACAGGTCCGCACGATGGGGAAGGGGGGCGGCGTGTGCCGCGCTAACCGAAAGGGTGGGCGTGTGCATTTCTACGTCGCCCGCGGTCGGGTGGATCATCTCATCATCCGCCAACGCGGGCAGGATCAAGGTGATCTTCGTGCCGCGATCGACGGCGCTTTCAATTCTGATCTGACCGCCGGACTGTTCCACAAAACCGTGAGCCATCGACAGTCCCAGACCGGAGCCCTCGCCGATGGGTTTTGTGGTGAAGAATGGATCGAACACCCGAGACAGGATATCACTTGGAATGCCGCGACCGGTGTCGGCGATCTCGATTGTCACATACCGACCTTTCGGCAGGTCAAAGACTTTGAAGTCGTCCTTGCTCAGAGGTCTTACAGAAATGGTTAGTTTGCCCCCGGCTGGCATCGCATCTCGTGCATTGATCACCAGATTCAGAAGGGCGTTCTCAAGCTGGTTTCGGTCCAGCTTAACGGCGGGTGTGTCGGGCGAGATGAAGACGTCCGCCTCTATCACGTCCGGCAAGATGCCACGTGCCAGATCCATGAACTCGTCCAGAAACACGTGAATGTCGAAGGCCTTGGACAACAGCACGGACTTCCGGGAGAACGCCAAAAGGTGAGAGACGAGCTTGGACGCTCTGCCCGCGGCAGCCAAAGAGCTTTCCACAAGTTCATCGCGTTCCTTTTGATCCTTGATCTCGCGGTACAGATCGAGATTTCCCATGACGACCGTGAGGATGTTGTTGAAATCGTGTGCCACGCCGCCGGTGAGCCTGCCCACGGCTTCCATCTTTTGTGCCTCGAGGCTGCGTCGATTCACTTCAAGCGTCGTGCGGCGCAGACCGAACACGTCCCGCAAAACTGTGACGTAATAGGCGAGCGTACCGGCGGCGATGATTGGACCGACCCAGCGAACGTGACCGATCTCGGGAGGGCCCAGAAAAAGCGCGCCGAGATATATGATGATGATTGAGTTGGTCACACCATCGATGATCGCAAGTTCGCGAATGGTGGAGCGCTGCGTAAACGAATTCAGAAGCGCACCCAGTATCAGGGCAGTCCCGGCGAAGTTGAGAAAGACGCCGGGCTGGGACCAGAGATAGATTGGCAACGCGATGAAGATGCTGGTCGAGACAAGCTCTGATGTGATCACCGCACGGTAAACCCTCCGGGTCTGATCGACTGTCAGGCGATGGACGAGATAGGCAGTCAGTGCCAGAGCAAGCGTGTAGGCGAGCAGCCAATATACAAATATTGGATAGCCCATGAAGAATGTCATCAGGATGGCCGACACCGTTAGAATTACCAGCCTTGCGGTAAACTCTGGTGTTTTGAAGCTGAAGATAGCACCGAGCGTACGGATATCATCTGCCTGAACATTTGACTGACTGGGTATCGGCAATTGCAACCCTTCAAACCACTTTACGTGTCGGTCGCGTCATACCTTTATTTCGGCTCAGCTCAAATGCGAAAAAAAAGGCCGAGCACTAAGCTCGGCCAAAGTCCAACAGGGAGGTAGACAACGGCATGCCGTCATCTGACTGTTGAGATAGGGATGCTATGTGTCACCTTCAAGAAAAAATCGAGGCGTCGCAGTAATAGCCGCTATGCGTCCTATGCATGGCATTTCGCCGCTATGCATTCTCTCGCATTTGGGCTTTTTTCCGCTGGGCGTTGATCTCTGTCACCACGAAATCGCGGAAGGCCGCGATGCGCTTCGATTGACGCAGTTCTTCGGGGTAGGCGAGGAAGACGGGCACGTCATTGGATTCAACCTCCGGTAGAACGCGAACAAGGCCCGGCTCATCGATCGCTACGTAGTCCGGAAGGATGCCGATGCCTAACCCGTGATGAACCGCCTGAAGGCATCCGAAATAGTTGTTTACTGTCAATAGGTTAGGAAGTTCATAGCTTAGAAGTTCCCGCACCAGCATGGCACCGGCACTGACCTGCTCGGACGTTGTGTTCTGACAAATGAGACGGTGATCGCGCAGGTCTTCCATTGTCTCGGGCGCGGGCTTTTTTTCGAGGTAGGCGCGACTTGCATAGAGCCGCATCTGAACACTCATGAGCCTTTTGCGCACAAGATCAGCCTGGCTGGGTTCTTTCATCCGAATGGCGACATCGGCCTCCCGCATGGGCAAATCGAGCACCCGCTCTTCCAGCATCAGGTCGATGTTGAGGTCGGGATATGTTGCATAAAGGTTACTCAATCTGGGCGCCAGCCACAGCGACCCGAAGCCGATTGTCGTAGTGACACGCAGCTCACCGAAGACTTCTTCTTCGCTGTCGCGAATCCGGGCCGCGGCTGCATCGAGACGCTTGGTTATGGACCGTGTTGCGTCAAAAAGCAGTTCGCCTTGCTCGGTGAGAATCAGTCCGCGTGCATGGCGGTGGAAGAGGGTGGAATTGAGCGACTCCTCCAGCGCGCGCACTTGCCGCGATACAGCAGACTGTGAAAGGTGCAGGACCTCGCCTGCATGGGTCAGACTGCCGGCATCCGCGACTGCGTGAAATATTCTAAGCTTGTCCCAGTCCATCGTGATCCGAACATTTCAATTTAGAGTGGCCCCACCTGCGTTGTCGTACTTAGTCGTCAATTGCTGCAACTGCAAACTTTTCAGGCGAATTCTCGCGTTAAGGTCAGTTTGCCTGACCCAAATTCTGTGCTAGGTTATCGGCAACTGGAGGTACGCATGACCAATCAAGATATCACGCTTCACGACAGGTTCGATCTGGAGAAATCGCCGGTCCTTTTGAACGGGACACAGGCCTTGGTTCGATTGGTTTTGATGCAGCGCGCACGCGACGCGGCGGCCGGTTTAAACACGGCGGGATTGGTCACCGGTTACCGCGGATCGCCGTTGGGGGCAGTCGACTTGCAGATGGGGCGCGCTCAGAAACTGCTCGGACAGTCCCAGATCACATTTCAACCGGGGCTGAACGAAGATCTGGCGGCAACGGCCATCTGGGGTGCGCAGCAGGCCGAGTTGCGGGGCGAGGGGCGCTATGATGGCGTCTTCGGCCTTTGGTACGGCAAAGGGCCGGGCGTGGATCGCTCAGGCGATGTGATGCGCCACGGCAATATGGCTGGAACCTCGGCGCACGGGGGTGTGCTCATGGCGATGGGTGATGACCACACGGGCGAAAGCTCCACCACGCTTCACCAATCAGACTGGGCAATGGTCGATGCCTATATGCCCATCGTCTCGCCAGCGGGTGTGCAGGAAATTCTGGATTACGGGATTTACGGCTGGGCGCTCAGCCGGTTCGCGGGTGTGTGGGTCGGTCTGAAGACGATGAAAGACACGGTCGAAGCGACGGCCGTTGTCGATGGCCGGGCAGATAGGATGCAATTTGTTCTGCCGGAATTTGATATGCCCGAGGGCGGCTTGAATATCCGGCTTGTGGACACGCCCGTCGCACAAGAAGCACGTATGATCGATTATAAGCGGTTCGCGGCAGAAGCCTTTGCAAAGGCTAATAAAATCGACAAACGGGTTTGGGGGAAGCCCGGCGCAAGGATCGGGTTTGTGGCGGCCGGGAAGAACTGGCTGGATCTGGTGCACGCCCTGTCCCTTCTTGGTATAGATGCCGAAGAGGCCGAGCGCTTGGGTCTTACCACCTACAAGGTCGGGCAGACATGGCCGCTGGATATGGACAGTTTTCACGACTGGGCAGACGGGTTGGATCTGATCGTCGTCGTGGAGGAAAAGCGCAAGCTGATAGAGGTGCAGGTCAAGGAAGCGATCTTCGATGACCGGAAGGGCCGCCGCGTCTATGGTTGGCACAAGGGCGACACATGGGAACATGGCCGGCGGATGGAGTTGTTCCCGACGCGATATGCGCTCGACCCGATTGATATCGCCGAAAAGCTCGGCAACATCCTGATCGAAGAAGGCCGCAGAACCGACCGGATCGAAGCCGGGCTCGCCATGTTGGCCGAGGCTAAGCGGGCGGACAATGCTCAAGACATCGCGGCGCGGCTGCCGTATTTCTGTTCGGGCTGCCCCCACAACAGTTCCACCAAAGTGCCCGAGGGATCGCGCGCCTATGCGGGCATAGGGTGCCACTACATGGTGCAGTGGATGGACCGGGAGACGGTGGGATTCACCCAGATGGGCGGCGAGGGCGCGAACTGGATCGGCGAAGCGCCGTTTTCAACCCGTGACCACGTGTTCCAGAACCTCGGCGATGGCACGTACAACCATTCGGGCGTTCAAGCGATCCGGGCTGCTTTGGCAGCTGGCACAAACATCACCTACAAAATTCTTTACAACGATGCGGTCGCCATGACCGGTGGCCAGACCAATGAAGGCGACCTCGATGCGCCTCGTATCGTAGCCGAATTGCAGGCAATGGGCGTCCAGAATGTCTCACTTGTCTATGACGAGAAGGAGGACGTCGACCTCAAGGCGTTTCCTAGGGATCTCGATATTCATGAGCGGGCCGAACTGCCTATCGTACAAGAGAAACTTAGCAAAACCAAAGGCGTGTCTGCGATTGTTTATGTGCAAACCTGTGCCGCTGAGAAGCGCCGCCGTCGAAAACGTGGCTTGTTCCCGGACCCCGACAAACGGGTTTTCATCAACACGGACGTTTGCGAGGGCTGCGGTGATTGCGGTGTCCAATCCAACTGCGTGTCCATCGTGCCGGTTGAGACGGAACTGGGCCGCAAGCGGGCGATCGACCAATCTTCGTGCAACAAGGACTTCTCCTGCGTGAACGGGTTTTGCCCGTCTTTCGTCACCATCGAAGGCGCCGAAATTCGCAAGCAGGCAACGTCCGAAGTGGATCTACCCGATCTGCCCAATCCTGCTTTGCCGTCTATTTCGGGCACCCATAACGTGGTGATCACCGGCGTCGGCGGTACCGGCGTAGTTACCATCGGCGCGGTTCTCGCCATGGCGGCCCATCTGGACGGCAAGGGCGCCGGCATGATGGAGATGGCCGGGCTGGCCCAAAAAGGCGGTGCGGTTCACATTCACTGCCGGCTGGCCAACAACCCTAACGATATATCCGCGATCCGCGTGGCAACCGGTGAGGCCCATGCCGTGATTGGCGGCGACCTCGTCGTGACCTCTGGGGCAAAGACATTGGGTCTGATGAAAGGCGGGCAGACGAAAGCTGTTGTAAACTCTCACGAGATCATAACCGGGGACTTTACCCGAAACACCGAATTTTCCTTGCCGTCCGACCGCCTGCAGATGTCGCTTGAGGCGAAGCTGCAAGACGACGTGGCGTTCTTTGATGCGTCCGACTTGGCCAAGGCGCTGATGGGCGACAGCATCTTCTCCAATATGATGATCTTCGGGGCCGCGTGGCAAAACGGAATGATCCCTCTGACCTACGAGTCGATTGCGCGGGCCGTGGAATTGAACGGTGCAGCGCCTGAGAAAAACCTGCGGGCGTTTGAGCTAGGTCGCTGGGCGCTACTGCACCCCGAAGACGCCGCGCGCCATCTGTCGTCAAATGTGGTCGAACTGCCCAAGACACTGGATGAAAAGATCGATTTTCGTGCCGACCATCTGACCGCCTACCAATCCAAGCGGCTGGCCAAGCGGTACCGGAAATTCATTGACCGCTTTGACGACCCAAAAATGAAAGAAGCGGTGGCGCGGGGCTATCATAAGTTGCTGGCCTATAAAGACGAGTACGAGGTGGCTCGCCTACATCTGGATACAGAAGCCAAGGCGAGAGAAGCCTTTGGTGGCGATCTGAAACTCACCTACCATCTGGCCCCACCGATGATCAGCAAGACCGGCCCGAACGGGCGGCCCGCCAAGCGCGAATTTGGTCCGTGGATCGGCCGGGGATTCAAGATCCTCAGCAAACTCAAGCGGCTGCGTGGGACGCCCCTCGATCCATTCGGTTACACGAAGGAACGGAAAATGGAGCGAGCGTTGATCAAGCAATATGAGCGTGATCTCAAAGCGTTGCCAAGCGATGCGGATCCTGAGGTCGCGATTGCGTTGGCGGAACTACCTTTACAGATCCGTGGTTTTGGTCCGGTGAAAGAGGCAAACGAACAGAATGCTGCCAAACGTCGGGAAGAACTTTTGGCGGCGCTGAGCCAGCCGCCACTGAAGGCGGCCGCAGAATAGGCTAGCCCTTTTTAATCCAATAGGTCTGGTGCGCGCCATGGTCTTCCTGAGCGACCAGCGCGTGCCCGGCCTCGGTACAGAAGTGGGGAACATCAATCAGCGCTGCCGGATCGTCCGCGTCCATCCGCAAAATCTCGCCGGTCTCAAGTGCCTGCAACTGTTTGCGCGCCTTCAAGACGGGTAGAGGGCAGAGCAACCCAATGGCATCCAATTCTGCGTTCCAAGTGTCCATGGCCGTGATCTAGGGGACACGGCGCACGAAGTCTACTGCGCGACGTTCTTACCTTCTTCACTTGAATTGACTAGCGTCCATCCATGACCAGCCAGACCTCCGCGCCAGTGAAAAAACGCCGGGTGTTTTACATCCCCGGCTATGATCCTTTTCCAGCCCGCCGCTACCGGGAACTCTATCGCACCGAAAGCAAGGAGCAGGCGAAGATCAGCGGGTACAGAATTGATATAAAAGGAAAAGGATCCGGTGATGCTCGGGGTTGGGATGTTCGATCTCTGATAGACGGACACATGGTGGATACGTCCGTTGACGTATTAGTCTGGTCCGATCTGGTTCAGCACAGCATGGCCCAAGACATCCCGCGCACCTATTGGCAGTTGGTCAAGACCAGCTGGATCTACATCACCTCCGGCGCGTTGCAACGGCTGATGCGATTGCGCAAAGGTCCGATCATCGCGGCGCTTTATCCCATTGGAATGTTGTTGTTGCAGCTGATGCTGGCGCTGATCGCCGGTGACCTCATAAGTTCGCTCATCCATTCCGGTATCGCATGGATCCTGCCCGATAGTATCGAGTGGCTGATCGGGTTCCTGACATGGCCGGTTTTCATAGTTGTCGCAGTGGTGATCTTGCGTTGGTTCAAAGAGAAGGACGGCTGGTTTTTCGCCCATTACCTGATGCATGACTACGCCTACTCCGCGCAGCATAGCGGTGAGACGCCAGGACTGCTTGAGGTCCGCATGGGGGAGTTTCGTGAGAAGATCGTGCGCGCTCTGGCTGAGCCTTTGGATGAAGTGCTTGTGGTCGGTCATTCGTCCGGCGCGCATCTGGCCGTCAGCGTTCTGGCCGATCTCTTGCGGGAAGGGACGGAGCACAAACCCGCGTTGGCGTTTCTGTCCTTGGGACAGGTCATCCCGATGGTCTCATTCCTGCCGAAGGCAAATGTTTTGCGCGCTGATCTAAAGTATCTTTCGGCGCATCCCGGTTTGACGTGGGTCGACGTCTCGGCCCCAGGCGATGGATGCTCATTCGCGTTATGTGATCCGGTGGCCGTGACCGGTGTCGCCCCAGAGGACAAGCGCTGGCCGTTGGTGCTGTCGGCCGCCTTTACGCAAAGCCTGACACCGGAAAAGTGGAAAGAGTTGCGGTGGCGGTTCTTCCGGCTCCATTTCCAGTACCTCTGCGCCTTCGACCGACCGAAGGACTACGACTATTTTCAAATCACAGCCGGTCCGATGACATTGGCCGAGCGGTACCAGGATCGCGCACCGTCGCGGTCGCGCATCGATGTGGCGGCGTCCCGCTATAGGTCGACCGCCGCATGATCCCCCCAAAGCCAGAAAGCCGGGCGGACAACGTCTCTTTCTGGAAGTATCTGCGCCTGTTTCGCAAAGACATTCTGTCCGCCCAACCCGCGCGGCTTTATAAGGCGTGGCTTGCAGAGTTCAGAACACCGTTTTTTCGAAGCTATCTGGTCAACCAGCCCGAGCTGATCCGCGAGATCCTAAACGTCAGGCCGAAAGATTTTCCAAAATCTGACCGGATTGGCAGCGGGTTGGCACCGTTGTTGGGAAACAGCGTCTTTCTGACCAACGGGGCTGCTTGGGCGCGTCAGCGGCGCATCATCGACCCGGCCTTCGAAGGGGGGCGTTTGCGCGACACATATCCGGCCATGAAAGCAGCCGGCGAGGCGGCATGCGCGCGGCTCAACGCTATGGACTTGTCTGGGCCTGTCGAAATTGAAGAGGTGACGAGCTTTCTGGCCGCGGATGTGATATTCCGCACGCTCTTTTCTTTGCCCATCGAGGACGAGATCGCGGCGCAGGTGTTTCGCGAATTCCAAACCTATCAGCGGCAGCAACCGCTTTTGAATCTCGCCGCTTTTCTTCCGCGTTTTGGGCGGCTGTCGCCGCTGCACAGACGCCAGACCCGAAAATCCGCCGCATCTATCCGCACGCTCATCAAGGAACTCACGACGCGGCGCATGGCCGAGATCAAGGCCGGTACAGCCCCCGATGATCTGGCAACCAAGATCATGCTGACCCCCGATCCGGAAACGGGGGAGACCTTCTCGACGGAAGAAATGGTAGATCAGGTCGCGATCTTCTTTTTGGCGGGTCACGAGACCAGCGCGTCGGCTTTGGCGTGGTCACTTTATCTTTTGGCGCGCTCGCCTGACTGGCAAGCGAAGGTTTCGGCAGAAGCCAGCGATGTGACGGATGATTTCGGCTCCGTATCGCGGCTGAAAGTGTCCCGCGATGTCTTTCGCGAGGCGCTGCGATTGTATCCGCCTGTGCCGATGATGGTCAGGGAAACAACCCGTTCGGAAGAATTTCGCAAAAAAAAGATTGCACCGTCCTCGTTGATGGTGATTTCGCCCTGGCACTTGCACCGACATACCCGGTTTTGGGATACCCCCGATGCCTTCGATCCAGGCCGGTGGAACACGGAGAACGGTAAGGCCTGTCAGCGCAAAGTACTTATCCCTTTTTCAACGGGGCCAAGGGTTTGCCCCGGTGCTGGCTTTGCGATGATCGAAGGACCGCTTCTGCTGTCGATGTTGGTCGGGGCGTTTAGATTCGAGGTTGTCAAAAATCGGGAACCGGTCCCGGTCGCGCATCTCACAGTCCGCGCTGAAAAGGGAATCTGGCTGCGTCTTCAGCCAAAATCCGCCTAGTAATCGGGCGAAAGGTTACCAAAATGCTTCACTCTTCGATTTCTGACGCCACGTCGCAATCTTAAGAAATGATTAACGTCACGAAAAAGTTCCAAAAAAAACAGAAAGTTATGCGTTAATATTACAGACACGGCTGAATCTGTGACAAAAATTCAGTGTTGTTCCCCGTAAATGATGTGGTTCATTTGTCTAAGTTCTTTTCTGCAATTCATTTCTTGGGGGAACGTGATGCCATCACAATTGCTGAAAGCACGAATTACTGCGCCGAAGATGCGTGCCTATTTGCCTTTTTTCAAAGTGAAACGTCGTCGGACCCAAGCAGACCTTTCGCCATCCGAACTGGAGCGTCAGGAACTTCGTGCACAATTCGAAGCAGATCTTGGTCTGTTCATCAAAACGAGCACATCGAAGGCGGGTGCCCGTGCCGTACACAGATCGCGTCAAGCACCGCTTTACTTGCGGGCGAGCGATCAATCCGCCGCCTGATCCTGATACCATTTTAGGACGAAAACCCGGATCGCGGACGCAAGACCTGTGTCCGCATCCCGTGTTGCATCGATCTCGGCCGCAAGGTCGTTAATCGCGCGTTTGTCCTGTGCTGCAATCATTCGGAAAGCCCGCCAGAAGCTGTCTTCCAGCGACACGCTCGTGCGGTGGCCTTTGAGGGTCAGCGACCGCTTTTTGGGTCGGGTCATGTATCCAGCTTATGTTGGTCGAGCTTTTGTCGAAGGCTGATCCGCTCAGCGGAGGTCTTGGATTTCTCCGCTTTCGACTGCCCGAACTTTACCGCATTCTCTTCGGCCCGCGCCTTTTTTTGGGCGCGTGCCTTTGCCTTGCGGGCCTTGTTCAGGTTGACCGGCTTCACTTCGGGCCGGTCATCTGCTCGGGGCGCACCACACGGTCAAACGTCGCCTCATCGACAAAGCCCAAGTTGATCGCCTCTTCACGCAAGGTTGTCCCGTTCTTGTGAGCGGTCTTCGCGACTGTCGTGGCGTTGTCATACCCGATCTCGGGCGCCAGTGCAGTCACCAGCATCAGGCTTTCGCGCATCAGTTTTTCGATCCGCTCTGCGTTCGCTTCAATGCCTGAAACGCAGTTGTCGGTGAACGCCACGCTGGCGTCGCCCAGAAGCTGCATGGATTGCAAAAGGTTGTACGCCATCATCGGCTTGTAGACGTTCAACTCAAAATGACCCTGAGAGCCCGCGAACCCGATGGCCGCGTCATTGCCGAACACATGGGCACAAACCTGCGTCATGGCTTCGCACTGCGTTGGATTGACCTTGCCCGGCATGATCGACGAGCCGGGTTCGTTTTCTGGCAGCATCAATTCCCCCAACCCGCAGCGGGGACCTGAGCCCAGAAGGCGGATGTCATTTGCGATTTTGAAAAGCGATGCCGCGACTGTTTTCACCGCGCCCGACATCTCGACCATCGCGTCATGGGCGGCCAGCGCTTCGAACTTGTTGGGGGCTGTCACGAAGGGCAGACCGGTGATCTCTGCCATATTGGCCGCCACGGTCTGAGCCCAGTCTTTCGAGGTGTTGAGGCCGGTCCCGACGGCGGTACCGCCCTGTGCCAGCTCGTAGATGTGGCCCAAGGCAGCCTCGATGCGTTTGATCCCCATCGCGACCTGGTGGGAATAGCCTGAAAACTCCTGCGCCAGTGTCAGCGGGGTCGCATCCATCGTGTGGGTTCTGCCGATTTTGATAATCCCGTCAAACTCTGCCACCTTCGCCTCAAGCGCGGCATGGAGCTTCTTCAGCCCGGGCAGCAGCACGTCGCGTGCCGTCATTGCCGTCGCGATATGCATGGCCGTTGGGAACGTATCGTTGGAAGACTGGCCCATGTTGCAGTGATCGTTCGGGTGAACCGGTTCCTTGGATCCGATCTCGCCGCCCAGGATTTCAATCGCACGGTTCGCGATCACCTCGTTTGCGTTCATGTTGGATTGCGTACCGGAACCGGTCTGCCAGACGACCAACGGGAAGTTGTCATCCAGCTTACCGTCAATGACTTCCTGCGCGGCCTCGGTAATCGCGTCGCCCAGCTTCGCATCTAGCTTGCCGCTCGCCGCATTGGCCTGTGCGCAGGCCTTCTTGATCACCCCAAGCGCCCGCACGATGGCCACCGGCTGGCGTTCCCAACCAATCGGAAAGTTCAGGATGGAGCGTTGGGTCTGCGCGCCCCAATATTTGTCCGAAGGAACCTCTAAAGGGCCAAAGCTGTCGGTCTCGGTCCGGGTGTTGGTCATGGTCGCAGTCCTTTTGTCCTAGGGTCGCCCCGATTTAGCGGGGCCGCCCAAAGATGACAATCGAAGGTTGCGCTAACAGTTGGGTCAGGGTTTGCGAAAACTATCGAGACTCACGACTTCCGCTTCTTTTTGCGGTGGCTCATCGTCTTTTTCAGGTTCGGATTTCACATCGGGCACTTCGGCTTCGAGCGTGTCCAGATCAAGCTCTGCGATCTCCACAATCTCAGGATCACCCTCGTCCTGATCGTCTTGTGTCTCAAAGCGCAGGCCGAACTCGACCGACGGATCGACGAAGGTTCGAATGGCACTGAACGGGATCGACAGGGGTTCGGGCGAGTCGCCAAAATTCAGTGTGATCTGAAATCCATCTTCGCCCACCACAAGTCCGTCAAACCAGTGCTGAATGACGATAGTCATCTCCTCCGGATAGCGGTCAAAGAGCCAGTCTGCCATTTCGACATCAGGGTTTTGCGTGTCGAAGGTGACAAAGAAATGATGCTCGCCCGGCAGGCCCCGTTCCCCCACTTCTGTGAGAACCTCGGCAATCAGACCCCGCATCGCGCGGTGCATCTTGTTGCCATAGTCGATACTATCACTCATGGATCAGCCCCTCTGTCCCGTTCAACATAAGGAATTCTGATCCGATGGAAAGGGGGTCAGACCATCAACGACAGCCCCACCGCCGCAAGCGCCATAAGTGGCAGCACAATGAGCAAGTCGAGCTTCCGCCAGATCAATAATGCAGCAGCTAACGCGGTGATCAGAACTGGCTGCCATTGTAACGTCGTCAGATCTGGCAAGGTGATGGCCAGATCAAGGATCTCACCAATCTGCCAAGAAAACACCGCCTCTGCCGAGAACCACAAGGCGGAGGCAAACCATAAGCTGAGATTGGCGATCACGCCCACAACCGCTGCTGTAATTGCGCTGAGCGCGCCCGACAGACGGGGTTTGTTCGCGAGCCCGTCGATGTAAGGCGCCCCGGCGAAAATCCATAAAAAGCAGGGCGCGAAGGTCATCCACAGCGTCACCACACCCGCGATGAGTGAGAGGCCCAAACCGCCCTCGCGAAAGCCCGCCAGCATTCCGACGAACTGCGTGACAAGGATGAGAGGGCCCGGCGTGGTCTCTGCCAAACCCAAGGCGTCCATCATCTGCGCCGTCGTAATCCATCCAAATTCGCCTACAACCGCTTGGGTCATGTAGGTCAGAACGGCATAGGCGCCGCCGAACGTCACGACGGCGAGGGTGGAAAAGAACAGCGCCAGATCGCTTAGAAAACCTGGTGCAACAATCAAAATCGCCAGAAGCGGCATCAGCCACAGCGCGCCCCATATAGCGATTGTGCGCAGGGTGCTCACGGTCTTCACGGGCTCCGACGGAACTTCCTTTGAGGGGGCGGGCGCCAGAAACAGCCCGCCGATCAGGGCTGCAGCAAGGATCACCAGCGGAAAGGGCGTATCGAACAGATAAATTGCCATGAAGCTGAGTGCCGCGATCACCCAATGCAGCGGCGTCAGCAGCGCCTTGCCGGCAACCTTTGCCAGCGCTTGAAGGACGACGATGACGACCGTGGCTTTCACGCCCAGAAAAAGAACCTGAACGATCGGCAGGTCGCCGATATAGGCATAAGTCAGCGCCAGCGCGAGGATGACCGCAGCGCCAGGCAAAACGAAAAGAAGTCCCGCGATCAGTCCACCGCTCACCCCGTTCAGCCGCCAGCCCGCATAAGTTGCCAATTGCATCGCCTCCGGACCGGGCAGAAGCATACAAAACGACAGCGCGCGCAGAAACTGGTCCTCGGTCAGCCACGGGCGATCCTCGACCAGTTCCTTGTGCATCAGCGCGATTTGTGCTGCGGGGCCGCCGAAGGACAAAACACCAACGCGGCCGAACACGCGGAAAAGTTCGGACTGGGAAACGCTCATGAAAGATGTCCTTCAGGCCACTCGTGATCTTCGCCCTGACCATCCCGCGCCCAGCGATAGAGCGCGTCGTAGAGCATCATTCCGGCATCTAGCTGTTCCAGATCATTGCGAAATTTCCGTGACAGTCCGACTGAGACGGCAAGAAGACCTGCAGCTTCGGGGGCCAAATCGTGACGACCTGTATCCGCCGCACGCACCACGGTGGCCAGTCGGGTCAAGGCTGGGGTGGTCAACCCGAAGGTTTCGACCATCTTGTCAAAGGTGCAGAATGTGCCTTTGTGGCTCCAATCGCCGTCTGGCATGTCGAAGGGAGTTGCCCCAAAACGGGTCGCGACATCCTGCACTTGGGCCGGGGGCACAAACAGGAACCGGGCTGTCGGATCAACAAATCTGCGGATCAGCCACGGGCATGCGATGCGGTCGATCTTGGGCCTGTGGCGTGTCACCCAAAGCGGTCCGGGGTAGGCACCCATGGGTACCATTGGTAACCCGGCCTCTGACCATCCAACCATGCCGCCGTCCAGCACTTCGGCCGCGACGCCATGACTGCGCAAGACCGCAGCCGCGCCGTGGCTGAGCTTGAGGCCCTTGTGGCAGATTACGACCGCCGGGCGCGTCCCAAGCGTGGGTACAAGATCGGCGACGGACTGAAATGCGCAGGGCAGGGCGGTCGGCACGCGGGCCGCAATCGCGGCCACGTCTTCCTCGATGCGCACATCTATCAAGACTGGCGCGTCGGGCAGGCCGACCCTGCGCGTGAGATTGTCGGGTGATATTTCGTTGAACGCTGGCATATGTGCACCCCGGATATGGCGTTAAGCTGGGATGCGAAACTCTGGCCTTTGCCTCACGGGGTGCTCGCAAGCCCCATAGGCCAAACATGCCGTGCCGGGTCAGGGTGGTCAAGGGTATCGCTGCAGGAGGGAAGATGCAGGCTTCTGTTGCCAGGTGCCTGCGAACCCCGCCTTACGCTGCTAGGCGCAAGGACTTAATTTTCAGTGTTCCGCACAGCTTACGCTGCGAGGGCTACTGGAGCTTTGTTGTCATTTGCAACTAGCTTAAGTGTACCGATAACGGTGGTAACTCACCGAGACAAAGCTAACCCCTTTAGACGTTCGTCGATCCTGTTTCGACCCCTCTGTCCGCCAAATGAACGGGTTTTGGTGGAGTCGCCGGGTACCGCCCCCGGGTCCGATCCGCTTATTACGAGCGCGTTTATGTCCATAGTCCCGAAGGACATTCTAGATATAAGGGAAACCCCTTTCGGTTTCAATAACCTGTGCTCACGCAGCAAGTGCAAGTTTGTAGACGTGGATCTCAAAGGTTGGGTGCATATCGGCGCCGATTACTTGTTCCTTGTAATGGCGGTAGGTGGAGCGCCAGTAGGGTTGGATCACCACGCCTTCGTCCTGCATGATCTGCTGGATCTTTGCCATCGTCTCGCGCCGACTGTCCGCATCCGCGATGGACAGCGCCTCGTTCAGAAGGCTGTCGAACTCGGGATTTGAGAATCCGCTTTCATTCCATGGTTCGCCAGACCGGTAGGCCAGCGCCAAGACCTGCACCCCCAGCGGACGCTGGGCCCAGTCAGTGGTCGAGAATGGATATTTGGTCCAGTCGTTCCAGAAGGTTGAGCCGGGAATGATCGTCCGTTTGATCTTGATGCCCGCATCCCGCAGCTGCGCGGCGATAGCGTCAGAGGTATCGCGCCGCCATGTGTCATCGATAGAGACCAGATCATGCTCGAAATCGGCGAGGCCTACCTCCTCCAGCAAAGCCATGGCGGCTGCCGGATCGTAGGTTGGGTCGGAGATCTCGGCATATTCCGGATGGATCGGACAGACGTGATGGTTTTCCGCAACGACGCCCTGATTGGCGTAACCGAGTTCAAGGCAGACCGCATTGTTCACAGCCATTGCAAGCGCCTTGCGCACCCGGACATCCGCGTAGGGCTGTATGCCATCGACCTCGGCCACCTGATTGGGGCGGGTGACCATCGTATTGGCGGTCACGGCTTCGGATTTGACCCAGCCAATGGCATCGAAGATCTCGATGAACTCGCCGAGGCTTTCGTAGATCATATCGACCTCGTCGGCGTCGACGGCAGCCACGATAGCCGCTTGATCCGTGCCGTAATCCACGTATTCGATCCGCTCCAAAGCGGCCTCGCCAATGACGCCCTTGCCCCACCAGTCATGATCGGTGTTGCGCACCAATGCGCACCGGACACCGACCTCGAAGCCGTCGGGCAGAAAGGGACCGGTCCCAATCGGATTGGACAGCGGGTCACCGTCAAAAGACGAATGAACGATAGCGGCGGGATAATCGGAAAATCCCGCGATCAGTGTGATGTCGGCGGTGCCGGGGCGCAGAATAACGGTCTGGTCGTCGGCCACTTCAATTGCGCCTTCGCGTGCTACGCCTGTGTCTTCGTCGATCAGAGACCCCATGCGGCTGGCCATCGAATTGCCCTCGACGCTGCGGTCGCACCACCGTTCGATGTTGAAGGCGACGTCTTGGGCTGTGAACGGATCACCGTTGTTCCATGTCACGCCCTCGCGGATCTTCAACGTATATTCGGTCGCGTCCGGGTTGACGTCCCAGCTGTCCAGAAGGATTCCGCGGAAGCTGCCATCTGCATTGTATTCGACCAGATATTCCAGCCATCCGCGGGTAAAGTTCGACATCTGCGGCCAGTCATATGTCCGCGGGTCTTTCAGGGCCTTCACAGTGCTTTCGATCCGCAGTGTTCCGCCATCCTGTGCATGACCTTCTGCGCGTGCAGGCGGCACGGCGCCGATCAGCGCGTAAGCCGCCGTCGCCGTAAGGCCCAGCGACGTGGCGCGGCTGAGAAATTCTCGTCGTGACATCTGACCCGCCGTGACGTCCTGTGCATAGGCGATGGCTGCGGGGTGAAGGTCGGTTTGGGTGCGTGAATACAGCAAGGCGAAGTCCTGTCGATCTCAAGTTGCGATGACCCAAGCCTGTTTCAATTTTATCCACAGACAAGTCTTGACAGATATATTGAGGCGTTTGAGGCCACAGTACGAAAAAGGCGCGCCGCATTCAGCGACGCGCCTGATCCCATCCAAAATGAAAGACCTTAGAAGCCCGCTTTGATCCGTTCGAACTGTTGGATCATTTGTTCCCGCAGGGCGTTGTCCATGGGTAACTGCGCCAGCAGCGGGGCCTCGATCTCGTTCAAGCCGACCTCCGTCAGTTCCTCTTCGCCAAACCCGCTCATCGCCTCGGTGTTGGAATGGCCATAGCCCCATTCCGTCACGATGTATTGCGCGCTGCTGTCACTGAGCCACGCGTTGATAAAATCGTGAGCCTTGTCTTCCGATCCCGGTCCATCCACGAGGTTTACGTATCCGCAGAACCAGGCTGACGAGCCTTCGGCCGCCTCGCGTTGGAACTCGATATTGTAACCGTCGCCGACCATCTGGACGGGGGTTTCGTTCCATGCCCAGGCGATTAGTACTTCGCCCGTCGCCATCAGTTGCGCTAGTTCCGCGCCATCGGCCCAATAGGCCCGTGTGTTGTCATGAGCCTGACGCAACCAATCGCTTGCGGCCGCCAATTGCTCTTCCGTTGCCTGCGTCCAGTCGCTGACACCGGTCGCCAGAAAGGCCAGTGCAAATGCGTCGTCCACATTGTCTGGCAGCGAGATACGGCCAGCATATTTCGGATCGAGGAAAACGGACAGGGACGCGACCTCGTTTTCTGTGACCTCGTCTGCATTGTAGGCAAGCCCTGTCATACCCAGATCGACGGGAATGAAGTAGACCTCACCATCGCGCACAAACGTAGGGTCGTTCTTGTAGATGTCGGCGACAGTTTCATAGGCCGGAATTTTCGAGACGTCCCACGGCTCGATCAGGCCCGCTTGGTACCATTTGTCCACGGATTGCGAACAAGGGTGAGATACGTCGGCCTTAAAGCCTGAGCGCAGCTTCTGAAATGCTTCTTCCTCTTCCCCAAAGAACGCAAAGGTCGGCGGCGCGCCATGGGCATCAATGTAGGCTTGAAAAAACCCTTCTTCCTCGAACCCGGACCAATCGAAAACCAAAAGCTCCGGGTCGGCAGCGCTGGCCGCTGTCGCGATAAGCGCGCTGGCGGCGCAACCCAGAAGGCGGGGAAGATGAGACATTCAGAAGCTCCTCTCAGAAGGGTGTTGAATTTGATGAATACGCTAAAATGCGGCCCGCGCAGTCACAAGCAGAAAGCCCGTCAGCCGCTTGGTCGAGCGACGATCAGATCCTCTGCGAGCGCTTGTGTGTAACTTTCAAGCAGATCAAGGCTATCTTTCACCGCGGACGGATCGCGTTGCTCTAGCGCATCGACGATGTTTCCATGAAGCATCAGGATTTTGACGCGAGAGCGGGCCGTAAAGGTGATCATATTCATCAGCGGCTGCATCGCCTCTACCGCGCCTGCAAGTTGGTAACTCAGAACCGGGTTGCTCGCGCTGTCGACCAAGGCGCGGTGAAAGGCGACATCGGAAGCGCAGAAGGCCTCGTCACTCAGCTCATCTTGGGCCTGATGCCCCAGCTCTGCTTTCATTTTTTCCAGATGAGAGCTCTCGCGCCGGGTACATGCCATAACGGCGCAGGCCCGTTCCAGCGCGTAGCGCGCCTCACAGGCCTGGGTGAAGCTGACATCATTCATCGACAAAAGAAGGGTCGAGGTCGTGACATGCATTGCTTGCGCATCTTCAAATGTCAGACGATTGACGAAGGCCCCTCCGGTGGCACCCCGCTGCGTGCGGATCAGGCTTTGCGCCGCAAGTCGTTTCAGCGCTTCGCGCACTGTCGACCGGGACACGTTGAATTGGTCTGACAATTCCGTTTCAGACGGCAGACGCGCGTCTACGATAAGTTTGCCCGCGACGATGGCATCGCGAATGGCTTGAGCGATCTGAGCGGACAAATCCTTTGGGCTGGACGGATCGATTTTCATATGTCAGACAATTAATGTCTGACAATTGAAATGCAAGACAAACCGGAGGCTGTCCAGGTTGAGCGGAGCAATGAGGTCCATAGGGTGGCTTGGCTTTTTCGGTGCCATACTCGCCGCGTGGTGGGTCATGTTTTCCATGGCGCAAATGTCGGGCGTCGATCTCATCGGGCGGCCTATGAGCATGAATATGATGCCGATGACGAGCTTCGGGGCGCTTTTTCCCATGTGGGCGATCATGATGGCTGCGATGATGCTGCCAACGCTCGTCCCGACGCTTTTGTCCTACGAAGACCTGATGCGCAGCGCCAACGGGACACGGGCAGGGTGGCTCGGTGTGTTACTTGGATACTTCATTACATGGGTAGGCTTCGCGGTATTGATCTCGGCGGTGCAGGTCGCACTTTTGACAAGCGGCGCGATTACGTCGCTTGGTACTTCTGCCTCGCCGTTCATCGCCGCGGCATTGTTGTTTGCGGTTGGGATCTATCAATTTACTAGGATCAAGGACGCGTGCCACGGCGTTTGCCTGTCGCCTATGACCTATTTTCTGGGCCGTTGGAAAACCGGTTTTGCGGGCGGGCTGCGCATGGGGCTTGGCCTCGGCTCATTCTGCGTCGGTTGCTGTTGGGGCTTTATGGCTCTCGGCTTCGTCGGTGGTGTCATGAGCCTGCTTTGGATGGGCCTCGCAACGTTTGTGATGATCTTGGAAAAACTGCCGCAAGTCGGCCGTCATATAACCCGCCCGTTGGGCGTGATCTTGATAATTGCGGGATGCGCAACCGCCGGATACGGTCTGACCTGAGAGGAGCTCACAATGGCAAAAGCGGACAGAAAACCCTCGGACAGACTGCAGGTCATGCAGAAGATCGACAGTCGGATGAACCCGTCGCGCAGGCGGAAAGAGCCGACCGATTGGGCGATTAACGGGGAGCTTTTTCTGAATTGCTCCTGCACCGTGTTTTGTCCCTGCGTCGTCTCGCTTGGGGCGCACCCACCGACGGAGGGTCACTGCCACGCGTGGATGGCCGTTGCGATTGACGACGGGCATTTCGAGGGCGAAAGCCTCGCCGGGCTGAATGTCGGTCTGCTGGTGGACATCCCCGGTCGCATGGGCGAGGGCAACTGGAAGGTTGGCGCTTACGTAGATGAGCGCGCGACCCAGAAAGCCTATAACGGCATCCTGAAAATCTTCTCAGGTGCAGCGGGTGGTACGACGGGTCTTTTCACCATGCTCGTCAGCGAAATCATCGGGGCTGAACGTGCCCCGGTCGAGATCGTCCGGGATGGCAAGAAACGGTCCATCGTGATCGGACGAAAAATTCAGGGCGAGATCGAAATGATCGATGGAAAGAGCCCCGATCACCCAGTCATGGTCTCGAACTCCAAATACTGGATGGGCCCCGATATCATTGCTGCCGTTGGTACGAAAAGCCGCGTACGCGATTATGGGCGCGTCTGGGATTTTGGCGGGAAATCCGCAGAGATCTGCCCGATCGCGTGGTCTGGTCCCTGAGATGATCACAGTCGAGTTCTGCAAGGTTATGTCACGTTACAATGCGTGGCAGAATGAAGGGCTTGAACAGGCGATGCTGGCGCTGAACCAAACGGAGTTGCGCAAGGATCGTAAGGCATTTTTTGGATCGATCTGGTCCACAGCAAACCATTTGCTTTGGGGCGACAAGATGTGGTTGTCACGGCTCAGCGGCGGACCGCCACCCGGGGGGACACCGGGTGGCCTCGATCTGCATTCGGAGTTGCAGCCTTTTCTAGATGATCGCCGGCGCACCGATGGTCATATCACCCGTTGGGCCGGGCGACTGACCCATGTCGATCTGGTTGGGCCGCTGACGTGGTACTCAGGTCTTTCTGGGCGGAATGTCACGCAGTCCAAGGCAATGTGCATCATGCATTTCTTCAACCATCAGACCCACCATCGCGGACAAATTCATGCAATGCTGACCGCAGCGGGACACAAAACGATGATCAGTGACTTGGCGTTTATGCCGGAGGCGTTTTGAATGGCGTTGATCTCTCCCTCTCGCCGGTTGCGCAGAACCCCGTTTTCCGACGGTGTCGAAGCCGCCGGGGTTAAGGCCTACACTTGTTATAACCACATGCTATTGCCGACGGTATTTCGCTCGGTGGACGAAGACTACCACCATCTGAAAAACGCCGTGCAGGTTTGGGATGTCTCGGTCGAGCGGCAGGTCGAACTGCGTGGTCCCGATGCAGGCCGCTTGATGCAAATGCTGACCCCGAGGGACTTGCGCGGGATGCTGCCCGGCATGTGTTATTATGTGCCCATGGTCGATGAAACTGGCGGCATGTTGAACGACCCGGTCGCCCTTATGCTAAGCGATGATCGCTACTGGGTGTCTATTGCTGACAGCGATCTTTTGTTGTGGGTCAAAGGGTTGGCGTACGGTCTTCGTCTTGATGTCCTCGCGGAAGAACCTGACGTATCGCCCTTGGCCGTTCAGGGCCCCAAAGCCGAGGATCTGATGGCACGGGTGTTTGGCGACGGCGTGCGCGACATCCGATTTTTCCGCTACGGATATTTTGATTTTCAAGGGCAGGCGCTGGTCGTTGCCCGGTCCGGTTACTCCAAGCAGGGCGGTTTCGAGATCTATGTGGAGGGCAGCGAGATCGGAATGCCGCTCTGGAACGCGCTGTTTGAGGCGGGGCGCGATCTGGATGTCCGGGCCGGATGCCCCAACGGGATCGAGCGCGTCGAAGGCGGGTTGCTGAGCTACGGCAACGATATGACCCGAGAGAACACGCCCCATGAATGCGGGCTGGGAAGGTTCTGCTCGACCCAGACGGCTATTGGCTGCGTGGGTCGGGATGCTTTGCTGCGGGTTGCAAAGGAAGGACCCGTGCAACAAATTCGGCCGCTGTCGATTGAGGGCGATATCCCGCCCTGTGATCGCGCGTGGCCTATCACGGCCAAGGGCAAACGGATCGGAAAAGTGACCTCCGCTGCCAAGAGCCCTGACTTCAACACCAATGTCGCCATCGGCATGGTGCGGATCACTCATTGGGACCCTGGCACGGAACTGAGAGTTGAGACCACAGACGGCCCGCGCCCTGCTCGGGTCGAGGAAAATTTCTGGATCTAGAGGAGAGAGACCATGTTCAATGCTTTGATCGTCGAAAAGGATGAGGACGGCAAGACAAGTGCCTCTGTTCAGGAGATTTCTGAGGATCGGCTGCCGGACGGGAATGTGACCGTAGCCGTCGAATACTCCACCGTGAATTACAAGGACGGACTGTGCATTGGGCCGGGTGGTGGTTTGGTCCGCAACTACCCTCATGTGCCGGGCATCGACTTTGCGGGGACCGTAGAGACATCCGACGACGACCGCTACGCGCCGGGCGACAAGGTCGTACTGACCGGATGGCGCGTGGGCGAAGCGCACTGGGGCGGGTACGCGCAGAAGGCCAAGGTACGGGCGGACTGGCTGGTTCCCCTGCCCAAAGGTTTGGACACGCGTCACGCGATGGCGGTCGGCACCGCCGGGTTCACCGCGATGCTGGCTGTCATGGCGCTTGAAGATCACGGGATGACACCAGGTCATGGCCCGGTGCTGGTAACTGGGGCCGCTGGTGGGGTTGGCTCGGTTGCCACAGCGATTTTGGCGAAACTCGGCTACGAGGTTGCAGGCGTCACCGGGCGGCCAGAAACCGCAGATTACCTGAAATCTCTGGGTGCCACTCAGATTGTGGCGCGCGACGAGATCAACGAGACTGTGAAGCGCCCGCTTGAGGCCGAAACCTGGGCGGGCTGTGTCGACGCGGTTGGCGGTGAGATGCTTGCGCGCGTTTTGGGGCAGATGAAGTACGGCACGTCCGTGGCCGCTGTTGGTCTGGCCGGTGGGGCGGCTTTGCCTGCGACGGTTATTCCGTTTCTTTTGCGCGGCGTGAACCTTCTTGGCATCGACAGCGTGATGAAGCCCTATGAGGGTCGGCTGCGTGCTTGGGAACGGATTGCCAGTGACCTGCCGATGGACAAATTGGACGAGATGATTCAGCCCGCGACGCTTTCGGATCTGCCCGATCTTGGGGCCAAAATCCTGAAAGGTCAGGTCAAAGGCCGCTTGGTGGTCGACGTCAACGCTTAGCGTCCAGCTTGATTGTCAGGCAGTCGCGCTAGGTCAGCCTTGTGCTGAGAACAGGTTTTGACGAGAGGGCGCCATGGCTGACGATACACCGATCCTGTACTGGTTCCGCCGCGATTTGCGGCTGGGTGATCACGAGGGATTGACCGAAGCCGGCAAGACCGGGCGTCCCGTGATCCCTGTGTTTGTCCATGATGAGGTTGTCGCTGGTCACGGCGCGGCTCCGAAGTGGCGTCTGGGGTTGGGGGTCGCGCATTTTGCCGAAACGCTCGAAGGCATCGGATCACGGCTGATCTTGCGCAAAGGCACGGCGCTGGAGGTTTTGCGCGCTCTGATTAAGGAGACCGGGGCAGGGTCGGTCTGGTGGACCCGCGCCTATGATCCCGATGGGATCGCGCGGGACAAAAAGGTGAAATCCGGTCTCAGCGAAGACGGGATCGATGCACAGAGCCATCTGGGACATCTGCTGTTCGAACCGTGGACCGTCGAGACCAAGCAGGGCGATTTCTACAAGGTCTACACACCCATGTGGAAATCAGTGCGCGACAGGGACGTGCCATCGGATCTGCCTGCGGTCTCTGCGCTGAAAGCGCCCGATGCTTGGCCGGACAGCGAGGACTTGTCGAAATGGAACATGCGCGCAGGCATGGTGCGCGGCGCCGACATTGTTGCAAAGCATGTCGCGGTCGGGGAGGATGCTGCGTCCCAGCGGCTAGGCACTTTCATGGGGCACAGGATCGCGGACTATGCCGAAGCGCGGGACCGGATCGCCGAGAAGGGGACCTCGAACTTATCCGAAAATCTCACCTACGGGGAAATCTCTACCCGCCGCTGCTGGCACGCGGGGCGGCGCGCGCTGGCCGATGGGAAAGCGGGGGCCGAGACTTTTCTGAAAGAACTTGTTTGGCGTGAATTCGCGTATCATCTGGCCTATCACACGCCGCGGATCACATCCGCCAACTGGCGGGAGGAATGGGACGGTTTCCCGTGGAAAGATGACGAGCGAGCCGCGGAAATCAAGGCGTGGAAGCAGGGGCGTACGGGCGTTCAACTGGTGGATGCTGCGATGCGCGAAATGTACGTCACTGGAACGATGCATAACCGTGGACGGATGATCGTGGCCTCTTATCTGACCAAGCATCTGATGACCCACTGGAAGGTTGGGATGAAATGGTTCGAGGACTGCCTGATTGACTGGGATCCGGCGTCGAACGCAATGGGGTGGCAATGGTCCGCAGGATCAGGCCCCGATGCCACGCCGTTTTTTCGTGTCTTCAACCCCGCAACGCAGGCCGAGAAATTCGACAGCAACCGGGTTTATCGTGCGCGGTTTCTTGGGGAGCTTTTCGAGGATCACGGAGAAGAGGCCGAAGACTACTTCGAAGCCATTCCCCAGAGCTGGAACATGTCCATCGACGACAGCTATCCAGAACCCATTGTCGCCTTGGACGAAGGACGGGAACGGGCTCTTGCCGCGTATAAAAATCGCTGACGTGGGGTCAGGTTTTCGAAAATTAACACAGGTTAATTTCTCTTGAGCCACCGCCGCCTATCTGTCTAATTTAGTTTACAACTTGTGTAATGGATGATCCATGGAAGCTCTTAATACCACCGTCGGACAGAAGGCTCTGCCGCGCTATTTTTCTCAGGCCTTTCAGACGGCACAGAAGCTGACCTATGGACGGCTCGATATCAAGCTGGAGGACGGTCGCGTCTTTCGCGCAGAGGGTGCAAAGCCCGGGCCAATTGCTGAATTTACCGTTCACAACAACGATCTTTTCGCGCGGCTCATCCGCGAGGGCGATCTGGGCTTCTGCGACGCCTATCTGGATGACTGGTGGTCGACGCCGGACCTGCAGGCGCTCATGGATCTGGTGCACGCGGACAATGAGGACGTCTATGATGGCTATCCCGGTATGGGGCTTGTCCGGGCCTACGAGAAACTACGATTTTGGATGCAGGCCAATTCCCGCAAGCAAGCCAAGAAGAATATCAGCTATCATTACGATCTCGGTAACGAATTTTATGACATCTGGCTCGACGACACGATGACCTACAGCTCTGCCTTTTTTAAGACCGGGCAAGAGAGCATGGAGAAGGCCCAGACCCAGAAATACGCCAGCATGATCGACGAAATGGGGGCGCAGCCGGGGGATCACGTCCTGGAGATCGGGTGTGGCTGGGGTGGCTTTGCCGAATACGCCGCGAAAGAGCGGGGTCTGAAAGTGACCGGGCTCACAATCAGTCAGGAACAGCACGATTACGCAGTGGATCGCATCCGCAAAGCCGGGCTTGAGGGGCAGGTCGAGATCAAGATGCAGGACTACCGCGACGAAAAAGGCACATATGACGGCATCGCCTCAATCGAGATGTTTGAGGCCGTCGGCGAGAAATACTGGCCGGTTTATTTCAACGCTGTGCGTGACCGCTTGAAGCCTGGCAAGAACGCAACGCTGCAGATCATAACCGTTGAGCACAGACGGTGGGCTGTCTACAAGCGAGGCGTTGATTTCATTCAGAAATATATCTTTCCGGGGGGCATGCTGCCCAGCCCGAAAGTCCTGCGGGACGAGATCGCGCGCTCTGGGTTGAACCTTAAGCATTCCATCGAATTCGGCGAGAGCTACAGCCAGACATTGCGCCGCTGGCATGAGACGTTCAACGCCCGATGGGATGAGGTTGCAGAGCTTGGATTTGATGCCAGGTTCCGTCGGATGTGGAATTTTTATCTGACCTCTTGCGCGGCTACTTTCTGGAGTGGAAACTGCGACGTGACACAGATCACGATGACACGACCGGAATAGAGACACCTTTCAATGCCCACAGCCGCCAAGATCATCGCCGCGCTAATTTTCGGCGTGACAGGATATTTGACCGCGCAGTCCGTCATTCCCCTATTGCCAGAGGGCATGCCGGTGAACTGGCTGTTCCCTGTTTCGGTTCTCATTCCCGTCGTGTGCGGATGGCGCGTGATGGGCAATCTTGTGGGCAAGAATTACGCGGTGGCCATCAATTCGGGCATCTATACGGTTGTGGTCTGCCTCTTCTACGTTCTGTTGACCTTCTCGATCAGTGAGATGATCAAGCGGTCCGTTGGCCTGCGATACGATGGACCGATGGAAGCGATCGTTGGCATGTTCGGCATATTCGTGGAATACGCACTTTTGCTGGCGGCATCGGGTCCGCTCACATATCTTATTGCAGGGGCCGTGATCGGTGGTATTGCCGCTGAATGGACCAACCGCCGGTGGAGCTGATGCTTTAGGTCAGATCCCGGATTTTCGCCGAAAGTGCTTTTATGACGAACCTGTTTCTCTATGGCACGCTCTGCGATGCTACTCTGTTGAAGACAGTTCTGGGGGCCAGCCCATCCTATGAGCCAGCGCATCTACCGGATCACCAAACTTATTGGGTCGCGGGGCAACATTTCCCGATGATCGTCCCGCGCGAGGGCGCGCAAGCCGACGGTATGTTTTTGCGCGGCGTATCAGACGCGCAGTTGGACCGGATCAGCTTTTACGAAGGCCCTTTCGCATTCGATCTGCAAAACTGCACGGTCATCTCAGATGGCCGCAAGTATGATGCACGGGTTTATCGGGCCACGTCAGACGCATGGCATCCCGGAGAGATATGGAACCTCGTCGACTGGCAGGATCGCTTTGGTCCCGTGCGCCGCGAGGCCGCAGTCGAGATCATGAGCTATTATGGCGCGTTAAATGCAAACGAGGTCGCAAGTCGGATGACCGTGATCGAAACGCGGGCGCAGGCGCGGGTCAACGCCGTCTCCAAACCATCGCCGATTGACCTGAGGTCCGGCCTTGCCAGAGATGACGTTGAGATTGTTGACCAGCGCAGGATCTATTCCGAATTCTTTGCTCTGGACGAGTTGGACGTAAAGTACCGTCACTTTGATGGCGGTCAGAGCGATCTGGTGGAACGCGCTGTGTTCATTGCGGCCGACGCCGTGACTGTGTTGCCCTATGATCCGGTGCGGGACCGGGTGCTTTTGATCGAACAGTTTCGGGCGTCTCTTGTATCGCGCAACGATCCCGTTCCGTGGCTGTTGGAGGCTATCGCGGGTCGGATCGATCCATATGAAACGCCGGAGGCTGCCGCGCGCCGTGAGGCGCAGGAAGAAGCTGGGATCGAACTTGGCGCGCTTCATCACATGTCCAGCTACTACGTCTCGCCGGGGGCGGCGACGGAGTACATCGTTTCCTATCTTGGCATTGCGGATTTACCTAATGACGCGGCGGGCTTTGGCGGACTGGAAACCGAGGCGGAAGACATCCGCGCAATGGTGGTCAGCTACGATCAGTTCATGGGGGCTCTGACCAGCGGTGAGATCTCGAATGCACCACTGGTGATCTCGGCTCTCTGGCTGGCGCAGAACAGGGCACGTTTACGTGCAGGCACTGCTGGTTGAGTTCCCGAAGATGACGTCCTATCAACAGAGACGATCAACACAATCGATCACTGCCGGGGAGGGCGCCGCATGACCGTCAAATCAAATCTGGCAGACCTGATCGGGAACACCCCCTTGATCCGGCTGAACAAGGCCAGCGAGCTGACCGGCTGCGAAATCTTGGGGAAATGCGAGTTCATGAACCCAGGTCAATCGGTCAAGGATCGTCCGGCGCTGACCATCATTCAGGACGCCATTGCCAGCGGCGCGCTGAAGCCCGGTGGTACGATTGTCGAAGGCACTGCGGGAAATACCGGCATAGGTCTGTCGCTGGTTGGCGCATCGATGGGGTTCAAGACCGTCATCGTCATCCCAGAGACCCAGAGCCAGGAAAAGATGGACATGCTGAAGCTCGCTGGTGCGACTTTGGTGAAGGTTCCGGCTGCCCCTTACCGAAATCCGAACAATTTCGTTCGCTACTCCGAGCGTTTGGCGAAGAAATTGAACGAGACCGCAGAGAACGGCGCAATCTGGGCCAACCAGTTCGACAACGTGGCGAACCGCAAGGCTCATATCGAGACGACTGGACCAGAGATTTGGGGTCAGACGGGCGGTAAGGTGGACGGCTTTATCTGCGCGGTGGGATCCGGCGGCACATTGGCGGGCGTAGCGACGGTCCTGCAGCCAAAAGGGGTCAAGATCGGATTGGCAGATCCCATGGGGGCCGCGCTTTACGATTTCTATACGACGGGTGAGCTAACGACGGATGGCGGCTCTATCGCGGAAGGGATCGGTCAGGTGCGGATTACGAAAAATCTCGAAGGCTTCACCCCTGATTTCGCCTATCAGGTCCCGGACGAAGAGGCGCTGCCGATCGTGTTTGACCTGTTACGTGACGAAGGGCTGTGCATGGGCGCATCCTCAGGCGTTAACATCGCCGGTGCCATCCGCTTGGCCAAGGATCTGGGCCCGGGGCATACCATCGTGACAATCCTGTGTGACTACGGCACGCGTTACCAGTCCAAGCTCTATAACCCTGAGTTCCTAAAAGAGAAAAACCTGCCATGCCCTGCATGGCTCGAGGATGAAACACCGCTTTTGCCGACGGTGTTCGAGGACTGATATGCGCTACATCAAGGTTCTGTTGCTCTGCGTTTTCAGCGCATTTTGTGTTGCTGCTGTTACGGTGCCGTCCGGCCTTGTCGCGCAGACCTCGCAGACTCAATCCGGGCAGCCGGACTACAATCTCTGGGACCGCGTTGCCAGCCGGGCGGACAACCTGCTTGCGGATGAAAACACCACACTTGAGCAACTGGACAGCCTGTCTTCCGAGTTGTTCGACTGGCGGCAGAAGTTTCTGGCGGCGCAGAGTATCAACTCGGAACGCATCACCACCCTGAGAAATCAGATCGAAACCCTTGGTCCGAAGCCCGCTGAAGGCGAGGCAGAGGAAGCGCCCGAAATTGCTGAACGGCGCAGTGAGTTGAACAGCCAGCTGAATACTTTGCTGACGCCCGTCCGACGTGCGGAAGAGGCTTTTACGCAGGTCAATGGCCTGATCGGCGAAGTTGATGCGCTTTTGATCGAACGTCAGACGAACCGAGTTCTGGAACTGGGTCCATCGCCGCTGATGCCTGCAACATGGAATGACACAGCCAAGGATGTGTCGCGCTTCGTCACCCAAGTGCGTCGGGAAGTGGTGAACAACTTCAATTCGCCGATAAAACGCAAGCAGCTTCATGACAATCTTCCGGTTATTGTTGTTCTTTTGGTTGTCGCAGGCCTTTTGATCCTGAGATCGAATGCGTGGATCGACAAAGGTCTCAACTACCTGCGGAAACGCGAGTCCTCCAGCCGGGCTGGGTACCGGGTTGGTGTATTTTTCATTTCGCTTGTATCGATGGCGCTGCCCATTCTGGGGCTTAGTGGTCTAATCGAGGCCGCAGATCAAAGCATGCTGACATCGCGCGTGGGCGACATGCTTTTGCGCATTCTCTCTGCGACGGTGATTATTCTCTTTGTCAGCCGGTGGCTTGGTCAGCAGGTTTTCCCGGCCGCATTCCCGCCTCGACCTATCTTGAACCTCAGTGCCAGGCTCTTGGGCCGTGGGCGCCGTCTTGCGGTCGCCGCAGGTATTCTGCTGGCGTTGCGGATCGGCATTCGACGGCTCGGGGAAGAGGGGTTCCTGAGCGATGCGGCCATCGCGGTTCTGGGCTTCCCGATTCTTTTGCTGGGGGGCTACGTGCTCTTCCGCTTGGCGCGCCTGATGACATCGGCAAACGAAAAGCTAGCCGAGGTCGAGGATGACGCGGAGGCCGAGGTGAAGGCGGAGGCGCCCGTCGGATTAATCCTGCGGTTCCTGTCACGGGGGACGATCCTTCTGGCGGTTATCGGTCCGCTTCTGGGCCTGATCGGCTATCGCTACGCGGGTAACATGCTTGTCTTCTCTGCGCTGCAGACCGTTGCCTTGGTCGGCCTTGTCGCGGTCCTGCAACGCCTGGCTCGTGACACCTACGCGCTCTTTGTTGGTGATGACCGGCTTGAGGACGGGCTGATCCCTGTGATCCTCAGCTTTGCCCTGACCATACTGGCTACGCCGTTTTTCCTGTTGATTTGGGGCGCGCGCACCACGCAATTGCAAGAGGCATGGACCGTCGTCGCAACAGGGTTCCAGATCGGCAGCACCCGCATTTCGCCAACAGATTTTCTAACTTTCGCGATCATCTTCGCCATTGGCTACATGCTGACCCGCTTCTTACAGGGCGCGCTGAAAACGCAAGTTTTACCGAAGACACGGATCGACACGGGCGGGCGCAATGCGATCATTTCGGGGACGGGCTATGTCGGCATCTTCCTCGCAGCAGTGATCGCAATCACCACGGCTGGGATTGATCTTAGCAGTTTGGCCATTGTCGCGGGTGCACTATCCGTGGGCATTGGTTTTGGTCTGCAAACCATCGTCTCGAACTTCGTGTCGGGCATCATTCTTCTGATCGAGCGTCCGGTCAGCGAGGGGGACTGGATCGAGGTCGGCGGCACCATGGGGGTCGTGAAGGACATTTCAGTCCGGGCCACCCGCATCGAGACCTTTGATCGCCGCGACGTCATCGTGCCCAATGCCGATCTGATTTCGACCTCCGTGACCAACTGGACGAAGGGCAACCTTAGCGGTCGTTTGATTGTACCGGTGGGTGTGGCCTACGGGTCCGACACGCGCAAGGTACAAGAGATTTTGCAAGGGGTTGCCGAAGATCACCCGGTGGTGATCCTGCGCCCACCGCCGTCAGTATTCTTTATCGGGTTCGGTGCGGACTCTCTGGATTTCGAAATCCGTGCAATCTTGCGGGACGTCAACCATACGCTTTCGGCCCAAACCGAGATGCGGCACAACATCGTGAAACGGTTCGAAGAAGAAGGTATCGAGATCCCATTCGCGCAGCGCGATGTCTGGCTGCGAAATCCAGAAGTGCTGCAGCAGGCCGCGCCCCAGCAGGAGCCGCCGGAAGACCCGACCCCGAAAGGCCCGCGGGAAGATCTGGAGTTGTCCGATCCATCCGATGACAGCTCAGACGCTCCAGAAGGGGATGACGCGCCCCAACCGTAAGCTGACCGGTGGTTTGTTTTGAAAGGGTTTGATGAGCAGGCCACAGTCGCGCAAAAACTTTCGCGAAAGGGCCGATCATTCTGTCTGTGCCCTCTTGCCCCCGGACAAAACTTACTGATAGACCCGCCGGCGGAGCGGTGGCCGAGTGGTCGAAGGCGCACGCCTGGAAAGTGTGTAGGCGGGGAACCGTCTCGAGGGTTCGAATCCCTTCCGCTCCGCCACATCCCCCCTGTCTTAGAAAAATTCAGTACGCTCTGTAGGTCGCCTTTGCTGCTTCAGAAGCGGGTTGGCACCGCGGCCAAGCTGACGGTCACTTTTGTTGAAGGCTCAGCTGTCCCTTAAAGTCCTGAGGCGCGCTGTTGCATCCTCCATGCGTGATTTGACGAGTGACAGCTCCTCGTCAGAAAAAGCCTTGGCCATGGCCGTCACAACCTCGCTTTGAATATCAAAGGCCTGACGTGCAAGTATTTGTCCCTTTGGCGTGAGCGATAGGAGCCACGCTCTTTGATCTGTCGCAGACCGGCGCCGGCTGATCAGCCCGTCGGCTTCAAAGCGCGAGATGAGCATGCTGATCCCGCTTTTTGCAGAAAAACACCGATGCGAAAGCTGCTTCTGCGTTAGGTCATCAGACCGCATGAGGTTCATCAGAACTTCGTGTTCGAGCAACGACAGTCCAAGCGGTTCGAGACGTTTTGATAATGTCGCGGTGCATTCGTTGTAGGTTTGCACAACCGCTAGCCACGTCTCTGTTGCAACCGCGGGTGACACATCATCGGTAGGAATAGGGTCGGATGGATGCTTCATACATAGAGTATAAACCGTGCCTTGATTGGTTCAAATATGATCTTTATGGTTCAAAGTTGAACTAGTATGGGGCGCCTAATGAATTTGTATCTGAGGTTAATCTGGACTGTTCTGCGCACATGGTGGCTGCCCAAGCTGTCGATCACCGACGGCTTCGAACGTGAGTTGCGTGTGCTTCCAAACGATATCGACATCAACCTGCACATGAACAACGGCCGCTATTTGACGATCGCAGACCTCATGACCGTTGAATATTTTGCACGAACCGGATTCCTGAAAGCATTGATCAGGAACAGGTGGAAGCCGGTCCTTGGCGGCGCCATCATCACCTATCGGCGACAGTTGAAGCTTGGGCAGAAATACAAAGTGAGCTACCGCTGGACCGGGGCTGACGCCCACTGGAATTATCTCTTCTTTCAGTTCTCTGCGATGGATGGAACACTGTGCGCTACGGGCTATTCCAAGGGCGCGGCCGTATCGCGTAAAGGTCTTGTGACCAACGATCTGTCATTTGAAGCGCTTGGGATCCCCCAACCGGCGACAACCCTACCCAGTGCCGTACAGCATTGGAAAGAGAGCGAAGCCAAGTTGATAGGCTGAGGTCAATCAATGAACTCTGGCATCCATGCGGTATTGGCGTTTAGACGGCCCAAAATGGATCAGCATCTGAAGGCTATCGAGTGGCGGGGCATCATGCATTTTTCTAACGCAGCTCATCAAAACGACACTGCCGAGCACGCAGATCTCTCCTTATGACGGCATAGGACATGTACGCGTCGCAGACCCAGTAAACGGAGCGCGTTTTTTGAGTCATCTTCTCTTGGTGTGGGAATGTCGCGATATGGCTTCTTGTTGTCACGTTTGGCCTGATCGTACTTCGCGCAGGCCCAGTTGAGCACTTCAAATTGACAAACCGCCCGCCCGCGCGCACGACTGCGTTACTGCCAAATCCGCCCATAAAGACCTCTATGGCTTATCCCGTTTTTCTTTCATCGCGGACTTCACTCGTTTGCCGAAGTTTTTGTGGCGGGCTCGTGCCTCGGCAATTGTTTCAGAGTTGTACTGGTCTTCCCGCTGCAACTTCTGCCAGCGGTGAAACCGTTTTTCGTCCAAGTCCCCGGCGGCAACCGCCGCTTGGATTGCGCAGCCGGGTTCTGTCAGGTGCTGGCAGTCCGAGAACTTGCACTGATCCGTGAGACCATCGAAATCGGCGAAGACCTGCGCGATCCCGTCGGCGCTGTTGTCGAGCGGCAAGGACCGCATCCCCGGCGTATCAATGAGCCAACCGCCACAGGTCGTCTGGCGCAAACTGCGGGACGTTGTGGTGTGTCTGCCTTTTGCGTCGTCCTCCCGGATGCCTTGTGTCAAAGCGGTCGCGCCGGTCAGGCCATTCAGGATCGTTGACTTGCCAACACCGGATGATCCCACCAACGCAGCCGTGTCACCGGGCCTGAGCCACGGCGCGAGCGTCGCAAGCTCAGACATGTCACGCGCATCGATTGTCAGGGCGGTTGCGAGAGGTGACAGACGCTCCACCTCTCTGCGGTAGGAGGCGGCATCGTCCGCGAGATCAGCTTTGGTCAGAACGACAAGTGGCAGGGCATCGCTGCTTGCCGCCAGTGCCAGATAGCGTTCAAGCCGGGCGGGATTGAAGTCCGCGTTGCAGGACGTGACAATCATGAGCGTATCGACATTTGCCGCGATAAGTTGTGCCCGCATGTCGTTTCCGGCGGCCTTTCTGCGCACAACGTTACGGCGCGGAACCAGTGTTTTGACCTGTCCCGTTGCGAGATCTGCCAGAACCCAATCGCCCACAGCCAGATCGCCTGTGGTCATACCCGCCGGAAGGGTCAGGCTGGCATCGCCTTCTGCGGTTTTTGCCAGAACACGGTCGCGGTGCACGTCGCTGAGCCGCCCGGGTTGAACGGTTTCGTTGATCTCCGACGTGACGTGAGACGCGAAGGTATCCGACCACCCGAGGTCGGTAAGTGGTGTGTTTGTCATGTGAAGTGCCCTTAAAGACGTAAATGGGCCGACGCCGTGCAGGCGGTCAGCAAAAGTCTCGTGTCGGGCCAGATCAGCGGGCTAGCGCAGATCCGCCCGGGGGAATGTGACATTGGCCATAAGATCCTCCTCGGGCTGCAAATTCAGCACAAGCATAACGCTCTGACGTTCGTTACACAATCACCTGCGGTTGATTGGTGGGCGTGGCGCTGGCCACGTATAGATACACTTACTTGGCAGTCTGGGCATGGACGTTAGGGTCAGGGGAATATCTTGAGATGGGGATCTTCAATGCAACAATTGATCAGGGCGGCGCGCGCTGTCCTTTGCAGTCTTCTGATTGCTCCAACGGGCGCGATGTCTGAAAATCGCATAGATCGACAACTGCCCAATGCGCCCGAGCTTTCGGCGTACGGCGCGTTCCCCGTTGGGGTTCAATCCATCACGCTGACCAATCCAGACCAAATCGACATTCTTGCCATCGACCCGGACGGGCCAAGACCAACGGAACTGCCGCGCTATGATCGCCCGCTGCGGGTGGAGATCTGGTATCCTGCGGCCGAGGGCGCATCTGGCGAGACGGCCCTAAGTGTCTATTTGCGGGATGGGATGACACAAGTGCAGATCGAGGGGCAGGCCGTTCGCGATGCAGCGCCGGGGCAGGGACCCTTTCCGCTGGTTCTGATTTCGCATGGCTATCCTGGCAACCGCTTTCTGCTGTCACATCTGGCCGAAAACATCGCCTCCAAAGGCTATGTTGTTGCGTCCATTGATCATACGGACTCGACCTATCGCACCAAAGCCGCTTTTGGCTCGACGCTGGTCAATCGACCTCTGGATCAGGTGTTCACGTTGAATGAAATGGAGCGGTTATCGAACGAGAGCATTTCGTTTCTCAGCGGTCTTGTGGACACGTCGAACACGGCGTTGATCGGATATTCCATGGGCGGGTACGGGGCCGTTATCGCGATGGGCGGTGGCGTCACTCAAACTGCAACCGACTACAGCTGGGGGGCACCCCACGGTACGCTTTCCGTGCACCAGAGCGGATCCGACACGTTGGCTGCTCTTCGCGATCCGCGCATCAAGACGGCCATTGCATTTGCACCTTGGGGAATGAACCGGGTGTTCTGGGACGCGGAAACGCTGAAGGGCATTACCGCGCCGATGCTCTTTATTGCGGGCTCTGTCGATGATGTGTCCGGGTATGAGACGGGTGTTCGTGCACTCTGGCAGCAGGCGGTGAATGCCGACCGCGCCCTTCTGACATTCGACAATGCGAACCACAATGCGGCCGCACCCATGCCCGCGCCGCAGGAGGCGGACCGGTTTGATGAAGATCTTGGGTTCAATCTGACCGAGCACTATACGGATGCGGTGTGGGATACGGTCCGAATGAACAACATCGCACAGCATTTTGTGACGGCGTGGCTGGGCAGGCATCTGAAGGACGACGCGGAAATGGATCGCTTTCTGGACCTTGTTCCACGCTCCAACGACGGGGCTTGGTCGAAAGAAGAGGACGGTTCAGAAAAACCCGATCACACCCATTGGACCGGCTTTCCAAAGCGGACGGCCAAGGGTTTGAGGTTTGAGACTTTGCCCGCAACGGAGTAGATCCGGCACCGCCGGCTGGCGTTAATGATGCACTGGCAGCATGATGCCGAGGTTGAAACAACTCAAACCGTCTGATCTGGCGAGCAGCAGGCGATGTTTTTAATGCCGGGTTCGCAGGAAATTGCGGATTTCTTGCCTTGGCGCTCGTCCGGCACGCGGTAGGCGATGAAGTCTCCCTCAGAACCCCAGACCTTCAATGCTTGATCGACTTTAACTTTTCCAATCAGCATCTTGCAAGATTTCTCTCAAGTCCTCCCGGGCGGCGCGGAGGGGTCTGGTTCCCGTATTCCCCGTTATCGATTGTTTTCGTTTCGGAAACAAATCTAAGACATCTGGCAAACTGCTAACGGAATGCAGCCGACGCAAAAGACCGCCTATCGCACATCACAGGCGTGATTTGGCCAAGCAGGATGCCGCCATACACGGACCTGTGAGGTTAGAACTGACCCGGTTCGCCCCTACATTTCAGTCATCGAGTATCAGAAGAAAGTGCAAGCTATGAAACGTCAAATTTTGTTCACCACAGCGACCTGCATGATGATTACATCCCCCGTTTGGGCTGGCAGTTTCGAACCAGCGGAGCCCGTACCATCGCCGGTTGTAACGGCACCGGTCGTCGATGCAGCACCGATATATGACTGGACCGGTTTCTCGGTCGGTGCACAGCTGAGCTACGGCGATGTCGAAACGGACGGCGCCGCTGATCTGGACGGGGATGATTTCCTGTACGGGCTCAGAGCCTACTATGATTATGATTTCGGCAACTTCGTAGTTGGTGGTGGTATTCAGTATGACCGGGCCGATATCGATCTCGATGATGTTGCCGCGATCGACTCTGTTCTTCGGATCGGTGCGCGTGTCGGTATCCCTAGCGGCAGGAATTTTTACTACGGCACCGCCGGGTATGCGCGTGCGGACACAGATGACGGAACCTTGTCCGTTGGCTCTTCAGATGGCTATTTCGTCGGCGCCGGCTACGAAGTGTTTCTGACGGAGCAGATCACTGCGGGCGCGGAGTTGCTTTACCATGAGTTCGACGATTTCGACGTGGATGATCTGGAAGCCGAAGCCACGACCCTTGGCTTGTCCGTCAACTACCGCTTCTAGCTAAGACTACGGTCAGGTGGACCTGCATTCGATGTGGATGCAGGTCCATTTTACTCTCTTCAGAGCGTCAGTCAGAAGATACCTCTTATTCCGTCAGACCGATGCGCTTACCGAACGCTTTGTGGCTGTCGACCATGGCTTTTGTTTCCGGCGTCTTCTCGGCCCATTCGGTCCATGCGTTCTGGGCAGCCGCACGGAACGCAGATCTGTCCTCGGCGGACCAGTCATAGATCGTTACGCCCTCTGCTGGCAGTTCCGCCAAGGCTTCCCCGTTTTCCACCAAGGTCAGCATGATCAAATCCATCGCCAGCACCTTTTCGGCCGCGGTAATGATTGCCCGCTGCTGATCGGTCATCCCCTCCCATACATCGGTGCGGCAGGCCAGATGATCCGAGGACATCGAATGGAAGCCGGGATAGGTCGTGTGTTTGGCGATGTCGTAGATGCCCAACCCCCGGTTCACCGCAAGGGTTGAGGCGTCGGCCCCGTCGATAATGCCCGTTTCGAGCGCTGTGAAGATCTCGGTGAAATCCATCACGATGGGCTTCGCCCCGAGAGATGCGAAAATCTCGGATTCCATCCCGGGCGGCGAGCGAAACTTGAACTCTTTCAGATCGTCCGGTCCAGCCAGCGGGTGGGTCGAATTCAGGGACTCCTGACCGCCCACATGTGCGCCGACAAACGTCATGCCAAGTGCATTGTAAAGCTCATTGATCTGTTCTTTTCCGCCTCCGAAATTGACCCATGCTTGATACTGGATCGGTGTGTCGTATCCGCCCATTGTGTCTGCCACGAACTGGAACGCAGGGTTCTTTCCGGTCTGATAGCTGCCGTTCGTCATGTCGCAGTCCAGAATGCCAGACGCTGCGGCGTCGAAAGTCTCCACCGATTTCACGACCGACGCGGAATAGAACATTTCGATCTGGATTTCGCCGTTGGACATGGTTTCAACATTTTCGACGAATTCAGCAATCAGACGTCCAGACGTGGATTCCGGGGCTTGGTGGTTCTGGATACGAAGTTGCACCGTGTGGCCCTCGGCAAATGCCGGTGCCGTCAAGGCGCTGAGGGTGATGGCTGTGGTCGCAGAGATGAGGGTCTTCGCTGGTCTACGCATGTGGTCCTCCCTTTTTGCGCGGTGCACGTCCGGCTGGCCCGGATCTTTGCGTGCGTTACGGGAGGATGAAACGGGATCCGGGCCAATTTGTCACGACAATCCGCCCGGACCCCTTTCATTGTTGCGTCCTGCATGGGCTATTTCGCCCGTGCTGCGTCCTCGTCCGGACTGCGCGTAATCAGGGTTTCAATCTCGGCCATGATGGATGCGGGCAGGGGACCGTGATCCAACGCGCTCGCGTTGTCCGTGATCTGCGCCACTGTCCGCGCGCCGGGCACCGGAACGTTTTGGCCTGACTTCGCCCAAAGCCAACACAGCGCCCCTTGCGGCACGGTGCGCCCACCGGTTTGCAAGAGTTCGCGGATCGCATCCACCCGGGCGAGGTATTCCGGGTTGATCTTGCCGTCCTGGAAGAAGGTCTTCCACGCCTGATCGGTGGACCTGATGTCGTCTGCCTGCATTTTCGTGCTGCTGTCGAACTTCCCTGTGAGAACACCCATCCCGAGCGGGGACCGGATGATCGCCGCCAGATCATGCTGTTCAATTACGCCCTGAATGGTCGGCACGTCGAGAAACACATTCATCGCGTGCTCGACGGCGGTGAAACCCGGGCGGTCCGCGAGGGCCTCAACACTTTTGGGAAAGTCTGTGCTCCACCCGTAGCTGCGTATGAGCCCGTCCTGCCGCGCGGATTCCATCGCATCAAAGAGCGGGGTCGCCACGTCCAGCGTCAACTCGTTCACATGCAACAGGAGGACATCAATGCGGTCCCGCCGCAATCTTTTGAGACAGCGCTCGATCGCAGGCCTGACATGGGTCGGGTCGAGATCCTCGCCCGTGAGCTGCTTTGACTGTTCGTCGAATGCCAGCCCGATTTTGGTAATGATGATGGCGTCGGGATGATCGGCTAGTGCTTCGCCCATCAACCGTTCCGCATGACCCGCGCCATAGACCGCCGCAGTATCGAAAAGCTGAATGCCTGCGTCCAGCGCCGCATGGATCGTCCGAATGGATTCGCTATCTTCGGCGTTTGCATAACCTAACGGCTGCGCGCCTCGATAGAACGGCCCACCAATCGGCCAACACCCCATACCAAGGGGCGCTATGTCGGTTCCAAGAAATTTCATGAGATCACCTGTGCTTGCTTATGCACTCAGGCTGTCAGCAAAATATGTTTTCATCCATGAAAGTTAACGTAAGTGTGTTTTCAATAATGAAATTTGGGGCAAATATCACCCGACATCCCCCGCTCAAAATACCCGCTGGTCCCGCCGTGACAGGAAGAACCCGTGGCCATCGCGGTTGATGCATTCCAAGCCGCTTCGGGACGATCCGCAAACAAAGCCGCTGAATTCTCGGGTGGTGCCGTATTCAGCGGTTTCCTCTGCCGTGCCCGCTGTCATTGAACTGCCCTCGTCACACAGCATCGTGACGGGGCCGCTGTCGCGCATGAAAAACGTGTGACCCCAATCTGCATCGCAGCTGCTTGGACGGGGTTGGGCGGGAGGATTGAACCGGTTGATGATGGTGCATTCGAGATCGGCAAAGTTTACTTCCTGATCCACGGTACACTGAATGTTCCGTGACGGCGTCTGAAACGACGACACATCCGCAAAAGCTGCGGTTAGGGAAAGAATATAAACGGAGGCAGCAAATCTGAGCATCAAAACCCTTTCGCCATGCGTTCTCGTGCAGGATTCATAGCGCATAAGAATAGGGTGCAAGGTATACGGCGGCCAGTCAGGTTCAGACGTCAGAAGATCACGTCTTCGCTATCTGACGCGCGCTCGCTCGGTCTTCGCCCAGTCCGGCCAGCCAATGTAGTGCTCGATCAGCCCAATGGCGATACAGGCTGCAAGTATCACCAGAAAGAGCTTCACTTGTTTCTCCGAGGGTGGGTTTTGCGCCCATCTCTTTGCCCTCAGAAGCCAGCGAAAGTTCATTCCGTAAACCGAACCTTACCGATGTAGGGCAGGTTCCGGTCGCGTTGTCCGTAGTCGATCCCGTAACCCACGACAAATTCATCGGGAATTTCGAACCCTGTCCAAGTCGCCTTGATATCCACTTCGCGCCGGGTTGGTTTGTCGAGCAAGGCAACGGTTTCAATGCGCGCGGGCTCCCGCCCGGCCAACAGCCTGATCACGTGGCTTAGGGTGAACCCGGTGTCGACGATGTCTTCGACGACCAATACGTCGCGACCTGCGATCTCGCCGCGCAAATCCTTAAGAATACGGACCTCCCGCGAACTTTCCGTGCTGTCACCGTAGCTGGAGGCCTCAAGAAAATCGACCTCGACGGGCAGATCCAGTTCGCGCACAAGATCAGCAATGAAAACAAAAGACCCCCGCAAAAGGCCGACGATCACCAGCTTATCCGTGCCTTCGAAATGGTCGTGAATTTCCCGAGCGAGGACCTCAATTCGGGCAGCGATGGACTTGGCCGAGATCATCTTGTCGATGACATAGGGCGGGTGAGACATGAAACCCCCTTGTCTTTTCGGTGTTATCCTACGAAATCGCTTCCCAGATCAATCAAACAACACCTGCCGGACAAAGACCGAATGCCAAAGCACGCCGAAACCCGCTCTATGCCCTATACCGCGCAGCAGATGTACGATCTTGTGGCGGATGTCGCCGCATATCCAGAGTTCTTGCCATGGTGTGCCGCGGCGCGCATCCGGTCCCGCGACCAAAAAGAACATTGCGAGGTGATGCTGGCCGATCTCGTGATCGCGTTCAAAGTTTTCCGGGAACGCTTTGGCAGCCGGGTGACGCTGTTTGCAGATGAGCTGAAGATCGACACCGAGTATCTGGACGGTCCGTTCAAATATCTTGTCAGCACATGGCGGTTCGAGGACACGGCAAGCGGGTGCGATGTGTCCTTCGACGTTGATTTCGAATTCAAAAGCCGGATGCTGCAAGGCGTGATCGGCCTGGTGTTCAACGAAGCCATGCAGCGGGTCGTTCGCGCATTTGAAAAACGCGCCGTGGCGCTGTACGGCGGCCCGGCGAGCGCAACCGCCTGAGGCGTCTGGCGCAGAATTAGTATCCGCGCCATATCCAGCCGCCGCCGAAGATCCGCGTGCTGTCGTCGTCGTAGAACACACAAGCCTGTCCCGGGGACACGCCTTCTTCCGGCGTCAGCAATTCGACCTCCGCCTCCGTTGCCGAGAGCGGGCGAATAATTGCAGAGGCGGGGGGGCGTGTGGACCGAACCTTCACCCCCACATGCCACTCGGACTGGCTGTCGAACGGGGCATCGCCCAGCCAGTTGATTTCGCGCACGGGGATCTTGCGCGTCGCCAAAGCTTCTTTCGGGCCGACGATCACATGCCGCTTGTCCACGTCCAGTTTCACAACGTAAAGCGGCGTGGACAATCCGCCGATCCCCAGGCCGCGCCGTTGACCAATCGTGTAGTGGATCACACCCTCATGTTGGCCTAAAACGGTGCCACCCATATCAACGATTTCACCGGGCTCCCCCGCGCCCGGCCGCAGCTTCTCGATCACCGCAGCGTAGTTGCCATTCGGGACGAAGCAGATGTCCTGGCTATCGGGTTTATCCGCGACCGGCAGTCCAAACTTGAGCGCCAAAGCGCGTGTTTCGGACTTTGATTGCAGATGCCCCAACGGGAACCGCAGGTAGTCCAGTTGTTCAGGCGTCGTGGAAAACAGAAAGTAGCTCTGGTCCCGCGCTGCGTCAGCCGCGGAATGAAGCTCAGATCCAAACTTGCCGGATTTGCGCTGGATGTAGTGCCCGGTCGCCATGCAATCGGCGTCCAGATCCTTTGCCGTTTCCAGCAGGTCCTTGAATTTAACGCGCTCATTACAGCGGATACACGGCACGGGCGTCGCACCAGCAAGGTAGCTGTCCGCAAATTCATCAATCACGGCTTCTTTGAAGGTGTTCTCGTAGTCCAGCACGTAATGCGGGAAGCCCATCTCCTCGGCCACGCGTCGTGCATCATGAATATCGCGTCCTGCACAACAGGCACCTTTCTTGGCCAGGGCCGCACCGTGGTCATAAAGCTGCAATGTGACGCCCACGACGTCGTAGCCCTCGTCCGCCAGTTGGGCTGCTACGACCGAGCTGTCCACACCGCCGGACATGGCCACGACCACGCGCGTCTCGGACGGCGCTTTCGCGAAACCGAGCGAGTTGAGTTGTCCTGTTGTCCAATCGAGCGCCATCGGCGGGTCTCCGAGCGGGTGAGTTTCAGATTTGAGCGAGTTCCTGCGAAATATAGGAAAATCTTATCTACTCACAAGAACCAGCTTCATGCCTCTTTAAACTTGGATGTGCAAACACTCAGCGAACACAGAAAAAGATGGAATGATCGCATGTATCTTAAGCGTCAAGCTGGCCCGCATTTGGTAGAATTGCCCGATGGCACGACGATGACCCGCGCTGATTTGCCAGATCCCTCGACCCGTCGCTGGGTCGCCAGCCGAAAAGCTGCGGTCGTAAGAGGCGTAGATGCGGGACTTTTAACAAAAAAAGAAGCGTGCGATCTTTATAACCTGTCAGAGGAAGAGCTAAGCTCCTGGCGGACGGCCGTCTCGGTATTTGGGGAGAACGCGCTGAAGACGACTGCATTACAAAAATATAGGCAACCAGAACCCTTAGAGAGCAAACACTAACGCCGGTAACTTTGAATTAACCTTTTCGTATTTAAAGTTTGTTTACATGAGGGGCAGACCGGAGAGATTAAGATGCGCGTATTACTCGTGGAGGACGACCCGACAACAGCAAAATCAATTGCGATGATGCTGACCCATGCGAACCTGAACGTCTATACAACCGATTTGGGTGAGGAGGGGATCGACCTCGCCAAGCTCTACGACTACGATCTCATTTTACTCGATCTGAATCTGCCTGACATGACGGGCCACGAGGTTTTGCGCCAGCTCAGGCTGGCCCGTATCGAAACCCCCATTCTGATCCTGACGGGTGCCGACGACACCGAAAGTAAGCTTAAAGGCTTTGGTTTTGGTGCAGACGATTACCTGACAAAACCTTTCCATCGCGAAGAACTGGTCGCCCGCATTCACGCCATTATCCGCCGCTCCAAGGGTCATTCCCAGTCGATCATCAAGACAGGTAACATCGCAGTGAACCTTGATGCCAAAACGGTGGATGTGGACGGGACGCCCGTTCATCTGACCGGCAAAGAGTACCAGATGCTGGAGCTTCTGAGCCTTCGCAAAGGGACGACGCTCACGAAAGAGATGTTTCTGAACCATCTGTACGGTGGAATGGACGAGCCGGAACTCAAGATTATCGATGTTTTCATCTGCAAGCTCCGCAAAAAGCTTGCGACAGCAACAGGTGGCGAAAGCCATATCGAGACAGTATGGGGCCGTGGCTATGTTCTGCGCGATCCTCAGCCAGCGACTGCAGACGATACACAGCGTGTCGCGATAGGCGCTTGATCTGACGAACCTATGACCTGCCGGAGAGCAGGCAGAGCGCATAGAAGGCGGCCTGATTGTGGCCGCCTTTTTTTGTTGAGCCAGCCATTCGCTCACTCTGGACGCCTTGGCCGTGGCGCACTATCCCTCTAGATAGTCTGCCCTGACAAGGCGGATTGATCTGGGGGTTTTCCTGCAATGCCAAACGATACTGCGAGCTTCGACACGGTGTCGGTCGACAGTTTGACCGAACGCCAAGCCAAAGCTGAACTTGCCAGACTCGCAGAGCTTCTAAGTGACGCGAACCGAGCCTACCACACAGAAGACCAACCAGATCTGAGCGATGCGACCTACGACCTGCTCAAGCGGCGCAATGCTGAAATTGAAGCGCGATTTCCGGATCTGAAACGCGACGACAGCCCCTCCGATGCGGTAGGTGGACCGGTTGCGGAGGGATTCTCTAAGATAGCTCATGAGCAGCGTATGCTGTCGCTCGGAAACGCGTTCGACACCAATGATGTCGTCGAGTTTGACGCTCGTATTCGGAAGTATCTCGGGCTTTCTGCAGAGGACGAACTTGATTATACCGCCGAGCCGAAAATTGACGGTTTGTCTCTGTCTCTGCGCTACGAGCAGGGCAAACTGATTTATGCGGCCACCCGGGGCGATGGTCAGATTGGTGAGAATGTCACAGCCAATGCACGCACCATCAACGATATTCCGCAAACTCTGGACGGCGCGCCGGATGTTCTGGAAGTACGCGGTGAAGTGTATATGTCCCACGCCGACTTCGCCGCGCTCAATGTTGCGCAAGAAGAGCGTGGCCAAAAACCGTTTGCCAACCCGCGTAACGCCGCTGCGGGTTCACTCAGGCAACTGGATTCCGAGATCACCAAGTCCCGCCCGCTTCGGTTCTTTGCTTACGCGTGGGGCATATTGAGCAGCCCGCTGGCCGAGACCCAAAAGGGTGCGCTTGATCGTTTGAAGGCCCTTGGTTTCTGCACCAATCCGATGACGGCGCTGTGCAACGGTCCCGACGCCTTGATCGCCCATTACAAAAAGATCGAGGAAGAGCGCGCAACGCTGGGGTATGACATCGATGGTGTGGTCTACAAGGTCGATGATTTGTCCTACCAGCGACGGCTCGGCATGCGCTCCACAACGCCAAGATGGGCAATCGCTCATAAATTTGCGGCAGAGCTTGCGTGGACATGGCTTGAGGCAATCGACATCCAGGTCGGACGAACCGGTGCCTTGTCGCCCGTCGCTCGCCTGACCCCGGTCACTGTCGGTGGTGTGGTCGTGTCAAATGCGACCCTGCACAACGAAGACTATATTGCGGGACGCGACGCGAAGGGCCAATCTATTCGGGACGGTAAGGACATTCGCGAAGGAGACTTCGTGCAAATCTATCGCGCGGGCGATGTGATCCCGAAAGTGGCTGACGTTGATCTGGAAAAGCGACCCGCCACAGCAAAACCTTATCTATTCCCGAAGGCGTGTCCGGAATGCGCCTCCGACGCCGTACGGGAACCGGGGGACGCGGTGCGGCGCTGCGTTGGCGGTCTGATATGCCCGGCGCAAGCCGTTGAAAAGATGAAGCATTTTGTCAGTCGAGCGGCGTTTGATATCGATGGTCTGGGCGCCAAACAGGTTGAGATGTTTTACGACGACGCCGATCTGCCGATCCGCGAGCCGGCCGATATCTTTACATTGCGCAACCGCGACGCAGCCAATCTTACAAAGCTGAAAAATCGCTTGGGCTGGGGCGAGAAGTCTGCCGAAAACCTGTTTGACGCAATTGACGAGCGACGGGCCATCCCGCTCAATCGTCTGATTTTCGCGCTTGGTATCCGCCATGTCGGTGAAAGCGCGGCGCAACTTCTTGCGGTCAACTACGGCAACTGGGACGCATTTTTGCATGCAGTCGAGAATGCTTCGTCGCTTGAGGGTCCAGAGTGGGACGGTCTCTTGGCAATCGACGGGGTTGGGGCGGTCATGGCACGGTCACTTGTTGAAAGTTTCGCTCAAGAGGCTGAACGCGCATCAATCGATAGGCTCGTGGGGCACCTCACGGTCGAGGATGTGAAAGCAAATGTTGCGGCTGACAGCCCCGTGGCGGGCAAAACCGTCGTGTTCACGGGAACACTGGAAAAGATGACGCGATCCGAGGCGAAGGCACGGGCCGAGGCGCTTGGCGCAAAGGTGTCAGGCTCGGTTTCTGCCAAGACGGATCTTGTCGTTGCCGGTCCGGGCGCAGGATCCAAGGCGAAAAAAGCCGCGGACCTAGGCCTTGAGATGATTGACGAAGATGGCTGGATCGCACTGATCGGATCGGCCTGATCTCATGTCAGGTCGTCCGCCTATCCTGTTCCCGCTTTTCGGTGAGTTGACACAATTGCCCGGAATTGGGCCGCGGCTCGCTCAAAATCTGTCGGGCCTGCACATCCGCGCGCCGCGAGACCTGCTCTTTACGCTGCCTGTCTCTGGGATAGATCGCACCCGTCGCAAGTCCATTCGGGAGGTGGCGGCGCCCGCCATCGTGACGGTGGATGTCGAGATCGGGCTGCATGTGCCGCCGCGCAGCAAGGGACGACCTTACCATGTGCATGTCCATGATGCGCAGACCGAGTTCCGCTTGGTGTTTTTTCATGCCCGAGCAGACTATCTCAAGAAACAGCTTCCGACGGGCCAGCGGCGGATCGTCTCCGGTAAAATCGAAATCTTTGATGGGATCGGGCAGATGGTCCATCCCGATCATATTCTGACGTCGGAGACTGCGGGCGACATGCCGACGTTCGAGCCGGTCTATCCGCTGACCCACGGAATCACGCAGCGGGTCATGTCACGCGCGGCGCAAGGGGCCGTGGCATTTGCACCGGAACTGGACGAATGGATTGATCCCGCACTGAAGGCGAGGGAAACTTGGCCAGATTGGCAAGAGGCCATTTCACAGGCACACGCACCGCAAGACCTAAGCGATATCTCTCTTGATGCGCCCGCACGTACCCGATTGGCGTATGACGAATTGTTCGCGCACCAGTTGACGCTGGCCCTTGCACGGTTGCATCAGCGGAAAAAACCGGGGATTTCGACTGTTGCGACTGGCATTCTGCAAAAGAAGGTGCTGGCGAGCCTGCCGTACAAGCCAACAGGCGCCCAGATCCGTGCAACGCGCGAGATCGCGAAAGACATGTCGATGCCCGTGCGGATGAACCGCTTGCTCCAAGGGGATGTCGGCGCAGGCAAAACGCTTGTGGCGTTTCTTGCTTTGTTGGCCGCGATCGAGGGTGGAGGGCAAGGGGCGCTGATGGCGCCGACAGAAATTCTTGCGCGGCAGCATATGGAAAGTCTTGCTCCGCTGGCAGAGGTTGCCGGGGTGTCACTGGCCTTGCTGACGGGGCGTGACAAGGGGGCGGAGCGTCAGGACAAGCTTTCGGCACTGGCCCGGGGGGACACGAACATTCTGCTTGGAACTCACGCCGTTTTCCAAAATGACGTTGTGTTTCACGACCTTCGTCTGGCCGTAGTTGATGAACAGCATCGCTTTGGGGTTCGCCAGCGGCTTGAGCTGGGATCAAAGGGCACGGCCGTTGATCTGCTTGTCATGACTGCCACGCCTATTCCGCGCAGCCTGGCTCTTGCACAATATGGCGACATGGATGTTTCGATCCTTGATGAAAAACCGCCCGGGCGCGAACCCATCACGACCGTCACCGTATCAAGCGATAGGTTGGATGAAGTCATCGCCAAGCTGCATGGGGCCGTCGCTGATGGTCGGCAAGCGTATTGGGTCTGTCCGCTTGTCGAAGAGAGTGAGCTGAGCGACAAGACAGCCGCAGAAGCACGTTTTCAGGCATTACGAGCCGTGTTTGGCGAAGGGGTTGTCGGCCTTGTCCACGGGCAAATGCCGAGCGCTGAAAAAGATGCAGCGATGGCGCGCTTTACGGCGGGTGAGATGAAAATTCTGGTCGCGACGACTGTGATCGAGGTCGGGGTGAATGTGCCCAATGCGACGATCATGGTGATCGAGCAAGCAGAGACCTTCGGCTTGGCACAACTGCATCAACTGCGGGGCAGGGTCGGTCGCGGTTCGGCAGCATCGGCTTGTGTTTTATTATTTGAAGATCCGATTTCTGAAAGTGGCAAGCGGCGCCTGAAAATTCTTCGCGATACAGAAAATGGCTTTCGCATCGCGGAAGAGGATTTGGCGATGCGCGGGTCAGGCGATCTTATCGGGACCGCGCAAAGCGGCCTGCCGCGGTTTCGGATCGCTGACCCGGAGCGGCAGACCGCGTTGATGGCAACTGCTCAATCCGATGCTCGTGCGCTTTTGACGACGGACCCCGGTCTTGAATCGCGCAGGGGACAGGCGGCGCGTGTGCTTCTTTGGTTAACAGAGCAGGACAAAGCAATTCGCTTAATATCAGTGGGTTAGGGATTTCTGACTGCTTTTGTTCGCAAATGTTCTTAAAAAGTTCTTTACAGACTCATCCATAAATGAGAACAAAGTGGCAACTTATGGATTTCAGGTGAGGGCCGCAAGATGATAAATGATGTAAAAGACATTTTGGCAAGGTCGCCCAAAGCTTTGATCGTTGATGTTCTTGGCGCTAGTGCAATCGGCATCATAATGGCCGTCGCACTTCATCTTCCGAGTTTGGTTTAAGTATCGAGTTGCCTGCTGTCTGACACTCGCACTGCTCGAATTTCTGTCCCGTTGTTCGAGGGGTATATGCAAAAGTCCCCAACTTTTCGCCGGTTGCCTCATGTCCGGTCTGCATATGGTGCGAGAGACATGCTGACTGGCCACCACGTCCCCGCGTGGTGGCCTTTTTATTCCAGCAGGTAGGCAAGCCGTAGATTGCCCCAGTGCTGTCCGTTTACGAAGATCGGCGCGCAAACATCCTTTGTCAGCGTATAGGATCCGCCGCCCATGTCCCGACGGTAGACCTGCAGAAGAAATGGTGCTTGGTTGCGCCCACCCTTCAAGCCGACCCTATCATCAAAAATCCGGCGGTTCCGGGAATGGCGCGCATTCCAGACTGGATCGCCGGGCCTCTGAGGCTGCGAAACGCGTGTGTTGTGGGTCGGAATATATCCATTTCGGTCGATCGCCGCGCAAAGGCAAACTCGCTTGTGAAAATCGAGACCCTTTTCAAGAATGTCAGGTAAGACCTCGTCCGTGAATTCGGTGAACTGGGTCGTATGTTGCACCGGGTTTGTTCCCTCGACCTGTACGTAGTTCGTGTCGAATAGCGCGGCATGGCTGATTTTACCCTCTTCAATAGCAGCTTCGAACCGCTCGGCGATCAGATCGGCATTTGTTTGCACAAAGCTGATGAAAGGTCCGTCTGCAGCATTGCCACCAATGCTGGCCACGCTTTGCACGATCGCTTCGCTGAGGTCGATCAGGTGACCGATCCGCTCGCTTGCCTTGGTTACGGAAATCGACGTGCTATGGACGGCTTCGGCCATATCATCGAAGGCCGGCGCAATTTGACTGCCTGTTTGATGTGCGGCCTTTGCGGTTTCGCTCATGCGGATGGTCTTTACATTCATCTCGCGCATGGCTGTTTCTATGCCACCCAATGCGTTATCCGTCACAGCAGCATCATCCAGCACCTTGTCGGCATCCCGTGCGATGGCAGCAGCCTCCGTGCGCAGGGATGATACGATCTTGCCCAGGCCCGCGATATTTTTTGCGATGCCGCCTGCGGCGCGGGATGTGTCGCGGGAGAGTGCGTTGATCGCCTCGGCCACGACCGCAAAGCCACGCCCGGCATCACCCGCCCGAGCAGCTTCGATACTGGCATTGATGGCGAGAATATTAACCTGCGTGGCGATCGCAGTGATGTCATCATTGTCATTGCGCACATGTTTCAGAGCGTCTTCAGAGGACCGGATGCGCGTGTCCAGATCCTTGACCCATGTCGCTATGGACTTGCTGTACTTTACGGTGTCTTCCATCACCCGAAGGGACTGGGCCACAACCTCGAGCGCGTTTTCGCTGTCATTCCTGATCGATCCCAGCGAATCCGAGATCGTCTCATTCTGGTCCAGAAGCTCATGCAGTGCGATCTTCAGTCGATCGACGGCAACCGCGTGCTGACGGGACTTGTTGTCAACATTTTCTAGAAAGCCTGCGACGTCTACAATCGATCCGCCAAGGCCACCGACAAGTTGTGTAAGGCTCAGGTCTTCCGGTTCGACCTCTGACGCCCGACGTTGATCGGCATCTTCTTCGTAAGCGACGGCTTCGACAGCTTGCATCCTGACCTCATAGATAGGGTATCAGGCAGGGGTAGCAGTCTAGTCTTGTCAGTCCGTTAACGGGGATCGCCTCAGGCGCAGCTTTGCGTGCGCGCCTGCTCAAGTGCGTCAACTGTCGCATCCAATGAAAGAAGAATGGAGGCGTGCCGGTTCTTGAAATCACGTGCCGGAGTAAGGACTTCCAGACCGTCAAAGGGCGCGTCCGGCACAGGGCCGCCTGATTTGAGCATGTCCTTCAATTGATCGCGCGCAGTTTGAACCTGTTCAGGTGTGCATCCGACAATTGCATCTGCCACTACGCTGGCTGCAGCCTGCCCCAAAGCGCACGCTTTAACATCCTGACCATAGTCACTGATCAAACCATCGGTCATATTGACATCGACGGTGACCGTCGAGCCGCACAAAGGCGAGCGTTTTTTGGCTGTCGCATCAGGATTTCTCAGCCGCTCCGTCCGCGCGATATCTGCGGCAAGGGCAAGGATCTTGCCGGAATAGAGCTTGATCAGATCGGTATCAGCGGACATTTGATCCCTCGACGTGGTCGTTGTGGGCTTTCCCAGCCCGTTGCCTCTGATTAAGTAACTCTTGCGGCTCGTTTTGCAAAAGGAAACAGCAATGACCTTCGACCCTGCGACACTTCACTACACGTCGGACGGGCTCATCCCGTGTATCGCCCAGCAGGACGGCACTGGCGAAGTCCTGATGATGGCGTGGATGAATGAAGCGGCTGTCGAGCGGACGCTGGCGACGGAAAAGGTCACCTATTGGTCGCGGTCTCGGCAAGCCTTCTGGGTTAAGGGCGAAACCAGCGGCCATACACAACAGCTGGTTGAACTGCGCGTGGACTGTGATCGGGATTGTCTTTTGGCGATCGTCCGCCAGACCGGACCAGCATGTCACACGAACAGGCGCAGCTGCTTTTACACCGCGATTCAAGATGAAGCAGAAGTCGAGTTGATGAAGCCCGAACCCTAACGCTAGGCTAGACCCACCAGATCACGCAGGTCAGCAGGCGTAAATCCCGCCGCGCGATACGTGGCAATTGCCTTTGCATCGTCACGTTTGGCCAGCCGCTTGCCTGCGTCGTCTCGGATCAATCGATGATGGTGGTAGATCGGCGTGGGGAACCCCAAGAGGGCTTGCAGAACGACATGGATCTGCGTGGCATCGAACAGATCCTCGCCGCGCACCACATGGGTGATGTCTTGCGCAGCGTCATCGACGACACTGGCCAGATGGTAAGCCGCTGTCCCAATATCGCGCCTGTGCAAGACAACATCTCCGACAGTCTCGATCATCGTCCCCAAATCAACCATTCGATCCATAATCTCGCCAGAGCCGGTTTCTTTAAAAAATAAATCTCTATCAATGAGTTCCGATGTTTTCTTCATGTCCAGACGAACGGCATCGGTTGGCGCTGCATCGGCCATCGAACGTTTGCGGCAGGTTCCGGGGTAAATCAGGCCATCCGGACCTGTAGCATGGACGCCTTCCTGCGGCGCCCCCAAAGCGTCGCGGATATCGGCTCGCCGACAACTGCATGGATAGACCAGGCCAAGCGTCGCCAATTCTGAGAGGGCAGCATTATAGCGCGGGCCGTTCTCCGACTGGCGCAAGACCGGCATATCCCATTTGAGGCCGAGCCATGCGAGATCATCGAAGATTTGCGATTCCCATTCTGGGCGACAGCGACTTGTGTCGGTATCCTCGATCCTCAAAAGAAATGTGCCGCCGGCATCTGTCGCCATATCGTATGCCAGCAGAGCAGAATAGGCATGGCCCAGATGCAGCGGACCTGTCGGTGAAGGGGCGAAGCGGGTGCGGAAAGTCACGCTTTCTCGAACACGTAGACCATGGATTTCAGGTCAAGTCCCGGAAGATGCTCGCCGTAGTCTTCTACCAGTTTGCGATGGTCCGCGGCCTCCAGCGCCTTGACGCGTGCAGTATAACTTTCATCCGCAAGTGCATGATCATTCAGGGAAAACCCCAAATATCCGCCGGTTGGCAGCAGATCAATCAACGTGTCCATAAGTGACGCCGGTCCGGCGCCGGTGCTGATGACGCCGATTGCCACGATTGCCGCATATTGCCCTTGGGTAAAAGGCAGCGGACGGGACAGGTCGAGCGTTGTTAGCGTGCGATACATCTTCTTTTCTTGGGCGACAGCCAGCATCTCGGCGGCGGGATCGGCACCGTCGCAGGTTTTGAAACCGGCGTCGCGCAACGCGGTTCCGCCAAGACCTGTTCCGCAGCCGTAGTCCAGGATAGGTGTCGTTTTGTCGCTGATGCAGCGCCCCATAGCGTCGGCGACGCGTCGCGGGGTGAGATAGCCGTGTTCCCCGACCTCATCATCATAGGTGGTCGACCATGCATCATAGAGATCGCGTTGGGCGTCCTTACCGGTCGTCTGATACACCTTATCGAGATATTTTTCAGCCATACCTGACCGTCGCAAAAAGATCAGGCGGCGTCCAGTCTGGGACCATCAAGCCATGACGTCCAAGCGGCTTTCGCGCGATCAGTATAGATCTTGTAGCGTGTCTTGCGATTTTTCCGGCCACCCTTGGCGTCAACCGGCGGAAACAGCCCGAAATTCACATTCATCGGCTGGAAGGTCTTTGCGTCAGCACCGCCGGTGATATGGGTCACGAGCGCGCCCATTGCTGTTTCTGGGGGCGGCGTTGTAACGGGCTTACCAAGTATTTCGGCCGCGGCGAAGCGTCCCGCCAAAAGGCCCATCGCGGCACTTTCCACGTAACCTTCGACGCCCGTGATCTGTCCTGCAAACCGCAGGTGAGGGCGGCTGCGCAGGCGCATCTGGTTATCCAGAAGGGTGGGCGAGTTGATAAATGTGTTGCGGTGAACGCCGCCCAGACGCGCGAATTCTGCCTCTTCAAGGCCAGGGATCATTCGGAGCACCTCTTTTTGCGCCCCGTATTTCATCTTGGTCTGAAAGCCCACGATGTTGAACAGTGTGCCCAATGCGTTATCGCGTCTGAGCTGAACGATGGCATGGGCCTTTACGTCCGGCTGATGCGGGTTGGTCAGCCCCACGGGCTTCATCGGGCCAAAGCGCAATGTTTCGCGACCACGCTCCGCCATCACCTCAATGGGCAGGCAGCCGTCGAAGTAACCTGCCGTTTCACCCGGCTTGAACTCCGTTTTATCCGCGGCGAGCAAGGCGTCGATAAACGCTTCATACGTGTCACGATCCATAGGGCAATTTAGATAGGCCGTCCGCTCTTCCTCGGTGTCGCCCTTGTCGTAGCGGGACTGAAACCACGCCTTCTCCATGTTGATCGTGTCGAAATAAATGATCGGCGCGATGGCATCGAAGAAGGCGAGGGCATCCTGACCAGTGGCGTCGGCGATGGACGAGGCCAGATTGCCCGAGGTCAGCGGACCGGTCGCAACGATCCAGTGCCCGTCCTCTGGCAAGGTTGTTATCTCATCGTAGCTGATCGTGATATTCGGATGATCTTGGAGGGTCGCGGTGACGCTTTGCGCAAATGGATCGCGATCCACCGCCAGCGCCCCGCCCGCAGGAAGCGCGTGCTTGTCAGCGGTTGCCATAATCAGTCCGCCCGCGGCGCGCATTTCCCAGTGGAGCAGGCCTACAGCGTTTTGTTCGTCATCATCGGACCGAAACGAGTTGGAGCACACCATCTCCCCTAAATTGCCGGTACGATGGGCAAAAGTGCCGACCTTCGGCCGCATCTCGTGGATTGTGACGTTGACGCCGAGATTTGCGGCCTGCCATGCGGCCTCGGACCCGGCCATGCCGCCACCAATGATGTTCAATGTGTTGCTCATGGCAAGGATGTAGCGATGCCTGATCTAAATGAAAAGCCTTCCGGCTTTCCTCTCTTTCTTGATGCCCTTTGAGGCGTGAGCCCACAGCGGTTCAACGCTGCGACTGCCTACTCGGTGGTGTCGCCGTCGTCCTCGTCGCCCTGATCGGCAATCCACGCGACGGACACGACCTCTTCCCCTTTGCCGGTGTCAAAGACCTTCACCCCGCCCGCGCTGCGTGACCGGAAGGATATGCCGTCAACGGGACAGCGAATGGATTGGCCTTTGGAGGTGGCCAACATGATCTGATCGTCCATATCGACTGGGAATGAGGCGACGATCGGCCCGCCCCGCATTGCCTTGTCCATGGCCATCACACCCATGCCGCCACGCCCACGCACAGGGTAGTCGTGGGACGAACTGGTCTTACCGGCCCCTTGAGATGTGATCGTCAGGATCAGATCTTCTGCCGCTGACATCTCGGCGTATCGTTCCTGAGAGATTGCACCCGGTGCGGCTTCCTCATCCTCGACCTCAGCGTCATCGGCTAAACCCATGACAGCACGGCGCATTTTGAGGTAGGCCGTGCGTTCTTCCGGGCTGGCCTCGAAGTGTCGGATCACGGACATGGACACGACTTTCTGATCGCCGTCCAATTTGATACCGCGTACGCCCGTTGAATTGCGGCCAGCAAAAACGCGCACGTCCGTCGTCGGGAAGCGGATCGCGCGACCGGAACTGGTGACCAGCATCACATCATCGCTCTCTGTGCAGATACGTGCGTTTACCAACTCGACATCCTCGGGCAATTTCATCGCTATTTTGCCATTGCGCATAACATTGGTGAAATCGCTTAGCGCATTGCGGCGGACGTCACCTGCGGTTGTGGCAAAGACAATCTGCAGGTCGCCCCAGTCTTTCTCATCCCGGTCCACCGGCATGATTGCAGCAATGGAAACGCCCGTGGGGATGGGTAGAATGTTGACGATCGCCTTGCCTTTGGAGGTTCGCCCCCCTTGCGGCAAGCGCCAAGTCTTGAGCTTGTAGACCATGCCGTCCGTGGTGAAAAACAGAAGCTGCGTGTGGGTGTTGGCCACAAAGAGCCGTGTGACCACATCGTCTTCCTTGGTCGCCATACCGGACAGGCCTTTACCACCGCGTCGCTGCGCCCGGAAATCGGCGAGCGGCGTGCGCTTAATGTATCCGCCCGAGGTCACGGTCACCACCATGTCCTCTTTCTCAATCAGGTCCTCGTCTTCCATGTCGCCGGACCATTCGGCGATCTCTGTGCGACGTGGCACGGCAAACTGGTCCCGGACCTCTTTCAATTCGTTGGAGATGATCTCCATGATCCGGTCGCGGGATCTGAGAATATCGAGGTATTCCTTGATCTTACCGGCAAGCTCTTCCAACTCGTCCGTGACCTCTTTGACCCCGATTTGGGTCAGACGTTGCAGGCGCAGTTCAAGAATGGCGCGGGCTTGCGTCTCGGACAGGTTGTAGGTTCCGTCCTCGTTCATAGTGTGGGTCGGATCGTCGATCAGCTTGATATAATCGGCGATGTCCTGAGCGGGCCAGCGCCGGGTCATCAGCTTCAGCCGCGCTTCGGCCGCGTCCGCCGACTGACGGATGGTCGCCACGATCTCATCCACGTTCGACACCGCGACCGCCAGACCGCACAACACATGGGAGCGTTCGCGTGCCTTGCGCAGTTCGTAGGCCGTACGTCGCGCGACCACATCTTCGCGGAAGGCGATGAAGTTCGTCAGGAACGACCGCAAGGTCAGTTGCTCCGGCCGCCCACCGTTCAGGGCCAACATGTTGCAGGCAAAAGACGTCTGCATCGGTGTAAAGCGGAACAGTTGGTTCAGAACAACTTCGGCTGTTGCATCGCGCTTCAGCTCGACCACCACGCGGACGCCGACCCGGTCGGATTCGTCCTGAACATGAGAGATGCCTTCAATTCGTTTGTCACGGGCGGCTTCCGCTATGCGTTCGATCATCGTGGCCTTGTTCACCTGATAGGGAATTTCGGTCACGATAATCGCGTAGCGGTCCTTGCGAATTTCCTCGATATGGGTCTTGGACCGCAGGATGACGCTGCCGCGCCCCTCGGTATAGGCTTTCCGCGCGCCAGTGCGGCCCAGAATGATACCGCCCGTTGGAAAATCGGGGGCGGGAACGTATTCCATCAATTCGATCGCATCTAGATCGGGATTTTCGATCAAGGCCAGCGTTGCCTCGATCACCTCGCCCAGATTGTGCGGGGGAATGTTGGTGGCCATACCCACGGCGATCCCGCCAGCCCCATTGACCAGCATGTTAGGAAAGCGGGCGGGCAGGACGGTCGGCTCTCGGTCTTTGCCGTCGTAATTGTCCTGAAAATCGACTGTGTCTTTTTCAATATCAGCAAGGATTGCACTGGCGGGTTTGTCCATCCGCACTTCGGTATACCGCATGGCGGCGGGGTTATCGCCATCCATCGAGCCAAAATTGCCTTGCCCGTCCAAAAGCGGCAGCGACATGGAGAAGTCCTGCGCCATACGGACGAGCGCGTCGTAAATCGCGCCGTCGCCATGGGGGTGGTATTTCCCCATCACGTCCCCGACGGGACGGGCCGATTTGCGGTAGGATTTGTCGTGCGTGTTTCCCGTCTCGTGCATTGCATAGAGGATGCGTCGGTGCACTGGTTTCAAGCCGTCGCGCAGGTCCGGGATGGCCCGGCTGATGATCACCGACATGGCATAATCAATGAACGAGGTTTTCATCTCGTCGGTGATAGACACTTGCGGTCCATCGTGGATCATACGTTCAGGAGTGTTTTCTTCTTCGTTCTCAGGTGTTTCCGGCGTGTCGTTCACGTAAATTCCGATCTTGCTTTTGGCCGACTACATTTTGTTGTGAAAACTATAGCCGATGCTGCATATGGGGTGCAATGCCCATGAAAATCATGTTCGGGAGCGAGTCAGGCGCGCCGTAACGCCAGCACCCAGATCACCGCAAGACAGAGGGACAAAATCGCGTTCCAACCGGCCATAGATATGCCCGCCAGTTGCCATGCGATTTCATCACACCGCACCAGCGGGGCGTTCATGATTTGATCCAGAAGCTCTTCCGGGGTGAGGTCCCCGATTGGGGTAGACGTGCAGGTCGTCGGGCCTTCCCACCACTGCTGCTCGACACCGACATGGAAAAGACCAATGCCCGCTGTCGTCAGTGCGGCCAGCGCCCCTAAGGCAAGCAGGACACGCGTTTGGATTGCAAGAAATACGAGGCCTATCAGGATGGCGATTGCATGGGGCCACCGCTGCCAAAGACACATTGCGCACGGCGGATAACCGAAATACTGAAAGACAAACGCGCCACCTAGAAGAAGCGCCGAGCCAAGCGTCGCAAGCGAGGCAAGGCGCAGCGCCGTCATATCAATTTCACCGCAGCGAAGCCGCCAAGCAGCAGCACGATGAAAGCTGAAAAGGCGAGACCCAGCCTTTTTTCGATGAATTCGCGTATGGGCGCCCCAAATTTCCACAAAAGCGCGGCAACGATGAAGAACCGCATGCCGCGGGCAATGATCGAAGTGACAATGAATGTGCCAAGCGGCATGCCGGTCCATCCGGACATGATCGTGATGACTTTGTAGGGAAACGGGGTCAGTCCGGCGATCAGAACCGGCCAGAAGCCAAGGTCGTTGAAGCGCTGATTGAATTCCAGGGCGGCATCGCCTTTGCCCAACATCTCCAACAGCGGTTGTCCGATTTGCAGGAAAAATAGCGCCCCTATGGCATAGCCCAGAAGTCCACCCAAGACGGATGAGATCAAACACACCGCCGCAATCAGAAATGCGCGGTCAGGACGGGCCAAGATCATCGGGATCATCAGAAGATCTGGCGGAATGGGAAAGAACGAACTTTCCACGAAAGATACGAGCGCGAGCGCCCACAACGCGTTTGGATGCGCACTCAGCGACATCGTCCAGTCATAAAGACGCTTGATCATTGGAAAGCCTGCACTTCTTTTAGGGCTATGCAGCACGGAGGGGCACCTTCGGTCAAGGTAGGGGAGAACACAATGCGCTGGAGAGGTCGTCGCGGAAGCGGAAATATCGAGGACAGGCGCAGGCAAAGAGGTGGCGGTGGCGCACGTGCGGGTGGGATCGGCGGCTTCGGGCTGATCGCCATCGTCCTGATCGGCTGGTTCCTGGGCATTGATGTGACACCCTTGCTGCAAGGGGGCGGCGGATCGGTGTCCGTTGGCGCCCCGCAATCCCAAGAAGTCACAGAGGCCGACGAGCGCGCCGCGCAATTTGTGTCGGTCGTTCTGGCCGATACGGAAGAGGTCTGGGCCGAAATCTTCGCCGAGCAGGTCGGACAGCCTTACGACCCGGCGACACTTGTTCTGTTCAAAGGGGCAACCAACAGCCCTTGCGGCGGGGCAAACGGCGCGTCCGGACCCTTCTATTGCCCGGCAGACGAGAAAGCCTATCTCGACACGGACTTCTTCGTCACGATGGAACGTCGCCTCGGTGCGGGCGGTGATTTCGCGGCGGCTTATGTAGTTGCTCATGAGATTGCACATCATGTGCAGAATGAACTGGGCATTCTGGGACAGGCGAACCAGATCCGCGCGCAATCGTCCCAGGCCCGCAGCAATGAGATTTCCGTGCGGATCGAGTTGCAAGCCGATTGCCTGTCCGGACTTTGGGCTCGGTATGCGCAGGCGCGCTTCGGATCACTCGAGCAGGGAGATCTGGAGGAAGCGATCAATGCAGCGAAACAGATCGGGGACGATACCTTGCAGCGGAACGCGGGCCAGCGTCCCAACCCGCATACTTTCACCCATGGCACATCCGAGCAGCGGCAGCGGTGGTTCGCAAAGGGCTATGAAAATCCGCAAATTCAGACCTGCGACACCTTCAGCACAAACCGCCTGTGACATGTGGGAAGATATTGATTGTCAATGTCAATCAATATGCCTAACGTGACTTGCAATCGCTCTTGCAGTGATAGGACGCAGCGTTAAGCTGCGCGCATCTTACGTTTGGGAGGACGACTGAACATGAAACATCTGTTTACATCTGCGCTGGTCGGCGCGATGACGCTGGGGATGACTGCGACCGCAAGCTTTGCACAGGACGTGACGCTGAGATGTCAGCATTTCCTGTCGCCGAAGGGATCGGTGCCACGCTACTTTATTGAGCCTTGGGCGGAAAAGGTTGAGGCGGACTCAGGCGGCCGGATCAAGGTCGAGATCTATCCGGCGATGCAACTGGGGGGCAAACCGCCTGCACTCTATGATCAGATCCGCGACGGTGTAATTGATTGCGGTTGGGCGCTGCCTGCCTACACGCCCGGTCGGTTCCCGGAAGCAGAGGCATTTGAATTGCCATTCATGACCTCGATGAGCGCCGAGGCCTCCTCCAAGGCGGCATGGGAGTTCACTGAAAAGTACATGCAGGAACGTCTTTCAGACATTAAGGTGCTTGCTGTGCATGTGCATGGACCCGGTGTCATTCACAAAAAAGGTGATCCGATCACGACGCCCGCTGATTTTCAGGGCGTGAAGTTGCGCGGGCCGTCCCGCCAGGCCAACGCATTGCTTGAAACACTGGGCGCGACGCCCGTCGGCATGCCGGTTCCGGCTTTCCCGGAAGCTCTGTCGAAAGGCGTCGTTGATGGTGGTGTGATCCCTTGGGAAATCGTGCCGCCGCTGAAGGTGCATGAACTTGCAGACAGCCACACGCAGATTGGTGGGGACCGTGCGCTTTACAATACATTTTTCATCTGGGGTATGAACAAGAACACCTACGAGTCTCTGCCCGATGATCTGAAAGCGGTGATCGACGCGAATTCCGGCCTCCAAACATCTGCCGATGCCGGTCGTGCAATGGACACCGGCGATACGGCTGGCGAGGAAACAACAGCCTCTGCGGGTAACACAATCGTCACGATGGACGAGGCCGCTGTGGCAGAGCTTCGTGCAATTGGCGACGCGCAAACCGAAGCATGGGCCGCTGAGATGACCAGCAAGGGCCTTGATGGGGCTGCGATGGTGTCTGACGCGCAAGCCCTTGTCGCCAAATACGCCGACAATTGATCTCGGACATGCCCCGGATTTCGGTCCGGGGCATTTGAGAAACAGGATCGTGCTATGACTGTGTTGATTGCAGGCGGAGGTATCGGCGGCCTTGCGTTTGGTCTGAGTCTGCATCAGGTTGGGGTGCCATTTCGTATTTTCGAGGCTGTCGAAGAGCTGAGGCCGCTTGGGGTGGGGATCAACCTTCAACCTCATGCTGTCCGGGAATTGTTCGAACTGGGTCTTGAGGATCGGTTGGACGAGATCGGCCTGCGCACCAAAGAAGTCGCATATTTTTCTGCCCACGGTCGTGAGATATGGCGAGAGCCGCGCGGTCTGGATGCAGGCTACCGGTGGCCGCAATTCTCCATTCATCGCGGATTGCTTCACATGGCACTTTTGGATGCTGTGCGGACCCGCTGTGGCACGGATGTGGTTCAGACAGGTGTAGCGGTCTCTGACTGGACGAACCTGCCGGATGGGGTCGAGGTCGCGTTGGAGGACCGAAAAACCGGCAAATCCAAAGGAACTACAAAAGGTTCGGTGCTGATTGCCGCCGATGGGATCAATTCGACTGCCCGGGCAAAGCTTTATCCCGAAGAGGATGGCGCCGTCTGGGGCGGTACGATGATGTGGCGCGGTGTGACGGACGGCCCTGCCTTTCTCAGCGATTGCACGGTCGCGATGAGCGGCAAGAAAGATGTCAAGTTCGTCTGCTACCCCATCGCGCGCAACACGGAAGGTGTTCGGATTAACTGGATCGCCGATCTTACGATGCCACCAGACTATGATTGGCGGGCTCAAGACTGGAGCCGGGAGGGCGCGCGCACTGATTTCGCGCAGCACTTCAAGGATTGGTCGTTTGACTGGCTCGACATCCCTGAGATTATCGAAACCGCAGAAAACGTTTGGGAATACCCAATGGTTGACCGAGAACCGCTGAGCCAGTGGACCCACGGCAACATGACCTTGCTTGGTGATGCGGCCCACGCCATGTATCCCATCGGATCGAACGGTGCATCGCAATGTATTCTGGATGCCAGGCATCTGGCACGGGCTTTGCGGGATCACGGCGAGACGCAGGACGCGCTGATGGCCTATGAGGATGTTCGCCGAGACAGCGTAAACGCCTTGGTGTTGGCAAACCGTGGTGACGGGCCGGACAAGATCTTAGATGAGGTCGCAGTACGCGCACCCGACGGGTTCGGCACGATAGACGAGGTCATGAGCGCGGAAGAACTCGACAGTCACGCGCGGCGCTATAAAGCGATTGCGGGCATGGACATCGAGACCTTAAACGCAAGCGCAAGCATATTGGATGACCGGGCCGCATGACACTTGCAAAGACCACCGAACTGCGCGTCGGGCGCGCTCTGACCCTCGTGTGTCGTCTGCTTGCTTATGGCGGTGGCGTCTTGTTGGTCAGCATGGCTGTAATCACCGCGGCCTCCATCACAGGGCGCGCGTTGATTTTTGCGGGGCTGTCTCCAATCACCGGTGACTTTGAGCTGGTCGAGGCGGGCTGCGCGATCGCCATTTTTGCATTTTTGCCGTGGTGCCAACTCAACCGCGGGAATGTGACAGTCGACATTGTCGCGAATGCCTTGCCGTCCCGCTTGAAAGCCATATTGGGCCTGATCGGCGATATCTCCGTCACTGTCGTCGCTGGGTTGATACTGTGGCGCATCTGGCTGGGCTTCGGGGAAAAATTCCCCTACGGATCGGATGCGGTGAGACGCTTTTTCGGCATGGGATCCAAGCCTTTCTTCCCGGAAACAACTTATGAGTTGGAACTGCCCGTCTGGATCCCCTATGCGATGGCGACCTTCGGCGCGGCCGTATTTCTTTTGGTTAGTCTTTACACGGTCTGGCGCGCGCTCAATTGGGTACTTGCAGGGGAAGAGCCATGACAGGTCTGGAACTGGCGCTCATAGCCTTCGCGCTGATGCTGCTGGCGATCTTTCTGCGGGTGCCGATTGCCGTAGCAATGTTTGCGACGGGGTTCATCGGAACTTGGATCGTTCTGGGGCGTCCAAGTGCGACGCTCAGTCAGATGAAAACGCTGACTTATGATACGTTCTCGAGCTACTCGCTCAGCATCGTGCCGCTGTTTCTGCTCATGGGGCAGTTCGCAACCAAGTCAGGCATGTCTGCCGCCTTGTTCAACGCCGCGTCCGATTGGCTGGGGCACAAGAGGGGTGGTGTGGCGATGGCAGCAGTGGGCGCCTGCGCAGGCTTCGGGGCGGTCTGCGGATCTTCCCTCGCCACGGCATCGACAATGGGGCAGGTGGCGCTGCCCGAAATGCGCAAACGCGGGTACTCCGACGCGCTGTCGACAGGTGTTTTGGCGGCTGGCGGGACACTGGGCATTCTGATCCCGCCATCGGTCATTTTGGTGATCTATGCGATCCTTACAGAACAGAACATCGTCAAGATGTTCATCGCCGCGCTCGTGCCCGGTATCTTGGCGGCGTTGGGTTACATGCTGACCGTTGCGATTTATGTTCGGGTCAAACCAGGCTCAGGACCCGTTGCCGAGCGGAAACCGATCAAAGAACGGTTCCGGACGCTTTGGCGGGTCTGGCCGGTCGTCGTGATTTTCGGTTTGGTTATGGGGGGGATCGCGGCTGATTGGAACTGGGCGAACCCGGGTGTTCAAGCGCTTTTCACGCCAACCGAAGGGGCTGCAGTGGGGGCCGTCGCGACGGGCCTCTACGGTATCCTGACGGGCGGGCTGAACTGGCGAAGTTTTCTCGACAGCATCCTCGAAACGGCCCAGGCCAGCGCGATGATCTTCCTGATCATCTTTGGCGCGCAGGTGTTCAACTCTTTCCTCGCCTTCACTCAGGCGCCTCAAGCTCTGGCAGAGTGGGTCACAGGGCAGGGGTTCGCGCCCCTCACTATCCTGATCGCGATGCTTGTCTGCTATCTTGTCTTCGGCTGTGTCATGGATTCCTTGTCGATGATCCTTCTGACCATCCCGATCTTCTTCCCGATCATCGAGGTGCTGGATTTTGGCATGACGCCGGAACAAGTGGCAATCTGGTTTGGTATTCTTGCCCTCATTGTGGTGGAGGTCGGACTGATTACGCCGCCCGTGGGTATGAACCTCTTCATTATCAATCAGGTGGGTCGGGATATTCCGATTTCACAAACTTACCGGGGCGTCCTGCCTTTCGTGGCCAGCGACCTGGTGCGGGTGGTGATCCTTGTGGCGTTCCCGGTCCTGTCGATCTGGTTCGTCAGTTGACGCGAAGCTCAGCTTCGACCGCACTGGTCACCTCACGGCTCATTGGTCTGACGTTTGATCCGTAGGTCTCAAGAACCTCTCCGTCGCCGCTGATCAGGACTTTGTTGAAGTTCCAGTTGGGCTCAAATCCGACGGCATCCTTCACCCATTTGTAAAACGGATGTGCATCGCCGCCGCGCACGTCCGAAATTGTGGTCATTGGAAAGTCGAGCCCGTAGTTGAGCTCACAGAATTCTTTTACTTCCGTCTCGCTGCCAAGCTCCTGACGGAAGTCGTCTGACGGCACGCCAAGCACAACCAGACCTTCGTCCCGGTAGGTGTCGTAGAGCTCCTGCAAACCTGCGTATTGGTAGGTGAAGCCGCAAAGCGAGGCCGTGTTCACGACAAGGACAGGTTGTCCGGTCCACGCGTCCAGATCAATGGTTCCGCCGTCAATGCTGTCGAAGGTAAATGCCTCTGCCTGTGTTGCGAGCAGAAGTGTACTGGACAGGACTGCTAGGAGTGACGTGCGCATCATTTTCTAACCCTCTTCTTCCGGCTGAAACATAGGCCCTGGCCGTCGGAGTTCAATTAATCGGAAGCCGACGTCCGTCTGTGATTGACCTTTGCGTGGGCGTTGTCTAAATCGCCTCTACCTCTGGTGGCGGCTACCGCGCCACATCACAGATCGCAGGGGCCCGAGTGGCGGAATTGGTAGACGCAGGGGATTCAAAATCCCCCGCCGCGAGGCTTGTCGGTTCGAGTCCGACCTCGGGTACCAGACCATCCTTTCCACGCAACGATGATCGCTACATATCCCGCCGGCGTCGAATCGAATCGCCAAATGGTTAAGTTGTGCCGGGTCCGAAACAGTGTGTGGTCCGGCTTTGAGAGTGTTTCACAGGTGAGCTTTGGCCGTCGCTGATTGTGAAAAAAATCGTTCGGCGTTTGTCTTCTGAGATCACGAAAAATGAAGGCAGGGACCGAAGTGGGGTTTGTCAGACCCATGGAATTCTCGACGCGGTGCGTTTGCCTTTTAAGCCACTGATGCAAATTGAAAAATCCGAAAAAGAAGCCCGATAGGGCGTTTAGGTTTTGGATTGAATTTGGCCTGTTTCGCACCGGTCTCGGCGATCACTCCCGAGAAATGAGAGTTTCATACGTCGGATTTGTGGCAGCAATCGGCCAATTTCCGCTTGGTTTGAGGCAGCGTTTTGTTAAATTGTATGAATACCAGATGAACGTCTGGTTGCGAAAAATTCAGGCCACGGGGGCGGCCGCAAGAAGATGCTTGGAATTGTCAGGTGCTGCGCCTGTCGATGCCCCTCGATCCTTGTAAGCCGTCTGCTCGGTTTGCTCGGACGCCCGATCATCTCGCTTGCGGTTTTCCCTTGGCCTCATCATCTGAGGAGTTTGGTGCTGCCGTGCCCTGTCTGACGTCCGGAACTTCTGTCGCCACCCCACAGGGGGAGATGCGCGTTGAAGACCTGAAGGTCGGTGATGATGTCATCACACGGGACAATGGGACGCAGCCACTGGTCAGCGTGTCTATCAAGACGCTGGACGCCTTCTGGCTTCGCACACACGAGCATCTGCAACCCATCGTGATCGAGGCAGGCGTTCTTGGAAACGGGCTGCCTGAACAACCCATCCGCGTCAGCCCCAATCATCGGCTTTTGTCCCTCAGGGATAGAACGGCGCTGGCCTATGTCGACGCCGAGACGTTGATTGCGGCGAAAAATCTGCTGAATCCGAAGGCGGGCATCTACAAGTTGGATGCCGGGACAGTGACCTACGTCCACATCGCGTGTGTCTGCCATCAGGTTGTGTTGTGCAACGGGACGTGGACCGAAATTTTCCAGCCGCATGACAAGTCTCACCACGGATTTGGCAATGCACAAAGAATTGAGCTTTTTGAGATATTTCCTGATCTCAAGACGACACATCCCTGGCGACAGCGTTCTACGTCGCGGGAGATGTGGCGGCGTCAAAGTGCGCGCCTGATGGCGCGGTGACGTTTAAGGAATCCGAAGAGCGGCGTGTTTGTTGCTGCGGTTCGGGGGAAGGTAACGAGTATAAGGGTCGCTGTGGGGAGCGGCCCTTTTTCATTGTTCTACTTCAGTCATTTTTGGCGTCTTGCCGTGCGGCGCGCCAAGCTTCCCAGTCTTCCGGCGTATCGAGATCGGACAGAGCATGCTGACCGGGCAGTGGGACAAGCACCGTATCTGCCACATGTGCTTTCAAAACCGGCTGCGCGCCCGCATCACCTTTCGTTCGCATAAGCTCGGGGAACAACGCGGCGCGCACCAGGACCGGATGTCCCGGACGCCCATCTTTGGTCGCGCCTCTTACGACGACAGCATCCGTATCGCGGGCCGCATAAATGACTGCGTTCAAATCCGCCGTGGTGAGATCAGGCAAATCCGCGAGAATAATCAGCACGGCGTCAGTCGTCACATTCGACAGACCGGTTTGCAGCGAATGGCTCAGACCCAGGCCCGACCCATTGTTGAACAGAGTATCGACCGGTAGGTCGTCTAAGGCGTCGGCGCGCGCCGGGCGATCTGGCGGCAGTATCACACAAACTCGATCAACCTCTGCGGACAGGCACGTTCGTGCCACGCGTGTCAGCAGGGGCGTGCCATCAATCGGCTCCAACAGCTTGTCAGATCCCCGCATCCGACTGGAGGCGCCACCTGCCAGCAGAAGGGCGGTGATCGTTGGTCCGCGCATGCTCATCTGATGTGTCTTGACGTCCGTTCGCTGCTGAGTCGAGACCCTGTCCTCTGGTCTTTGGTGCTCGGGGTCAAAGCGATTTAGATATTCGGCGCTCATTGGGTATCAATTGGCAATAATTCGCCCCCGTTTTGGCAATTGTTTCTACGTCTCGGGCGCAAGTTTGCTTATCGGAGAAATTTGGACAAGATTGCTTTGCGGCTGTCCGCAGCTTCCGTGAAAAAGCAGATCGACACGTCCTTTATTTCTGGTTTGATCACATGACCCCATTGCAAAAAACGACACTTGCCGCGATCGCCGCAGGCTTTCTTGTCACCCCCGCGGTTCAGGCCGCCGTTCTCAATTTTGAATTGAACTCGGGCATTATGTTCGACCTGTCTGAGCGTGATGATCGCGTCGGCGATGTCGAGCCGGGTGGCGAAGGCCTTGATGATTTCGAGACCATCTTCGATGGCATTGGTTTTTACGACGTGATCGGATCGTTCAATGTGGACACGGAAACGCTGCAGGTGTTCGGCGCCGAGGTGACGACGCCGTTCGCCACCTACGTACAGACGGAAGATGCCACAGCTGCCCCAGACTTCGTCAAACTCATTTCAGCAGATGGTATGATGGCGCTGGAGTTTGTGAACCCGATTACCGCTGAAGACATCAATCGTCCCGAGGAGTATGCCAATGATGATTTTTCGGAGCAGGACCGGTTCAGTTACGATTCCTTCTTCACAGAGATCATCGAATTTGACCCGACCAGCCTGAGATTGTTTGGTGTGTCGGACGAGGCATCTCAAATTGATACGTTCAGTGTTGAAGATACCCGAAGCGTCACGCCGGTTCCGCTGCCAGCAGGCTTGCCACTGTTGGTTGGGGCGTTCGGGCTGTTGGGGGTGTTGCGTCACCGCAGGGCCTGATAAACCTCATTTCGACAAAAAGGCGGCTCTCGGTGAGCCGCCTTTTTCTATTAGACGGATGCACTCCGTTCACATCGCCTTATTTAGGTTCTCGTCGATTTTTTCGAGAAACCCTTCCGTGGTCAGCCAATTCTGATCCGGTCCGACGAGAAGCGCGAGATCTTTCGTCATGAACCCGCTTTCGACCGTATCGACGATCACATTTTCCAAAGTCTCGGCGAACTTCATCAACTCGGCGTTGTCATCCAACTTGGCGCGGTGCTTGAGCCCGCCGGTCCACGCATAGATGGACGCGATGGAGTTGGTCGATGTCGCTTCCCCCTTTTGGTGTTGCCGGTAGTGGCGGGTGACGGTGCCATGTGCGGCTTCTGCCTCAACGATCTTCCCATCTGGGGTCATCAGTTGCGATGTCATCAGGCCAAGCGACCCGAACCCCTGCGCCACAGTGTCGGACTGCACGTCGCCATCGTAGTTCTTGCAGGCCCAGACAAAGCCACCATTCCACTTCATTGCGCAAGCAACCATGTCGTCGATAAGCCGGTGCTCGTAGTGGATGCCCTTGGCCTTGAATTTCTCTTCAAATTCTTTCTCGTAGATCTCCTGAAACAGTTCCAGAAAGCGGCCATCATACTGTTTTAAAATCGTGTTTTTTGTCGAGAGAAAGACGGGCCATCCGAGGTTGAGACCATAATTCAAGGACGCACGCGCAAAATCGATGATCGAGTTATCGAGGTTGTACATACCCATATAAACGCCAGCGGAGGGAGCTTTGTAGACCTCATGCTCGATCACTTCACCGTCGTCCCCGACAAATTTCATCGACAAGGTGCCGGGGCCGGGAAATTTCATATCCGTCGCGCGGTATTGATCACCGAAGGCGTGACGGCCGATTACGATGGGTTGGGTCCACCCCGGCACAAGGCGGGGCACGTTCTTGCAGATAATGGGCTGGCGAAAGACCACACCGCCCAGAATGTTACGGATCGTCCCGTTGGGCGAGCGCCACATCTTTTTCAGGCCAAATTCTTCGACGCGGGCTTCGTCCGGGGTGATCGTCGCGCACTTCACCCCAACGCCGTATTCCTTAATGGCTTCAGCGGCGTCTATCGTGATTTGGTCTTCGGTTTCATCGCGGGCTTCGATGCCGAGATCATAGTATTTCAGGTCAATGTCGAGATAGGGCAGGATTAGCTTCTTTTTGATGAAGTCCCAGATGATCCGGGTCATCTCATCCCCGTCGAGTTCGACGACGGGGTTTTCCACCTTTATCTTTGACATGCAGTCTCTCCAATATGCGAGTCACGTGGGCGCGTCATAACGCAAGCCCGTCAGCGGAGAAAGCGGCGACCGGCCAGCGCTCGAACTGATCGTGTCATGGCACGTAGACATTCTCTGGATGGCTGAGCTTAACAAAAAATTAGCGAAGTTGGGCTAAGCAGCCTGTGCGCGACCTTCCGCATCTTCACCTATTTCTTGATTAAATGAGATCCCCTGTCAGCGGGGATATACACTGTCTTGAGAAAAGTGTAAGTTTAACTGGACGTGTCGACAGATATTTTTCGCCTGATATGGACATCCCTTGAAATCATACACCCGCCTTCCAGCACAATCAGGAGAGTCCGCGAAAGTGCTGGGGCTTTTGGAAGGGCTGTCCAACTCCTTTGCGCTGTCAGTTCTCAACTCTTCGCTCGATTGCATCAAGTTGATCGAGCTGGATGGCAGTCTGTCCTTCATGAATACGAATGGTCTGTGCGCGATGGAAATTGATGATTTCTCTGCCATCGAAGGGCGCCCTTGGCCCAGCCTTTGGCCAAAGGATGCGCAAACCCTGCTTCAAAACGCGATCGAAGATGCGGCCCTCGGCCTGCCGTCTGAATTTGAGGCGTTTTGCCCGACCGCACGCCGCAACGACAGGTGGTGGCATGTCTCGGTTGTGCCGGTCTGTGCCAGTGATGGTCGGGTCGAACGGATCATGGCGACATCCCGTGATATATCGAACCGCGTGTCTTATGAGAACCGTCTGACAGATCGGGATCATCAGCTCACGTCCTACGCCAGAGAGCTTTCGCTGCAGCTTGAGGAGAAGAACGAGCTGATCGAGCGACAAAAGCTGCTGATGGGTGAGATCGACCACCGGGTCAAAAACAGCTTTGCTCTGATCACCGGTATTTTGAGGCTTCAGATGCGCGAGATGGCTGAGCCAGCGGCGGTATCTGCGATCAACGACGCAGTCAACCGGATCGGAACGCTGGCCCGTGTCCATGAGCAGCTGCACATGCATGCAGAAGCGACAATGGTTGAGCTGTACCCGTTTCTCTGCCTGCTTTTGGACGATTTGGCCTCTGTCATGACCGATCACGGCAAAATTGATGTGGGTCCCGTCGCCAACTTCCCGGTCCCGGCCAACGTCGCCGTTCCATTGGGGCTGATCACGGCAGAACTTGTCGGAAATGCATTGAAGCACGGCGCACCAAAGGACGTTCCCATGGTTCGCTTCAGTCTTGTGCCATGCGATGCCGGAGAGACAAGCTTCAGACTTTCGGTCAGTGATGATGGTGTGGGGCTGCCCCACGGCTTTGACGTCATCAAAAGCACCGGGCTGGGGATCAAGATTTGCCGCGTCTATGCGGAACAAATCGGCGCGACGTTCGAGTCCAAGAATGGTGATCTGGGTGGGGCACAGTTCGATGTGATCTTCCCACGCCCGATAGTTTAGCGGCTCAGGTTTCTGCAGGTTTCTCTGGCGAAGGCGCCGGTTCGGACTCGTTGGGGCTCGCGGCATTTTGCGGCTTTGCAGCGTTCTCCAGCTTCTGTCTCAGCATGCGTCTTGCGCGGGCTTCCGCGCGCCGCACCCTGATGGCGGTCAGAAACGCCTCTTGAGTGGTCTGCGAACTGGCGCCGATCACTTCGGAAATCTGATTGACGAGTGTCTCGTCCCCCAGCTTTTCTTCAGCTGCGATCACGTCCTTTGCCAGCGCATCCGCCAGATCTTCGGTGATCCCCATTGCGACTTACCGGGTGTTTTCAGTCATGCGCCGCCGGACGTATTCCTCGACAGATGTCGTCAGCGTGTCCATGTGATTATCTTCAAAAAAGTGACCTGCGCCTTCAACTTCTTGGTGCGTAATCGTGATGCCCTTCTGCTCATGCAGCTTGTTCACCAGCGAAACAGTATCAGGCGGCGGTGCCACCCGGTCCCCCAGACCATTTATGATCAGTCCGGACGAGGGGCAGGGGGCGAGGAAGGAGAAGTCATACATATTTGCAGGCGGCGAGACCGAGATAAAACCCGTGATTTCCGGGCGACGCATCAGAAGCTGCATGCCGATCCACGCCCCGAACGAAAAACCAGCAACCCAGCAATGCTTGGTATTCTGGTTCATCGACTGCAGGTAATCCAGCGCCGAGGCGGCATCGGACAATTCGCCGATGCCCTGATCGTATTCGCCCTGGCTGCGCCCGACACCGCGGAAGTTAAACCGCAGGACATTGAAGCCCATATTGTGGAACGTGTAATGCAAGTTATAGACAACACGATTGTTCATTGTCCCGCCGAACTGTGGGTGCGGATGCAGGATGATCGCGATCGGAGCGTCCTTGACCCCTTTATGCGGATGGTAGCGGCCTTCCAGACGTCCTTCGGGTCCGGGAAAAATCACTTCGGGCATAGGGTCGTGGTCCTTTGGTCAAGATCAGCCGCGCGAAATCTTGACGACTTTGCTGGGGCAATCTAGAATAGTTCTAAATGAGTGGCGATAGTGGTGCCGGAACGGTTCGGATCAGTTAAGGTCTGTGCCTCTTGGCGTCAATGCCAATCGCCAAAACCGGGGGGCGTCAGAGCGCAATGAAGCTTAGCACAAAGGGCCGTTATGCCATGGTCGCGCTGACCGACCTTGCGCAATCGTCGGAAGGGGGGCTTGTGTCCCTCAGCGAAATTTCGCGCCGTCAGGACTTGTCTTTGCCTTATCTCGAGCAGTTGTTCGTCAAGTTGCGCCGCGCGGGGATTGTCACATCCGTGCGGGGACCCGGCGGTGGCTACAAGCTGGCAAAGTCACCGGAGGCAATTCGGGTCTCCGAAATCCTCGAGGCCGTCGATGAGACTGTAAGTGCGATGCACACGGGGGCGAACGCATCGGGTGCCGTCTCAGGCTCCAAGGCGCAATCCATGACCAACCGCTTGTGGGAAAGCTTGTCCGCCCATGTTTATGTATTTCTGCACCAGACCCGTCTGTCGGATGTCGTCAGCAACGATTTGACGCCGTGTCCTGCGGTGCCGTCAATCTTCACCGTCGTGGATGACGCATGACAGGTCGTGTCTACCTTGATTACAACGCGACGGCCCCCCTGCGTCCTGAGGCGCGAGAGGCGATGATTGCCGCGATGGATGTGCTCGGCAATCCGTCCAGCGTCCATTCGGAAGGGCGGGCGGCGAAGGCGGTTGTCGACAAGGCGCGGGGGCAGGTGGCCCGACTTATGGGCTGCTACCCGGATGATCTTGTGTTCACAGGCAGCGCGACGGAAGCTGCCGCCTTGGCTATTCCGGAATTTGCAACCGTATCCGGCAGTGAGGTTGAGCATGACGCCGTTGCCGCATGGATCAATCATCCGGATTGGGACGTGGATAAGAACGGAAAGCTCACGGGAACCTTTCGGGGTCAACCGCTGACAGAGTCAATCTGGGACGATCTGGTCGCGGTGCAGGCGGCAAACAGTGAAACAGGCGTTTTGCAGAACACCATGCCCATCGCACAGAGCCTATGGGCCTTGAAGCGGGACGTGAAGATCTTGGTCGACGGGGTTCAGGCCATTGGCAAAATTCCGTTCTCGACAGATAGGTCCGGCGCAGATTACCTGATGGCATCTGCTCACAAGATCGGCGGTCCGAAAGGGATCGGGGCTCTCTACGTCAAGCGCGGGCTGTCGACGGCGCCGCGTATTCCAGGTGGCGGTCAGGAAATGGGTCGGCGGTCAGGCACTGAAAACATTGTCGGAATTGCTGGATTTGGCGCTGCCGCAGAGGCCGCCGCCCGGGATCTGAAGGATGGTGTTTGGGACCGGGTTGCGAAACTTAGAAATATTCTAGAAAAGGCCATTGAGGCTGCTTCAAAGCATACTATTTTAGTTGGGAAAGGGGCTGATCGGTTGCCCAACACAACCTGCTTTATTACGCCCGGGTGGAAGGGCGAGACGCAGGTGATGGTGATGGATCTTGCGGGGTTTGCGATAAGCGCAGGTTCTGCATGTTCGAGCGGCAAGGTGAAGTCCAGCCGTGTGTTGAAAGCGATGGGCTATGACGACACAGAGGCCGCAAGCGCCATTCGCGTTTCGCTGGGACCTCAGACAACAGAAGACGATGTGCTGCGTTTCGCTGAAACGTGGTTGAAGGCGGAACAGAAATTTCACGCGAAAGCCGCGTGAACGGACGGGAGATCAGGATGTCCTTGGACACGGAAGTCAAAGAAGGTGTGGATCAGGAAACCGTCGATGCGGTCCGCGAAGTCGGCGGGGCCTACAAGCACGGTTGGCAGACCGATATCGAGATGGATTACGCCCCAAAGGGCGTGAATACGGACATCGTGCGCCTTATCTCCAGCAAAAACGATGAGCCCGAATGGATGACTGAATGGCGCTTGGGCGCCTTCGACCGTTGGGAAAAGATGAAAGAGCCCGAGTGGGCGATGGTCGACTATCCAAAGATCGACTATCAGGACATTTATTACTATGCCGCCCCGAAAAGTATGGCCGAGAAGCCAAAGTCCTTGGACGATGTGGATCCGAAACTTCTGGAAACGTACAAGAAACTTGGAATTCCGCTGAAGGAGCAGATGATCCTTGCGGGTGTGGAAGGGGCTGAGAATGCCCCGGCTGAAGGGCGCAAAGTGGCCGTCGACGCTGTGTTCGACAGCGTTTCTGTTGGCACGACCTTCCAAGAGGAATTGAAGAAAGCGGGCGTGATCTTCTGCTCAATTTCTGAGGCGATCCGGGAGCATCCGGAGCTGGTCAAGAAATACCTTGGTTCAGTCGTGCCAGTTACGGACAACTACTTCGCGACGTTGAACTCTGCTGTGTTTTCTGACGGGTCCTTTGTGTATGTGCCGCCCGGCGTGCGCTGCCCGATGGAGCTAAGCACGTACTTCCGGATCAACGCGGAGAACACCGGCCAGTTTGAGCGGACACTGATCATCGCTGATAAAGGTTCTTACGTCAGTTATCTCGAAGGCTGCACGGCACCCATGCGTGACACGAACCAGCTGCATGCGGCTGTCGTGGAATTGGTCGCCTTGGAAGATGCAGAGATCAAGTATTCGACGGTCCAGAACTGGTATCCGGGCGATGAAAACGGGGTCGGTGGCATTTATAACTTCGTGACCAAGCGCGCTGATTGCCGTGGCGACCGGTCTAAGGTGATGTGGACGCAGGTCGAAACGGGCTCTGCGGTTACATGGAAATACCCGTCTTGTATCCTGCGCGGGAACGAAAGCCAGGGCGAGTTTTATTCGATCGCCATTGCCAACAACATGCAGCAGGCCGACACCGGCACGAAGATGGTTCATCTGGGCAAAAACACCAAATCGCGCATCGTCTCGAAGGGCATCAGCGCGGGCAAGGCGCAAAACACCTATCGTGGGCTGGTATCCATGCACCCAAAGGCGAAAGAGAGCCGCAATTACACACAGTGCGACAGCTTGCTGATTGGTGACAAATGCGGGGCACACACGGTGCCGTATATCGAAGTGAAGAACAATTCGAGCCGCGTGGAACACGAGGCGACAACCTCCAAGGTCGATGATGACCAGCTGTTTTACTGCCGCCAACGCGGCATGGACGAGGAAGAAGCCGTCGCGCTGGTTGTCAACGGGTTCTGCAAGGATGTTCTTCAAGCCCTGCCAATGGAGTTTGCGATGGAAGCGCAGCAACTGGTGGCGATCTCGCTGGAAGGGTCCGTAGGTTAAGTGCTGTCGAATGGCCCCATGGATGGTCCGTCTCGCGTAAAGGCGTGTCTGAGACGTGCGGGACCACACGGGCTTCGTTGGCCTTAAAGAAGACACGCAAGATTACTGGGCGGCAGGAATAGCTGATCTCAGGAACAGAACGAGGAAGAAAAGAATGTTGGAAATCAAGAACCTGCACGTACAACTTGAAGAAGAGGACAAGCAAATCCTCAAAGGTGTCGACCTCACAGTCGATGCGGGGCAATTGCACGCGATCATGGGGCCAAATGGCTCCGGCAAGTCGACATTGTCCTACGTTCTGTCTGGCAAGGACGGCTATGAGGTCACCAAGGGCAGCGCGACGCTTGAAGGTCAGGACGTGCTTGATTTGGAGCCTGAAGAGCGCGCCGCCGCAGGTCTGTTTCTTGCTTTCCAGTATCCTGTCGAAATTCCCGGTGTCGGGAACATGACGTTTCTGCGCACTGCGGTGAACGCGCAGCGCAAGGCGCGGGGCGAGGAAGAGATGAGCGCGGCTGATTTTCTCAAGGCAATCCGCGCCCGTGCCAAAGAGCTTAAGATTGATGCGGACATGCTGAAGCGGCCGGTCAATGTCGGGTTCTCGGGCGGTGAGAAAAAGCGAAACGAAATCCTTCAGATGGCGATGCTTGAGCCGAAGATGTGCATCTTGGACGAGACAGACTCAGGTCTGGATGTCGATGCGATGAAGCTCGTGTCCGAAGGGGTGAACGCGTTGCGGAACGAAGGCCGCTCTTTCCTCGTTATTACGCATTATCAAAGGCTTCTGGACCATATCAAACCTGATGTCGTTCACATTATGGCCGACGGTCGTATTGTGAAAAGCGGTGGGCCAGAACTGGCCCTCGAGGTCGAAAACAACGGGTATGCCGATATCTTGGCTGAGGTGGCCTGATGGCACTTCCAGAACAAAAACAAAGCCAGATTGACGAGCGCTTGTCTGACCTGACTTTGCCGGAGGGCGGCGTTTGGTCGAGTGCTGCGCGCGCAGACGCTCTGGACCGATTGCGGGCCATGGGATTGCCTGTCCGCCGTGATGAATATTGGCGCTTTACCGATCCGCGCGGTCTGGTTTCGTCCGACGCGCCGGCGGCCAAAGTGCTCGTGACAGACGAGGCGCCGATCTTTGAGATCATCAACGCGCTGAAAATTGTCTTCGTGGATGGTGTTTTCGACGCGGATCAATCAGATGATCTGACCCTCGAAGCCGTCGATATCCAGCGTCTCTCAGACGCTGCCTCGACAGATATCCACTGGGCGAAAGATATCTACGGCGTCCTGGAAGCCCGAGGCCAGTCGCCGGTTCAGCGCCCACTGGCTGCGTTGAATACGGCCTTTGCGACAGACGGCATTTTGATCCACGTGACGGGTAAAGTGTCCAAGCCAATTAACCTGATTTACCTCCATCAATCAGAGACATCGGACGCAATCCTGCACCATTGCATCAAACTGGACGCCGGCGCTGACGTGACCGTACTGGAAAATGGCCCCGCTGCGGCGCGCTTCAACAAAGTAATGGAAGTCGAGGTTGCCGATGGCGCCGCCTTCCATCACGTGCGCACTCAAGGCCGGGACCACGAACGCAGCGCGGCGACGCATATGTTCACGCGCCTTGGGACCGAAAGTACGTTCAAAAGCTTCACCCTGACCGTCAATGGCGTGCTGACGCGGAACGAATGTGTAATTGAACTGACCGGTGACGATGCTGTGGCCCATGTTGCCGGTGCTGCTGTGGGCGACGGCGACTTTCACCATGATGACACAGTTTTCGTGACCCATGATGCGGTGAATTGCGAAAGCCGTCAGGTGTTCAAAAAAGTTCTGCGCAACGGGGCGACCGGTGTGTTCCAGGGCAAGATCCTCGTCAAAGAGGGGGCTCAGAAAACCGATGGCTATCAGATCAGCCAGTCCTTGCTGCTGGATGGCGACAGCCAGTTTCTCGCAAAGCCTGAGTTGGAGATCTATGCCGACGATGTCGCCTGCTCTCATGGGTCGACGTCTGGCGCTATCGATGAAGACGCGCTGTTCTACCTGCGGTCACGCGGTGTGCCATCATCCGAGGCGCAGGATTTGCTGACCTTGGCCTTCCTCGCCGAAGCCTTGGACGAGATCGAAGATGAAGACATCGCGGCTGTTTTGCTGGAACGGCTAGACGGTTGGCTGTCTCGTAGGCGCGCCACCTAGTCTATGTCGACGGCCCAGACAATTCTGCGCAGCTACCGTACCCCCGGTGCCGTTCTAAAAAGGTTCCGGGATGACGGGGCGGACGAGGGCTTGGCCCTCACGTGGCTTCTTGTCGCGTGCATTCTGTTTTTTGTCGCGCGCTTGCCCGGTCTGGCCAGAACGGCGCATCTGAATGGGGATGAGACGCCGCTTTTTGGATTGGCGCTTGGAACGTTCTTCGGCACGATCCTTCTGGCGCCCCTATTTTTCTATGTCTTGGCCGCGCTATCGCATCTCGTTGCAAAGATCGTGGGTGGGTCGGGCCGTTGGCTGGACGCGCGCCTCGCGCTGTTCTGGGCCTTGCTCGCCGCCACGCCTCTGGTGTTGTTGCGCGGACTGGTCGCTGGGTTCATTGGCGAGGGACCGCAACTGACACTCGTTTCGTTCGTTGCCTTCGCTGGCTTTCTCTATATTTGGTTGCGTGGCCTCATTGCATTGGAAAGGGCCACCTGATGTTGAAAGCGCTCACGCCACTTACGATTGAGAGCATCAAACGCCCTCAAGATGCCGCACGTGCGCTGCAAGCTTGGGATATTCCGCGTGAAGCGCTGTGGACCGCCTTGGCAGCAGTAGCCCTGATGAGCGTTATCGTAACAAAGCTGATCGTCTGGCTGACGCCTGCAGGCGCGACATCGCAGCCGTTTCCAAGCGCACCGGTTGTTCTGGCGGTGCTGGTTGCGGGCGGCTTGGTCATAACTGTACTCTGCACGTATTACTTTGGGCGCGTGTTTGGCGGGACGGGCTCATTTGACGACAGCATGAAGGCGGTCATTTGGCTGCAATGGGTGCTTCTTGTACTGCAGGTCGGACAGGTCATCCTGTTCCTGATCTCACCCGGTCTGGCCCTTCTTGCCGGGCTTGCACTGTTCCTGATTGGCATCTGGATTTTCCTGAACTTCGTTCTCGTGATTCACGACTTCAATTCCCTTGCCATGGTCTTTTTTGGCACGTTGATCACCATCGTCGGCGTGTCGTTCGGACTGGCCATTGTGGCGTCGCTTTTTGCAGCTCTGCTGGGGCTGGAGGTACAAAATGTATGATGTGAATGCAGTTCGCGCGGATTTTCCGATCCTGTCGCGCGAGGTAAACGGAAAACCGCTTGTTTATCTGGACAACGGTGCATCGGCGCAGAAGCCCAAGGTCGTGATTGATGCAATCGCACATGCCTATTCACATGAATATTCAAATGTTCACAGGGGCTTGCACTATCTTTCGAATGTCGCGACCGAGAAGTATGAGGGTGTTCGAGGTAAGATCGCGCAGTTCCTAAACGCAGCATCCGAAGATGATATCGTGATGAATTCCGGCACGACCGAGGGCATCAACATGGTCGCTTACGGTTGGGCAATGCCGCAGATGGAGGCGGGGGACGAGATCATCCTCAGCGTCATGGAGCATCACGCGAACATTGTGCCGTGGCATTTCCTGCGCGAACGGATGGGTGTCAAACTGGTTTGGGTGGACGTCGACAGCAATGATGATCTTGATCCGTCCAGCGTGATTGACGCGATTACGCCGAAAACAAAGCTCATCGCAGTGACCCATCTGTCGAATGTTCTGGGCACCAAGGTCGATATCAAAACGATATGTTCCGAAGCGCACGCGAAGGGCGTCCCGGTGCTGGTCGATGGATCTCAGGCAGCGGTTCACATGCCTGTTGATGTGCAGGACCTGGGATGTGATTTCTACGCAATCACCGGTCACAAACTCTATGGTCCGTCTGGGTCAGGCGCAATTTATGTGCATCCTGACCGGATGTCCGAGATGCGCCCATTCATGGGTGGCGGGGATATGATCCGTGAGGTCCATAAGGACGTCATCACCTACAATGATCCGCCGATGAAGTTCGAAGCGGGCACGCCTGGTATCGTGCAGACGATCGGCCTGGGCGTTGCGCTAGACTACATGATGGGCCTCGGGATGGACAATATTGCATCCCACGAAGACATCTTGCGAGACTATGCGCGTGATCGGCTGGACGGGTTGAATTGGCTCAACGTTCAGGGACAAAGTGCCACGAAGGCTGCGATCTTCTCATTCACGCTGAGCGGCGCCGCCCATGCCCATGATATCTCTACCGTTCTTGACAAAAAAGGCGTGGCCGTCCGGGCGGGTCATCATTGTGCACAGCCCTTGATGGAGCATATGGGCGTCACCGCCACGTGCCGGGCGTCGTTCGGGCTTTACAACACCAAGGACGAGGTCGACACGCTGGTGGACGCACTGGAACTGTGCCACGAACTGTTTGCCTGACACGCAAGGAAGACTTCGCCTGACGGATGCAGGCGAAGTCTATCAGATTAGCCGCAGAAAAGATCTTCGCGGTGGGTCACATGGTCTCGGTGTGTCTCAACGTACTCCATCATCCGTCCCATCGTGCAATCGGCACCGCCAAAGCCATGCCAAGGCTCAAAATGATGCAGGTTCAGGACACTTTCCGGATCCAGACGCAACAACCGTATGATAACCGAAGCCACGATGTGTCCTCCGACGCCGGTCAACCGACCTTTGCCTTTCTCGGATGCTTCCTGCAGGCAGTAAAACCAGAGCGGCGTTTTATCGATATGATGGTCCGTCAGCGCCGTCGGGGGCGCCAATGCGTCCAGGCCCAGTTTGGCCGCCGCTTGCTGGCCAGAAGCAAGCTTCAGCGCGGAGCGGTCCCGGAGGATGTTTCTGAGCCCCAGTTTTCTGGCCTGTTCGAGCGGAATCTCATGCCCGTTCCATTCCAGACCACCACCAACAATGTTGCCCGGCAGTTGGAACAGGGTATCAGCCATTTCGATACCGACAGGCAGGGCCTTCTGCGCCGCTGTGCCCGCAACATCAAAGAACATCCGCATCTCGATATCGCTCTCCGTTCCACGGGGCGAGAAGCCGAGCATTTCGAACAGATGGACCGGGTCACCGCCCTTTTTTAATTTGTAGGTCGGTTGCACCGTCGCATGCCCGAACCGGTACGCCGCGCCGGAAAATTCTGCTGGCATGATAGGGGCGTTGGGGAAGGGGTCATGGGCCAGAACATGGTCGATGATTTTTTGATCGACGAAGGCCGGCAACATCTCGTGAAGGACGATCCACTGATAGTGCAGCCGGATGAACCGTCGCACCTGCTCAAACCCCATCAATTTCGGGGCGACCACTTCGCTCCAAATTTCGCTGCGGATGCCCATGGCGGCACAATCATGCACGTCCTTGGCGGTGTCATCCTCTTCCTCCACATGGCTCATGAGGATGTTATGCAGCTGAATGAAGGCGCCTTGGATCTGGCTAACAATGATGTTTTCGTCATTGCGCGGATCACCGATCAGCGCGCGCCCTTTGCAGTTGCGTGGCAGATCATTGGGATTGTCTTCGCGTCCCATCAGCATGAAGCCTTCATGGTCGGGCGAATAAAGGAACGGCGTCGCTTCCGGCCCGTCCCCGTAGACGCAATCCAGATCCAGATTGGGCGTTCTGATGTTGCGGATAGAGCGCGGATCAATGCGCGTTCCGATGGCGCTCTGAGCGTCGAGAGTCACGTCATGATCCACGAACTGGCCCAAAAATGTCATACCGGCGTCTGCGGGACCGTCGTTAATTTCATCCGTGCGCATTGTTTCCACCAACGCATCAAATGCATCGACAATATGCGATGTGCTCAAATTACCGGTAACCGGGTTTTCATGAAAAAGCCGACCGAACACCTGCGGAAACGGCGCGGAATCGTTCAATGCATGAGCATTGAGGCATTCCTTTACGAGATAGTCATAGCGGGAAAGGCCGTGGAACATCTGTACCATGGAAATACTCCTAATTAAAAATACGCCAAATTGGCGCCACTCTTGAAACAATCATGGCGATACCATTTTCTGTGATTCAGAAAAAGTATTAATTTTTGGGCGGCATTTTGGACATGGCCGCCATTGCACCACCGGATCAAGCTGGCTATACCGCGCTGAGGCACCCATAGCTCCGCTGGATAGAGCGCTGCCCTCCGAAGGCGGATGTCAAGTCTGGCGGTTGCTAAGGGAACTGGAAGAATAAGTTTGCGAAACAATGGCTTGAGCGGATGTCGGAACCGCTATTCAAACGAGTCAATGTTTCGAGTAAGCACTGCGTAAGCAGTAGGAAGAAATAGAGCACCCGTAGCTCAGCTGGATAGAGTGTCGGCCTCCGAAGCCGAAGGTCACAGGTTCGAATCCTGTCGGGTGCGCCATTTCTCTCAATAAATCAATATCTTAGAAAACGGCGCCGCGGAGCTTTGCTGCTTACGTGGTGCTTGCGCGGCGATTTTGCGTAGACAATCAGGCAATTATGGCGTGCTGGAGCGATATCGCCAACTAAGTCAGTCGGTTTTTGCGGTAAGTTCGAATCTCACGCGCACCACCACGTGAGAAATGGTTCGCTGCCGTGCCAGTGAGTACTCCTTGATGCGAAATGACGCCGACGGTGCGAATGCCAACCCGCGATGAGATGCGAACTATTCCTAAGCAGTCGCGCTACGTTCGGCTGGCAGCGGCCTACGACCAGTTCGCTCGCACAATACGGCGGATAGCGATGGCGCCGGACGGCAGCCGGAGGCCCTACTGCCGCGCCTCCCGCCGCCACTTCCCTGGCGTTGTGCCCAGCACGCGGCGGAAGGTGTCGGTCATGTGGCTCTGGGAGGCGAAGCCGGTGGCGTAGGCGATTTCGGCGAGTGGCATGTCGCCCAGACGCAAGAGTTCGCAGGCTTTGTCCAGACGCTTGCCGGTGACATAGACGTGCGGCGTGTCGCCAGTGGTGGCCTTGAAGGCGTCGGCGAAGGTCCAGCGGGGCATGTCGAGTGCGCTTGCAAGGTCTTCGACAGTGAGCCGTTCGGCAAGCCGGTGCTCGACCAGCGTGTCGATGCGTGTGATCTCGTCGGGGCTGAGCGGCAGGATCGGCTGCGGTCGGCGGAGCGCGCCTGCCTTGTCGAGCAGCCGCGCGATCAGGACTTGGGTCAGCCCGTCCATCAGCAGGTCGCTGGTGCCACCTGTCCGCGCGCTCTCGGTCCACATCTGCATGACGGTGCGGCGGAGAGTGTCGTCTCGGAAAAGTGTGGCTCCGGTCAGAGAGTTCAAGTCTGATAGGCTACCCGCGCCATGATCCTCAAGCAGCGCTTCAATCTCAGCTGCGGGAAGAAGAATGTCTATGAGTTCATGTTCCCCATAGCAGTAGAAATCTACAGCCGTCCCCGGTGGAACGAAGCTGAGACAGCCGCTTCGATAAGTTGTTTCGTCGGTAAGGCCATCACCGACGTTCCAACGGAATGGCATGTCAGCGCGCATCACCAGGATTAGCCCCAATTCCGGCACAGCAGGATCTGTACCTTCAAATGGCTGCTGCTCAGCGCGAAGCAGTTTCAGCGGTATCGATCCACCGGAGCGATGTTCCTGAGGGAATCCTGCGTAAGGACTGGACGGATCATTGTAAAAATCTGCTAGCGAGGGTGCGGTGTGCTGTGTCATTTTTTCCGCCTCCTTTCGCGTGCAATTGGCCAGAACTTCAAAACACTATATAGCACAAAGTGATCCAGTATTCTGTAATCGTCGAGAATTCAGACTTCGTCGGTCGACGAATGTGAAATACCTGCGCGCTAATTGGTGCGACCTTTCTGGAATGACCTTCGGAACCTCCAAACCGCCACCTGTGGTCAGTTCCAGCGACGGGTCCCGGCGCGACCTCAGTACTGGCAGCATCTGCTATGTCATGTTGAGCAAGGACGACACTGTTGTCGCCGGTGACGATTTCGAGATTTTCCTGCGCAACGCTGGGCGTGGCCGTGCCCGCTGGTCGGGAACGAACGGCCGAGACCGGTCAGGCGCTGCCATTCTGCTGCCACCGGGGGCAACGCTATCAATCTCGGGCCATCTGAGGGCGCTTCGCGTGGTGCTTCCGGGGCTTGTGGTCACAGAGTACGTCGGGCCCCTAGCCGAGGCACTGATCGGTTTGCTCTGCTCGCGTGCTTGGCGCAGTTCCGATGAAATTGCAGAGACTTCGCTGGCGTTGGTGCGGCTCTTGATCCACGAAGAAATGGCCTCGCGGGCTGAGCATGGCGGTGCGCATCCAAGGTTAAACTGAAATTTTTTCAGAATCGTCGAGCGTTCTGGATTTCCAATTCTTGAATCAACATCTGCGCGGAATACGGGCCTAAACGAATTTGCTTTCTGATCTGTATGAGGCAGTCCGAATTCAACATCCAGGATTCAGCAAACACGACAGCTGATCAGCGCCTGCGCCTCATCACTTTCAGGCGTGGAGAAGTTTGGCCTGAGCGTGAGCAGTGCGAAATCGTCCTGGTGCTCGACTGCCAGGCGAAAGAATTCAGCCTGACAGACCTTCACGGGAGGCTGAGCGTTGGCGAACTCGTTCTCTTGCCTGTAGGGGACAGCACCAGCGCTTGTGTGAGAGGCCGTGTCTTGAGCGCGCGGATGGATAATCTTCCCGCACCGCCGTTTCCGCAACGCGTAGGTGACCGGCTGATCGGACAGCTTCTGCGTAGGGCTTGGGGCTCATCCTACACCGCGAGCGAGATCATTGACCCGATGTTGAGCGTGATCGAGCTTCTCGTTGCGTCGCGCGTGCGCGCTCAGCAGGAGCGATTGGACCTCATGGATCGCCTCGATCACCGCATAGCGCGCAGTGTCGATTACATCGAGACCCACTACGGCGATGCGCTGACGATTGCAGAACTTGCTGGCATTGCCTGTCTTTCGCCCGGTCATTTTTCCCGGACTTTCAAGGCGGCGATGGGCGTTCCGGTTTGGGCCTATGTCACTTGCCGTCGGTGCGAGCGAGCGAAGGAGATGTTGCTGACGACAAGCGTTTCGATCGCCGAAATCGCCTATCGCTGTGGCTTCGCCAACCAAGGCCACCTGACACGGTGCTTTAAGGAGGCTTTCGGGGTCACCCCAGCAGCGGCACGCAATGGGCTCCATTGCACCTAAGGTTTAAGCGCGATCTCGTCCCAATTGTGCAACGGCAGCCAAGGCGCTTCATGGAAGTGAACCTGGTAGCAACCTGGGACGATCACCTGAGACAACGCAGTCGGCAGTCATTCACCGATATGCCGCGCGATCATATGGAAACTGAGACGCCTCCGACGTTCTCAAAACACTTGAAACTCCAGAACCGAATGCCACAAGTTTGAGTCCTTTCAGGAGCACCATCTCTTGCTCTCCCAGATTGTCTATAAAAATCTCAAAAATCTAGGGTATTCGACCTTCAGATTGTCTTGGAAAGTTCCTTCCACTCTTGGACATTCCAGACATTTTTGCGGCCTTTGTAAAACCCAAACTGAAAAGGTCCGCACATGCTTCTCACAAAAACTCGCCTGCGCTCGTTGAGGAACCTATGGTAGCGTGGCAGGAGAGCGAAGTCGAAGCTTGGATAAAAGCCAAGATTGCATCAGCAAACGAGAGCAAGATCCAAGGCTGTTGCCTAGCAGTTGAAGCGAGCTAAATAGCAGAAAGCTGCAAACTGTCGTGCGCATTCTGCAATAATTTCGGTCAACTTCGTTCTGAAAAAATCGCTAGCGGTGTTATACGCAGTCGTGATGTCGACTGAATTACAGCAGATTGAAGCAGAGCACCGAGGCCCTCCCTACGTGGTTGGCTGCGGCTCGCCAGTAGTCGGATGGATACGAAGCACTCGCGATTCCGAGCTGACCGGTAGCAGCGCGCGCCACTCGCGTGGCCCGAGCAGCCGGTATGCTGGGGCCTGTGCGTCATGACCGCTCCTCAGCACGCTGCTGATCCCGGGGCCAAGTTCAACACCCATGCCGATTTTTACAGCGATTCGGCCTACGCCGCATTTCCACAGCAGCTTCGGCGTGGTGGGTCTTTCGGCGTGACGATGATGAAGGTTGAACAAGAGCCGATTGATTTCATCGACGCGCCCGTACCCGAAATCGTTTTCTGTCGCGGGGACAGTGTGATGGCTGAGGTATTGATCGACTGTGGCGACGGTCCGGTCGTAAGCGACAGATTCGCAAGCGGACTTACAATCTACCCAGCACAAAGTGCGAGCAGGACGAGGGTTAATGATGCCCACGCGCTCACACAGTTCGCCTTTCCTGTAGCTGCCCTCACCGACGAAATGCTGGATGCAGGGATAGCTCTAGATGGGGCGAACTTCGGACGGTGGATCGGCCGCTGTCTGGCCACGCCGGTCACGGTTTCCCGACTCATGGACAGAATGTGGAGTGTGATGCAAAAGCCGGAAGCGAAAGACCATCTCCTATTCGACGGCCTGACGCTGCAATTTTTGGCTGAACTGTCCGGAGCGAGTGACCTCGCGCCATTGGGTGGCGCCCGCCCGGAGGATGAGCGCATCGCTCGGGTGATCGACTATATTGAGTCGTATTTCGGCGATGCGATGACAATTTCCGAACTGGCCGCAGTCGCCTGCCTATCGCCTGGGCATTTCTCACGCACCTTCAAAATGACTACGGGCTATCCGGTTTGGGATTATGTCACCCGACGCCGCTGCCAGCGGGCAAAGGAAATGCTGTTGTCGACGCACCTCTCGATCGCCGAGATCGCCTACCGTTGCGGCTTTGCAAATCAGAGTCATCTGACACGCTGTTTCAAGAGTGCTTTCGGAAAAACGCCCGCCGCTGCGCGGCAGGAAACCCGTCTTTCCTAGATTCTAGCGGCATGTTGTTCGTATCGTGCAATAGCACGATTAATTGATGGTAAACACCACCTTTCTCGGCAGCTAACATCAGATCATAGAGCAGCACTGCTCAACGTACTGGAGTTTAGGGTTCCGGCCTTGAGGTACGGTCCCCAATTGCCGGCGCTTCCAGTCCAGCGCGGCAGCACCAAGGAGAAATAACACATGAAGCTCAGATCAGTTAGTCCGAGGACATGGAATGGCGCTGTGGCCTTGGTCGTTGCTGCTTTCGTTTTCGCCGCTCCCGCTGCGTCGCAGCCGCGGATCGATGTCTCAATTCTGCCGCAGAAAAACACAGCCTTCGAGCCGCTGCCGTCCAATATCGTTGCTGCTTTCGAAAAGGGAAATTTTCTCGAAAGCGTGATCGTTCTTCCGAACGGAGACCTGCTGATCACTGAGGCCATCGGCCATATAGTCTGGCGAGTTTCGTCGACCGGAACGCGCACGCTGTTTCATCATTCGGATATCCAGCCGGTGGGTCTGGCTGTCGATATCGATGGTCGGATCGTCTCGTCCGGCAGGACTGCAGACGGTACCGGCGCGGTCTTTATATTTCATGATGATGGCGAGCTTGAGCGAACCATCCCAATCGAAGGGGCGCAATTCCTGAACGGTACTACGTTTGTCTCGCCCGGTCAGTTGCTGGTTGCGGACTCAGGAGCCGGAACGATTCTTCAGGTCGATACCGATACCGGAGAGGTACGGATATGGCTGTCGGGCGAAGTTCTCCAATCACATCCGGATCGCAATCCTCTGCTACCAGCGGTAAATGGGTTGAAGTTATTCGATGGCTCGGTCTACGCGACTAATTCCAGCCGTATGACTGTTTTGCGCATCTCCCTCATCGGGCCAGATCATCGCGCGGGAGAGCCTGAGACGGTTTCGGAAAATGTAGTACTCGACGATCTCGCGATCGCTGCAGACGGGACGATCTACGGCACCACCCACATCTATGACAGCGTGATCCGGATTGAGCAGGACGGGTCTGCCACGACCATCGCTCGCGCCGAGCAGGGCGTTGCAGGATCAACGGCGGCGGCATTCGGCCGCCGTACAGAGGACCGAAATACGCTCTATGTCGTTGGCGATGGAGGTTTCTACCTCGATCCAGAAAACCCTGCAGCAGCAAATGTAGTTGCCATCGATGCGGGCGAGCCGGGCTTATCGCTTGCGGCAAGCCTTTCTCATCTTGCCTATCCCGGTATGGAGCGCGCCGCCAGCATGGCGGTGGTGCGGTGTATCACCGCGTCGGGATCGGATGAGAGGCGGCGAGCTGCCGCGCCTGACTACACCAGATTTCTTGAGCTTAATATGACCCGGATTGCATTTGCAGGGCAGGTCTACGGCGATGGGCGGAAAGCGGAGCCGACGGCTCGGCTCTATTTCATGCACGGTTTAGACGAAGCGCGCGCTGAGGCGATGATGGAAGGGTCTCCCTATTTTACCGAAGGTGTTTACAGCAGCTGCGACGCCGAGCCATTCGATGTGATGCTGGGCTCCATGATCGGAGCGGTGGCCTGGCCGGACGAGGTTTCCCGCGACCGGTGACCGCCTTGTCGATCTGTTCTTCGAATCTTGCCAAATGTACACGACGGGTATTGCCGCCAGCGTTCGCCGGATCGATGGCGCTTTTTTGCACCTGTCTTCCCACCTCGCCTGTCGCCGCACAGCCCACGCAGACACTCCCGGACCTGATCGCAATCATCGAAAGGCAGGAAGAGCTGATCCGCCGACAAGGCGAACGTATTGATGAACTGGAGCGCCGACTTGACGACAGAGCAAGAGGCAGCGAGCCGTCGATAGCGATGTTGGCGGAGCCCGCTATTGATTCGGTAGTGCCTCAAGCGTCAATTCCTGTGAGCAGCGACGGGGTCTATGACGAACCGATTAACAGGCAAGGCCGCACCGATGGCGAGATAGGCCGATTTCCGGACGATACAGTCGTCAGGCCGGGCAGTTTTGACAATTCGATCAAGATCCCAGGTAGTCTTCTTGCGTTTAGGATTGGAGGGTTCGCGCAGGTTGATCTCAATCGGTCTTTCGGCAACGGGATAGCCGATGGGGCGTTCCTGCCAAGCCTCATTCGCTTAGCCGCGCCAAATGCATCGCGCACCGCTATCTTCGCTGATAGCAGCCGCCTCAATCTTGACGTTCGCGGGGATACCGAACGCGGCTTGTTTAGGGCCTTCATCGAAGCAGATTTCAATGGGGCAGAGGGCAATCCATTAACTTCTAACGGTGATGGGTTGCGCCTTCGTCATGCTTATGGCCAGCTCGGCAATCTCTATGCGGGCCAATACTGGTCGCTTTTCTCTGATGTTGAATCGTTTGCCGAAACGCTTAACCCCACATCGCCGACGGGCAAGTCGGTGGTGAGGCAGGTCGGGATACGCTATGTTGGTGATTTGTCGGCAGACCTGTCCTATGCCATCGCCGCCGAGAACCCGGCGAGCCGGTTTTCGGGGCCCCAATCCACCGAAAGCCTCGACAACTGGCCCGATCTGCTTGCCGGGATGACCCTGGAACGCGACTGGGGCCGAATACGCCTAGTGGGTTTGGTACGCGCGCTGCGAGCGCGTACAGAGATCGATGGCAAGACCCGTCCCGACAGCGAGATTGGGTGGGGCCTGAATATGACCGGCCGCATCGACCTGCCCTTCCTTGGAGACCGCGACAATCTGGTGTTCGGCGTTGGCGGCGGTGAGAGCATTGGGCGCTATCATCTCGAACTGGCATTCGACGGTCTTGACGGAACCGTGAGTGCCGACGGAACGCTGCAGACCGTCCCAACATGGACGGCACATGCCGGCTATCAGCATTGGTGGTCCAACACGCTGCGAAGCACGGCGACCTACGGGCTCATTGTAGTTGGCCGAACGCAGAGCCTTGATGATGACGATCCACGAATGCTGCAGAGCGGTACCGTAAATCTTGTCTGGTCGCCGGTTGCCATGGTCGATCTGGGCGCGGAAATAGTCATCGGAGCGCGCGAAACACAATCCGGCGAGCAGGCCGATGCGTCGCGGCTCCAATTCCTGGGGCGGTTTCGTTTTTGATCGGGCTTGTTCGCATCAAACGAGCGAATGGAGCAAGCCGAGCCAGTTGATCCGCTAGATGTTGGTATCGTGCAAAGGCATGCGCGTCCGGTAGAAAACACGGCCGTTCCCGTCGGCTATCATCATTTATCGATCGAATTCTGGTCGTGCAACGGAGGATGACTGACCATGCAGAACGCAGCAACTTGCGCAACCGACACCCGAACGTCTCCCGTCGAGGACTGTCAGCTCTATATCGACGGCACTTGGCGCGAGAGTGCCTCAGGTGATCGCATGGAAACAGTCGACCCGACGACCGAGTCTGTCATCACCACTGTCGCCAAGGGAGGCAAGGATGATGTTGAAGCGGCCATTGCAGCGGCGCGGCGACGCGCCGACGATGCAGAATGGGCCCGCATGCCAGCGCCGGAGCGTCAAGGTCTGATGATGACGGTCGCCGATATCGTCGAGCGCCATGCTGACGATTTCGCGCGCTGCGAGACGCTCGATATGGGCAAGCCCATCCAGTTCGCCCGTAGCATCGATGCCGTCCTTCTTGCGGATTTGTTCCGTTTCTTTGGCGCGGCGGCAGCTGATCCGGATGGTGATGCGCGCACCGTCTCACCGCCACCCGACCATGCAGCACGTCAGGTCATGTCCGTGCGCGAGCCGGTCGGCGTTGTGGCGGCCATCACACCCTTCAACTTCCCCCTACTGCTCTCGGCGACCAAGATCGCGCCAGCCATGGCGGCTGGGAACACGATCGTCCATAAGCCCGCCTCGGCCACGCCGCTTTCTGCCGTGCGCCTCGCCATGGCGTTCGAGGAAGCGGGCGTGCCCGCAGGGGTCTACAACCTCGTGACCGGACCCGGATCGGAGATTGGCGACACGCTGGTGACACACTCTGATGTCGACAAGATCGCCTTCACTGGCTCAACCGGTGTCGGCAAAGGGATCATCGCGAAGAGCGCCGACACAGTGAAGAAGGTGACGATGGAGCTGGGCGGCAAGTCGGCCCATATCATCTTCGCCGATGCAGACATGAATAACGCGATACAAAACGCGATCTTCGGCATTTTCTACAACAAGGGCGAAATTTGCACCGCAGGATCGCGTCTTCTGGTGGAGCGTTCGGCTCTTGAAGAGGTTCTCGCGGCACTGGTCGCAGCTGCGGGTGCACTCGTCATCGGCGATCCGCTTGATGCCGCGACATTCCTCGGCCCGATGGCGGATGAAGGTCAGTTGAAGAAGGTCGAGAGCTATGTCCGCAAGGGCCGCGAGGCCGGTGCTGACCTGCGCTATGGCGGCGAACGGGCAGAGCCTGAAGGATTGGGCGGCAAAGGCTGGTTCCACCAACCGACGATTTTTCTTGGCACAAACGACATGGCCATCGCTCAAGAGGAAATCTTCGGGCCGGTTCTGACGGTCATTCCTTTCGATGACGAGGCCGAAGCGATCCGCATCGCCAATGATACCACGTTCGGTCTCGCCTCGGGCGTGCAGACGACGGACATGGCCAAGGCCCTACGCGTCGCGAACGCCCTTAAAGCCGGCACTTGCTGGATCAACAGTTACAATTATTTCGACGTGTCGGTTCCGTTCGGCGGATACAAGCGATCCGGCTTTGGCCGAGAATGCGGACGACAGGTGTTGGAGAACTACACTCAGACCAAATCCATCTGGTTGCCGTCCATTGCGGAGGCCACATCATGAGCGCGGCGAAGGTCGCAGTCATCACCGGCGCCAATCGCGGCATCGGCCGTGCCACCGCGCTCCGGTTCGCGGACGCGGACTACCACGTCGTGATCGGTGCGCGCGACGCGGCGCAAGCAGAAGAGGTCCGGGAAGCTATAGCAGCGAAGGGCGGTAGCGCCGAAGCCATGCCGCTCGATGTGACCGCCCCCGCATCAATAGACGCTGCGGCAGATGCGCTCGCCAAGGCCCATTCGAGCATATCCGTTCTGATCAACAATGCCGGAATAAATGTTGGCCAGGAGCACGACATTGTTGCCGCGTCTTATGAGGATATAGAAGCCTCTCTTGCGATCAACGCGATTGGCCCCTTGCGCATGTCGCGGGCCTTGCTGCCTCTGCTGGAAGCATCGAGGGATGGTGCCAGCATCATTAACGTCTCTTCCGAAGCCGGGTCGATCGCCGCGACCCTCGATCCTGAAAATGACTATGCTTCGATGAAGGCGGGCTCGTATCGACTATCGAAGATGGCGTTGAACGGGGTCACTGCGCTTCTTTCAAAGGCACTGAGAGACACGTCTGTTACCGTACACGCCATGTGCCCTGGTTGGACGCAAACCGACATTGGCGGGCCGGATGCTCCCAATACGCCTGAGGATGCGGCAGACCTCGCGCTCGGCATTGCGACCGGCGGCGTCGATGCGCCGGATGGAAGTTTTCGCAACAGGGAAGGCGCGCTGCCATGGTGATGCGACCAGCCTTCAGGAGCCCGCAACAGAAGCAGACGGATATGAAGAGGATCACAAGATGACACGCTCCCCCGAAGCGACCGTACGCGCGTATTATGCCAGCTTTCGCGAGGCCAACTGGCGCGACCTCATTCCCGACCTCTTCACGGAAGATGCGGTCTATCTGAACTTTGCCAGCGAGCAGATGTCACCCGAAACCAAACAGGCCATTCCCTGGGCCGGGACGTGGACCGGGATCGCTGAGATTATCGCTTTTCAGGAACTTCTGAATGCGAACTTTGAAGTTCGCGGCTTCGATGATCACACGTTCATTGTCGACGGCGACCAGGTGGCTGTGTTCGGCACACTCCGCTTTGTGGCGAAATCCACCGGGCACGCCGCCGATAGCGACTTCGCCATGCATGCCGTGGTGCGCCAGGGAAAAATCGCATCCTACCACTTCTACGAGGACACCTTCGCCATCGCCAATGCCTTTAGAACGGCGGGATCTTGGACAATCGACAATGGGGCGCCCGGCGCGCCGCCGCGGACCGTGCCGGAGAACGGTACATAAGTCGCAGGTATCAGTGCCGTCGTTACCTGCGCCCAAGCCGGAGATCATGCGGTTGAGGCGATGGTGCAATCGGCCGCAATTGGAAAAGGAACTGAATTGCCATGACCCAGAAACTGCAAACCAAGAGCACTTGGAGCGGCATTGATGTTCGCCCCTTCGGTCCTTACCGCGAGTCTCTCGCGGCTGAATTGGGTCATCTCACTTGGAAGGATGCCGCGCTTCGGCAGAAGTTGGCCGAAAGCCCGAAGACCTATTTCGAACTGACAGGGTTGCCCGAACCTGAAGGCATGGACCTTCGGATTGTTGACAAGGCGACCGATGAATTCATCTTCGTCGTTCCGCGTATCCCGCCCAAAACTGAGCTCTGGTATCGCTACGAGCAGATCTCCGACTGGTGGATGCTTGCGCACGGCTTTTACTGGTGGATGCGCCGCGAGCACGGCGAGGTGGTCGACCCCTTCCTCGGCGCGCTCAACGTCCAGATAATTGGGCGAAGCTGGACGGACCCTGAGTGGCGGGCTGCTCTTTTGTCAGCGCCGCGGGAAGCGCTCGAGGCCGAGATGGGCGGTACATTCCATCCTGACCTTCATGTTCGCGCGATCGAAGAAACAAACGCGCACACTCTCGTGCTGCCCACGGACCCAGCCGATGAGCGTATTGCCGACGGAAGCGAGCACCACGGAAGCCTCTTTGCGATAGCGCACACTTGGTGGCAGTGGCTTATCTGGCCGCGGCTGATGCATGCCGTGGACGGTTCCGAGATCGAAGGAATGGTCGGATGAGTTTTGATGTCATCTCTGCGCGATGCGTGACTGGTTGGCGACGAGCGGCGGGCTGCATGACGGGGATCGCGCTCCTAATAGCCTGCTCGGGCGGCGCTTCTGAGGCGGAAACCCCAACCGAGCCGATCGCAAAATCCGAGGTGCTCGCCCGTTTCGCACCTGGAACTTTCCTCGAGAATCTCGAGATCGCACCGAATGGCGACGTGGTCTTCACCAATTACACCGCGAAGCGCCTTGAGATCTGGCGCCCGGGCGGGGGCTTGCAGACGCCGATTGATCTCGGAGCGCATGCGATGAATGTCGTCGCCCGGGATAGCGAATTCGTGGTGCTTGCGCATCGTGGGTCGATGGCGGCGCCGACCGCAGATGGTCTCGGCAACGTCGTGATGATCGTCGCATATGATGGCGAGATCCGCGAAACTATCGATCTACCACAAGCCGCAGCCCTTAATGGCATGGCACTATTGTCCCAGACTGTTGCCCTTCTGGGTGACTCTGCAACGGGTCGGGTTTGGCAAGTTAATCTGGAATCCGACCTTGCTTCGGTTTGGTTCGAGGACCCGAGCCTGGCCCCAGAAGATCCGGCGGGTTTCGGGCTCAATGGCCTTCAGATCCATGACGGCGCGCTCTATCTTGCGAATTCCGCCGATGCATCACTCAGCCGGATCGACATAGGCGCGGATAGCGCGCCTTCGGGCGATCTAGAACGTGTCGCAAGTTTGCCCGGCATTGACGATTTCAAGTATGCTGCCGACGGAAGGTTGTTCTTCGCGCCGCATACCGATGTGGTACTGGTCCGCGCGCGCGATGGCAGCGTGGAGCCAGTGCTCGATGAACATGTCGATGGGGCGACGGCGGTCGAACTCACACCGGACGGCACCACGCTTTACGCATTGGGGACGGGCGGTGTGTTCATCGGCGGAACCGGAGAGGCGACGCTAGTACGTTTGCCGCTCACCGCGATCGAGACCGACAAGGAGACGGGACAATGATTGTCGTGACTGGAGCCACTGGCGGCAATGGATCGGAGATTGTCCGCCTTCTGAACGAGCGTGGAGCATCGGTTCGGGGTATGGTTCGTGACCCCGAACGGGCTCGCGGTCGGTTACCTGCCGCTGTCGAATTGGTTCGGGGAGACTTTGACGCACCAGAGACGCTCGCGCCAGCCATGCGCGGCGCGCAGACGCTTATGCTCATTTCTTCGGCCGATCCGTCCCTGCCGGACCGGGAGCTGGCGGCGGTCCAGGCCGCAAAGGATGCAGGCATCGAACGGATTGTAAAATTTTCTGTCATCGCCGCCGACCACGAACCGACTTTCGGTTTTGGCCACTGGCACAGGCCGGTCGAGGAGGCAATCCGCGCGTCTGGTCTGGCCTGGACGTTCTTGCGACCGAACGTGTTCATGCAGAATCTGTTCTGGTTTACTGACCCGATCAAGTCAGACGGCGTATTCGGCCTACCAGTGGGCGACGCGAATGTCAGCGTTATCGACACGCGCGATATCGCCGCCTGTGCGGCGGCCGTGTTGTCCGAAGACGGCCATGACGGTCAGGCCTATCTCTTGACTGGCCCGGAGGCCCTGTCGTTCCAGCAGCAAGCCGACGTTTTAACTGACGTTCTAGGTCGCTCGATACACCATGAGGATATTACGCCTGAAGAGCACAAGCGGCGACTGCTCTCCTTTGGACAGAGCGAAGCCTATGCTGACGCGGAGCTCGAACTCGACGCCGAGCTGAAGGCGGGAGAACTGGGCACAGTCAGCGACAGTGTGAAACGTTTGACCGGTCGTCCTGCACGATCATTCAGAGACTTCGCCAGAGATTTCGCACGAGAATTCCGACCGGAGGTAGCATCATGAAGATTGCAGTTTTGGGCGCTGGCGGCGTCGGACGAGGCATTGGCGGCATACTTGCCGCAGCCGGACACGAGGTCGTCTATGGCGTGCGTGCACCGAAGAATGGCGAGATGTCGTTCGCTGATGCCGTATCGGATGCAGCTGTCGTACTTCTTGCGGTCCCGTACTCCGCAGCCGAGCCGGTCATCGCGGCGGCGGGCGATCTGACCGGCAAGGTTCTCATCGATGCAACCAACGCCGTCGACATGGGCGACGAGGGTCCGCGCATTGCTTTGAAGCCGGGACAGTCTGCAGGTGAGAATATCGCTACCTGGGCCGAGGCAGCCGATGTTTACAAGAGCTTCAATCAGGTGGGCGTCGAGGTGCTGGCCGAGCCAGACTCCTTCGGCGGAGCCAAGCCCTTCATGCTCATTGCCGGCCCCGATGGCGAAAGCCGCAGCATCGCCGAGCAGGTCGTCAGTGATGCTGGCTTCGACCCACAATACCTCGGCTCAATACGGCAATCCCACCTACTTGAGGCCTTCGCGATGATCTGGATCAACCTTGCAGGGACTGGCCGGACTGGACGTGACTGGGCGCTGGTCCGGCATCACATGGAAACGGACCAATGAGCGGCAGTGAGCAATCAAATGTTGAGAAGGTCCGGCATTTCTTCGAACTGCAATATGCTGGCAGAGCGGATGAAGGGTTCCGGCTTTACGGTCACGACCACTTTCGCTTCGTTACGGGCTCAGCTGGGAACGATGAGTTGCGCGCCGCAATCCCCTGGGCCGGATACGTCCATGAAGGTGAAGAAGGTTACGCCGAACTATACAGCAAGCTCTTCGGTGAGTTCGAGGTCGAGGAATTCACGCCGCATTCCTTCGCCGAAGCGGGAGGGCGGGTCTACGTCGAAGGGCACTTCCTATTCCGTCATAAGCAAACAGGCAAGCTTGCGGACAGCGATTGGTGCGCCCGCTTCGATATGAAGGGCGGGCGGATTGCGGGCGGTCAGTTCTTCGAAAACACGTTCGCTGTAGCTGCAGCGCGGACCCCGTAGAATGCCTGGCGAAGCCGATCAAACAAGCGCGGACGAAGCGTCGCCGATCGGCACCGGGTCCCAAACACCTACCGAATTAGAGCCTACGGAACGCGAGACGAGTTCAGCGCTCGCTCCGCTGCGCAACCGCCTCTTTTTGGCCCTCTTCATCGCCACCACCGTCTCGAATTTTGGAACCTGGGTTCAAGATGTCGGGCGAGCCTGGCTCATGACCGAACTTACGCCGAGTGCCACTCTTGTTGCACTCGTGCAATCTGCTGCGATGGCAGCAATGGCGCTCCTGGTTTTGCCCGCCGGAGTGATGGCGGACCTCTATGACCGGCGGCGGCTCCTGCTCGGCGCTCAGATCGCGATGCTGCTGGTCACGGTCGTGCTCGGCCTGGTCACGATATCGGGCGCGATGACGCCGCCCCTGCTCTTGGGGCTGACCTTCGCGCTAGCGGCTGCTGCCGCATTTTCGCTGCCTACCTTTCAAGCCATGATTGCTGACATTGTCGGCGAGGATGATTTAACGCAGGCGCTCGTTCTCAACGGTATCTCCTTCAACCTCGCCCGAGCCGTTGGTCCAGCGCTCGGCGGCGTCCTGGTCGCTGCGATCGGTCCGGGCGCGGTTTTCCTGCTCAACGCGGTAAGCTTCGCTGGCGTCGTTGGCGTACTCTTCTTTGCGAAAGCTGCGAGCGTGCAAGCTGCTCTGGGAGAACTCCAGATCGGACGCGAACGGGCTTTGGCGGCGCTGCGTGCCGGCCTGCGCTATGCCCGCAACGCACCCAGCCTGCGCAGCCTGCTCGTGCGTACAGCCCTCTTTTCCATTCCGGCGAGCGCGCTTTGGGCGCTTTTGCCACTGGTCGCCAGGCGCGACCCGCAAGCTGGGCCTGAAGTGTATGGTTTGCTTCTGGCCGCTGTCGGGATCGGCTCGCTCATCGCTGGTGTTACGCTGGCGGCCATGCGCAAGCGGGCCGATGATGCGCATCTGGTCGGGATGGCTGGCGTATTCCTCGGGGCTGCGATTGGCCTCTTCGCACTCGCGCCTGCTTTAGCGGTTCCCGCCATGATCTTGGCTGGAATGGGCTGGATGATCTGCATGGCGCTGCTAACGGCGGGGGTGCAGGTCGCGGTTCCTGGTTGGATCAGAGGCCGCGCGACCTCTTTGTTCATGATGGTTTTCGCTGTCGGTATGGGCGCCGGAAGCCTGCTGTGGGGTGCCTTGGCCGATACGATCGACCTCACCGCAGCTCTTGTCTCGGCCGGCGTTTTGCAGCTTGTCGGAACCGCGGTAACGTTCGCGTGGCCCATGCCGAAAGCCAAGGCGCCGTCAAGCACGACCCGAGCCGCCGTTTGGCCAGAACCCAACATCAATGCCGACATCGACTCTACTGACGGCCCGATCCTCGTGACAGTGCAATATGCTGTTCGGCAAGGCATGGAGGACCGATTCCACGAAATCATATGCCGCATCGCAAGCACGCGCCGAGCCAGCGGGACAGTGACCTGGGACTTGTTCGAACACGGCGGTGAGCCAAGGCGCTTCATGGAAGTGAACCTGGTGGCAACCTGGGACGATCACCTGAGACAACGCAGTCGGCAATCCGCCGAAGCGGTTGAGTTGGAGCAGATGCTTCGTGCGACCTTGCAAGAAGAGAGTGAACCGCATGTGGTCCACTGGATTGGCGCAGGGCGGAAGAAGGCTCAACCGACGGCATCACGACCCACCGATCTACCGCACACTCTTATCGGCCCTACCACGATGGATGTCTGACGCATCGCGCGCGGCAGTCCAATCACCGTCGGAAGCGATCTAAATGAAAGAACAACTGGCCGAAACTTTTTCGAAAGGAAATAGACCATGAAGACCTCGCCATTCGCAGCCCGCTTCGTCGGAGCAGTCACATTAATCATGACGCTGGCCATTCCCGCATGGGCGTATGAGATCGAGCGGTTCCACGAGCCGGGACCCGGCAGTGTGAATACATGGATACTCGAAGGCGAGGATGGCGTCGTGTTGATAGATGGCCAGCGAACCATTCAAGCCGGCCAGGACTTGGCGGAGCGCATCGAGGCGACAGGCAAGCCGCTTCTCGCCATACTCATCACTCATCCGCATCCAGACCATGTGGGAGGGATCCCATCTATACTGCAAGCCTTTCCCGACACCCCAGTCGTTGCGCTCCAAGCCACCGCCGATGAGATGCAAAGCGATAGCCTTGGGATGTTTGCCTTCGCGCGCCGCGTGAATGGCGACGCTTATCCAACGCAGCTTGCCACAGTCACTCGGGTGGTGGTCGATGGGGAGGTTCTACGCTTTGGAGATATTGCGCTCACGGTTGACGATATCGGAGCGGGCGAGTCCATCGCCATGACGATCTTCTACGATCAGCAGAACGGCGCAGTCTTCGTGGGTGACTTAACGGATAATGACAAGAAAGGCTTTCTGCTCGAGCAACGCACAACTCAGTGGCTTCGGCAACTGGATTACGTCACCCAGAAATATGGGCGCGATCAAACAATTGCGTACCCGGGTCACGGCGCCCAAGCTCCTCTCTCCAAACTGGCGGAAGAACAGGCTGTATGGATCACGGATATGCATGGCCTCGTTCGCGTTCGTATCGAAGATGGTGTATTTACGGATGAAGAGGCAACCGAAGTCGCCGAGGAATTCGAACTGCTACATCCCGGTCAAGAGCCTGTTGCGCCGATTCCTGATTTTATGCGTCTCAATGCTCAAGCTATCGCTGAAGAATTGCTGAGGGAAAGGTGAATTGTACCTAAAACTGGCTCCTAACTGGAGCTAGACCCAAGGGGCGAAGGTCTTAAAGAAATCTGGCCTGCGACTGTGCTAATACGGACCCCGAAAACGTAGTATTTGGTTCTGTCTGTTTCGCGCGTTCGCGATGTCGCGAGAGCCGCAAAACCGCTCTTTGTCGAAAGCGATATGGTCCCTTGAACAATCAATTTCGCGAAATGGCTTCGCGGAGCATAAAGCAGGAAACTCATGTCAATGCCTAGTCGTTGATCTAACGGAATATCCGTATTCTATAAAACTGAGTTCGGAATCTGGAGGAGACTTTTCCGAGCCTCATGTATGACATGTCGCATGTGTCCAGATGTTCAAACAGCACAGTTGTCATACTTTCTCACTGTCGCGGAAGCGGGCAGCTTTCACCGCGCTGCGGCTGCGCTTGACATTGGACAATCTGCGATCAGCCGACGCATTCAAAAGCTTGAGGACACTTTGGGCGTGTCACTCTTCGAGCGGCGTCCTTCTGGTGCTAGGCTAACTGTCGCTGGCGAGTGTTTTGCGCTTCGTGCCAGACTGATCATGGATGAGGTTAACTTTGCAGTCGATGCCGCAAGGTCAGCCGGCATCGCCAAGAACGGTCATTTACAGATCGGCATCATCGCGTCGCTTTCAGCAGGCCCAATTCGAACGTTGCTGCAAAGATTTGTCGAGAGGCATCCGCAGGTGGAAATTTGTCTGCTGGAAACCGATCGCAGTGAGTTGATGACGATGCTAAGTCATCGTCGGATTGATCTGGTATGTGTTTCAGGGGAGCCCGACTATGATGACTTTGACAAATTGATCCTCGCGAAGGAACACGTGTTTCTGGGGGTTGCTAGTGATCATCCCTTGGCGATTCAGACTGCATTGGCTTGGTCTACATTATCGGGACAGCGTTTTATCGTTAGCGCCCGCGAGCCCGGTCCGGAAATTCATGACTACGTAATCCGCCAACTGAGCGATCTCGGGCGCTCGGTAAAAGTGCGACGGCATAGGCTAGGACGCGAGGGCATCATGAGCCTAGTTGGCCTTGGTCTTGGAGTTAGCTTGGTCACTGATCACTGGCGAGGCCTATCGTACCCGAATGTGACCTTCGTACCAATTCGTGATGAGGCCGATCAAATCCCGTTTTCCTTGGTTTGGCGCCCAGAGAACGACAATCCGGCGCTTCGCCGCTTCATCTCTCTTGCGCGGATCGAGGCGAAGAAGAACGGTGATCCTTCCTGAGCTTCGAAAAACCACGATCGGTCTTCATGAATCGTTCCAGCATCGGGGCTACCAACTTGGCCGGCTCAAGCGTTTCTCCGTTTTCAGCGCCAAGGATCTCTGCATAGGCCGTCAGATCGCGATGCACGTGCGCAGGCAGTTCTACGTTTAGCTTCACCGGCTTATCATTTCGGATGTTTCCAAGTTTCAGCTTCGTCATTGGGTGGCTCCTCGTGGCTCGAGAATCAGATCGCGCGTGACCATCACCCGGACAGGAAACCCCGGCCGGATCGTGAGCGTTGGTGGGATACCCAGCTGACGCTGCACGATCGCTTCACCGGCGCGCCCGATCGTGTCTTGCGTGCCGTCGCGAATGGCTTCTGCGATCTCGTCGCCATCGTCCTCACCGCTCTCGAGCCCGATATTGAGGATCGTGGCGAGCGCTGCGGCTAGGAAAACTGATCCCCAATGGTTGTCGACACCGTCCTCAAGGCCGGCATAGCCAGCCCCGTCCGTTCCCGGTTCGCGTTCGAGGACGATCGAGCGGCCGTCGGGCAGGATGAGCCGTGTCCAAACGAGCAGCAGGCGCCGCTGGCCTGTCGCGACACGGCTGTCATATTCTCCGAGGAGCCGCGCTCCTTGCGGGATAAGGAGGAACTGTCCGGTCGGGCTGTCATAGACATTGGCGGTAACCTGGGCGCTGATTTGGCCCGGCAGATCGGACCGCAAACCAGTGAGCAGTGCGGCCTCGATCACGGACCCAGCCTGCAGGATATAGGGGCTTGCTGGCGGCTGCAAGCGATCTGCCGCCGTCGTGCGACGATCGACGTCTCTGTCCAGAAACGCTTCACGGCGATCGACAGCATCGGGCCGATCCGTCGCTCCCGTTGCGGTTGGAAAGAGCCCCTGTAATCCCGACGCTTGCGGCGGCCCTGGCCTTGCCGGTTGAGAGCTGGCAGTCGTGCTGCTGGTCTGCGCATCGGCAAAGAGCGTCGCGAGCCGTGCGGCCTCTGCCTCCTGGAGCCGCAGCTGTTCGACCGGATCGACGGCGGGTCCAGTGGCGGGCACGACCGGCACCGCCTCACCGCGCCGCTGGGCGGACAAGACTGGACGACCCAACTCGCCCGGCAGCGGCGGCCCAAGCTGCGGGATCGATCCATAGTCTCGTGGCAGTAGCGATAGGCCCTCCGCCTCCTGCACACGCTCGGTGGAGAAAAGCTCCGACGGCCCGTCCCCCCGATCTGGGCCTTGAAACGCGACGATTAGGATTGCACCGATCCCCAGCCCGCCCGCCACGGTAATGACCGTGATCGCTCTACGCGATAGTCTCATCACGCGCGGCGGGTCCGGGCGCAGCCGCAGGTCCTTGGCGATCTCCTGCTCGGACCGCGGCTCGGTTTCGCCGCCATCCTCATTCCGGTCTGCTTCACGATCACTCATGTCGCTCACCGGTCATCGTCCTGGCGCCACGCGGAGACTATACGCTCCTCCCGCTTCGCACTCCGGCGCACGCCGTCGGTCCGGACGATCCGGACGACGCGCTGGCGGTCGCCAAGCCGCAGCTCGGCGGCGGCGAAGAGCCTATCGACGATCATGTAATTGCGTCGGATGCGGTAATTGACGAGCTGGCCATCCCCTTCCGGCCCTATCACGAAGAGCGGCGGCATCTCGCCCTGGCCGATCCCGCGCGGGAATTCGATGAAGACCTGCCGCCCATCGTCGAAGGTACGGCGCGGCCGCCAGGGCGCGCGATCGCCGGTGATCCGGTAGCGGAAATTGAGATCGTCGAGATCGACATTGCGACCGATAGGTAAGTTTGCTGCAGCACGATCGTTCTGACGACGCAGCGCGATCAGTTCGTCCTCGGGATACTGCCACGAGACCGAAGCCATGTAAGCCTGCGGTGTCGCCCGCAGTTCGAGGTGGTAGGTGCGCCGGTCGGTATTGATGACGAGATTGGTGACCAGATCGGACCGTGTCGGTTTCACGAGCACATGGATGCGGCGGTTACCGCCAGCGCCGCTTTCCGTGTCGCCAATGATCCAACGGGCGGTGTCTCCCGCCGCGATGGGGCCGGAGCCGACAAGACTTTCGCCTGCCTGCAGGGCGATGTCCGTCACCTGTCCCGGAGACGTATAGACCTGATAAAGCGCGCCGGAGCTGTAGGGATAGAGTTGGACGGCGTTGATGAAGCCATCGCGGACTGGTTCGATCCGGGCAGCGGCGTTGGCGTTGGTCACTCGCTCGCTCGGTTCCTCCGCTTCTGCCGGACGATCATCAGCATCGATCCGCATGAGCTGGCCTGGCAGCGGTAGAGGCTCCGGTGTCTCAACGAGACGAACAGGCAGCGCCGGTTCCGCGACCAGCGTTGCGGCGACTGGATCGTCGTAGCTGATCTCGGGCGGTTTGAATGTGGCGCACCCGGCTAGCATCGTGCAGGCGAGAAGTGTTGTGATCGAAAGTTTGGTGGACACTCGGTGTCTCATTGGGCGTTCTCCCGTGACCAGTTGATGGCGTGGACGAAGACGCCGAGAGGGTTCTTGCGAAGGCGCTCCGCGTCGCGGGGCGGCTGGACGACGATGGAGAGGATGCCGGTCCAGCGTTCGGTCTCGGCGAGTTGTCCGTTGATGTAACGGCGTTCGATCCAGGCGACGCGGAAGCTCGAGTCAGATGCGCGGATGACGCTGGAGATTTCGGCCGCGACCTGAACTTCGCCGACGCGGGCGAAGGGGTCGTTCTCCCGCGCGAAATCGTTGAGCGCGACAGCCCCGCGATCAGTGGCGAAGTCATAAGCGCGTAGCCAGTTCTCACGCAGCACGATGGGATCGGCCGGGACCTGACGAACGTTCTCGATGAAGCGCGCGAGGTGGAACGCGATCTGAGGATCGGTGGGACGATAGTTCGCCGTGGCGGGAGTGACCGCGCGAGCCGCGCCAATGCGATCGACCTCGACCACATACGGAACGATGGTGCCTTGCGTGGATTGCCAGACCAGCGCCATTCCGAAAGTTGCGGTCGTGGCGAGGCATCCCAGAGCCATAAGCCGCCAATTGCGGGCTTGGACGCGGGCGGAACCCATGCGTTCATCCCAAGCCTGAGCGGCTTTCTGATAGGGTGTCGTCGGTTCCGGTGTCTTGGCGTATCGCACGCTCGGTCGCTTGAATCTCATGATCTCTCCGAAAGGCTAATGGACGTGCCCGCACCGCCGCCATCGCCTGAGCGCAGCGCGTGGGCAGTGGTCATGGCGCCATGGTGCAATGATTGCTGGCGTTTCATGCGGCGCGCCCAAGCGGGCGGACCGTCGTTTGCGGGGGTCGGCATGTTGGCCGGGGAATTGCTGAACTTGCCGCCGGTGGCCTCGAATGCGGCGCGCGAGCCGGAGCGATAGCTGTCGCCGACGGCACGCTTAAGCGGACTGATGGCGGTGGATGCTCCAGCCTGTCCGACCGCGGCCATGCCGCCTGCGGCTTTTCCGGCAGTCGTCGTTCCCGATGCAGCGCCGATTTGGAACGCGGTGGAGGCACCGCCCGCGACAGCAGAACCGCCACGTAAGGCTGCGCCTCCGACGGCACCAGCCATCTTCGCACCCGCGAGGCCTCCGGCGACGACACCGCCTGCGGCCAAACCCGCACCAACAGCGGCCCCAGCACCAAGCTGCGGACCGCCAGAGACGATGCCATTGGCGATGCCTGGGCCGAAGATGCCGAGCGCGAGGATAGAGAGGGCTGCCAGTACGACGGCCATGGCGTCACCGATGATTGGTTCGCCAACAAAGCCGGTGGTGAACTCACTGAATATGGTCGAGCCGATCCCGACGATGACCGCGAGTACGAGCACTTTGACGCCTGAGGAGATGACGAGGCCGAGGACGCGCTCGGCCATGAAGGCGGTCTTGTTGAAAAGACCGAAAGGCACGAGGATGAAGCCCGCCAGCGTTGCCAGCTTGAATTCGATCAGGGTGACGAAGAGCTGGATCGCGAGGATGAAGAAAGACAGCAGCACCACGACCCAGGCGAAGAGCAGGATCATGATCTGGATGAAGTTGTCGAAGAAGGCGACGAAGCCCATCAGGTCGGCGACGGATTCCAGAATTGGCTGACCGGCTTCGAGACCGACGGCGGCGATGCGGCCCGGCTGAAGCAACTCGCCTGCGCCAAGGGCACCACCTGTCGCGACAAGACCCAGTCCGGCGAAGCTCTCGAAGATGATCCGCGCGAGTGTGTTCCAGTTGCTGATGATGTAAGCGAAGACGCCGACAAAGAGCGTTTTCTTAACGAGCCGTCCGATGATGTCGTCATCCGCCCCCCAAGCCCAGAAGAGGGCTGCGAGCGTGACGTCGATGACGATCAGCGTGGTGGCGAGGAAGGCGACATCGCCGCCGAGCAGCCCGAAACCGCTGTCGATATAGGTGGTGAAGACCTCCAGGAACCGATCGATGACGCCGACATCACCCATGGCCTACTCCGTTTCCTGATCGTTGGATGTGAGGCCAAAAAAGCGCCGCCGATTCTCTTCCCAAGCCGCTTGGCAGGTCGTGTCGGTCTCCAATTCTTCCGGGGTCAGCGTCCGGCAGTGCTGCAGCATCGCCCGCAGTGGATCGTCCGAAACAACCGTTGCCGGTTCGCCCGCACGCTCTGCTTCAAGGGCGGACTGGAACTCGACCGCCACCATGAGCGCGGCAATGGCGCCCATGGCGATCGTGATCCCTCTGAGGGTAGTCTCAGCAGACAGCTTCATCGCGTCCTACCGGAACATCCGCACGGTCGTCGGCTCGTAGCCGGAGCCGTAGTCGAGGAAGCGGTTCAGGTTCTCGCGCGCGTGCGCTTCGGCCGTCGCGACGCGTGCGGCTTCCAGTGATTGCGCGCGGTTCTGCGCGGCAATGGCGGCCGTTAGATCGGAGATCTGCTGGCTCTGGAGCGCGAGGAGCTGGTTGCCGGCCTGGGTCGCCTGCAACGCACCCGTTGCCGCCTGACTGCGCCCGACGAGCGCCTGCATCTCGGTGCGAGCGGTCTCGATATTGCCGACGACGCCGGCCTGGACCTTGAGCGCATCCTCGAACCCGGCGACGGAAGTGCGCCAACGGTTCTGCGCACCCGCAATCATCTCGTCGAAATCGCCCCGCGCGGCGGCGGTGCCGTAATCCTGGGTGAAGGCCTCGTCGATCGTCGCTACGTCATGGGCGATGCGCTGCGCTTCGTTCAGGAGTTGCTGGGTCTGCTCGACCGACGATTGCAGGCGGGACAGCGAGGAATATGGCAGGCTTGCGAGGTTACGGGCCTGATTGACCAGCATCTGGGCTTCGTTCTGGAGCTGGGCGATCTGGTTGTTGATCTGCTCCAGCGTGCGCGCGGCGGTCAGCAGGTTCTCGGCATGGTTTGTGGGGTCGTAAACGATCCCGCCGAAGCCGCCGCCGAACAGTGCATGGGCCGGCGGTGCGGTCGCCGGTGATAGCGCGATCGCGCTCGAAAGCAGTAGGGCCGCGGCAGCGCGGCCGGCCAGTTTACTTGTCTTCGTTCTGAACATTCTCAGTCTCCTTGTCGTCTTTTGCTTTTGGGGTGGGGGATGGGGCAGCCTCGATCACGGCATCGGACGGGCCGAGCAGCTCGGTCGCCCAGCCAAGATCGCGGCGGGCGAGCCATGCGGCGGCGAAGCTGTCCCGCCCATGCTCGTCGAGGATCGCGTCAATGGCGGCGTGATCGGATTTGGAAGACGCCGCGGTGAAGGCCAGCGCGACCTCGCCCAAACCAAGCGCAAACAGCCGGTTGCCGCGGCGCGACTGGCAATAATAGTCACGTTTCGGTGCCGCCCTCGCGATGATCTCGATCTGCCGGTCGTTGAGCCCGAAGCCGCGATAGGTGGCGGCGATCTGCGGTTCGAAGGCGCGCTCGTTGGGTAGGAAGATGCGGGTCGGGCAACTTTCGACGATCGCGGGCGCGATGTCCGACCCATCGATATCGGCAAGCGATTGCGTGGCGAAGACGACGGAGGCGTTTTTCTTGCGCAGCGTCTTCAGCCATTCGCGGAGTTGCGAGCCGAAGGTCGCGTCATCGAGAGCTAGCCAGCCCTCGTCGACGATGATGAGGCTCGGACGTCCTTCGAGCCGGGCTTCGATCCGGTGGAAGAGATAGGAGAGAACGGCGGGCGCGGCCGCGGACCCAATCAATCCCTCCGTTTCGAAGGCCTGGAAGTCGGCGCTGCCGAGCGCTTCGCTTTCCGCATCCAGCAAGCGACCGAAAGGACCGCCGAGGCAAAACGGCGCGAGAGCACGCTTGAGATCGTTTGATTGGAGCAGGACCGAGAGTCCGGTCAGCGTGCGCTCCTCGACAGGAGCGGAGGCGAGCGAGGTGAGCGCCGACCAGAGATGGTCGCGCGCCACTGGATCAACCGTCACCCCTTCGCGGGTGAGCAGTCCGGCGAGCCAGTCCTGCGCCCAGCTGCGCTCGGCTGGATCGTCGATCCGCGCGAGCGGCTGCAGATGGACCGCATCGTCTTCGTCCGACAGGGCGAGTCCGAGATCTTCCCAATCCCCGCCGCAGGCCATCGTCGCGCAGCGGATCGACCCCCCGAAATCGAAAGCGAAGATCTGCGCGTCTGCATAGCGCCGGAACTGCAGCGCCATCAGCGCCAACAACACCGACTTGCCCGCGCCGGTCGGGCCGACCACGAGCGTGTGGCCGACATCGCCGACATGGGTAGAGAAGCGAAACGGCGTCGCGCCTTGCGTCTCTGCATAGAAGAGCGGCGGGCCGTCCAGATGGTCGTTGCGCGCCGGTCCCGCCCAGACGGCGGAGATCGGAATCATATGCGCGAGGTTGAGCGTCGTGACCGGCGGTTGCCGGACATTGGCGTAGAGATGGCCGGGCAGCGAGCCGAGCCAGGCTTCCACCGCGTTCAATGTCTCAGGGATGCAAGTGAAGTCGCGGCCTTGCACCACCTTCTCTGCGGTCTTGATCTTCGCGTCCGCCGCGCGCTCGTCCTCGTCCCAGACGGTGATCGTTGCGGTGACATAGGCCGCACCAACGATGTCCGAGCCAAGCTCCTGCAGCGCCTCGTCTGCATCCAGTGCTTTGTTGTCGGCGTCCGAATCAAAAAACGTCGAGGCCTCGTTGGTCATCACCTCTTTGAGGATCGCGGCGACCGATTTGCGCTTGGCAAACCATTGGCGGCGAATGCGAGTGAAGAGCTTTGTTGCGTCTGTCTTATCGAGGCATATGGCACGGGTGGCCCAGCGATACTCGAAGGCTTGGGCGTTGAGTTCGTCGAGCAGGCCGGGCCAAGTCGAGGTGGGGAAGCCGACGATGCAGAGCGTGCGCAGATAGGCATTGCCCAGGCGCGGTGCGAGACCACCGACCAGCGGCTCGTCGGCGAGATAGGCATCGAGATGCATCGGCGTCTCGGGCACGCGCACGGTTTGCCGCCGCGTCGAGATCGTTGAATGCAGATAGCCCAGCGTCTCCTCGTCGGTGAGCCAAGCGGCTTCCGGCATGAATCCTTCGAAGAGGTCGAGCAGCCGATCGCTGCGGGACCGAAACGCGGCGAGATGCTCGCGCGGGTTTGCACCCTTGCTCGGTGCATCCTCGAACAGCCATCCGCTGGCGCGGCTTGTGTCGTCCGCAGGCGGCATCCAAGTCAGCGTCAGGAAATAGCGGCTCTCATAGTGGGATGACGCTTCCTCGAATTGCGCGCGGCGCTCTGCATCGACCAGCGCCGAGACCGGATCAGGAAACTCGGAGAGCGGATACTCGCGTGCCGGGATGCGCTGTGCTTCGACGAACACGGTCCAGCCCGACCCCAGGCGTCGAAGCGCGCTGTTGAGGCGGGCCGCGGTCGAGACCAATTCCGATGGCGTCGCGGAGTCGAGGTCCGGTCCCCGGAAGGCTGCTGTCCGCTGGAAGCTGCCATCCTTGTTGAGGATGACGCCGTCAGCAATCAACGCGGCCCATGGCAGGAAATCCGACAGCAGCGCGGCTTTGGAACGGTATTCGGCGAGGCGCATCATCGGGTCACACCCCCATCCATGTCGGATAACGGAGGTGGCGGCGCGCGACGTCTGCGATCTGCGCGTCATGCTTGGCGGCGTAGACCGCGAGCATGTGACCGATGACCCAGAGGGCGAGCCCGACAAGCCAAAGGCGCAAGCCCAGACCAACAGCGGCGGTGATCGTCCCGTTCGCGATCGCGATGGTGCGCGGAGCGCCACCGAGCAGGATCGGTTCGGTGAGTGCGCGATGGACAGGGGCGGTAAAGCCTGGAATGTCGGTGGGATCGCTCATACGAGTACGCCGCCACCGAAGGAGAAAAACGAGAGGAAGAAGCTGGACGCGGCGAAGGCAATCGACAGGCCGAAGACGATCTGCACTAGTCGACGCGCGCCACCCGATGTGTCGCCGAAAGCGAGTGTCAGACCGGTGATGATGATAATCATCACCGCGACTATCTTGGCGACCGGTCCTTCAATGGATTCCAGGATTGCTTGCAGCGGCGCTTCCCAAGGCATGCCGGACCCTGCGGCCTCTGCTTGCCCCGCAGCGAGCAGGAAACCGAGTCCAGCGGCGCTAACGTAGATGGGCCAACGGGGATAGAGGAGATTGAGTCGGCTGGTCATGGGGCATTTCCTTTCGCGGGGGTGAGAATTGGTTCGAGCGCGTAGTCGCCCTCGGCGGTGAGACCCGTGACGCTCGCGAGGTCTGCGAGACGGCGATCGCTGCCGCGTCCTTGGAGGACCGCGAGCACGTCGATGGTCTCTGCGATCAGAGCGCGCGGGACGGTGACGACGGCTTCCTGAATGAGCTGTTCGAGACGGCGCAGCGCGCCGATGGCCGATCCCGCATGGATTGTCCCGATGCCGCCGGGATGGCCTGTGCCCCAGGCTTTGAGGAGATCGAGTGCCTCGGGCCCGCGCACCTCGCCAATCGGGATGCGGTCCGGGCGTAGACGAAGCGACGAGCGTACGAGATCGGAAAGGGTCGCCACGCCATCCTTGGTGCGCAGCGCGACCAGATTAGGCGCAGTGCATTGCAGCTCGCGCGTGTCTTCGATCAGGACCACGCGGTCGGAGGTCTTGGCGACTTCGGCGAGCAGTGCGTTGGTGAGCGTCGTCTTGCCGGTGGAGGTGCCGCCAGCGACAAGGACATTTGCACGCGATGCGACTGCCTCACGGAGCGCCTTAGCGGCGGCACTATCCATGATCCCGGCGCGGATATAATCATCGAGCGTGAAGACGGCGACGGCGGGTTTGCGGATGGCGAAGGTCGGGGCTGGGACGACAGGCGGCAGCAATCCCTCGAACCGTTCGCCCGTTCCAGGCAACTCGGCGGAGACTCTGGGTGCGTCCGCGTGGACCTCAGCGCCGACATGATGGGCGACCAGGCGGACGATACGCTCACCATCATCGGCGGTGAGCGTCGCGCCCGTATCGCAGAGACCCTCGCCGAGCCGGTCGACCCAGAGGCGACCGCAGGGATTGAGCATCACTTCGACGACGGCGTCCTCGTCGAGCCAGGCCGCGATATCCGCGCCAAGCGCCGTGCGGAGCATGCGGGAACCGCGCTCGATCGCTGCTGATTTGAAAGTGTGGACGGTCATTCGCGGCCCCGCAGTTGAGTACGGGGTCGATCAAGAAGACCGCCAATCAGTAATCGGCAATAGGTTTGACGGCGTAGTAGTACTATGGCCTAGAGAGGCAGGCGAAAGGGCGAATGGCACAATGCGCTGACGCGCTATGGCGGCCTGCGATGGCCGGTTTCGGTGGTGAGAATCACCAGACTGCGCGTAATCGGTGTAAATGAGCCGATGTGCCGAAGATCGAACTCGGTATTCAGCCTTCGCCGATGATAACGCGCAGCGCTTTATCAATCTGGCGATGGAGCCTTTTCGTATCGGCTTCGGCGAGACCGAGCGTGAGCTCGAAATAAGCCTCGCCAAGGGTCAGCTGGACCAGCATTTCGGCTTTCTCCCGCGCCTCACGTTCTGAAAACCGGGATGAAAGGATCTCGGTCAGGCGCTGGCGGATGACTTTCGGTCCGGCGTCGTAGAACAGTTTCCCGAGTTCCGGCATGCGTTCGGCCTCGGCGACGATGGCGCGGTAGAGCTGCATGCTCTCGGGACGCACGAGTCCTTCCGCGAAGGCACGAAGCTCCCTTCGCAAAGCATTGATGAGGTCGCCGGTCGTTCCCGCGTCCGCTTCGAGTTCCGGCACATCGCACATGGCGCGGACGAGACCGATAACGAGGCCGTCCTTCGATCCAAAATGGCGATAGACCGTTTGTTTGCCGACCCCAGCTTTCGCCGCGACCGCATCGACGCTCCCACCGGTAAAGCCCTCGCGCAGGAACACCTCGCGCGCGCCATCGAGTATGGCCGTGCGTTTGCTGTCGCGCAGGCGTGAGGAAGGTGATGGGTCGGTCTTCGTCGTCATGAGTGAACCCATAGCACAGAGGATCGCACTTGACGAGACTGATCCGTCTCGTTACATAAACGAGACCATATAGTCTCGTTATGAAAGGAGCCACCATGACAACCAACGACACCGCCCGCCTCGGTCACCTCTTCGCCGAGATCATCAACGGACGTGATCTTTCGCGCTTCGCGGAGATCGTCGCCCCCGACTATGTCAATCACAACCCATACGCCGCCCCCGGCCTCGACGGTGTGATCGATGTCTTCGGGGCGATCCTCGCGGGCGTGCCCGATCTGGTCGTGACCGCCGAGGACGTCTTCGTCTCGGAGGACGGATCGCGCGCCGTCGGCCGCTATCGCTATGAGGGCACCCATACGGGCAACTTCATGGGAAACCCGGAAACAGGGTCCGCCTTCACGATGCGATCGATCGATATCTGGCGCGTGGAAGATGGAAAGTTCGTCGAGCATTGGGACGAGATCAACACGCTCGATATCTTCACCCAGGTCGGCGCGGTCGAGATGAAACAGGCCTCGGCAGCCTAGGATCGGTAGTCAGCGATGAACGATGTTGCCGCATATCGCTCTACCCAGCCACAGCTGAGCGATCTTCGGTCGTTCATCGCTGTGGCCGAGGCCGGCTCGTTTCGGGCAGCAGCCACGATGCGAGGCTTGCAGCAGTCGACGTTCAGCAGACGCGTCCGGCAACTCGAGGACATAATCGGAGTGTCGCTTTTCGAGCGACGCTCCGATGGTGTCCGCCTCACGCGCGCTGGTGAGAATTTCCTGCGCCGCGCGCAAGCGGCCCTTCGCGATCTCGATCGTGCCGTGATGCTGGCTACACGGGACGGCGCTGCGCGAACCGGCGTGCTCGTCATCGGGATCATAGACTCGATGTCGACCGGGCATCAGCGCGACTTCCTTCAGGTGATCGCCGCGGCAATGCCCGACATCGAGATTTCGATCCTTGAGGATACGCGTTCGGCCCTGATCGCCGGTTTATATCGAGGAAGCATCGATGCCGCGATCCTGTATGGCGATGCGGGTACGGATGATCTCGACGTGCTTCCCATGTGGTCAGAGCAAGTCGTAGCCGCTTTGCCATTTGACGACGGATTGGAGGCCGCCGACAGTATCCGGACCGATGACCTAGCCAGCACAAAGATCATTTTGATGGCCCGTGATCCAGGGCCGGACATACAGGCCTATTTGAGTGAGCTGATCGCTAAGCCACCAAAGCGAAGTCGGGTCGTCCTTCACGATGTCGGCCGCGAAGCGCTGTTGAATATGGTAGGACTCGATATGGGCGTCACGCTCGGGCTCAGAAGTTGGACCGGCACGGCCTATCCGGGTGTACGTTTCGCGAAGATCGAAAATGCGCCCAAGATGGGTTTCAGTCTGGTGTGGTCGCCGACGCGGGACAATCCGGTCTTGCGGCGAACGATCAGTCTCGCCCGCAATCTCGTGCGAGCGGACTGACCCACGATCAGGATGGTGGATCCGGGGTCCGGTGATCCTCGGACACTTCTGTCGTGAGCGAGCCGCCTTTGGTGAGTCGCCGCCCGAGCGCTTCAACAAACCCGTCATATCGTTCCTTGCCCGAGGCCTGTGCGGCCTCCCGCATCTCGTCGGGCAATGGCGGTGTGGTTGTCAGCCAGAACTTCACGAATAGGGCGACGGCTTCATTCCCGATCGACACGTCTCGCTCCAAGCGCTCGACCGCGCGGGTAAGTCGATCCAAACGTCGCACGATCGCGGCCTCGCGCTGATCGGCTCCATCGGGCGACAGGAATGCGGCGAGCGCCGCTTCCACGATCTGCGATTTCGAGACCTTCCGACGCGCGGCCAAAGCGTCGAGCTCAACCGACAGAGCCGGATCAAAATAGACATTCAAACGATCTTTCTTCACGGCCACCTCCTAGAGCTCGATCCCGTCATCGGGATCAAGCGAAGCCTGCCGTGCGACCGTGCCAAACCGGTCACGCATGGCCTTGGCGCGCTGCGCGTCATCTTCCTGCTCGTCATCGAGATCGGCGAACTCGCTGCGCGCAGGCGCTGGTTCCGGCGCGATGTCTTCATGATCCGGAAGGTCGGGCTGCCGACGGATGCCGCCGTCGACATCCTCGCTCGATCCCTTCCGTTTCTTGGGCGGAGGCGCGGCGATCGGTTCGCGGTCGCTCCAATCGTCCGTCATGCTGCAGATCACTCCGGCTTGCGCATTGCGATCCGGCGGAGGGCCAATCCGTGCCTTGAACTGCGGATCGGCATAGTAGCGCGCCTTCTCCGCCCGGACCGGCGGCGCGCCGGAGACCAGCACGATCTCGTCCGTTGGCGGGAGCTGCATCATCTCGCCGGGCGTGAGGAGCGGTCGCGCAGTCTCCTGCCGGGAGACCATGAGATGTCCGAGCCATGGGGAGAGCCGATGCCCGGCATAGTTCTTCATCGCCCGCATCTCAGTGGCAGTGCCGAGGGCGTCAGACACACGCTTCGCTGTGCGCTCGTCATTCGTCGCGAAGGCGACGCGGACGTGGCAGTTGTCGAGGATCGCATTGTTCTGCCCGTAGGCCTTCTCGATCTGGTTGAGCGATTGCGCGATCAGGAATGCCTTGATCCCATAGCCGGCCATGAAGGCCAGCTGGCTCTCGAAGAAGTCGAGCCGCCCGAGTGCGGGAAACTCGTCGAGCATCAGCAGCATGCGGTGGCTGCGCATGGCGTGCAGATCCTCGGTCAGCCGTCTACCGATCTGATTGAGCACAAGACGGATCAGGGGCTTGGTCCGCGAGATGTCCGATGGCGGTACCACGAGATAGAGCGTTACCGGTCTGTCGCCGGTCACCAAATCGTCGATCCGCCAGTCGCAGCGACGCGTGACCTTGGCGACGACCGGATCGCGATAGAGCCCGAGGAAACTCATCGCCGTCGAGAGCACACCGGAGCGTTCGTTGTCTGATTTGTTCAGAAGCTCGCGTGCGGCCTGCGCGACGACCGGATGCGGGTGATCTCCGAGATGCGGCGTGCGCATCATGGCCGCGAGGGTCGACTCGATCGGGCGCTTCGGATCGGACAGGAACGCCGCGACGCCGGCGAGCGTCTTGTCCGCTTCGGCATAGAGGACATGCAGGATCGCGCCGACCAAAAGCGAATGGCTGGTCTTCTCCCAATGGTTCCGCCGTTCGAGCAAACCTTCGGGATCGACCAGGATATCGGCGACGTTCTGGACGTCGCGCACTTCCGTATCGCCGCGCCGCACTTCGAGCAGCGGATTGTAGGCCGCCGAATTCGGATCGGTTGGATCGAAGAGCAGCACGCGGCTAAAGCGCGAACGGTAGTTGGCCGTAAGCTGCCAGTTCTCGCCCTTGATGTCGTGGACGATCGCCGAGCCCGGCCACGTCAGGAGCGAGGGCACGACCAGCCCGACACCCTTGCCGGATCGCGTCGGCGCGAAACACAGCACATGCTCGGGTCCGTCATGGCGGAGGTAGCGGGATTGGTAGCGCCCGAGCACCACGCCATCGTCGACGAACAAGCCTGCCTCGCGCATATCTTTCTCGGTCCCCCACCGGGCAGAGCCGTAGGTGGTGACATTGCTCGCTTCACGGGCGCGCAGCACGGAGAGAAAGATCGCGACAGCGACACTAGCAATGCCGCCCGCACCGGCGATGATCGCGCCTTCCATGAAGACGCGCGGCGCATAGGCGTCATACCAGTACCACCAAACGAAGACATTCCACGGCGCATAGATCGGCAGGCCAAGGATCGTCGTCATCGGATCGCCAAGCTCGGACTGGAAGCCGAGTCGGAACGCCACCCATTGCGTTGCCGCCCATACGAAGAGCAGCGCGACGGTCGAGACGATGAGGATCTGGCCCCAAAGGATGGCGGTGGCCGGTGATGCGTGTTTCTTCGAGGTCATCAAATGCTCCAGTGCTCAGATCGACAGGCCGCGCTTGCGGCCGAGCGACCAGTCGATGCCGCCACCCGCCGTGACCGTGCCCGTGACCGTTTGGCCGAGATGCTTTTCGAGCGTGGGTTTCCAGGGCACGAGTTCGAAGCCCATCCCGTCGTCGATCATCACGAAGCGGCCGGACGCGAGGTCGAGGCGTTGGCGATAGGTGCCAGCCACGGTCTCGCCCTCACCAGACTTGCGGAACGACAGGCCCATGTTGTTGGCGATCTTGCTTGCAGCTTGATCGAGATCGCGTTGGCGCAGTGTCTTGAGAAGATCGCGGTTGAAGGTGACCCGCTGCCCTTGTCGCGTCGCGAGACTCTGTCCGACTAAATGCTCGGCGCGTTTCTCCAATGCGTCGCGGACCTCGGCTCCGAACCCGCTCTGCGCCAGCGGCGCACGGGTCTTGGCGAGCGCCAGCCGATCAACCCAGGTCGCACCATCGGCATCAACTTGTTTCTCGAGCGCGATATCCGACCGCCCGACCAAAGCTAGGCGTCGCGATCCTCCATCATTCCCGGCCCAACTCCGCGTCTCGACGATCCCGTCGATAGGCGTGTCGCCGGTGAGATCGAGATCGCGGAAGCGTAGGTGATGGAGACGCCCATCGACCCCATCGATGATCGCATAGGCTTCGCCGGAGAGTTCGTTGTGCAGCCCGCGATCGACCAGCTTGCCTAGGATCGGATTGTCCGGCTGTCCCTCGATAGCGAAGTCGGTTTGTGCGCGGGCCTGACCACCCATCGCCCGGTGCATCGTTTTGATGATGTCGCCGTGCACGGCCATTTCGCGCAGCGTGTCTTCCATGCCTGGCCTGAGCTGCCAGACCGAGGGCGCGAGTTTTTCGGCGAGGCCGAACCGTTCCAACGTCTGTGCCCGTCCGATCATTCGGCGCTTGAGGTCTTTGTCGTCGAGATCGGGCGCGCCGGGCCGCAGGTCGGCGACGCCGAGGGTGTCATCGGCGTAAGATCTCAGCGCGCGATCCAGACCGGTCCAGCGTTCAGCCTTCACCTCTGCATCCAGACCGGCGGCGATCTCCCTCTCGCTGCGCGGACCTAGCTCCAACTCGACAAGTTCTTCCGCCCGCCCACGCAGACCGCGGCTGATGTAATCGCGCGAGATGACGAGGTCTTTCCCATCATCGGCCTTGCCGCGGACCAGCACATGGATATGCGGATTGTCGGTGTTCCAGTGATCGACGGCGACCCAATCGAGTTCGGTGCCGAGATCGCGCTCGGCCTGGGCCATGAGGTCGCGCGTGAAAGCGCGCAGATCCTCCATCTGTCCGGCGTCTTCCGGCGAGACGATGAAGCGGAAATGATGACGGTCGTCTTCGGTGCTCGCGGCGAAGGCGCGGTCGTCGGCCTGGTCGTGCTCCTTGTCGAACATGGCCGCATCCCGGCCGTCCTTGGTGACGCCCTCGCGCTTCAGATAGTCGAGATGCTTGGCGAGCGGTGCTGACCGAAACTTCTGGCCGCGATGTCGGACGATCCGCGCATTTACCACAACCCGGCGTTGCGTTCGCGCGAGGCCGTGCGAGACTCTGACGAAGCGTCCGCGCCCAAAGGTCGACCGTCCAGCCCGACCTCCGTTCGTCCTGAAATGATTGCCGGTATGCCCCGCCTTCTTCGCGGCGCGCATGACCTGTCCGACGAAGCTTTTCGCGCGCCTGGCCGACGGTCCTTTGTCGCGGATACGCCCCGGCTTGATGCGGATGTCGCCATCGCGCTGGCTCACGCTCGTACCTTCCCAAAATCTGACATGGCACGGTGAAAGGCGCATATAATCAGAGGGATAGCTGGGAGTGCAGCACTGTGACCAAGTGCGCAGCACGCAAAAACCCCAACCACAACAACGCCGTAGCGCCCCCGCGTGCCCGGCCTTTTATCTTGCCCTCCCGTCGTTGAGTTCGGCTGCACTCCTCCGTCAGCTGCATTCCATACGAACCTGCACGACAGAACGGGGCGGAGCCAGACTGGTGCGGTCATCGGTCCGAATCCTCGGTTCTTGAGACGAAGAGCGGGTTCGGTTGGCTGTTCTGTGAACGCGCCTGAGTTGGTTCGTCGACGGTCTGAATATCAGCCGATGAGTGGTCTGGTTCGGCTCCACGTTGCGCTTCACGCGCAACTGTGACTGGCGCAAAAAGCGGTGCAGCTTGCCACCGGTCGGCAGAAACGGTGCGAACAGACTGCAACGGCGCTGCATCTAAGAAGCTGAGTTCCTGAGAAAGCGCAGCAACGTAGCGACGGGTTTCACGCGGCAATATCCGCCCGGTGCGAAGGTGCTCGGCATACCGTCCGGGGCCAACATTGTAGGCAGCCAGGAACCCCGGCGCGCCGAACTGGTCATACATCTGGCGCAGATAGGCCGCGCCCGCGAGGATGTTCTCGCGGCGGTCGAACGGGTCAGAGCCGAACCCATGCGCGGCTCGGAGTTCAGCCCATGTGCCGGGCATGATCTGCATCAGGCCCATCGCGCCGGCGCTGCTGACGGCGCGCGCATTGCCCGCGCTTTCGGCCTGCATGACCGCGCGTATCCAGCGCTCGGGGATGCTGAAGCGTTGCGCCGCTTCGGCAACATGAGCGTCGATATCGGACTTTGGTGCTGCGGTCTCCGCGGAGCGCGAGACAGTATCCTGTGCGCCGGCCGCGGGCGGATTGGCGCAGCCTGAAAGCGTGATCAGGATCGCGGACGCGGCGATGAGACGAAGGCCGGAAGGGAGAAGGAAGGCCATCGCGTCAACCGTCCCGCGTCCAGATCGGCACCGCACGACCGAGGATCGTGTCGCGCGGCAGCGGCCCGAAATACCGGCCGTCGAGGCTCGCCTCGGTGTCGGGATTGAGGAAGAAGACCTGATCGTTGGTCAGCCGTTGGCAGCCCTGCCAGACGGGCAGCGGGCGGTCGAACCGATCTCGCTCTTTCGCGGTCGCGACGGTCTCGCCGTCGATGCGGACCGTGACGCCGACGCGGCAGACACGCTGTCCGGGAAGCGCGACGACATGCTTGATGAGCGGGACGTCGGCGCCGATATAGCCGTGCTCCAGGAGCCAGTCGCCGAGCGGAGATGGCGGTTCGAGCACGGCGAGATCGCCGACTTTCGGCGTGTCGAGCGGCTGCACGGCGTAGAAGCCGATCGGCACGCTGGCCGACGCGTTCCACACGAGGATCGGGTTGGCGCGGACGATCGCGGAGAATGCGATCAGGGCGATACCGGCGCTGCCGAAGATGAGCGAGGGGCGCGCGCGTTTCATGCCGCCAGCGCCCGACGTTTGAGCCAGGCGTCATGCCGGAAAGGCGTGTAGCGGCGGGGCCCGAGATTGCAGCTGAGGCGGTTATGGACGTGCCGCCAATGGTCCGGGCAGGCATCCTCCGGTGGGATGTTTTCGGCCTCGATCTGGTCGATGCAGAGCAGTACCGCTTCGACCTTCGGCCAGCCGGACAGCCGCAACAGAGACACTCCACCGGGGGTCACGAATGGCGCCGTCGAATAGCGCTCGCCGGGGCGCACGGCTTGCAGGATATCGATCCGGCTCTCGACCGTGCCGTAGTCGTTCGCGGCCCAGCGGATGAAAGCGAAGATCCCGCCGGGATCGACACCGACGACACGAACCGATCGGCTTTTGATCGTCTCCTGAACGATCCGACCGAAGCGCAGCCAGCGCTCGATGCGGCCTTCGATCCACGTCAGCTCGATGGTCGTGCGCCTGCTCATGAGCGCTTCTCGCCGCTATAGGCCGGCGAGATCGCCGCATGCCGCTTGGCCGGAAGCACGGTGTCGCCCGTGTCATCGGAGGTCGAGCGTTTCTCGCCGCGGCTGACCCAGGCTTGCAGATCTTCGACCGCGTACACGACACGACCTCCGATCTTGGAATACTTCGGGCCGGTCCCGTAGGTGCGGTGTTTCTCCAGCGTGCGGCCGGACAGACCTAGAAAACGGGCGGCTTCAGGGGTTCTGAGATAGCGCGGCGGCAGGCCGGCATTGGGATCGGGCATCGGGGGCTCCTCTGATCATCGCGGGTCCGTCGCGGGATGCGAGGGACGGCTCGCGGCCAGAGAAGCGGAGAAGGGCGCCCGGGAGGGATGACGAAGATTCTCGCGAGGAATCGTCACCCCTTCGATAAGGGCGAGAAGTGTCGCGATAGCGCCCGTTTGGAGGGCGGTGAGACGGCTACTTTCGAGGCAAGCGGGCTGCTGATTTCCCGCGCAATAGCTGTCGATAGCCGTCACTGACGAGGGTACGTCCATATGCGGCGAGACGCGCGACTTGCGCTTTCAGAGCGCTCGTCTTCCAAGGTTCGGCGGCGACCCGTCGTGCGCCGAAATAGGCCACCGCGATGTCGCGAAGACGCGCGCTCGCTTGTCGGGCGTCGTCGGTCCTAAGCGCTCGAGCGATGCGCTTGCGTCGTTGAAGGGTGAACAAGGCGCGCGGTGTCTGGCCGCGCCAGACACGCCTTAAACGCTGGGCGGTCGCGATCCTGATTGACCAGTCGGGAGCCAAAGGGATGATGACGGCTCGCGGGCGGTCTCCGGTCAAAGCGTCGTCGGAAACGACGATCAATCCGGTCCGAATGTACGTCCAGTAGCGACCACGTGTGCCGCGCTTCGTTTCGACGATGACCTGATCGAAGACAGCGTGTTCGGCCTCACCGAGGGTTCTGGCCGTCATCAGGGACGTCACTGCTGGAGCAACGGATGGTCTCCAGTAGAGCCTTGCGTCCGTCGCTTTGAGCTCAGGATCGACCGGGAAATCGTAACCCCCAAGGGGCCGCATCGCTTTCGGCCATGTTCGGGAATGCGGCGCGGTAGTCCGGATTGCGTCTCAGGCACTCCCAAGCCAGCCCGGACGCATCGAGGTTTTCGATGTAATCGTAGTCGGTTTCGTCTCGCCAGTTCGTTGGCATATCCGCTCTCCAACTGTTACGCGCCGAGCGTCAGACGCTTTGGACTTAGCAATATGCTCGCGTTAAACGGGAATTCGTAGGGAGACGCTCGGCATAGGGCGATGCGCGAAACGCATCGTGCATTGGATCTGCCCTGGTCAGCCAGCGATGAGGCTTCGGTATCCGTTTTCGGTCATCCAGCGCGCGCGTCCGAGATGCCCGGCATGAAGCCTCTGGGCACGTTCTGGCTCATTCTCGGCGTCAATACCGAACAAGACTTTGACGATCTCGGCGAGCGGTGCGCCGTCCGCTTCGGCGTCAAGGAGCCGCGCGTAGAGCTTCAAATGCTGGCGATCGTAGTCGGTCACGAAGTCGTTTTTGGGAGGAACATCGGCAAAATCTTCGGCAATCTGGTCGGCCATTTGTGTCCCCCTCGTGCGTCCATACGCAACAATGGTTAATGCCTCATGCTCACCCCGGCTGGCAAGCATCCGACAACGGAACGGTCGTTTTTCTGCTGTTGAACGATGCTTGAACAAGCAGGTACGCGTATTATAGCGCGTCGCACTACAATACGCGATAGGGCTGTGTCGGCGGATGGATATCCGTCACACATTTGGTAACAATCTCAAGCATTACCGGACCCAAGCGAACATGAGTCAGGCCGCGCTCGCGGTGAAGATGGGCATTGATCGGGCGCATGTCAGCGCCATGGAGCGCGGCCAGCAGAACGTCACGATCGTCACGCTCTGGCATGTCGCGCAAGCCTTGGACGTCGAGCCGGCTGCGCTGTTGGAAAACCGACGCGAAAGCCAAAACGTCGTTAATAAATGAACTGCTGAATTGGCGGCAAGCGGGACAAACTTGCCGTTCGCAACTCAGTCACGAATGACGGCTTTACATTTGCTCAAATAGCGGGGGACGTCACTAATGTCGGAAAGCTTGGTCCAATCATTATGTCTATTGCAATTTTTCGAGCGCGATGACCGTGTCGATCACCGTTGCCGTTTGGCCGCCCGGGCCGTTTGCGACCCGTTCGATGGGCCCGATGAAGACCTCGTTCCATTCGGATTGGTTGAGGTCGAGATGGGCCAGTTCTTCGTCTGCCGTGGGATAGATCGTGTCCGCATCAGTCCAGGACCAGGGTGCGCGTGATCCGTGTGCTGCGATCAGAAGCATGCCTCCCGGTGCAACTACACTTGCTGCGCGCTGCAATGCTGCGGCCCGGTCGAACTTGCCCGGCGAATGCAGAAACATAGCCGAGACGAGATCGAACGCTCCATCTGGGATGGAGACATTCAGATCGTGACGCGCGAAGGGGGCGCGTTCGCTGACGCCAGCAGTTTTCGCTGCCCGTTGCGCCGCATAAATTGCGGACTGCGCCACATCAACGCCCGTGGCCGCCCATCCCTGCTTTGCGAGCCAGATCGCGTCGTCCCCACGGGCGCAACCCAGATCGAGCGCACGCGCAGGAACGAGGCCCTCAGTAAATCGAACCAGAATGGCTGACGGGCGACCACCAGAAGGCGTCGTCAACTTCGCATAGTGGCCTTCCCAAAACCCGGCAGCATCTTCATGGGCTTGTGGCATCGTCCTGTCTTGTCCCTTCTTGTGCGCCATGCCGAAACGCCAACCAGAACTGTCAGTGTCGCGAAAACGGCGATGGAATAGGTTGTGGCCATGGCAGCGGCCTCGACAAAGCGGGGTGCTGTGGCAGCGCCAGCGGCCATGCCTTTCTCACCGAGCAGCCCAAAGAAGATCTGACCCGCGATCGCGATGCCGAGGGCTGCGCCGATCTGTTGGAAAGCTTGCATGGCGCCCGACCCTCCGCCCGCATCCTGGGGCTCGACGCTCGACATGGTGACTTGAAACAGCGACATGATCGCCGTGCCCATGCCGAAGCCACAGACGAGAAGTGGCAGGGTGAACGCATAGGGGTTCAGGTCGGCCCCAATGGAGCGGATCACCAATTGCAGCGCCACCATACCAATCATCAGCAACGCTGCCCCGCCCGCGATGCGGGCTGAGAGGTAACGGTTGCCAAACCGCTCTGTTGTCATCGAGGCGAGCATGACACCGACCGGGAACGGGGTTGTCACAAGGCCGCTTTGCAAGGCGGTCAGCCCAAAGCCCGATTGCAGGAAAATCGCAAGCACGAGGAACAGACCTGGGACGCCGCTAAAGAACAGTGTCACCAGTCCGAGCCGTCGCAGATAGGGACCGTTCGATAGAAGGCCGGGCGGCATCAGGGCTGATAAGCCATTCGCGCTGCGGCGATGCTCAAAGGCGACAAAGGCAAGTGTTGCGGGGATTGCAGAAAACAAGGCGGCAAAACACCACCAAGGCCAACCAAGTGCGCGGCCTTCGATCAGGGGCAAGACCAGCAACACCGCAGCCACGGTGAAGAGTGATGTCCCGATCCAGTCAGACTGAGCGTCACTATCGGTATCTAGTAGGGGAACAAAGATGCGTATGCCGATCAGCGCTGCAATGCCAAGTGGGATGTTGATCAGGAAGGCCAAGCGCCATCCAAGACCTGCAATGTCGGCTGAGATCAATGCGCCACCGATGATCGGACCTGCCACAACCGCAAGGCTCGACACGGTGCCAAAGAGGCCGAAGACACGTGACTTTTCCTCGGCCGGAAAGATCACATGGGCGATGGCGAGAACCTGCGGCACCATCATTGCCGCTGCAATGCCTTTGACCGCCCTCGCTGCGATCAGTGTCACCACATCCGGTGCAAGGCCGCAGACAGCGGAAGACACGGTGAAACCGATCAGGCCCCAGATAAACAAGCACCGCCGACCGAAGACGTCTCCAAAACGGCCAAAGGGAAGCAGGCCAACTGCAAGGGCCAGGACATAGATCGCGGCGACCCATTCAAGCTGCGTTGCGGTGGCGCCGGTATCGGCTTGTATCTGCGGCAGGGCCACATTCACGATGCTGACGTCGATTAGGTTCATGAAGCTGGCGAGAAATAGTACGGCCAAAGCCGCCCATCGTTTTGAATGAACCGTATCGGCCTAGAAGCTGGCGTTTGATGCAATACTCATGTATCACTAAATGTATCAAGAGATCGCAAGTGTCAATCTCTTGTGTGTTTAAAAGTTACGTGAATGGGGTGAAACCACCGAATGAGACAGGACAAACGGCTTTCCCGTGTGCTGCACGCCCTTCTGCATCTGGATGAAATGGATAGGCCCGCGACCTCCGAGCAAATCGCACAAATGCTGCAAACAAATTCTGCCGTTGTGCGCCGCACGATGTCCGGTCTGCGCGAGGCCGGGATCGTGACCTCAACCAAGGGCCATGGGGGCGGGTGGTCACTTGCCAAACCGCTGACCGACGTGACCCTGCTTGCAATCTACGAGGCGCTTGGCTCCCCGAAGCTCTTTGCGATTGGCAATGACGAGGATAACCCAAGTTGCCTGCTGGCAAAGGCGGCCTACGCGGCAACCGATGACGCGCTAAACGCCGCACGATTGCAATTTGAGGCATCGCTGAACGGGATCACGGTCGCGCAACTGGCGGAAGGCTGGGCCAGTCCAACCGCAAATTGTGAAAGACGATAGTCAGGTACCCGACTAGAGAGGCGAGCATTCGTAACAGGTATCCGAACGATTGCTTTCAACCAAGGGCCACATAAGGCGGTGCTGATCTTCGCTGCTTTAATGCAGTTAGCGCCACTCAGGTTGATTGTTGCCATGCACTCGGTCAACATTCCCCTGCAACTATGATTGATAATTCGCGGGTGGGTGAGCATGGAACGCACAAGTATATTCTTTCGCTCCGATTTGTTTCCAGCTGACCAAGACGAAATTGACTACGCTTCACGCGAAAAGCACCCTGAATTGATATATACTAACGCCCTGTGCAATTTTCTGACTAAGGAGCTTGCGAAAACTGGATACAGCGTGCTGCCGGGGGAAGAGGACCAACGCGGCATCTATCGAGAAAAATGTCAGTATCTTCCGGTCGAACATGACGAGCCGTTTGCTCTTGGCATCTTTTGTGGGAGCTACTTGGACGGACACGGCATTTTGGTTCATCCCCAAAATGCTTATGCATGGAAAGGATTCAGGCGTTATCACGCCGAACCTGTGGCGATGCCGCTTTTTACGGCTATCGTCAGGCTACTCAATGAAACTGAAGGTATTTCTGAGTTGGAGCATGGCTGGAAAGGATAGCTCGATACTGAGCCTTTAGCCGGTCAAATCTGCTGTTTGCGCAATGCAGTACGGGGTCGGAGGTGTGATGAGGATTTCAGCGACGAGACGATAAATAATCTGCTTACTAGCGATCCCTATCAACGTTCATAGCGTCATTTCGCCCCCTCCCGCAGCAGTATCGCATCTACATCAGCCAGTTGCCTTCAACGCGCGATCAAAGAACCCAATCATCTCCCGCCATCCACGTTCTGCTGAGGTCACGTCATAGACCGGGAAATCCGGTTTCATCCAACCATGTGCAGCAGGATAGGTTTCAGCCGTGTAGATCACGCCTTCCTGATCCAGCGCTGCCTCAAAGCTCTTCGCCATTTCAGCAGGGTAGTGTTCGTCATTCGTGGCGGCAGCGATGTAGAGTTCGGCTTTCAGCTTTGATGCATAACGGTGTGGGCTATCAGGCGCATCACTGGCCAAATTGCTCCCGTGGAAACTCGCAGCGGCACAAATCTGATCGGGATAGGTTCCGGCTGCCGTGATGGCCATGCCGCCACCAAAACAAAACCCAACTGTGCCCACATTATCTCCAACGACATCGCTCCGCGTCGCGAGGTAGTCGAGGATCGCGCCGGTGTCTTCTGCGGCCTTCGCATTGTTCGTGGTCATGAGCAGAGGGCCGAGAATGGCCATCATGTCGCCCGCCAGCACTTCGACGGGATCGAAAGGTCCATATGGGCCGTGACGGTAGAAGAGATCTGGCAGCAGAACCACATATCCGGCGTCTGCGAGCTTCTGCGCCATGTCCGCGACAGCCGGGCGAATGCCTCCGGCGTCAAAGTAGAAAATGATGGCAGGGCCGCAACTGCCGTTTGTCGGGGTATAAACGAGAAGTGGGCAATCACCGTCTTGGGTTTTGACTGTAAGCTGTTCTTCGATCATTGAAGCTGTCCTGTAATGAGGTTGCGCAGGTTCAAAACGAATCTATATATCTACGTATGTAATATTTTGGCGAGGCTCGCAAGAATGGCTAGTGACAAGGATGATGTGCTTTCAACACCAGGGCATCTGATCAGCTTGACTGCACGCAGCTTCGCGCGGCTCAGCGAGGCGCGCCTGAAGCCGCTAGGCTTTGCGCCGGGTCATCTGCCGGTTCTGGTGGCTCTGCGAGACGGTCATGCGGACACGCAGCGTGACCTTGCACGCTTTGCGAAGATTGAGCAGCCGCCGATGGCACAGATGCTCAACCGGATGGAGCGCGACGGTTTAATTGAACGCAAGCCAGACCCCACAGATGGCCGCATTCAGAAGATTTCGCTCACATCAATGGCTTTGGAGCAGATGCCCATGGCTATTGACGCTCTCGTGAAGGGCAACCGAGAAGCGCTGATAGGACTAACGAATGAACAGAAAGTCCAGTTCACAGGCCTTTTGGTGCACATCATCGGAAACCTCGATCAAATGGTGCAGGGCGAAACCAGATCGAGCAGTTAGCTCGGATCGCGTGAAAGCAGGGCCGCAAATGCTGCTGTGTCTAGGAATGCAATGACCTCTGTGACAAGACCACCATCCATCTTGAAGATCCAGAGGTAGCTGTTCCTATAGATATCACCGGCTGCCGTTCTCCCCTGGCCATCGAAATGAATGATAACCTCGTCTCCATCTGCCCAAACACTGTATACGGTTGGGCTGAGACCTTCGCTCATGCGTTCGCTAAAGGGTTCGACCGTGCGGGAGAGCAAGTCTACTTTTCCATGGTACGTTCCAGATACCATTGGATCGAAACTTGTGATGGTCCAAATGACGTCATCGGCCAGGAGATCGAACACATTGACTGTGCCCGCCTCCCAGCCTTTGAACGCGTCACCAACAATCTGTCGGTTTTCTTCTTCCATCGAGGAGTCTTCAGCAGCGCTGGGAGAAAACCAAAGTGCTAGCATCAAACAAACGACGAGGCTCAAGCCACGCAGAATGGTAAGTCGGTAGGTTTTGGTCATTTTGATCTCCGGTCTCATATGCCGTTGATTTCACGGTGGATTGGGGAGGGGCGCTATTGCTCGCGGTAGAAAACGTAACCGCCGTGATAGAGGACACCATCTCGGAACTGGCCATCAGCATAGAAACCGGTGTCGTCCCAATATTGGATGATATCGTCGGTGACGTGATAGCGCCCCTGATAGGCACTTTCCCGGTCACCGCGTGCTTCATCGTAACGCCCGTTCGGCAGTAGATCATGGCGGATATGACCGTCTTCTGTCACCCACATGCCGACGAATTCGTGCGATTGCGGCTCTGTTGGGGCCTCTGGGCGCGGCGAGCGTGGGAAATCGGTGGTGACAAGCTGCGCGCCAGCGGTCGTGCCACTCATGATGACCCCCAATCCGACGGCGAAAACCTTGGCAAGCAATCCATGTCCAATCCCTCTCACTGGTTTGTCCCGGCACTGCGCCGCTCTTCAAACAGCTCTGACATGGTCTGCGAGGCGAGGATCGCCTTCGGAAAACCTGCTGGCACGGTGATCATGTAGACGATCTCTTTCAACTCGTCTTCGGTCACACCGACGTTGAGAGCGTAGCCTGCGTGGATTTTCATCAATCCACGCTCTCCCATGACCGCAAAGGCCGCCACCGCTGCAAGTTGGCGCGTGCGGTCATCAAGGCCGGGGCGGGTCCAGACGTCGCCGAGAGCGTAGGCCTGAGTGGCGTCGGCCAAGAACGGAAATTCTTCACGCATGTTTTCCAGCGTGGTTTGAGGAACGCCGTTGTTCAGCTTGAGAATGACATCAGCACCAAGCTGAAGCCGTTCTGCGGTGGTGTCGGGCATCGTGCTTCCTTCATCATTTTGAGCGTTCACCGGGGACATCGAGAGACTGATCGCAAACGCGATAACTGAAAGGGTAATCTTGTGCATGGTCATGGTCCTTTAGCTCTATGTTGATCTTCAAAAGGCATCCGAAATCACATGCCTTCAGGTCTAATTCAGCTTATGATCAAGCCGCAGACGCGGTTGCGCCGTCTGTCGATTTGGACAGGTCTTGCCACTTGGCCAGCTCACCCTTTCGGGCATCATAGGCACCGCTGAGATATTCAAATGCATCTGAGCCAGCGGCGTAGCGCAAAGGTGCCTCATCTTCGCGTGAGAGACGTACCAACGCAGCGCCAAGCTTTGCTGGGTCTCCGGCTTGCACATGGTTTTGTGATTGATAGAAGCCCTGCGTCGCCTTGGCGTATTCGGCATAGTCACCGATCGGCTGATCTGAGTATCGGATTGAGCTTTCATCAAGGAAATCCGTGCGGAAGAAGCCTGGCTCAACAATAGTGACACCGATGTTGAATGGTTTCACCTCAAGGGCCAGACATTCCGAGAACCCTTCGACCGCAAATTTTGTGGCGCAGTAGATCGACGCAATGTCGAAGCCGAGCGCACCACCAATGGACGAAATGTTGAAGATGTGGCCCGATTTTTGCGATCTCATGGTCGGCAACACAGCGCGGGTGACGTGCATCGTGCCATGCACGTTGGTGTCGAATTGGCGGACGATCTTTTCGTGCACAATCTCCTCGAACACGCCAAGCTGTCCATAGCCGGCATTGTTCACCAGAACGTCGATACGTCCAAAATGATCAACGGCTTTGGCCACGGCGGCATCGGCTTGGGTGGCGTCCGTTACATCCAGCTGCAATGCGAGTGAGTCGTCGGTGTCCGGCAATACTTTTTTAACAGCATCCGCGTCCCGCCCGGTCGCTACGACACGATCACCAGCATCCAAAGCCGCTTTTGCAATCTGAAGACCAAGGCCTCGTGAAGCTCCGGTTACGAACCATACCTTTTTGTTATCCGTCATATCGACCTCCTGTCTGTCGTTGGCCCCATGTTCGGGGCCGTCCCTCATGCAGGAGATATGTGGACGCCTGTGCTTTAAGCGGTAGCACGATCCCACGGGATCATTGCCTAATTCTCCGTGAAGGTGGGAAATCTGCTTACCTCAGCCTAGATGGTATGCAATGCAGCCGCACGGCTTGCTTATGAAATTTGGGATAAACCATGACAGAGACGGTGGAAGATCTTGCGAAGCTGGTTGCCCGATTTGTGCGATCTGACGGCGTTCATACAACTCCGGTTCCTCGGTTGGACCTCATCCGCAGCACGCACCAGACCCAAGACCTGCATGCGGTTCACGAACCGGCACTTTGTATCGTGGTGCGAGGTGCAAAGCGGGTGATGCTTGCCGATCATATCTATGATTACGACCCCGCAAACTACCTGGTTGTGTCTTTCGACCTACCCATAATCGGACAGATCACGTCCGCCAGCCTTGCAGAGCCATATCTTTGCATCCGCATTGGTATTGACGCTGGAGTCCTGTCCGATCTTGCCGTTGATATGCCTTGGGATGATGAAGCAACGTCAAAAGGGCCAGGTTTGTTTCTTGGTGAAACAACACCGGACATTGTGGATGCTGCAATGCGGCTGGTCAAACTTATTGAATCGCCCGACGATATTCCCGCGCTTGCCAAACTCTATGAGCGTGAGTTGCTCTACCGGATCATCCGTGCACCTGGCGGACAGGCGGCGGTGCGCAGTGTCTATGGGCCGGGGCAGGGGAAGCAGATCGCGCGTGTGATCGCTTCGATCAAACAAAACTACCGGGAGCCGTTTGAAATGGCCCGACTGGCCAAAGAAGCGCATTTGCAACCCTCGGCTTTGCATCAGCACTTCAAGGCTGTAACACTAATGTCGCCCTTGCAATATCACAAGCGTTTGCGTCTGCAGGAAGCGCGCAGGCTGATGCTTTTCGAAGAGAAGTCGGCAGCGCAGGCGGCATTTGCAGTGGGATATGAAAGCCCATCGCAATTTAGCCGCGAATACCGTCGGCAGTTTGGTTTGCCGCCGATGAAAGATGTTGAGGCTTTAGCTGGTTCAATCCTGGCGACGGAACCTCAAAGCAGAGAAGCAGTCGGGGCAAGGCCCACGTGAGAGACCGTTTACGGATGTCCGGAAGCCGCTGTTCGTTCACGTCGCAGCATCCAGTAAATTGGGCTCAGAGCCGTCATTCGCAAATATTGGTTGCCCGTATAGTCAAAAACTCCGCCCGGTCGCCCGGGCGGAGCTGAAACCGAGGTCCTCAGTCGCCGTTCTTGCGGCGTGCCCGGGACCAGATGAGGCTGAATGTCTCCTCGCCGCCCTCGACGACGGCGTCATCGAAGAGGTTGGCGTAGATCGGCTGGGTGAAGCTCGGATCGTCCAGCTTGAGGCTCAGATAATCGCGATCTTCGTTCGAGCGCTTCGACCAGGCGGCGCCAATCTCGGCGCGGCCGACGAAGACCCGATGGGAAGGAGCGTTCTCGCCCGAAGTGCTGTCCTCGGGGACGATGCGGACGTTCTGCGCCTGCACGTTGAGGGTGACGATTTCTCCGACGTACTCGTTGCCGGTCTTCTTGAAGGTTCCGATGGTAGCCATGTCATTTCTCCTATTGGTTTTCGATCCCGCGCTCGTCGCGGTCTCGATGGCGATCGTCAGGACCGGGACGACCGCCGACGCAGCCCCTGTGGCCCGCAGCGCAGCGGAGGACGCCGGGGCCGGACTTTTCTTGGACCCGTGAGGGTCGTCCCGCGAGGAATGGGCAAAGCCCAGGGGAAGAAAGTCCGAACCCGGCGTTGCGGCTGAGGCGGTCGAGGCGTCAGCCGGTCCCGGTCAGATCAGCCCATGGAGAGGCCGTGACGGGCGCGGGTGACGAGGGCGCTGGAAGAGAAATGACCGCCACCTCTGGACCGGGCAATCCACTGGCCACGTCCATCGGAGAAAGACAGGCTTTGGCGTGCAGAAAGGCGCATAGCGGATTTACAGTCAAACGTTGATAGCAGATTGAAAACCGCTTCCGATCAACGGGCATTTGTTGGTGGGTCTGAAATCGAACCCGGTCGAACCGATGAAATGATGTCGGAAGCTAATCCTGAGTTCGACAGAATCTAGCTTCAGCCTTTCAGCCGAACCTTTCAGCAATTGACCTCTTAAAACGACGAGATTTCAGCGAGCATTCGCCACCGGCCCATCCACGTTTCATGACAACGCAGCGACGCTCGTCGTCCTTTGAACGGGTTAGGCTTGCAGTGTCCTAGTAGGGCGTTGGAACCTAACGATGTCTCGGACGTGAGCTGCGAGATAATCGCGCTGCGCCTTGCTCAGTCCGGTCGGTAGGCTTCGTGTTCACTTCGAACGATGCTGCGGTTTGCACAAACGTCTACATCGCATACCTTCACTCCTTCAGCGTTTTTCGGAACTCTGACGGAGTGCTTTCAGCAAACTTTCGGAACGCCCGATTAAATGCACTGAGGGAGTCAAAGCCGACTTCTCCGGCGATCTGAATAATCGATAAATCGTCTTCGGCCAGAAGCTGAACGGCATGGATCATGCGAAGCCGGGTGAGTGTTTCGGACCAGCTCATACCAACGTTTTCGCTAAAGCGCCGCTGGAGGCTTCGCTCGGACAGGTTGGCAGCACGCGCGACCTGGCCTGCTGTAATGCCGTCAGTCAGGTGGCATTCGGTGAACGCAATAGCGGCTTGCAAGGCCGGGTCAGTCGCTGTTGGGCGCTTTACATCGATTGATCGGGTGACAAGCCCGGCGCAGACGTTCAGCAGCGCGAGAAAGAACCCGTTCGCTTCATCGGGATGCGGTCCATCGGCCCCCCAATCTTTGCAGTGCCGGATCATGAGCCGGGTCATTGGCGACATCTGAAAAACAGTCGGCGTATCAGGCAACGTCGCACAGAACCCCGGCGATGTCAGCACCGAACAAGTAGTCACCGGCTTGTCGATATCGACAAAGATCGGCGTATCCGCAGGTATCCAGGCCGCGAAGGACGGCGGCAGCAACCATATGTCTTCCGCGACGGTCACCCGCAAGGCACCCTTGATCGCATAAAGCAAGTAGTCACGATCAAAAACCGCGTCCAAGGGGGGACGCGGTTCAACATTCTGGAAAAAGCAATAGGCCGCCGGCAGGTCGCTCGTCATGCCTTAGATAGTATCGACCTCGGCCACCACAGTCACGGGCGGCGCACTCATCAGAGGCCGCAATCCAGCCCCAAGTTTGGCAAAGACGTCACTCGCCCGGTAGGCATCGAAGGCATCCATCGTCGCCCAATGCTGCAGGATCGCGAGGCCATCGCCCGACGGTTTGCGGTAGAGGGCATAGTGTTTGCACCCGTTCATGTTCCGCACTTCATCAGCCTGACTTGAGAACAGGTCGATGGCGGCGTCCAGATCGGCGGTCGCGAATGCAGCTTCAACAGTGATCAGTTTCATATTGAAAGCTCCTTTATAGATTTTCTGGATTGCCTGTGGCGATCCGAGTAACCAAGCCGCGCAGCTCGCCAAGTTTGGCATCCATCACAACGAAACCATCGGCACCCCGCATAAGCCGTGAGCAGCTGTTTTGTGGGCCATTTTTCCAGTCGATACAGTATTGATCCGCTTCGAGCGTCCATGACCCGACCAGTTTCAGTCCAGCCGGAAGTAATGCCGTGGCTGAGCCGTCCTTAGCGTAGTAGATGGGTGCGGTTCCCCCATCCGGCGCGCCGGGTGCACCGGCGGGAACGTCGACGTAAAGTGTGTTGCCAGTGACTAGCGCGCTGAGCTGTGAGGTGTTCATCACCTCGTCCGCATTGGCTGGTGTCCCTAACATTCCCGCTGCAATGACTATGCAGGGGACTATGAGTGCTTTGCTATTCATGATTGATCCTTTCTAAGACGAGCCAATCATGCGGCCGATTGATTTGGCGATCCGCCACATCTTCGCCAAACATGCGCCCTGAGCCGCCACGTGTAGAAACTCGGTTTCGTTACAAAGAAAGGCCGAACGGTCTCTTTAACGATCGTTCGCGAACGGACTCGCCTGCACCGCGTCTGTGCGCCGCACATCATCCTCGCCGATAGGGCCCGCGAGGCTTGCGATCCGCACCCAGGCGGTTCCGGCGGTGACGATACCGCCGATGATGGCGAAGGCGAGCGTCCAGCCTTCGGAAGCGCCGCCGATCTGCGACAGGCCCCGGATTGTTGAGAACCCGGCCACGCCAGCGGGTGCAGCGTAGAGCGCGCCGATGGCCAAACGAATGGGGATGGACTGGACCTTGGCGAAGACGATCTGACCGATGAGATAAGTGAAGACGGCGGCAAACATACCGGCGACCAATGCCGCGATCACGCCCGCTTCGGTGTCATAGACATACATGCCGACGCTCACCCCGACGAATGCGGGCAGCGCGTAAACGGCCAGTGCGAACAACACCCAGACGAGGAAGCCGAGGCCGATGACACTTAGGAAGGCTGATACGAACATGGGCGGTCTCCTCTCATGGGATGCGCCTCCACCACCGCCACGGCGCTGACAAAGCATAGCACAATTGCGATGTTCGCGGAATATTCCTGTGTGGCGCATCGCGATGCGATATACGCATCACGGGTCATGACGACCCGCCTTTCGCTGCGCGGAAATCATAGAGCGGGATGCCGAGCACCTTGGCCTTGTCGGCGAGGTTGTCGGTGATGCCGGAGCCGGGGAACACGATCAGCCCGATCGGCAGCGTCTCCAGGAGTAGATCGTTACGCTTGAACGGCGCGGCCTTGCCGTACCGGGTCCAGTCCGGCTTGAAGACGATCTGCGGGCATTTGCAGTTGTCGGCCCAGCAGGCCGCGATGCGTTCGGCGCCTTTGGGCGATCCGCCATGCAGGAGCACCATGTCGTCATGCTTGGCGCGCACCTTGTCGAGGGCGGCCCAGATGGTCCCGGTGTCGCCAACGTCCTGCCCGCCGGTGAAGGCGATCTTTGTGCCGGTCGGGATGAGCGGTTCGAGGTCGGTCTTCCGCTTGGCGTCGAGATAGTCGCGGCTGTCGATCATCGCGGCGGTCATGTGCTTGCGATTGACGTGGCTGCCCGAGCGCGGATGCCAAGTCTGGCCGAGATGCACTTCGAAATGCTCGGCAGCGAGATCGCGCATGCTGTCATAGGCGTTTCGTTGTTCGGTCAGGGTGAGCCCTTCGGCGATGAGGCGTTCCAGTTCGACCGAGCGGACCTCGGAGCCGTCCTGGCTGCGCTGTGCGCGCCGCTGCGCCTGTTCGTTATCGTCGAGCTTGCGGTCGATGCGGCTCGCAATGCGGTGGAAGACGTTGGTCGTGGACCAGAGCAGGTCTTCAAGATCGGGTTCCAGTCGCGTGTCGCCGAGGGCGACGACAAGCGCGTCGAAGATGTCGGCGATCGCGCCTTCGACGGTGCTGGCGTCCGGCAGTGGCCGCGGATCGGGTTCGTCGGCGAAGGGTCGATGTCCGAAGAGCTGCAATTCGTCGAGAACGAGCGCTGTGGCGGAGCGTGTGTCGGGGTCGTGCTGGGTCATTGGCGTTGTGCCTCCTTGTCGCTGACCGCGCCTCGCGCGGCCTTCATGGGCGACGGAAAGCGGGACCCGACCGGGCCTGCACCGACGCAATTCCCCACGAAGTGGTACTTCGCGGGGAACCCGTGGCTGCGTCGGCCGGAGCGTAAGCGGAGGATGGCGGAGGCGGCGCGGTTTTGGATCGCGATGCAAAGCCGGGCTTGCCCGGCGGCGGAAAACGGTGTCGCCGCAGCCATTGCCGGACCGGGCGGGTTCCGCTCCGGCTAGCCCCTCTCGGGAAGGCCTTCAGGCGCGGCTCTGTGGCGTGAGGTTCATTCCGCCTGTCCAGTTGACGAGACCGGTTCTCTGCTTCAGTCGGACTCGACGGCGAGCAAGGCCGGAACATCGACCGGCAAGAGCTGAGGACGCAAATGGCTGCGCATCTCGTCGATTGGGCATTTCAGGAGATCGCCGTTGAAGTCGTCCAGCATCGGACGCAAGGGCAGCAGATGGAGATCACAGCCTTCGAAGCGATCCGCCAGTGCGTCGAAAGCCGCCTGCCCAGTCTCGTCATTGTCGATGGCGACATAGAGCCGGCGAAGATCGGTCGGCGGATCGAACGCTGCAAGATGATTGCCCGACAGCGCCGCAGCAATCGGCAGACCGGCAAGTGCCAGCTTCAAGGAGAGCATCGTCTCCAAGCCTTCGCCAACAGCGAGAATGTTGGCCGGTGATCCGATCCTGACGGCATGACCGAGCAGATTGCCCATCGCCTTGCGGTTGGGATCGAGCGGAGCCTTTTCGGCTGTCTGCGGATCAAGCCAGGTCCGATGAACGCCGATGAGGGTTCCCGAAGTGTCGGTGACCTTGGCGAGCAGTGCGGGCCAGGCTTCGGGTGTGTCGTAGGCATCCGCTTTTTCTCGCCAATAGTAGCAATTCGGATGGAACCGAAGCGCGCTCACGCTTCGAAGGTCCGTCAGTCCGCGTGCGGAGAGATAGCGTTCTGCCAGCGTGCCCGCGATCGGCTTGCCCATCGCCCATAAGCGTCGTGCTGCCTCGGGCGATCCTTGCGGAGTAGATTCTTGTCGCTGTCGCGCGGGTGGTTCGGGACGTGGCAGGCTCAAAAAGCGACGCGCCTCCTCAAGCGTGTCGCGCAGCGTCGAGAGATTGAGATTGGCGGCGATGAGGTCGAGCAGATCGCCATGCTCGCCGGTGGCGGCATCGGTCCATTTGCCCGCCGCACCCTTGCCGCGGGTCGGCCCGGTGAGCCGGACATAGAGACTGCGACCCGGCGAATTGTCGACATCGCCGACGACCCAGTAGTTGCCGTGCTTGCGTCCATTGGAGAGGTACTGGCGGCATACAGCCTCGGCCTCGCGGCTGAGCTTCTGCGAGAGGTCTGCGGCGGGGCTGTCCATGTCTTTCTCCTGAATGATGCACAGAAAAAAGGGCCTGCCGCGTCCGACAGGCCCCCGGGGTGAGGGAGTTGGGGGAGCGTCTCCCTCGGTTGGTGGTCGCCTACTGCTCGAAAGTGGGCGAAGGCGGCTTCGGCGACAGGTCGATCATCGCCCAGTCAGTTGCATCGAACCATCGACCGCGCGCCGCCGAACGCCTGTCTCCGTGCGATCACTCGGCAGCTTGGAGTGCAGCCTCGTCGTCCTCGACGATCTCGAACTCCGGCTCGTCGGGTTCTTTGGCGAGCGGAGTCGTGCGGAGCGGCTGCGGGAGCCAGCCCGTGCCCACCAGCAGCTCCTCGGCCGCTTCGACCATGTCGGGCTTCTTGAACCCGGCGATCCGGTCGGCGTCCTTGTCGCCCTTCGCCTCGCGCACCGCGGCGAGGATCTGGGCCTTGGTCACACGACCGAGATAGCTGTCCGCCGTCGGCGTCCAGCCCGCCTTCACCATATCGAGACCGAGCGTCGATGCGAGGATATCGGCATGGGCGATCTGGCGCGGCTTGCGGTGGTGCGGCTCTTGTACAGCATTCACCGTCATCGCCACGCAGTGCGCGAAGAGCGCATCACGGCTGTCGCTGTCCCATTCGGTCAGCGCATCCCACAGGTCCTCTGGTTGCTTCGGCAGGTTGCTTGCCCAGGTCTCGATGCCGAGATCGATCGACTGGACATAAGCAGACTCGCCGAGGTTCGGGGCTTGTGATCCGAACTGCGTGGAGCGCGGGCTGATCTCGATGCAGCTGTCCTGGCCGTAGTGGTAGAAGAGCTGCAGGACCATCGCATGCAGGCAAGCGAGCGCGGCCAGCTGCGGATCGTTCGCGAGCGCATCTCGCAGCGCCATCGTGCGATGGACGGTCAGTTCGCAGACGAGGCGATCCGACAGAGGCTTGGTGCCGTCGTCATCGTCTTCCTCGTCCTGATCCATCACCGGCTCGGATGCGTCGGCGACTGCATCGTCCGTATCGGGATCGACGGTTGTGCCCACCGGATCGTCCTCCGTCTCGACTGCCGGTTCGTCTTCGGGCCGGACATAGCCGCGTTCGACCCGCACCCCGCCGGAGCCGTCGATGCTGACGAAGGCGCCCGCGATGGCGTAGTCTTCCGCCTCGAACCGGATCGGACGGGTCTGGAGTGCTTCCATCGCCGTCTCGATCTCGCCAAGCCGTTCGTCGACCTCCTCGGGGAGCTCATCCGCCTCGGAGTATTCATCTTCGAGCTTGTCATATTCCGCCTTGAGCGCGGTGTAGGTCTTCTCTTCCTCCTCGCTCATCGGCTCGGCTTCGCCGCGAATGCGCCGCAGGTCATAGGTGTGCCCGTAAGGAAAGTCGGTGCCGACCTCGATCCAGTGCCAGCCTTCGGCGCGGATAGCCTCGGCTTCCTCGTTCAGCTTCTCGGTGACCATGGTTTCGAGCAGCGCCGCGTCCTGCAACCAGCCACCATCATCGGTCTGGAAAAGATCGCGCAGCACGTCGCCGCCCGCCTCGACATAATTGTCGAGGCCCACGAATTGCGCGCGCCGGTCGGAGGCGCGCACGGCGCCTTCGGTCAGCATGCGGCGGATTTCGTAAGGCTGCTTGTTGTAGTGCTGCTTGAGCGCGTCCCAGACCTGTTCCTGGCGTTCATGGTCGGGATTGACCGTGAAGGCCATGAGCTGGTCGAGCGTCATCTCCTCTTCGGCATAGGCGTCGAGCAGTGTCGCCGAGACGGCGGCCAGCTTGAGGCGTTGCTTGACGACACCCACCGAGACGAAGAAGGCCGCGGCGATCTCCTCCTCGGACTTGCCCTTCTCACGCATCGCTTGGAAGGCGCGAAACTGATCGAGCGGATGCAAGGGCGCCCGCTGGATGTTCTCGGCGAGACTGTCTTCCTCGGCCAGACCTTCCGTGCGCACGATGCAAGGCACGGGCGCTGTCTTGTTGAGACGCCGCTGTTTAACGAGCAGTTCGAGCGCGCGGTAGCGGCGCCCGCCGGCCGGGATCTCGAACATGCCGGTTTCTGCGCCCTCATCGTCGAGGACAGGACGGACCGTGATCGACGACAGGAGCGTGCGCCGGGCGATATCCTCGGCCAGCTCCTCGATCGAAACGCCGGCCTTGACCTTCCGGACATTGGCTTGGCTGAGGACCAGCTTGTTGAAGGGGATGTCGCGCGAGGCGCTGAGGGTGATCTTCTTGGACTTCGTCATGGGATTTCTCCGCGACGGGCGGTCACGAGACTCTCTCTGACCTCCAAACCCGTCACGAAAAAACCCGCACTCCTCTCACTCTAGGCTTCGAAGAGCGCCGACGTGTCCCCGAACACGCGGATCGAAGACACGAGACCGTCCTCGTCCTTGTCGGTGAAGGCGACGGCACGAACCGTGACCTTTTTCCCGTCATGTCGCTCGTAGTGATTGAGCGCTTCGAGGACGTAGGACCGATCGGTGCCGTAGATGTTGGTCAGGTCGTGCTCGATGCTCTTGAAGCTCTGCCAGTAGCCGCCGAGCATTTCGACGACGGCGGCCTTGCCTTCGACGGCTGGCGCGTTGCCGAACTGGATCGACACATCGTCGGCGAGGAAGGCCGCATAGGCGTCGATATCCTTGTCATCGAGCACTTCCAGGTAGCGCAGATAGCTCTGATAGGCGTCGTCGCTGAGTTGGTTGATGCGGAGGTTGGAGGTGATCACGGTTTCGATCCTTTCATCTGTGTGGCTTGATTTCTGATGATCTGAAAGTACCGCTCTGGCCTCATATCTTCCAATCGAAGGAGTTAGTGAGTATCATAAGCATTTATTATGAGTGCCAAACCTGATCTGAACCTGTTGATCGTCTTCGATGCGATCATGTCCGAGCGCAATTTGCGGCTCGCGGCGGAGCGCCTCGGGCGTTCGCAGCCGGCTGTCAGCCAGTCCGTCGCCCGGCTGCGGGACATTCTGGGTGATCGGCTATTCGAGAAGACGCCGAAGGGGGTCAAACCGACTCAGCGGGCCGAAGCGCTCTGGCTGGAGATACGGGATTCACTGCATCTGATCGATCAGGCGCTCACCCATTCCGAGTTCGACCCGAAGTTGATCTCGACGCAAGTCAGCATCGGTCTTGCCGATGATGTACACGAGATGGCCTTCGCCGATATCGTCTCCGACCTGCGCGAGCGCGCGCCCGGCGTGGTCCTGCGCGTGGCGGAAGTCGACCATCAGTCCGTTTGGCAAGATGTGGGTGATGGCCGTGTGGATCTGGCCGTCTCGGTCGCCCCGCCACCGCCGCGTGGTCTCGGCGCGTCCACTTTATTGGAGCAGCCATTCGTGATCCTGCACCGACCGGATGTGTCTCCGCCGACCACCCTCAAGAGCTATCTGAAGTCCACACATGTCGCGGTGGGATTCCGGGACGAAGTGGCCGGATACACCGATCAGCGGCTTGCGAATATGGGGCACACCCGCGAGGTGATCGCATGGACACCCCGGTTCGGTTCGATCCCCGATCTCGTCGCGCGGACGGGTGCGCTCGCCACGATGCCGGATCCGATCGCCCGCTGGCATGCCAAGCGGTTCAACCTGGCTATTGCAAAGCTGCCCTTCGATCTCGACCCGGTGCCGGTCCACCTGTGCTGGCATCAGCGACGGCGGACCGATCCGTTGAACATTTGGCTGCGCGACCAAGTGGGGGCGACGGTCTTGAGACGGATGGCGTCATAAGCTCAGACGAGTCAGATGCGGTCGGAAACCAGTTTTGAAGGCTTGATCACGCCGCCTGTTCCAGCAGCTTCTTGGCGCGGGTTTCCATGGTGAGCCGTGCATCCTGCTGCGGCTTGGACCGCGCGACAGCGGTGATACCCTGCACGAAGTCGAAGACACTCTCAGGCGGGCGGCCTTCCTCCGCGAGAACTGTCTCGACGATCTTGCCGATCTCCGTCTTCGAAAATCCCCGCTTGCGCAGGAAGTCGGTGCGGTCGTCGTCGCTGCGCGCGACGATCCGCTCGCGTGCTGACCGGATGCCCAGGACGAAGGGCTTCGGCGACGAGTCTGCGAAGTTCGCCAGCGCCGGGGCCGCCTCGTGCGCGAAGCGGTTCGCGGCGTATTTGGAATGCCGGATCGTGATCTCCTGGAAGTCCTCGACGCCCCAGAGATTGCGGTTCTGGCAGACGGCGCGGAGATAGAAGCTCGCGATGCCGAGCGTCTTGGCGCCGACCTCCGAGTTCCAACAGTAGAATCCCCGGAAGAAGAGATCGGGAGAGCCGTCGGGCAGCATGCCCGCCTCGATCGGATTCATGTCGTCGACCAGGAAGAGGAAGACGTCGCGGTCGGAGGCGTAGAGCGTGGTCGTGTCCTTGGTGACGTCGACCACCGGGTTGTAAATGCCGGTGGACCAGTCGAGGACGCCCGGCACCTTCCAGCGAGTTTCGCCGACGCCATCGCCTGCGATACGCTGGACGGCAGAGACGAGTTCATGGTCATAGATGCGACCATAGTCCGGGCCAGTCACAGCGCGCAGCTCGGTGCGACCGTTGGCAACCTCCATCGTCTTGAGCTGCTCGGCGCGGTGGTTGGTGAGGCCGTATTGCAGGTTGATGCCCGCGAGCGGCGCCGGAAGCTGACGCAGATAGGCTGCCGGCGCGCCGACGAGGCTTGCGAGTTGCCCGAAGCTCCAATGGGTTGGCGCGACCGGCGTCTCGGCGTCCGGAAGGACGAGCCCCAACTTCTCCGGATCGTCGCGATGGGCCTCGACGCGGATCGCCGCGCTCTCGACCGTCCGCGTCTTGCTCCGTTCGGCGCGGCCTTTGACCGAGGCATATAGGTCCGAGAGGGAGAGATACTTCTCGTCGTCGGGCCGGGAAAACCATTCGGACGATACCCGCCCGTTATGCCCGCCACGGGACACATCCACCTTGTAGCCGCCGCTCTCGGGGCGGTCGTTCATGATCTCAATCGCTGTCATGGCTATTCTCCATGACGGGCGGTCCGAGAGCCTCTCTCTCGACCTCCAAACCCGTCACAGCGACAGCCGCAGGCCTCTCACTCTCCGACACGCATCAAGCTGTGGTCACAGATCCGCAAGCATGTGGGACGAGGCGGTCCGTCGCGAGAGTCATGCGTTGACGCCCTTCATGCCCTCGGCGGTGTAGCGTTCGCCGATGAAGCTGCCCGGCGCATAGGCGCGGTCGAGTCTTGCGATATCGTCGGGCGACAGGCGTAGACTGGCGGCGGCGACATTCTGTTCCAGATAACTCAGCTGCTTGGTGCCAGGGATTGCGAACACCCCTTTGGCCAGCACCCAGGCGAGCGCGACTTGCGCAGGGGTGGCCTCGCGTCGATCGGCGATGACGCGGAGCGTATCGAGGCGGGTAAGATTTTCCTCCATTGTGGAGCTGCTGAAGCGCGGCAGGTTCCGGCGGAAATCGCTTTCGGAGAGGGCGTCAAGATCGAAAGCGCCCGACAGCAATCCTCGCCCCAGCGGGCTGTAGGCGACGAAGGCTATTTCTAGTTCCCGGCAGGCGGGCAGCATTTCAGCTTCCATGTCACGGGTGGTCAACGAATATTCGCTCTGCACAGCTGCCACGGGATGGACGGTATGGGCGCGGCGCAACGTATCGTCGGAGACTTCGCTTAGACCGATGCGGGCGATCTTGCCGGCCTGCACCAGATTGGCAAGCGCCATCATGGTGTCTTCGATCGGCCGCCCGGTTTCGGCGCGGTGGACGTAGTAAAGGGCGATCCGTTCGACTCCGAGGCGCTGCAAAGACGCCTCGCAGGCTTCGCGGATGTATTCCGTGCTGTTATCGATCGTTCGGGCATACTCGCCCGGCGCCTTGCGGATGCCGAACTTGGTGGCGACCAAGGCACTATCGCGGCCGCCTTCGCTGAGAAAGCGGGCTAGCAGCTCTTCATTGTGGCCATTGCCGTACATGTCAGCGGTGTCGAACATCCGCACGCCGAGCTCATGGGCGCGCCGGAGGACAAGCAGCGACCGTTTGTCATCAGTTTCGCCATAGAATTCGGACATGCCCATGCAGCCTAGACCGAGCGCAGGCAAAACTGGGCCGTCGGCTCCGAGCGGAAGGGTCGGGATCATCGTATTGCTCCAATCTATCGTTGCGACGAGATGTGGCAGGCCAAGGTCCTGCTGAAAATTCGTTCTCTCGTCACGGCATCTGTGCAAAAACGATCAAATGGATTGGCGCGATTTACATGTTCTGGCGGTGTTGCACCGCGAAAGCTCATTGGCTGGTGCAGCGCGCGCGTTGGGCGTGAACCATGCTACAGTGTCGCGCCGGATCAGTGCATTGGAGGCAAGCCTTGGCCATAAGCTGGTGCGGCGTCTCGCCCGTTCCACGCCGCTGACAGAGAAGGGGCGAGAGGTTGCCGAGGTCGCTCTGGAGATGGAACGTCAGGCGTACCGCATCGAACGTCTGGTCCGCGCCGCTGAAAGTACCCTGACCGGCCGGGTCAGGCTGACGGCGCCGCCCGTACTCGTCAGCGAGATTATAATTCCGGCGCTGAGTGATCTACGCGCGGCGCATCCGGACCTGCAGATCGTGCTGTCCGCCAATTCGCATCTGGCCTCGCTTGATAGCGGAGAGGCGGATCTAGCCGTCCGCATGGTCGAGCCGCAGGGACGGCATAACATCGTGCGGCGCATCGGCTCGGTCTCTTTCGCGCTCTATGCCAATCGGTCTATCGCGGGACTTCCGCAGCATCGGTGGCGTTTCATAGCCTTCGACGACACACTTGCCCATGTTCCGCAACAGCGCTGGCTGGAAGAGTTTGCGAAAGAACGCCCGCTCGACCTGCTTACCGGCGACTTTCATAGCCAACGCGCCGCGGCTGAGGCCGGTCTCGGCGTCGCGCTGTTGCCCTGTGTTATGGCGGAGCACAGCCGAACCCTCATCCGAGTCACCGAGCAGCAACCCGATCCCAGGCCCGTCTGGCTGGTCATTCACGCCGACTTGAAGGATGCGCCAGCCGTGCGTGCTGTGGCTGACCTGTTGATCGGCGCCATTGGGTAGAAGTCGCATGGTCGGTACCGTTCACTCGGCATCTTCAAGCCCTTCCGCGTCAGGGATGGACGCCCGTCAGGGGGAAGACCCGCTGGGGCTTCCGCTTCGCCGACAGCCCGACCCGCAGTGAGACGCCCTTTTGAATCCTCAGATAATACGAAACCTCCAACAACGGCACCCAGAGTGGGAGCAAAGGTATCATCCGTGGTTTCGCAAAATCATAACGCGATCTCCGCGTCTGGCGCGCACTTAAGACTATGAATTTCAGCTTCAGATCGTTGGCACTTGCTTCCGGTTCCGGGGCGTCGCCGCTGTCGACAGCACCAGACCTCTGGTTTTGTCAAACCGTGCACGACACTCGGCATCGCCTGTCCGAAGCGTGTAGACAGATTTCGGACAGGAGTGCTTCTGACCGCACATCCGACGATGAGCTTGCTAATTGGACGAAATTTCACTATCAGTCATATTTGACGGTTAAATTATGTTTGGACGTCAGATATGGCGGTTAAAATGAACTCAGTCAGCGCACGGCGATCCTTGGAGGCTCTGGGCGCAAATATCAAGACGGCGCGGTTGAAGCGGCGGATCTCCGTGAAGGACTTTGCGGAGCGGATCGGTGTGTCCGAAAGCACCGTGGCCCGGCTCGAGAAGGGCGATGACGGTGTAAGCATCGGCACGCTCGCCATGGCGTGCCTCGTCCTGGGCGAGATCGACCGTATTTCAGACTTCCTGGACGCGGGTACAGATGACACCGGATTGCTGCTCGACCGGGAAAGCCTGCCCAAGCGGATAGATCGCAAGCGCACGCTGAAGTCATCGAGCAAAGGCCCGGACAAGGTTGCCCCAATCGGCGATGGTGATGACGAGGAAGGGGTCGGTTTCTGATGCCCGAGGCGATCGTCGCGCTTGGCGAAGGAAAACGGATCGTGGGACGCCTGCGCTTTGAAAGCGACGGGCGGCGCCAGCATTCGCAGTTCGGATATCATGAGGCGTGGCTCGTTGCCGAAGATCGCTTCGCGCTCGCGCCGGGACTGCCGCTGCGCAACGGCAGTCACTTCTCATCCGGAAAGGATGATAAGCGCTCGGCACTGCCGGGCTGCTTTGCCGATGCGGCGCCAGATTCCTGGGGGCGCGCGCTGATGACCAAGGCCTTGGGCGGCGGCCTCAGCGAGTTCGATTATCTCGTCCTGTCAGACGACCGCACCCGGCAAGGAGCGCTGCGGTTTCTCGGCGAGGACATGGAACCGCTGTCCGACCTCACGCCGCCCATTCCCTGGCTGGTCGAGCTTGAGCGCCTGCGCACGCTCGCACAACGCTTCGAACAGGATCCTGGCGGCGCGGAAGAGGAAGCCCGCGATCTGGCCGGTGTCGCTGGGTCGCTGGGTGGCGCACGACCAAAAGCCAACGTCGAAGGCGACGGACATCTCTGGATCGCCAAGTTCACGTCCGCACAGGACACCAAACCGGTCGAGCGCGCCGAAGTGGCGACACTGAAACTGGCGCGCATGTGCGGGCTGCGCGTGGCCGAGGCCCGGCTTGAGCTGCGCGACAGCGACAGTCCCATTGCTTTGATCCGCCGGTTCGATCGCCGCGGCGACACGCGCATTCCCTATATCTCGGCGCGCACCGCGCTGGACTGGCAGAGCGAGGACGGCGGGTTCTACACCGACATCGCCGATGTGATCCGCCAGATTTCGAGCAAGCCGACCGAAGATCTGCATGAGCTCTGGCGACGGATCGTGTTCACGATCTTGGTGTCGAACAAGGACGATCACCTGAAAAACCACGGGTTCATCTATGCGGGTGGAAATCGGTGGCGGCTGTCTCCGGCATTCGACATCAATCCATCCCCCTCCAGGCATCGCGTTCTGGAAACGGGGATTATTCAGGGTGGGTCCTTCAATGCGTCGCTTGAAATCGCGCTGGAGGCGTGTGAGTTTTTCGAATTGAACGAGGAGAGGGCGAGGTTGATCACACGTGAAATGGCTGCGACGCTCTCGGGCAACTGGCGCGGAGCCATGCGGGAAGAAGGCATGACCGGTAACGAAGTTAGGCTATATCAAGACGCCTTCGAGCACTCGGAGAGCGCTCGAGCCTTAGGGGCATAAATGTAGGAAAAACCTGGAAAAAAGGGCGGAAACCGGACCTTCGCGGCAGTTGCTAAGGGCCCAGCACGCTGCCTGCAGAGCTGCCGTTCGCTACATACTCAGAGCGGTGCTGCACAGCGTAGTAGGATGAACAATCCACTGGGAATGCAATGTCACAAGATTGCGCATCAAATTCGTTAGTTTATTCGCTTCGGATCTTTGACCTCTTGCAGAAGAACTGCCTCAAGCTCTTCTAGAGCAAATCGAAGATCAGATATCGCCTCTCGAATTTCTCCGTGCGGATCGTTTTGATCGTCTCCCTTTTCCTTATCGTACACCACAACCTTCAAGACATGTAGAAAGCTTGTTTCTGCGTCTGGATCGGCAATATTGGCAATCTCAGCAAGCTGGTCTTGGTCGAGATCTAGTTCTGCCACGACTTCGTTAACCAATATGGAGGCCAAACTTGCAGAATGGTGCTTCAGCTTTCTGGCCAAGCTGAGTTTATCCTCATTGGAGCCATTCGTCGGTTCAAACGGCGTCCGGATTTGGAACACTGGATCACCGATGGATAGCTGTAACTCCATGGCAGAAAGTGCTTTTTCATATCGTTGCATTGGATCTCTGCCAGGGTAGTGGCGTCGTTCCCGCCAAAGCTTCAAAATTAGATCAGCAGTTTCCTGTTTGAGTTTTGCATCTTCATCAGAGGCGATCATCTGCTCAGACAAATAAGCAGCCATCCATTTCGCGATTATGTCCCGATCATCCAGATCGCTGATTAGCTTGCGTCCAAGTTCCTCTATGGCCTGATCGCGTTTCGTACGTTCCGTCCCGACCGAGCCGGATGACTTCGACCCTTTTGTGAGCGGATCTTTTTTTGCTGCTTTTGCCATATTCGCTCCCAATCGAACGTTCTAGGTTCACTGTAACTAGTAAATCACATTCCAGTGCATTCATTGACTTTTGAAGTGCCTTTTCAGTTACGCTCAACCTATAGCCGTCGACGTAGGAATAGGATCGATGTCGCATCGATCTTTCGCTGTCGTTCGGAGTGGTGCTCCAAGCACTATAGCTCAAATCGGCAATCCCATTCTCCTCAACGCCCCAAGATGAGGACCACGATGGACCAGACGGTATTTGAAGAACATCGAGGACTGTCTTTGAGGGGGCCGCTTGAACACCGCGCCCCTTGAAGCAGCGCGGGTCTTCCTCATCAACTCCGACGTCACGACCGGCCAAAGGCCGCTGGATAGCTGAGATGATGCTGAAATCGCCGTCTTTCCCGTCATTCTCTTCAAAATCGTCGGGGTCAGGAATGAAGACGTCATAGTAATCCGCTGTGGCTGCGTAGGCCCTCAAAAGTGCAGGTGCCGTTTTGCTTGGTACGAATGCAGCTTTACTGCGAACTTCGCTATGGGCTGCCTGATCTCCATACTCATGCATTCCATGCTCTCGATACTGACTAAGGGCCAGCCCGCCGTCTTCCCCCATTATCTCTGCCAGCGGATCAACTGCATCCACCTCACCAACCCAATCCTCACGATCAGGTTCAGGTTGTTCCCAGTATCTGTTTGAAAGTGGCAGTGTTCCCAGGAGGTCGGATATCCAGATTGTTGGGTAGGTCGTATCGTCGCGCTCCAACCATCCTTCAAACGCATCATACGGGTCGTCGTCACGCTCCACTAAAGAGCGTGTTTTTATTAGCTCTCCAACCGCCATGTGTAAGCCGTGCCATTGCAAATAAACGGAGTGTCGATGGATGGTCGGTCGCGAACCGTGACTAGCCGAATAAAGCCCGTAGTCGTCATCTTTCAAACGGCTCTTTCTCGGTTCATTCACCCAATGACTTGTTTCTTTGTGGCCACCCCAACGATCCACAATCCATTCTTCGGCGACGTGGATCAACTCTCTCGACGATAAATCTGCAAACACCCGGCACGCAGGGGAGTACCAATACGGTATGATGTCCATGCTGTCGAAGCTAAATCGCGAACCTGGGTCGGCGTGACTATCGAAGTCACGCGAATAGCGATCCTTCAATCTAGGGGTTCTTGTTGAAGCCGATCCATTCATTGATGAAAGGATTGTTTCATCCACGCCTACTTTCGCTCCTCCCTGTCGTGCCTGAATAAGCGTTCTCGCGAGCAAGTGTCCGATTAGGATGTGCGCTTGGTTTTTGGTCCATAGCTTCAGGATCTCAGCTTCATGTTTTTCAATCATTGCTGGATGATGAGACGACACTCGAGCCAACACGATCGACAATTGCTGAGCAGCATTCATTTCCTGAAATGGGCAGTCGGGGAAAGCGTAGTGGCAATTGAACTGCCCGTTAGCGTGATCAAAAATACCTTCTATCAAGTCTGCTAGGCCTAGCTGCACAGCGCATAAAAGTGCGTGAGATGCCTGCCAACGCACTCTTGCATCTATATCGCCCAAATACCTGTAAATCAGAGCGGAGACGATCTGGCTTTGAGACGTGGGCAAATTTTGCGGCTCAAATAGGTACCGCTTACGCACGTTATCATCCATGTTTAGGCGAGCTTCTGTGCGGTCCACCAGCCGCACCAATAGTTCATCCGCTGTTTGCAATTCCAAGTTGCTCACGTACTCGGCAAGAAGCTTCAAAAGACTCGCCGCTCCCAGCTTCGCAGCATTCTGTTCAACCAAGTCTAAAACTACCTGACGTCGACCTTCCGGAGGCAGCCCAGAGCGGGCCTGGAGTTCAGCGAACTGTTCTCCATGATACCAGCTATAGCCCATCGTCCTGCCACCAAGTTCCACCGTCAGCCTAGGAAGCTCGGTTGTGCACCATTCGTTTGTTACCCTTCCTGGCCAGTCGTCCAAAGCTGCAAAGATCGCCTCTATTTCATTGTCGGGCCACCTTGATGTACGTGCGCATTGAGCCAGCGTATTGAGGTGTTCTATCCGATCTGCAAATCGAACTCGCGTTCGCAACTCAAACAGACGTTCTTTGAAGTCGAAAAGTCTTGCCTTTCGATCTGCTTCTTGCGCTTCCACAATCGCATTAGCTGACAGAGGATCGACGGATGACCAATCAACCGCAACTTTTTCCTCCTGATTTTCCTTCGTGTGCTCTCTCTGCTTTTTACCGATTCTACCGCTACTAGGCTTTTGTGGCGCGGGGGCCATCGACTTGAAATTCCTGATTTGCTCAAGACGGGACCAGGCTTCCGCTGCGGATTTCCCAGATCGGCACAACTCTTCAAGATTGTCGGGAATGTAGGCGTCAGAGTAGGGCGTTGTTGCCAAAATTTTTCGCTCAACGAGATGTTTCAACAAATCATCCCGTACGTCCTCAGAAACCTCGCCCAAGCCAATCAGAATTCTGTCTTCAACCGATGGTGGGACATCTCCCAAGACCTGAGCAAGCGTGTATCCATCGGGTGCGGTAAGCCAACCTTTGTCGAGCGTCGCTTTCAGGAACAGCCTTATCTCATTGCCGCGCGAAGTGAATCCCTCGTCTCCCCAACGAGAAGCAGTCATCGCGCCGACAGATGGGTTTGAAAAAGAGATGGCTTCCAAAGCTTCCTCTAGAGGAAACCCATCCTCCGAATCTAGCAATTCGCCAGCGTGCCGTACAACTCTCGCAAACGCGCCCAAGAGTTCTTTCGTTTCCGATGTGTCTGGGCGTTCCCGTTTCACGATGCGGCACAAAGCATGCAACACGTCTAATGCTTCGAGATCGACTTCCTCTGCAATCTTCAGCGCGTCCGAAAAAATCGCCGATGCATGGTCTTTAGAGAAGTCCATGAAAACTCGCGCAATTGAAAGCAGATACTCAGATTTTTCGGTTGCTCGGACGTGAAGACTCCGAATTTCCTCCGACTTTTGCTCCAACGTTTCAGCAACTACAGATTGCAGCGAAAGATCGTGCAAAGTGATCGCACATAGCTCCGCGTCTTGTTCAAAAAAACCCTCGCCTTTGGCCAAAGAGGACTTCAAGAAAGTGACCTTGGTTGGACGGTCCAGCCTTGATGAAAGCATCAGATCGGTCGCCTTGAGGCGCAGAGTACTCTTCACGTATGAAAAGTGATAACTTCTGCTACTTGTGCTACCCAGGCTTGTTATTTTCTGATCCAACTGCGTAGCGGCGGCACTTGTCCTGCTGCCTAATAAAGATGCGTATGCTTTATACGCCGGGAGCAACCCGCAAATCTCGTCGTACCGCTCTTTCGCGAGCCTGAATTCCCTTCGGCTTTCCTCAGGTTCTTCTTCTCTCGGCTTATCCGGTTCAGTGAAGACAGCCTCGAGGTCAGGCTCCTCACTGTTCGAATACGATGTCAAAATGGCCGTGCGAAAAGCAAAGTCGATAGGGTAGGGATAGGTTAGATGCAGCCCCTGGAAGCTTTGCGAGCGGCTGCTTCGAAGTTTGTCCAAGATTAACTTCGGTATTTCCTGCGCAATTTTTCCAGTTGGTACTAACCCTTCGAGAAAGAACAGTATCTCTTCCCTTATTTCGGCTGTTAGCGACGGTCCGGAACCAAGTCCGTCATCTTTCGCAATCATCTCAAAATCGAATTTGGAGAGGCCGATCAGGGCGGTTTTCAGCTGTTCGGGTGAGGGAGTAACTCCAGCTCGACCCAAAGCATTGACTGCCAGGAAATGATAGCGAAAGTCCATCTCCTCCAAGACATTAGCGATCACACTAGGGCCGAACTCGACCACAATCTTTGCAAGTATCCATTTGCGCAAAGCTACACAAAAAGAGGCGTTCGTCCATCGATCGCAATCCCGCTCGACCAGTGACCATCCTCGGAGGGCGAAAAATGTAAAAAGCCTTGTTACGACGTCACGCCTTTGCGTGCTCCATTTGTGATGCCAGTTTTCATCTTTGAAAGTTTCGTTCATCCACTCTTCGGCGGCCTGTAGATTTAAGCGGCTTTCAAAGAGTTTGCCTTGTCTCGCCTTTTCTCGTGCAAGGTGGAACAACACGGGGCCTTGTCTACTTCGCTCCTCGGGGTCATTGAGGATCAGGAGGCCGATTGTTGTTTCGTCTAGGCAAGGAGCCGATAAATCCGTGTTCTCCAAAATTAGACTGTCCACTTTGCCGGAGGTCCGCATCGCTTCCGCCGCAACAAAAATTGTCTCTCCGACTGCTATTTCGTCTTGATTATTTGATGCAATGTGGAGTGCGGCTTGCAAACGTGAAAGGTCCACTCTTCGCCTAACAATCGGGTCTGAGATTGCGGCAGTGCCATCCTTCTCTCCGAGAAAACTGCCAATTTCGGATTTTCTGCCGCAAGCTATAAGTGCGTCAAACAAATGCGATGCTGCGTAACCTGAGTTCAGTCTTTCTGTAACAAGAGCATCCGCAATCGCCGAACGCACTTCGTCCGTGGCCTCTTTGGCAGTGGCCTGAGAGTACACTTCGAAATCCTCGTTAGAAAACTCTACGCCTCGATCTCCCAGCCTTAGGTTCGGAGCAAGGTCGTTCACTATGTCTTCAGCGACTTCTTCGTTAAGCTCGCAAACGCGAGACAAAACACCAATTGGTATCGGAGCTGAAAGTTCGTCCAAAGCTGCGCACCAAAGGCTACGCCGTATGTTGACTCCACTACGGTCAAATGCCTCGCGAACCTTTGCATCGAAGAGATCATTCAACGACTTCCCATTAGGGCGTAGAAAGTCGACCGCATCTGACAACGATTTTGCTCCGGCCAATGCACTTGTTTGAACGCGAGGAATACAACGCGAGAGAGCATGAAAATCGGTGATCTCAGTTTCGCCTCCTTCCAAACCATGTAGCCTGACCATTGCCCTAGTTTCGCTCAGAGAAAACGTGGGGCATGGGATTTTTTGGATCCCATCAGGCAGGTTCATTTTTGACAGCCTAGAGGTGCGGCAGGTGACAACAATTCGAACGTTGGAGGGTATATCTGTGAAGGCAACCAACTGATCCACAAAGCACATTTGTGGCGGAGTTTGTGAAGCTGCGTGTGTTACGATGTTATCCGCCGCGTCGATGACAATTACCAACAGTGAACCAGTGTTCTCTCGACCAAAAATCTCAGCCACCGTTTCCAGCTTCTGGCGGAATGCCGGAGCCATGTCCTCCCGTTGCTTGTACGGAAAGAACAGCGGAGTATTGGTCGACCTCGCAAGTTCATTGGATAACTGAGTGAACCCCTGCCAGGAACTATGCCTTGGTCTTGACGGGTCACGATAGCTGCCCGCGCCGTAGCAGTCATAAACTATGGTTCTTGAGCCGGGCGGCAAGGCGGTCTCTAGACTCCTAGCTGTCGTTGTTTTCCCACAGCCTCCTTTCCCATGCAGCACTACCAGTGGATGCTTTTGAACCTCACTAGCAAGAGTTTCAGTTATGGTTCGCGGGATCACTTCGGAAAGGGGCTCGAGCTCTGGGTCGCAAGGGAACAGACCTTGGCCTCTGCCAAGGTTGAACCAGCTTAAAACTGTTTCGCGCTTTATTGTTCGGTCACCATCCGGCCCAAGCTTCTCCTGAATACGCAATCGAAGGCTGTCGGACATGTCTTTGACTGGGCTCAAGATGAGTTCAGCGATTGCATTTGTATTCTGTTCACGGAGTTCTGCTCTGGCGTTTTCACCACCTTCAAGCAATAGAAGCTTGCAGAATTGGATTAGTTGGTTTTTCCCGAGACCCGTTGCTCGCCTCAGTGAGTCGTAATCGTCTCCCTGCAACTCGCTGCTTTTTGCCTTGGCTATAGTGTTTTGCAGATTCTTTGCTATTGGCTGGTTCGTTACCAGTTTGATGCTCAGCGACACCCCCAAATGGCCGGTTTTTTCCCCCTTAGTCGCACCCTTAAATGCGTCTGCAAGTCTCCGTGCCACGGAATTATTGCCTGTCTTCTTTGTTGATGAGCAAAAACGAGCTAACGTCCAACTTTTGTTCTGGCCGGTCACCGAGTACTTCAGCTGAACGAGTTCAACGCGCGAGTTCTCAGGATGCTCGTTGTCGTCAAAGTATAGTGCGCAGTCCACGCCGTCCCAATTGGCGTTGTCATTGGTTTCTGCAGCGTCCCTGACGCCCTCGACTGTTAGCTCCGTAAGTCCTGTCGCCGGGTCCAGCAGTTGCAGGGCGTTTCCTAGTGCCCAAGCTTCATGAAATTCATCTCCGGCGTTGGAAGCAGGTGCGCCAAGAACTTCTAAAGGTCTGCTCAATACTTCGCCTTTTCAATGCAATAGGGGGTCTTGATGCCAAGTCCCCGATGAAGTTCCCACCGATGGCTCCTCGAAACAAGGTGTTTACAAGGATATGGGTTGCCACCGGGCATACCTTACTTGGCAGGACATTGGTCAAAGGCTATCAACAATCTGGGGAATGTCACGGTAGGACGAGGCCCGTTCAACTCGATTGCAAATTTCTTCTAGGGATTTGTTCTTCCTGAAGGCCTGACGGAAGGCGTGATGCATACGCTTATCGACGAATGTCACATCTGCGTAGGGTGCGAGTGTCGCCAGGTGCATGTCATTTAATTCGCTTCCTTTTCGTTCAACTGTTGTTGGTAGAAACTTCGCTACATCCCCAACAACAACCGCTGAAGGGATGTTGCTCTTTCGAACTCGCTTCTTCAGTTCTTGCCAGAGCATGCCCTTTCCCTGAGTTACTGTTCTGACCCTCGAGAAAAACACGCCCAGCTCCAAAGCTTCGTCTACGGTCATGTCAAGATGTAGATCTGATGGCTCAATGCCTTGCTCGGCAAGCCCCGCCAAAACCAAGGACTTGGCATCGCCAGGATTGGCATCACCAAATGCACGGACTGCTGCCATGAACTCTTGTGCCAAGATCTCCGGATCATCGATACGTCTATCACCGGAGGCCTTAATCTCCTGAACAAATGTGCCCTGCATTATTTCGAGAGAAACCTCCAACTTATCACCAGTCTTCCGACTACTGTTCATAAGCTTCCGAAGCGTCAGCTTAGACGTACCGATGACATCGGTATGAGTGAGGGCAGCAATTTCCCGTGCTCTCTCATTTTGGGTTGCGAAAACTGGAATGAGGTCCAGCCAATCATGCGGGTCCGGACCTAGCAGGTCCTCTCCAGTACCGACTGCGATGAGGCCCTTCGCAGCCAAACGAAGTACGGTTTCTACGTCAGCATCGGGCGATTGGAAAGCCGCCTGAACTTCAGAAGCCAAAATCGTGGTCACTCCCCCAATCGATGGCTGTGAGTCATTTTGAGATATCCAAGCTATTAATTTCTGTCTGTGGAGAAAACGAAGACGCTGTGCGACCATCTGGGTGTCATCGTAGGCACAAAGTTCCGAGATATGGTGAAGCGTAAGAAGAGGTAAGCAACCGTTCCTTTCGAGCCATTTCTCAAACGTCTTTGCGGCCTTCCGCTCTTCAACGCTTGGTGACAAGGAGTCTCGAATCCACTGGCTTAGGTGCGAGGAGTCTAGTGCGATGTATCTGGGTTCAAAAAGAGAACTGTCCACTTCAAATCTCCCAAACCGGGTCCCCAACATGCTCAAATAGATGAGCAATCTCAGCTTGCGAAGACGCATTCTTAGCAAGCTACTTATCCTAAACAACCTTTTAACAATTCCTGCTGCCATCATTGTATCAAGCGGCGGGTATAGCGCGTCGGCCACCAACCGCTGTGTGGCCGTGCCGCGTGAACCGTCAAAAAGTCGACTATCTCGCGCTTGCAACGAAAGGCAGGTTCGGCGGGCCGCGCCGCGGCATCTTGCCCGATTGGTGAATGGCCGGTTTGGGCCGTCACTTTCCTCGCCAGCGTTGAATCGTTTGCGCGAGATCAGGACCTGCACTCCATCCCCAAGCGGCACCGATAGCCGTGAAGACCAGAACTCCGGCAATCGCTCCGAAGATACCACCGACAATACCGGTGCCACCACCAACCATGAAGCCAACCGCCGCCCCGGCCAAGCTGCCTGTTACTCTGGCTTTCATTCGACCCTCGCGCTTTTTTGCAACTTAGCCGCGATGTCCGCTATCGGGAAGCTGCATCGCGGCATGTGGTGGTGCCTTGAACGGCGGCTCCGGGCCGCCCGTGAAGGCGACCCAAGACAGTTAGATTTCAATGGCTTCTGCAATGGCCAACGCATCCTCGAGCTCCACACCAAGATACCGAACAGTACTGTCCATCTTCGTGTGGCCGAGCAGAAGTTGTACTGCCCGCAGGTTGCCTGTTTTCTTGTAGATCTGGGTGACCTTTGTACGCCGCATTGAGTGGGTGCCGTATGCGCTCGCCTCAAGCCCAATGGACGTGACCCAATCACGCACGATCCCGGCGTACTGCCGGGTCGAAATATGCAGCCGTTCATGGAACCGACCCGGCCAAAGGTATTCTGAGCCGACCATGAGCTCGTCTTCCATCCACTTCTCAACGGACGCGCGGGTCCCTTCGGATATCTCGAAGCGTACGGGTTTCTGTGTCTTGCTCTGCAAGACCGATGCGCGTTCCTTGATCTGACCAGACGCCATCACATCGACAACTTTCATCTTAACGAGATCACATCCGCGCAGCTTGCTGTCGATCGCCATGTTGAACAATGCGAGATCGCGATGGTTCTCCGCCAATTCAAGTCGCACTCGGATGGCCCAAACGTGCTTTGGCTTCAATGGTCGCTTCTGACCGACGATGCGACCCTTATTCCATGCGGGGCGAAGTGCGCGAATGGCTGGTAAGTTAGGTATTTCCATGACTGATCCTCCGATCCGCCACGCCGTCCCAAAACGACAACCCGACGTTGACCAGAACATCCTACCACAACATGCCGCGCCGCATCCGAAGTCGGCTAAGAGCCCAGAGCGACGAATGCTGCGAGGCCCTTGAATGTCAGCTCTCAGAATAATCGGATCGACTTGCGTTCGTCGAGCCTAGCGCCGTCGCGCGAATTGTGGAAAGTTTCGCGGCATGTGCTTTCGAAAAGATGATTACACCAAGTTTCACATTGTAAAGGCACCCATCGAAAGGGTGCTCCCCCTTTGTGTGGGATTGCTGCGTGCTGAAAATCAGGGCGCCATTTTGACCCGTGGCGTTACTGCGGCACCGCTTCGCTACCAACGCGAGCGGCAGGGGCGGGCCGATCACTTTGACTTCTCTGCAGGCTTTCTGATTTCCACCCCCATTGGCAAACCAGAATTGACATTGATCGAGTGCCCTCCATTGCACGCTTTGGCACGCGGTCTCGAAGTGCTCGACCCCACGCTCGAAAGTATTACGATCTGGTCGCATATCGAAAACCAGAGCGTGCAGGATCACGGGTTTGAACTACGCCAGAAAGGAGACCGCGTGCGGCGCGCATGGATCGAAAAAGGCATGGAATCGCCCCGCTGGGAGTGGCACGAAGATGGTCCAGTCCTTCCATTCGAGGAACCCATCGCATATGTGCAGCGCTCAATCCCGAAACGTATGACAGCGCAGCTTCTGGCCGGTTACACATTAGCGCATGGGGTCGACCCTAAGCGGCATCTCACCCAACGGAACCTTGAAAATACTGTTCTGATCACCTCCGGTCAGGTCCTGTACGCCGATGACCAGAGACCACGCACGACCGAATTTCAGGATGTTTACGAACATGTTCTGTCGCTCGGCATCGGAGAGCCCGAACCAACCGGCGCTGAGCACCAGGTTGCGCGAGACATGTTTTCCGAAGCGGACACGCAAATCGAGATACAAAACAAGGCTGCCCGCGCCCTGAACCGGCTGAGCAGGAAGCCCGGCGTGACTGTCGAGCACGTGATGGCGTGGTTTGAAAAACACTACGCTTTGCTTCAGGATGCACTTGGACCCGATGTTGACCCCATGCCGCTTGACCTCTGGGCGGCAGCCGAAGCGACTAGGATTGAGCCCACCCATCCCCAGAGTGAAAAGCTCTTTCATCTGAAGACGCAGTGGGAAAGCATTCGCGGGGTCCACCTCCGATTGGTTCAGTTGCTGCCCGACGGTCAGAGCGCATCTTGGCCATCCAATGCGGACATCGACAGGATGATCGGAAAGACGCTGGCACTGCGGGATATGGCCGAGGCCGATCTGTCGGCTCGCCTCATGGACGGGTTCCGGGCGCTTTGCGACAGCCAGGGCGTGACACTTGATCCGGATGCAACCATGCCCAGCACAGCAGAAGCGAAGGCATCGGCTCTGTCTTACCTGATTGGAACCCATGGACGGTCCAGCCCTGATGTGACGATGGATACAGAGATAAAGCCAGTGGTCTTTGTTCCAGGGAAATCTACAGGGTCCTGACACTGTGCAATAGGTCGGTATATCGGTGAGGTTCGTAAAGCTTTGCGCTTTTATCTGAAGAGCCACAGTGGGCGCGTTTCGCAAGTCAATGCGCTTATGTCGGTATTGGCCAGCCTTCCCAGCAATACGCCGATCAATGAACTTATTGGAATTGCGGAAATACAGTCTCAGACGTCTTTGAAGCAAATACGATCAATCTTTTGGGCGATCTTCGCCCTCTCTATTTGCCGCCAATTGAGGGGCAAGCGCGACACAGCATATGAGTCAAGATTAGAGAGCAACAACAAAATAGCGGACAATTGCGGGGCATCCGCCAATGGCAGCAAAGTCCGCTGACTGTGAGTTCGAGCTGATCGAGATTTCGGCAGTGCAGCGAACGGCTAGTTCGACGGGCTGCACCGCGGCGACAGATGGACCTGGCCAATGGCGGGTATGGGCCGGTAACAGAAGCCAGGGGGGTCAAGCGTCGGGCATACCTGCTTAGCGGTCACAATACTCTATAGACCTCAAGTCAGATGGTGTCGCACCTCCCATTACAGGCAATTTGGAACAATATAGTAGCTACTTGGATGATCATCTGTCCCGTCCAAGATAACATCTGATGGCGCAAGGCACCTCTCTGCCTGATCTCTAACATGGCCGCGCAACAGCATCGAAATATCACGACGAACGGCCGGTGTGTTGATGTGATAGCTGTGGTTAGTATTGTACAGGGTTGGGCCAGACGCAGTTTCAACGAATTCAGCAAAAAGCGTATTTACGATCATCAAGCGATCATCGGGCGTATTCGCTAGAGTATCGTATCCGCTGCCAAGTCTTGGTCCATCCCCAGGGCCGATCTCCAGTCTTTCCAAAGATGATGAGAACTCAAGGACAGGATCACTTGGCGCAACATAGATGGTCACGCGTTCTGCAGCATTAAGTATCAGTTCTCTGTCTGCTTCAAACACACTTTTCGCAAGGTCCGCAGCTGAAAAAACGATGTTCTTTGCAATGGTACCTTGAAGCTGTGTGTTAGCGTCGTCTGCATTTGGGCATCCATTGAGCACTTGGTGCAACATGTAGCTACCCATCGAATGCACAATGATGTGTACGTTCTCATCGCCATACGCACTGCGAATGTCCAAAAACGCACCTTTGATCTGCTGACAGGAGTCGCGTACGCGGCTTCGGTCCAACCTATACTGGTTGACCGGCAAGCTCAGCCTTCCGCTTGTGTCAAAAACCGCGGTTGCTTGGGAAGGCCAGCTAACTAGAATTGGCTGAAAGCTCCCTTGAAGCCTCGCAGTCAGAATAATGCGGGCGAAGTCACGCGCGGCATCTTCTAGTGAGTTGTTGAAACCGTGAATGTATACCACAGCTTGTTGCTCTGTTGTGCCAGTGCTCGACGGCTTCAGCACTTCCGTGAAGGCGTCAACTTCGGCAACATCAAACTGCAACGGCCCGGCGTCAGTCGCATTGCGAGCAATATCTTGATCGCAATCAAAGACCCCTTGTGCCAGCAGAGTCTCTGTCACACATGATCGCGCACCCCATCTGCCAAGATCATCGCGTCGCCGATGCAATTCGGACAACAAAGGTACGTCCAGATGACCAAAGTGAACCTTCCCATTCGATGCAGGTTCGTTGGAATAACCTTCACCGGCAATCTCGGCACGGTTGGTAAAGTAGATCATAGACGGAGCCTCGCAGGGTCCACCATCTCGACCGCCATAGGCCGCACACAGGTTTCGCTCTTGCTGGGCAGCAATTGCCCGTTCTTGAGGAGTTTCAGCCTGGACCAATGCTTGAGCAGTCGCGGCAATTATCACAGCATTTGGTGTGTTCGGATAGGAACTAAGATGTTCCAGCGCCTCAAAATCACCACCTACAAAACCATCCAAGTAAGTACTGACAATTTGCCGATCTGATAGGACACCCGGCAATTGCGGATTCTGAGCGCTAAAATTCGCGAAATCCGTTAGTGCAGACGCAGGCGAGTTTTCGTCTGAAACTGCTTCGTTGAATGCAGCAAGAGCCCCTTCGAGATTGCCTTGATCTCTTTCAATACGGGCACGAAGATGGTCAGCCAATGGGTCCATGCCAAGGGGTGCCAAACGAGAGAGCGTCTCTTCGACTGTCAGCTCTGTCAGGCCGGCTTGAGGCAATGAGAACCCCTCATAAGACCTGTCGTATAGTGCCCCCAATGCACGAGGATCGGAGGTGGTGGGATTTGCATTCAGCCATTCCACCATCAGCTCATCACGCGAAGATGAATCGGATTGCGCTAGCAGTATGCCAAAACTCTCACTCACCGGCTCAGGCGCAAAGGCCATTGCATTAGCGAGACCAATGTCCGCATAGCCGCCACTATTTTGATTGACAAATTCGGACCACACAATCGCTCGTGCGGTATCCGTGAGTTGCGGTTGTTGTGCAATAATTGCACGCATGTCGTCAGGTGTGAATGTCGCGATTGGTTGCGATTGGGTAACTTCCAAACCTTGCAAAATGTCATCGATCGGTGCATCCGATCCAAACCGCTCGATCACCTCTTGCTGTCCTGCAATTGCTGCCAATCCTTCAAGGTCACGGTTTTGCGTGAAAATTAGGGCCTGCAATGCCGGGTCCAGCTCCGTGACTGGTCGATTATCACGAAGTGGATCGCTTAGGTCAAAAGTAAAGTCGTCATTTATTGTTGTGCTTGGTGACAACATGGTCCCAGGCAACACGCGTGGCGAAATCAGTTCCAAAGAGTCATTGTCAATTCGTACGCCGAACCCATTCGGTAAAGCTGGGACTGCTTGCTGTGGCCTGAGCAACTCACTACGTAAGTTAAGATCAATTCCGTAGTCCGAAGGCCCGATATCTTGTGCATTCAGTCCAGTCGCAAACGAGACGAAGACACCGGCAAAAACGATACGATAGCCATGCTCGAACATCAAAACACCATTAGATTTAAATCAATGCTTCAAAGGATAGCTACCTAGATGAGTTTTAGTCAACGGCAGCTTTAGTAGAGTCTTGAGACATCGACCGCCGTTCAGAGCGCGCAGGCGCCGCGAATGTCGGCTATCCGGGCTGCAGTTGCAGCAACCGTGCGCAAGGCCGGCTTAGGGCCTTTTAAGAGGGGAGGTCACGACTGACCAACAACGCGCTGCATTTTCATAAATCGTCGTAAACGTGATACGTTCTGAAGATTGAATAGTCGAAAGTCAGAGTTGGAGTAATTTGATGCGAATAATGTCTTATAACATCGAGTGGTTTGATGACTGTTTTGAAGATGATAATTCTCTGAAGACCACGCCCGAGGCGACAAGCAAACTAGACGCTGTGGCGGCCGTCCTCACAGCGATTGATCCTGACCTGATCGGCGTCACGGAGGGTCCCAACACGACTACGACGACGGGTGAGCGGGACACGGTCGCAGCACTAAAGAATTTTGCCGCTGCCAAGGGGCTTAGACAGGCCGACGCAATGATAGGGTTTCCATCCGCAGGTCGTCAGGAAATTGCGGCGATGTTCGATCCAAACGTGTGTTCGTTGGCGCATGACCCCGGCGGCAGAACGGGACACAAGACCAATCCGCCTTTCAATGAGGCTTTCCAGGCCGACAGTGATGCGGATGGCATCAAAGAGCTCTACAAGCACTATCGCCCGCCGTTGGAAGCAAGGGTCTCGCGGGCTGATGGCGGCGCGGACTTCTGGGTGCTTGTCGCGCACGCAAAGTCAAAAGGTATCTTCAGCGCAATGGATCGCGTTCACTTTGAACGAGCCTCAGACCGCAACCGGCGCAAGCTTTTTGCAGAATGCTCATCGATCCGACTGCGTGTCGATGATTGGCTGAATGAAGGCCGTTCGTTTGTCGTGATGGGCGACATAAACGACGGTCCGGGATTTGACTATTATGAGAGTCGGTTCGGACGCAGTGCTGTTGAACTGATCCTTGGCGATGTTTTCGATCTGGACGGAATGCTGCGGTATCCGATCGGACGACCAAAGTTTGGCCGTTACGGCTGGGAACCCTCGACCGCTAGGTTTACTGACAGCTTCACCGGTGACAAAGTTAACGCTCTCATTGACCATATCATCGTTTCAGCGGGTATCGCGCCATCCAATGGAGACGGCGCGCTTGTTTGGAATCCTTTTCAGTTGGACGCAGCAAGACCGCACAAGCAAGTTCTCTTGGATGCTTCTGATCATTTCCCGGTTACCTACGACATCGCCTAGCGTCCGAAATTGGATGAGGGTGCCTGGCTGTCAGAGTTACTGCACATGAGCCCAAGGTAAGTGCCGCCTCGGAGCGGCTCTTCCGGCATGACTTGGTCACATCGTTCTTGGCTTAGAGGTTCGTTGATCGGAGCTCCAGCAGGTTTAGCGGTCAATGTCCGCTTCGGGGAAGCTGCAGTGCGGCATCAAGAACTCTGTTGAAGGTCTGGTTTGGGCCGACAGCAGCTTGACTGGCAGCACCCATCTTGCTGATGCTGCGCCGCATCCGAGGGCGGCTTGGAGCCCGAATTGACTTATGCTGCAGTGCAGCTATCCTGCGAATATGATCACATTAGATGGCAGCCCAGTCCGAGTTTTGGCACCGGTTGCGACCCTCAATTACTTTGACAAACAGAGCGTTAGCCTGGCGGAGCACCTGTCTTCGTTGCAAGCGTGGAATCTGATAATGGAAGATCCGCAACCATTGCTCAATATCGCGTTCAAAATACGGGATGCGGTGTCGGTCAGATTTGGCGTGAAGTCGATCGGCGGCTTCTCTGGCGCGCGTGAAGATACTGTTTCAGTTGGCGATTATTTGGATTTCTTTCTAGTTGAATATACCGATGACAGCACATTGGTGTTGACTGAGCGGGATCGCCATCTTGACGTGATGACATGCGTTAGTACTCAGGGCAAAGAGCTTTCCATTACTTCATCAGTCCAAGTGCACAATCTATTCGGTAAAGGGTACATGTTACCCGTCGGAATTGCTCATCGGTTGATTGTAAAAAACATGCTGAAACGGCTTCAGGCGAAGCTTTCGCGAAATTAACCAACGGCAGGATTGTCCGCATCGTGCGTTCGACCGGCAGGCGATCATGCACCTGCAGCGAATGTCTGGTAAGCGGGCTGCTATTTCAGCATCGCCACTACGTGTCGAAGGTCGGCTCTGGGCCGTCCTTGGCGGTCGGATCGCGGCCAATCTGCGGTAATGTCGCGAAGCGGCTAACGGCAGGATTGAGCCCTTATTGTAAGATGCTGCATTGTGCACAAATGTCCGCTCCTTGGCTCCTGCCAGAAACGTGACAAAATCAAAGGCGGTTTTGCCAAGGGTTTGTGGCACAAGATTTTTCAACGATTCCGGCATCAGCACCGCCTGTGACAAAAACGACCGTTTGTGAGCGGCCAAGTTTCTCGAAAGCAGACGTCGGCGCTGCTGCGGCGAAAGTCGGGTTTGCTTTGTCCCGCGCACCAGTCATCTGACAGGAGTAGCGATATGCTGGTGCAGCAAATGTCCGCTATGCGGACTGCGACTGCAGCATCGGAACAACGTGTTGGATGTCTCCTATGGGCCGTCCTCGAAAGCCGCTCTCGCGATGCAACGGCAGATGCCGTGACGCCTCCAACGGCGGCTATGAGCCCAGGTAACTGATGCTGCGCGACGCACGAACATTTGCTTACGCGGAATTGTCGCCTAGGCGGTTCTGTTGCGAAAGGCACGGATAGCTTGAAAAGCGAGGAGGCCCGCGGGCCCAAACAGAAAGACCATGGGCAGGCACGGAGCAACGAGCCAGAAGCTCACTCCTTCTGCGCGCGCGGTGCGACAGGCCCATGCGCCAATGAAGAGATCAAAAGCGAGAAAGTGAACCCAACCGGCAAGTGCGGCTTGTTCATATGAGAAAAGTACCATCACATCGGCCAGTGTTCCGAAGCCACCGGCACTGTCAGAGGACGGTATGACGAGAAGGATAACGTAGCCCAAGGATAGGATAATCGGCAAGATCATTCCTGCGATCCAGTCCGCCCATGTCGGGATGAGTGGTGAGAAGATCAAACATAGCCAGCCGACCATTGCGATAAGACCGGCGATTGAGAACAGCGTTTCGAAGTCCATGGCTGGTGTTTCCTTGGTGCGAACAAGTTGGCGCTATATCTTGCAATATGCTTGCGTACGCAAGCGATTCGCAATAGATATCTCATATGACTGATTTGCATACAACCAACGCACTGCGCCTGCTTCAAGTCGCTGACGATTTCCGGGCCGGGCTAAGTGGAGAATTTTCCGCGGTTCACGGAATATCCGTAAACGAGTTTCTCCTACTGCTTCATCTTGAGCGTTCGGCGGCCAATAGACTGCCCAGAGTTGAGTTGGCGAGACGGATGCATGTCAGCGCATCCACGATCACGCGAATGGCCGCGCCGATGGAGAAAATTGGCCTCCTTGACCGCGAGGTTGACGAGCGCGACGCACGGCTGGTCTTCGTCGTGGCGACGAATGCTGGGCGCGCAAAACTGTCTGAAGCGCTTTCCACGTTCTCAAAGCGAGCAGGTTATCTGTTCGGCGACCGTTGCGAAGACGAGGAGATGGACCAGTTCGCATCGATGTTACGTCGGTTGATAGCCGGAACAGGCGACACGTTGGCGTGAAATGACAGCGTCGCGATAGAACCCGTAGCAGACCTTCGTAGCCTCAAGACGAACGGCAGAAAATCCGCGGGTCCCGACCTTGAAGTACCCACGAATTTCGCTCCAGCAGCGAATGTCGGTTATGCGGACTTGCAGGCGCAGAAAGTCTGGTTGGTCTCGAGTGACCGGTTTGGGCCGTCCTTGCCGAGGGTGCAGGCTGCGGATTGCCAAAATGCTGCAACGGATCTAACGACCGCAGAGAGCCCAAATTACCGGATGCTGCGCTTTGCACAAAGGTCTGCTATCCAGTTCCTGAGGATATCGCGTGAGACAAGTTAAAGATGCTAAAATTCACCCAACTCAACGCTGACTGGAATGCCGAACCAAACGCACCTGATCTCCGAGTCGAGCATGACGATACTTCGCTCGTCGCTCGCTTTAGACCCAACGCATTGCTTTATCCCGAGTTCGAGCGTGTCTCGTTTATCTTGGTCCGGTTTGAAAACTGCGAAAGATACCGCATTACAAGCGTAAACGACCACGGCTGGTATGATGGACGGTGTCGTTTCAGTGGTCTCGCACCGGCTTGGGGCGAGTTTTACGAAATTTCGGGCAATACTCGTGATGATCTGGACGCAACTCCTTGGATCGCAATGAACGGCTTAGGTGCTAGGCACTTCCATTTCTACTTCAGAGACGAGGCGCTTGAGGTCAAAGCACTCGACTGGTCGATGCAAACCAAAAGCTGACATTTGTAGGCGTTGGAGCAGTGTCCGCTTCGTCCGCCTTTGGTGAGTTCGGCTGATGTCGACGTTTGCTACTGCAGCGAATGGCCGGTTCGGTGAAGCTGCACTGCGGCGCAGTCTGACGCGATGAATGGCTGGTAAGGGCCGTAGACTTCGGTCGTCTTAGAAGTGATTTAGTGAGGCCCACCCGAAGTGGTGTCGGGTGAGCCTCGAATACGGGGTCAGCCCGAAGACGATGCGATGACGGACGGACCTGCGATCGACAGCAGCGGAGGCTCTGGCACCCTGAAGTATTGCGGAGCATCCAACACGCATGCGCAAATTCGATGGAGACGGCGCTCGCCCTCGCCTTATTTCTTCCTAGAGACGACATCCACCGAGAGCTTGCATATCTCGGCGAAGACTCGGCGGAAAGATGAGGCCTGAGAACACTATCGGGATGGAACGTCGTTTCGTCCAGACGGGCGATAGCAGCATACCACCGAATTGGAACGTCTCACCCGTGTTGGTTCGCTGACGGTGGGGATTTGCTTCGTAAGGTCCGGTTTACGGCAAGTTAAGCGATGAGACCCGGCGGGAACGTCGCCGAGCACCGCACGACGGCACCCGCAAGGCGGCACTCTGAACATCGGGTGATGACTTGACCGACCTTTTTCGGAAAGTTCGCACGCGTTTGCTGGGACGGATTACCGAGCTTCGTGCTTAAGGAGCTCTCCAATCTCACGTGGCGGCTAGCGACGGTTCCGCCTTGGCCTGCGCTGCCATCGCGTCGAGGAAGACGCGCAGCTTCGCCGGGCGGAAGGGGCCTGGCAGGAACACGCCATGCAGCGGAAAGGCCGGGCTCTGCCAGTCCTCAAGAACCCGCACGACCCGGCCGTCTGCCAATGCGTCCTCGCAGGCCCAGAGCGGCGACAGCGCCATCCCTTGCCCTGAGAACATGAGCTCCCGAATTGCTGCCATGCTGTTGACGGCGATCCGGGACCGGTCGACCGCGACTGAGACCCGCTCCTCCCCGCGGACGAGATGCAGCCTCATCTCTGGCGCGGGGCGGTAGAAGATGAACGAGTGCTTGGCGAGGACCTCGGGCCGTTCGGGCCGGTCGTGCCGCTCGAAATAGGAGGGGGCAACGACGATGGCGCGCGGCACATCCCCGAACCGGCGGGCGATCAGCGCGCTGTCCGAGAGCGTGCCGATCCGCACCGCCACGTCCACGTTCGACTCGCGTAGGTCGGCGAACTCGCTCCCGAGGTTGAGTTCGACCGAGAGGTCCGGGTGCTTTGACAAAAGGTGGTCGACCACCGGTGTCACGAACCGCGCGCCGAAATCGACCGGCGCCGTCACCCGCAAGACGCCCCGCGGCGTATCGGCAAGCCCTGCGATCTCGGCCTCGAGCGCGGCCTGCTCGGCCACGATGCGCCGCACCCCGTCGTAATAGGCCTGCCCCGCCTCGGTGGGCCGCGACCGGCGGGTCGAGCGGATCAGCAGCTTCGCACCCAACCGTTCCTCCAACTTGGCGATCCGTCGCGTGACGGAGGACGGGTCCGCCTTCACCTCGGCCGCCGCGGCCTTGAGGCTTCCGGTCTCGACCACGCGGAGAAAGAGCTCGACATTGGGGTCCGCCATAAATTGCATATAGCGCAATTAATAAGTGCATGACTAGGGTCTACTCGACACATTTGGCAAGCTCTATCTTTCGATCATCCCAGACGAAAGACCCAAGATCACTCAAAGGAGCCAGTCATGCTGAAGATCGCCGCCCTCTCCATCGCCCTCGGCAGCAGCCTTTCGCCGGAGGTCCGGCTTGCCCCGCAGCAGAACACCATAGCCACGCCCGAAATGCTCGCCGCCTACGAGGCCGCGGCCTGGGCCGACGCAACCAACTGACCTCACCCAACCCCCTCAGAAAGGACCCAAACCCATGTTCAAGATCCTCCTCCCCGCCGCTGTTGCCGCTTTCATCGCCGCCCCGGCGCTCGCCAGCGACCAGCTCGCCGCCCAGCTCGGTGTCGAACCGGCCAGCTAAAGCGTGACCGTGAACCGGCTGACCGGTGGCAGCGACGCGATTGTGCCGACCCGCAACACGCCGGGCGTCGGTCACCTGCAGTTCGCCACCATGCTGCGGGTCGACACGCTGACCCACACGACGGCAGAGCTGACCTGGATGAAGTTCGCCCGCTTAAGCGACGACGACTAGGCGGTGATGGTGCGTGGAGTTGGCACCCTCCACGCGCCGACTCGATCTTTGGTGCCAGCTTTCCGTACTCCAGTGAAAAGCAGGGCTTCGAATACGGCTTATCTTCACCAATCGACGTGTTCGACGCTGTTTCGACGAACACGCCATATCTCGAAAGGAGAGACCAATGACACACGACACCGACACTAACTTCGACCGCCCCACCGATCCCTCCCGCCGCCTGGCCATGGGCGGCGCGCTCGGCGCCGCTACAGCCGCCATGATCGGCGCCCGCGCAGCCAATGCCCAAGCCGCGCCCACAGGCGAGCTGACCGGCAAAACCGCCTTTATCACCGGCGGCGCGCGGGGCATCGGCCTCGCCTCCGCCGAGGAGATGGCGAAGGCGGGCGCGAACATCGTGCTGTTCGACATCGCGACCCCGAGCCTGCCCCCCGTCGCCTATGCACTGTCCAGCCCCGCGGACCTCGAGGCCGCGCAAGCCCGGATCGAGGCGCTCGGCGCGCAGTGCATGACCTACCAGGGCGATGTGCGCAGCCTCAGCGACCAGCAGGACGCGATGCAGCAGGCCGTCGACCGTTTCGGCAGCCTCGACATCGTGCTGGCCAATGCGGGCGTCGGCCATGCGGGACCCGTCGAGAGCGTCACGGCCGACGAGATCTCGATCCTCTACGAAACCAATGTCGGGGGCTACTATAAGACAACTCAAGCCGCCGTTCCGCATCTGCGCAACGCCGGGGGCGGACGGATCATCTACATCTCCTCGGGGCTCTCGCGCACGGGCAATGGCATCTTCGGCAGCTACGGCGCGACGAAGTGGGCGGTGAACGGTTTCGCCAAGACCGCGGCGCTCGCCTACGGGCGCGACGGCATCCTGTGCAACGTCGTGGCGCCGGGCCTCGTGCGCACGCCCTTCGCCGACAACGCGGTGGTGCTGGGTGCGATCCTGCCCGATGCGGCGAACCCGACCTTCGACGACGTGTCGGCGGCGATCGCGTCGGGGAGCACGCTGGGGATCGGGCACCACGAGCCCGAGGACATCGCCAAGGCCGTGATGTTCTTCACCGGCGAGGCCACCAGCCAGATGACCGGCGAAGTCATGGACGTCAGCTACGGGGACGCGGCACGCAGCCTCGCCTGATCGCGCCATCGAACCGCCTTGCACTTCTTCGCGCGCCGACCGGATCGGTCGGCGCGCCGAGCCCCCGAAAGGAAAACCCCATGCGTTATCGCCGTCTCGGCCATTCCGGCCGCCTCGGGCAGGCGGAGGCCGACGCCATCGTCGGCACCGCGCTCGATGCGGGGATCACCTTCATCGACACCGCCAACGTTTACGCCGAAGGCCGCAGCGAGGAGATTGTCGGCCAGGCGCTTCGCAACCTGAACGTGGCCCGCGACGACGTGGTGATCGCCACCAAGGTTCACGGCCCCATGGGCGACGGCCCGAACGCGCGCGGCGCCTCGCGTGGGCACATCATGACACAGGTCGAGGCGAGCCTGCGGCGCCTTGGGATCGATCATATCGACCTCTACCAGATCCATGGCTTCGACCCCGCGACGCCGATCCTCGAGACGCTGGAGGCGCTCGACACGCTCGTCCACCGGGGCGATGTCCGCTATCTCGGCCTCGCGGAGGCGCGCCGCCTCGCGCCCATCGTCTCGCTGCAGGCCTATTACAGCCTCGCCGGTCGCGACCTTGAGCGGGAGATCGTGCCGATGCTGCGCGCGGAGAAGATCGGCCTGATGGTGTGGAGCCCGCTGGCCGGCGGCTTCCTGTCGGGCAAGTTCCGGCGCGACGGCGGGGTGGCCGAGGGGCGCTGCGCAAGCTTCGACTTCCCGCCCGTCGACAAGGACCGCGCGTATGGCATTATCGATGTCCTGGACGTGGTGGCCCGCCGCCGCGATTGCACGGTCGCTCAAGCGGCTCTGGCATGGCTCCTCCACCAGAAGGCCGTCACGAGCGTGCTGGTCGGCGCGAAGCGGATCGATCAACTCCAGGACAATATCGGCGCAACGGAGGTGATCCTCGAACAGGACGATCTGGACGCCTTAGACGCCGCGAGCGCTCTGACATCCGAATACCCCGGCTGGATGATCGCGACCCAGGGCGGGAGCCGACAAGCCATGATCGACGCGGAGTAACGATCGTTTTTCTCGAGATTACGGCTCTTCGACGGGCTGAACCTGCACTGAGAGGGTCGGTCTCGGCTCTACCATCGGACGAAACTCGGCTGGAACGTCCTCGAAGGTGATGCCCTGCAAGAACGGGGCCATCGCGGGACGGCGCAGCGAAAGACCACATTGTCCCGCGGACTGTGAGTTGGACTGCGCACTGATTTTGCGTTCGCAGCGAACGTCTCCTTCGACGGGCCGCACCGCAGCGTGTCGGTTGCATGGTCAAGGTCCGGTTCGGGCCGTACTCATCGGGGTTTTCGGTAGCTACTGCGCTGATGCTGCGCCAGCCCCAACGGCAGCGAAGAGCCCATCGTGTCACCTACTCTTCCTGTTAAGCAGGCTGTTGACATAATCGGAACGACTTCCATCCCAGCCGCAACGAGCGCAGTGACCGTTTTCGAACTCGTGGTTACACCTTGGGTACCCGTAGATCATGTGCGCGCATTCATTACAAATTTTTTCCATCGCGGATTGCGTACGTAAAAAGGATGTTCCGCACTCGTCGCATTTATCTATTGTTGATCTGTCCATCCTACTTTGATGACACAACTCGATTTCGAAGTCAGCTTCGTCCGCGACTGTGAGTTCATCCATCCACCAGTTTTGCTCATGCAGCGAATGGCCGGAAAGCGGGGTGCGATTGCAGAAACCGTGGTCGTCGTTGGACGGCAGCTCTGGGCCGTCCTTACCCGAAGCGAGTAGGTCCAGCTATCATATGCTGCGCTTGCTCCGATGGCCGTTTTGAACCCAAGAAGACCTATGCTGCACTGTTCGTGAACGTCAGCTTGAGAAAGTGCAGTACTCTTTCACATACACATCATAGGTGGAAGTGAAGCTGATTGCCTTTGCGTCGACATCGGGCCCCTTCATGCTAACAAGCATGCTTTCCCGCCATTCAAAGTAATGGCTGTTACCATCGCCTCTTGGAGAGGGTTCCGTGTCCCTTGATGGTTCTCTTAAGATTGAGCGCTCTTGCCTTGCCAGCGTTCCTTCTTGCATCGAAAAACCGTAGACAGCGAGGCCTATCTCAGGCGGGCCATCGCTAAGTTTTGCATATGCGTACTTCTTTCCTAAAAACCGCTTATCTTCATCCAGTTGGGCGTCAGCCATATCAAACTGGAATGATGTCCAAAGCACCCAGCCATGATCAGCTAGTTCTCGCCAACGATATGTCGTCATCTGACATCCATTCACATGGGCTTCACGTCTCTCGTCTTCAAAGAGATGGGTTCCCGAACTTTCCAAAACCTGAATGAGCTGTGCCCTATCATCCGCAGCAGCAGGTGACGCCAAGAGCAGTAAAAATGGAAAGAGCGGCTTCATGATTTGGCTATCCGATTAATCAGTCTAGGCACTTCTACTCAAACTAGTCCTTGTCAGAAAGCAGGCATTGGCGCAGCCGCAGCGAATTGGCGTTTTGTCCCGGATCTGTTAGTTCGGCCTCACCCAGTTTTCGCATCTGCAGCGAATGGCAGGTTCGACTGGCCGCAGTGCGGCGACGGGAGCGCACGATGAATGTCTCCTATGGGCCGTTGGTTTTCCAGTTCAAACTAACTAGTGTTTCTACAGTTTGAGTTTCTAGCCCTGGGTACAGAATGCATATCACACAAACATATTTGGGCAGACACGGCGACAGTGGGCTGTTTGTATACTACCTTTTCGAGGATTATGCCTTTGATCAAAAGACGCTGACCGAAAGGGTACAGCATGCCCTAGACGATTTAGGCGCAGACTATATGAACGAAATTGACCTGTTTCGTCCTAACGAGAGGTTCGCGGGAGACATAGCATCTGAAGTCAGAGCGTTGCCCCCAGTCTGGCAGTATTGCCACGGCAAGCTTCCGGGGTTTCTTGTTACGTATGTCCCGCTAACAGAAGTTGATCCCTCCAATGACACGGTCGTCTTCTTTTCGATCAAAGATCGAAATGAAGAAGAAGCCCTTGAGGTTGTAGCAAAAATTCGAACTATAGTCGTCGATCAAATCCGTAGACACAATCCTGCGGAAGATCCGATCGAAAAAGGTGATGGTTTCATTGCTAGGTTCTCGGACGCATTGGAAATCAAACCCGGTTTCTTTGGCGTCTCATTGGACTTGAAACGCCTAATGCGTCGGTAGTCCGTGAATACTCACAACAAGCGTCTACGGACGACTTCAGACCTTTTGTATTCTGATCACTCGCCTCCTAGTCGTTGAATGTCTGCTTCGGAGAAGCCGCACTGCAGCGTTGGTGTTGGTGGTCGATGTCAGCAATGGGCCGGATCCCCCGTGATCGGGCCCTACCAAGTGAAGATGCTGGATCGGCTGCGATGACCGCAAGGAGCCCAATTTTCCGCATCTCGCATTTGCGTCGAATGTCGGGAATCGTTCGGCATTCATCGAACATCGGTCTGTATCCCTATTGCGCAGCTTCGCATATGTTTCCCACATGGCGATGGAACCCAGAC
>NZ_BLJE01000004.1 GCF_009811795.1 Litoreibacter roseus | reverse complement strand
CAGTCCAGCCGCTTGCCCTGCTCCCCCCAAAACGCCTCAGGATCAGACACAGACGACCAATACATCGACGCATACCCAGACGCATCAACATAACTCCCAGAAATAAACGAAGAAGACGGCGGGTGCGAAAGGTTCGTTTCAACAGCCTTGGTCGCAGTTTCGCTGGACATCATAATCCTCCCATAGATCAAATACGGAGGACGCAAGAGGCTGAGGGCATCGCCTGCCGGCCGTCAGCTTTTCAAGTTCCCCACGGTATATTTCTTAACATAACGATAACAAATTTTCTCAAAGCACTGAGTTAGCTTGGAATTATTGTAAATTTTTTTCCGGCACTTATTAATTTTGTAAATTTTGCCGGGGAAGAGCACTTGAAACAGGATGAAAAGCTCGCCTCTGTTGTAAATCGCGTAACGTGCCATGGATACTTGGAGTGAATATGTCGCAGGGCAATAGGCTTTCTGATTTGAGGGTCGGCAAAATTTAGCTGACCGCACCTGATCCTTTCCGACATCGCATGTCACGTTACGATTCTCTTGCGGCCACTCGCCTTGCAAACGGAAGACGCAAACCTTGCTTCAATTGCAAATGCGGAAAAGTCACGTCACGGTGCAAGGGTTAAGGCAGGGTTGGGAGGACCACGCAATGCGAATAGCCGTCGTTGGACTGGGGTCGATGGGGTACGGCGTCGCCACGTCGCTTTTGAAGGCCGGATATACAACTTACGGGTTCGATGTCGTCGACGCGCAGCGCGCACGGTTTTTGTCTGAGGGTGGCGCGCCGGGCGACCTCTCTAAAATTGCGCCCCAAATTGATACTGCTGTTCTGGTGGTTCTGAATGCCGCGCAAACAGCAGATGTCCTGTTCGGCCCTGACGGATTGGCGGCAAAAATGAAACCCGGATCGGTTGTGATCGCATGCGCCACTGTCGCGCCCGAGTTTGCGAGGGATATGGAGCGGCGGTGCGCAGAGCACGGCGTGCATTATCTGGACGCCCCGATCTCGGGCGGTGCCGCGAAGGCCGCCACGGGGGCGCTGTCTGTGATGGCATCCGGAACGAGGGACAGCTTTGCGGCCGCACGACCAGCTCTGAAAGCAATGGCCGAGACAGTGTTCGAGCTCGGGGACACCGCGGGCGCGGGATCGGCCATGAAAGCCGTCAATCAATTGCTCGCCGGGGTTCATATCGCCGCAATGGCCGAAGCGATAACGTTCGGCATGACCCAAGGCATTGCCCCGGATCAGTTCGTGGACGTTATAAGCAAATGCGCGGGTACAAGTTGGATGCTGGAAAACAGGGCGCCACACATCGTTGAAGGGGATTATACGCCGCGATCTTCGGTAGATATCTGGCCCAAGGATCTGGGCATCGTTCTCGACATCGCGAAAGCAGCCAAGTTCAGCGCGCCCATCACTGCTGTCGCCCTGCAGCAATTTCTGGCGGCGTCCGGATCGGGTCTGGGCGCGGAAGATGACGCAGCCGTTGCCAAAATATACGCCCGAAACGCGGGCCTCACTCTGCCGGGGGAATAGTCATGCTGTTGGGATGCATTGGCGACGATTTCACTGGATCCAGCGATCTGGCGAATACTCTGGCGAAGGGTGGAATGAAAACGGTGCAATACACCGGCGTGCCCAACAACCCTGCGGCAGCGGACGTGGAAGCGGGTGTAGTTGCGCTGAAATCTCGCTCAATCGAGCCCGTGGACGCCGTTGCCCAGTCGCTGGCGGCGCTCGAATGGCTCAAGAACCAAGGTTGTGAGCAGTTCTTCTTCAAGTATTGCTCCACCTTTGACAGTACGCCGGACGGCAATATCGGCCCAGTCGCAGACGCCCTTGCGGATGCGCTGGATGCCCATAAAATCATCGTTTGCCCTGCCTTTCCCGGGACAGGTCGCGCGATTTTTCAAGGACATCTCTTCGTTAATGACACACTGCTGAGCGAAAGCGGGATGGAGCATCATCCCCTGACCCCCATGACCGATCCGGACATTCGCCGTTGGCTTGCGCGCCAGACGTCGCAGTCTGTCGGACATGTCTCAACAAGCTCGGTCTTCGACGGCGCCGCGGCAATTGCAGACGCGCTGGAACGGGAACACAGCGCCGGGCACAGATATATTGTCGTGGACGCGATCCGGGATGCGGACCTTATAGAGATTGGCAAAGCGACACAGGACCTACCATTGATCACCGGCGGATCCGGCGTGGCGCTTGGATTGCCTGCGAACTACGCGGATCGGTTGAAAGCCCCGAAAAACGGTCCCGCGTGGCGCGCGCAGGATGGACCCTGCATCGCGTTGTCCGGATCATGTTCGCAAACAACCCGGTCGCAGGTGGACAAGCACAAGACCAATCATCCGAGCATTGAGATCACTGCTGAGGATGCGCTTTCGGGAACGGTAACGGCAGAACAACTCTCGTCACAGCTTCTGGACGCAGGCCACCTCGCCCTCGCCTACAGCTCCGCTGATCCCGCCGTCGTTGCACGCGCGCAAGCAGACTATGGCCGCGAGAACGTGGCGACTGCACTAGAGGGTCTCTTTGCCAACACGGCCAAAAGGCTGGTTGCAAGCGGGGTGACCAAACTGCTGATTGCAGGCGGCGAGACATCGGGCGCCGTTGTGGAAGCGTTACACCCCGAAGCGCTCGAGATCGGGCCCGAGATCGATCCCGGCGTTCCCGCCCTGCGCGCCCGAGATGACTTGGCGCTTGTTCTGAAATCCGGGAACTTCGGCGCCCCTGATTTCTTTGTAAAAGCCAACCGAATTCTGGAGGGCGGATCGTGAGCGAAACCAAGCTCCGCGAGCAGATGTGCCTGTTGGCGAAGTCGATGTTTGATCGCGGGCTGACGGCTGGCAGCACCGGAAATATCTCCGCCCGAACCGAAGATGGCGGGTTATTGGTCTCGCCAACAGGTACCAGCTTCGGTCGACTTGATCCGGCCCATTTGAGTAGATTTGACGCAAACGGGCACCAAACGGGCGGTCACAAACCGACCAAAGAGATGTCATTGCATCAGGCATTTTACGACACTCGCAGCACAGCTGGCGCTGTCGTCCACCTGCATTCCTGCCACTCCGTTGCGTTGTCCCTGCTGCCCGGTGCCGATGACGATAACTTTCTGCCACCACTGACCCCTTATTCGATCATGAAGCTGGGAAAGGTGAAGTTGCTGCCGTTCTTTATGCCCGGAGACACAGCGATGGGGAATGCGGTCCGCGGCTTGGCCGGGAAACGCTCAGCGGTCATGCTGGCAAACCATGGTCCGGTGGTCGCTGGCAAGGACGTAGAAGCCGCCTGTGATGCAATCGAGCAGTTGGAAGACACTGCACGCCTTGCCCTCCTGACCCAAGGCATGGCGCCCCGCTTGCTGACGGCAGAGCAGATCAAGGACGTTGTGACAAATTTCGACGTGGAGTGGGACACATGAGGCAGTTTTCAGCAAATCTCGGGTTTCTCTGGAATGACCTGCCGTTGCCAGACGCCATCCACGCGGCCAAGCGCGCGCGTTTCGATGCGGTGGAATGCCATTGGCCGTATGACACGCCCTCTGAAGACGTCAAAGCCGCACTCAAAACACACGGGCTGAGGATGCTGGGTCTCAACACCTCGCGCGGGGATGTGTCCGCTGGTGAAAACGGTCTGTCTGCCCTTCCGGGCCGGGACGCCGACGCGCGGGCGGCAATTGACGAAGCCCTTAAATACGCGTCAGACGTTGGCGCTGGCGCAGTTCATGTCATGGCTGGCTTCAGTGCGGGTGATGCCGCACGATCAACCTTCATCCGCAATCTCGACTACGCCACCGAACAGGGGGCGAAGCACAGCATCACGATCCTGATCGAGCCACTTAACGGTTACGACGCGCCGGGCTATTTCCTCCAGACCACGGATCAGGCGGCGTCTTTGATAAGGGAGATCGACCGGCCCAATCTGAAGCTGATGTTTGACTGCTATCACGTGCAACTGATGGAAGGTGATCTAAGCCACAGGATGGAAAATCTCTTGCCGATTATCGGTCACATCCAGTTCGCCTCTGCCCCGGATCGCGGCCCGCCGGACGGCGGTGAAATCAACTTTGCGCACGTCTTCGATCTGATAGACGAGCTCGGATACGACAAGCCTCTAGGTGCGGAGTACAAGCCAAAAGGTCCAACCGACGCCAGCCTTAAGTGGATGGATCGCCTCAGGGGTTAACTTTGCGTGGCCGCTGTCAGGCCCATGGCAAGCATCGCCGCGCCGATGGCGGCCTCCGCCCTTGGTGATGTCTCGACAGGAACACCAAGGACCCGCGCCCTGATCGCAGTCCAGACATCATTTTCAGCACCACCGCCCGCCGTCAGCACGCGGCTGACGGGTGGTCCGCCGAGATCTTTGATCAATCCATAGCACTGCCCTTCGATCCGCGCGATGCTTTCCAACAGGCCGTGTAGAAAAGCCGCGTCAGAGGCCGGACGCGGTGTATCGCGAGGCGCAAGATTGGGGTCATTGATCGGAAACCGTTCCCCCACTGCGGGAAGTGGATGGTAATCGTAGGGGCTGATTTCGCTGGCGTCGATCGCTTCACTCAGCGTCGACATTTGGTCCGGATCAAAGTGTCGAAGCAGTGCGCCGCCGCCCGTGTTTGAAGCACCTCCGACCAGCCATGAAGACCCCAGCCGATGGCTGTAAAGCCCGTGGGCAACACTGTCGACGCGAATATCCGACAGCAGTTTGATTGCCAGTGTTGTACCAAGGGATGTCACACCTTCCCCTTGTGTCGTCGCCCCTGACGCCAGAAATGCGGCGATGCTGTCCGTCGTGCCAGCGTGCATGATCAGATCCGGCGACAGACCAAAGTCCTGGGCGACCTCTCCGGCAATTGGCGCGACCGCTTCGCCACATCGATGTACCTTGGGCAACTGCTCCAAAGGGATGGCAAGGCGCTCGAACCAAGCGGGCCATGATAAAGTTTCCGGGTCGAACCCCAATTTAAGCGCATTGTTGTCGTCGGAATGACCGGGCGCGCGGGTCAGTCTCGCCAAAATGAAGTCCGCTTGATGGAGCAGATAGCGTGCACGGTCTGCTTGGTCTGATGTTAGCAAAGTCAGGTAGCGCGCCAAAGCGGAGCTTGATCCGCGCGTGATATGTCCCTCGGGCGCAAGGCGCGCGATCTGCTCTGCGCCTTCGTGAAATCCCGACGAGTTGTAGAGCAGCCCTAATCCAATCGGACGGATGTCTTCATCGACCAGAACCATCGTGCCCGACGTGCCGTCTATCGACGCATGCACGATGTCATGCGGATCAAGCCCTATCTGCCTCAGCGCTTTGACCTGGGCGCGCAAGCAATCCGACACGCCGCCCCACCACGCATCCGCATCGCCTGTGGCGGCACCGGGGCGATGGGGCGCCCGTGCGTCCGAGACAAGTGTTCCGGATGGATCGATTACCGCCGTCCGGACCCCCGATGTCCCGATATCTATTCCAAGCCCCAGCATCGGTTCAGGATGATACCTGTCGTTGGGCGAGCGCTTGGCGGTACTTCTCCGCATCCCAATCCAGCAATTCGGCCTCAGCCGCCTCCCCGATAGGTGTCACGGTCCAATTCTCTGGCAATCGTTCCAAGACATCGGCAAGGCAGATCAACATGGCCCTCTGCGTTTTGGTCGCATCTTTACGCAAGGCGACACCAACGTTCGGAATCAGGAATGCGGGTGCGCCATCCATGGGTTGTTTTGGCAAAGCAGGTCCAAGAAATACGACGTGATCGGGATAGAGCGACCCCGACGTCGCCATGTTGAAGCACCGCTCATTCCGCGCCAACTCACCCGCTTCGCCGACCCAATCAAACCCGTCAGGCGGATCGGTTTCAGGAGGGACGCCCAGCACGGTACGCCGCTTGAGCGCCAGACGCCGTTCAACCTTTTGAACGAGCGCATCAACCTCCGCGACGGTGGTGCCACAGCAGATCAGCCCGTGATTTTGCAGGACAATGACCTGACTGTCCGGCTGCACGCTCGCAAGGATTTGCGTCGTCAGATCACGCCCCGGTTTCGCATATGGCACGCAGCCGGGCCTCAGATCGGAAAGACTTTCTTTCAGCGCCTCAAGACCATCCGGCGAGATCGCATGTGTGATTGTGTTGACCGAATGCGTATGGAACACGATCGGCCAATCCAGCGCCGCGTGGAACGTTGTTTCGATCGAAGGCCTGAGCGTCTGGGAAGGATCGATGACAGCATCCCTGCACGTTCCGTCACCGTGCCCGTGCGCCTCAGCCACGGCTTTTGCAAGATCGACACCGACGAAAATATCCTCGGTCCGCGCGTCTGCCAGCATTTTCCCGGATGCCTTGATCCACATCTCTGATCCGATCTTGATGGAGGAATTTCCCCCGGGCCCCTGAATCTGCAGGCGATCAGAACCAAGCCGGGCCGACAAAGCCAAAAAATCGTCCGGGATCTTTGTCATCTGAGGGTCTCCATCACATATGTCGGCTGGGGAGTTCCGGTTTTTTCCGTGAGCGCTTTCAGATCCGCCGTCATAGCATCCGAGCTCAAATCCGTTGCGTGGATACCCCCGGCGATCAGACACGTCGCCCACCCAGCAGCGTGGCCGCCAGCAATGTCGTGATGCAGGGAGTCCCCTACGATCAGCGTCCGCTCAGGAGCGACAGCAAGCGCATCACTGATCGAGGTGAAAACCGGCCCGTGGGGTTTCCCATAAAAGACAACCTTTACCCCGCGTTTCGCGGCCTCATGCGCCAACGCCCCTGGCGAGGTTACAAGCGCGCCGCCTGCGCGCGGTGACGTCACATCCGGATTTGAACAGTAGATCGGCAAGCCGCGCACGACAGCCGCATCAAGCGCCTCTGCCTGCTCTGGCGTCGCACCATCGTCGGGAATACCCATCAGCAGAATGGCCTCCGCCGCATCGACGGTGTGCGCAAGCTCAATATCCAATCCAGTTGCCCAGTCATCGGCATCGTCCGGATCGCGTGTTATTGCAAAGAGCGAGCGGCCAGCGGTCAGATGTCCCGTCGAGATATCCAGCCACAGCGCCTCGCCGGATGTCATCACGCAATCGAAACGGATTTCCGAGAAACCCATGGCTGATATGCGCGCCAAGTTAAGATCCGCGCGCTTGCCTGAGTTGGACAGGACACCCAGTTTTGGCCCGCTGGCCTGCTTTGACAGGTTGCGCAGCGCCTCTACCGCGCCGGAATAGGGCGCGCTGCCGTCATGCAGCACGCCCCATTGATCAAAGACAATCGCATCGAATGAGCCAGCGATCTCCGCCATGCGTTCGATGCGGTGTGTCACGACTTGTGAGACTTTTCCGATGCGATGGCAGTTCCGGGGGGCATATCACCAAAATAGAAGGCGTATCCCGGAATATGCTTCCGCCGCTCCCGCAGTTTCATACCTTCGAACGGATAGACCTCATGGTCGCCGCAGGCCTCGTCATGGCACGGCAGGATGTAATCCGCACGTTTGTCGATCTCCTCGACGGATTGCCATCCTTCGACTGAATTCACGAACCGTGCTGGCACCCAGTAGCGCCACTTTTCTTCTTCGTTCGGCTCAAGGTTGCGCGCCTGAAAGATTGCATCGCCCGCCACGACAATATCACCGGCGGACGTTGCAACCGTGACGGCCATATGGCCAACCGAGTGACCCGGCGTATGGAACATCGTGATTCCCGGCAGTACCTCGGTCTCGTCGTCAATCAGCTCGAACTGGCAGCCATAGTACGCGGGCTCAATGCCAAGGATCGGGCTTTCATAGGTGCGGTAGTAAAGCGGCAGGGGATTATAGGCCATCACGATTTCTTTGCGGGGCGCAATGAACCGCGCATTCGGAAACTCACGCATGTTCTGCACATGATCCCAGTGCAGGTGCGTAAAGATGATTGCATCAATCTCGGACGGATCGACGCCTAGCTTTTCAGGAAGGTGCTTGTGAACTTCCGTGCAGCCCCGCTTTTCGCACTTATGATGGTACTTGGTCGCGCGCGGTTCATCACAAAGGCCCGTATCAATGAGGATCTTGTGCTCGCCGGTATCGACGTAGAAGCAATAACACGGGTTCCAGATTTTTTCGCCCGCAGGGCCTTTCCAGAAAATATAGGTACCCAGATCAGCCTCAAGCCAGCCTGTATTGATTGGATAAATCTTCGTTTCCGCTATGCCCATGGGGTTCCTCCAGATCAGTTCAGGATCTTTTGTATACAAAGATTTGCCTTTGTCTACGCATATGAGGAAAGAAATGCAAAAAGCTTAGTTTGCCGCCAGCACCCGCATGAAACTGGCTGTCATATGTTCCCGCATACCCTCTGCTGCGATGTTGGAATCCGCTGAGAATATTTTCGCAAGAAGTTCCTCATGACTTTGCGCAGACGCGATCAGATCGCCCGTCGCTGCGAATTTCTTCGCCCTGAACGGACCAGTCCTGCGCCGAAAATCAGACGCGATGTCAAAAATGTAGGGGTTCTCCGTCGCGCGGTAGAGGGACAAGTGAAATGCCTCGTTCGCTCTAAGGTAGCCAGGAAGGTCGCCATCTCGTGCTGTGCGCGTACATTCTGCCTGCGCTGCTTCAATCTCAGACCGAGCCAAAAGCGTAAGCCGCTGTGCGGCAAGCCTTGCACACAAGGCTTCAATCTCATGCATGGCCTCAAACATCTGGGCAAGTTCTTCACGGGTATACTGCGCCACGCGCATCCCCCGACGATCCCCCGACTCGAGCACACCTTGCGCCGCAAGCCTGCTCAATGCTTCCCGGACGGGCGTTCTGGAGACCCCGAATCTTGCAGCAAGTTTGGTTTCATCTAACCGCGCACCGGCTTCTATCTGACCCGCGGCGATATCTTCGAGCAGCTCAGCTTCTATCCGTTGAGCCGTAGATCCCCGGGGGGAGGCATCTTTTCCGTCCATGCAACCCTCACGCAATTGCTATGTCATTTATCAAAGCCCTATCAGACTTCCACGCGCTCACCAACGGAATTCACACCTTCTGCACATTTTCAATTGATTTTGTATACAAAACATGCGTCTCTCAACGTGAAACAGGGATTGGGGGACCATGCCCGAGATAAAACTGGACGGTTTGCGCAAGGACTATGGCGCAGTAAGCGTCATAGAAAACTTGAATCTGTCGATGGAAGACGGCGAGTTTACCGTGCTTGTCGGTCCCTCCGGCTGCGGTAAGTCCACGACCCTGCGAATGATTGCAGGCCTGGAAAACGTGACTGCAGGCCGGATTGAGATCGACGGTCGCGACGTGTCAAAGCTCGATCCGAAAGAGCGTGATCTGGCGATGGTGTTTCAGGACTACGCCCTCTACCCGCACATGAACGTCGCAAAGAACATGTCCTTTGCCCTACGACTTGCCCGCTACAGCAAGGCCGAGATCAACAAGCGCGTCACCGAAGTGGCCGAGATCCTTGATCTGTCAGCCCACCTGAACCGCAAACCCGCGGAACTGTCGGGGGGTCAGCGGCAGCGAGTCGCGATGGGCCGCGCGCTTGTGCGCGACGCCGGTACGTTCCTGTTTGACGAGCCTCTGTCCAATCTGGATGCGAAGTTGCGCGGTCAGATGCGGGCGGAACTGGCCCTGATGTCTCAACGCATCAACAAGAACATGATCTACGTCACGCATGATCAGGTTGAGGCGATGACACTCGGGGATCGGATCGTTGTGATGAAGGCCGGTCAGATCATGCAGGCTGGCACACCGGAAGAACTCTACCGCAAACCTGCCAATGTGTTTGTGGCTGGCTTCATCGGATCTCCGCCAATGAATTTCCTCATCGCAGAGCTCCGTGATGAAGCAGGCACCGTTCGGCTGGAGGGTTCGGGTTTCTCAATTCCGATCCCCGCAGAACGAGCGGCCAGTCTTACGCAGCACACCGGCAGAACGGTGACCGTTGGGATCCGACCAAGTGGTTTCACAGAAAGCGATGCAGCAAATGCGACCGAGATGCCCGTTCTGCTGTCGGAGTATGTGGGTGCTCAATCGGTTCTGATCTCAGAGTTGGGCGGCGCGCGCGTGACCATCGAGGTCAACTCGGTTGCGCCGGTGCGCAGCGGCGAGGTTCGAAAATTTCAGATCGAGCGGGAGGAGTTGCATCTCTTCGATCCAAAAACCGAGGCGGCGTTGTAGACGCGCCTCAGCCATATCACGAAAAGCATCTGGGAGGATGACATGACGAAACACATGAAACTAACCTTTGCGGCCGCCGTGGTCGCGTCGCTCGGGGCCCCGGCCTTGGCCGACGGGCACATACCCGCGCCGTACCAGCCCTATGCGGGCACGACGCTGGTGGTGAATTTCCCGGCGCACCCGCATTATAACGCAGCGATCAAGGTACTTCCGGAGTTCACCAAGCAGACCGGGATCGAAGTTGAGGTCGATCAGCTTCAGTACCTCAAAATGCGCGAACGCCAGACGCTGGAACTGACCAAGCGCGAGGGCGACTATGACCTGATCTCGTACGTTGTGTTCTCGAAAGCGGACTACGTCTTTGCGGATCAGTTGGAAAATCTGGCGCGGTTCTTCATGAACCCCAAGCTGGCCGACCCGAACTACGACAGCGCCGATCTGATCGACGGGTATGTCGAAAACATCGGTCTCGCGGGCGGCGAGAAGGGATACCTCCCTGGCCCAACCGCCTCACTCTACGGCATTCCATTCGGGTCAGAGACCTCCGTTCTGGGCTATCGCAAGGACATCTTTGAAAAGCACGGTCTGGAAGTGCCGACGACCTATGACGAGTTGCTCGATCTGGCCTGCCGGATCCCCGAACTGGAGCCTGAGATGGGCGGTCTTGCCTCCCGCGCGGCGTCCGGCCACCAAGCCAGCCATGCGTTTCTCTTACACCTGAACCCTCTGGGTGGTGGTATTTTTGATGACAGTTGGGAGCCGATCGTCAACAACGAAACGGGCGTCGAAGCAGCAAACGCCCTGAAAACCATCGTGGATTGCGGCATCGAAGGCAGCCAGACATTCGGCCCATCGGAAGCTGCCGCAGCCTTTGCGCAGGGCGATTATGCGATGTTCCTCGACAGCATTGCGTTCGCAGCCACCTTCGAAGATCCCTCCAAAAGCCAGGTCGTCGGACAGGTCGGTTGGGCGCTGCACCCGGAGGGTGTGAAGCGGGCCTCGCAAACTGGTGGTTTCGGCATCGGCATCCCGAAGAATGCGCAGAACAAGGAAGCTGCGTTCCTTCTGATGCAATGGCTGACGTCCAAGGAAGCGGATCTGATGATTGCCATGGAAGGCGGAAACCCATCGCGGTTCTCGACTTACGAGAATGCCGAACTGAACGCGAAGTACCCCTATGCTGCGACCTTCGGGGAAGCACTTAAATACGCGGACCCGGACTGGCGCCCGATCATCCCGACATGGGGCAAGATCAACGCGGATCTCGGCACGACGCTGAGCCAGATCATCACGGAAGGTCTGGACGTCCAAGAAGGCTTGAATGGCGTTGCAGAGCGCAGCCGGGCCATCATGGACGACGCCGGTTATTACACTTGGAACTGATCTGAATACGGTCGGACCGGGGCGATGTGTTCCGGTCCAACGACCTAAGACGATGGGGACATCATGACGACTGCCAGCGCCAACAGACTGACCCCATACCTCTTCTTGGCGCCCGCCCTCATCGTGCTCGCGGTCGCACTGCTCTATCCCATCTGCTACATGATCTACGCCAGTTTTCTGGACTGGAACCCCAGCCAGCGTATTGGCGAAGCGGACTGGGTCGGTTTGCGCAACTACGCCAACCTTCTGGGCGACGGAGCCTTCCGCGAAAGCCTCTGGGTCACCATAAAATTTGCTGCAATTGTTGTGACCGCCGAGATGGTGCTGGGCGTGGGCCTGGCCCTTCTTCTGGATCGCAACATTCGCGGCATGTCGGTCCTGCGCACGCTGTTCATCCTGCCCATGATGATCGCACCCATCGTGGTCGGTCTCATGTGGCGCTACATGTATCATCCGACGGTCGGCATCTTTAACCGAACGCTCGACAATCTTGGCCTGCCCACCGTGCCTTGGCTATCCGATGGGAACTGGGCCTTTGCCAGCATCATCATCGCGGACATCTGGCAGTGGACACCCTTCATCTTCATCCTGTCTCTGGCCGCCCTGCAGTCTCTTCCGCAATCGGCAATCGAGGCCAGCAAGATCGACGGCGCGTCTGGCTGGCAGACAATCCTTTACATCAAGCTGCCGCTCATGGCGCCGGTTCTCATCGTGACCTGCCTCTTGCGTCTGATCGATGCGTTCAAGGTGCTTGAGGTCATCTTGGTCCTGACCAATGGCGGGCCGGGTCTGTCCACAGAAATCCTGTCACTCCGCATCGCACGCACCGCGTCCGAGTTCCGGGAACTGGGGGTGGCTGCGGCTATGTCGAACTTCCTTCTGATCCTGCTGATGGTCCTGACCATCGCCATGTATCTCTACAACAAAGCGGCAGAGATGCGCGCGGCGCGGATACGAGCCGCAGCGGAGGAAACATCATGAGCGCCCCCGCAACAGGCAAGCAGAACCCTGCCTTCTACGCCCTTCTCTGCGCCTTGATCATCATGGCCATCGGGCCCGTGCTGATGATGCTGATCACGTCCCTGAAACTCAACGTCGACATCATGTCCGACACGTCCGGGCTCTTGTTCATGCCGACCCTGCGGAACTACGAAACCGCCCTGTGCGACATGCTCTGGTATGACCCGGCCCATGTGGATTACTGCGATCCGACCTTCGGCCGCGCTTTGGTCAACTCGCTGATCATCTCGATCACCTCCACGATCCTGACGCTTGTGATTGGAACGATGGCCGCCTACGCGCTCGTCAGGTTCAGGTTCATGGGGCGCGACGCGGTATCCCTGACAACGCTGATGATGCGGATGGTCCCGCCTGCCGTTCTGCTGGTTCCGGTCTTCGGCATCTGGACCTTTCAGTTTGCCATCGACGGCACGCGCGCGGGCATCGTTCTGATCTACGTCGCAATGAACCTGCCTTTCGTGATCTGGATCCTTCAAAGCTTCATCGTGCAGGTGCCGATCCAGCTTGAGGAAGCCGCACGCATGGATGGGGCCGGACCATTTCAGGTCTTCTTTCTCGTGGTTCTGCCGCTTATCAAACCGGGACTGGCCGCCGCTTCGATCTTCACCTTCCGCATCGCGTGGAACGAATTCCTGCTGGCGAACGCATTGGCGGACCGAAACAGCCGGACCGTGCCGGTGACCATCGTGAATTCCCTCACGGAATTTGAGATCGACTGGGGGGTCATCATGGCCACCGGCATGTTGCTGGCCATCCCGCCGATCTTGTTCACGTTGCTCGCATCCCGTCAGATCATCACGGGCATGACTGCAGGGGCCGTGAAGGGCTGATGAGCGTTCTACTGCTCGCCACCTACGACACCAAGTTCGCGGAAGCAGAGTATCTGATGGACGCCTTGACCGCTTTGGGCGTGCCGACAGAGAAATGCGATATCTCCCTTGGATCGAAGGGGCAGCATTGGGGGGCCGCCGAAAAGGTCGCTGCGATGGAACAGGCCGCGGCGCGCGCTCTGGATCATCTCGCGACAGCCCCGCAAACGGGACGGAGGATGATTGCGGCGATCGGTGGCGGCACAGGCGGGCAGATCGCCTTGCGGGTCCTGCGCGAGATGCCAATAGAAATGCCCAAGGTCCTGATCTCTACCCTGCCCTTTGACCCACGCTACGCGCTGGCAGACAACGCCATCATTCTGGTACCGACGATGGCGGATCTGTCTGGTCTGAACGCGACCGTTCGCCAATCCCTGGACCGGGCCGCAGCCATTCTGGGCGGGCTCTATGACGCAAGTCTACCGACCGGAAACGTGGCGATTGACCCATCCGTTGGCGTGACCTCCCTTGGCGTGACCGGACCGGGCACCGATGCCTTGCTCGGGCATCTGCGCGCCGTCGGGGAAGAAGCGACCGTCTTTCACGCCAACGGGTTTGGTGGGGCCGCCTTTGCCCGATGGTGCAACGCCGGGGCCTTTAAGGCGGTGATCGACTACACCCCGCACGAGTTGACGCGGATTTTCGTCGCAGGCGTTCACACCGCGATGCCCGACCGCTTTACCGCTTACTGCGATCTGCCCCGCGTGATCTTGCCCGGCGGGGTGAACTTCATCGGTATGGGGGAGCCTGACCTGATGCCTGACATCTATCGTGCGCGATCGCACTATTCCCACTCGCCGCTGTTCACCCATGTGAAATGCACGGCGGACGAAATTACGAGATGCGCCCGGAAGCTGGCCGACGCGTTGCTAAGCGGCAAAGGCCCAGCACATGCTTTGTTACCGATGGGCGGGTTTTCATCCGAGGACCGGCCCGGTGGCGCAATCGAAGACAGCAACTTGCGCGAAGCCTTCGCCGAAGAAATCGAAGGCACCTTGAGCGGTCGTGTCGAAATCACGCGCCTGCCCCATCACATCAATGATCCCGACTGCGCGAAAGCTGCCGCGGACGCGTTGACCACCGTTATCACAGAGGAAGTCCCATGAGCACGCTTGATCCGAACGACATTGAGGCAAAGAAAGACGCACTGATCTGGTCAGCCCGCCGCTGCTTTGACCTTGGCCTTCAAACCAACGCCGGTGGCAACCTGTCCGTGCGCCTGAGCGCGGCGGACGCCATCGTCATCAAGCCGTCGGGTGTCGGCTTTGCCGAGTGTACGCGGGACAATTTACAGGTTGTCCATCTGGATGGAACGATCGAACCCTCATCGTTCAAACCCTCGAAAGATCTTGATTTCCATCTCAATCTTTATCGCATCCGGTCCGACATCAACGCGATCGTCCACTGCCACAGCCCGTGGGCCACAGGCTTTGCAAGCGCGGGTCTGGAAATCCCGTGCCTCACAGTCCAGACAATCGAGAAAATCGGACGCATGCCGCTGATCCCACTTTCATCAAATGGCGGACCGCAGACAGAGGTCGAAATCACGCCGGTCTTCAAAGATCCCAGCATTCGCGCGGCGGTTTTGGCCAATCACGGAACGATTGGGGTCGGGCCGACGCTCACGAAAGCGCAGTACCTGGCCGAAATCATCGAAGAAACCGCCCATATCGCGTTTGTGCGCGATACACTGATGGCAGCCCACGGGAAAACCGCCGCCGACTTGCCGCAGTATGGAACCGCGATGGAAGCAAAAGCCGCACGGCAAGCGTCCTAACCTCGCCAAAAACAGAAAGGGCGCCAATCCGAAGATCGGCGCCCTTCCCACTCTTGGAGGAAAATCTACTTCTTCGAGATGTAACAGTCGGTGCGCACGTCGATGCAAAGCTGCCGCGCATCGGCCGGACTCAGCGGACCTACGGACACCAAGGTCATGTCGCCACTCGTCAGATAGCTCGGGCTCACCGTTTTCAGCACCGCGCCATCCGTTCGAAGGATCTTGGACCAGTGCTTCGTGGCATCTGCCTGAGATTTGAACGACCCCAGCACCGCAAAGTGAGACCCCGCTGCAATCGGCTGCTGCGTGACTGCGGCCACCGCAGCCGTCGCAACATTGGCGTTGCGGGTCGATGTCTCGGGCTTGGCCGCTGCCACCGCAACAGGCTCTTGGCTCGTGCTGTTCCGCGACACGCTGTCCTCATTGAACCGGCGAGAGTTCTCGGTGCGCGTCGACGGCACGTTGATGGTGGTGCTCAGCGACGCATCATCAAGACGCAGGGATTCCACGCGGGAGCGCAATTGAGATGTCACGCGGCGCGCATCCATCCGGTTGTTCACGATCCGGGGTGTGATCAGCACCAAAAGCTCCGTCTGTCTGTTGGACCGGCTTGTCCGACCAAAGAGCTTGCCCGCGACAGGGATGTCTTTCAGAACCGGGATGCCACTGTTGCCACGCGATCCCTCTTTCGAGAACAGACCACCCAGAACAATTGTCTCTCCACTGTCGACCGCAACAGAGCTGTTGACCGTCCGCTGCGAAATAATTGGGTTACCCGTATCCGCATCCGTTTCGCCGACCGAGCTGACCTCTTGCCCGATGTTCAGAATAACCGATCCGGAGGAATTGATGCGAGGGGTCACCTCGAAGATCACACCGGTGTCGCGATACTCAACCGTCGAGATGAAGACATCGCTGTCATTGTCCGCATCCTGAGAGGTGCGCACAGATGTCGGCACCTGATCACCCACAACAAGCCGCGCGGACTCGTTATTGAGGATCATGAGGTTCGGTGACGAGATCACATTGATCGAGGTCACATCATCCAGCGCATCAATCACCACGTCAGGTGTTGCACCGCCAAGCGAAAGGCTAAAGCCGGGCAGATCAGGTGCGATCGGGCTCGCGCTATCAAGCCGGGACAGGCCAATACTGTCGCCGCTGTCCTCGAAGAAATACTGCACACCGTAGCGCAGATCATTCGTCAGGCTGACCTCGACAATCGTGGCTTCCACCAGAACCTGCCGCTGCGGCACGTCCAAGCGGTGCAAGATGCCTAGAACGCGCTCGTATTCATCTGGTGTCGCGTGGATCAGCAAAGTGTTGGTAGCTTCGCTTGCCACGATCCGGGTCGCGTTCAGCGTACCTTGCGTGTTGCCGAACTCTGCGCTTGCTTCCAGTATCTCCGCCTCTGCGTTTTCATCCGAACCGGCGCTTTCGACCGAGACACCGAGGATCTGCGACAGGGTTGGTCCAATATCGCTGGCACGGGCATATTTCATGTCATAGGAATAGACCTGCGCGTCGTTCTGACCTTCTTGTGTCAAACGTTTGATCCACACAGAGACGTTGGCCAGCGCGTTGGGCGTCTTCGCGACCGCAAGGATCGAGTTGTTCTCCGGGATGACCTCGAACACGGTGATCGGCTCAAAGTTGTCATCGGTCTCGACGACACGCTCCAGACCCCGCACGATGGATTGCGCCGAGCGCCCTTTGATCGGGAAGATCCCGACAGAGCGGTTGGCGAGCCAGTTCACGTCGAAGCTCGTGATCGTTTTCTGCCAGCTTTTCTGGTCTGCCGATGTACCGGCAAGAACGATGATATTCCGTTGCGCATCGATGCCGACGATGCCGTTGCCGGCGAAGGGCTGCAGGATCGCTGCCATTTCCTGAGCGCCGATGTTTTGCAACGGGACAACCCGGATCGTATAGCCGGGCAGCACGTCCCGCGCGGTGGTCACACCCAAAGACAGATCACCGGACAGGGGAACGATCGCAAAGATGTCACCACGTCGGATCAGCGCCGCATTGTTTTGTTTGAGGCCCAGCTCAAACACTTCGATCGCGGTGGTCCGCGTGATCGGCTGCGACGATCTGATGTTCACAACGCCTTCGACGCCGGGGTCGATGACGTAGTTTTCCTTGAGCAGCTCACCGAGGATGGCCGCTGCTGCTGTTTCGATATCAACGTTCACGAGATTGAGCGAAACGGTCCGCTCGCCGTTCTCGTTTACAAAGTCACTGTCACGCAGCAATGGGACACGACCGGGGAAGATCGTACCATCCCCCGCAGCAACCTGACTGGCCGACGTGACACGTCCCTGGTTGCGTGCATAGGCCGAGTTGTCGCCGCCTCCAAGGATGGTTTTTGCACGCCATCCTTCGATCTCGTTGTCCGTTTTGTTGCGATCAACAGTTTGTAGTTCTTCACATCCCAACAGCACTGATGCTGTCGCCAAGAGCAACGCAAACTTTTTCATCTTTTCTGCCTCAACTGCACGCCCCCAATTTTTACGGGGTGCGTTATTGTTATTCGTCAACTGGTTAGCATGCGATATTCATGTGACGGGCAGAAAAAGGTTAATGGCTACGAAAACGCCACATAGATGTGTTCCATAGGACACGCTGCCATCTGACGACGCTGTGCGGTCTGCGATGCGACGAAGCAGCACTTCAACGAGACCCGTTAACGCCGCCCCACCCATAAGAAAAAAGGCCATCGTGGGCGAAAGCATTCCTGCCAGACCCGCCATCAGCCAGACGTCACCGAGGCCAAGCGCCTCAATTCCACGCAGCCACAAAAGTGCCTGCCGAATGATCAAAAGAATGGCAACAATAAGGCAAGCGGACAAAAGTGCCTCGCCAAATTTACCGGTTCCGAGTGCTTTCAGGACAGCAATCGCAATGACCAACAGCGTCCATTCCACCGGCAACCAGCGCCATGCCCAGTCGATCACAGCGAGCAAAAAGAGCACCACAAGAAGGCTCACCCACAGCGCCGCAACCTGGCCCGTTGTGCTTGCAAGGCCCGCCGCCGCCACTGCGCCAGCAAGGAAGCCAAACGTAACGGGCCGATAGAAACGCCGCATCGTGGTGCCGCCGGACAGACCCCGCAGAAGGCTTCGGATCGCAAGGTAGGAGGGGCCCAGACAAAACGCGGCAACAATGATCAGACCCGCGATCCCGGTCCAGATCAGATCAGGACGTTCGAAAATCACCGCAGGATTTGGACATCGAGAATATCATATTCCATCCGTCCGCCTCGAAACCCGATGCCGCGCGCTGCAACGGTCACGGTCATATCCGCGGTCGCGCCGCCTGTAAGCCGCGCCATCGCGTTGATGGTGTAGACAGGTCCCTCGACACCGTTGAGCCACGACGCAGCCGAGCCCAGACGCGGCATCCCCCGACCCTCGCGCCGTCGTATCAGTATCTCGGACACGTCACTGGGCCCAACGCCGGGGATAACGGCCAACAGCTGCTCCGGCGCGGTACGAGGATTGATCTGGGCGTCTCCATTGAACGTCGTCAGCACCTCCCGCGCATTGCGGCTTTGCGCCTCCGGCACGCCCAATCGCGCAAGAACAGTTGAGACCGACGCCGCTTCAATCGGGCCCCGGTCACCACTGCGCCGCGCGATAATTGCCTGCGCAATCGAGGCCGCATCAAACGCGTCCAGCCCGCCGCCTTCGCCGACCATGCGCAACGCAGGCAGCAGCAGTTGCACCGGCGCGGCGTTGATGTCGAGCTTGCCACCTTCGTCCCAGATCCGATAAGTCGCGCTGCCTTCGGCCATGTTAATGGTAACCGGCGTTCCGTCCCGCGGACTTTTATAGGAGTTCTCATCGACACGCCCAAGATCCGCCAGCGCGACATTGACCGCACTGCGCGCCAAGGCAACGGCACGGCCCAGTTCAACCTCCGCCCGGATCGCCAGCGCCTCTTGCCGGTGGCTGGCAAGAAAGCTGGAGGCCGCCAGGAGCAGCCCAAGTGCCATCCAGAGAACGGTCAGCAGGATAAAGCCCCGGTGCAACCTGCGGCGGATCTTCAACGGACGCGGCATTCGCGTTCCTCCAGACCACCCCGACCAAAGCGGGACAGGCACCCCGCACTGCGGGTTACAGGAAGGCGCGCAATCACTTTGCGCTCCGACCCTTCCTCGATCGCGACGGCAATCGGCAGGCCCTGATCCAGACTGGGATCGTAGGACCAGCCCTCGCCAAGACCGCTCTCCCGTCTGACCAGATACACCAGACGCAGGGCCTGATTGCTTACCAGCACAACGCTTGTCTGCGGTCGTTCGGCGTCAACCCGCGTGTCGCGAATGCCCGTATGCTTTCGCGCGACAAGCGCGTATTGGCCGTCTGTCACAACGACATCAAGACTGGCCATGAAGCGTTCGGACCCGCCGCTGCTGGCATCATCGAGCAGCAGCCGCATCTGTGTCGGACTGCCCGAAAACTGACCTTCGATGTCCGTCAGTCCCCTCACGGTTGCAGCGCTCGCCCAGGCCTGAAGCACCCGACGGGCAATCAGCCAGTCTGCGGCCTCATTCTGAAGATCGGTGCTGGACGGCGCCGCCTGACGCAGCCCCCATGTGGCACTGGTCAGAAGTGCCAGCGTAACCGCCGCAACGGACAGCGACACCAGTGCTTCCGCAAGGGCGAACCCCCGGGACTTTCTGCGGCGGCTGGTTGAACGGCGTCTCATAGAGGTGCCTGCGCGTACCTGATGCCGCGCAACGTCAGCGGGTCGTTGTCCGTCCCCGCCGCGGTCACCGTGACATATACATAGACCAGCTCGTCCCGCTGGATGGGGCCGAGTTGCATATCGCGCGCCGCCACGTCCGAAATGGTCAGGGACCAGTCCCAATCCCCCGCAACACCTGTCTCGTTGAACCCGGGGCGCACCGGCACGTCGACCCCTACCCGGTCCATGACCTGCGTCGCGACCAACATTCTGTCCGCCTGAGATGTGGCGCGCTGATCCATCAAGGCCCCGGTCGACAACGACTGATAAAACCCGGTGACCGCAAGCGTGGCGATCCCAAGGGACACCAGCGTTTCGATCAGCGTAAACCCTCTATGATGCCGCCTGTGCCTCATTGCGTTACCTGGACCCGGCCCGTCAGCCAATCGAGGTGAACCGTCTGTGTGCGCGGACCCGCCTTCAACGAGATCGCAAACCCTCGACTTTCGCCGGAGGGCCGGATCGTGACCCGCCTGGAGGGGCTGTCGCTGTCCACCCCCCGCGACAATGTATGCTGGGACCGCGCGGTCACCAGAGACCGCGTATCTTTCGAGTATTCCACGCTGACCGGCTTGCCGCTTTCGACAGCTTCCAGCCGGGCCTGTTGCAGCATCAATGCGATCGCCGCCGCATCAGCCCGCAGCCGCGCGCCATCGGACTGCCCCATCGCAAAGATGGACACCGTCCCGACCAGCAAGACCACAGCGACCGTGACCAGCACTTCGAGGGTGGCAAATCCACCCTGCCCGCGCCGACGTCGCCGGGTCATATGTCTATCCGGTGATATCACTGTCCAACCCTGTGCCGCCCGCGCGGCCATCCGCCCCGAACGATGTGACGCGCACCTGCCCGCCCTCGTTCTTATAGGTGTAGACTCCGCCCCACGGATCAGCGGGCAGCTTGCCATCCCGCAGATACGGCCCGTTCCACCCCGGGATCAGCGTCCCCCCCTGAACCAGAGCCGTCAACCCCTCCTGCGCAGTTGGGTACCGACCCGTATCGATCAGGAAAATGTCCAGCGCACTGCGCAACTGGGCAATCTGCGCCTCGGTCGCTTTCACGCGCGAGGATTGAAGCTGACGCATCGCCGCAGGTCCCACCAAACCGACCAGAAGGCCGACGATTGTCACGGCAACCAGCATCTCGACCAGCGAAAAGCCCCGTGCGCGCTTGGTGCGACGCTTCGGCCTAGAACGAAATCGTGTTGACAGCGACGATAGCTGAAAAGAGCGCATAGAGGCTCACTCCTATAAGTAGGCCAACGCCGACAATCAGCGCAGGCTGGAATAAAAGAAGAAACCGCTCAAGATCCCGGTCGGCGGCTTCCCTCATATCGACGGATGTTTTCGAGACCATGCCCCGCAGGTCCCCGGTCTCTTCCCCGATCCGGATCATCTCAATTGCATCATAGGGCAGAAGCGCCTGCGCCTTGAGTGCTGCAGACAGGGCGGCACCGCTCTCGACCCGGCGCGTGGCGTCCGAAAGACTGGCTTTGATCCGGGCGTCCGCCACGGAACTGGTCACGACCCGCAGGGCGGAGCTTAGCGTGACATCACGGCCCAGAAGGGCGCCCAGAACATGCAAAAGCAGCATCATCTGATTGCGAAGCACCAGTCGCCGCACAAACGGCACCGCACTGCCGATCCGCGCAGAAAACTTCAGAAGTGTTCCGCGCCGCGCCATGAACCAAGCCAGAAAAAGCGTTCCGATCAGCGCCGCCAGAATGGTCGGCCAGAGCGTTGTCATGATCTGGGACACGGCGAAGACGGCCTTCCCAAGCGGTGGGATCAAATCGTACCGGTCCTCGATAAGAGGTACGAATTGCGGGATGATGGCGATCATGATCAGCGCAAGGGAGGCGATCGCAACCACGAGCAGGATGCCGGGATAAAGCAGCCCCGTTACTATGCGACGCCTGACAGCCAGCCTGCTTTGCAAAATGTCCGCAGCCGTCACCAACGCCTTGTCCATATCGCCGGAGACTTCCGCCCCCCGCACCAAGGCAAGCGTCACGGTATCCGTCACGCCAGCCTTGTCGCGCAGCGCTTGAGACAACGGAACACCTTCGCGCAGCGCGCCCCTGATGCTGGCCGCCGTGCCGGAAATCCGGTTTTCCCCGCTTTCCCCCATGATTGCCAAAGCACGGTCCAGAGTGATCCGGCGCGCGACAAGCTTCGCCAGCCGCGACAGGAACTCCGCCGTCTGGCGAGCCGTCATCGGGCCGGTGCGTTTGATCCGCTGGGATATCGGTCTTGCGGCCTCAAGCGCGGAGGCTTCCGGCTCCAAGGTGATTGGAAACAGGCCCTTCGCCTTCAGTGCCGCCGTGGCTTCCGTGATATTCCGACCCGCGATCTTTCCGGTCTGCCGGGCACCGCTGGTGTCGCGCGCCTTATAGACAAAGACATCAGTTGACATCACATCACCAACCCGGCGGTGCCGAGAACACGCGTGACCTCTTCAAAGGTTGTCTGTCCGTTGGCGACAAGACGCATGCCTTCATGGCCCATCGTGCGTGCCGCGCTGGGCTGTCCGGCCATGGCATCCGCGATCTCGCCCGCGTCCAGCGCCTCGAACACGGCAAGCCGTCCTTTGTAGCCCGTCCAGTTGCACGCTTCGCAGCCTGCCTTCTGCACAGCGGTCCAGTCGTGCGCGGACCCAAGCTCTGGATCCCGGTCCGCCAAGCGTTCAAACATTGCCTGTTTTTGCGGATCTGCCGACAGATCCACCGGCTTCGCGCAATCGGGACAAACCTTCCGGACAAGGCGTTGCGCGGCCACAAGCCGAACAACCGACGAGACCAGATAATCCGGCACACCCAGATCCACCATCCGCGTCGCCGCCTCACTGGCGCTGTTGGTGTGGAGCGTGGAAAAGACGAGGTGACCGGTCATCGCGGCCCGCACCGCAAGTTCCGCGGTTTCCTGATCTCGGATCTCACCCACCATGATTACATCGGGGTCATGGCGCAAAACCGTGCGCAGCGCTGCGGCAAAGGTCCACCCCAGATCCGGGTTTACCTCGATCTGCTGCAGACCCTTTGTCTGTATCTCCACCGGGTTCTCTATGGTGATGATCTTGCGGCGCGTGTCATTGATCTCATTCATCGCGCTGTGCAGCGTCGTGGTCTTCCCGCTGCCTGTCGGCCCTGTCACCAGAACAAGACCGTTTGGCTCATCAATGGCAGCGCGCAGTTTCGTCCCGATGGTTTGCGGCAGCTTGAGATGTTCCAGCCGCGACAGATCCTCTTGATTATCGAGGAGGCGCAGGACCATCGTTTCGCCGTGGATTGTGGGCGCACTTGCCACACGCATGTCTATATCTCGCCCTGCCGCCTTCTGGCGAATGCGACCATCCTGTGGCAAACGGCGTTCGCTGATGTCCATTCCGGCCAGAATTTTAAGGCGCGACACGATCCCTTCGTACATTGTCGGGTCGGGCGGACGCACCTCGGCCAGTTCTCCGTCGATCCGCAACCGCACCCGCGGCTTGTCAGGCAGCGCCTCTATATGAATGTCCGTAGCACGCAACTCGACCGCCGCCGCAAAGAGCGACTGCAGATACCGGATCGTGGGCGCATTGTTTGCTAGTTCGGCCAGCTTGTCTGCATCTAGTGCGCCGCCGGCGCTGACCGCCTCAACTTCGCCACCCTTTGCACTGCGTTCGATGGCCAGCTCGATATCGCGGTCCGTGGCGACCACCAGATCAAGGGCCGTGCCAAAGATCATTTCCAGCGCGCCCATGGCATCCCGGTCGAACGGGTCAGCCACGGCCAGGCGTGCGCGCGTGTCACTTATATCCAAGGGCGCAATGGCGTTACGACGCAGGTAATCCGCTGAAAGTCTTGGATCTTGCGGCAGGGTTTCGGGCATCTGTTCAAAGGTTATAAGCGGCAGCCCAAGCTCTTGCGCCGTGGTCTGCGCCCAGTCGGTCTGAGGCACAAAGCCCAAACGGTCCAGAACAACGCGCATCCGCTGACCGGTGGTTCCGGCGGCGTCCATCACCTGTTTCAGATCAGCCTGCGACAGCTGACCTCGCTGCAGAAAGACCCGCGCCAGCTGTTCCTCTGAAGGTACCGTTGTCAGCACTGCCCTCTACCCGCCCTCAACTCTCGACTTTCGCTGATCCGACCAAATCCTGCACCACAACCACATTCCAGACGAGAGCCATGCCCGAGATTCGTGTAAGCAAGTATTCGCCTAATTTAGAACCCAAATTGTCCAAAGATTGCAGCCAAGCGGAAGAAATCAGAACGATTGTTTACCAAATCCTGTAAACGCGCAAACTGTGGCAGAAATTTGGACAAGTTCGGACACATTTCTGCCCATTCCAAGGTTTACCCAACGTTTACTAACCCGTTAACGGCAGGTGTCATTTCATGAAATCTACGATCTTATCTTTCGGACTTCTCAGCACAACAATGCTTGTCGTCAGCGGCGTCGCAAGTTTTGCTCAAGACGAGCAAACAGCCCTTGTAATCGACACGACGAAACAAGCGCCACAGCAGCTTTCAGAAGCGGCCAAGAAGATAAATCCACTTCATGAGATTCCGACCCATTATAAGTTGTCGGTTCCGGTCGCGGATACTTATGTTCTTTCCGCGCCTCCGCGCAGCCGTGTTCAACTGCGCGTTGATGGTGAATTGATCCTGGATCTGTCCGGCGCAGATGCCGACGCGGATGTTGAACCCGTTCAGGCGTTCACACAACTGTCCGCAGGCAGCCATCTGGTCGAAATCGTGACGGATCTGATCCGCCCCGACACCATTGCCAGCGTCGCTGTCAATAAGATCGGTGAGGCCCCCATCAGCATCGTCAGCGTCGCGCAGCCCATGAGCGCCGCCGAAGCCGAGCAGTTCGAAGCGACCGAGGTGGCCGCGCTGCAAAGCGGCGCATCCTCTCAGATGGGCGCGCAGCCCAGAGCAAATCGTGCGCCCGGCACAATCGGTGGCGCGGGCAGCGCTGCACAACGCACACCCTTCCAGATCGGCGGCGGTGCGTCCCGCGCAGCAATCGCTGAGCGCCAGGCGGCGCTTGCAGCCGCACGCAGCGGCGGCACATCTACGCCTGCCATTGGCCGGGCTATGAGCGGTGGTGGATCCAGCTCCGGTGGTGGAACGCCCCAAGTTGTTTCCGTTCCAAGCTCGGGTGGCGTCGTATCCAGCGGCGGTGGCGGCTCATCTAACAACGGGACGTCCGACAGCACAAGCGACAATTCTTCCGACGGCAATTCGTCGAACAGCGGGTCAAACACCAATAACAATGACAATTCATCTGGTGGTGGCACGACCAACGGGAATGGAACCGGCACCGGTGGTGGCGTTGTGAGCCCCGACGTTGGCGGTGGCGGCGGTGGAGTACAGGTCGATCCCAACATGGCTTCGCTCAGCCCGCTTTCGCCACCGACGGACGTGACACTTACCCAAGCGGTTCAACTGACAGCAGCCGGAACATCCGAAGGTGTGGTCTCCAACACTGGCCAGACGCTGTTCGGCGCGGTCATGGATCCGACGACATTTGACACTGTAAATGTCGCCGTCGCGCCGTCCAACCGGACAACAAGCGTCGACGTGGGCCCCACCACAGGCCAGTTCGCCGTTCGCCTCTTCCCTGAAGACTTTGACAGTGCCGAAGAAGTGACCGTCACCTTGACCGGCGCCTTCAGCGGCAATGACGAGGTGCAGGCACAGCCAGTGTCCTATACGCTGACAGGGGGCGACCTTGTGGACGGCGTGGGTCAGGTTCTGTCCCGGATCACCTATGGTCCAACGCCTGAGCTCTACGCACGGGTTCGCGCGATGGGTTTCAGCGCATATATCGAAGAGCAGTTGAACCCGGCCTCCATCAATAACGCAGCCTTCGAGGCGACAAACCCCGATAACCTTCTCGAGGCGACCACGCGAAACAGCGGCAGTATGTTCCGGTCGATCATGCACCACAATCTGGCGCATGCGGCCTTCAGCGAAAAGCAGTTGCAGGAAGTGATGGGTGAGTTCTGGTGGAACCACTTCCACGCCTCCACCAAGGGCTCCGACATCATCCAGCAGGCCATCACCGACCGCCAGTTCTTCCGGGACAACGCGTTTGGCCGGTTTGAAGACCTTCTGCTTTACTCGGCCCGCAGCCCGCTGATGTCGCAATTCCTCGACAACGACCAAAGCCGTCGGGGCAATCTGAACGAGAACTACGGTCGCGAAATCCTTGAGCTTCACACAGTGGGCGTAAACGGCGGCTACAGCGACGAAGACGTCATTGCCGTATCGCGTATCTTCACAGGCTGGCGCTATCGCCGGACCAATCCAAACGCGGAAGATGTCGCGTCGCTCTATGAGTTTGAGTTCCAGCCGGATCGCCATGACGAAGACGACAAGGCCGTTCCATTCCTGAACACCACAATCGTTGGCCGCTCTGGCGCAGCGGGTGTGCAAGAGGGTGAAGAGCTCATCGCGCTTCTCGCATCTCACCCACGCACTCAGGCTTATGTCTGCGGCAAGATCGTTCAGAAGTTTGTCACGGACGCGCCGCCTACGCCGGAGAATCCACTACCCCAGCGCTTTATCGATCTTTGCACCGCCGCGTGGGGCGCAAATGACGGCAACTCCGCCGCGATCCTGAGGGCGATCCTGACGGCGCCGGAATTTGTTAACACCGCATCACTCCAGCGTACGAGCGGCAAGACACCGTTTGAATACGCGGCCTCTGTGATCCGCAGCATCGGCGCGACACCCGATACCGGTGATGATGGTGATTTCTATCGCCGGTTCCGGGAAGCTACGGAAAATGCTGGCCAGTCGCCTCTGTACTTCCCTGTTCCTACGGGCCTGCCGGAAGTCGGTATTGCATGGACGAACTCCGCATCCATGATCGCACGCTATCGGTCGATCACGGACGTGGCGCAGCGGTCCGAAGAATACAACTTCGATCTGGCCGCTGACGCTCAGAACGCGGGCTTGGAGACAGCCGAAGAAGTTGCAGCGTATCTCTTGGCCGTCGCAACGGCGGACCGCTACACCGTCGGCGAATTCGACGCGCTGGTCGGTGTCCTCAAAGGCGAGGACGGCATTTTTGAGCCGCGTCGCCAAGACGAGAAATCGGCATACGACCGGGCCATAGGCCTTTTGGTCGTCCTCCCCAGCTTCCAGCTCCAGTGAGCCGCAAAGCCAACCTATCGACGAGGTACTCAAAGTGACCACACGCAGAGAATTTCTTAAATCCACAGGCTTGATGGCAGCGGCAAGTATGGCTGGCATTGCAGGCGCACCAAAATTTGCATTCGGCCAAGAGGCTGGCGGCAAAACCTTCATCAAGGTCTTCATGCGCGGCGGCGCGGACGGGCTGCACCTGTTCCCTGCAGTGGGTGACATGATCTACTACCAGCATCGCCCCAATATTGCGATCGAAGCCCCAAGCAACGATGCAAACTCGGCGCTGGACCTTGGCGGCAATGGCTACCGCGCTATGAACCCGAATCTAGAGCCCCTTATGGAGATCTGGAACGCGGGTCATATGATGGTCGCACCGTCCACCGCAATCGAGGAAGGCAACCGCTCGCACTTCGACAATCAGCGTTGGATCGGTACGGGTGCGCGCAACAACTTCATCGACGGTTACCTGAACCGCTATATGCAGAACAATCTCGGGCCGACACACCCGCTGCGCGGGGCGGTTCTTGGGAAATCCTCGATCAGCACGGAGATCCGCGGCTCCATCAGCGTTCCGGCAATCTCAAACCCGTCGAATTTCAACTTGGAAAACCGCGATCTTTGCGGGGGCGATGGCTGCTCCGACAATCAACTGACAACGCTGATGCGTGATATCTCGGCTCACGACGTGGACGTGTCCGCCATGGAAGGCGCTGTGCGCGAAAACCAGTTGGTTATGCTGGAATCCATTGCAGAAGTTCAGCTGGCCGGGACAGACTACACCCCATCTGCTGGTGGCCTTGAGTATAACAACACCGATCTGGGCCGTGGACTGAAACTTGTCGCGCAACTGCTGAAGGCGGGCGTTCCGCTGGAAGTCGCGGCAATGGATTGGAACATCGGCTGGGACACGCACTCCAACCAAATCGCTGATGGTGCGGATCGGTTCATCGATCAGGACAAGGGCTATCACCGCAACATGCGCCGTGGCGCGTCCGATTTCCTGACTTTCTATCGTGACATCGCAGATATGCGCGACGACGTTGTGGTTCTGGTCGGCACTGAATTTGGCCGAACCGTGATTGAGAACGGCAACAACGGCACAGACCATGGCCACGGCGGCGCATGGTTCGCCTTTGGCGGTCCGACGGTTCCGGGCGTTGGCCCTGACGTGACAACTTTGGACATAAGCGCACTTCAACGTGAACGGTACATGCCCATGGTTGTGAACTACCGGGATATTGTGTCCGAGATCATGATCAGGCATATGGGGATGCCAGAGAATCTGGTGTCCACAATCTTCCCGGATCACACGTTCACAAATAACAGCTTGTTCAGTCGCATCGCCTAACGTCCACGACGAACACCTCGTGGGAGGGAAGGTACCATCAATTCATCCAACAATGGGGTGGTGAGGTCTGATCTGGCAAACGCATCGCTAGATTGGCAGATGAAGACACTCACGACGAAGCGTTTCAGACGATTTCTGAGCTTGGTACAAGCAGGCTGGGCGGGGCTTAAAAACCCCGCCTCTCAAACGTTGACGGCCTCCCAAAACCAGCTTTTCATCGGCGGCAAAGCCTATGTACTGCGCACGGGCGGCTCGGACAAACGGCTCGCCAATCAAGCGGAACTTGCCACGCTCTTGAAACCGCTGAAGCGTCAGAAGATCGATCTGGTCTTTCTGGACCGCGCCTGCCTGGACATGAACTTCACCCTGCCCGCAGGCCCTCTGGATGAGGTGAAATCCATGGCGGCCACGGAAATTCAATTCCGTTCGCCCTTTGAGGAAAGCAATTCGATTGCGTTCTGGACCGCGCGCGAAACGCCTTCCACGGACTGGGCCATCACCGCGTCTGTGGTCCTGAAGACATCCATCGCGTGGGTGCTCGATGCGATCGAAAAGAATGGCCTCGAAGTCGGGTTCGCCGTCCGCAAACAGGCCGACGGGTCCAATCTATTTGCCCACAGACCGCCGTGGTCTTCCAGCACCACGCAATCCGCAAAAACAGGCCTCCGCGCGATCCCATCGCCGTTCCGACTGCCCCTCATCGCCTTCGCCGTCCTTTTGATCTCGCTCGCCGGTGTCTTCGCGACGCAGACCAGCGAACGCGCCGCCCTGTCTGCCGAGGCCGCGTTGGCCCAACAACAAATGGCCGCTTTGGCCCAATCAGTCGCCGCCCAGCGCAACGCACGCGAAAGACGGGACGCCAGCACCCAAAAGCTGGCTTTGGTCGGAGAACTGGCGAACATCTTGCCCGATGGGACATGGCTCGAGCGCTTCTCCATAGCCGACGGCAGGATGACGATCACAGGCTATGGCCCCTCAGCAGCCGAAGTCACGCGGCTTCTGTCGACTTTGGAAAATCTCAGTGACATCAAATACGGCTCGCCCGTCACCCGCGACAATTCCCAGGGTTTGGAGCGTTTTCGCATCGTCGCGACCTTGGGCGAGGCGTCGCCATGAGCACATTCGTTTTCCGTGATCCCAACGCCCCGCGTCGCACCGTTCTGGGCTTGGCGACCGGTGTCGGCGTGGCGGGCCTTTTGATCGCCGTCGCGCTTTGGTCCGGCCTGCAGCGTCAAGCCACCGGTCTGACGGACCTGCGCGACACAATCGCCAGAGGGGAAGCCGCGACCGCCAGTCAAGCCCAACGGCAAGCCAATGAAGTCAGTTTCTACATAGGCGATACACCGCAGCTGGCCCAAACCGAGATGCAAAGCGACATGCAGGCGCTGGCCGAAGATCATGGTCTGAAGCTTGAAGTCATTCGGGCCGACGCCATCGAGGACGCAGGCTCACAAATCAGGCTGGGCCTAATCCTGAACGGCGTAATCCCCGAAGCCAATCTGGGAACTTTCATGACCCAGCTTGAAGCACACCGGCCGATGATCCTCGTCGACGAGATCGACCTGCGCCGCGCTCGGACAAGCGCGCGCAATGCCGACACGCGTCCACTTGCAATGCAACTCAAACTCAGCGGCTTCGCAGAACGATGAGTGCAAAGGCCATCAACCGACCGACGCAGGCGTCCCGGACCGGCGGTATCGCGGGCCTCCTGTTTTCGATGATCTGTCTTGCGATGGCTCTGCTTGTGTGGCTTCCGGGACAGGCGACCGATCCCGCGCCCACCGCGGCATCTGACGTCAACGCCCCCGAGACAGCCGATGCAAGCCTGACCCGCGTCGCCGACAGTGCCGCACCCCTCACGGCCCGGCCCTTGTTTCACATCACACGGCGTCCACCCGCCGAGGCGCAGCCGGTTGCCGCGCCGAAGATTGTTCTGAGCTTGGCAGGGATCGTCAATGACGACGACGTGGATATTGCAGTCTTGCGCCTGTCCAACGGCCCGCGCCTCTATCGTCGCCGCGAGGGGGAGCGTTTGGGAAAATGGACGGTTCAATCTATCAGCGAAGGGACCGTGATTGTTGTCACCGATGAGGGCGAGACACAAAAGATGAACCTTGGTGCCGCGGACCGCTAATCTTCGGTACGGACCCCTGCGGACAGAAGGGACCAAGTCACGTTACGATATTTCACCCTCACCTATACATTGCGCTAAAAAACACATAGGTGCTGCCAATTGGCATTTTCCCACGACGCTCAGGTGACCGGCGCTCAGGTGATGCGGACGCGAAGATGTCCCCATCTGATACGGCCTTGGCCCCGCGTCTCAAGAACGGACACCACACGTGAAGCAATCTATCGCAAACGCGCTTGAACGGCGCGGCTACACCAATCTTACGCCGGTGCAGGAGGCCGTCAGCAAGGACGATCTGATCGGCGCTGACCTTTTGGTCTCGGCCCAGACAGGCTCGGGTAAAACAGTGGGCTTCGGTCTGGCCATCGCACCGACACTCTTGGGATCGGACGATCAATTCGGCACCGCGGGCCATCCTCTGGCCTTGATCATCGCGCCGACTCGGGAACTGGCCCTTCAGGTCAAACGGGAACTGGCATGGCTTTACGCCGACGCGAGTGCCGTCGTGACGTCCTGCGTGGGCGGCATGGACATGCGCGACGAACGCCGCGCTTTGGCACGCGGGGCGCACATCGTTGTGGCAACCCCAGGTCGGTTGCGGGATCATATCATGCGCGGATCGATTGATCTGACGGATATCCGGGCCGTCGTTCTGGATGAAGCGGACGAGATGCTGGACCTGGGCTTCCGCGAAGATCTGGAATTCATTCTTAGCGAAGCGCCCGACACCCGACAGACCCTTCTGTTTTCCGCGACAGTCCCGGCAGCGATCGCGCAACTGGCCAAAAGCTACCAGAAGGACGCTGTACGGGTCAGCACCAAGGCGGAAACCGCCCAACACGCCGATATCGAATACCAAGCGATGAACGTCTCGGCGCGGGACGGTGAAAACGCCATCATCAACGTCTTGCGCTATTACGAAGCCCCCAACGCCATCGTCTTCTGCAACACACGGGCGATGGTCAATCGCCTGACAACGCGGCTGTCGAACCGTGGGTTTTCTGTTGTTGCGCTGTCGGGCGAGCTGTCCCAGAGCGAACGCACGCACGCGCTGCAAGCCATGCGCGACGGGCGCGCACGGGTTTGCGTGGCCACGGATGTCGCAGCCCGCGGCATTGATCTGCCCAACCTTGATCTGGTCGTCCATGCAGAGCTTCCATCAAGTCACGAGACCCTTCTGCACCGGTCCGGCCGGACGGGCCGCGCCGGGCGTAAGGGCGTCAGCGCCCTGATCGTGTCGGACAAGCTGCGCCGGAAGGCGGAGCGCATCCTGAACATGGCCAAACTGAAAGCCGTCTGGGGACCAGCACCGTCAGCCGACATGGTCATCGCCAAGGACGAAGAACGACTGATGTCCGATCCCGCATGGCAGGACGACATCTCTGGATCAGAACGGACCGCAGTCGAGGCGCTGCTGGGCAAGTTCTCGGCGGAACAGGTCGCTGCGGCCTTCCTGCGCCTTCACAAAAGCGGCAGGTCCGCCCCGGAAGAGTTGTCTTCCATCGACACCAAGCCAAAGCCCCGCGCGCCATTCGGACCCAGCGTCTGGTTTTCTCTCTCCACCGGCCGCAATCAGAATGCGGAACCTCGCAGGCTACTGCCGATGCTCTGCAAGGCGGGCGGCCTGACCAAAGAAGATATCGGTGCAATCCGGGTGCAGGACACGCAATCCTTTGCCGAGATCAAGCGTGAGAAGGTCGACGCCTTCCTGAAGGCCGTTGGCCCGGACGGGGTTCTGGAAAATGGCATCGAACTGGCCCAGCTCAGCGCGCCTCCGGCGATTGCCAAGGAAACACGTCAAAAGCCGAAGTTCCAAGGTCAGCGCAAGCCGGACGGCGAGCGGCCGCGAAAGCCACGTTCCAAGCCCGATGTGGCCGCACCCTATAAAGGGAAGCCTGCATCAAAGCCAAAAGGGAAGCCTGCCCCGTCAAAGGATCATGACATCAATGCAGCGAAGCCGAAATCCCACAAACGCAAAGGTCCACCGCCGCCCGCAGGCAAGCCCAACAGCAAGAAGAACAAGGCCAGATCAAACGCACCGGGCAAAGCCCCGCATCGTGGCGCGCGGCCAAACGCGAAGGGCTGATCACCGGCAGGCGCTAGGGCGCCGGCCCCGATGATCCCCTGACCTCAAGCTGTGCCGCGATCACCTGATCCCGGCCCCCGTCCGCTGCCTCTTCCAGCAGCGCATGCACCGCCGCCTTGGCGATCTGTCCGCTGGGCTGCGCAACGGTCGTCAGACGTGGCACCACAAGCCCCGCCAGCGTGATATCATCGAACCCGGCGATGGACAGATCACCGGGAACCGCCAGGCCAACATCCCGTGCTGCACGCAGGGCACCAATCGCCTGCTGATCACTGGCGGCGGCAATCGCCGTGGGCCGAACATCCGGCGCCTGCCCGATCAAATCATAGGCGTTTTCTTCCCCCGACAGGTAATTGAACTGTCCCTCTCTGGTCACCAGGGACACGGGATCGCCTGTTGTCGCAAGCTCCGAAATCCGGTCGCAGAACCCCTTCTTTCGCAGGCGCCCGACCTCAGTCGATTGAGGCCCGGAGATATAGGCAATCCGCCGATGTCCCAGCCCGAAGAAATGATCTGCAACCATGGCGGAAGCCTTCTGGTGGTCCGTTGAGATTAGCCGGTAGGACCCGTAGCGGCGGTCCACCGAGACAATGGGAACCTGCGTCTTGATCCCCCGAAGAGCGGCCCGCGACGCACCGACCACGATCAACCCGCGCGGCGACTGGTTAAGAAGTGTCTCGACCTGCTGCGCTTCCTTCTCGGGATCATCATCCGAATTGGCAAGCATCACCGTATGGGCCACCTGCCCCGCCTCGGCCTCGATGTTCTTGGCAAGCTGGGCGAAGAACGGATTGGTGATATCCGGCACGATCAGCCCGAACATACTGACCCGGTTGGTTCGTAAGGCCCGCGCCGCAAGGTTCGGTTTGTAACCCAGCGTTTCGACCGCCTGCAGCACACGCGCCCTCAAGGCGGGCTTCACGGTCTGGTCTTTCGACAACACCTTAGACACGGTCCCCACCGAAACCTCTGCCGCGCGGGCCACATCTTTCACTGTTGTCATGCCGTCCCCGTCTGCGCCGTCCGGCGGATAAAATCTCGAAACGCTGCGGGGTTCAACTGGACACGCACGCCATAAAAACCGCCCGTGCGGGTCAAGTGGCCGAAAACTTTGCCCGGTAGTGATCCAGGACAACTGCAATGATGATGACCACCCCGGTGATCATCTGCCGCATGAAATCGCTGAGCCCAATCAGGATCAGACCGTTGGCCAGAACACCAATGATAAACGCCCCCAGAAGTGTGCCGATGACCGAGCCGCGCCCACCCGACAGGCTGGTGCCACCAATGATCACCGCAGCGATGGCGTTCAATTCAAACCCGATGCCCGCAATCGGGCTCGCAATGCTGAGCCGCGCCATATAGACGATCGCCGCAATCCCCGCGGTCAGGCCGCATATGGTGAAGGCCGCCACCTTGTACCAAAAGACCGGATGTCCGGCGAGGCGCACCGCCTCTTCATTGTTGCCGATCCCGTAGATGAGGCGGCCAAAGACGGTGCGGTTCAAGACAAACCACGCGATGGCGACCAAGGCCAGCCCCAACAGGAAGACAACAGGAACCCCGTAGATCAGCTTCGAGCCGAACTCTTCGAAGGCGAAGGGAAAGGAATAGATGGTCTGGGCGTCAGATACCTGCAACGCCGCGCCACGAGCGATGTTGAGCATCCCCAGCGTGATGATAAACGACGGCAGCGACCAGTAGGCACTGAGCACCCCGTTCAGAATGCCACAGACCAGCCCGGCCAGAAGGCCCGCGAGACAGGCCAGAAGGATCAGCTCCGTCGTGCCCAGACCCGGCAAGGTGATCGCCTTGCCCGCAACCACCGCCGCAAACGCCATGACCGAGCCAACGGACAGATCGATCCCCCCGATCAGGATGACAAAGGTCATGCCCACAGCAAGGATCAGATTGATGGTGATTTGGGTCAGGATGTTCGTGATATTGTTGGGCGATAGGAAATGCTCGGTCGTGACCGCGAAAAAAAGGATCAACACCAGCAAAGCCAGGCCAATGCCCGCGTTGTTGATGATTGCCCGCACAGAGAACGCGTTTTGTTTTGGAACCCCGCTCAAATCATCGGTCGAACTCATGATGTGGATCCTTCTACGCCGCCCGTCTGACCGTACGCGAGTTTCAATATGGTTTCCTGATCGTAGTGATCCGGAAGCAGTTCGCCCTGAATGCGGTTTTCGCACATCACCAGCATGCGGTCCGCCAAGGTGATCAGTTCCGGCAGTTCCGACGACACGACAATCATCGACACCCCCTGCGCGGCGAGGTCCTTTAGGATGCCATAGATCTCGGCCTTCGCGCCAACATCGACACCGCGCGTTGGTTCATCCAAAAGCAGCACCTTGGGCGTCCGCGCCAGCCATTTTGCCAGAACCACCTTCTGTTGGTTGCCGCCCGACAGGCTGGAGGCCGGGTCGGAAACCTTGCCGTATTTCAGCGTCAACTGCGCACCGGATTGCCGGGCAAGCCTGCGCTCGCGCGCAAAATTCAGGAGCCCCCGCAAGGACACGTCCCGCAGGCTGGCCAGCGAAATATTCGCGGCAATCTCCATCCCGAGGATCAGACCTTCGTCCTTCCGATCTTCGGTGACAAAACCGATACCCGCCGCAATGGCGTCCCGAGGCTGATTGATTTTAAGCGTGCGGCCATCGAGCGTGACCGTACCGGAATGGACAGGATCCGCACCAAATAGGCCGCGCAGCACCTCCGTCCGGCCAGCACCGACCAAGCCTGCGATGCCCAGAATTTCGCCGCGCCTGAGATCGAAAGAGATCCCCTCGGCCGGCAGAGACGGGGTCAAACGCAGCGCGTTGACCGAAAGGACGACATCATCGCCGATAGGATCGGCAAAGGCCTTGGGCGCGGTCCCAGCCAAAGCGCGCCCCACCATATGCGCCACCACCCCGTCCGGCGATGTCTCTTCAATATCCTGCGTGACGATGGTCTGGCCGTTTCGCAGAACGGTGACACGATCAGAGATCGCGAACACCTCGTTGAGATGGTGGGATACGAAAACGACCGTGACGCCCTTCGCCTTGATCCCGGCAATGATATCGAACAGCCGGGATGTCTCGCGCTCCGTGAGTGTGGCTGTTGGCTCATCCAAAATCAGAATGCGGCTTTCGGACTGCAATGCCCGCGCGATCTCGATCAACTGCCGATGCGCGATCCCAAGGCTCGCCACCGGCGCGTTGACGTCAACATCCCGCAACCCGATTGCGTCAAGCGCCGCTCGCGCCCGCTCTCTCATCGCAGTTCGGTCCAGCAAGCCAAACCTCGTGCGAGGAAACGCCTCGATCGAAATATTTTCCGCGACACTCAGATCATTGAGCAGATTAAATTCCTGATGGACAACCTGAATGCCCGCGGCCTTGGCAAAATGTGGGTCTGATGGTTGGAATGGCGCGCCGTCCAGTGTCAGCGTTCCATCGTCATGTGCATGTACCCCGGACAGAACTTTGATGAGCGTCGACTTCCCAGCGCCATTCTCGCCGACCAGCGCATGGACCTCGCCCGCTTTCAGCGAAAAGCTGACCCCATCAAGCGCGTGCACCCCGCCAAAGGACTTCCGCAGATTTTGTACATCAAGCAGAAGCGGCGCTTCTGTCACGATGGGATTGGGCTGTGATGACATGCGCGCGGGTCCGATAAAAGTCCGACAGTATTCCGATGAAAGTCCGACACCCGAATTTGGGCGTCGGACCTGCCGGAAGGGTCACTCGGCGGTGACCAGTTCAATCGGCGTTTTCACCCAGCCTTCAAGCGCCGGACCGCCGTCGACAACCTCAAGCGCGAGGTCAATCGCATTGGCCGCCATCTGCTGACCAAACTGGTCGACCGTGGCCAGCATGCGTCCATCCTCAACCATTGGAACCACCGCAGGAATGTTGTCAAAACCGACCACGATGATGTCATCGCGTCCCGCCGCTTCCAGTGCTTTCACGACGCCCACGGCCATCGAGTCGTTGGCCGCCATGACACCTTGAATGTCGGGGTGCGCCGTCAGCATTGTCGAGAAGACCTGATTGGCCTCTTCCGTTTCCCAATGAGCGGTACGGCTGTCCAAAAGCTCCAGACCGTGTTCCGCGACCGAGTCCTCAAAGCCCAGACGCCGCTGGGTCGCATTGTCCGCACCGGGGTTGCCTTCGATGATGACGACCTTGCCGCCTTCCCCCAATTTTTTACCCAAAGCGTCCCCGGCCAATTTGGCCCCGCCCCGGTTGTCCGGTCCAACAAACGCCAGCTCCAGACCTTGCTGCTTCTTTGCTTCTTCATCGAGGGCGACATCGAAATTGACCACGACGATGCCCGCTTCCATCGCCTTCTTAACAGGGCGCACCATGGCCCGGGAATCTGCGGGCGCGATCACAATCGCATCCACACCTTGCGTGATGAAGTTCTCTACGGCGTTGATCTGCGACTCGAAATCGGTCTCGTTCTGCATCCCGACCGCGAGCAGTTCGTAGTCACCGCGTGCAGCTTCGTGCTCTTCCGCACCAACAAGCATGTTTTGAAAGAATTCGTTGGCCAGCGATTTCATCACAAGGCCAACCTTGGGCTTGTCCTCAGCCGCCGCCAGTCCAGATGACAAAAGGATACCGGTCGCAGCCGCAGCCGCGATTTTCATAAGCTTCATGAGAGCCTCCCTAATTTATATGAGGTCGAATCCGCGCCCTCCTGACACGGGAAACCACCCGCAGATCAGCATGCAGTGATCCGACGTCCTGTCAATATGAAACGTTTCATTTTTGATGACGTAGATATTTGACCAGCGCAATTTGGCTTAGATATTCATATTTTTAAGTGCTTTCGCGGCCAGTTAGCGAGGTTTGCCATTCCGCAACGCTGAAGGTTTCTGTTCGAAGGTCCCTATTCTCTCAGGGATCCATTGCCTGTAGAAAGGCTCGGATTTTACAGTGCAGGCTTAACTATGAACGTCCTCAGAAAAGTCGTCGAGCAGTTGGAAACACCACGCGAAGAACGCCCCTTGGGCAGTGGCTGGCTGTCCGGCGCGCTGGCGCTTTTGGCTTCCCTCTCAGGACTATTGGTCGTTCTTCTGCGCTGGTTTCCAGAGACGTTTTCTTATCCAGAAATCGCGTTCATCCAAGACAGCGGCGTGGTCACGGTCTTTCTTCGCTTTGTACTTTTATCAGGCTACGCGCTTGCCCTTCTCAGCTTGATCCTGAGTGCGCGCAAATCCTTGGGATGGTGCGCACTTGCGATCTCCGTCGTTGCGTCGCTGATGGCGACGAACCAACCACAGCACGCCGCTGACGTCCCGCAAAGTCTCTATTTCGGGCTCGATTACTTTATCATCAACGTACTGGTTGTCGGGTTCCTGTTTGTCCCGCTTGAGCGCTTCTTTCCCGCCCGCGGCGAACAGACCGTCTTCCGCGCCGAGTGGCAGGAAGACATGTTTTACTATCTTGTCAGTTCCATGCTGGTACAGGTGCTGGGCTTCGTCACGCTTGCGCCATCGAACTACGTAAACGCCCAAATCGCGATGGATGACTTGCGGATTTACATCGTCAGCCTACCCTTCGCGGTTCAAGTGATCATCATCATGATGGCCACGGATTTCGTGCAATACTGGGTCCACCGGGCCTTTCACACGTTCCCGGTTCTGTGGCGGTTCCATGCCATCCACCATTCGACAAAGAAGATGGATTGGCTCGCCGGGGCCCGCATGCATTTCGTCGAGATTGCGGTGCTGCGCAGCCTGACAGCCGTGCCGATGTTCACCCTCGGTTTCAAACCCGAAGCAATCCAGGCCTACCTTCTGATCGTCTATTTCTATTCCAGCTTCATCCACGCCAATATCGGTTGGAAGCTTGGGTTTCTGGAACGGTTCTTCGTCACGCCCCGCTTCCATCACTGGCACCACGGCAGCGACCGGGCCGCCATCGACATCAACTACGCCTCTCATTTCCCGATCTATGACTGGCTCTTCGGAACGCATCATTTGCCCGAGAAAGAGTGGCCAGAGAACTACGGCGTGGTCGGCAACACCGTGCCTCAGGGGTATTGGAAGCAGTTCATCTACCCTTTCACGAAGCCAAAGCCGCAAGATCCACCGCAGATGCCAGGCGAGTAGCGCTGTCCCGAGCTAGAGGATCCGGCAGCAGCCCCGGACTGCCATCATTTTAAGCATCGCCTGATCCCCTGCCTTTTTTTGCGGCAAGATCAGGTGAAGCAACCGCCATAAAAGTCACTTACACTGACCTATCCCGCAAGACGGGATACGGAGAAACCATGCCGAAAAACCTCAGTATATTGGTGGTCGAAGCGAACCCGGATAAAGCGCGTCAGATCATCGACGCGCTTATGGCGGCTGGGTGGTCGGACGTGCATGCTCTGGCGCAAATCTCGGGGCTTGAGCGATCCATCAAGATGCACGCGCCTGACATTGTATTGATTGATCTGGCGAACCCTGATCGTGACACACTTGAACATCTCAGCCTGATTTCTGACACCAAGGCACGCCCGGTGGCGATGTTTGTAGATCAAACGGATGAGGATCTGACCCAAGCCGCTCTGACCGCTGGTGTCAGCGCCTATGTGGTCGATGGGCTTCAGATGAACAGGATCAAACCTGTGCTGGAGACAGCGATCGCGCGCTTCCAGTTGATGCGAAAAATGCAATCCGAACTCGACGCCGCAAAACGCGCGCTGGAGGATCGCAAAGTTCTGGACCGCGCAAAGGGTATTCTGATGCGTCAACGCGGTATTTCAGAAGAGGACGCCTACAGCCTGATCCGAAAAACGGCCATGGATCAGGGGCGCAAGGTGATCGACGTGGCCCAAGCGCTTGTGACGGCAGCGGACCTTCTCTCATGAGCCCCACCGTACTGAATTGTGGATATGTGCCCTTGGTGGATTGCGCGCCACTGGTGATCGCCAAGGAATTGGGCTTCGCCGCAGAAGAAGGACTAGAGCTCAGCCTTATCCCGCAGCCGTCTTGGTCCGCGTTGCGGGATATGCTGGCACTTGGGCACTTGCACGCCGCACAGATGTTGTCGCCCATGCCCGTAGCGATGTCTTTGGGGCTCGGCGGCCTGACGGCAGAGATCGATGCTTTGATGGTACTGTCGGTCAACGGAACCGTTTTTGGGATTTCTCAAGATCTCGGCGAAAAGCTTCGGCAGACAGATGGAGCCGCCGAGTTCGGTGATCCTGACGGCCTGCCCCAGCGACTGGCAAACATAGGCATCAGTCATTTGCGGATTGGTGTGCCGTTCCACCACTCCATGCATCGGCTGCTGTTGGAATACTGGCTGAACGGCCAAGCGGAGCAAGCCGACCTTGAGGTCGAGATCGTAACCGTCCCCCCCGTTCGAATGGCCGATGCAATCGAGCAGCGGCAGATCGATGCCTTCTGGGTGGGCGAACCTTGGGGCAGCGCGGCGGTGTCTCGGGGCGTTGCCGAGCTTTTGTTGCCAGGCAGCGCGATTTGGGCATTCGCCCCGGAAAAGGTGCTGGCGGCCCGGCGGGAGTGGTTGGAACGCAACCCGGACGACGTCAGGCGCCTGCTGCGCGCCGTTCATCAGGCGGCCCGCTGGCTGGACACCCCTAAGAACAAGCCTCTGGCGGTCGAGATACTGGCGCGCAGTGAACACCTCAACTTGGCGCCCGAACTTATCGATCCAGCTATTTCCGGGCAATTGATCACCCATCAGAAGGGCTTTCCAGTAAGCGTCGAGCACTTCCTGCTGTTCCATAAACGCGCCGCGCATTTTCCTTGGCGCAGCCAGGCCGCATGGATCGCCAAGCAGCTGGGCGCATCACCAGATGGCATCGCACGCGCAAAGCAATGCTTCAGGTCTGATATCTATCGTCAGATGCTTGGCGGTGTCGGTGCGGATCTGCCGGGCGCGTCCGAAAAAATCGAGGGATCAATGCGCCACGCAACGGCGGTAGCGTCGACCCGTGGACATATGATTCTTGGACCGGATGCCTTTTTCGATGGCAAAACCTTCGATTTCTCTGGTGAAAGTTGATCAAGAATTGTGCAATTGCAGCATGGGGTCGGAAAATGCCGCGCCGCCGCAAAAAACAAATTGCCTAAAAATGTCTGATCGCAAATCATCTTCGTAAGGGCAAAGACGCCCAGATACATCTGAAGTGCCGCTGCAGGCACACCTGATTTTCAGAGCAAAGCCGCTCGTATGGACCACGGATCCTCCTCCCCCGTGCCCTTACGTGCGGCTTTTTTTCTATTCCGCCGGTGTTTCCGGCACAGATCGAAGGACCGATTTTAATGAGAAAACTGCTCTCATGGACGATTGTCGCAACCGGATGTCTGGCCACGTCGGCTTCCGCAGACTTGCTTGACCTTGAAAAAGATGAGCTGACGTTCGGCTTCATCAAACTAACGGACATGGCACCGCTGGCTGTGGCTTACGAGAATGGCTACTTCGAGGACGAAGGGCTTTTCGTGACCCTTGAAGCTCAGGCGAACTGGAAGGTTTTGCTGGACGGTGTGATCGACGGGCAGCTTGACGGCGCGCATATGCTGGCGGGCCAACCGCTGGCGGCAACCATCGGTTACGGCACTCAAGCCCATATCATCACACCATTCTCTATGGATCTGAATGGCAATGCGATCACCGTTTCAAACGAGATCTGGGAACAGATGAAGCCGAATGTCCCGACAATGGACGACGGCCGCCCTCAGCATCCGATCAGCGCAAGCGCGTTGGCCCCGGTGGTTGAGGATTATAAAGATCAGGGCATCCCCTTCAACATGGGCATGGTGTTCCCTGTCTCTACCCACAATTACGAGCTGCGCTACTGGCTGGCTGCTGGCGGATTGGAGCCGGGGTACTATTCCCCCGACGATATTTCAGGTCAGATCGGCGCAGACGTCCTTCTGTCCGTAACGCCACCGCCCCAGATGCCCGCTACGATGGAAGCCGGGACAATCTTTGGCTACTGCGTGGGCGAGCCTTGGAACCAACAAGCGGTGTTCAAGGGCATCGGCGTCCCGGTCATCACGGATTACCAGCTTTGGAAGAACAATCCCGAGAAGGTCTTCGGGATAACCAAGGAATTCGCTGAAGAGAATCCCAACACGACGTTGGCTCTGACAAAAGCGCTGATCCGCGCAGCGATCTGGCTTGACGAGAACGAAAACGCCAACCGCCCCGAGGCGGTGGAAATCTTGTCTCGCTCCGAATATGTCGGCGCTGATTATGATGTGATCGCGAATTCCATGACCGGCACCTTTGAGTTCGAAAAAGGTGACAAACGCGAGATCCCCGACTTCAACGTCTTCTTCCGCTACAACGCCACCTACCCCTTCTACTCTGATGCGATCTGGTATCTGACGCAGATGCGCCGCTGGGGTCAGATTGCGGAGCCAAAGTCCGACGAATGGTTCATTGAAACGGCGCAAGATGTGTACCGCCCGGACATTTACCTTCAAGCAGCCCGCCTTCTAGTCGATGAGGGCATGGCCGATGAAGCGGACTTCCCGTGGGACAGCGACGGCTTCAAAGCACCGACGCCCGCCGAAGATATCATCGACGGCATCGCCTATGACGGCCGGACGCCGAACGCCTATCTCGACAGCCTGCCGATCGGCCTGAAAGGCAGCCAAATCGTCGTTGGCAACGAAGTCCAAGGCTAAGACGAGCGGTCCGCACGGTGACCAGACCGTGCGGGCCCCCGCCAACTCAACAGCAGGAACGTCCTCATGACCGCCATTGACCCCGTCACCCTGGATAAAGAAGCCCGCCGCGCGCGGCTTTTTACCCGGATCAACAAGCTCGACAATTGGTTTCAGGTTCTCGGGCTCAGCTGGGTCACACCGGTTCTTAAGGCCGTTGCGGGCGACAATCCCAAGGCTCAAATGGGCCAGATTTGGCGCTTGCTGGGGGTACCTCTCCTAGCGATCGCGGTCTTTCTGACAGCTTGGGCCGCATTGGCACCGAAGGTACAAACGTCGCTCGGCGCCGTACCCGGACCGGCACAGGTCTGGGAGCAGGCGGTCAAACTGAACGAAGATGCCGCCCGCGCCCGCGAAAAGGAAGCGGCATTCTACCAGCGGCAGGATGATCGCAACGCAAAGCTCGTCGCTGAGGGCAACGCGGATAAGGTGAAACAGCGCACCTATACCGGCAAACCAACTTACTATCAGCAAATCTGGACTTCGATCAAAACGGTATTCTTCGGCTTCTTCATCGCCTCGGTGATCGCCATTCCATTAGGCATCGCGGCGGGGCTGTCTGCCACGGCAAACGCCGCGCTTAACCCGCTGATCCAGATCTTCAAACCCGTCTCACCGCTGGCGTGGTTGCCGATTGTCACCATGGTGGTCTCGGCTGTTTACGCAACCAATGACGGTATGTTTTCCAAGTCTTTCCTGATCTCAGCGATCACTGTGACCCTGTGTTCCTTGTGGCCCACACTGATCAACACGGCCTTGGGCGTCAGCAGCATCGACCGCGATCTGGTGTCCGTCTCGCGGGTCTTGAAGATGAACACATGGACAAAGATCACAAAGCTGGTGCTGCCTTCAGCCCTGCCCCTGATCTTTACGGGTTTGCGCCTGTCCCTTGGTGTGGGTTGGATGGTGTTGATCGCCGCGGAGATGCTGGCGCAGAACCCCGGTCTTGGAAAGTTCGTCTGGGATGAGTTCCAGAACGGCAGTTCCCAATCGCTCGCCAAAATCATGGTCGCCGTCTTTACCATCGGGATTATCGGCTTCTTGCTCGACCGGGTGATGTACGCACTGCAGTCCATGTTCACCTTCTCGGCGCAAAGGTAAGCGATATGATCCTCAGCTTCGACAATGTGAGCAAAGGGTTTGGAACCGGGACAGGCCGCTCCGAAGTCCTGAAGAACATCAACCTCGACGTGAAGGAAGGCGAGTTCCTTGCCATCCTTGGCTTCTCCGGCACGGGCAAATCGACGCTCATCAATCTGATCGCCGGTCTTGAAATACCCGACAGCGGCAGCGTGACATTCAAGGGCACTGAGATCACCGGCCCCGGACCGGAACGCGGGCTGATCTTCCAAAGCTATTCTCTGATGCCTTGGTTGACCGTCGGCGGAAATGTCGGACTTGCGGTGGATGCGGTTCACCCAAAGATCTCTAAATCTGAGCGTCAAACGAAGATCGATCACTATGTCAGCATGGTCGGCCTGGGACATGCGATCAGTCGCAGACCGGCCGAACTATCGGGCGGAATGCGGCAGCGGGTTGCAGTGGCACGTGCGCTGGCCCTGAACCCGGAGATGCTTCTTCTGGACGAGCCGCTGTCAGCACTTGATGCCCTGACGCGCGCTAATCTGGCCGACGAAATACTGGAGATCTGGGAGCAGGACAAAAAGACCTGCATCCTGATCACCAACGATGTGGACGAGGCGATCCTCTTGGCCGACCGGATCATTCCCCTGAATCCGGACGGCACGCTGGCCGATGCCTTCGAGGTGGACATTGCGCGTCCCCGCGACCGCATCGCGATGAACCATAACGACAGCTTCAAGACACTCCGGGCCGAGGTCACGAAATACCTGATGGACGTGGGCATCGCTGCAAAGGCCGAAGAGACAAGAACGCTTCCGAACGTGACCCCAATCCACGGCGTACCCGCCGCTGTTGCAAAAGCGCAGACCGGAATGATCGAAGAGCGGTTCCTCGACTTTTCGCAGCTTCACAAGGTCTACCCGACCCCCAAAGGTCCGTTGACTGTAGTCGAAGACTTCGATCTGAAGATCAACCGCGGCGAATTCATTTCCCTGATCGGGCATTCCGGTTGCGGTAAGTCGACGGTGCTGACAATGGCCGCCGGGCTCAATCCAATCTCGAAGGGCGCAATCAAATTGGACGGCCGGCACGTTGAGGGCGCTGATCCTGAGCGGGCGGTGGTTTTCCAATCGCCCAATCTGTTTCCATGGCTCACCGCGAAGGAAAACGTCGCCATTGGCGTCGACAAGGTCTACCCCACCGCGACCCGCGTAGAACGCGAAGAGGTCGTTGAATACTATCTTGAACGTGTCGGATTGGCTGACAGCATGGACAAGGGCGCGGCGTCCTTGTCCAACGGCATGAAGCAGCGCGTCGGCATCGCACGCGCCTTTGCTCTTTCACCGAAATTACTGTTGCTCGACGAGCCGTTCGGGATGCTCGACAGTCTCACGCGGTGGGAATTGCAGGAAGTCCTGATGGAGGTGTGGTCACGCACCAAAGTGACCGCGATCTGCGTCACGCACGACGTGGATGAAGCCATTCTTCTGGCGGACCGTGTGGTGATGATGACAAACGGACCGCAGGCCACAATCGGAAAGATCACAGATGTAGACCTGCCCAGACCGCGCACGCGTAAGGCGCTTCTGGAGCATCCGGACTACTACCGCTATCGGCAGGATGTGCTCGATTTCCTCGAAGAATACGAACATGGCGCGAAGCCCAAAAAGGCGCCAGTCACCTCCATAGCTGCGGAGTAAACCCATGAGGCAGAAACTCATTGTGATCGGTGCGGGCATGGCCTCTGGCCGGGTGATCGAACATCTCGTCGAACAAGACCCGGACGCGTACGATATCACCCTATTCAACGCCGAGCCGCGCGGAAACTACAACCGCATCATGCTCAGCCCGGTTCTTTCGGGCGAAAAGACCTATTCCGACATCGTCACCCATGACGACACTTGGTATGCCGAGCACGCCGTAACCTGCCGCTTCGGCGAACATATCGCCGATATTGACCGGGTCGCGAAGACGGTAACTTCCGAAAACGGCGACGTTCTCGGCTATGACAAGCTGCTCTTCGGAACGGGCTCCAACCCTTTCATGATCCCACTGCCTGGGCATGACCTTGACGGCGTTATCGCTTACCGCGACCTCGAAGACACCGAACGGATGATGGCGATGGGTCCAGAGAAGAAAGTCGTCGTCATCGGCGGTGGACTTCTGGGACTTGAGGCGGCGGCGGGTATGGCCGCGCGCGGTGCAGATGTCACTGTGGTCCACATCATGGGACATCTGATGGAACGGCAGTTGGATGAGGCTGCGGGCTACCTCCTGCGGAAGGCGCTGACCGAGAAGGGCATCACCGTTAAATGCTCGGCCAACTCGAAAGAGATTTTGGGCGAGAACGGTCATGTCACAGGTCTTTCGCTTGACGACGGCACGGTTCTGCCATGCGATCTTCTGGTCATGGCCGTGGGTATACGGCCCAACGTCGCCCTCGCGCAGGCATCCGGGATTGCGGTTGGGCGGGGAATCCATGTGGACGACCAGATGATCACGTCCGACGCAGATGTTCTGGCCGTTGGTGAATGTGTCGAACACAACGGCGCTGTGTTCGGTCTGGTGGCGCCGCTCTATGATCAGGCAAAGGTCGCCGCGCAGACCCTGCAAGGTCAGACTGCCAGCTTCGTTCAGAAAGAGCTGTCGACGAAACTCAAGGTCACGGGCTGCGATCTCTTCAGCGCCGGAGATTTCGCCGATGGTGAGGGTCGCGAAGATATCGTGTTCCGCGACCCGGCGCGGGGTGTTTACCGTCGGTTGGTCATTGAAAACAACGTCGTCATCGGTGCCGTGATGTACGGCGACACTGCGGACAGCAATTGGTTTTTCGGTCTCATTCGCGACAAGACCGACATCGCGGACATGCGGGACACCCTGATCTTCGGACCGGCCTTTCAGGGGGGAACCCCGCTGGACCCGTTGGCAGCCGTTGCAGCCTTACCGCGTGACGCGGAAATCTGTGGCTGTAACGGCATATGCAAAGGTCAGATTGAGGACGCCATCTCTGCTGGGGCCACCGATCTTGGTGCAATCCGCGCTGTCACCAAGGCCTCCGGCTCGTGCGGCACCTGCACCGGATTGGTTGAACAGGTTCTCGCACACTCCCTAGGGGATGAGTTTGTCATCCCGGCCGCGCAGCCAATGTGCGGATGCACCGACCTGACGCACGAAGATGTTCGGCGCATGATCAAATCGCAGCGCCTTACCACCATGGCCGCCGTCTGGCAGGAATGCGCGTGGAAGACCACCTGTGGCTGTCACGTCTGCCGTCCGGCCCTGAACTTCTATCTGCTGGCCGACTGGCCGTTGGAGTATCAGGACGACCCTCAAAGCCGTTTCGTGAACGAACGCAAGCACGCGAACATCCAGAAAGACGGCACGTTCTCCGTCGTGCCGCGTATGTGGGGTGGCATTACGACCCCGGACGAGTTGCGGGCGATTGCGGATGCTGCGGACAAATTCGGTGTCCCGACCGTAAAAGTGACCGGTGGCCAGCGGATTGATCTTCTGGGTGTACGAGGAGAAGACCTTCCTGACATCTGGCGCGATCTGAACGCCGCTGGAATGGTCTCGGGTCACGCCTATTCAAAGGGCCTGCGCACTGTGAAAACCTGTGTCGGAACGGATCACTGCCGCTTTGGCACGCAAGACAGCACCGGCCTTGGCATCAAACTTGAAAAAGAGCTTTGGGGGTCTTGGACGCCCCATAAGCTGAAGCTCGCAGTATCCGGTTGTCCGCGCAATTGTGCAGAAGCAACCTGCAAAGATATTGGAGTGGTTTGCGTCGACAGTGGCTATCAGATCAGCATTGGCGGCGCAGCCGGGATGGATGTCCGCGAGACGGAACTTCTGGTTCAGGTCGCCACGGAAGAAGAGACGATCAATGTCGTCAAGGCGGTGACGCAGGCCTACCGCGAGAACGCCAAGTATCTCGACCGTATTTATAAGTGGATGAACAAGGTTGGGCTCGATTGGATCAAATCGCGCGTGGTGGACGATCTGAACGAGCGTGCGGCTCTCGTAGCGAGGTTCGAACTGAGCCAATCCATCTATCGCAAAGATCCATGGGCAGAACACGTCGCACGCCAATCAGACACTTACCGCCCCCTCGCCAATCTGTCATTGGAGGCTGCCGAATGAGCAACTGGATCGATATAGCGGCGCTTCAGGATATCCCGCAACGCGGCGCGCGCATGGTCAAAACGGCCCATGGCTGCGTGGCAGTTTTCAGAACCGGCGAGGACGAAATCTATGCGCTGGACAATGCCTGCCCGCATAAGGCCGGGCCGTTGGCTGAGGGTATTGTCCACGGCAAGGCTGTCACCTGCCCGCTGCACAATTGGGTGATTTCTTTGGAAACCGGTCTTGCCCAAGGGGCCGATGAAGGTCAAGTGGCGACGCACCCGGCCCGCGTCGAAGGCGGGCGTATCCTTTTGGACATAACATGTTTGCGCGCAAAGGCGGTTGCATGAGCCTGACGCGGACCACCTGTCCCTATTGCGGTGTGGGCTGCGGCGTTCTGGCGGACGCAGATGGAACCATCAAAGGCGATCCTGAACATCCCGCAAACTATGGCCGCCTCTGTTCCAAAGGGTCGGCATTGGGGGAAACGATCAATTTGGATGGGCGCCTTCTCACTCCGCAAATCCGAGGACAGCGCGCAAGCTGGACTGAAGCACTCGATCTCGTGGCAGACGAGTTTTCTGCCGCAGTGCGAGATCACGGGCCTGACAGCGTCGCTTTCTATGTGTCGGGTCAATTGCTGACTGAGGACTACTACGTCGCCAACAAACTGATGAAAGGGTTCATCGGTTCAGCCAATATCGACACCAATTCCCGGCTTTGCATGGCATCTTCCGTTGCAGGGCATAAGCGAGCCTTTGGCAGCGACACAGTTCCCGGCACTTACGACGATCTGGAAGAGGCCGATCTGATCGTTTTGGTGGGTTCCAACCTTGCATGGTGCCATCCCGTACTCCACCAGCGCATCGCCGCCGTGAAGGAAAAACGCCCCGACCTCCGCATCGTAAACATCGACCCGCGCCTCACGGCCACATCGGAGCTTGCCGACATCCACCTGAAGATCAGCCCGGATGGGGATATAGCCCTGTTCAACGGTCTGCTCGCCTATCTGGTGGCGGAAGGTATGGTGGACACCGACTACATCACCGCAAACGTCAGTGGCTTCGATGAAGCATTGGCTGCAGCCAAAACCTGCGATCCTACAGAAAGCGGTCTGAGCGCCCGTGACCTCCTGCAGTTCTACGCACTCTGGGCCAAGAACCGCAAAGTGGTGACCGTCTACTCGCAAGGGGTCAACCAATCCGAATGTGGAACCGACAAGGTCAACGCCATCCTGAACTGTCATCTGGCCACGGGTCGGGTCGGAGCGCCGGGATGCGGACCGTTCTCCGTCACAGGTCAGCCGAACGCGATGGGTGGGCGCGAGGTCGGCGGGCTGGCGAACATGCTGGCCAATCACCTTGATATTGAGAATTCTGGCCACCGAGACGCGGTTCAAATGTTCTGGGAAAGCCCGACGATCTGCCAACAGCCGGGCCTGAAGGCGGTCGACCTATTTGAAGCGTGTGCCAGAGGTAAAATCAAAGCACTCTGGGTTATGTCAACGAACCCGGCGGTTTCCATGCCCGACGCAAATGGTGTTTCAGATGCCATCGCCAATGTGCCGTTCGTGGTTGTCTCTGACATCATGGCACGCACCGACACAGGCGACCTTGCCGATGTCTTACTGCCTGCAACCGGATGGGGCGAGAAAGACGGAACCGTCACCAATTCGGAACGCCGAGTATCGCGACAGCGTGCTTTTCTTCCCACCCCGGGGGATGCGCGGCCAGACTGGAAAATAATCTGTGATGTTGCGGCTAGAATGGGGTGGGGTGACGCCTTTTCTTACGATTCACCGTCGGAAGTCTTTTCGGAATATATCGCGCTTTCTGAGGCAACCCGGACTTTTGGGCGCGATTTGGACCTGAGCGTATTTGCGGATGCAGACTACGCGGCGTTGCTGCCAACCCAATGGCCGCAAAACAATCACCGGTTTTTTGCAGACGGCAAATTTTATCACCCGGATGGCAAGGCTAGAATGGTTGCCATTGCAACGCCTATCCGCAGCCTAGGGTCATTTCGGTTGAACACCGGTCGCAATCGCGATCAGTGGCACACCATGACGCGGACAGGGAAAGCGCCACGCCTTGGCGCGCATCTGGCGGAACCCTACGTAGAAGTTCACCCCGACGATGCCGCCGCGCTGGAACTCGAGCCAGGCGATCTTGTTCAACTCAACAACGGCGCAAATGACTGCATCTTGCGGGCTTTGGTCACGCCGCGCGTCGCTCAGGGCCACCTCTTTGCGCCAATGCATTGGACCCGGCAACGCACCTCGCGCAGCATGATCAACAGCGTCACGCCATCTCAAACCGATCCCGTCTCGGGCCAACCCGCGCTGAAATCCGGATCTGTCTCAGCCACTCGGTTCAAGGGTGCGTGGTATGGCTTCGCGGCCAGCCTTTTCGAGATGCGACCGACCGCGGCCTATTCCGCCGTAGCACGCACTTCAACCGGTTGGCAGATCGAGCTAGCCGACCTTGCATGTCCTGACGATTGGACAGTAGAGGCCCGCAGGATCACCGGCGTTTCCGGCGGCGAGGTCGCAGCGATCGAAGATCCGGCTACGGGACTGGCACGTATTGCGATGTCCGAGCGTGGTATACTCCAGGCTGTATTTTTTGCGGCGCCGCGTCCTGTCGCGTTGTCTCGCAGCAAAGCAATTGAATTGATCGGGACGAGCGCCGCGCCATTTGATGCCCTCGCCGGTCGTATTAAACTTGGGCAACCTGATCCGGGCGTGCAGGTCTGTGCCTGCTTCAATGTCGGCCGCAACACACTTATCACGGCGATTGGTCACGGCTCGGTCAGCATCGAGGACTTGGGCGCGCAAACTTGTGCCGGAACGAACTGCGGGTCCTGCAAGCCGGAACTGGCAATGCTTTTGAGGAACGCCGCATTGCCGGTAGCCGCCGAATGAGCCTAGCACCGTACATTCAAATTGTTGCGCGCGGAAAAGGACGCGCCCGCCCGCTGACACTGGACGAAGCGAAAGCAGCGATGGCTTTGATCCTTGCGGGCCGTGCAGAACCCGAAGCCATCGGTGCGCTTTTGATGGTGCTCCGTCTAAGGGGTGAGGTCGCCGAGGAAATTGCGGGGTTTGCCGCTGCACTGCGGGAGCATACGAGAAATCAGTCCCAGCCCGCCGATCTCGACTGGCCCAGTTACGCTGCAGGGCGCACACGCGGCGCGCCCCTCTTTTTTTTGGCCGCCCGTCTTGTCGCAGACGCAGGCTATCGGGTGTCCATTCATGGCTGGAATTCCCATCAGGCGGATGTTGCTTCGCTTAGTCCGGTCCTATTCCTGACCGGCGGGAACCTTCGCTACAATCCGCTTCAAACTCTTTGTCCGGAAGCATTCCGGCTTTTGCAATTACGTGACACCTTCGGCCTACGATCCTGCATCAATACTGTCCTGCGGATGTGGAATCCCACCAACGCGCCAGTCACCGTCCAAGGGGTATTCCATCCATCCTACCGCGGGCTTCAGGCCTGCGCAGCAAAGCTATTGGGGCAGAAGGATCTGACGGTCATCAAGGGCGGCGGCGGCGAGTTTGAGCGCCATCCCGGCAAAGACATCACGGTATTTGGCCTTCGAGATGGCATGCATCTTCAGAAAGTCGCACCCACACTGATAGACGAAACACGCAAGCTACACAACGCGAACCACACCATCGATCCCGTCGCTCTTTGGCATGGGACCCATGTTGATGAGTTCGCCATCCATACCGTAATCGGGACAGCCGCATTGGCGCTTTGGACCCTGAAGGCCGCGCCAACGATTCTGCAAACCCAAGAGATGGCCCGCGCGCTTTGGACTCAACGACACAGATCAGAAAGCCTTTCCGCATGAAAACATTTCCCATGTTCCTTCAGATGGCCGGACGCCGCGTCGTGATCGCAGGTGGCGGTGAACAAGCAGCACAGAAGACGCGCCTGATGCTGAAAACCGAGGCCAAAATCCACGTGCTGTCGCCCGAGCTGGATGCGGAGTTGCAAGGCCTCGCGAATGACGGACGGATTACGCAGGATCCGACTGCAGTTTCAGCAGAAAGCTTTGCAAACAGTGCGCTGGTCTTCGTCGCAACAGGCTGTCCCGGCGCGGATGCCGCATTGCACGCACTGGCGAAAGAGGCGGGCGCAACGGTCAATGTCGTGGATCAACCTCATTTATGTGACGCGATCACACCATCGATCGTGGACCGTGATCCGGTTGTGGTGGCGATCGGCACGGAGGGCACAGCACCTGTTTTGGCGCGGCAAATAAAGACCCGGATGGAACAGATGCTGGAACCCAGGCTGGGCGATCTGGCCGCCGTCGCGGGCCGCCTTCGCAGCGCAGCAATGGCGCGCCTTGCCCCCCGCGCACGGCGTGACTTGTGGCGGTGGGTCTTCAATGATGCGCCCCGCTCCGCCCATGGGCGTGGTGCGGAACGTGAAGCCGCTCGTCTGATCAAAGAGGCCATTCAAACTGGTACGTTTGGCACGGCCGCGGGCGGTAGCGTTGCGTTGGTTGGCGCAGGTCCCGGCGGCAAGGATTTGATCACCCTACGGGGCGTTCAGCGCCTTCAAGAAGCGGATGTCATTTTCTATGACCGCTTAGTCGATCCGGAAGTTCTAGAGCTTGCGCGCCGCGATGCAGAGCGGATTTACGTGGGAAAGAAACCGGGGTGCCACAGCTGGCCGCAGGATAAAATCAGCGCGACATTGGTCGCTGCGGCGAAACAGGGGCAAAGGGTGGTCCGGCTCAAATGCGGTGATCCTGGAATTTTCGGACGCGGCGCGGAGGAGATCAGCGCGCTTGAAAGTGCAGATATCCCGTTCGAGATTGTTCCCGGCGTGACAGCCGCAAGTGCTGCCGCCGCCGCTCAGAAAACGGTCCTGACAGAACGCGGCGTAGTTGACACGCTTATCCTTACGACAGGGCATCTGGACGATGGCCCAACCGCACCCGACTGGCTGGCTGATATCAGACCCGGCACATCTGTCGCGTTTTACATGTCTGTTTCCTCGGCGCATCTAATTGAGGAAAGGCTGACACAATCGAGCTATCATGATCGTATGGACGTCACGATTGTCGCAAACGCCCAGTGTCCTGAACAGAAGATACTGAACTGCGTACCCAGTCAAATCGCAAGAACTCTTGCAGATCATCGCATTCGGAACACAGCGATCATTCTGCTCAAGACGCCGAAATTAGCAGAGAAGCAAGCGGACGGGCACGTGTTTGACCATTCCACCAAGCTGCATGCCATTGCGGGCTAAGATGTGACGCGCGCAAACCATCTTTCTGCGTAGGCGGAAAGCTCGGTGAAATTCGGTGGGCGTTCGATCCGGTCCGGCAAAGGTATGGCTTCAGAACGTCCATAGAGGAGTGCTGCGCCGATGCTGGTTCCTGTGGCGGACTGGCTTCGGAGAACGGGATGACCGCGCACCGCACTTAACATTGCAAGATAGTAAATATTTCGGGCGAAGGGCCCTTCGACGATTGCACGGTCGCTTGCTCCGGTCAGACGCAAGCAGGTCTCCGTCATCAGCGCGAGATAATACGACAGAGCGACGGACCGGATACCTGAGCCGTTTTCTGGCTTCGACCCGATCCATCTCGTCTTTCTGCCCGGATAGGGTCCACCATCAGCCTCAACGGAGGGGAGAAGCATCACGTCATTGGTCAGGACAGAGGTCGCGTCACGATCTGTCGGCTCAAAAGGATGATCCCCCTGGATCAACTCAAATTCGCGCCCGCCCATGAACCGGGCAGACGGGACCATATCGCCCAGAGCGTTCACGTTCATCAGCGTGTCGCGTCTAGGGTCCAGAGGTGGGGCTGTTCCGCCCATCGTCATCACCACGACCCACGTGCCCGTCGAGACAACGGAGAAGTCTTTGTCCTGTGTCAGAAGGTGGCAGTAAAGCGACGCGTTTGAATCGTGGATCCCGCATAGAACAGGCGTCTCTGGCGACAATCCGGTCTTTAGGGCAATGTCCGGTCGGATCGACCCAAGCACGTCGGCGGGCTTGCGAACCGGTGCGATCTTCTGGCTAATGTCCAAGGTTTCGGCCAAGTCAGACAAGCGACCTTCGCGCGGCATCCAAAGATCCGTGTGGCACCCGATCGACGTCACATCATTGGCAACAGCACCAGTCAATCGATGCGCCCAATACTGCGGATAACCGATGATATGCGCCGTTCGCGAATACAGATCCGGGTCGTTTGCAAATTGCCAATGCAGTTGCGCCCCTACATTCAGCCCGGCGGCCAACCTCGGAGAACCGGTTTTGGAAAAAGGTGGTCGAAGCGCATCGTACTTCGCCGCGCACTCTGCTGGAATGGGATGCTCATAGTCCAGAATGGGCGCCGCTAAATTTCCGTTCTTATCAAGTAAGACGATACTGGCTCCGTGTGTCGTGATTGAGATCGCATCAATCCGATGGGTTTCATGGAATGTCTTCAACCCGTCGAGCAGGAATGCCCAATGACCCTCGGTGTCAAAATGAGGCCATGGCGGACCCGACAAAACCGTGTTGGGTCGGGTGACAACGGTGACCTCCGTCAAGGTCTGCATATCGACGAGCGCGAGCTTGGCATTGGTTTTGCCAATATCGATGACGGCGACGTGCTGCGGGATGATCATGGCATATGAAAGACTTGCCGCAGTGGTATCGCGACGGGCGCATTATCTGGGTCCGTTTCCATGATATCGGACATATGAGCCCACCATTTCTGCATCACCGGATGGCCGGGCAGGTCATTCATTCCGTGATCCTCTGCGCGGATCAGCACGCCAATCAGCAATCCGCTGGGTTCGTCGAGATGAATGCTGTAATCGCTGATACCCGCGTCTTTAAGCAACCGCACCAGATCAGGCCAGATCGCGTCATGGCGCTGCTGATATTCTTCAGCTTGCCCGGCGTTGAGCTGCATTCGAAACACATAGCGCTCGCTCATGTGCGACCTCGTTTTGCCGCAGCCATCGTCCAAAGGCGCGGCAGCGCGATCACCCCAATCAACAGAAGACCGATGAAAATCGACATGACAATCCCCGGCACATTCAGAAGCCCCAAACCGAATGTTACCAGACCCATGACAAAGGCTGCGATGACAACACCCGGTATTGAGCCGGACCCGCCCAGAATGCTTACACCACCGAGAACGACCATCGTCACGACCTCCAGTTCCATCCCCTGCGCTATGCTTGGTCGGGTTGAACCAAGGCGCGAAGTCAAACAAATAGCGGCGACGCCTGACATCAGCCCGGTCAGGAGGAAAAGTATGAACTTCACGCGCTGTACACGGATTCCGCTGAACAACGCGGCGGTGGGGTTGTTGCCAATGGCGTAAATCGCCCGACCGAAGTTTGTTTTGTGGAGCAGCACCCCGTAGATGACCGCAATCACCGCGAAAAGCGCCAGTTCAACCGTGAAAACCCAGAATAGATAGCCTTGCCCGAACCACGCAAAGCTTGCGGGATAGCCCCGGAACGCCTCGTCGCCCAAAACGATGTAGCTGATGCCCCGAAAGAGGCTCATCGTCCCAATTGTCACAACGATAGACGGCAAGCCTAAGATGGTCACGAAAATCGCATTGAACACACCGCAGAGCAGTCCCACTACCAATCCGATCGCCACAAGCTCCGGCGTGCCAGCCCCATATTGCGCTGCAAACCCCATCGCCGTGCTGGCAAGCGCGATGATCGCGGCCACAGACAGATCGATCTCTCCCGAGATGATCAACAACGCCATAGCAAACGCGATCATCGCCTTCTCGGTGAAGTTGAAGGTCGCATCGCTCAAGTTCCAAGCGTTCAGAAAGTACGGCGATGCAAGGCTGTTTATCACGAAGATCGCAATGGCCACCGCCAGCAAAAGAATTTCCCAACTGTGCAGGATGCGCGTCTTCCGGGTCCTGAGACGGTCAGGAATAAAGCGCGGGGGCGTGCTGCCATCGGTCATTCGGACGCCTCGGCTGATTTCAGGATTATCCGCCCCTTGGTCTTTCCGGATCGCGCGTTGAACGCCACGGCGATCAGGATCGCACTGCCCGAGATCGCGAGTTGCCAGAATGGGGAGATGTTAATCACGGGAAGCGCGTTCTTGATCACGCCCAGAAACAGCGCACCCAATACCGCGCCGCCGACAGATCCGATCCCGCCCGCGATCGAAATGCCGCCGATGACACAGGCAGCGACGACTTCAAGTTCGAACCCACCTGCGATATCGACATAGGCAACAGCATACCGCGCGACCCAAAGGTACCCTGTCAGACCCGCCAATGCACCAGACAAGACAAACGCCAGAAACTTCACCCTGCCAACATCAATCCCTGTGTAGACCGCAGCATCCGGATTGCCTCCAACCGCAAAGATCGACCGCCCCAAGGCCGTGCGCGACATCATGATCCCAAAGATCGCGACCGTCAGGAGTGCAACCCACGACAAAACCGGTAGTCCGAGGATTACCGCCCTCGGAAAGCCTGTAAACGCGTCACTCATTTCATGCGCATTTACCCATTTTCCGTCAGAGATCAGAAAGATAATCCCGCGAAAGACTGCCATGGTGCCAAGAGTTACAACGATCGGCGGGATCATCAGCTTCCAGACCAAAAGCCCGTTAATGGCCCCCATCACCGCCCCTAGACCGATGGCAACGGCAATGATGACCGGGATTGGCAAGCCGGGCATCGCCACGTTCAGCATTGCGACGGCCATCCCGGTCAGCGCCAAATTGGCTGCAACAGATAGGTCGATGCAGCGCGTCAAGATGACAACCATTTGCCCCAATGCAAGAATGATCAGTGGCGCCGTATCGTTAAATACGTTGAGCAAGTTGGCTGGCGCCACGAATCCGGAAAATCGCGACGCGATCAAAAGAAGCAGTGCGAGGATAGCAGCGCCTAGAATAGTTTCACGCACGGGGATGAGGCGGGACAGCATCGTCTATGCGTCTTCCAGCTGAGACATTTCGCCGATGCCCGCAGCGTGACGTACTAATACATCCGGCTGCATCTCGTCGCCTGCGACTTCGGCCACGATCCGACCATCGCGCATAATGATCACACGGTCGGACATGCCAATCACTTCGGGGATTTCAGAGCTGACCATAATCACCGACAGCCCCTGTGCTGCAAGTTCCGCCATAAATTCGTGAACCGCCGCCTTTGATCCTATGTCGATGCCCTTAGTCGGCTCATCAAGAATGATCACCTGAGGTTGCGTCGCGAGCCACTTCGCGATGACGACCTTTTGCTGATTACCGCCAGACAATTGGCCCACGTCCTGATCAAGAGAGGCCGCGCGCAGGTCGAGCCGTTCCGCGTATTCGCGCGCCAACGCGAACTCCTCGACCATTCGCAGAAAGCCAGATCGAGATGTGCGTCCTAACGAGGGCAGAGTGATGTTTTGAAAGATTGGCAAGCCGATCACCGCGCCTTGTTTCCCACGATCCTCTGGAACGTAAACAATTCCATTCGAGATCGCGTCTGCAGGGGACCGGATCACCCGAATTTTGCCCTTGATCTTGCACACACCTTTGGACGGCTTGGTAATTCCGAAGAGCGATTGCATAAACTCAGAGCGCCCTGCCCCAACCAAGCCATAGAAGCCGAGAATTTCGCCCCGCTTTAGCGTAAATCCGATATCTGCAAACTCGGTGGGATGCGCATAACCGACAACCTGCAGCACGTCTTCGGTCGCGGTCATCTCGCGTGTCGGGAAGATGTGATCCACGGCGCGACCGACCATGAGTTTCACAAGTCCGTCGCGATCAATGTCGTCGATGAGCCCCTCGTCGATGAACGCCCCATCGCGAAAGACAGTGTAGCGATCCGCAATGCGGAAAATCTCGTCGAACTTGTGACTGATAAAAAGGATCGCCTTGCCCTGTGATTTGAGGTTTTCGATCAACTCGTAAAGCTCCTCGATTTCTTTGTGAGACAAGGCCGCGGTCGGCTCATCCATGATCACAACGCGTGCGTCGACGGACAGAGCCCGCGCTATCGCGACAAGGTGCTTGTTTGCAATGCCAAGATGTCGAAGTCTGGTTCTAGGGTCGAAATTTGCGCCGATACTTCTAAGAAGCCGTGCTGCCGCTTCGTACATTGCGTGCCGGTCAATCAAACCAAATCTCGTGCGCGGGGCATGGCCAATGAATATGTTTTCCGCGACGGACAATTCATCGAACAGCACGGTTTCCTGATGGATCGCCGTGATACCGTTGTCCGAGGCCGCGTTGGGGTCGGTGAAGGTGACCGGGGTGCCGTCTATGCGAACGGTGCCTTCATCCGGCCGGTAGATGCCGGTCAGGACCTTCACTGTTGTTGATTTCCCGGCCCCGTTTTCCCCAACAAGGGCTGTGACCTGCCCCGCATAAAGCTTGAGATGAACCGCATCTAAAGCTTTGACACCTGGAAAGATCTTGGTGATCGCATCCATTGACACGACGGGCGTGAGTGGCTCGGTCATCGCAGGCCTCAATTTTGGCGCAATGGTGGGGATGAGCCCGGCTGTTGTTCGCAAACCAGCCTCATCCAGAGAAGATCAGAAGATCGATTTGAACTCTTCGATATTGCTCGCGTCGTAGACGAATGGATCTGCCATCGCACCTTCTGTGTTCTCGTCCAGCGTCAGAGTCCCCATGCGTCCCATCGGAATGTCTGCGCCAGGCTCCGCAACAACATCATTGGCCGCAAGCTGGTAGGCCAGCATCGTGGCGGAATAGCCGAGGTCGATCGGGTTCCAGATCGCAAAGGACTGAGATGCGCCGGATTCGATTGCGCCTGCCATTTCGGACGGCAGCCCCAAGCCGGTCACATTGACCTCGCCTACTTTGCCAGCATCGACCACCGCCTGCGCTGCCGCCACGATGCCCACCGATGTCGGCGCAATGATCGCGTCAAGGTCGGGGTAAGACTGCATCAATCCAGTTGCCTCACGGTAGGATTTGTCTGCCAGATCATCACCGTAGACTGTTGTGACGACATTGATCCCCGGATATTCGCCCATGACCTTGGTCATCTCTTCAATCCAGATGTTCTGGTTTGTGGATGTCGTTGTCGCTGACAGCACCGCCACGTCACCGCCGTCGGGCAAATGGTCCGCAGCCAGCTTGATGATCATGTTTCCGATCAATGCGTTCGAGGAAGGGTTGAGGTGAAGCTGACGTCCTTCAGCGGCGACACCGGAATCCCAACTTATCACCGTGATCCCGCGGTTCATCGCCTTCTTAAGCGCAGGCACCAAGGCGTCCGTGTCATTGGCAGAAATCGCAATCGCATCAACGTTCTGCGCAATCAGCGCATTGATCACCTCGATCTGCCCTTCTGCAGTTGTATCGGTCGGCCCGGTGTAGATGATCTCGACATTACCAAGCTCTTCGGCGGCTTCCTCCGCGCCCTTTGCCGCGGCCTCAAAGAACCCGATACCCAACGCTTTGACGACAAGTGCGATCCGCACATCATCTTGGGCGATAGCGGGCGCGCTGGCCATCGTGGCCGCTAAAGCTGCGGACGCCATCACTTTCTTAAGTACACTCATGGTTTCCTCCCTGGAGTGGTTTGTATTAGGGTGGCATCAAGACACCGCCCCTCCTTTCTTGGCCGCGCCGGCTGGCACGACGATGAGCGTGATGTCCGCCGTCTCGAGCATGGCCGCGGTCCGGTCATCGATGCGATCATCCGTAATAATTGTGTCGATCCGATTCAGCGGGCACAGGATCAGACTTGACCGGTTCGCGAATTTTGAACTGTCTACCAAGACGATCAGCTCTTCAGCCTGACCAATCAACTTTTGCTCAGCCTGAACCAAAAGTGGGTCTTGCTCCATGAGACCGAGCGGGCCAATTCCCTGCGCGCCCATGAACATCCGTTTCGCGTAGAAGTTGCGCGTCACGTCGTTGTTGAACGGCGAGAGAATGATGTTTTGCTCACGATAGATGACCCCACCAGAAAGCAGCACAGTGTTTCGCGTGTTTTTCAGCAGATGCTCGGCGATGGGGAACGAGTTGGTAAACACTTGCATCTGACGCGAGGCGAGCGGGTGCACCATCTGAAATGTCGTCGTACCACCGTTGATAATAATAGGCTCGCCATCCTTGCAGAGCTCAACCGCGGCAGCGGCTATAGCCTGCTTCTCCGCTATATTTTGGGTCTGGTTGTAGGAAAACGGCCTGCCTGCCAGCCCCACAAATGGCGTGGTCGTTAGGGCTTCGGCCCCTCCGCGCACACGGCGCAGTTTCTGCTGCTCATCCAGCGTGTTGATATCACGGCGCACCGTCGCCTCGGATGCGCCAGTGAGCGCACAGAGATCCATGACCGTCACCAAGGATCTATCCTGAACAGCGGACAAAATAACCCGGTGGCGATCCTTCTCATGCATCAACGACTCCCTTTTTTCTGTTGATCAGCGTGGGGGAAGGTTCCGTGATCTGTCAATCATTAATTATCATAATCGATCATTTTCATGAATTTTCGATCATATATGATCAAACTTGATTGACTTAAAGCAATGATATCGTCAGCGTGGCGGCAATCAGATCACATTTCTGCCGTCCGTGGAGACAAAGATGAGCGCTGAAAATCCCGCAAATCGCCTTGAAAACAAATGGAATCGCTCACATGCGTCGGAGATGAGTGAGCCGGAAAAGCTGCTCTATCGCTCCAACCTCTTGGGATCAGACAAAAGAATCACAAATTACGGCGGCGGGAATACGTCAGCCAAGGTTATGGAGACGGATCCGCTAACTGGCGGCAACGTCGAAGTCCTATGGGTTAAGGGATCCGGTGGCGATGTTGGCTCCATTCGGATGGATGGCTTCGCGACGCTCTACATGGATAAACTGAACGCCTTGCGAGATCTCTACCGTGGTCCCGAGCATGAGGACGAGATGGTCGGCTATCTTCCCCATTGCACGTTTGACCTAAACCCGCGCGCCGCGTCCATCGACACGCCGCTCCACGCCTATGTTCCTCGGAAGCACGTAGACCATATGCATCCCGACGCAATCATCGCAATCGCCGCGGCTAAAGACAGTAAAAGCCTGACCCGACAGGTTTTTGGCGATACCATCGGCTGGCTCCCTTGGAAGAGGCCAGGCTATGAGCTTGGGCTTTGGCTATCAGACTTCTGCGAAAAGAACCCGAATGCCAAAGGCGTGGTTCTGGAAAGCCATGGGTTGTTCACATGGGACGATGATGCGGAGGCTTGCTACACCTTGACCCTAGATATCATCCAGAAAGCGATGGACTGGTTTACCGAACAGACCGCCGATAGAGACGCGTTCGGCGGGGCGATATATGAAGGTCTTCCAATCAATCAACGGCGCGCAGTCGCCGCCAAGATCATGCCAACGCTTCGGGGCATGGTGTCGGGCCACCAACACATGGTCGGCCATTTCGACGACAGCGATACAGTTTTGGAATTTGTGAACGCAAAGGACATGGCCCGCTTGGCTGCTTTAGGAACGTCCTGCCCCGATCACTTTCTCCGCACAAAAATTCGACCGCTTGTGGTAGACTACAATCCGGCAAATCCGGATCTGGAGAGCACGCTGAAGAGCCTTACAACATCAGTCGCCGAATATCGCGCAGAGTATCAGGCCTATTATGATCGCTGCAAACGCGACAACAGCCCGGCAGTCCGCGACCCGAACGCCGTTGTATATCTGATACCGGGCGTTGGCATGATCACCTTTGCGAAGGACAAGGCCACGGCACGGATTTCTGCCGAGTTCTACATCAACGCGATAAATGTAATGCGGGAAGCTGATGCAGTCTCAGAATACCAAGGCCTGCCCGAACAAGAGGCTTTCGACATCGAATACTGGCTTCTGGAAGAGGCAAAGTTGCAGCGGATGCCAGCGCCAAAATCAATGGCCGGACGGGTGGCCCTGATCACGGGTGGCGCGGGCGGCATCGGCTCAGCAACGGCCGCGCGATATTTGAGCGAGGGGGCCTGCGTTCTTTTGGCCGATATCGACGACAACGCTCTGGCAGAGACAGCCTCCGGCCTGAGCAAACGCTTCAGCGCAGATGTCGTTCGTACCGTGAACATGGATGTTACCGATGAAAGTGCCGTGATCGGTGCCCTGACCGCCGCATCAGTCGAATTTGGTGGCGTGGATATCCTTGTCTCAAACGCAGGAATAGCCAGTTCTGCACCTGTCCAAGACACCAGCTTGGACATGTGGAATGAGAACATGGCGATCCTTTCGACGGGATATTTCCTAGTTAGTCGTGAGACCTTCAAGATCATGAACGTGCAGAATATGGGTGGCGCTGTCGTCTTTGTGGCCTCGAAGAACGGTTTGGCTGCATCGCCAAATGCGTCCGCATACTGTACGGCGAAAGCGTCCGAAATTCATCTTGCGCGCTGCTTGGCCCTGGAGGGCGCTACAGAGGGCATCCGCGTCAATGTCGTGAACCCGGACGCGGTGCTTAAGGGATCAAGAATCTGGCAAGGGGACTGGCTGGATCAACGCGCGGGCACCTATGGCACTGATAAGGAGGGGCTAGAGCAGATGTACCGCGAGCGGTCTCTGCTCAAACGATCCGTGTTGCCCGAAGATATTGCGGAGGCTGCGTATTTCCTCGCCTCGGACAAGTCAGCAAAATCGACGGGTAACATCATTAATGTAGACGCGGGCAACGTTCAGGCGTTTACGCGGTAAGAGGGCTGTCCCGTGATCCATGAAAACACCATCGCTCAAGCAAATGAAACCGCAGTTGATGCCTTGCGGGCCGACTACAACGCATTGGGGGAGCATTTAGACCGGCGCGGCATCAACATCGAACGGATTAAAGCGAAGACTGCGACGTACGGGGTCGCCGTTCCCAGTTGGGGCGTTGGAACCGGGGGCACACGCTTCGCGCGGTTCCCCGGCGAGGGGGAGCCGCGCGACATATTCGATAAGCTTGATGACTGCGGCGTCATCCAGCAGCTGACTCAGGCCACACCATCTGTTTCTTTGCATATACCGTGGGACGACGCGCCAGCAGCAGACCTGATCGCAAAAGCCGAGGAAGTCGGGCTGACCTTTGACGCCATGAACTCCAACACGTTCCAAGACCAGCCGAACCAGAGGCACAGCTACAAATTTGGCTCTCTTTCGCACACGAATGCAGCAACCCGCGCACAGGCAATCGAGCACAACATTGCCTGTATTGAACTGGGCGCGAAAATCGGGTCACGCGCCCTTACGATCTGGGTCGGGGACGGGTCCAATTTTCCGGGACAAAGCAACTTCACCCGCCAGTTCGAGAGATATTTGGACGCTGCAGGCCAAGTCTATAATGCCCTCCCTGAGGACTGGACGCTCCTGACTGAGCACAAGATGTACGAACCGGCCTTCTATTCGACTGTCGTTCAGGATTGGGGAACGAACCTGCTGATCGCGCAGCAGTTGGGGGATAAGGCGAAGTGCCTTGTCGATCTCGGTCACCATGCACCCAACGTAAATATCGAGATGATCGTGGCCCGCCTGAACCAGTTCGGCAAGCTCGGCGGTTTTCATTTCAACGACAGCAAATACGGCGACGACGATCTGGATACAGGCAGTATTTCTCCGTACCGCTTGTTTCTGGTGTTCAATGAATTGGTTGAGGCGGAGCGGGATCCGAATTTCGCTCCGATGCATATGCTGGACCAAAGCCATAATGTTACGGATCCGATCGAAAGCCTTATGATCTCGGCCACCGAAGTACAACGCGCCTATGCTCAGGCCCTTCTGGTCGACAGGACTGCCCTTGCTGGTCATCAGGACGCGAACGATGCGCTGATGGCGACGGCCACGCTCAAAGCGGGGTTTAGGACAGATGTTGAAGCAATCCTCGCGATGGCCCGGTATGAAGCAGGTGGCGCCATCAATCCTATCGAAGCCTTTCGAGCGTCCGGGTACCGCGCAGAGGTATCGGCAAAGCGTCCGAAAGTGAGCGGTGCTGGTGGGGGGATTGTATAGCCGCTTCATCCGGCGCGGTATTTGCGGTCTTAAGGCTCAACCACGAGCTATCCGCAGATAGTGCGTTGTTGTCTTCCGCTGTGCTGGGGTATGACGCGCTATGACTGATATTCTCTCTCTTTTCGCAACGCGCCTTTACCGCGCGAAGTTGTCCGAGCACGGCAAACCCGTTGACCCCAGTGAACTGGAAGCCTCGTGCCTTACGATTGCAGAGGATGACGCGGCGGGTCAGGACTGGTGTGAAGCCAATGAATTTCCCGGCTACACAAGCTATGCATCATTGGATGACCTGCCGTGGCGTTTTCCGATTTTTGCAGATCTGGTGAAAGTCTTGGATGCCCACGTGGCAGTCTTTGCCCGCGACCTGTCGTTCGATCTCGGCGACAAGAAGGTTATGCTCGATTCCTTGTGGATCAACATTCTACCGGAAGGCGGCATTCACACGGCGCATATTCACCCCCACAGCGTGATAAGCGGCACGACTTACGTGACGATGCCAGCGGGCACCAGCGCGATAAAGTTCGAGGACCCCAGGCTTGCAATGATGATGGCATCCCCCGGACGCAGCACCGACGCCCGCGACGAGTTGAAAAGCTTCTTCTACGTCGCCCCCGATGTAGGTGATGTCTTGCTCTGGGAGAGCTGGCTACGCCACGAAGTCCCAATGAACATGGCCGAAGATGAGCGGATCAGCGTCAGTTTTAATTATCGCTGGGGCTGACATGTCCGGCATCGAGGCTAAATATGCGAGAAATCTGACTGGACATTAGGCATCGCTGCTGAACGGAAAGTAATAATTCTTGAAGAGAGAAAGCGGGCGCTCGGTCGGCATCGAATCCGGCATGATAGCGGCGAGCCACATTGGACAGCCGACTAAGGTGGTCTGTGAAAAGACTGCAAGCTTACTGATGGTCGTTTCTTGGCATTTGGCGTCCAGTCACCGTCAGCGACCATGCGTAGCTACGGCGCCGTTTCGCGCCTTCGATTTCGAGAGCGCAGAACCTAAACAACCATCAACTCTGCAAAGATCGGTCTTCTGCTCACAGCCCTTACAGAAACGCCCCCGCCAATGGGCGAGGGCGACTAATTTGAGATAACATAAGGTTTCTAGCGATCTGGGTTTGAAGATCAAACCCACACGTGAAACCTTAGGCTTTTACCAGTCTTCGCGGACCACCGTACGGGTTTTCACCGGCAGCTTCATAGCAGCAAGGCGCAAGGCTTCGCGGGCGATGGCGTCGTTTACGCCATCGATCTCGAACATCACGCGGCCTGGCTTCACTTTACATGCCCAGAAGTCGACGGAGCCTTTACCCTTACCCATTCGAACTTCGACGGGTTTGGAGGTGACAGGCGTGTCCGGGAAAATACGGATCCAGACGCGGCCCTGACGTTTCATGTGACGCGTCATGGCACGACGAGCTGCTTCGATCTGGCGCGCGGTGATGCGCTCCGGCTCGACAGCTTTCAGACCATAGGTGCCGAAGTTCAGGTCAGACCCGCCCTTCGCCTGACCCTTGATCCGGCCTTTGTGCATCTTGCGGAATTTAGTGCGCTTTGGTTGCAGCATCTTATCTCTCCCTTACCGCCGGCCGCCGGCGCCACGTGGGGCCGGTCCGTCTTGGAGTTCTTGCGCCTTACGATCCCGCGCAGACGGATCATGTTCCATGATCTCGCCTTTGAAGATCCAGACTTTGATACCGATGATGCCGTAAGGCGTCATGGCTTCGGAATGTGCATAGTCGATGTCAGCGCGCAAAGTGTGCAGCGGCACACGACCTTCACGGTACCACTCTGTACGCGCGATTTCCGCACCGCCAAGACGACCCGCAACGTTCACACGAATGCCAAGTGCGCCCATCCGCATTGCGTTTTGAACGGAACGCTTCATGGCACGGCGGAAGGACACACGGCGTTCCAACTGCTGTGCAATGCTTTCTGACACCAATTGAGCGTCAAGTTCCGGCTTACGAACTTCGACAATGTTCAAGTGCAGTTCGCTGTCGGTCAGATTGGCGACCTTCTTGCGAAGCGTTTCGATGTCAGCGCCTTTTTTGCCGATGATCACACCTGGACGCGCCGTGTGAATTGTCACGCGGCACTTCTTGTGTGGACGTTCAATGATCACACGGCTGATGCCAGCCTGTTTACATTCCTTGTTGATGAAATCGCGGATTGCGACGTCTTCAAGAAGAAGATCACCGAAGTCTTTGCTGTCTGCATACCAGCGGCTGTCCCAGGTCCGGTTGACCTGAAGGCGCATGCCAATTGGATTAACCTTCTGACCCATTAGGCTTGCTCCTCAACTTGACGAACTTTTATTGTAAGCTCGGAAAATGGCTTAACGATCTTGCCGAACCGACCACGGGCCCGCGGACGACCGCGCTTCATAGTCAGGTTTTTGCCCACATAGGCTTCGGCGACGACCAGTTCGTCAACATCCAGATTGTGATTGTTCTCTGCGTTCGCGATTGCCGACTGAAGACATTTCTTCACATCATCAGAAATCCGCTTTTTCGAGAAGGTCAGATCAGCCAGCGCCTTATCGACCTTCTTACCGCGGATCAGCTGCGCCACGAGATTGAGTTTCTGCGGAGAAGTTCGAAGCATGCGCACTTTAGCCATGGCTTCATTGTCTGCCACGCGGCGGGGATTCTTTTCCTTGCCCATGACTTACTTCCTCTTCGCTTTCTTGTCCGCCGCGTGACCGTAATAGGTCCGGGTTGGCGAATATTCCCCAAATTTCTGACCGATCATATCTTCGGAAACGTTGACGGGGATATGTTTCTGACCGTTGTAAACACCGAACGTCAGACCCACAAACTGGGGCAGGATTGTCGAGCGACGGGACCAGATTTTGATGACCTCGTTACGGCCACCCTCTTTCGATTTCTCGGCTTTCTTCAACACATAGGCGTCGACGAAAGGACCTTTCCAGACAGAACGCGACATGATTACCGGCCCTTCTTCTTGGCGTGACGCGAGCGCAGAATGAGCTTCGAGGACGCTTTGTTTTTGTTACGGGTACGCGCGCCTTTGGTGGGTTTGCCCCATGGCGAAACCGGGTGACGACCACCAGACGTGCGACCTTCACCACCACCATGGGGGTGATCGACCGGGTTCATGACAACACCACGGACAGACGGACGAATACCCTTGTGGCGATTGCGGCCCGCTTTACCGAAGTTCTGGTTCGAATTATCAGGATTGGATACGGCACCAACGGTGCACATACATTCCTGACGGACCAGACGAAGCTCGCCAGAGCTCAGGCGGATCTGGGCGTAGCCCCCATCCCGACCGACAAACTGGGCGTATGTGCCAGCGGCGCGTGCGATCTGACCGCCTTTGCCTGGCTTCAGCTCAATATTGTGAACGATCGTCCCGATAGGCAGGCCCTGAAACGGCATCGCGTTGCCCGGTTTCACGTCAGCTTTTTCAGCCGCGATGATCTTGTCGCCAACGCCAAGACGCTGTGGCGCAAGAATATAGGCCTGTTCGCCATCATCATAGCGGATCAATGCAATGAATGCGGTCCGGTTCGGGTCGTATTCGATACGCTCGACGGTCGCGGATACGTCCATCTTACTGCGCTTGAAATCGACCACGCGGTACAGGCGTTTCGCCCCACCGCCTTTGCGACGCATCGTGATCCGTCCGGTGTTGTTCCGACCGCCATTCTTGGTCAAACCCTCTGTGAGGGCCTTGACCGGGCGACCTTTCCAAAGCTCCGAACGGTCGATCAGAACCAGCCCACGCTGGCCTGGCGTCGTCGGCTTATACGACTTGAGTGCCATGCTTTCTGTCTTCCGTTTGCTTTCCGGCGTCTAAACCGGGGTTTAAATAACTGCGGCCCCCGCATGGGGGGCCGAAGATTCGATGCGGTGTATCAGAGGCCCGTGGAGACGTCGATAGTATTACCGTCCTCGAGCGTCACGTAAGCCTTCTTGATGTCCTTGCGCTTGCCCGGTTGCCCGCGAAAACGCTTGGTTTTGCCTTTGGTGATCGTCGTGTTGACCGCTTTGACCTTCACCCCAAAGAGCGTTTCAACCGCCTCTTTGATTTGTGGTTTGTTCGCGTCGATTGCCACTTCAAATACAACGGCATTGGCCTCGGAGGCCATGGTCGCTTTCTCAGTGATGATCGGCTTGCGGATCACGTCGTAGTGTTCAGCCTTAGCGCTCATTTCAGGCGAGCCTCCAGTGCTTCGACCCCTGCCTTTGTGATCACGAGAGTGTCACGCTTCAGGATGTCATATACGTTTGCGCCCATCGACGGCAGGATATCCAGACCTTCAATGTTGCGGGCCGCTTTGGCGAAGCCTTCGTCAACTGTCGCACCATCAATCACGAGGGCGCGTTTCCACCCAAGCTCTTTGACCTGCTTGGCCAGAGCGGAGGTTTTCACGTCCTTCATCTCGATGCTGTCTATGATGACCAATTCACCCGCTGTCGCCTTGGCGGACAACGCGTGCATCAGACCCAGCTTACGCACTTTCTTTGGTAGATCATGGCCATGGCTGCGGGGAACCGGGCCTTTATAGACACCACCACCCCGGAAGATCGGCGCAGAGCGGGCACCGTGACGTGCGCCACCTGTCCCCTTCTGACGATAGATCTTCTTGGTCGAATAGCTGACCTCGGAGCGTGTTTTGACCTTGTGTGTTCCTTGCTGCGCATTGTTGCGCTGCCAGCGAACCACCCGGTGCAGGATGTCGGCGCGAGGCTCAAGCCCGAAGATGGCGTCGTCCAGCTCGACCGAGCCGGCTTTCTTGCCGTCCAGTTTGATGGCATCAGCTTTCATCTTTATCGCCTCCTTCTGGGGCTGCATCTGTCGCGTCGTCGCCATCAGACTTGTCAGCCTCGATGGACGCCTCTGCTTCTTTCAATGCAGCTTCCTGCTCGGCTGCCGCTTGTTCGGCTGCCAGACGCTCTGCCTCTTCCGCTTCAGCAGCTGCTGCAGCTGCCGCTTCTTCAGCCAGACGCGCAGCCTCACGGGCCGCAGACGCCAGTGCAGCGGGGTAGATCACGTTCTCAGGCGTTGGTTTCTTGACCGCATCCTTGATCGTGACCCATCCACCTTTTGAGCCGGGAACCGCGCCTTTGATCATGATCAAACCACGATCGGCGTCAGTTTTGACCACTTGCAGGTTTTGCGTCGTAACACGGGCGGCACCCATGTGACCGGCCATCTTCTTGCCTTTAAAGACCTTACCCGGATCCTGACACTGACCTGTTGAGCCGTGCGACCGGTGGCTGATCGAAACACCGTGTGTCGCGCGCAAACCGCCAAAATTGTGCCGCTTCATCGCGCCGGCAAAACCTTTACCGATGGATGTGCCGCTGACATCAACGAACTGACCCTCGAAATAATGGTTTGCGGTGATCTCTTCACCGACCTCAATGAGGTTCTCAGGGGCCACGCGGAATTCCGCGATCTTCCGCTTCGGCTCGACCTTGGCTGCTGCAAAATGACCGCGCATCGCTTTGGATGTACGTTTCGCTTTCGCCGTCCCGGCACCAAGTTGAACAGCAGAATAGCCATCTTTGTCGGTCGTGCGGTTTGCAACGACCTCAAGCTTATCGAGTTGAAGAACGGTCACAGGAATCTGCTTTCCGTCCTCCATGAAAAGGCGGGTCATCCCAACCTTTTTCGCAATTACACCAGAGCGCAACATATCTGGTTACCCTCCTTAAACCTTGATCTCGACATCAACACCAGCCGCCAGGTCGAGCTTCATCAGCGCGTCCACAGTTTGGGGTGTCGGGTCGATGATGTCCAAGAGACGCTTATGCGTCCGGATCTCGAACTGATCGCGGGATTTTTTATCGATGTGAGGTCCACGCAGAACGGTGAATTTCTCAATCTTGTTTGGCAGCGGGATTGGGCCACGCACATCAGCGCCAGTGCGCTTTGCGGTGTTTACGATTTCCTGCGTGCTGGCATCCAGAACGCGGTAATCGAAGGCCTTCAGCCGGATGCGAATGTTTTGGCTTTGGATTGCCATGATTTCAGCCTTTCGCGGCGTTGGAGTTGATAGGAGGAGCGCCGATCACCGGCACCCCTCGTCGAACCCGTAGGTCTTTTGCTTACTCAATGATGCCTGAGACGACGCCTGCTCCGACGGTGCGTCCGCCTTCGCGGATGGCGAAGCGGAGGCCTTGTTCCATCGCGATCGGGGCGATCAGTTCCACCTTGAACGACACGTTGTCGCCCGGCATCACCATCTCGGTGCCTTCGGCCAGCTGAACCGTACCTGTCACATCCGTGGTCCGGAAGTAGAACTGCGGGCGGTAGTTGGCGAAGAACGGCGTGTGACGGCCACCCTCGTCCTTGGTGAGGATATAGGCCTCGGCCTCGAACTTGGAGTGGGGCTTCACGGAACCTGGCTTGCACAGCACCTGGCCGCGCTCCACGCCTTCCCGATCAATGCCGCGCAGAAGCGCACCGATGTTGTCGCCGGCTTCCCCACGATCCAGAAGCTTACGGAACATTTCAACGCCCGTGCAAGTCGTCTTCTTGGTGTCGCGGATGCCCACGATCTCGATCTCGTCGCCCACGTTGATCACGCCGCGCTCGACACGACCGGTCACAACTGTCCCGCGGCCGGAGATCGAGAACACGTCCTCGACCGGCATCAGGAACGGCTGGTCCACGGCGCGTGCAGGCGTCGGGATGTATTCGTCAACCGCCGCCATCAGCTCCCGGATCTTCTCTTCGCCGATCTCGGGCTTGTTGCCTTCCATCGCCGCCAGAGCGGAGCCCGCGATGATCGGAATGTCGTCGCCGGGGTACTCGTAGGAGCTCAGAAGCTCGCGGATTTCCATCTCGACCAGCTCAAGCAGCTCTTCGTCGTCAACCTGGTCCACTTTGTTCATGAAGACGACCATGTAGGGGATGCCAACCTGGCGACCCAGAAGGATGTGCTCACGGGTCTGGGGCATCGGGCCGTCAGCCGCGTTCACAACCAGGATCGCGCCGTCCATCTGCGCCGCACCGGTGATCATGTTCTTCACGTAGTCGGCGTGGCCGGGGCAATCGACATGCGCATAGTGACGCGTGTCGGTCTCGTATTCCACGTGCGCCGTCGAGATTGTGATCCCGCGCGCTTTCTCTTCCGGCGCGCCGTCAATCTGATCATACGCTTTGAAGTCGCCAAAATACTTCGTAATCGCAGCCGTCAACGTCGTCTTGCCATGGTCAACGTGACCAATCGTGCCAATGTTCACATGCGGTTTCGTACGTTCAAACTTTTCCTTAGCCATGGTGGCCTCCTTTGAATTTCGGGGGGTGGACTATGCGTCCACCCGGGTTTCGGTCGCTTACGCGTATTTCGCCTGAATCTCGTCCGAGATGTTGTTCGGAACGGGCTCGTAATGGTCAAACTGCATCGTGAAGTTCGCACGGCCAGAAGACATGGAACGCAACGTATTGATGTAGCCAAACATGTTTGCCAGCGGAACGAATGCGTCGATGGCAATCGCGTTGCCGCGTGTGTCCTGACCCTGAACCTGCCCACGACGGGAGGTCAGATCGCCGATGATGCCACCTGTGTACTCTTCAGGCGTCACAACTTCGACTTTCATGATCGGCTCAAGCAGTTTCGCACCAGCTTTGCGCATTCCTTCTCGCATGCACATCCGTGCGGCGATCTCGAACGCGAGAACCGAGGAGTCCACATCGTGGAACTTACCGTCGATCAGGGCAACCTTGAAGTCGATCACCGGGAAGCCAGCCAGCGGACCGCTGTCCATGACCGAGTTAATCCCTTTTTCCACGCCAGGAATGTATTCCTTAGGAACCGCACCACCAACGATACGGGACTCGAAGGAATATCCCTCACCGGGCTCTGTCGGCGAGATGATCATCTTAACCTCGGCGAATTGACCAGATCCACCCGACTGTTTCTTGTGGGTGTATGTGTGCTCGACCTCGTGGCCGATGGTTTCACGGTATGCAACTTGAGGCGCACCAATATTGGCTTCAACCTTGAACTCGCGCTTCAGACGGTCGACCAAGATATCGAGGTGAAGTTCGCCCATACCCTTCATGATCGTCTGACCGGACTCGATGTCGGTTTCGACGCGGAAGGATGGGTCTTCTGCAGCGAGACGGCCTAGACCCTGAGACATTTTCTCTTGGTCGGCTTTTGTCTTTGGCTCAACAGCAATCTCGATCACCGGATCGGGGAAGGTCATCGTTTCGAGAACGACAGGATCCTTTTCGTCACACAATGTGTCACCGGTTGTCGTGTCTTTCAGACCCGCCAAAGCGATAATATCGCCGGCAAATGCTTCTTCGATCTCTTCACGGTTATTGGAGTGCATCATCATCATACGACCGACGCGTTCTTTCTTGCCCTTCGTGGAGTTCAGCATCGAGCCGCCTTTGTTCAGCGTGCCAGAGTAAATCCGCGTGAAGGTCAAAGAACCAACGAAAGGGTCGTTCATGATTTTGAATGCAAGACCAGAGAATGCCATGTCGTCATCTGCACGACGCGGGATGTCACGAGTTTCTGTTTCGTCACCGGGTTTGAAGCCCATGTAATCAACCACATCCAGCGGGCTGGGCAGGAAGTCGATCACGGCGTTCAGCAAAGGTTGAACACCTTTGTTCTTGAACGCAGAGCCACAGAGAACTGGAACGAAGGTCATGGACAGCGTTCCTTGACGGATCAAGTTCCGCAGGGTTGCCACATCGGGCTCTTCGCCTTCGAGATAGGCTTCCATCGCGTCGTCGTCCATTTCGACAGCGTTCTCAATCAGCTTGCCGCGCCATTCGTCAGCTTGCGCTTTCAGGCTGTCACGGATCGGACGTTTTTCCCAAGATGCACCGAGATCTTCGCCGGCCCAAACCCACTCTTCCATAGTGATCAGGTCGATGATGCCTTCAAGCTCTGTCTCCGCCCCGATCGGGATCTGAACAGGCGCAGGGGTCGCACCAGTGCGGTCCTGAATCATCTCGACGCAGTTGAAGAAGTCCGCGCCGATCTTGTCCATTTTGTTCACGAAAACAATCCGCGGAACTTTGTAGCGGTCGGCCTGACGCCAAACCGTTTCTGTCTGCGGCTCGACGCCTGCGTTTGCATCCAGAACAGCAACAGCGCCATCGAGAACCGCCAGCGAGCGCTCAACTTCAATGGTAAAGTCAACGTGACCGGGCGTGTCGATGATGTTCATGCGGTGCTTTGGCGTGTCCGCAGTGGAGCCGTCTTCGGTCCGCTCCCAGAACGTCGTCGTCGCAGCGGAAGTGATTGTGATGCCGCGCTCTTGTTCCTGCTCCATCCAGTCCATCGTTGCGGCGCCGTCATGCACCTCACCAATGTTGTGGGACTTACCTGTGTAATACAGGATGCGCTCGGAGCAAGTCGTCTTGCCCGCATCGATGTGCGCCATAATGCCGAAATTGCGGTAGCGGTCGAGTGGATAGTCGCGTGCCATGGGTCTGCTCTTTCCTCTAGCTTACCAGCGGTAGTGGCTGAACGCTTTGTTCGCGTCGGCCATCTTGTGAGTGTCTTCGCGTTTCTTGACGGCGGCACCGCGGGAGTTCACGGCGTCCATCAATTCGCCAGCCAGACGCTCTTCCATTGTATTTTCGTTGCGGGCGCGCGCGGCTTTGATCAACCAGCGGATCGCGAGCGCTTCACGGCGTTCGGGACGCACTTCGACGGGCACCTGATAGGTCGCGCCGCCAACCCGGCGAGAGCGAACCTCGACAGATGGCTTGATCAGGTCGAGCGCCTCGTGGAACACTTCCACGGGGGCTTTCTTCAACTTGGTCTCAACACGATCAAAGGCGTTGTAGACAATACGCTCGGCGGCAGACTTCTTGCCGTCGATCATCAGGTTGTTCATGAATTTAGTCAGAACGCGGTCGCCAAATTTGGCGTCTGGCAGGACTTCGCGTTTTTCTGCGGCGTGACGACGGGACATCTAATCTTCCTCTTACTTCGGACGCTTCGCGCCGTACTTCGAACGGCGTTGCTTACGGTCTTTGACGCCCTGAGTATCCAGAACACCGCGAAGAATGTGATACCGCACACCGGGAAGGTCTTTCACGCGGCCGCCACGGATCAGAACAACGGAGTGCTCTTGGAGGTTGTGGCTTTCACCGGGAATGTAGCTGATCACCTCGAACCCGTTGGTGAGGCGAACCTTGGCCACTTTCCGCATCGCCGAGTTCGGCTTCTTCGGTGTCGTGGTGTAGACGCGTGTGCAAACGCCGCGCTTCTGCGGGCATTCCTGCAAGTGCATCGACTTGGAGCGTTTAATTTTCGGCTGACGCGGCTTGCGGATCAGCTGTTGGATCGTCGGCATTGAGGACTTTCCCCTTCGTTGCAACATCATCTGGGGCGCGCGTCCCCGTTTCATTTCTCGCATTTCGCGCGTCCGCAAAACACAAATACCGCACCCGGATCTCGTAGCGATCCGACGCGGTGGAATTCCAGAGGATCGGGATCTTCAGATCCGGATCGTGACCACTTCAATTTTGAGTCTCAGAGCGGCTGCCCCCTGCTGAGTGGGCGCGTAATAGAAGGAGTCGCGGGGGGTGTCAACAGTCTGTAAAGACTGCGTTCGCTATTCCAGACGCCAATCACCGGGGCCGTAGCGTTCGGGCGGCCTTGGCCCATCGTTCCCGATGCAATGTATAAAGTCCGCTGCCCACGACGACAACTGCCCCGGCGTAGGTGATCAGGTCTGGAAACTCGTCGAATACGACCATTCCGATTATGATCGCAACCAAGAGGCTGGTGTAGCGGAAAGGTGCGACAAAGCTAAGCTCCCCCTTTCGCATGGCGAGAACGATTAGAAGGTAAGCCGCCAGAATAATGAAAGATGCGACCCCGATCAGACCTGCTGAACTCGCCGTCAGCGGCACCCATGGTACGAAAAGGCTCGCCATCCCCGCCATCAGGGTGACGCCACCCGACGTGAAGAGCGTGACGGCCAACGAAGACGTCTGCGGATTGAGCTTGCGGGTCAGCACATCACGCACCGTCGCGCCCAAAACGGCAAGAAGCGCGTATCCGGCATGGATCGAAAAGCCATCAGCATCGGGTCGCACGATGATGAGCACCCCGACAAAACCCGCGAGAATTGCCGCGAACCTGCGCCAGCCAATTTGCTCAGATAGGAACATCCAGGCCGCGAATGTTACTGTCAGCGGCAACACCTGAAGGATGGCGCTGACATTGGCGATGGGCATGTTGAAAAGCGCCGCGAAAAAGAACACGGCTGCGAAGGCCTCGGCCCCTGATCTCAGCAGAACAATCCGCAGTTCCTGCTTTGGCAATCTCAACAGAGCGGGGCTGCGCAGCAGGAGAAATCCGCCGATTAGCAGTGTTGTCAGGACGCCGCGTAGAAAAATAACCTGAAACAGAGGCACTTCGCCTGCCAGCGCCTTCATACAGGCGTCGTTCACCGTGAATGCGGTCATTGCCCCAGCCATATAGAGGGCACCACGCGTATTATCGGTCATCGGGGCAGACATTGCGGCGCCATCCTTAGGCGGCATAAGGCACCGCGCATTTGAATAAACTGGCAGCTTTCGGCCAGCTTCGCGTCACGTAACGTTATTCGAAATGGAACGCTATCCCCGCTCGTATATTTCGAGCTGTGTTTTCAGGGTGTTCTAGGCATTCTCAGGGATCTGCTTGCCCTTTGAAGGCCGAATTTCTTGGAAACTTTCTGCTTGAGTGGGTGTTTCTCCCCCACGATGACCGCTTGAAATGCGGGCTTTAAAAGAAAGGAAAGCGTTATGCTCAAGAGTTTCATTTCCACAGGCCTTGTCGCTGGTACGTTGCTTGCGGGGACCTCCGCAATCGCGCTCACAGATATTGAGAGCGTGGATGTCAGTGTCGATCTTGAAGCCATCCAAAATGAGAAAGCAGCGCTGTACTGGACGTCCATTGCCGACGACCTTGAAACAGCAATTATCCAGCGCATAACGGACCGCATCGCCGACAAAGGCACGACAGTTGAGATCGACATAGATGAAGTCTCTCTGGCCAATACCTTTGAGTCCGTGCTTGATCTGGAACAGTCCACTCTTGTCGGTATGGTAGAAGTTGACGATTATCCCAACGCCGGCAAAAATCAGGAATATCAACTGACGGTCAGCTATCTTCAGGCGCAGCAGTTTTTTCCCGAGAACGTCGACATCTCAAAGATTACGGCGGATAGCCCCGAGTACTATGAAGGAATGATAGCGGCTTTTGCAGATCGCGTGGTCGAAAAGCTGCCCTGAGGGGTGGCCTATGTGCTGACGGCGTACCAGTGACACTGGCTTCGACCTGAAATGCTAAGAGCGGTGGCTGTCAGCAGCCACCGTTTTTTATTATCGATGCAGATCCAAAAAAAGGCCCCGCTTTTCTGCGGGGCCTTTTTGTTTTGTCCAAAGCCAGAACCTACTCGTCGCGGCTCTCGGCAGTATCCATCGCGGACTCCGCGATATCGGACATTGCGGCCTCGTCCGGTGCGGCCAGCGCAAGCGCTGCTTCCGCTTCGGCTTTACGGGCTTCAATAACGACGTTGTCACGATCCTGAGCGATCCGGCGCATTTTCTGCGTCGCACCACCTGTACCGGCCGGGATGAGGCGACCCACGATGACGTTCTCTTTGAGACCGATCAGCTTGTCCCGCTTCCCTTGCGTGGACGCTTCCGTCAGAACGCGCGTAGTCTCCTGGAATGAGGCCGCCGAGATGAAGCTGCGGGTCTGCAGCGACGCCTTGGTGATACCCAGCAGGATCGGCTCGCCTGTTGCGGGCTCGCCGCCCTTCGCGACCGCCTTCTCATTCGCTGCGTCGAACTCTGCCTTGTCGACATGTTCGCCCTTCAAAAGTGTGGTCGTCCCGGAGGACTGAATTTCCCACTTCTGCAGCATCTGGCGTACGATGACTTCGATGTGCTTGTCGTTGATCTTAACGCCCTGCAAACGATAGACGTCTTGGACTTCGTCGATCATGTAATCTGCCAGCGCCTCGACACCCATGATGGAAAGAATGTCATGGGGTGCCGGGTTACCGTCCATGATGTAATCGCCCTTCTGGACGAAATCACCTTCGGCAACCGGGATGTGCTTACCTTTCGGCACCATATACTCGACCTTTTCCATGGTCTCGTCCGCAGGCTCAATCGCAATCCGACGCTTGTTCTTATAGTCCTTGCCAAACCGCACATAACCATCGATTTCCGCAATGATGGCGTGGTCTTTGGGACGACGTGCCTCAAAGAGTTCGGCCACTCGCGGCAGACCACCGGTGATGTCCTTCGTCTTGGCACCTTCCCGTGGGATCCGTGCCACAACATCACCGGCTTTGATATCCTGCCCATCTTCAATGGACAGAATTGCATCAACCGACATCGGATAAGTTGCCGGGTTGCCGTTCTCAAGACGAACAGGTTCCCCATCTGCCCCTTCGATGATGATCTCGGGCTTAAGATCATTACCACGCGGTGCAGTACGCCAGTCGACCACGATCTTCTGGGTCATACCCGTTGCATCATCAGTCTCGTCGCGCACAGCAATGCCGCTGATCAAGTCAACGAAACGGGCCTTACCGTCTTTTTCGGCGATGATCGGCAGGGTGTAGGGATCCCATTCGAACAGCTTGTCGCCGCGTTTGACCTTTGCGCCATCCTTGACGTGGATTTTAGAGCCATAGCCGATTTTGTGCGTGGCACGCTCAACACCGTTCTCGTCGATGATAGCCAGAGACATGTTGCGGCCCATAACGACCTGCTCACCCGCCTCATTGCCAAGCAGGTTTGTGTTGGTGAAAGACACCGTACCTTCTTGGCTGGCTTCAAGGAACGACTGCTGACCACCTTGAGCAACACCACCGATGTGGAACGTCCGCATCGTCAGCTGTGTACCCGGCTCACCGATGGACTGCGCCGCGATGATACCGACGGCCTCGCCTACGTTCACCTGTGTACCACGTGCAAGGTCGCGACCGTAACACTTGGCACATACACCTTCTTCGGCTTCACAGGTCAGCGGGCTACGCATCCGAACGGTCGCGATGTCGGCTGCATCAATGGCATCCGCCTTGCGCTCGTCAATCAACTCACCCTCGGCCACCAGAACTTCATCCGTGCCTGGGACAAGCACATCTTCAGCTGCAGTTCGGCCCAGAAGACGCTCGCCGATCGAAGCCACAACCTCACCGTCGTTGATCGCCGCAGACGCGGTGATTGAGATGTCGGTTCCGCAATCCGGCATGCGCACGATGCAATCCTGCGCAACGTCCACAAGACGACGGGTGAGATACCCGGAGTTCGCAGTCTTCAAAGCAGTGTCTGACAGACCTTTCCGCGCACCGTGTGTCGAGTTGAAGTACTCAAGAACGGTCAGACCTTCCTTAAAGTTCGAGATGATCGGCGTCTCGATGATCTCGCCGTTTGGTTTGGCCATCAGACCCCGCATCCCACCGAGCTGCTTCATCTGTGTCACGGACCCACGCGCACCTGAGTGCGCCATCATGTAGACAGAGTTGGGTTCGGCCTCAGACCCATCCGCGTCGCGTTGGGTTGAAGAGATCGAGGACATCATCGCGTCGGTGACCTGATCGTTACACTTCGACCAAGCATCGATCACTTTGTTGTACTTTTCGCCCTGAGTGATCAGGCCATCCATGTACTGCTGTTCAAACTCTTTCACCTGACCGCGCGTTTCGTCAACGATGGTCCACTTGGAGTCCGGGATCAGCATGTCGTCCTTGCCGAAGCTGATGCCAGCCTTGAACGCTTCACGGAAGCCCATAGTCATGATCTGATCACAGAAGATGACGGACTCTTTCTGACCGCAGTAGCGATAGACTGTATCGATAACCTGCTGCACTTCTTTCTTCCGCAACAGACGGTTCACAAGACTGAACGGAGCCTTCGCATTCAGTGGCAAAAGCGCGCCCAAACGCACACGGCCCGGAGTGGTTTCGAACCGGGTCATGACTTCATTGCCCTCGCCGTCAATTTGCGGCAAGCGGGCTTGGATCTTGGCGTGCAGATGCACTTCGCCAGCGTCCAGAGCGTGCTGAACCTCCTCGATATCCGAGAAGATCATGCCTTCGCCCTTCATACCTTCACGCTCAAGCGTAATGTAATAAAGACCGAGGATCATGTCCTGTGACGGCACGATGATCGGTGCACCGTTCGCAGGGGACAGAACATTGTTGGTCGACATCATCAGGACACGCGCTTCAAGTTGCGCTTCCAGAGACAGCGGTACGTGAACAGCCATCTGATCGCCGTCGAAGTCAGCGTTAAAGGCCGAGCAAACCAGCGGATGAAGCTGGATTGCCTTACCTTCGATCAGAACCGGCTCAAACGCCTGAATACCAAGACGGTGCAATGTCGGCGCGCGGTTCAGCATCACAGGATGTTCCCGGATCACCTCATCGAGAATATCCCAAACCTCGGGACGTTCCTTTTCAACCAGTTTCTTCGCCTGCTTGACCGTTGAGGACAGCCCTTTTGCTTCAAGCCGGGAGTAGATGAACGGCTTGAACAATTCGAGAGCCATCTTCTTGGGCAGACCGCATTGATGCAGCTTCAGTTCTGGCCCGGTCACAATGACCGAACGTCCAGAGAAGTCGACGCGTTTCCCCAAAAGGTTCTGGCGGAAACGCCCCTGCTTGCCCTTCAGCATGTCAGAAAGCGACTTAAGCGGACGCTTGTTAGCCCCGGTGATCGTCCGGCCACGACGCCCGTTATCGAACAGAGCATCTACAGATTCCTGCAGCATCCGCTTCTCGTTCCGCACAATGATGTCCGGCGCGCGCAATTCGATCAGACGCTTCAAGCGGTTGTTCCGGTTGATCACACGGCGGTACAGATCGTTGAGGTCAGACGTCGCGAAACGGCCCCCATCGAGCGGCACCAACGGGCGCAGTTCTGGCGGAATAACCGGAACAACGGTCAGCACCATCCATTCCGGACGATTGCCAGACTCAAGGAAGTTTTCGACCAATTTCAGACGCTTGATGATCTTTTTGGGCTTCAGTTCGCCCGTGGCCTCGGCCAGATCTTCACGCAACTGATCGGCTTCCGCCTCAAGGTCGATGGCGGCCAGCATTTCGCGGATCGCCTCTGCCCCAATATTGGCAGAGAACGCATCGACGCCATAAGCATCCTGCGCGTCGTTGTATTCCTCTTCCGACATCAGTTGGCCGTAAGTCAGGTCCGTCAGACCCGGTTCGATCACAACATAATTCTCGAAATAGAGAATACGTTCCAGATCGCGCAGCGTCATGTCGAGCATGAGGCCGATGCGGCTGGGCAGCGACTTGAGGAACCAGATGTGTGCGACGGGTGAGGCCAATTCGATGTGGCCCATCCGCTCGCGACGGACTTTCTGCAGCGTGACTTCCACACCGCATTTCTCGCAGACAACGCCGCGATACTTCATCCGCTTATATTTACCGCAGAGGCATTCATAGTCCTTGATCGGCCCAAAAATACGCGCGCAGAACAGACCGTCACGCTCTGGCTTGAACGTCCGGTAATTGATGGTTTCTGGCTTTTTGATCTCACCATAGGACCAAGACAGAATGCGTTCCGGCGATGCCAAAGACACCTTGATCTCATCAAAAGTCTTGGGCGGTGCGACGGGGTTGAACGGGTTGGTTGTCAGTTCCTGGTTCATTTTGCGTCCTTAAACATTAGGGATGGGTGAAGTTGAGGCGCGAACCGCCTCAACCCTCTTCCTCCGCATCCAGGAGTTCCATGTTGAGGCCGAGGCCCCGGACTTCTTTCACAAGCACGTTGAACGATTCCGGCACGCCGGCTTCGAAATTGTCCTCGCCTTTGACGATGCTCTCGTAGACTTTCGTCCGGCCCGCCACGTCATCTGACTTGACGGTGAGCATTTCCTGCAGCGTGTAGGCCGCGCCATAGGCTTCAAGGGCCCAGACCTCCATCTCCCCGAAACGCTGGCCACCGAACTGGGCTTTACCGCCCAGAGGCTGCTGCGTGACAAGGCTGTAGGGCCCGGTGGAACGCGCGTGGATTTTGTCGTCCACAAGGTGGTGCAGTTTCAGCAGATACTTGACGCCGACGGTGACGGGACGCGCAAATTGCTCGCCTGTACGTCCGTCGAACAGCGTGGACTGTCCGGACTCGTCGAAACCAGCCCGCGCCAACGCGTCGTTGACATCTGCTTCTTTCGCACCGTCGAACACAGGCGTGGCAATCGGCACACCGCGGCGCACAGCCTCGGCACGTTCGATCATATCCTCTGTCCGCATGTCAGTGAAAGCCTCGGCGTAGGTCTCGTCACCATAGGCGGATTTCAAGGCGTCACGCACAGGTTCCGCATCGCCGGAGCGCTTGAATTCGTCGAGCGCCTCGTCGATTTTCAGACCCAGACCACGTGCGGCCCAGCCCATATGCGTCTCAAGGATCTGACCCACATTCATCCGCGATGGCACACCCAACGGGTTGAGGCAGAAGTCGACCGGCGTTCCATCTTCGAGGAACGGCATGTCTTCCATTGGCACAACCTTAGAGATGACACCCTTGTTGCCGTGACGTCCGGCCATTTTGTCGCCCGGTTGCAGCTTGCGCTTCACCGCCACGAACACTTTGACCATCTTCATCACACCCGGAGGCAGATCGTCGCCGCGGCGGACTTTCTCGACCTTGTCCTCGAACCTCGCTTCGAGGACACGCTTTTGCGCCTCGTACTGGCTGTTGAGCGCCTCGACGGCAGCGGCTTCGGTCTCTTCCTCAAGCGCCAACTGCCACCACTGACCGCGGGACAGGGTTTCCAGAAGCTCAGGCGTGATCTCGGAATTCGGCCTGATGCCTTTCGGGCCTTTCACAGCCGTTTTTCCAAGGATCATACCCTGCAAACGGGCGTAGATGTTACGATCCAAGATCGCGACTTCGTCGTCTCGGTCACGGGCGAGGCGTTCGACCTCTTCCCGCTCAATCTGCAGCGAGCGCTCATCTTTTTCCACGCCATGGCGATTGAACAGACGCACTTCAACGACTGTCCCGAAATCACCCGGCTTAACCCGCAGGGATGTATCCCGCACGTCAGAGGCTTTTTCCCCGAAGATCGCGCGGAGCAGTTTTTCTTCCGGCGTCATGGGGCTTTCGCCCTTCGGCGTGATCTTACCAACGAGGATATCACCCGGCTCCACATCAGCACCGATATAGACGATCCCAGCTTCATCAAGGTTGCGTAGCGCTTCCTCACCGACATTGGGGATATCGCGTGTGATCTCTTCCGGACCCAGTTTGGTATCGCGGGCGGCGACTTCGAATTCCTCGATGTGAATCGAAGTGAAAACGTCGTCACGTGCGATACGTTCTGAGATCAGGATCGAATCCTCGTAGTTGTAGCCATTCCACGGCATAAACGCGACGAGCACATTCTTACCCAAGGCAAGCTCACCCATATCCGTGGACGGACCGTCGGCGATCACTTCACCCCGACCAACAACATCACCCACTTTGACCAGCGGACGCTGGTTGATGCAGGTGTTCTGGTTGGACCGCTGGAACTTGCGCAGACGGTAGATGTCTACACCGGGATCGCCCGGTTCCAGATCATCGGTAACCCGTACAACAATCCGGGTAGCATCCACCTGGTCGATGATGCCACCGCGAGAGGCCTGAATGGCTGCACCTGAATCGGTCGCCACAACGCTTTCAATGCCGGTGCCCACATACGGAGCATCCGCCTGCAGAAGTGGCACGGCCTGACGTTGCATGTTCGAACCCATCAAGGCGCGGTTCGCGTCGTCGTTCTCAAGGAACGGGATCAGCGAAGCCGCGACTGAAACCAACTGCTTGGGCGAGACGTCGATCAGGTCCACGTTCTCGTTTGGCTGCAGCATGTATTCGCCAGACTGACGTGTGCTGACCAGATCGTTCACGAACTTGCCATCGCCATCCAGATTTGCGTTGGCCTGAGCCACAGTGTGCCGCATCTCTTCGGTCGCGGACATGTAGTGGACCTCGTCAGTCACCTGCCCGTTTTCGACTTTCCGATATGGCGTCTCGATGAACCCATACTTGTTGACCCGTGCAAACGTGGCCAGAGAGTTGATCAGACCGATGTTCGGACCTTCCGGCGTTTCAATTGGGCACATCCGACCATAGTGGGTTGGATGAACGTCCCGCACCTCAAAGCCTGCCCGCTCGCGGGTAAGCCCACCTGGGCCAAGCGCCGAGAGACGACGTTTGTGCGTCACTTCCGACAGCGGATTGGTCTGGTCCATAAACTGCGACAGCTGTGAGGAACCGAAGAATTCACGCACAGCCGCAGCCGCTGGTTTGGCGTTGATCAGGTCCTGTGGCATGACCGTGTCGATTTCGACCGAAGACATACGCTCCTTGATCGCGCGCTCCATACGCAGAAGCCCGACACGATACTGGTTTTCCATCAGTTCGCCTACGGACCGCACCCGGCGGTTGCCAAGGTGGTCGATGTCGTCGATGTCACCACGGCCATCCCGCAGCTCAACCAGTGCCTTGATGCAGGATACGATGTCCTCCTTGCGCAAGGTGCGCACGGTGTCTTCGGCGTCGAGATTCAGACGCATATTCATCTTAACCCGGCCCACCGCGCTTAGGTCATAGCGCTCGCTGTCGAAGAAAAGCGTATCAAACAGGGCCGATGCTGCTTCAACGGTGGGCGGTTCACCCGGCCGCATGACGCGGTAGATATCCATCAGCGCGGTATCGCGGCCGAAGTTCTTGTCCACGGCAACCGTGTTGCGAATGTAAGGACCGACATTGATGTTATCGATATCCAGAACAGGGATTTCGGTGACGCCATTGTCGAGAAGCGTTTTCAGCGTGCCGCCGACAACCTCTTCATTCTTGTCCAGCTCCCACGTCAGCTCATCACCAGCTTCGACCCAGATCTCACCGGTCTCTTCGTTGATGATGTCACGCGCGACAAAGCGGCCGATAATCCCCTCGAATGGCAGCAAGATATCCGTAACATCAGCGTCGTCGATCAGTTTCTTGACCGCACGTGGCGTTACTTTTTTGCCAGCTTCCGCAATGACTTCGCCGGTTTTTGCATCGACAATGTCAGCGACAGGCTTGGTGCCGCGAATCCGTTCCGGGAAGAACTTCGTAGACCAGCCGCCTTTCTTGACTTGCTTGAATTCGACCGTGTCATAGTAGGCATCCATGATGCCTTCCTGATCGAGGCCAAGGGCATAAAGCAGAGTAGAGACAGGCAATTTCCGGCGACGGTCGATCCGCGCGAACACGACGTCTTTTGCGTCAAACTCGAAGTCCAACCAAGAACCGCGGTAAGGGATGATCCGGCAGGCAAACAGCAGCTTACCAGACGAGTGCGTCTTGCCTTTATCGTGATCGAAAAACACACCCGGGGAGCGGTGCATCTGGGATACAATCACACGTTCGGTGCCGTTCACGATGAACGTTCCGTTTGGCGTCATCAAAGGCATGTCGCCCATGAAGACATCTTGCTCCTTGATGTCCTTGACGGATTTTGCGCCTGTGTCTTCGTCAATATCAAATACGATTAGACGAAGGGTCACTTTCAGCGGCGCGGAGTAGGTCATGTCGCGCTGCTGACATTCCTCGACGTCGTATTTTGGCTCTTCCAATTCGTATTTTACGAACTCAAGAACGGCGGTTTCGTTGAAATCCTTAATAGGAAATACGGATTGGAAGACACCTTTGATGCCTTCGCCATCCAGCGGCTCCAGCTGATCGCCGGATTTGAGAAAAAGATCGTAAGAAGATTTTTGTACTTCAATAAGGTTCGGCATCTCCAGCACTTCGCGGATTTTGCCATAATATTTACGGATGCGTTTCTGACCAACGTATGTTTGAGCCATGCTCGTCTCAGCCTTTCGGTTCCCGGGCAGCGCCACCCCGGGGAAGGGAAACGCTCCACTTGGATCAAGGGGGTCAGGTTCCATACCTGCGCACCGTCCCACGGGCACGCTCCCGAACCTTACCGCTCCTTAGAGAAGGTCGCGCGGATGCGGGGCCCTCTCTGAGACGCGGAAGGCCGGACCCGGGATTGTCCCGGATCCAGCCGTTTTTGAAGGGTCAGGCCTTGCGGCCCTGGCCAATTACTTCAGTTCGACTTCAGCGCCTGCTGCTTCCAGCTTGCCCTTGATCTCTTCTGCTTCGGCTTTCTCGACGCCTTCTTTCACGGCTTTGCCACCAGCTTCGACCAGCTCTTTTGCTTCTTTCAGACCAAGGCCTGTGATGCCGCGAACTTCTTTGATGACGTTGATCTTCTGTGCGCCAGCAGCGACCAGGATTACGTCAAATTCAGTTTGCTCCTCAGCAGCTGCGCCACCGGCGTCGCCGCCACCCGGGCCCGCCATCATGACTGCGCCACCGGCTGCAGGCTCGATGCCGTACTCGTCTTTGAGGATAGTTTTCAGTTCTTGTGCTTCGAGAAGGGTCAGACCGACGATCTCTTCTGCAAGTTTCTTCAGATCAGCCATTTTACTGTTTCCGTTCGTTTAAGATGTGTTCCAACGCAAGGTTTACAACCCACGATAGTCTCTCGTTGATTACGCAGCTTCTGCGCGCTCCTCGATGGTGCTGAGAATGCTTGCCACGTTTGAAGCAGGTGCGCCAATTGCGCCGGCGATGCCCGAAGCAGGCGCCCCGATGCAGCCCACGATGGAAGAGATAAGCTCCTCCCGGGACGGCATAGCGGCGACGGCCTTCACACCGGCGACGTCCAACGCGCTCTCCCCCATGGCCCCGCCAAGGATCGACAGTTTGTCGTTTTCCTTCGCATAATCGTTCACCACTTTCGCGGCGGCGACAGGGTCCTCGGAATAGGCGAGAACGGTCATGCCTTTGAGGTAGGTCGCAATGCTTGCGCATGGCTTGTCCTCTAGGGCAATTTTGGCGAGCCTATTCTTGGCGACACGCACGGACCCGCCCGCATCACGCATGCGTGCGCGCAGGTCTTGCATCTCAGCAACCGTGAGACCTTCGTAGTGGCTGACAACCACAACGCCAGAGCTTTCAAAGATCTGGCCGAGTTCCTCGACCACTTTTTCTTTTTGTGCTCTATCCACAGTTTCACTCCAATTTTGGGGCTTTCACCCCGGCTCAGTTTTGCCCCTGCAAGCAAGGGCGTTCGGGTCCAGTATCAGGGTCCCGAGGCCAAAATTGCTCGAGGTCGAAGCCTCGGAAATTCGTCTCGTTTCCCATCTCAGGAAGGAATTATGCGAAGCTATGCTTCGAACCCTCCATCTCGGACAGAACGAGGCGTTGCCACCCCGCTACTTGCCCCGGCGCGAACCGGAGCAAATCTCTTTAGTCGTTGCCCGTTGCGGACGAAATATCGATGGTGACGCCTGGCCCCATTGTCGAGGACAGGGACACTTTCTGCATATAAGAGCCTTTCGACCCGGATGGCTTGGCTTTTGACACCGCACCGACAAAGGCACGCACATTCTCGGTCAGGGCTTTCTCGTCGAAAGACGCTTTTCCGATGCCGGCATGAACCACACCGGCTTTTTCGACCTTGAACTGCACTTCGCCGCCCTTTGCGGATTTCACCGCTTCGGCCACATCCATTGTCACCGTCCCAACCTTGGGGTTTGGCATCAGATTGCGTGGACCAAGGACCTTCCCCAGACGACCGACGATTGGCATCATGTCAGGTGTCGCGATGCAGCGATCAAACTCGATTTTGCCGCTTTGCACAGTTTCCATCAGGTCTTCCGCACCGACGATATCAGCGCCTGCTGCTTTCGCTTCTTCAGCTTTCGCGTCGCGCGCAAAAACAGCCACGCGAACGGTTTTACCGGTTCCGTTCGGCAATGTGACGACACCCCGAACCATCTGGTCAGCGTGACGCGGGTCGACACCAAGGTTCATTGCAATTTCAACTGTTTCGTCGAATTTTGCCTTAGCGTTGTTCTTGACCAGCGAAACAGCCTCTTCGACCGAAACCTGGGATTTACCCTCGAACTGAGCGCGCGCCGACGTTGTGCGTTTTCCGTACTTTGCCATTACTTCACCTCGATGCCCATGGAGCGTGCAGAGCCCGCGATGATCAGCATTGCGCCTTCGATGTCAGTCGCGTTCAGGTCTTTCATCTTCGCTTCGGCGATTTCACGCACCTGCTTGGATGTGACCGTCCCAACTGTTTCGCGGGATGGGTTGTTTGCGCCGGATTTCACCTTGGCCGCCTTCTTCAGATAGTAGGACGCAGGTGGCGTCTTGATATCCATCGTGAAGGACTTGTCTTGGTAATAAGTAATCACGGTCGGGCACGGTGCACCTGGCTCCATTTCCTGCGTCTTGGCATTGAACGCCTTGCAGAACTCCATGATGTTGATCCCGCGCTGACCCAGTGCAGGGCCAACGGGCGGGGACGGGTTGGCTTGACCTGCAGGAACCTGCAGTTTCATCGTGCCAGCAACTTTCTTGGCCATCGGGCCTCTCCTCTTCTCAACATCTACACAACGCGTTGTGCAGATTTTCGGTTGGTGTGGTCCGGCCCGACGATCGCGATCGCAAAACCTCCCACATGATCATCAAGTCTGCTTGGCGACCTGAGTGAATTCCAGTTCGACCGGGGTTGCCCGGCCAAAGATCGAAACCGTCACCTTCAGGCGCTGGTTGTCGTCATCAACTTCTTCAACCATGCCCGAGAAGCCCTCAAACGGCCCGTCGGTTACGTTCACATTCTCACCGATGTCGAACACAATGGTCGAACGCGGAGCATCCTGACCTTCTTCGACGCGGTTCAAAATCGCGTTCACTTCGGCATCACGCATGGGCATCGGCTTACCTTGCGGTCCCAGAAAACCGGTGACCCGGTTAATGGAATTGACGAGGTGATATCCCCGGTCAGACATCTCCATCCGCACAAGTACATAGCCAGGCATAAACCGACGCTCGGCCGTCACTTTCTTGTTGCGACGCACCTCGATCACTTCTTCCGTTGGGACGAGAACTTCTTCGATTTCGTCCTGAAGACCCTCATCTTCAACGGCCTGACGGATTTGTTCGGCAACCCGCTTCTCGAAATTCGAGAGAACGCTGACCGAGTACCACCGTTTTGCCATCTTGCGTTCGCCCTCTGCCCTACCCGACCAAGCCGGTAATTTCCAATTCCATCAACGAGTTAAACACGCCCCGCCGAAACGAAAACAGCGCGCATCCCGAATCGATACGCGCCTTGCTTCCGTATGAGCGGTCGCTTTACGCCTCTCACCAAATGAATTCAAGGCATAAAGACCTTATTTTCAGGTTCAAATTTTGAAAATCTGCCTTGAGCAGCGCGCCGTCATCGGTCTGGCTACAGGGGTTTTAGAACAGGCCGAAGAGCCCGTTCAGTCCACTACGGATGCCCAAATCAACCAGCGAAAAGAAGAGCGCCGTAAGTGCCGCCATGATGAACACCATGACCGTCGTCAGGACAACCTCACGCCGACCGGGCCATACAATCTTCGACACCTCAGCGCGGACTTGCTGGATGAATTGTGCCGGATTGGTGATCGCCATATGTTTCGCCCTGTCTGTGCTGTACCGGCGGCAAATACGACCCGATTGCCAGTTTTGCAAGCCTTCGTCATTGAAAAACTTATCACCGAAGCTTGCGTGGCGTGAAATACAAAATGCACCTAGCGTGAGATCCAATACAATTTAGGAGATACGATATGGTTCGGATTTTTGGTGCGCTGTGGATCCTTTTAGGTATGACGACAGCAGGTTTGGCGCAGGGCAACGAAGAAATATCTGAGCCTCCTATGACGCTTCTACGCTTGGCCGAAATCATCACAACACTTGATCCGGCTTCGAAAACGAATGGCCGTCAGTTCCAGATGACGATCGAGGATGTTCCGGTAATCGTCGTGACCGATGTCGCCGCAGATCGCATGCGGGCGATTGTGCCCATTCGTGGTGCAGACGATATGACACCGGAAGAGATGGAGCGTGTGTTGCAGGCGAATTTTGACACAGCGCTGGACGCCCGATATGCCATTGCACAAGGTCAATTGTGGGCAACATTCATACATCCGCTTGCTGCATTGGAAAAGACCCAATTCATATCTGGATTGGGCCAGACCGTTAATCTGGCGCGGACTTACGGCACGCTCTTTACCGGCGGCGCGCTGTCTTTTGGTGGCGGGGACAGTGGCGCTTTGCAGCGAGAGTTGCTCGACCGGCTGCTTAAGAAAGGGGAAGAGATTTAACCGGCTTCTTTCAACTCGTTTCCCACGTCTAAAAGCATGGAGAAATGGTCCATAGCGCGTTCTATTTCGGATGCTAAATGCGCAGCATTCCCTTGAGCAAACTCGACCGGCGCATTTTTCCGCTTGGCCCGCTTTTTCATGAATTCAACGTCACGCATCGGCATCAGATCATCGTTGGTTGCATGGAAAACAAGGCAAGGCGGTGCCGCATCACTGATGCGCCAAGGTTGTGCCAATGCAGCACCAAAGGTCGCAATGACGTCCGGTGCACGAAAGCGGTCCTCTAGATCTTGCGGCGGGAAGGCCAGCCCTAAACCAGCGACACCACCAGCCCCAACGCCGAGCAATCCAAAGCCGGAGCACGTCAGTCGAAGTGACGGACCGTGCTCTACAAGGAAGTCAATTGCGCCGGAAATATCCCGCATGGCGGCGATATAGCCGGGACCGAAGAGCCTTTCGTCCATTTGCATCCCCGCCTCCAAAGAACGCGAAATGTACTCGGCAACGCGGCGTCCATCAGCGCTGGAAAGGTCATTCGCAGTAATCCGTCTGCGACACTTGACATCAGCAAAAGCAAAACCGCGGCTGGTAAAGGCATCGGCAAGATAAATCACGTCAATCTGTGATCCGTTATCGTCCTGATACTCCGCCGCGCCAGCGTAAAGAATACAGGCGGGCGCGCTCAAACTGTCTGGCAAGTAGAGATCCAGCGTCAGCTTTTCGCGGGTGTTGTATATGATGTCGGCCACATATTTCATGGCGTCGATCTACCGATCAGACCCTTATGTCGGGTTAAAAATCGTTGAATGAAAAATGGCAGGGGCTGAGGGACTCGAACCCACGACCCTCGGTTTTGGAGACCGATGCTCTACCAACTGAGCTAAGCCCCTGCACTATGCGATGTGATTACGAAAGCGCCCACATCTTTGCAAGCGCTCTTCTTGCACGACAGGCCATTTGCCTCAAAGGGATTCGCGAGCACTACAGAACGAGAAAACAGAAAGCCGTGACTTAAATGTCCAAGTTTGAGGATATCTGGTCGCTCCACCACCTTGTGAAGTTCTGCAATAAAGCGCCTTCCTCACATATCTGGTATTTTATGTCAGAAGGGAAAAGGCGATTTAGCGACCAAAAAGCAATATTTCTGCAGAAAAAACAAATAATTCTCCTATTCACGCGCATGGGTGTGGATTTGAGTTTCAATTCAACTATTCTTTCGCGTGAGTGCCTGTGAGCTTTTAGTGTGTTTACCAACACGCTAGGGTCCCGCATGGTTACTTTGCCAGCCCCGGGAAAACGAGGCGGCACAGTGAAGGTGAACTTTGAAAGGAAAGACCATGAACACGAAACTGCTTGCTCTTGCGACTGCAACCACGCTCGCATTTGCTGCACCAGCTCTGGCGCAGTCTTCGGCCAACCAAGGCTATGACATGCTGACCGGCGCGCTTTACAACTCTTTCAATGAGTTGGGTATCGACACATCCAGCCTGAACGAACTGTCCCTGAGCCAAGTTGCTCAGATCAAGAACGTTCTGGACGGCGACGAATCCGGTGGCGTTAAAAAAGACCGCATCGAAGCGATCATGAACAACAACTAAGCAACCGCTTAGAAGAACAAAGAAGGCCCCCAAGTTGGGGGCCTTTATTTTTGTGTGGCGGCCCGTTTTTCAGGGCCACTCGCTTTTTACTCAATGATGCCTGAGACGACGCCTGCTCCGACGGTGCGTCCGCCTTCGCGGATGGCGAAGCGGAGGCCTTGTTCCATCGCGATCGGGGCGATCAGTTCCACCTTGAACGACACGTTGTCGCCCGGCATCACCATCTCGGTGCCTTCGGCCAGCTGAACCGTACCTGTCACATCCGTGGTCCGGAAGTAGAACTGCGGGCGGTAGTTGGCGAAGAACGGCGTGTGACGGCCACCCTCGTCCTTGGTGAGGATATAGGCCTCGGCCTCGAACTTGGAGTGGGGCTTCACGGAACCTGGCTTGCACAGCACCTGGCCGCGCTCCACGCCTTCCCGATCAATGCCGCGCAGAAGCGCACCGATGTTGTCGCCGGCTTCCCCACGATCCAGAAGCTTACGGAACATTTCAACGCCCGTGCAAGTCGTCTTCTTGGTGTCGCGGATGCCCACGATCTCGATCTCGTCGCCCACGTTGATCACGCCGCGCTCGACACGACCGGTCACAACTGTCCCGCGGCCGGAGATCGAGAACACGTCCTCGACCGGCATCAGGAACGGCTGGTCCACGGCGCGTGCAGGCGTCGGGATGTATTCGTCAACCGCCGCCATCAGCTCCCGGATCTTCTCTTCGCCGATCTCGGGCTTGTTGCCTTCCATCGCCGCCAGAGCGGAGCCCGCGATGATCGGAATGTCGTCGCCGGGGTACTCGTAGGAGCTCAGAAGCTCGCGGATTTCCATCTCGACCAGCTCAAGCAGCTCTTCGTCGTCAACCTGGTCCACTTTGTTCATGAAGACGACCATGTAGGGGATGCCAACCTGGCGACCCAGAAGGATGTGCTCACGGGTCTGGGGCATCGGGCCGTCAGCCGCGTTCACAACCAGGATCGCGCCGTCCATCTGCGCCGCACCGGTGATCATGTTCTTCACGTAGTCGGCGTGGCCGGGGCAATCGACATGCGCATAGTGACGCGTGTCGGTCTCGTATTCCACGTGCGCCGTCGAGATTGTGATCCCGCGCGCTTTCTCTTCCGGCGCGCCGTCAATCTGATCATACGCTTTGAAGTCGCCAAAATACTTCGTAATCGCAGCCGTCAACGTCGTCTTGCCATGGTCAACGTGACCAATCGTGCCAATGTTCACATGCGGTTTCGTACGTTCAAACTTTTCCTTAGCCATACCTTTGGGCGCCTTATGATTATGGGGGCGACGAACACCCCGATTTCACATCGCGCGGTACCTATTCAGGATGCTGGAGAAAATCAAGCGGGAGTTGGATATTCCCTAGGTGGCAGGCACATCGGCATCGGTGGCGCCGTCCGGCAGGTTGTCTGGAATTTTCAGAACATCTTCTTCTGCCGCGGCGCGATCTTCTTCTGTGGGCGTCACGCCAAACCATTCTGAATTCGCCACTAGAAATCTGCCGATCGCAGCAGACATCTGGGTTGCAAGGTTATTCATCTGTTCTTCGCGGTCACGGGTAATGCCGGACCCAAAGACCGTGCCACCGTCAAGCTGCTCGAAGATGGTCAATTGCCGGGGCGGCTCGTTCAGCTTTTTGGCAGCTGCGTCGTCCCAGACCGTCAGGCTTATCACGAGAACCGATTTCGGTGACAAAAGCACAGGCACCCCCGGAACAGCCAGTGCGTAGCCATCAAGGTTGATCCCCAAATGATAGAGTTTATCGCCCTCATAACCGCCAAACTGTTTTTCGATTTCGCCTTCCAGCAAGGTTTCCCATTCCTCTGCGGTTGCCTCGCGCGTCGGTCCGATCTTCCGCGCGTTCTTTGTGACCACGATGTTGTGGCCCAATCTGAAATCTCCCAAATTGAGATCACGGGTGGCGTCCGGGTCTTTAACTCCGCAGGCCGTCAGCACAAAACAGGACAGTGTCAACGCTAAGAATGTTTTGATGTAGCCCATACCCTGTCCGCTCTTTTTTTGTTTCTACCTTGATACGCAAGACGCGTATTACGCGCAATCGCTACAAAACGCTGCGCGCAGGATTTCAGGAAAGCTTTAGGTGAACTTGTTGCTCCGTGGGAAACCGTAAGGCGGTCGCTTGCCCACGCCCGCGCGTTTTCCAAGCCATTCTGTTAGGTCAGGTTCATGCCGAGTTTTACCACCGCCCATCGACCAGGACAGGCCGTCTGACCAGTTGAAGGTCGTGACATCCGAGAGACCGCCATCCAGTTCAAGCGAGCCCTGCTTCCCGCGCGCCATATTATACTTCTGCAGCCTGACGCCCTTGCCTCGGCCCATCTCGGGCAGTTCAGACATCGGGAACACAAGGAATTTTCCGTTCTGAGAAACGATCGCGACATGATCGCCATCCGCTGGAACGCAGATCGCGGCGCGGGTGTTGTCTTTCACATTCAAAACCTGACGGCCGGCGCGCGTTTGTGCGGCAACTTCCGCCTCCGGCACGATGAAGCCGTCGCCCGCCGTAGACGCAACGAGCAGCTTGCGGTCCGGTTTGTGGATAAACAAATCAATGATCTCAGCTTCGTTTGGCAGATCGACCATCAATCGCAGCGGTTCACCCATGCCGCGCCCGCCGGGCAAATTGGACGCGGAAAGCGTATAAAAACGCCCGTTCGAACCGAACACCAACAGCCGGTCCGTTGTCTCCGCATGGAAAATGAAACGCGGACCGTCACCATCCTTGAACTTCAACTCACGCGCCAGATCGATGTGACCTGTCATGGCCCGGATCCATCCCATCTGGGAGCAGACAATCGTGATCGGTTCCCGGTCGATCATTGCTTCCAACGGAACATCGGCCACCTCAGTGGCTTCGCCAAACTGGCTGCGTCTTGCGCCGTATTCATGGGCCTGACCGAACAGCTTTCGGGTCTCGCGCAACTGTTCGGAAATCTTCTTCCACTGTGTCTCTTCGTTTTCCAACACATCTTCGAGGGCAGCCCGCTCGGCCATCAATTCATCTCGCTCGCGCCGCAACTCCATCTCTTCGAGGCGCCGCAGCGATCTGAGCCGCATGTTCAGAATGGCCTCAGACTGAACCTCCGTCAGCGAGGGCTCTCCGTCCCTTGCGCGCGGTCCCTTGTAGTCGCTCTCCGACCGGGCACGGGGATGGTCCAATGACCAGTCTTCGAACATGAGCGCGGATTTCGGATCATCGTCGTAGCGGATGATGTCGATAACCCGATCCAGATTGAGAAAGGCGAGAATGAACCCTTCGAGCACCTCCAACCGGTGATCAATCTTATCAAGGCGGTGTTGGCTGCGCCTTAGAAGAACGTCGCGCCTGTGATCGAGAAACGCCCGCAACACTTCTTTAAGTGAACAGACCTTCGGCGTTCTGCCATCAATTAGGACGTTCATATTGAGCGAGAACCGCACCTCGAGATCGGAATTCCTGAACATCATGCCCATAAGCACGTCCGGCTCGACATTCTTGGAGCGTGGCTCGAGGATAACGCGAATATCTTCTGCGGACTCGTCACGTACATCCGCCAGAATTGGTATCTTCTTGGTCTGAATAAGCTCTGCGATTTTCTCAATCAGGCGAGATTTCTGCACCTGATAAGGGATCTCCGTGACGACAATCTGCCACTGACCGCGCCCCAGATCTTCGACTGACCACGTGGCGCGCAGTCTGAAGGATCCACGACCCGTGCGATAGGCCTCCGCGATATTCTCACGTGGCTCGACTATCGTGCCTCCGGTCGGGAAATCGGGGCCAGGCACGTAGTCCAGCAACGTTTCATCGCGTGCGTTGGGCGCCTTGATCAGATGAAGACAGGCGTTGCATAGCTCTTCGATGTTGTGAGGTGGAATATTCGTCGCCATGCCCACGGCAATGCCAGAGGATCCGTTTGCAAGCAGATTTGGAAACGTCGCGGGCAGAACGACCGGTTCTTCCAACCTGCCGTCGTAATTGTCCCGAAAATCGACGGCATTCTCATTCAGTCCGTCCAGCAAAGCCTCCGCCGCAGTCGTCATGCGCGCTTCGGTGTAGCGCGAGGCCGCGGGGTTATCGCCGTCGATATTGCCGAAGTTGCCTTGGCCGTCCACCAGCGGATAGCGGACATTGAAATCCTGCGCCAAACGCGCCATCGCGTCATAAATCGCGGCATCTCCGTGAGGATGGAAATCACCCATCGTATCGCCGCTAATCTTAGCAGATTTCAGGAATCCGCCACCGGAATTCAGCCTCAGGCGGCTCATTGCATAGAGAATCCGACGATGCACAGGTTTCAATCCATCCCGCGCATCCGGCAGGGCTCGGTGCATGATTGTCGACAGCGCATAGGTCAAATAGCGATCGCCAATTGCGCGCCGCAAAGGTTCCGCAATCTCCATCTGGGGGCTATCGTTCGCTTCGACCATAGATGCTGTGTAGCGCTGAGGCTCAGGTAGGTAAAGCAGGGAAAAATTGGTTCAATTGCCGTATTTTTGCCTTCTCTTCGCTTTAGTCTCAAAGCCCGAGGATTTTCAACCCGGGAGGGTTCAGATGTTCAAATGGGTCGCCTGCCTCTGTGCAGCAATTTACGTCACACTGGTTTTATTCAGCGACGCAAAGATCGACGCGTCGGTCGAAGAGGCTGCGGTCATTCCCGCAGTGACCGAACCGGTCGAGGCGAAGATTGTGGTCGCCGTCCAACCTGCCGCGCCGCAACCTGCCGAAACGCCTCTGCCATCAGCGACACCGGTTGCCGCGATATCCGACATCACCGAAACAGAAGAACAGGCACGCCCTGTGATCATGTTCATTCCGCAAGAAGAGTCTCAATAGGCCTCCGCGCCTGTTGCTTTCCGAGCAACGCGCCCAACTTTATCCGCCGGACGTGACAGACATCTCGCGAACGTTTCTGATGTCGTTTACGCAGTGCACATGGCACAGAAATCCATCCTTATAACGGGCTGTTCGTCCGGCATCGGCTATGATGCCGCTCATTTCATGAAAAATGCCGGGTGGCAGGTCTTTGCAACGTGCAGGGCGGAGCCCGATTGCGCGCGACTTCGTGGCGAGGGTCTTGAAAGCTTCCCACTCGACTACACGGACACCGATAGCATGACCGCAGCGGTCGCGGAGTGCGTTTCGCGCACAGGCGGCACATTGGACGCCCTTTTCAACAATGGGGCGTATGGCTGCCCCGGCGCGGTCGAGGACTTACCAACCGAGGCACTCCGCGAAATCTTTGAAACAAACCTCTTTGGGTATCATGAACTGACCCGGCAAATCATTCCTATCATGCGGGCACAGGGCCATGGGCGGATTGTCAATTGCTCCTCTGTTTTGGGATTGGCTGTCATGCGCTGGCGCGGGGCCTACAACGCGACAAAATTTGCCATGGAAGGTCTCACCGACACACTCCGGCTGGAGATGCGGGGCACAGACATACATGTCATCCTGATAGAGCCTGGGCCGGTCACCTCGAAAATCCGAGAAAATTCAATTCCGCATTTCGAGCGCTGGATCGATTGGAAGGCGTCACCACGCAAGGACCAGTATGAACGCACCCTGTTGAAGCGTCTCTATGAGCCGTCGTCCGGCCCGGATCAGTTTGAATTACCCGCATCTGCCGTGTCAAAGAAGCTTCTTCATGCCGTAGACAGCCCGCGTCCGCGTCCGCGATACTATGTGACGACGCCGACATATGTGATCGGGTTTTTGCGCCGCATTTTATCCACGCGAGGTCTGGACTGGGTCTTGTCCCGCATCTGATCGGCCGGCTGCGGTTCGCCTTTTCGAAAAGCTCCGCTAGGTCTGCCCCTATACCGGCGATAAGCCTTCGAAGGACTATGATATGGCGAACGACCCTCTATTTCTCATTGCCGCACTGGCCTGCGGCGTTGTGCTTTTCATTCTGCTGCTCGGCATCGGCGGATTTGCGAAGGGCGGCGACTTCAACCGCAAGCACGCGAACCGTCTGATGCGCTACAGGATCGTGGCGCAAGCTGTCGCTGTCGCACTGATTTTGGCGTTTGTTTTCTTTCGGCGCATGGGGGGCGCGTAGATGGTCATTCTCAACAAGATCTACACCAAGACAGGTGACGCGGGCGAGACGGCCCTCGGGAACGGCGCGCGGGTCGCAAAGCATTCCATGCGGGTCAATGCATATGGCACAGTCGATGAGGCGAACGCGACCTTCGGCTTGGCCCGGTTGCATGCAGAGGGTGAAATGGACATTCAACTGTCCGCAATTCAAAACGATCTCTTCGATCTTGGCGCTGATCTTTGCCGCCCGGATATGGAGAAGGACGCCGAAGCAGAATATCCGCCCCTGCGCATGTTGAGCACCCAGGTAGATCGCCTCGAGGCCGAGATCGACGCGATGAATGATGCGTTGGAGCCACTCCGGTCCTTTATACTTCCTGGCGGATCACCCTTGGCCGCCGCCCTTCATATGTGCCGCACCATCTCTCGCCGCGCCGAGCGATTGACCGTTGAGCTTGCAACGATGGAAAACGTCAACCCCGCCGCCGTTCAATATCTCAACCGGCTCAGTGACTGGTGTTTTGTGGCCTCCCGCATCGCCAATAACGACGGCAAGGATGACGTTTTGTGGGTGCCTGGCGCAAACCGTTAAGTCGCCGATCAGCAACCCGGCGCGCAGGAAGGGAGACAAAACGCGGCGTCGTTTTCATCAAACGCGTCGATTTTTCACTGTTTCCGGCGAAATAGCTTCGCTACACCCTGTTGCAGTCTATTTGTCGCCCATCCGGCGACGTGTTTATCAGGGAGATACCGCCGATGAAGGTCCTCGTACCCGTAAAGCGCGTGATCGACTACAACGTGAAGGTCCGCGTGAAGGCGGATGGCAGCGGTGTTGATCTTGCCAACGTCAAAATGTCCATGAACCCGTTCGACGAGATTGCTGTCGAAGAAGCCATCCGGCTGAAAGAAGCGGGCAAAGCGGATGAGATTGTTGCTGTTTCCATAGGTGTGAAGCAGGCTCAGGAAACACTGCGGACGGCCCTTGCCATGGGCGCGGATCGGGCGATCCTGATCGTTGCGGCCGACGACGTGCACACGGATATAGAGCCGCTGGCAGTTGCCAAAATCCTGAAGGGGATTGTTGATGAAGAGCAGCCGGGATTGGTGCTCTGCGGCAAGCAAGCCATCGACAATGACATGAATGCCACGGGTCAGATGCTCGCAGCGCTGCTGGGCTGGAGCCAAGCCACCTTCGCAAATGAGGTCAATATCGACGGCGACAGCGCGGTCGTGACCCGCGAGGTTGATGGTGGATTGCAGACAATCAAGGTAAAGATGCCGACAGTTGTCACGACTGACCTTCGGTTGAACGAGCCGCGCTATGCGTCGCTTCCCAACATCATGAAGGCAAAGAAAAAGCCTTTGGACGAGAAAACACCCGCCGATTACGGCGTTGATGCTGCAGCGCGTCTGACAGTGGTGAAAACAGAAGAACCGGAAGCACGCAAAGCTGGCGTAAAGGTGGCGTCCGTCGATGAACTGGTTGCGAAACTGAAAGACGAAGCGGGAGTTATCTGATGGCTGTTCTTCTTATTGCAGAGGTCACAAATGGTGAACTCAACGTCGATGCGACATCCAAAGCGGTCACTGCAGCGACCGCTTTGGGCGATGTGACAGCGCTGTGCTGTGGCGCGTCATGCTCGGGCGCTGCCGAAAGCGCCTCTAAGATCGCAGGGATTTCAAAGGTCCTTTGTGCAGAACATGATCTTTACGGCCATCGCTTAGCTGAACCCGCTGCTGATCTGGTTGTAAGCCTTGTAGGCGATTACGAACACATCGTCGCACCAGCAACGACCGATGCAAAAAACCTACTGCCGCGGATCGCGGCCCTGCTGGACGTGATGGTTATCTCAGACATCACGGCTGTGGTAGACGGCAATACATTCGAGCGCCCAATCTATGCTGGGAACGCGATCCAGACTGTTCAGTCCACGGACGCGGTCAAGGTGATTTCCGCGCGGACCGCGAACTTTGATGCGGCTGGCGACGACAACTCCGCACCGATCGAAAAGATAGACGCTGCCAATGATCCCGATCTTTCGGAATGGGTCGAGGACAAGGTGGCTGAAAGCGATCGCCCCGAGCTCACATCCGCAGGCATCGTGGTGTCTGGTGGTCGGGGCGTCGGGTCCGAAGACGATTTCGCCATGATCGAAAAACTAGCTGACAAGCTGGGTGCAGCAGTCGGTGCGTCCCGGGCAGCGGTCGATTCGGGTTATGCGCCGAACGACTGGCAGGTTGGTCAGACCGGTAAGGTCGTGGCCCCGGATCTCTATGTCGCTGTCGGTATTTCAGGCGCGATTCAGCACCTTGCTGGCATGAAGGACTCGAAGATTATTGTCGCCATCAACAAGGATGAGGAGGCCCCGATCTTTCAGGTTGCCGACTATGGACTTGTCGCCGATCTTTTTGATGCTGTGCCGGAGCTGATCGAAAAGCTCTGATCCGTTTTCAGGAAGGTTATGCAGATTTAGAAGGCCCGCAGACAATTCTGCGGGCCTTTCTTATTCAGAGTGCCTTGACTAATTTCTTTGCAATCACGTCATGGATGTCGAGCCCAAACATCTCTTCCGCTGCGGCGGCTTCGAGTTGTGGGAACATCATCCCGAAGGTGCCACGTTTCGCCATGGAATTCGTGACATCAACCTCAACGATCCCGTCAACCATCTCACGGATTTCGTCGATCATGTCAGCGTCCACAAACAGCGGGTCTTGACCAAGAGGTTGATCAGCAAACATCCCACCTTCGCGCTTATCCCGCAGCCATAACAAGACCTTTTGGCCGGCAATGTTGCGCAGCATAAAGCGCATTCGCGCAACCCAAGCCTCCTTGAGCTCATCCTCGACGGCCGAGAATTTTTCCGGGGTAACTGACTTCAACGTCATCAGCAGGTGCCGCGTAAACGAAAACTCCGTAAAATCGATCTCTCTGAAGATCGTCTGGAACAACGTTGACGCTTTCAAGAACCGGTCATTCCGGCGTGGGTGAACCGAGTAGAAACGGTTCGACATGTTATGGGCGCCCATCACTTGAATGACGGTCGTTTTCGCATTGTCGCAGATCTTCAAAAGGGACGGATCCTTCACGAAGGCATCTATTCCTGCATTCACCGCACCAAAGTTCGCGACTTGGGTCCCAAGCTCATCCTCAACCAGACTGGCAAAGGGTTTCTCGATGTATTTCCCGAACATCTCTGTTCCGCCCAGAAAGGCGTGATAGGGTTTCTTGAGATCCTTCCGCGGGCCGCGAAATAGGATTTTCGATTGCCCATATAGGCAAAGCTTATAGTCCAGTGGACTTTCGTTCATTCCTTCGTAGGCCATTTTCCCACCTCATTTTTCTCACACCAGAGCAATTTGACTCCGATGGATTGCCAAATTGCTAAATGGATAATTTGAAAAGAATTTTGGGCGTTCCGAGGCCTTGCGTGCCCTGTTCCCGGCGTCCTATGCTTCCCACGGATTTACCAAAAAGGCGTGGTGTGATGGAGATCGGAAAAGTCGGCATTGTCGGCGCGGGTCAGATGGGCAACGGCATTGCGCATGTCTTCGCGCTTTCCGGATATAACGTTATTCTCAATGATATTTCTGAAGACGCTCTGTCTGCGGCCGTTCGCCAAATCGAAGGCAACCTAGAGCGTCAGGTCACGCGCGAAAAGATAACTACCGATGCGCGTCAGGAAGCGCTTGAGCGGATTTCTACAACGCTCAAGCTTCCCGATTTGGGCCAGAGCGATCTGATCATCGAAGCCGCAACCGAGCGCGAAACGATCAAGACAGCCATCTTCGAAGACCTGATGCCGCATCTCGCACCGCATACTATTTTGACATCGAACACCTCTTCGATCTCGATCACGCGACTCGCATCTCGTACGGATCGCCCGGAGAAATTCATGGGTTTCCACTTCATGAACCCGGTACCGATCATGGAGCTGGTCGAGCTGATCCGGGGTATCGCCACTGACGAGGAAACATTCAAAAGCTGCCTTGCCGTTGTTGATCGCCTTGGAAAGACCGCCGCGAGTGCCGAAGACTTCCCGGCTTTCATCGTCAATCGCATTCTGATGCCGATGATTAACGAAGCCGTCTACACGCTCTATGAAGGCGTAGGGAGTGTTTCGTCCATTGACAGCTCACTGAAGCTGGGGGCCAACCATCCAATGGGTCCATTGGCGCTGGCGGATTTCATTGGGCTGGACACCTGTCTCGCGATCATGAACGTCCTGCATGATGGCCTTGCCGACACGAAATACCGGCCGTGCCCTTTGCTGACGAAATATGTCGAGGCCGGATGGCTGGGCCGCAAGTCGAAGAGAGGCTTCTACGACTACCGGCAGGATCCGCCCGTTCCAACGCGCTAGGCTTGGTTTTTCAACGCGACCGTCTGCTCGCGAAGCCATGACACAAAGCCGCGAGGATTGCTCGACCATCTCTTGATGTCTTCTTCGGCGAAGGGTTCGCCGACCACAGGGGCTTGTGGTTTGTACAGAGCATGCCGCACTTCGTAGATCAGAAGCCCTTGGCGCAAGGTCGGTGAGATTCGGTTTGCGATCTGATACCAGCGCGAATTTTGTCCTGGAAAAAAGATCGGCACCACCGTGGCGCCGGATCTTTGGATCATCTTCGCGGTGAACGGGTTCCAGTCTGCTTCGATGGCAGGACCAAAGGGCGTTTCGGACGTGGCAACAACACCAGAGGGAAACAAAACGATCACACCGTCATTTCCCAAATGCTCCATCGCGGCGCGGCGCATTTCCAGGTTTTGCTTCAGCGCATCTTCTTCGTGTGGGAACGGTACGGGAATCATGAATTGGTCGATCGCGTTCACGCCAGTGAGCAATGATCGGGTCAAAATCTTGTAGTCCGTCCGGACGCGACCGATCAGGTCGGCAAGCACCATACCGTCCACAAGACCATGGGGATGGTTGGCAACAATGATGACGGGCCCCGTTTTCGGAATATTCTGAATCTGCTCAAGCGGTGTCTGAAGCTCGATCCCCATCACATCAAGCGCGTCACGCCAAAACCCTTGGCCAAATTGTACACCTCCACGTTCGAACTTGCGGATCAGTCGAAGCAGATGAAGTTTACCAGTGAGCCACTCCATCACTCGAATAGTGTTGGCTTTCCATGGATTTACGAAGGTATTCGCGTAGGACAGATTTCGTTTGTCATAAGGAACGTAGACCGGATCGTCACTTTGCTCAGTGCTGTCCGATTGGTCGTCGTGCGTGCTGAGCTCGACCACCGGGGTCTACATCTCTTCACCGAACCGGTTGGCAACCAGTTCGGCCAACGCCACTGACAGAGCATCTGCATCAGGCCCGCGGGTCTTTACCAAAATTTGAGTACCACGAGATGCGGCTAACATCAAAAGCCCCATAATGCTGTCACCCGATACGTCCATGCCGTCCTTGCTGACTGTGGCCTGAGCGTCGAATGTCTCGACCACTTCGACGAATTTCGCCGAAGCACGTGCATGAAGCCCCTTTTCGTTAATAATATTGCAGACCTGCTCAGCCATGACCCGCACGCCCGTTAAAACTGCTTATATACTTTCGGCCCGCTTCTGCTGCCATGTCAACGGCCTGATCAACTTCTAGGCCACGGGACTTGGCCAGCTTAATCAGCATCGGAAGGTTGGCACCGTATAAAATACGGCGATTTCGCGGACTACACGCCGTAAGCGACAGGTTGGACGGGGACCCACCGAACATGTCGGTGACAATCACGACACCATCGCCCGTGTCGACATCGTCCGCAGCCTCGCAAATTTCGTCCTGTTTGGCTTGCCGATCGTGATTTGCCTCAATGGTGATCGCTTGAATACCATCCTGCGCACCCACCACATGCTCGATTGCCGCAAGATATTCCCTTGCGAGTCCGCCATGCGCGACAATAACGATCCCTATCACTCGGTCTGTGTCCCTTGTACGGTCCCCGCGCGCTGCATCAAACGCGCCGTTCAAGCTCTCGATGACGTATAGACACTTGCCACCCCTTATTTGCAAGGGCTCTGCCAAGCATTTCCGCGACGGAAACAGATCTGTGCTTTCCGCCTGTACATCCGAAACTAACAGTAAGGTAGGACTTTCCTTCCTCGCGAAAAGCCGGAAGCAAATCGATCATCAGAGCTTCGATCTTGTCGAAAAAAGATGCAAAGCGCGGATCGCTTGAAACGTAGCTTGCAACCTCGTCTGACTGTCCTGTCAGCGCCCGCAAGTCTGGAACCCAATGAGGGTTTTGTAAAAACCTACAATCGAAAACCATATCTGCCCCCCGCGGTACGCCGCGCTTGTAGGAAAATGACTGGATCGACAAGGAAAGTTGCAGACTATCGCGCTTTGAAAACCAGTCTGCCAGTTCTGCTCTGAGATCGTGTGGGCTTAGGTCGGATGTATCGATCAGGAACTCGGCCTGCGATCTCAGATCACCCAGCATCAACTGTTCCCGCTCAATCCCGTCCTGCAGAGATCCGCTATCTGCCAAAGGATGCCGCCGACGGGTTTCGGAAAAACGTCGGATTAACACGTCGGGACGGCAGTCTATGTAGAGAAGATCAATGTGAAGGTCCGGCGAGCCCTCAAACCGCCCAATCAAATCAGAGAGAGCATTGGCGTCAAAATCACGGGTCCGCGCATCCACCCCGAGCGCAAGCGGCCGCTCTGGTGCCGGACCGTCCAGAATTCTGGGAATAAACGACAGCGGCAAGTTATCAATCGCTTCAAATCCAAAATCCTCAAGGGCACCAATCGCTGTCGAACGTCCAGCACCCGACGGTCCTGTAACGAGCACCACACGTTGCTCGATTGGTTCGCTCATCTGTCCATATCCATTGCCAAGATCGATTGCCTCTTCAGATAGTGAAATAGCGCGTAGGGGAAATGTAAGGTATCGGCTCTTTGCTTAAGCGGGACATTTTGACCCAGAATTTCGCAAGTGCGGTCTTCCGGCGACCGCGCGTCTTCGGCGATCACCATATCGACCACGAGTGACACGCGCGCCGGTGAGGACTGTTGGACGTCGATGAGGCCAAAGTGGCGCGCTTCGATCAGGGTAGGCAAAGAGATCGGACGTCGGACAACCAGATGCCCGCTGTCGCTTAGAACCTCGCTTTGATCATCGCAGATGAGGTCGCACCCAAGCGCCATGAGATGTAGGGCAAGCGACGACTTTCCACTGCTGGAGGGTCCTCTGAGAATGGCTGCGTGTCCGTCCAGCGCAACTGCCGTTCCATGCATAGTTATGCTAGAGATGTCGCTCGCAACAGGTCCCTGTCGCGTCAGCATGTCAGGTTGGGAGACCTACAACGAACCGCGCGCCCAGCGGCTCAGAGGTCAGATCAGCGTCCGTTGGTCGGATATTTTCGGCCCAGATAACGCCGCCATGGGCCTCGACAATCTGTTTGGATATGGCGAGGCCCAGACCGGAGTGGTTGCCAAACTGCTGTTCCGGTCGCTCGGAATAAAACCTGTTGAACACCTTGTTCAGCGCCTGATCGGGAATGCCCGGCCCGGTATCCTCGACGACCACCAAAACGCGATTATCCCGCCGCCGCGCCCAGACGCGAACGGCGTCGCCATCCTCGCAAAAGGACGTAGCGTTTGTGATCAAATTCACGAAAACTTGAGCCAGTCGCGCCTCTAAGCCCTGAATGACGATCGGTTCCTTTGGAACGTCCTTGATGAATTCAACACCCTTTTCAGCAGCTTGCTGTCCCAAATACTCCGTCAGGTTGTTGATCATTTTCATCAAGTCGAACGGTTCTTCATCCTCTTTGACCAGTTCGCTGTCCAACCGAGACGCGTTTGAGATGTCACTGACGAGCCGATCCAACCTGCGCACATCGTGTTCGATCACCTCAAGAAGCCGTTCGCGCTGCTCGACTGTTTTTGCGACATGCATCGTTCCAACAGCCGATCTCATAGAGGCCAGAGGGTTCTTGATCTCGTGTGCGACGTCAGCCGCGAACTGCTCGTTCGCATCGATCCGTTCGTAGAGTGCGGACACCATCCCGCGCATAGCGCCACTCAAACGTCCGATCTCGTCGGGCCGTCCGGTCAAATCAGGAATACGAACCCGGCTAGGGCTCATTTTGCGCACGTTCTTGTCGCGACCAAGCTCGGCGGCAGCGGCCAGATCCGAAAGGGGGTTGGCAATCGTACTGGCCAAAACGAGAGACAGACCGATTGAAACCAGAATTGCGATAACGAACATCTGCAAGACCTGCTCACGCTCTGCCCGGACCAGCATGTCGATCTGGCCCGCGACCGTCGTTAGGGCGACAACACCGATAGGAACGCCGCCAGCCTCAATCGGGGTCGCCACAGAAAATATGCTGCCGCCAGTTCCATCTTGGCCATCAATAAGTGTGGTTTCCCCGGCGAGGGCCGCGTCCAGAAGGCTGCGTACCTCTTTCTCACCATCCAGGTTGGGCAAAACGACTTCGGTCGATCCAAGGACGCCCGAGATTGAGGCCCAGACGGAATTCAGAAATCCAGTAATCAGCGTGCCGGTGGGATCGTTCTGCAGGGCTTCGAGTGCCACATTCCGCTTTGCCGGATTACCGCGGGTCGTCGCGACCACGGTCCCGGACGTGTTGAAAACATAGACCTCGACATCAGCCGAGATATCGAGACCAGTCAGGGTGTCTTCCAGCGCTTGGTTGCCTGGTTCTGAGAAGTCTTCTGCCCTAGCAACGGGAAGCTGGGCCTCGAAAACATCAGCGATAAGCTCAGCCTCTGTAACCAAGCCCGCCTGCCTCTGGATGACCAGACTGTCTCGGAACGGATTCAAAAAGAGAACGCCCGCAACCAAAACGATGAGTGCGAGCAAATTGAATGTAATGATCTTACGAGCGAGCGGCGAACGGTTAAGTGAGACGAACGTGCGTTTTCGCCTTCGCGATTGGATTTCAGCCTCGACAGCGTCGTCTGACGCTGTCCAGTCTTCCCCCATCACCAAGTTGTGTTCATCATCCAAACGTCCATCTGACGCCAAATCTTGTGCCACGACCGCTCTCTAACGAAGATGTTTTTATTCTTCGTTATACCTGTATCCGATCCCGTACAGCGTCTCAATCGCGGAAAAGTTGTCATCTGCAGTCCGCATCTTCTTCCGCAGCCGTTTGATGTGGCTGTCGATCGTACGGTCATCAACGTAGACCTGATCGTCGTAAGCGACGTCCATCAGTTGGTCACGGCTCTTTACGAAACCCGGGCGTTGGGCCAAAGCCTGCAGCAGAAGGAACTCTGTGACAGTCAGCGAGACGTCGTTACCTTTCCAAGTGACGGTATGACGGAGCGGATCCATGATCAGATCGCCGCGCGTCATCACCTGCGCAACTTCGCCTTCGCCGGCGTCATCTTTTGCAACGGCTTCCTTACGACGCAGAATAGCGCGGATGCGTTCGACAAGCAGACGTTGGGAAAACGGTTTGCGTACGTAGTCGTCAGCCCCCATGCGCAGGCCAAGCACTTCGTCAATCTCGTCGTCTTTAGATGTCAGAAAAATGACGGGCACTTCGGACTTCTGGCGCAGGCGCTGCAAGAGATCCATACCGTCCATCCGGGGCATCTTGATATCAAGAACGGCCATATCCGGCATTTTTCGAGTGAAAGCATCCAGCGCGCTTTGGCCGTCATTGTAGGTTTCCACCTCAAATCCCTCGGCCTCGAGCGTCATCTGTACAGACGTCAAAATATTTCTGTCGTCATCGACTAAAGCAATTTTCGACATTGGAGTTCCTTTATCCTGCCCATAACGTTTTTTTAACCACTTTTCGGCGTGTAAAAAACCGAATCAACGAAATTATGGCGAATCGACGCTCGGGTTGCCTTACTTAGCTCTTTTTCGTCCTAACGTTTGCCTAATTTCGCGCAGATTTCCGGAATGATAACGCTAACTCAGGCGATGTGCCTAGTTTCATGCGCGCTGCACCGTGGTATAAATGGCTTAGATATCCGTAGCTGATATTCGTCGCGGCATTAAAACTGCGCGACTTCGTTTTTTAGCCCTCGAGACCGCAAGACTTGGAGCATTTAAGATGACCACGGGACGCGTGAACCCAAAAAATACACTTCAACATCAAGGAATTGAAGGCTTGGGGGCCGTCTTCTATAACTATCTGGAGCCAGCACTCGTCGAAGAGGCGCTGAAGAGGGATGAGGGCACGCTGGGCGAAGGCGGCACGTTCCTTGTAAATACTGGCAAGCACACGGGTCGCTCCCCAAAAGACAAGTTTGTTGTGCGATCCGATAGTACTGAAGATACGATTTGGTGGGAAAATAATGCCCCCATGACCCCTGATGCATTTTCGCAACTGCATGCAGATATGTTGTCACATATGAAGGGGCGTGATTATTTTGTGCAGGATCTCTTCGGTGGCGCCGATCCAGCAAATCGCCTGGATGTGCGTGTGATTACAGAACTTGCTTGGCATGGCCTGTTTATCCGGCACCTGCTGCGGCGCCCTGAAGCCAATGAGCTTGAGAGCTTTGTTCAGGACTTCACAATCATCAATTGCCCGACATTTCAGGCGAACCCGGAGAAGCACGGCTGCCGCTCTGAGACTGTTATTGCACTGAACCTCGATGAGAAGATCGTACTGATCGGCGGGACGGCTTATGCGGGCGAAAACAAGAAATCCGTTTTCACCCTTTTGAACTACCTTCTGCCCGCGAAAGGCATCATGCCGATGCACTGCTCCGCCAACCATGCGACGGGGAACCCAGCCGATGCTGCGGTTTTCTTTGGTCTGTCCGGGACGGGGAAAACAACACTCAGCGCGGATCCTGCCCGCACGTTGATCGGAGACGATGAGCATGGTTGGTCGGACCGCGGCACGTTCAACTTCGAAGGTGGTTGCTATGCAAAGACGATCAATCTGAGTGCAGAAGCCGAGCCCGAGATTTACGCGACGACAAAGAAATTTGGAACGGTCATCGAAAACATGGTGTTCGATCCTGAGACAAAGGAACTGGATTTCAAAGACGACAGCCTGACCGCAAACATGCGCTGTGCGTATCCGATGCATTACATCTCGAATGCGTCTGATACCGCTTTGGGCGGACATCCGAAGAATATCATCATGCTGACCTGTGATGCCTTTGGTGTGCTTCCTCCGATCTCGCGATTGACGCCTGCACAGGCAATGTACCACTTTCTGTCTGGCTTCACCTCCAAAGTGGCAGGAACAGAACGGGGTGTGACCGAGCCGGAGCCCACATTCTCGACCTGCTTTGGCGCGCCTTTCATGCCGCGTCGGCCAGAGGTCTATGGAAAACTGCTGCAGCAAAAAATTGCAAAGCATGGGTCCGCATGCTGGCTTGTGAACACTGGCTGGACGGGCGGTGCTTATGGCACTGGCTCACGTATGCCAATTCGGGCAACGCGCGCGCTGCTGACGGCTGCTTTGGATGGATCACTTGCTGCCGGTGAATTCCGTAAGGATCCAAATTTCGGGTTCGAGGTTCCGGTGTCGGTTCAAGGCGTCGCTGACATCCTGCTTGATCCGCGTCGTACGTGGGACGACGTTTCGGCCTATGACGCGCAGGCCAAGAAATTGGTGACGATGTTCGCCGATAACTTTGAGCAATATGTGCCACACATCGATGATGATGTGCGCGACGCAGCCATCGGCTGACAGATTTGGCAGGCGCGACACTTAGAATGTCGCGCCACGCCCTACAAGGTTGGCCCCAATCAGCAAAAGCAATGCAAGCGTCGTTTTGCGATAGATTTCATGGTTCATCCGGTCACCAAATCGGAAACCAAACGCCATGCCAAGAATTGCGGGAATGACGAAGAAGGCCGAAAGACCCAAGGTTTTCTCAGTCAACAGGCCGGATTGTAGGTGACCGACGAGCAAAACGACGGACCCACAGCCGTAGATCACGCCCTGAACGATCATTTGCTTTGCCTTCGGTGTGTTGACCGCCAAGAGGTACAGGACCGTCGGCGGGCCCCATGACCCGGCCAGCCCACCCAGCACGCCTGAAGTCAAGCTTGCGACGGTTTCAAAGCCCTTACTGCTTTGATCCGAAATCTGGCATCTCACGCCCAACAGTTGCACAAAGGATAAAGCAACGATCGGGCCGCCAAGCAGCAGGTACATCATGCGGCTTTCCACATACATGATGAACTGAGACGAGACGATAACGCCAATGCAGACCAGCAGGATATAGCGCCAATGCTCCCGCAGCACGCTCAGCGCTGTTCTGAGGCCCCCACGAGCGATCTGGATCAGATTTGTCACAAGAAGCGGAAGAACCAAGGACGCGACAATCATCTTCGGGTCAGTAAGAAATGACATGCCCGATACCACGATCATGGGCATTCCGAAACCGGTCGCGCCTTTGAGGAAACCACCGATAAACATAACGCATACAGCACCAACAACGGCACCGTACGACAACACTAGATACGATTCCATGAAACCTAATTGTCGATTAAAAGTGTTCTCACTTTGTCCGAAAAATGCAATCTTCCGCTGCGACATAAAAGTTCATTTAGCTTCATTCATGTGAATTATAATTGCGCTGCAAGTGCGAAAGATTTATTCCAAAGCCAAGCTTTGAAAGAGGATTCGAACGATGGCGCACGACGGACAAGACATGCCCCTGCAGGCTGACAGCTCACCCATTCTCGCCGACCTTCTGACAAAAACAGCAGTCGCGGTCGGAGCCGTGCAGACCATACTCGAGACCGCAAAGACCAAGGTTCGCGACGTAGTCAGCCACGACGGTCGTGTCTCCGGCGCGCTCATCGAGCAGAACCAGACAGCGGCACACGGCCTAGCTTGGCTTGCGACATATACCGAAGCCCTCGGACAGATGCAGAAATGGGCCGAAGGGTTACAGTCGACCGGTCGCTTCGGTGAGACAGAACAACTCCTGCACCAGATCGCGTTCGGCGAATACCTCTGGCAGATCTACGGCGGAATCCCGATGTCACAGGGTGAAATCCTCCGCCTGCAAGACATCGGTCTAAGCCAGGATGATCAGCGCGCATTGATGACTGATGACGTTATGGCGTTGACCCAAAACGGCAATACACAGCAGGCCCGCACGCGGCTTGTCGAACTGATGCAAGAACAGTCTGCCAATATCACCGTAGGCGCATCGGGCCTCGACGAAGAACTTGAAATGATCCGGGAACAGTTCCGCAGGTTCAGCGTCGATCGTGTAGAGCCCCATGCACATGACTGGCATCTGAAAGACGAGTTGATCCCGATGGAGATCATCAACGAGATGGCTGAGCTGGGCGTTTTCGGCCTGACGATCCCAGAGGAATATGGTGGCTTTGGCATGTCCAAGACCTCCATGTGTGTGGTGTCGGAAGAACTTTCGCGTGGCTATATCGGCGTCGGCTCTTTGGGCACCCGGTCTGAGATCGCAGCCGAACTTATCCTGTGCGGCGGCACGGAGGAGCAGAAGCAGAAGTGGCTTCCGCAACTCGCGAGCGCTGAAACGCTTCCGACAGCGGTCTTTACAGAGCCGAACACAGGCTCTGACTTGGGTAGTCTGCGCACACGGGCTGTGAAAGACGGTGACGATTACAAGGTCACCGGCAACAAGACATGGATCACCCACGCGACGCGCACGCAGGTTATGACGCTCTTGGCGCGGACAGACCCGGAGACGTCTGATTACAAGGGGCTGTCCATGTTCCTTGCAGAAAAGACACCCGGAACCGACGAGAACCCGTTTCCAACGGAGAATATGACAGGCGGCGAAATCGAAGTTCTAGGATACCGCGGTATGAAGGAATACGAGCTGGGGTTCGACAACTTCCATGTGAAGGGCGAAAATCTGCTCGGCGGCGCCGAAGGGCAAGGCTTCAAGCAGTTGATGCAGACATTTGAATCCGCTCGCATTCAGACAGCCGCCCGCGCCATTGGAGTTGCGCAATCCGCGCTGGATATCGCGATGCAATACGCGCAAGACCGCAAGCAATTCGGCAAGGCTCTGATCGAGTTTCCACGAGTCTCCGGCAAACTCGCGATGATGGCGGTGGAGATCATGATCGCGCGCCAATTGACCTATTTCTCTGCCTACGAGAAAGACAACGACCGACGCTGTGATCTGGAAGCAGGCATGGCCAAGCTTCTGGGCGCACGGGTGGCCTGGGCCTGTGCGGACAATGGTCTGCAAATTCACGGTGGGAATGGCTTCGCGCTGGAATACAAGATCAGTCGCGTTCTGTGCGATGCGCGCATCCTGAACATCTTCGAGGGTGCCGCGGAGATTCAAGCGCAAGTGATCGCCCGACGCGTGCTTGGATAGTTCACCTTAATGCGAGGGGCTGCTACCCTCGCATCATGATCAGATTTGTCATGCTTCTCGCCGTTTTGAATGCCTGCCAGGGGGATGAAACCCTGACGGCCTATGGCGCAGCTGACACCATTTGGGCCGTCACCGAAATTGACGAGCAGGCGTTCGCAGCCTCAGCCACGATCAGCTTTCCGGAGCCGGGTAAGATTCGTGGGCAAGGTCCCTGCAACCAATACTCCGCCACGCAGACAGTGCCTTACCCATGGTTTAAGGCAGAGGCGATCGTATCGACCAGACGGTCGTGTGAAAACCTGGCGGCGGAAAACACCTACCTAAGAGCGCTTGCAGCGATGACACTCAGTGAAGTGTCCGGCGATAGCATGATCCTCAGCAATGAAGACGGCGCGACCATCGTGTTCGAAGCCGTCAGGTGAAGAAATCAACCAATCGCTGACGTGCGGGTGGCAAGGGCTTGTTGCCCAGTTGTGGCGCCATCCAGTTTTTCAAGAAATATCCAGTTGTACGCAAGCCTTCGCTCATCTCATCGAGCGACCCATCACCAACGCCCCGCAAGCAAGCAGGCAGAGGCAACAGGCGATCCGCCCACTCCCCCGCTGCCGAGCTCGACACCGCGCGGCCGGATTTAGGCGAAACGAAGGTCAGTTCTTGGGTGGTGCCGCTGACCGCACAACTCGACAGATCCAGGCCAAACCCCATATCCTCAAGAAGCGCCAACTCCCATTGCAAGTAGGCGAGTGGCCAATGGGGATTTGCACCAAGCAGATCAAAAAGAGCGATCGTCCGATCATAGAGATCAGGGTGCGGATCACGTTCAGCCAGGGCAAAGCTCAGCAAACCGCAGAGTGCGTTCAACCCAGCCAAGGCTTTTCGATCATCCATCACTTGCGCGGCACGCGATTTCAACGGTTCGATCGTGAAGGTGCCCAAATGATCCTCAAGGCGCGCGCGCCAACTGACATGCAACTGGGCACCTGGTTGCATCACTGGCGCCAGTTTGCGGGACGTACCGCCCCTGACGATCCCGGCGTGTCGTCCATGATCGGGTGTAAATACCTCGATAATCGCCGCGTTCTCTCCGTGGCGACGCACGGCGAGCAGAACTCCTTCCGACCTCCACTCCATCAGACCAGCCCCGGTTCATCCAACAGATGGCGCCCTGCTTTGTCTTCTACCTCGATCACCCAGACGTCCGGATCAAAGCTGCGCTGCCGTGTGAGAGAATCGTCAACAATGGCCTCAGGACCGTTGGCCAAGACGATCCAAGCCCGCTCGCCCGTGTTGAGATCGAATGACCTTTGATACGCAACAGCCTTGCCATCCAAAGTGTTCAACTTGATCAAAACGGCCCCGGCCGTGGTGTCTCCCTTCGCGACGACGAAGGCGGGAATATCAGAGAGCCGCAGTCGCGCGAGATATGCGCTTACCCAGAAGTCAGAGGTGAGCTTCGTCATGCATTCCCATCGCGGAAGTCGAGCCCCATTTCGGAGTACCGCTCGCTTTCCTCCAGCCAATTGGGCCGTACCTTCACTTGAAGGAAAAGGTGTACGGTCCGGTCAAGGAACTCTGCCAGTTCTTCCCGCGCTGCCTTGGACACCGCTTTGATTGTCTCGCCCTTGTTGCCCAAGACGATGCCCTTATGGCCGTCCCGCATCACGTAAATGATCTGATCGATCTTGGCGGAACCGTCTTTGCGCTCTTCCCAATTCTCTGTCTCGACGGTTAACTGATAAGGCAATTCCTGATGCAGGCGCAGCGTCAGTTTCTCTCGCGTCATCTCGGCTGCAATCATACGCAGAGGTAAATCTGCGATCTGATCTTCCGGATAGAGCCACGGCCCGGCTGGAACCTCTTCCGCAAGCCACTCTCGCAGATCCTGCACACCATGACCTTTCTCGGCCGATATCATGAACGTCTTCGCAAATGAGAACCGCTGGTTCAGATCTTCAGTCAGTCCAAGCAGGACATCCGACTTCACCCTGTCAATCTTGTTAATCGCCAGCGCCACTTTTGCTTTACCGACGCGTTCGCCCAATCCATCCAGAATTGCGCTAACCCCACCGGTTATCCCACGGTGAGCCTCAACCATCAAAACAACGATATCCGCATCGGAGGCACCGGTCCAAGCAGCTGCGACCATGGCACGGTCCAACCGCCTGCGCGGTTTGAAAAGTCCCGGTGTGTCGACAAAGACAAGCTGGGACTGCCCTTCCATCGCGACGCCGCGAATACGCGCTCGCGTGGTCTGCACCTTGTGGGTCACAATAGAGACCTTAGCGCCGACCATGCGGTTGAGTAGCGTCGACTTCCCTGCATTCGGCTCGCCAATCAGAGCGACGAAACCCGCGCGTGTGTCATCCATCTTCGAGAATCTCCAAAAGTGCTTTCGCGGCGGCCTGTTCGGCCTGCCGTTTCGCAGATGCAACAGCTTCCTCGGACTGTCCGGACGCAATTGTAACACGGACCCGAAATTTCGGAGCATGGTCCGGTCCATCTCGCTGAACCACATCGTAGCTTGGCGGAGCCTCACCGCGGGCTTGAACATATTCCTGCAGCGCAGTCTTTGGATCGCGCGCATCGACCTCAACGTCAGCAATGCGTTTTCCCCAAAGCCTCAGTATTGTCTGTCTTGCCGCCTCAAATCCCCCATCGAGATAGACTGCAGCTATAACGGCCTCCATCCCATCGCCCAGCAGCGCCTCTTTCCTGCGCCCGCCGGACAGCATCTCTGATTTCCCCAGCCGCAAAACAGAACCAAGATCAATCTGCCGTGCGACATCCGCGCAGGTCTCTTTCCGCACAAGCGCATTGAACCGTGGTGCCAGCACGCCCTCAGCCGCAGCTTTATCATCCGCCAGCAGGGCTTCGGCCATCACCAAACCCAGAACCCGATCGCCAAGGAATTCCAGGCGCTGGTTGTCCGGACGGGTCGAGGACGAAATTGACCCATGTGTCAGAGCGCGTGTGACAAGTTCGCTGTCGGAAAACTCATATCCAAGACGCGCGCAGAACGCGTGAACATCAGCGCTGATTTTCATACGCGCGATCTCATTCAGATCGCCTTGAAAAATCTGTCGGCCCGCCATGTCCAAAAGTACAGCATCCGCCCGCCCGCAGACGAGAAGATCACGCGGTCTGCACGACCCAATAGATTTTCAAAGGGAACAAATCCAACCCCGCCGCCCGACTGCGGAAAGCGAGAGTCGACGGAATTGTCCCGGTTGTCGCCCATGAAGAAGTAGCTCTCTTCAGGCACGGTATAGATCGGCGTGTTGTCTGGCCCAAATCCATCGCGGATGTTGAGAACAGCGTGGCTGGTCCCCCCCTCCAACTGTTCGATGGCGCGCTCCTTTACGCATTCACCGCCCAAAGGTACGGGTTCAGCGCAATTTGGCAATCCACCCACGGACCCTTGCGGTTCGTAGGTTTCTACGAATTGGCCATCGGGTGTCTGGTCCTGCCGCTGACCGTTCAGAAACAGCACGCCATTTCTGACCTGAACCGTATCACCCGGCAGTCCAACCAATCGCTTGATATAGTCCTGACCGTTGACGGGATGACGGAACACAACGACATCTCCACGTTCTGGCTCGCTGCCCAAAATCCGTCCGGAGATCGGACAGATACCGAAGGGGCAGGAGTATTGTGAATAGCCATACGCCATCTTGTTGACGAAGAGGAAATCGCCGACCAGCAGCGTGTCTTTCATAGATCCCGAGGGGATCCAGAACGGCTGAAAGAACAAGGTCCGGAAGATGCCCGCGATCAGCAGGGCATAGACGACCGTTTTGATTGTCTCGCCAATGCCTTCCGACTTTTTTGCTGTGCTCGCCATGCGTCCCGCCTTGTGTGCAATATCCCGCGCTATGTGCGGACTGCCCGGGCGCGAGTCAACCCGAAGCGGCAACCTCTGGCCGAGCCTCGATCACAACAAATGCTTGTGCCCAAGGGTGATCATCCGTGAGCGTGACATGGATAACAGCTTCGTGTCCGGCCGGTGTCATATCGGCAAGCCGTTCAGCCGCCCAACCAGTGACCTTCATGACCGGTTGGCCGGTTTCCAGATTGCTCACCGCCATATCCTTCCATGATATCCCCATGCGCAATCCCGTGCCCAACGCCTTGGAGCACGCTTCCTTTGCGGCCCATCGCTTGGCGTAGGTGCCAGCCACGTCTTTGCGGCGCTCGGCTTTGCGCTGCTCTGTCTCCGTGAACACCCGATTGCGGAACCGATCCCCGAACCGATCAAGCGTGTCGGAGATACGTTCGATGTTTGCAAGATCCGTGCCGACCCCCAGTATCATTCGAGGGACGCCGTGATATCGCCAGTCGCCTGATTGATCACAACACTCAGCTGTCGATCAAGAAACTCGAACCCATCAAATGTCTGGGCGGGCATTGTTACGGTCAGACCGACAGCGGGATCATAATCGGAATGTACCCGGTCAAGGTTAAGGCCACCAAACCCCAGCGTTTCAACCGGCGATATGCGGCGACATTGACGTCGACCGAGCGTGTCACGAGGCGGGGAAAGAACCACGAGATAAACCGACCCGGCAGCAGGTTCAATCGTATCGATCACCACAAGGCGCACATCTCCATTCGCGTAAGTCCGCGTGAACTTGTCCCAAGGCTCAGCAACGTTAGTGACCTGCATACGCGTATCGCAGCGCGCGATATCCATCGCGGCCACGGACAATGGGCAGAACGCAACCATGACGAAAAAGATCAGGCCTTTCACGCCCGCGCCTCATCCATCAGACGGCGCATTTCAGCAATCGCGGGTGTCAGGCCCCGGAAAATAGCCTCTCCGATCAGGAAATGACCGATGTTGAGTTCGCGCACTTCGGGGAATGCCGCGACTGGCGGGACTGTATCGTAGGTCAGACCATGGCCTGCATGCACCTCCAGGCCCAATCCGTGCGCAAACGCGGACATCTCACGAAGCCGCTCAAGCTCCGTGTCCCGCTCATCAAACCGTTCTTCGGCATGGGCATCACAGTAAGCACCCGTATGCAATTCGACGACTTCCGCGCCGATGCGTGCTGCTGCTTCTATCTGCCGACGATCTGCAGCAATGAAAATTGACACCCTACATCCAGCGTCCCGCAAAGGGGCGATGAAGTGCGCAAGTCTGTTTTCTTCGCGTGCAACCTCCAGTCCACCTTCTGTTGTCCGCTCTTCACGCCGTTCCGGCACAAGACAAACGGCATGCGGTTTATGGCGCAACGCAATTGCCTGCATCTCGTCGGTGGCGGCCATCTCAAAGTTGAGGGGAACGGTCAGCGTGTCCGTCAACGCTTCAATATCGCCGTCTGTGATATGTCGGCGGTCTTCACGCAAGTGCGCCGTGATCCCGTCCGCGCCAGCATCCTCCGCCAGTTTCGCAGCTCTCACAGGATCAGGAACGGCACCACCGCGGGCGTTCCGAACGGTCGCAACATGGTCGATATTGACCCCAAGTCTCAGCTTTTCTGACATTACGAACACCCCAACTGCACATCACTTCCCTAGACATATCATTCCGGCACGAAGCCGCAACGCTATGGAATGCGTCGTTCCGCTTCTCTATTCAATCGGCGCGGTGTCTTTGGCTTTCTTTGCGAGTTGCTTGGCGCGTATTTCATCGAACTTTGCTTTAAGCCGCCCCCGCCTACGGTTTTGGTAGACCGTAATCAGTGGAACACTGAGATAGTAACAGATCGTCGCGGCAATCAGTCCGGGGATAATACCGCCGATCATGTAAGGGAAGAAAACTTCGTCATAAAACCGCCCGAGACGCGCCCAATCCGCGACGTCGTCGGTAAAGATGGCATAGAAATTGTCTTTCAGTTCCCGGGCGGCGCCCGTGAATTGATAGGCAAGATTCATATCATCCTGAAACTTCGTTCCGAGAATGAAATGGCCAGTCTTCAGCGAGATGATCCCGATAGGCAGATAGGTCAGCGGATTGCCGAAAAAGGTCGCCATCAGCGAGGCGACAATATTTCCCCGCATGACGGTTGCAAGGACCGCTGCGATCACAAAATGAATTCCGTAAAACGGTGTGAACGTCGTAAAGACGCCCGCGAAAATCCCGCGAGATATCTTGCGGGGACTGTCGGGCAGACGCCGTACCCGGTGTTTTACGTAGTAAAATGCGCGCGCCCACCCGCCTTGCGGCCAGAAGAGGTGCAGGGCCCAGAGGGCCCAGCTTTTTGGCGTGCGGCGCTTGAACACCAAGGTACTCATCCTGTTCACATGCGCGGCCCGAAAGTCGCGCGGGTTACGGTTTGCGGCTCATATCGCGATGCCGCTCAAGTGATGCGACATCCGTATCCGCCTCGATCGCCGTCATGACGGCGTGCAGATGTTCCGCGTCACGCACATCCACATCAACCAAAAGGCGAAAATAGTCCGGCTTTCTGTCAATGAAGTGTAAATCGGAGATATTTGCCTTTTGTTCCCCGATCAATGTGCAGATACGTCCCAGTACACCGAAATCATTACCAATCGTTATATTCAGTGACACGGGATTTTCCGCGCCATGCTGTCCTGCATGCCAATGTAGATCAATCCAGCGATCTGTCTCTTCTTCAAGTTCGACCAAGGCATCACATGCGATCGCATGAACGAAGACACCGTCGCCCTTGTGCTTGATCCCAACGATCCGCTCCCCCGGCACAGGCTGACAGCAGGCCGCCCGTTTGACACCGACATCCTCCGGCAGACCAACCACTGCCCGGTTGGCATCCACCTTTGGGCCGCCCGTCTTCTCGGCGAGTTCCGGATATATGGCGTTGACAACCTCGCGGGCGGAAATTTCGGTAGACCCAACGAGCTCCAGCAGTTGCAAGGTGTTCTGCAGGCTGAGTTCTTTTGCCGCCGTTCTCAGCGCTTTATCGGTCGCCTTTTTACCCACATGCTCAAACGCGACCCGCACCAGTTCCTGCCCCAACTTAATAAAGCGGTCCCGATGCTCTTCGCGCAGCGATTTGCGGATGGCCGATTTGGCACGCCCTGTCACCGCGATGTCGATCCATGTGGGTTGAGGTTTTTGACCCTCGGCGGTGATGATCTCGACAGATTGACCGTTGCGCAGCCGCGTCCAGAGTGGCACCCGCAGTGCATCCACCTTCGCGCCGACACAAGAATGGCCGATCCGCGTGTGAATGGCGTAGGCAAAATCCAGCGGTGTCGCCCCCCGCGGCAGCTTCACAACCTCGCCCTTCGGCGTGAAGCAGAACACCTGATCCGAATACATCTCGAGCTTCACGGTTTCCAGAAAATCATCGTGGTCTTCGGCCTGATCGAACCGCTCCGTCAGACTTGCAATCCAGGTTGTCGGATCCACGGCGAACGGGTTTTCTACGCGCTCCCCGTCCCGGTAGGACCAGTGAGCCGCAACGCCAGCCTCCGCGACCTCGTGCATTTGGCGGGTTCGGATTTGCACCTCGACCCGCTTGCCGTCACGCCCCGATACAGTGGTATGTATGGATCGATAACCGTTGGTCTTGGGTTGACTGATATAGTCCTTGAAGCGACCTGGCACTGACCGCCACCGTCTGTGGATTGCCCCCAGAACGCGGTAGCAATCGTCCTCTGTCGCAGTAATGACGCGGAACCCATAAATATCGGAAAGACGGGAGAACCCCTGGCTCTTCTCTTCCATCTTGCGCCAGATGGAGTAGGGCTTCTTCGCCCGGCCCGATACGTCGCCGTCGATCCCCGAGCGATCAAGCTCCGACCGGATATCATCCGTGATCTTCGGCACGACGTCGCCGGTTTCCCGCTGCAGCGTAATGAAGCGGCGAATGATCGAGGCCCGCGCATCCGGTTTCAGAACGCGAAACGACAGGTCTTCCAACTCCTCCCGCATCCAGTGCATCCCCATGCGACCCGCGAGCGGTGCATATATGTCCATCGTCTCGCGTGACTTCTGAACCTGTTTTTCCGGACGCATGTGTTTGATCGTGCGCATGTTGTGAAGGCGGTCGGCCAGCTTGACAAGAATGACCCGAAGGTCTTTCGACATCGCCATAAACAGCTTGCGGAAGTTCTCGGCCTGCTTGGTCTCATTGCTGGACAATTGCAGGTTGGTCAGCTTGGTGACGCCATCGACAAGCTCTGCAATCTCGGCCCCGAACATCCGCTCGATCTCGGCGAAAGTCGACTTGGTGTCCTCCACCGTATCGTGGAGAAGTGCCGTGATGATCGTCGCATCATCCAGACGCTGCTCGGTCAGCAGCGCAGCGACTTCAACCGGATGCGTGAAATAGGGCTCACCCGAATGGCGGGTCTGCCCTTCATGCATAAGGCCGCCATAGTCATAGGCGGCCCGCAGCAAATCTTCGTTGGTTTTCGGATTGTACGTGCGGACCAGACTGATCAGATCATCGACATCAATCATTCAACGGTCTGCCCATCGTACAGTCGGCGCTTACTTTGGCTCTTGCGCTTCCATCAAAGCCCGCAAGAGCTTCTCTTCCGACATATCGTCTTCTGCAGGCTTGTCCTGCTCGACGCCCATCAGAAGCGCCATTGCGTCTTCTTCCGGCTCGTCCACCTCAATTTGGGTCTGGTTGCTTTCGATCATGCGTTCGCGCAATTCGTCCGCCGTCTGGGTTTCTTCAGCAATCTCACGGAGAGAAACGACAGGATTCTTGTCGTTGTCCCGATCTACCGTAATGGAGCTACCTGACGCAATCTCGCGCGCACGGTGCGAGGCGAGCATCACAAGGTCAAACCTGTTCGGGACTTTATCAACGCAGTCTTCAACCGTCACACGGGCCATAAGAGACTCCAATCATCGAATGGGAATATCAAAGGCTGCAGATACGCCCTCAAAGATCGATTTACAACAGCTAAAACCCAAATGTGTATGGCTTTATCGCGTCTTTTGACTGCTGCGGAAGGGCATCCAGCATGGCTTGGGCCGTTTTACCGGTGATTGGATGGCGCCAAGTCCGGGCGATATCACAAAACGGGACAAGCACAAATGCGCGCTCCGCCATGCGCGGATGCGGAAGCACAAGCTGATCAGGTGTCTTTTCGATTTGGTCGTCCAGAGGAAGCCCCGCCCAGGCCTGCGCGGTTCGCAAATCGGGCAGCACGATATCCTCGAATGCGAGGAGGTCGAGATCGAGTGTCCTAGCCCCCCAACGTTCGGCACGAACGCGCCCGAATTCGGCCTCAATACTATGTAAATTGGGCAGCAGTTCGGCTGGCTTTAATCTGGTCGCCACATTTACAACTGCGTTCACAAAGTCCGGACCGGAGCCCGCCGGAAAGGCCGGAGTGACGTAGAAACAACTTGTTGACGTAATCGAAACCGAGGCGCTGTCCAAAGCATCAAGTGACTGACTTAGCGTGACAAAAGAGGAGCGTAAGGATGACGTGGCGTTAGCGCCAAGCGCAATATATACAGAAGTATACTGTTCGAGGCGGGGACAGGGTTGCGGCATTGCTTTTAATCCTTATGGTCCCGCAGCGGTCGCGCCTGAGATGTCCACTCACACACTCACGGTTCTATCAGTCGCGTCTCTTATGGGAAGGACTATAAATGTTTTACAAAGACGAACGGCTTGCGCTGTTCATTGACGGCTCAAATCTCTACGCAGCCGCCAAGTCTTTGGGGTTTGATATAGATTACAAGCTCCTGAGGCATGAATTTATGCGACGCGGCAAAATGCTGCGTGCATTTTACTATACTGCACTGCTTGAAAACGATGATTACTCTCCGATCCGGCCTCTTGTGGATTGGCTTCACTACAATGGATTTACCATGGTGACGAAGCCCGCCAAGGAATATACGGATCGCGAAGGCCGGCGTAAGGTCAAGGGGAACATGGATATCGAATTGACGGTCGATGCCATGGAACTTGCGCCGCATGTGGATCACATCGTGTTGTTTTCAGGCGACGGCGACTTTCGTCCGCTGATCGAGTCGATTCAACGCAAGGGGGTGCGTGTCTCGGTGGTTTCCACGATCCGTTCAAACCCACCCATGATCTCTGACGAATTGCGCAGACAGGCCGATAATTTCATCGAACTGGACGAATTGCGCGACGTGATTGGCCGCCCGCCCCGCGAAGGCGACAGCGGCAACGACAGTCACGATAGCTAAAACTTGACTAAAAGGCATCGCGTCCGCCTCACTTGAGGCGGTGCGATGCTTCACCCTGTCTATTAGCGTCGGAGGACCCAAGGGCAGGCAATTGACCAGTCGAAGGGTATCTTGCCCCTATGCAGCAACCGGCAGGTTTGGGCTCAAATCACACAAATACAATGCGTCCGTTGACTCAATCGGGCACGCTAACCAACACTTTCACTGTTAGCTCGTTTTATCTTGAAAGTGATGCCTTATGAAAATCCTTATTCCCTTTTTCCTTTTCACGGTGGCAGCAGCCCCCGCAGCCGCAGCAACATTCACGTATGATGTGGTCGTGACTGTCAGTGATGACTTGTCTCCACCGCCCTTCGATGATGTTCCCGAATTCGACCTGCCCGACGTCGGCACCACGGGCACAGTCACGGTTGCTCTCGACAGTACAATCTTCGATGGCTCACCTCTGATCCCCGAAGAAACTCAAGATATCTCCAGCATACTGTCAGTGTCTGCGACAATCGGCGATTTGACGACCGATCTTTCGGAGCCCGCGATCCTCCCCTTTTTGTTCGACTCCGGTTTCAGGCTGGCGAATGGCGCGTTTTCGGCAATCGACATTTTTACCTCAACACCATCTGAGTCCGCTGCACTTGCAGGCGGGTTTTCCTTCACAGCCCCGGACGGCGTGGCAACGCCCACAACGCTATCGGATGTCTTGGCCATACTGGGCGATGAAGGTACGGGTCTTGTGTTTTCGTTCAACGGCGACATCAATGAGGAATTCGTCCAGTTTGCCGCTGAAATAGCGCCCAGCGTTCCGGCAATCCCCCTTCCGGCCGGGTCCGCACTTTTGCTGACAGGTCTTGCCGCGTTCGGGGTCGCCCGAGGTAAGCAAAAAGCCTGAACTTTCACACCCGCGCCCCAGCGACACTGGACCTTGGGCGCGGGAATGGCTAGCTCTGGGATACGCAGGAGTGTCCTATGACCAAGCCACCTCTTACCCTTTATCTTGCCGCCCCGCGCGGGTTTTGTGCTGGCGTCGACCGGGCGATAAAAATCGTGGAAATGGCGCTCGAGAAATGGGGCGCACCTATCTACGTGCGCCATGAAATCGTCCATAACAAGTTCGTCGTGGATGGCCTCCGTGCCAAAGGCGCTGTTTTCGTGGAAGAGCTGGAAGATTGCCCCAATGATCGGCCGGTGATTTTTTCCGCGCATGGTGTACCAAAGGCCGTCCCCGCCGAAGCGTCAAAACGTCAGATGATCTATGTGGACGCAACCTGCCCGCTGGTTAGCAAGGTTCATATCGAGGCGGAGCGACATCATCAGAACGGACTACAGATGGTCATGATTGGCCATGCGGGCCATCCGGAAACCGTCGGAACCATGGGACAGTTGCCCGAAGGCGAGGTGATCCTCGTAGAGACACCTGAAGACGTATTGCACATCACCCCACGCGATCCTGACAAGTTGGCTTTCATCACTCAGACCACGCTGTCGGTCGATGATACCGCAGACGTCGTTGCAGCACTTCAAAGTAGGTTTCCCGCAATTGTCGGGCCCCATAAAGAGGACATCTGCTACGCGACGACAAACCGGCAGGAGGCCGTCAAGGCAATGGCTGCAAAGACCGATGCAATGCTGGTGATCGGCGCACCGAACTCCTCAAACTCCAAACGGCTGGTTGAGGTCGGCGCGAAAGCAGGGTGCTCATACGCGCAGCTCGTTCAGCGCGCGGACGACATAGACTGGCGTGCGCTGGAAGGCATTGACAGTATCGGGATCACCGCCGGCGCGTCGGCGCCTGAGGTTTTGATCAATGAGGTTATCGATGCCTTTAAGTCAAAGTTCGACACGACCGTGGAAATCGTCGAAACCGCTGTCGAAAATGTTGAGTTCAAAGTTCCCCGTGTCCTGAGAGAGCCTGCATGATCTCCCTTCAGTTTCTGGCCACCGCCTTCGTTGTCGTGATCGCACCGGGCACCGGGGTGCTTTATACACTGTCCCTCGGTCTGGGTCAGGGACGTCGAGCGGCCATCTGGGCCGCTTTCGGATGCACTTTGGGGATCCTCCCACACCTTGCCGCTGCAACCTTGGGCGTCGCCGCAATTCTTCATACCAGCGCTTTGCTGTTCAACATCGTCAAATTCGCGGGCGTTGCGTATCTGCTTTATTTGGCGTGGCAGGCCCTGCAAAGCGATGGTGCCTTGGCAATCAGATCAGAACGGACGGGCGATCCGCTCTGGCGCATTGCGCGCCGCGGCGCGCTTATAAACATTCTGAACCCGAAACTGTCGATCTTCTTTCTTGCGCTTCTTCCACCGTTTCTCAGTGGCACACCAGAAAGGGCTACGGCTGAAATGATTGTACTTGGCGCCATTTTCATGGTGCTGACTTTCGCGGTGTTCGTGATCTACGGCATTTTCGCATCCGCTGCTCGGGAAAAAGTTCTATCAAGCATGCGTTTGACGCGCTGGCTCAACAGATCATTTGCGGCTGTTTTTGCAGGCCTCGCCGCGAGACTGGCATTCGAACGCGCATGAGAAAAATTCCGCGCTCCGCCCTGTTGCTTGGTCTGGCTGGTGTTCTGCCGTTTGCGCTGGCCGCCTTTTTGGCGGAGTTCCCGGCGCCGGAAATCGGTGGCGAAGCCTACATTCTGGTTCACCCGAAAGACGCGCCTGCGATACTCTCGGCATATGGCACCGTCATCCTTTGCTTTATGTCCGGCGTGCTTTGGGGCTTTGCAGCAAAAGGCCCGACCGAGCGCGCAACGCGCGGCTATGCGCTAAGCGTCGTCCCGGCGCTCTACGCCTTTTTTCTGACCACGCGCCATCTATTCGGCGTGAAATCAGATGTAGCAGCTATCCAATTCCTGATCGCTGGCTTTATCGGCGTACTCGCATTGGACTACCTCTTCTGGAAACAGGGTGACGCCCCCCCATGGTGGATGGCGCTGCGTGGATTGCTCACCGGTCTCGTCGTGTTCTGCTTGTGGATCGGATTGCCGTGACCGACAAACAAACAATCGATGCCTACAACACCCGTGTGAATGAATACGCTGAACTGACCCAGCGGGATCGTCCGGGCCGGTATCTGAAACGGTTTATGGACCGGCTTGCCCCATCTTCCCACGTGCTCGACCTGGGATGTGGCCCCGGACAGGCGTCCGTACATTTGCTGGCTGCAGGTCATCAGCCTGACCCCGTCGACGCGTCCGCCGAGATGGTCAATCTTGCAAACCGGGAAAGCGGGCTCAACGCGAGACAAGCGACCTTCGACGATATGTCAGGTCATGCTCTCTACGATGGCGTCTGGGCAAATTTCAGTTTGCTTCACGTCCAGAAGTCCGACTTTCCCCGCCATTTGTCCGCGGTCCATGGGGCGCTAAAGCCCGGCGGCCTCTTCCATATCGGCATGAAGCTGGGCGCAGGGGAAAAGCGCGATCGCCTTGATCGGTTCTACAGCTACTATTTAGAGGACGAGCTTTTGGGTCATCTCAGAGACGCGGGGTTCGCCCCCGACCAGATTGACAAGGGCGAAGAGATGGGTCTTGCCGGGGATATAGATCCGTGGATCATGGTCTTGTCCAATGCCTGAGTTGATTGCTTACACAGATGGCGCCTGCTCCGGAAATCCCGGTCCCGGTGGATGGGGCGCGCTGCTCCTCGCGCTGGACGGAGAGAAAGTTCTGAAAGAGCGCGAACTAAAGGGCGGAGAGCCGGAAACCACAAACAACCGGATGGAACTGCTCGCCGCGATTAACGCTCTAGACGCACTTGAGCGTCCCTCAACCCTGACGGTGATCACTGACAGCGCCTATGTGAAAGGCGGCATCACACAATGGCTGCACGGATGGAAACGCAACGGCTGGAAGACATCCACCAAAAAACCCGTCAAGAACGAGGATCTGTGGCGACGTCTCGATGAAGCCACGTCACGACACACAGTGACATGGAAATGGGTCAAGGGACATGCCGGACACCCGGAAAACGAACGCGCGGACGCACTGGCCCGTGCTGGCATGGCACCGTTCAAACGTTAAATGCCAAGGCGTGCTGGGGGCATCGATAGCCGAAACGTGACTAAATGATAGGTGCATAATCCCGATGAGACGCTATACTATCGCAGTATATGTTCAGAAGGAGCGGTTTGATGGTCTCTAAAAGTCTCATGAGAAGCTTCGCGCTTGGCCTCGCACTGATCCTGACATCTCCTGTTGCGCCCACCCACGCGGGATCGTTGGAGCTGAGACACTTAGAAACAGTCTCTGACGATAAACTGGAAAGACGTGGGAAGATCTTCTTCAAGTACTCCATCGGACGACGCGACCGGTTCTATGATCGCCCGAGATACCGCTATAAAGATCGTCGCCACTCGAGCAGAAGGTACTATTACGCACCAGCTCCGCAGCCAGCAAAACCTCTGAAACAACACCGTCTGCCCGGTCGTGGTGGACCGTCGTTCTAGATGAGCGTCACACTGGCCAACTGCTGAAAAAGAGCGCGCGGTCGCGCTCAATTTGACAGCGTCACCCGGCTAATCCAGACGCGCTGGCAACTCCGTTCCCTTAAGGAACTCTAGGGCCGTCATCGCACGTTTACCGTCACGTTGAGCTTCCAGAACTTCGATCGCTCCCGTCCCACAGGCGATGCGAAATCCGTCCAGAACCTTCCCGGGCTGTCCATTGCCGGATGTAAGCTTGCTGCGCAGCAATTTGACCCGCGCCCCATCTACCTCGCACCACGCGCCAGGAAACGGGGACAGCCCGCGAATTTTCCGATCAATTTCCTTTGCTGGCAGAGACCAGTCCACGCGGGCCTCAGCCTTGTCGATCTTCTCAGCGTATGTCACGCCATCTTCAGGCTGCTGGATGGGGGTCAGCACATCGAGCTTTTCCAAGGCTGAAACGATCAGCCTCGCACCCATGTCGGACAGCCGGTCATGTAAGTCGCCGGTCGTCTCTTCCGGACCAATCGGGGTCGCATCGCGCAGCAGAACCGGGCCGGTGTCTAATCCGGCCTCCATTTGCATGATACAAACCCCGGTTTCGGCATCGCCTGACATAATCGCCCGGTGAATGGGCGCAGCACCTCGCCAGCGTGGCAAGAGCGATGCGTGAATATTCAGACACCCGTTGCGCGGTGCGTCCAAAACAGTCTGCGGTAAGATCAGACCATAGGCGACAACAACAGCAACATCAGCATTCAACGCCGCGAACTCTGCCTGCGCCGCTTCGCCTTTTAAACTAATGGGATGCCGAACTGGCAAACCGTGCTCCTCTGCGGCCGCATGCACCGGAGACGGGCGCTCTCTTTTGCCTCGACCGGACCGGCGTGGGGGCTGGCAATAGACCGCAGAAATCTCATGTCCGGCCGAAATCAACGCCTCGAGAACAGGGACCGAAAATGCCGGGGTGCCCATGAAGACAAGCTTCATGACGCCAGCTTCCGCGCCTTCTTCAGCAACATATCCCGCTTGATCTTGCTCAGATGGTCAAAATACATCCGGCCATTGAGATGATCGATCTGATGCTGCACTGAAGTGGCCCACAGGCCCACCAGATCCTTGCGCTCGACAACCCCGTCTCTGTTCAGAAACCTCACCGTGACGGCCCGTGGCCGCTCTATCACTGCCGACACACCGGGCAGACACGGGCTGGCCTCTTCGTGAGTGCTCATCTGAGCCGAGGCATGAAGGATTTCGGGGTTGGCCATCAAGATCGCTTTGCCGCGCTCGTCCGAGGCATCCACAACGGCGAGGCGTTTCATCACACCAATCTGGGGCGCAGCAAGGCCCACGCCGGGCATAGCCTCCATCACCTCGACCATTTCCGCCCAGATTTCACGACTATCGTCAGTGATCTCATCGACGGGCCATGCGGCACGCGACAGACATGTGTTTGGCCACCGAAGAACAGCGCGGGTCATGACGGCACCGGATGATCAAGGATCAGACGACCGTCCAAATGATCCAACTCGTGGCAAACACATGCGGCAGCGAAACCGTCAAACCGCTGCTGCATCCGCGTGCCATTTAGGCCTGTCCAAGCCAGATCAACCCATGCGGGGCGCGCGACACGTCGCGACTGGTCAACGATCGAAAGGCAGGCCTCTTCGTTGATCTGCACCTCGCTCGATTGGTTTTCAATTTCCGGATTTACAAAAGCCTCCGGGCTCATGTCCCCATCCTTCCACGTCGTATCTGTCACGAACACCCGCAGCATGACGCCGATCTGTGGGGCTGCCAATCCTCGCCCGGGCGCAGAATACATCGTCTCGAACATGTCCTCGATCAAGCCATCCAGCAGCGCACCGTTCACTGGCTGGCACACCTCGCGCAACCGAGCGTCCGGGTGTTGAAGAATACTGCGTTTCATCCGCGGGCCAACTCGCGCTTCAGCTTCACCATCTTGCGGGTGATCAATTGGCGTTTCAACGGTTTGAGATAGTCGATGAACAGCTTTCCTTCCAGATGATCGATCTCGTGCTGGACACAGGTGGCCCAAAGGCCGTCGAACGTCTCTTCCTGCTCGGCACCCTCAATGTCCATCCATCGAACGGTTACCTCTGCTGGCCGCTCAACCTCAGCGTATTGTTCCGGGATCGAAAGACAGCCTTCATCGTAGATGTTCTTTTCGTCTGATGCCGCGATCACTTCCGGGTTAAACATGGCAATCGGGCGGGGCGCCTCATCTTCGCCCTTCACGCAATCGAGCACGATCAGGCGTTGCAGAACGCCGACCTGCGGCGCAGCAAGGCCAATACCCGGCGCGTCATACATTGTCTCGAACATATCGTTAGCGAGCGTTCTGAGCGTATCGGACAGGTCGTCCACGGGCGTGGACACCTTCTTCAGGCGTGGATCAGGGTGGATCAGGATCGGAAGCTTCATAAACTCCATGTAGGACAGCCTTGCGAAGGGTGCAATCGCACTTGCGGCCCGCTTCTGCAGCGCTACCCTGCGCCAAAGAGCACCAAGGAGAACCACATGAGCTTTGACACACCAATTGATCGCCGGGGCACCCACTGCGTGAAGTGGGACAAGATGGAGGATCTCTACGGGGTTTCAAAGGATGACGGCATCGCCATGTGGGTCGCCGACATGGAATTTCGCCCGCCTCAATGTGTGCAGGACGCAGTGAAGTCGATGTATGATCATGGAGTCTACGGATATTTTGGCGACGACAGCAAATACCTTGCGTCGATCCAATGGTGGATGCAGGAGCGTCACGACTGGGCGATCAGGCCAGAGTGGATTTTTACGACACACGGCCTCGTCAACGGCACGGCACTTTGCGTTGACACCTACACTCAACCGGGCGACGCGGTTGTTCTTTTTACTCCCGTTTACCACGCGTTTGCCAAGGTCATCAAAGCGAACGGGCGGACGGTGACGGAATGCTTGCTGACCAACACGGATGGACGGTACCAGTTCGATTTCGACGCCTACGATGCGCAGATGACGGGCGCCGAAAAGATGGTGATCCTGTGTTCGCCGCACAATCCGGGCGGTCGTGTCTGGACAAAGGGGGAACTGGAGGGCGTTGCCGCCTTTGCGCGCCGCCACGATCTGGTCCTCGTCTCCGACGAGATTCATCATGATCTGGTATTTCCGGGCAGCCAGCACGTACCGATGGCTCATATCGAGGGTATCGAGGATCGGCTGATCATGATGACTGCGACGACGAAAACCTTTAATATTGCAGGCTCCCACTCAGGCAATGTGATTATCGCGGATGACGCGTTGCGCGCGCAGTTTTCAGCGCGGATGATGGGGCTCGGAATATCCGCGAACTCGTTCGGGCTGCATATGGCGACCGCGGCGTATTCCCCAGCCGGTGCCGCTTGGGCCGACGAGTTGATCACGTATCTTGATGGCAACCGCAAGATATTCGACGACGGCGTCAATGCCATTCCCGGTCTGTATTCCATGCCGCTGGAGGCCACATATCTGGCCTGGGTCGATTTCGCGAATACCGGAATGGAACGGACCGAATTCACCAACCGGGTCGAGAGTTCGGCGAAAATTGCGGTCAATCACGGCCCGACATTCGGCAGTGGCGGGGAAAGCTTCCTGCGGTTCAACATTGCCGCGCCCCGCGCGGTGGTCGAGGACGCTGTGGACAGACTGCAAAACGCGTTTAAGGACATGCAATAGGCACCGTTAGAAAATTGCCGCAGCGCAGCGCTTGCATATATCAAGGTAACATAATAACACAAAAATCAAGCTGAACGACATAAAGTTACGCAAAGGATTCGCGATGAGCTTTCGCCTTCAACCTGCCCCGCCAGCCAGACCCAACCGTTGCCAATTGTTCGGCCCCGGCTCGCGCACTGCTCTGTTTGAGAAAATGGCAAGCTCCGCTGCGGACGTCATCAATCTGGATTTGGAGGACTCCGTTGCGCCCGATGACAAGGCGCAAGCACGGGCCAATGTTATAGACGCGATTGGCGACATCGACTGGAACACCAAGCATCTGTCCGTTCGGATAAACGGTCTGGATACACCTTACTGGTACCGCGATGTGGTTGATCTGCTGGAAAACGCGTCAGATCGGCTGGATCAGATCATGATCCCCAAGGTCGGCAACGCCGCTGATATCTATGCTGTTGACGCTTTGGTGACGGCCATCGAGGCCGCTAAAGGGCGCAAAAAGAAAATCGGGTTCGAAGTCATCATCGAAAGCGCGGCGGGTCTTGCCCATGTCGAGGAAATCGCGGCTTCGTCGGCGCGGATGCAGGCGATGAGCCTCGGCGCTGCCGATTTCGCCGCCTCCATGGGGATGCAGACCACCGGAATCGGCGGGACGCAGGAGAATTACTACATGTTGCAGGATGGTACGCGCCATTGGTCTGATCCGTGGCATTGGGCGCAAGCAGCCATCGTCGCGGCCTGCCGCACCCACGGGGTTTTGCCTGTCGATGGCCCTTTTGGCGATTTTTCGGATGACGAAGGGTATCGGGCCCAAGCTCGCAGGTCCGCCGTGCTTGGCATGGTTGGAAAATGGGCCATCCACCCGAAACAGATTGCTCTGGCCAATGAAGTCTTCACGCCCTCAGACGCACAGGTCGCCGAGGCGCGCGAGATCTTGGAGGCGATGGAAGAAGCCACGAAGAACGGCGAAGGTGCCACGGTCTACAAAGGTCGTCTTGTCGATATCGCCAGCATCAAGCAGGCCGAAGTCATCGTGCGACAAGCCGAGATGATCGGGGCGGCCTGACGCCGCCCCACCTTTCATTTCAACGGAACGCACACATCCGTCAGAAGTGCGTCCGGTTCGACCTCTCGGGGTGAGTTGAGATAGATCTCGATCGGCGGCGCGTTGTCCGGCTCTTCCCCTGAGGTGGGCAACCAGTTGCCATAGAGATGGTCATATGCCGCCTTCAGACCCGCATAGGGGCCCTTGTAGTGCATCACAGCATATTTTCCGCCGCGAATGGTAATCTCATCAAAATCAGCAGGCATGTCCATTTCAGAAGAAACTGCGATGCCCGCATGGCTGCTGAGATCTTCGGCGGCAATCGCATTGGGATCGTCATAGTAAACGCCGACCATGCCCTGCGCCTGTGGCCACAACTCACGCGTGGTAAAGAGCGTCGATGCTTTCTCGAACGTTTTTCCTATCTCTAGGTAGGGCCCGGTATGGGGGATTGCCGCAAGGCGGCGCGGGGGTTGATCAGTGACTTCAACGGGAAACATCGGATATTCTCCTTTTTCGGGTTTCGGCAACGGTGAGCGCAACTCACCGCGATTCCGGAACGCCGCAGGGCTCATGCGATACATCTGGGAGAAGGCGCGCGTGAAACTCTGCGGGCTCTGATACCCACATGCTTTTGCCACCTCCGCGACCGGCCCGTCCTTCTGCACCAGCCAGCATGCCGCACGATGCAGACGGATCCGCCGCGCAGCCGCGGCGCATGTCTCGCCGGTCATCGCATGGAATACTCTGTGCCAATGAAACCGGCTCATCGCCGCGATATCGGACAAGGCGTCCAGTGACAGATCCTCAGTGGGATTGTCATGGATGTAGTCCAGCACCCGCATCAGTCGGTCTTCGTAAGGCCCTTGCATCGCATACTCCCCTTTGGTCGTTCCAAGGGTGGCATGACACGGGCGGGCTTCACAAATCTTGCTGAGTTGCATCCCTCGAAGAGCGCGGCCATATAGGATGCCAATGGGACGGAGCAGGCAATGAAGAACTATCTGGAATTTGAGAAACCATTGGCCGAGATCGAGGGCAAGGCAGAAGAGCTGCGCGCACTTGCCCGTCAGAACGATGAAATGGATGTGGAAAAAGAGGCCAGCGCGCTTGATGCCAAAGCGGAAACGCTTCTGAAAGACCTCTACGCCGACCTGTCACCCTGGCGGAAATGTCAGGTCGCGCGCCATCCCGAACGCCCCCATTGCAAAGACTATATCGAGGCACTCTTTACGGAATACACACCTCTGGCCGGCGACCGTAACTTTGCCGATGACCACGCTGTAATGGGCGGGTTGGCCCGACTTGGTGATAGATCCGTTGTCGTGATCGGCCACGAAAAGGGCCACGACACCAACACCCGGATTGAACGCAATTTCGGCATGGCCCGGCCGGAAGGCTATCGCAAGGCCGTACGCCTCATGGATCTTGCGCATCGGTTCAATCTGCCGGTCGTGACGCTTGTGGACACCCCCGGTGCCTACCCCGGAAAGGGAGCTGAAGAACGCGGGCAATCGGAAGCCATCGCGCGATCCACGCAGAAATGTCTGGAAATTGGCGTGCCGCTGGTTTCTGTCATCATCGGTGAAGGTGGGTCCGGCGGTGCAGTGGCATTCGCGACCGCCAACCGTGTCGCCATGCTGGAACATTCGATCTACTCGGTGATAAGTCCGGAAGGCTGCGCTTCAATCCTCTGGAAAGACGCTGAAAAAATGCGGGAGGCGGCCGAAGCGTTACGGCTGACCGCGCAGGATCTGCATAAGCTCGGCGTCTGCGATCGGATTATCAAGGAGCCCTTTGGCGGCGCGCAGCGTGACCCAAAGGCAGCAATTGAAGCCGTTGGCAAAGCCGTAGAGGCGATACTGGATGATCTGTCAAAGCTGGACGGCCCAGCGCTGATCAAGGATCGACGGCAGAAATACCTCGATCTTGGCGCGCAAGGGTTGGCAGCCTAATCACCACATGGTTTTCGACGCGCGGCCAGCCCATTCCGCATCATAGGTTTCGCCGTCGAAGCTGCCAGATGTCATCTCTTTCAGAATGTCACCGACAGTAGGAAGCTCGGGATTCTGCCCGTCCCATTGCCAGATGCCTGACCGCAAAAGCGCGCGGGCGCATTGAGTGTAGATTTCGGAAATCTGTATGACGATCACGGATCGGGGCATCTGGCCTTTGCGTTCGAATTTTGCAATCAGATCAGGGTCGACGCTAACCCGCCCGGTCCCATTCACGCGGACAACATTGTTCGAGCCTGCCACGATGAACATCAAGGACAGCCGCCCGTCGGCCACGATGTTGCGCAACGAATCCATCCGGTTATTCCCACGCCAATCCGGCATCGCCAACGTCTGCGGATTAAGTTCTAATACGACCGGGCCATCATCGCCGCGAGGTGATCCGTCTGTGCCGTCCGGACCGACGGTCGTCAGGACGCAAAGCTTAGACGCCATGATCCAGTCGCGGTAGAGCGGCGTCATTCGGGCGGCGACTTTGACAAGTGACGCTTCACCGGGTGTTCCATAGAGCGCCTCAAGCGCAGCGATATCTTCGATGTAGTGGGTCACGTCGGCGCCGCCGGGGGGCTAAAACCAGCCTCAACCAAAAGCGCGTCAGACGCCGCTTCGACTTCACCCTCAAGGCGCGCCAGAAACTCTTCCCGTGGTAGGCCAGCCGGAATGGTCGGAAGAAACTCAACCACCGCCGTGCCGGGCTTACGGTAAATGCCGCGGCGCGGCCAAAAGACACCCGCATTTGTCGAGACGGGAACGCAATCATGGCCGAATTGTTCGTAAAGAACCGCCGTTCCGACCTTGTAAGGCATCTTGACCCCAGGTCCCACACGCGTGCCTTGGGAGTAGATCACCAGTTGTCCGGGCAGTTGATTTCCACGCTCGACATCGGCCACCATTTTCGCGATGGCTTGCCCCCGTTTGCCACGGCTGACAGGCACACATCCTATCCGGTAGGCAAATTGCCCAAGAATGGGAGCGTAGAGCAATTCTCGCTTCATGATGAACTTCCCATGGGGAATCTCGCTGTAGATCACGATGATATCGAGGAACGACTGGTGCTTTGCTGCAATCAAAACCTGATCTGTCGGCGGCGTCCCGCGCACCTCTGTTTTCAGGTTTACGATCCACCGGGCTGTCCATCGCACATAGCGGGCGTACGCATGGCAGCCCGCGACAGCGCCGTACGGGCTGAAAATAGCCCAAGGCATATAGATTAAGCCAACAATTGGCATCGCGATGTACATCTGTACGACAAAGATGATCGACCTGATCCATTGCAGCGCGTGTCCCAAATGCATCCCCTTGTCACACTGTTTGGCCCTGATCCCTGTCGCTGATCGACATCCATGTCAATGCAAGTCACAGATGTAGTTGGTTGAAAACACTAATGCTTGGAATAGAGAAAACGTCGCGATATGACTCTCTGAGACAAGTTTTTATGCGGCCGGGGCGGACGCGGGATAGGAAATAATGCGGCTCTCATGTCCGAATTGCGACGCCGAATATGAGGTGGAGGACGGCCTGATCCCGGAAGACGGTCGGGATGTCCAATGCTCAAATTGTACCACAACCTGGTTTCAGCGCCCTGACGCCGCCACGGCCCGCCCAATCGACGGCGAGGATGACGGAGACGCAGAGCCAACACCGGCGCCCGCCGCGACGAACATTCCCCGCCCGAAAACCGATCCCGATGCGCTGAAGGTTATCCACGAAGAGGTTGCCCGCGAAAACAAGGCACGCCAGGCGGAAGCGTCCGGTATAGAGGTGCAGACCGACATGGGGCTTGAAAATCAGCCTGCTGCGGAAACCCCACCGACGCCTAAAAAGGAAGAACCACCGGCTGAGACCACTGCACCCAAGCCACCGATCCCCCCGGTTCCCCCTGTCGTCCCCGCACCGGTGACGATGGCGGAGACGACTGACGAAGATTCAGACGAAAAGCGGCAACGCTTGCCGGATATTGAAGAGATAAATTCGACCCTGCGTGATGCACCCAAGCCATCGCCCGAGGAAGGCCAAGGCAAAGAACTAAGCCGGGTGGACAAGATCGTTCGCCGCCAACGAGGTTTTCGCATCGGGTTTGGCCTGACGCTTATCGCGGCCGTCTTGGTGTTGGCACTCTATGTCTACGCACCACAGCTGTCCCAAAACTTCCCGGATCAGTCAGAGCATTTGACGGGCTATGTCACATGGGTGGATCAGACGCGTGTCGATCTTGAGACGGCTGCGGGCAGGTTGATCGACCAGATCAACGATATGGTCGCAAGTTACACCAGGTAACGTTAGAAGCGATCCAGAAGCCGTTTAAGGTAATCCCGCTCAACCTCGGGACGTTCCTGTTCACCGGACCGGCGACGAATTTCGTCCAGAAGGTCACGGGATCTGCGACGCGCATCCTCGCTTTGCAGCATGTTGTCTTGAGACCCGATCATACCGTCTGAACCCGCTTCGCGGCCCAAAGGATCGCGCTGCTGACGCGAAGGCTGTCCGGCCTGTTGCCCTTGCTGACCACCCTGCTGTTGTTGCTCTTGGGCCAGCGCGTCACCCAGACTGCGCAACCCATCCCGCAGCGCTTCCATGGCGTCCGACTGCGCGCCAAGCGCTTCCGCCGTCTGGTCATCGCGCAATGCCTCTTCGGCCCGATCCATTGCCTCGCCCGCGCGTCCAAGCGCTTCACGCGCCGCGTCGCCTTCCGGCGTGCCTGTACCGGGAAGGTTCTGGCTTTGCCTGCTCAACTCGTTGCGCAATTCGCGCTGACGGTCCGCAAGCGATCCGCCACCCGGGCCTTCATTCTCGGCCTGCTGATTTCCTTCGCCACCCTCGCCTTGTTGCTGATCCTGAGGCTGGCCTTGGCCGCTTTGACCCTCATGGTCCTGCCCCCTACCTTGCCCGCCATTGCGGCCCTCGTTGCCTTGGCTTTCGCCTGCCTGTGCGCCCGGATTGAACTGTTCCTGCAAATCACGGAATGCCTCGTCACTCAGGCCCTGCTGTTCGCGCAGGGTATCCTGAAGACCTTCCATCGCTTGCTGACCCTCGCCCTGCTGACCTTGGCCAGGCTGACCTTGAGCGACTTGCATGTTCTGCATCATCTCCATCAGCTGGGACAAAAGCTGTTCGGCTTCGTCCATCCGGCCCTCTTCCATGAGGCGCTGAATTTCGTCGAGCATCTGCTGCAACTGGTCTTCGGTGACCTCCTGACCTTGCTGGTTCTGAGCCTGCTGCTGCTCGCCTTGCTGACCCTCTTGGGCAAGCTGCTGCATGTAGTCGCGCATGGCTTCGTTCAGCTCTTGCATCAGCTCAGCTATTTCTTCGTCGGTTGCCCCGTTGCGCATGGCGTCAGACAGCTTTTCCTGCGCCTGACGCAGTCGCTCAAGCGCATCAGAAAGACGGCCTTCTTCCAGCAGGATCGCCGCCTGCCACAGCATTTCTGCAAGCTCTTCCTGCTTTTCGACATCCAGACCGTCATATTCGCGCGCCAGATCAAGCCGCGTGATCGCCATTCGCAGGGTCAGGTAAGCCTGTTCGTTTGGAAAAAACCCGTCTGGCTCGTAAGTGATCGCGCGCAGCACCTGACTGACGCGGGTCGCATTCTCGCGGGACCACAGCAAATCGCGCCGTTGCTCAACCACAGCCTTCGCAATCGGCTGGAAGAACCGCCGACCGGGAAGCTCCGTCTCGATGACTTCAATCTCACTTATCTGGTCCGCGTCATCGCGAACCGTGAGATTGAACCTCACGTCAAGATTGGCCCAAGGATGCTGAGCAAGGTTCTCGATTAGAGTTTCGGAAAAATTCGCACGATCCCCGCTGAGCGGCATCGGCAAATCCAGTGTGAAACCTTCACGCGGCTCCGGATCAACGGCCAAACCATACCGACGGTCCAATTGATCAAGGTTAAGTTCAACCTTAGCGTTGCCCGCAGCGACCGCGTAATCGTCAGACGCATTGAAGCTCATCCGCATATCGCCGTTGGGACTGCGATCAATCAGCCCCTGGAACCAGACTTTTGGCGGCGCGTCGGCGGTTGCCGTGATATCCCAGCTTTCGTCCGTGCCCTCGATAGCGACAGTTCCATTCTGTTCGATGGGCAGGGAAAATGCGGTTTGAGGCGCTTCATCTTCTCCGGTCTCAGCAGGCGGAATGCGGCCAGATACGGTCTCAGACAACCCCAGATCGCCAATCTGTCCATAAAGACGAACGGTCAACTGGCTGCCGACCGGCACCGCGATCTGGTCCCGGGTCACCTCATTGAGATATAGCGTCGGCTTATCGGTGTATCGCGGCGGCTCGATCCAAGCCTCCCAAGCGGGGCCAGCCGCGACAGCTTCGCCTGCAAGCTGCGGGCTAAGATCGGACAGCGAGCCGGCCCGCCAAATGCTGCCGAAACCAAGCGCCACGACAAATGCCAGCAACGCCGCATAGCGCAGCGCGTAAGGATCACGGCTGGACAGCCGCAGGTCAGGCGATACGGCCTCAGCCTCGCTGAGCCGCGCTTCCATTCGGCGGACATGGGCATCCCAGACCGCTTGCGATTGTGGATCGTTGTCGCCGATTGCCTGTGTATCAAGCGCGGCAGAGATGGGACGACCCGCCATCGAGCGGTCTAGACGGTCCAATGCCTCGCCCCGCGCCGGTAAGCGGAATGTGCGTAAACCAAACAGCAGTGCGGCGATCAACGCAGCACCAGATGCCAACGTTACGACCCAGACGCCCTCCAAAGACAGCGCGCTTTGAAGATCAAACGCAATCGCGGCAAAGACGACCATCACGACAGCAGCCAACGGCCAGAAGGCCCGCACCAATCGTTCGCTTGTCAGCCCAACCCACGTCAGTCGCAATGGCCATTTCAAGGCCGATACGTCAGGTACACGAGGGTCTGTGGTCATAGAGCGCTCCAGATCGGCTGGATGCCCCATAGCATCACAACCAAGTTGGGATGGTATCGCGATTTATCATCTCGTCAAAGGTCGGACGTGCCCGAATGACGGCGAATTGATCCTCATGGACAAGAATCTCGGGAATCATGGGGCGTGTATTGTATTCGGAGGACATGACGGCCCCGTAAGCACCCGCGGATCTGAAGGCAATCAAGTCCCCAGTTCCGACCTGCGGCATGACCCGCTGCTTGGCGAAGGTATCGCCACTTTCACACACGGGGCCGACCACATCATACTTCACCTGCTCCCCACCCGGCGCGGGTTCCACGACGGGTATGATGTCATGATAGGCGCCATACATTGCAGGGCGGATCAGATCGTTCATCGCCGCGTCGAGGATCAGGAACTGCCGGTCTTCGCCATCCTTCACATAGATGACCTCGGCCACCAGCAATCCAGCGTTACCCGAGATCAGGCGTCCGGGTTCGATTTCGATTTCGCATCCCAGATGACCTACTGTTTTCTTTATCAATTCTCCGAATTCAATCGGTAAGGGCGGGGCCTCATTCGACCGCTCGTAGGGAATGCCAAGCCCGCCCCCCAAGTCCAAGCGACGGATGTCATGCCCATCTGTCCGCAGAACTTCCGTCAGATCGGCGACCTTCCGAAAGGCTAGCTCGAATGGCTCAAGCTGGGTCAGCTGGCTGCCGATATGAACGTCTATCCCAATAACCTCGAGCCCCGGCAAAGCAGCCGCCTGCGCATAAACCTCTCGTGCCCGACTGATCGGAATGCCAAATTTGTTCTCGGCTTTGCCCGTCGCGATCTTTTCGTGGGTTTTTGCATCCACGTCTGGATTGACCCGCACAGTAATCGGCACCGTTTTGCCTAAACTTTCAGCAACTCCGGAGAGACGCGCCATTTCGGGCTCGGATTCCACGTTGAACTGGCGAATTCCACCCTCGAGCGCGATCCGCATCTCTTCGGCGGTCTTGCCGACACCGGAAAAAACGATCCGTTCACCCGGGATTCCAGCCGCCTTGGCACGGAGGTACTCGCCCGCCGACACCACATCCATGCCCGCACCGAGATCACCCAACAGCTTTAGTACCGCTTGATTGGAGTTCGACTTCATCGCGTAGCACACAAGGTGGTCCGTCCCGGCCAATGCATCGTCAAACAGTTTGAAATGCCGGGTCAGGGTCGCAGAGGAATAGACGTAGAATGGCGTCCCAACCGAGGCGGCGATATCGGCAATTGGGACATCCTCGGCGTAAAGCGCGCCGTCACGATAGAGAAAATGATCCATCAGACAGGCCTTGTCCGCAGAAAGAGGTAGAGCGGCAAGCCACACGACACACCGATGCCAAAAGTTGCAGGGATCGCAACAAGAGCAAACCAGTTCTTACGGGTGTAGACCTCCGCGATGATCCAAACCGTCAGCGCGACGGCGGCAATTGTAAGATCCCAGACCAGCCCGCTGGTGGCGGCATTTACATGCCACGCGTCGACCATGGCCATCAGCGAGTAGCCGTTTTCATTGAACCACGCGATGAAGTAGCTCATCGGATGTATGGCGCCCCAGACGGCCAGCGCGAGGTAGATCATGCGGAGAACAGACATCGTGATCCTCTTCAATCAGTGCTTCGAAACCCTCTAAGATATATCTTCAGGCAGGAAAACCCGGCGTTTTTACTGAAAATTACTGCGATATCGGCGACGCAACGTCGCATTTGCCTCTTACATGGAGGCCTGCGAATTATTTAAAGAGTACTGAGCACCGGATTGCCGCGAGGCGCACGAGACAGGATGAGTTGATGGCTGAGATTGAACGCGAAAGCATGGAATACGATGTTGTGATCGTTGGGGCAGGTCCTGCGGGGCTAAGTGCTGCGATCCGGCTCAAACAGCTTGATGCGGAATTACAGGTCGTCGTGCTCGAAAAGGGCTCCGAGGTCGGGGCGCATATTCTGTCCGGTGCCGTGCTGGACCCGTCCGGCTTGGACGCGCTTCTGCCCGATTGGCGCGAAATGGGTGCGCCGATCACTGTACCGGTGAAAGAAGACAACTTCTACATGCTGGGCGAGGCCGGTCAGCTTCGTATTCCAAACTTTGTCATGCCGCCGCTGATGAACAACCACGGCAATTACATCGTCTCCATGGGCAATGTCTGCCGCTGGATGGCAGAAAAGGCCGAAGAGATGGGTGTCGAGATTTTCCCGGGCATGGCGTGCTCTGACCTCGTCTACGGCGAGAACGGCGAAGTGAAAGGCGTGATTGCAGGGGAGTTCGGCTTGAACCCCGATGGCACGCCAAGCGACAGCTACGAGCCGGGGATGGAACTGCACGGCAAATACGTTTTTCTGGGTGAAGGGGTGCGGGGATCCCTTTCGAAGAAAATCATTGAAAAGTTTGACCTGGCCAAAGACGCCCAACCGCAGAAATACGGCCTCGGCATGAAGGAGATCTGGGAAATCGATCCAGACAAGCATTCCGAAGGCACGGTCACGCATACAATGGGCTGGCCGCTTGGAAAGAACGCGGGCGGCGGGTCGTTTATCTACCACCTTGATAACAATCAGGTTTATGTCGGTTTTGTGGTCCACCTGAACTACGAGAACCCGCATCTCTTCCCCTACATGGAATTCCAGCGCTTCAAACATCACCCGATGGTGGCAGAGCTGCTGAAAGGCGGAAAACGCGTGGCCTATGGCGCCCGTGCGATCACCGAAGGCGGTTGGCAGTCGTTGCCGAAAACAGTCTTCCCGGGCGGCGCTCTGTTGGGCTGTTCGGCAGGAATGGTCAATGTCCCGCGCATTAAGGGGAACCACAATGCGATGCTGTCCGGCAAGGCCGCCGCAGAGGCAGCCTTTGACGCAATCGGTGCAGGGCGGACAGGCGACACGTTGGACGGGTATGACAGCGAAGTGCGCTCCGGCCCCATCGGGAAGGACCTCAAGCGCGTCCGCAACGTCAAGCCACTCTGGTCGAATTACGGCCTTACTGCGTCGCTTACAGTTGGCGGGTTTGACATGTGGACCAACAACCTGTTCGGCGCATCTGTTTTGGGTACCCTCGGCCACGGCAAGTCAGACGCCGACGCCACCGGTGAGGCCAGCAAGTTCCAAACGATTGACTATCCCAAACCAGACGGCACGCTGTCTTTCGATCGCCTGACCAATGTCAGTTTCGCTATGACCAATCACGAGGAAAACCAGCCAGCCCACCTCAAGCTAAAGGACCCCAGCATTCCGGTCGACATCAACCTGCCCAAATATGCAGGCCCGTCGGCGCGATATTGCCCGGCAGGCGTTTACGAATTCGTCGAGGAAGAAGGCAAAGACACCCGCTTTGTGATCAACTTCCAGAACTGCGTCCACTGCAAAACCTGCGACATCAAGGATCCCAGCCAGAACATTGTCTGGACCACACCGCAGGGGGGCGATGGACCGAACTATCCGAACATGTAGCGGATGGGCCACGGGCACCCGCCTATGTAACCCCTGCGCGCATGGACAACTTACGTGATGGTCCCTACGCTCTGCCAAATTCGTTTTTGAAACAGAACATGGATTGCTATGACTGCATCGTCGAAGTTTCGGGACCTCGTCTTCACCGCCGCACTGGCCGGCTTGCTCGCGCCAGGCATGGCGCCTGCACAGGGTGTATCCGGACCCTATCTGGCGGCCCGACAGGCGACAATCGCGTCGGACTATGACGACGCTGCAAAGTATTATCGCAAGGCGATCGACCGGGATCAGGGCAATCTTACGCTCTTGGAGAATGCCCTTATCTCAATGATCGCCTTGGGAGATATCGAAGGTGCGGTCGAAGTGGCTCGACGGCATCTGAAGGCTGGCGGTGAAAACCAGATCGTCGCGATCACGCTGAACACTCTGGCCATTCGGGACGGCAAGTTTGACGCCGAGATGGTCCCGTCTTCCGATCCTCAAGGGCTCACACCGCTGGTCGATGGGCTTATCAATGCGTGGATCGAGATTGGACGCGGGCAGATGTCCCAAGCGCTCGCGGCATTCGATGCGGTAGCCGAGACACCGGATTTCGCCAGCTTTGCAAGATACCAGCAATCCCTCGCGCTTGCGATGGTCGGTGACTTCGAGGCGGCGGACGACATCTTGTCGGGCGCAAAATATGGTCCTCTCACCCTAAGCACCCGTGGGATGGAAGCGCATGCGCAGGTTCTGGTTCAGCTGGATCGGTCCGACGACGCTTTGGCGCTGGTGAACGCGGCGACAGAACAGAGTTTCAGCGCAGAACTGAACGATTTGCGCGATCGTTTGAATGCAGGCGAAGAGATTGAGTACGATTTTGTTACGACCCCGCAGCACGGCGCGGCGGAAGTGTATTACAACATGGCCGCGATCCTGAATGGCCGCGCTGCACCTGAACACATTATGATCTATTCGCGCATGGCCGAATTGCTGCGCGAGGATCATGTGCCTGCCCTTCTGACCATCGCTGAAACACTAGACGACATTGGTCAGTACGACTTGGCTACAAAAGCCTTCGCGCGCGTTCCAAATACCCATCCGGCGTATTTTATCGCAGAAATGGGCCGCGCTGACTCGCTTTACTCCGCCGAACGCAAAGATGCCTCAATCGAGGTCCTGACTGCGCTCAGCAAAGCTTACCCTGACACCGCCGTCGTTCACTCAGCACTTGCGGACCTGCTAAGTCGGGAAGAGCGGGACGAGGCGGCCTTGGCGGCTTACACCCGTTCGCTTGAACTGCATGAGGCGAATGATCGTGACGCATGGCCCGTCCACTACGCACGCGGCATCGTGCACGAACGGATGGGCAATCTCGCCGAAATGGAAGCTGATTTCCGCACTGCTCTAGAGATGTCGCCAGATCAGCCGGACGTTCTGAATTATCTGGGTTATTCCCTTGTCGAGCAGCGCATCAAGCTGCCCGAGGCGCTTGAGATGATCAAAACGGCCGTCGAGCGCAGACCCGACAGCGGGTATATCACCGATAGCCTTGCATGGGTCTATTTTCGTCTGGGTCGCTATGAGGATGCCGTCGAGCCGATGGAACGTGCGGTCGAGCTTCTGCCCGTTGATCCCATCGTCAACGATCATCTCGGCGATGTGTATTGGAAAGTAAATCGCTTCCGGGAAGCGGAATTCCAGTGGAAACGGGCACTTTCGTTTGAGCCGGAAGAAGCTGATGCGGAACGCATCCGTCGCAAGATCGAAGTGGGCTTGGATAAGGTCTTGGCTGAAGAAGAAGCGGAAGCAGGCGAAACACAAACCGCGAACGACTAAGATGTTCGCGCCCGCGAAGGTCAACCTTTCGCTTCACATCGTGGGTCAGCGGGACGATGGCTACCATCTGCTGGACAGCCTCGTCATGTTTGCCACCATTGGTGACCATCTGAATATTTTTGATGCGAACACCCGGTCGCTGACGATAGAGGGACCTGAAGCGGCTGGCGTTCCGACCGATACGAAGAACTCGATTATGCAGGCGGCGGAAATCTTCAAGACAGAGCGTGGCGTGGCGTTCCTTCTGGCGAAACATTTACCAACCGCGGCTGGTATAGGGGGTGGCTCTGCGGATGCAGCCGCCGCCCTCCGCGGGTTGTTGAAACATTGGTTCGACATACCGCTGGACGACCTCCTTCAAAAAGCGCTCGATCCGGATCGTCTGGACGAAGATGAGATCGCCACCGTTTCGGCAAAGCTCAAATCACTGGGCGCTGATCTTCCGGTTTGCCTGTTCTCAAGAACGGCAAGGATGTGGGGTATCGGAGAGCAGCTGAGCTTTCTTCAAAACCTTCCCCAAGTCCCTGTTGTTCTGGTCAATCCACGCGTTCCTGTTTCAACCCCGGACGTGTTCGCCCGTATCGCGGTAAAAGCGAACCCTCCCATGCCAGACATTATTCCCAGCTTTGAAACCGTTGCTGATTTCGCGGCGTGGCTGGCAGAGCAGAGAAATGACATGCAGGACGCGGCCATCGAAGTAGCTCCGATCATAACCGACGTTCTTGCCGCGCTGGCGATGGCAAAGGGTTGCCATCTGGCACGCATGTCTGGGTCTGGGGCCACATGTTTCGGGATTTACGACACCGAGGACGCCGCGCAAGCTCAGGCAGATGTTTTGTCCGCACAACACCCAAATTGGTGGATCAAGCCCGCCATTCTTGGAAATTCTGCCGTAGGTCCAAAGCTGGCGACGGCTTAGGCAATCCGTTCGACAACGTAGTCTGCCAGATCCCTGAGCATGTCGCGCAACGGATCATCCGGAACCTCCTCAAGCGCAGCCTTTGCTTTTGAAGACCACATCAGTGCATCGCTGCGCGCCGCCTCAAGCGCCCCATGGCTCCGGAGCAAATCGAGAGCTGTCTCCAGATCGCCCTCGTCCTGCACACCTTTTTCGATGGTCTTCACCCAGAACGGACGGTCCTTATCGCCGCCCGCGGCAATCGCTTTGATCAGCGGCAACGTTAACTTCCGCTCCCGAAAATCGTCACCAACATTCTTGCCGGTCTGCGCCGATACCCCCCCAAAGTCGAGAATATCGTCCACGATCTGAAAGCTGATGCCCAACGCGTCGCCGTAGTCAAAGAAAGCTTGCACAACACGCGGCTCCACATCTGCAATCATACCGCCGACCTGCGTCGCCGCTGAAAACAACGCCGCCGTCTTGCCCCGGACAATCTTCAGGTAGGTATCTTCCGACGTCGACAAATCCTGTGCGGCGGTAAGCTGCAAGACCTCGCCTTCGGCAATAGTGGCCGCTGCATCCGACAAGACGCGCAGCACATCCAGACGACCGGTCTCGGTCATCAACTGGAACGATCTGGCGAAGAGGTAATCCCCGACCAAGACGCTGGACTGGTTGTCCCAAAGCAGGTTGGCCGAGGGTCGTCCGCGACGCTGTTCGCTTTCGTCCACGACGTCGTCGTGCAAAAGCGTCGCCGTATGAATAAACTCGACGGTTGCCGCAAGGTGAACGTGATACGGACCATCATAGCCGCACGCACGCGCCGCCGCCAACGTCATCATAGGTCGGACCCGTTTGCCACCGGCTTCCACGAGATGCGCCGTCACTTCAGGAATACGTGGCGCATGCTCCGAGGCCATGCGCGCGCGGATCAGGGTCGCAACGGACGCCAGATCGTCAGACAGGGCCGCTTGCAGCCGGTCATGTGGTTTGGTGGACGCATCATCCAAGCTCATCAACTCGCTCTGCCTCATATCGCCACAGACCTCGACAATCCGTCCGGCCTGTCGTTAGTTCACTGAATGAAAGAGCTTCTTCGCAGTAACGATCCGACGGTCATCGCCTTCGCCAAAGCACTCCTAGGTGGGGAGGATATAAGCGTCTTTGAAATGGACGTCCATATGAGCGTTCTTGAAGGATCCGTGGGCGTATTGCCGCGCCGCCTGATGGTGGTAGAGCGCGATCTGTTCATGGCCCGCGCGGTTTTGCGCGACAATGCGATCGATTTCGAAGGGTAGACCGTGCCAGCCGATGGAAATTGCCTGACGCGCGACGCTTTTCTCGGGGGCCTGTTACAGATCAACCAGCCCCGGCTCGGCTATCGCGCGACCGCAGATGCAGTCTTTCTTGCCGCCGCCTGTCCGGCAGAACGGGGCCAAACAGTTCTGGAATTGGGTTGCGGTGCGGGAACTGCGATCTTGTGTCTAGGAAAGCGCACCAAAGCATTACACCTAACGGGCGTGGAACTTCAGCCGGATTACTGCGCCCTCGCGCGGCAAAACGCAGATGAGAATGCCATTCCACTCAACGTTGTCGAGGCAGATCTGGCGAACCTACCACAAGAGATCAGCGGACAAAGCTTCGATCATGTCATCCTAAATCCACCGTTTTTCACCAGCGGCACACGGGCGGACAACAGCGGACGGGCGCGGGCGCGAAAGGAAGACACACCGCTGGAAATGTGGATTGATGCCGCCCTTAAGCGATGCGCCCCCAAAGGTCACATCACACTGATCCACTTGGCCGAGCGCTTACCAGATATTCTTGCACTGCTCAGGCCGCGGGCAGGTGCGCTTGAAATAAAACCGCTCGCCAGCCGAGCCAATCGTCCTGCCAGCCGGATCATTGTTCGGGCGAAGAAAGGCAGCAGATCGCCCGCGACACTATATAACCCGCTGATTTTACATAAGGGCGATGCACATGACGTAGACCGCGACAGCTATGCCGACGCGGCAAAGGCCATTCTGCGCCGAGGCGAGCCGCTCATATTTTAGGTATTTGCGCCGCAGTGCCGCATGTGAATTTCGTGACACATACCTATTTTTATGATGTCGTAGAGACACATTCAAACTTGCAGGAGGTATGCCATGACACTCAGTTCGCATTTGACGGAGCTGAAACGGAAACATGAAACACTATCCCAACGCGTTGAAGAAGCGCAACGCTGCCCCGGCACTGACGATCTGTCTATCGTGGACATGAAAAAGCAAAAGCTTAAATTGAAAGAAGAAATCGAGCGGCTCGCCAATTAGCGACCAATCTCGGGCAGGCGCGTTTTTTGACGCGCCCTGCCCTCCGACGACATTCAAGACACTTAGGTCCGATCAATTATTTCAACCGTATCGGCCAACCGCGCAATACTTGCCGTCTCCTCCAAAACCCAGTCGATAAATCGTGCCACATGGGGGCGTGTTTCTGTCCCGATGGGGCAAACGATCCGGTAATCCGCATGCGCCCAGATCGCCTGTTTGAGCGGCATGACAAGCCTACCCTCTCGCAAATGAGCCTCCGTCAGCGACGCCCGACCCAAAACTGCGCCAGCACCGGCAAGTGCAGCATCAACGGCGTGGTCTGCCTGACTGAAGCGCGTTCCTTGCCCCGACGCTGGACCAATGCCCACGGCATCGAAATACGCATCCCATGTCAGATCCGGCTTCAAAAACTGCGTGTCGTCCTGATGCAGAAGGGGAAGAGCCCGCAGATCCTCTGGTATCTTTACCTTGTGCGCTAACTCAGGCGTCATCATCGGTATCGACCATTCCTTGATGATGGGCCGCGAATAGAGCGATGCATCGTCTCCGCCCCGCCCGAAGCGGATCGCGACGTCAATATCATCACGCGCGAAATCCATGATGCGAAGACCCGCAGCAAATCGTAATTCGATGTCGGGATTCGCCTGCGCGAAGGAAAAAAGTCTGGGCGCAAGCCATTTCGCCGTAAAACCCGGCCCCGCTGTCACGGTAAGGATCGTTTCTTCCAAACGCCGTTTGACTGAGGACCACGCAAGTTGCAGCGCCGCAAACCCGTCCGACACACCAGGTTGAAGCAGGCGACCTTCTTCGGTCAATTCCACTGCCCGATTGAGGCGTTTGAACATCGGCACGCCGATGTGATCTTCAAGCGATTTGATCTGGAACGACAGCGCCGCTGGTGTGACCCGAAGCTCCTCGGCAGCTTTCGCAAAACTCATGTGACGCGCGGCAGCTTCAAAGGCACGCAAGGCGGTCAGCGGAGGAAGGCGATCAGACACTTCACACAAGTATTACTTATCTGAACACAGGGAAAGTCTCGTTTGTCAGAAGAAAACAGAAAAGCGATGTTGAGTTAAGTTAAGTTTCTCAAATCAAAGAGGTCCAAAATGTTCGAGTTGCAAACCAATACACCCACGATCGATGCGCAGCGCAAAGCCCACGAGGCCCGCGCTGCGGCCTTCACAGGATTGTTCCGGATGGTACCCAGACTTGTCTCTTCCCTGCGGCACAGCGGCTAAGACCATCTGAAACAAAAAGGGCGGCGGGTCGTGCGAGACCGGCCGCCCTGCATTCTAAAGTGTCTGCTTTTAGACCATGTACTGACCGCCGTTTGCAGACAGCGTCGATCCTGTAATGAACCCGCCATCGTCCGAGGCGAGGAACACCACGCAACGCGCGATTTCCTCTGCTTCGCCCAAACGACCAACCGGAATTTGCGGCAGGATGACTTCGTTCATCACTTTCTCAGGGATCGTACTCATCATCTCAGTATTGATGTAACCCGGTGCGATCACATTCACTGTGATACCGGCCCGCGCGCCCTCTTGCGCCAGAGCTTTCGTAAAGCCGATGTCGCCCGCCTTCGCTGCCGCATAGTTGGCCTGCGCAAATTGCCCCTTTTGACCATTGATTGAACTGATCGTAATGATCCGGCCAAATTTGCGCTCCCGCATGCCGGGCCAGACCGGATGGGTCATGTTGAAAACGCCCGAAAGGTTTGTGTTCATTACCTCGGACCACTGGTCAGGTGTCATCTTGTGGAACGGCGCGTCACGCGTGATACCAGCGTTGTTCACTAGAACCTCGACCGGGCCAAGATCAGCCTCGACCTGAGCGATCCCGTCTTTACACGCGTCGTAACTGGCAACATCCCACTTATAGGTTTTGATGCCTGTTTCGTCTGTGAAAGCCTTCGCTTTCTCGTCATTGCCTGCGTAGGTCGCAGCAACATCGTATCCTTCCGCTTTCAAAGCTTTCGCAATGGCCGCGCCGATTCCGCGAGATCCGCCAGTGACAAGGGCAACACGTCCCATAATTCATTCCTCCTCTTCGTGTATGAAAATAAGCTAGCGTGCGGATCACGTTTGCCCATCCGGGATGGTGATCCGCACTGTGATGTATCGCTTGAAAAGGCGGCAACGCCTTCAAGCGCGCGGTCGGTTTCTAGCCGCGCTCGACGCACATGGCGACGCCCATGCCACCACCGATACACAGCGTTGCGAGGCCCTTCTTGACGTCGCGACGCTTCATCTCGAACAGCAGGGTGTTCAGAACCCGGCAGCCTGACGCGCCAATGGGGTGACCGATGGCGATCGCGCCGCCGTTTACGTTTACGATCTCGGGATCCCAGCCCATATCCTTGTTCACGGCGCAGGCTTGTGCGGCAAAAGCCTCGTTGGCTTCAACCAGATCAAGGTCGCCCACAGACCATCCCGCCTTTTCCAACGCTTTGCGAGACGCATGGATCGGGCCAACCCCCATGATAGACGGGTCGAGCCCCGCCGTCGCGTAGGACGCGATCCGCGCGAGCGGTTCGATCCCCCGCTTTTCCGCGTTGTCGGCGGTCATTAACAGTGTAGCCGCGGCGCCGTCGTTCAAGCCGGATGCATTGGCCGCCGTGACCGTACCGTCCTTGATGAAGGCAGGGCGGAGTTTCTGCATGGCTTCGATTGTTGCGCCGTGGCGGATGTATTCGTCCTGATCAACGACAACATCACCTTTGCGCGTCTGAACGGTATACGGTGTGATTTCGTCCTGAAACTTACCGGCCTTCTGAGCCGCTTCCGCCTTGTTTTGGGAACTGACCGCGAACTCGTCCTGGGTATCCCGGCTGATCTGCCACTTTTCTGCGACGTTCTCTGCGGTCTGCCCCATATGGTAGCCATTGAACGCATCCCAAAGGCCATCGCGGATCATCGAGTCGATGTATTTCATGTCGCCCATTTTCTGGCCCGCGCGCAGATGCGCGACATGGGGGCTGAGGCTCATGCTTTCCTGACCACCCGCAGCGACGATATCAGAATCACCAAGCTGGATGTGCTGCGCACCCAATGCGACAGCCCGGAGCCCGGATCCGCAGACCTGATTAATACCCCACGCAGAGCTTTCGATCGGCAGGCCCGCGTTGACATGTGCTTGGCGCGCAGGGTTCTGTCCCTGCCCGCCGGTCAAAACCTGACCCATAATCGTCTCGGACACCTCGGACTTATCGACGCCGGCCCGCTCGACCACGGCTTCAAGGACTGCTTTCCCAAGATCATGTGCAGGTGTGGAGGCGAATCCTCCGAGAAAACTTCCAACGGGGGTGCGTGCGGCGGATGCGATTACGACATTGGTCATGAGATGTCCTTTCGGCCTCTATGTGGGCGTGTGCCTTCTCAACAGACTGACGCTGCGGCACACTGGTGAAGCCCTGCATTTACCAATGTCGGTTCAACTATACAACGCGGTTGGGAAACAGTCTGTTCTGCCCTTTGGTCGTATGGACTTATCCAGTCGCGTTCAAAGGTGCCGCGTGGTGATCGTCCTTCGGATAGGTCATCGAAGGCGCCGCGAAGTAATAGCCCTGCAGACATTCGACACCGATACTTGCGAGGTATTCCGCCTCTTCGCGGCGTTGCACGCCTTCGACCACGACGAACATTTCGAACTGGCGCGCGATAGAGACCATCGCGGCCATCAAAACCTGGTTATCCCGATCTTCGTCGATTCTCGTGCAGAAGCTGCCGTCGATTTTGACAATGTCGAAGAAAAAATCCTTGAAGTGCCGAAACGACGTATAGCCTGCGCCGAAATCATCCAGCGCAAAGGACACGCCCAAAAGATGCATCCGATCCATGAAATCCTTGACCAGATCGGGCATTGTCATGGCGGAGGTTTCAGTGACCTCGATAATCAAACGTTCCGCCACTGTTGGATTTTCAGTCAGCCCAGCATGCAATGTCACTTCCCACGCGGGGTATCCAATCGTACGGGGGGACATATTTATCGACAGCCGAAGTTGCGGATCGGCGGCCAGCGCGGCCAAACCATGCTTCAGCGCCAGACAATCCATCAACCGCCCTTCTTCGCGCGTTTCAATCGCTTCGATGAAGTCCTGAGCGGGTAGAATGCGTCCCTTTTCGTCTCGAATTCTGAGAAGCGCTTCGTAAAATGCAGGGCGTCCGTTGCCGCCGCTTCGAACAACAGGTTGAAACGCAAGGGCAACGCGATCAAGACGCAAGGCCGTTTTCACGGTCTCCATCATTCCTGCGTCGCGCATGGCAATCGCGGTCGCGAGCGGGCTCTCGCTTTCCGCAGGATGACCAGGTTGCCACATTGTCCGACCTCCGAAGTTTGTTGCTGCTGTCTACCGCCCAACCGTTTAAACGCGGGTTAAAGTTCTATCTTTGTTCAAATTGAAAAGATGCGGGAGGACGGGAAAAATGGCAGGGGCTAATATGGAGCGATGCAGTTGGTGCGGCACCGAAGATATCTACGTGGAATATCACGACGCCGAATGGGGCGTGCCCCAGCGAGACAGCCGGATGCTGTGGGAAATGCTCGTACTTGAAGGGTTTCAGGCCGGGCTCAACTGGATCACCATTCTCAAGAAGCGGGAGAATTTCAGGGAGGCATTTGAGGGCTTCGACCCAGACAAGATTGCCACTTGGGGTGAACCCCAGATTGAGAAACTACTTCAAAACCCCGGTATCATTCGCCATCGGGGGAAAATTGCGGCGACGATAACCAATGCACAGGCTTGGCAGGCGGCCGAGCAGAACGGCGGGTTTGATCGGTTCATCTGGGATTATGTCGATCACCAGCCGATCCAGAATGACTTCCAATCCATGTCTAATGTCCCGGCGGCCACCGATCTGAGTACACGAATGTCGAAGGACCTGAAGAAGGCGGGGTTCAAATTCTGTGGGCCGACGATTGTCTATGCTTTCATGCAGGCCTGCGGTCTGGTGAACGACCATATGACCAATTGCCCCCGCCATTCAGAGGTTGCGCGCCTGTCACAATGACCAACACGCTTAGATCGACCGCAGAACAATCAAAATCGCGACCGTGTAGATAAGAAGACCACCACCGATCAAATAGTAGTGGAAGTTCTTAGCGACGCTCGCCTTTGCCATCTGCCCCATCTGATACATGAGGTCGGGCCACGTGTAGGATACGAAGTCACCCTGAGTGAAAACCGCCTTTATCTTGCCGTCACCGTCGACCACGGGCAGGCGGCGGAAGCGCTCGTTTGACATCATGCGCAACCAATCCACGAAATCATCTTCCTCTCGCGCCAGACGCGGGTTCTCGGTCATCAGATCACGCAGCTTTGTCTTGCTGGCATCCAGCCCCTTGGCGACCAGCTTGTTCATGATGTCCCGCTCAGTGACCACACCGATGACCTGGTCTGCCGGATCGACGATGATCACACAGCCATAGTTCTTGTCAGACATCGCGGCGACCGCTTCCAAGACGCTGTCATCCGGCCCCCGGGTCAACGGTTTGGATTTACTGGCATATTCTGGCCTGTCTTTTAGCCGATTGCCGGGCCGTTCGGTGTCCTGCGTCATATCTGACCTCCTGACATTGTTCCTGTGAAATGACCTAGAACGATGTCGGATGGCAGCAACTCTATGGGTTCGAACGATACGATCTCTGTCGCCCTACACATCCAAAATACAAAGCCGGACGCGCGACTCATCCCAGCCCGGCACCGACGTTGGGCATTCGCATAAGCTGCTGGATTTGTTCTGAACCCGGTCCTCTGGTAGTCTGAAAGCAATCAACCGTGTCGTCTTCAAGCACTGTCGCGTCGTTTGACGAAGCATTCGCGCCGCCTGCGCGTTCTTAATATGACCGGTACAACACAGGGAGATGCACATGACGGACGTCAGTGGCGATCAAGGCATTCCGACCCCAGACGGGCACCACCATCCAATCGATACGGACTACGAGATTGGCACACATAACGTGGACGGATCTGTTGGGCCGTTCGGGTTTGACATCCACAACCCGGTTTTCATGATTTCGGGCATTTCGATTGTGGCCTTTGTTTTCTATACGCTCGCCCTGCCCGATATGGCAGGCGCGATGTTCTCGGCGATGTTTACGTTCGTAACCACGAATTTCGACTGGTTTTTCCTTTCGGCAGGCAACATCTTCGTGCTCTTCTGCCTCTTGCTGATTGTACTTCCCATCGGATCAGTTCGTCTTGGGGGCGCGGATGCAACGCCCGACTATGGCTACATCGGATGGTTTGCGATGCTCTTCGCGGCGGGCATGGGCATCGGGTTGATGTTCTACGGCGTCTCCGAACCGATGAGCCATTTTTCCAGCGCGATGGGCGGAACGGCCGTTGAAAACGGCGTGCGCACCGACTGGGCACCTCTTGGGGGTGCCGAAGGAAACGAAGCCGAGGCCGTCCGCCTTGGCATGGCCGCAACCATCTATCACTGGGGACTGCACCCGTGGGCCATGTATGCCGTGGTCGCACTGGCATTGGCGCTGTTTTCCTACAACAAGGGCCTGCCGCTGACGATCCGTTCGGCCTTCTATCCCCTGTTTGGCGAGCGGGTCTGGGGCTGGACCGGCCACGTCATCGACACGCTCGCTGTATTCGCAACGCTCTTCGGGCTTGCCACATCCCTTGGCTTTGGCGCGACGCAGGCAGCGAACGGACTGACGCTGCTTTTTGGGTCGGGCGTCGCAGAAGAAGGCACACGCTCCTTTCTGGGTATGGCCTTTGGCAACACCGAAGACAGTGGCGTGACGAACTCCGACGGATTGCTGGTCTTGCTGATCACAGTCATCACCGCCGTTGCGCTGATCTCTGTCGTGCGCGGGTTGGACGGTGGTGTCAAAATCCTGTCGGAAATCAACATGGGTCTGGCAATATTGCTGTTGCTCTTCGTTCTGACCGTCGCGCCTACCTTGGATATCCTGACCGGGTTCGTGAGTGCACTTGGCGCGTATTTCCAATACCTGCCTGAGCTTTCCATGCCCTTCGGACGCGAAGACACCAACTTCGTTCAAGGATGGACGGCATTCTACTGGGCATGGTGGATCAGCTGGTCACCCTTCGTTGGTATGTTCATCGCGCGGGTTAGCCGGGGACGCACGGTCCGTGAGTTCGTGATCTGCGTGCTGCTGATCCCATCACTCGTCTGCGTGCTTTGGATGAGCGTTTTCGGCGGTACGGCCATTCAGCAGGTGATCCAGGACGGCTACCAAGCAGTCACCGGCGCGCCGCTTGAGTTGAAACTCTTCCGGATGCTCGAAGCCCTGCCACTTGCCTCTGTCACCTCGCTTGTCGGGATCATTCTGGTGATCGTGTTCTTCGTGACATCGTCAGATTCAGGGTCGCTTGTGATCGATACGATCACTGCGGGCGGCAAGGTGGATGCGCCCCTGCCCCAGCGTGTGTTCTGGTGTACCTTTGAAGGGGCGGTTGCAATCGTACTGCTCCTGTCTGCCGGGGGGCTATCGTCGCTTCAGTCCATGGTGATCTCAACCGGCCTGCCTTTTGCGGTCGTGCTCCTGCTGCTGTGCGTCTGCATCTGGAAAGGTCTGCACAGCGAAAGGGCGGCCCTGCTCAGTCAAAGCAAACCGGCGGAATAACAGAGCCTGCACTTCTCTCGAAGCGGTCTGGCAAACGCGCACCGCTTCGGGAGGACGGGCATAAGAAACTGAAAAAGCCCGCCTGCTCTTCGCACCTAAACCTTTCCGGAAGCGATGGCCAATCCGTCCGTGACCGCTGTAAACACCTCGGTAAACTCGTGCTCGGCGTCGGGAAACTGGGCCTTCATTGTATCGGACACAATCGACATTAGGCTAGATCCTCCCACGTAGATGACCCGAGCCACTTGCCCCGTTTCCAAGCCCGCGAGACGCAGGATTTCCTGCGCCCCGCCCTGTAGCTGCTTGGCGTAAGGTTCAAGGATCTGCCTCAGGACGTCAGACGGCAGCGGCACAAAGAGGTCCCGCTCCACCTCGCTCAATTCAATGACAGCCGTCCCTGCACCACTGTTGGCCGCGATCTTCCCGCGCTCTACTACAAAGGCCAGATCATGACCCAGCTCATCTTCGAGTACAGTCGAAAGTCGGCCCAGTTTTTCTGGCACCTCCGCCAACCGTACCATCTCTTCGACCATCCGACGGTTCTGGCCGGTATAGAGAAAGGGAATTTTCTCCCACGTCGCCAGATCGTTGAAGATCGCAAACGGCACAGGCGACAGTCCGGGACCGATCACCTTGCGTAGTGCCGTTCCTTTGCCCAACAGCGGCATCACCCGATCAATGTTGATCGCCCGGTCAAAGTCCGTTCCACCGATGCGCACGCCGTAATTCGCCAGAATATCGACGCCGTCCGCGCCACTTCGGAACAGCGAGAAATCCGATGTCCCGCCCCCGATATCGACGATCAATCCAACCTCGCCCGATTGATCCAGCGCGCCGCTTGCGATGGCCGCTGCTGCTGGTTCTGCCAGAAACTCGACGTCCCGAAATCCGGCTGTCAGATAGCAGGCCCGTAAGTCTGCCTCAGCCTGCGCCTCACGCGGATCGCCCGCCCCGTGGAACACCACCGGTCGTCCCGACAGCGCACGGTCGAACACCAAGCCGGTCTCCAACTCGGCACGGGATTTGATCGTATTCAGGAACCGCGCGATGATATCAACGAAGGTCACCTGCTCGTTCAGGATCCGTCGTTTTTCGTGCATTAGACTCGTACCCAACACGCGTTTCAATGCGCGCATGAACCGGCCTTCCGCGCCATCCAGCAAAGCCTGATTTGCAGGCTCCCCGATTAAGGTCTGTCTGGTTTCGAAGTCGAAGAAAAATGTGGTGGGGATCGTCGTGCGACCGGGGGCAAGTTCGATAAGACGCGGCGCCCCATCCGCCAGAAAGCCAGCGGCAGAGTTGGATGTCCCGAAATCTATTCCAAGGACTGTGTTCTGACCGACCATGGCCACCGCTCCCGACGTGAAACAAAGCGCCGCGTCTAGGTGGGGGAAAGGCGAAGGTCAAGCGCGCCGTGATCCGAACGGCTTTACAAAAGGTCCCGCGACGGGCGCAAGTTGATGCAACCCGTCGCGGAAGAGACTTAAAGCTCCAGATGCTCGAAGGAGTAGTTTGACCACAGCGGCGTCGACCCGAACCGCCGCGCAAGATACTCCGCCTGATCAAACGGTGCGCCGCCAAACATCAAAGACCGGTGCGCATCAAAGCTCTCGAAAATGCGGCGCGCCAGATCGTCATCATTTGCAACGCCGGAGACAACCTCCATCGATTTCTTTGCAATGGCGTCCCACACATCATCGGGCAGGAGCGTTGGCTGCACACCATATTCGTTGATCATCTGCGTCAGCGCCAACCCGTTGTTGCCATAGTAATCCGCCGAGTGCAGGGACAGTTCAACATCCGTCGCCGTCTGAATGATCGATTGTTCCCGGCTGCTCAGGCCATCCCAGAATGCCTTGTTCATCCCCAGAGCCGCCATGGTCCCGGGCTCATGGAAACCGGGATAAACATACGTGCTCAGGATTTTCTGAAACCCGAAATGAAGGTCGTTGTAGGGCCCGACCCACTCGGTTGCATTGATCGATTGCTCAAACAGGGCCTTCACGATGCCGCCGCCTGACAAAACAACAGCCTCTGCGCCAAGCTCCGAGATGACCTGCCCGCCTAGACCCGGCATACGCATCGTCAAACCGTTGAAATCATCGACAGACTCGATCGGTTTGTCGAACCAGCCACCCATTTGAACGCCCGTGCCGCCGACGGGCAGGGATTTCACACCGAACTGCGCGTTGACCTCGTCCCAAAGTGCCTGTCCTCCGCCGTAAGTCAGCCAAGACGCCTGTTCCAGCATGGTCAAACCAAGTGGAACAGTGGTGAAAAAGTTCAGACCACGGTGCTTGCGCTGGAAGTAGTACTCGGCGGAATGATACATTTCGATATCACCGTTTCCGGCCGCGTCATGCACTTCGAGGGCCCCGACCAATTCGCCGGGACCGTAGACTTCAACACTCAGGCTGCCTTCACTCATCTGAGTAATTGTTTGGGCAACACGGGCAGCGCTGTCCGCCAGACCCCCCAGATCCTTGGGCCAAGAGGTCGCCATGCGGATCGTGCGCGCGCCACCTGTCTGCGCTACCAACGGTGCAGCAAGACCACCGGCCATACCCGCCAGACCAGCACCAAGAAGACCGCGACGCGTTGTGATTTTTTGAGATGTGTTATTCGACATAAGGGTCACTCCAAGTGCTGTATCACAGCACGTCTGACAGAACGCGTTTACGGCTTGCGAAATATGAGGCTTCGCCGATGTCACTCCATCCGGCGACATCCTTGAGGAAGTAGATATAGGCCTCGACAGCCTTCAGCCGTTTCTCGTCCAGCACCTCGATATCTTTGATGACCCCCTCCGCCGCAGCAACCTGCGCGTCCCAGAACGCAGGCGCAGATGTTGCTATGGTGATGTCTTGCGAAATCTCTGCGTAGGCCTTGGCGTTCAGATAGGCAGCCTGCGTGCGCACCTGTCCGTTATGGGCCGTGACGCATTTTTCCAGCAGACTGATTTCCGCCTCATCCATGTCCGCCAGCACATCGGTGTTGACGCCCAAGGAAATAGAAGAGTTCGGCAAGCCCGCACTCGGCGCATAAACATAGGGGAAAGCCTGATGGAGACCCCGTTTCACCATTTCATAGGCCGGGATACCTTCGACACCAAATGCGCTTGTCACATCATCGGTGTTCATCAGGGACATTGACGGCACGCCGAGCTTCTCCAGAAGCTTCAATCCGGATCCGACGCTTGCAATCGGACCGCCGACGCCCTCAACGGTCGAGATCGGCTCACGGCTCCAGATCGGCATGGGACCGGTGTCGCCTGCAAGGTAGTTCTTGATCTTGGAGTCCAATCCGAAAGAGTTCCAGACATCCGCGCCACCTGCGGTATAGACCCAAGCTTCCAACTCATTGGGGGCCATACCATTGGGCATCGCCGCGAACAGGGCCAGCGCAGGCTCTTCCGCGATAAAGTTCCCTTCGGACGACAGGTACATATCCTGACTGCCATTGCTCACAATCTTGCGGAGATCGACCGCGGAAGACGGCTCTACCACGGTAATTTCAAGCTGAATGCGCCCATCCGTCACCAACGCAAAGCGGTCAGCCAGCCGCGCGCCGTCGTCGGGAAGGTCCGTGATCAACCGCAGAACCCGCGCAGTTTGCGCCATCATCGGGGTCGCCACACCCAGACCTGCACCGACCGCCAATCCGGAAAGAATAGATCTTCTCTTCATTGCAAAAACTTTGCCCCCTTAGAATGCCCGACGGTCCGTCCACGGGCTGTCTTGATGTTAGTTGCTCGACTTCTTTTGCTCTGGCAAGACGCGTTCGCGCAGCACCACTTCCATGTGGTTGCTCATCCCGCCCAGAACGGCTTTCATGTTGGTGATCTCACCTTGAATTTTGGCACAATCAGGGCCAGCATATGGCATTGTTTCGAGGCGTCTTGGGCGCGCGTTAACCAAAAACCCTAAGCCCGCCATTTTCCTTGAAATATGCCGATTAAACTGCACGCGGCACACCGGGCACGCCCATGTCGCATTCCAGCGTTTTTCGGTCCCAATCGCCAGATTTCGCGGCTGCCACGTAGGTTGATGTCAAGAAATCCAACAGCGTTTTGTCCGGGTTTGGCGATGCCCGAACCGCCCCATAAGGCAGCAAGAATTCGCCGAGTTCCGCATCCCACCGAGTTGCATCGGGCGCGACGGGCTGCTGAGAAAACGTCTCGGGTGTCGGATAGGCGTAGGAATAGAACATCGGTTCACCGATACCCGCACCCGGCCAAAACCCTGCTGATGACACTTCGTGGCTATAGGCCTCCTGCGTCACGGTGTCTGGTAGATTGGGCACGCCGCCCGGATGCGGCGGCGCATCTGCCCCGGAAAACCGCGTCACGGCCAGATCGAAAGACCCCCAGAACAGATGAACGGGGGACACTTTCGCAAGGAAGCCGGTCCGAAACTGAGAAAACACCCGCTCGATCCGCACCAAAGCCTGATGAAACTGCAGAACAGCGGCGCCATCATAGGGGCGGGGCATCGTGTCTTCGGTGAACGGAACGGCATCCTTCATCTCATTCGGGCGCCCGTGGATGGAAAAGGTCCCGCCCACGGCGCGAACCGCGTCGCGAAGTCCGGCCTGAAACTGGGAAACGCCCATGGCGCCCAGCGGAAACGTCTCACGCGCCCCTGCGTCTGTCTCGACGACGCAAAGCCCGTCGTGGAAATCCAGCGCCAACGATACCATCCCGCTCTGATCCGGCACCAGCCCCGTGGTCAGTCCGCGAGGCGTCACATAGAGCGTCGCATGCCATGAATGGTTGAGCCACGGCGTATGCGCCAGCCGGTACTTCCCCATGATCTGCGTCCAGAGATGAAGCGCGACAGCGGTCTCCGCCCATGGCGCGTAGGGAATATCCGGCCACGGCTCAGGCGATGTGTTCGGGTGCGACATGCAGCGCGCCTCCTTCAAATTGTAGCTTCACGTTGGGCCCTGCGCCGGACGTAAACCCGTTGGCATAGGTGTTATGCGGCAGCCAGTGTCGCGCTCAGAGCTTCCGGTAGACCAGCGCATTTTCGACTGCCTGCTCGTCGGCAGCAAGACGTGCCTGAATGGCAGCGTTAAGCGGAGATTTATGGCACACGGGATCCGTTGCGGACGCATCACCCGCAAGCGCCATGGCCTGACACCGGCATCCGGCAAAATCGCGGTGCTTGAGATCGCAGGACCTGCACGGCTCCTGCATCCATGCGTCGCCACGGTAAGCATTGAAGGCTGGTCCATCATACCAGATATCCCTCAAAGGTGTGTCGCGGATGGACTGGAACTGCAGATCAGGAATGGTCTGTGCCGCATGACACGGCAGAACCAATCCGTCCGGCGCGATGTTCAAACCCACCATGCCCCATCCACCCATGCAGCGCTTCGGCGTCCCCGAATGGTAATCCGCCGGAACATAATCCAGCACCAACCGACCCTTCAGGCGCTCTCGCGCCTCAGCAACAACGCGCCCGGCCGTTTCCGCCTGTTCTTTTGTTGGCATCAAGGCCGCCCTGTTTTGTAGCGCCCAGCCGTGAAATTGCACGATCGCAACCTCGATCCGACGTGCGCCAAGTTCCAGCGCCATCTCTATTGCACGGGGAAGCTGGTGCAGGTTCTTTCGGTGCAGCACAGTGTTCAGCGTCAACGGAATCCCAAGATCGCTGATCCATCTGGCCGCCTGCATTTTGCGTTTGAACCCGCCATCGTAGCCGCCGATCATGTCCGCCATCTGCGGGTCGGTGCCCTGCAAGGACAACTGGACATGATCCAACCCCGCGTCGTCCAAGGCGCGCAGTCGCTGTTCCGTCAAACCGATCGCCGAGGTTATGAGGTTGGTGTAAAGTCCCGCCGCCCGTGCACCGGCGACCAGCTCGGTCAAATCACGGCGCGCGGCAGGCTCGCCCCCCGACAAGTGCAATTGCAATACGCCCAACTCTGCCGCCTGATGAAAGGCATCAAGCCACACATCAGTGGTCAATTCCTGCGACTTCTGGGTTAGCGCCACAGGGTTCGAGCAATAGGGGCAGGACAGAGGACAGCGGTGGGTCAGTTCCGCCAACATGGCAATGGGGGGCGGCGCACTCATCGCGCGATATCCAGAAACCGCCGATCCGCAAGGCCTGCAATATAGGCACTCACGTCCTCGGCAATTTCAGCGGTAGGGGCTTCGTACGTTTCAGCCAGACGGGCCACGATAGCCTCAAAATTCCGTATGCCATCGATTTCGCGGTGAATGGCCAGCGCAATCTCGTCGAGGCTGATGGTCCGCTCCGGGGCGAGCAAGACCCATCGGTCCCGCACCTTGTCGAAATGCAATCTGACCCCGCGAGGCATCACCGGCACGTCATTGGCCTCCAAAGTCATGATGCCTTTGCGGCGTGGGCCCGCAGATAGGTCCCCGGATCCCACGCCCCCGGCGGACGGCGCGCGGGCTCCACATAGGCCGCATGTAACGCATCCAGCTGCGCCCAAAGTACGTCGGTCTTGAAGATCAGCGCTGCCGCCGCTGCGTCCTGCTTTTCTGCCGTATCCGCATAATCTAGCACCCAGGACAGACCAAACGCCACATCCTTCGGCGCCTCGACAAGCCGATTTTTGAAGTAAGACAGGCTTCTCTCATTGGCGAAGGCATAGTTCGCCAACAGCCCTTCGATCCGGGCCGCATGTATCTTCGGCGCGAACAATTCCGTCAGGGACGCCGCCACGGCCTCCAACAAGCTCTTGTCGCGCACGAAGCGGACATAGGCGTCCACGGCAAACCGCGTGGCGGGCAGAACACCATCCTTGCTGGCGACATAGTCCCGATCCAGACCCACCGCATCGGCCAGCCGCAACCACCGCTCGATCCCGCCATCCTGCGCGTCGGTGCCGTCGTGATCCTCGATCCGGGACCGCCACGCCCGGCGCAGTGCCGGATCCTCGACCCGGCTCATGAAAGCAGCGTCCTTCATCGGAATACTGGCCTGATAGTAGAACCGGTTGATCACCCATGCACGCACCTGATCCGCAGTGCATCCGCCTGAGTGCAAAAGATGATGGAACGGGTGCTTGTCGTGGTAGCGCTGACGGCCAATCTCTCTCAGCCGATCTTCAAATGCTGTGCGCGAAGCCGTCATAGCTCGATCTCCATCCCGTCTTGCCCGATGGTCCACCCCCGCGCCTCGGCCTTTGCGCGTTCCGCAGCATCAGGGCGCAAGACCGGGTTCGTATTGTTCATGTGAACAAACACCTTCCGCCCGATCCGCAGCCTGTCAAAGGCGGCAATGGAACCGCGGGGACCCGCCATCGACATATGCCCCATACGCGCGCCTGTCTTTTGACTGAGCCCGGCCCGGACCATCTCATCATCTTCCCAAAGAGTACCATCGAAAAGAACCAGGTCCGACCCATCAATGCGCGTGCGCAAATCGTCGCTCAGCGCGGCGCAGCCTGGAATGTAGTGCACCGATTGCGCAGCGCTTTCCAGATGAACCCCTACCGTCTGTTCGCCCTGAAGCTGCGTGTCCACCACGTCCCCCTCTAGGTAGAGCGGCACCTTCCCCGGCACGGCATAAAGCGTCACCATAACACCCGGAACCAACTCGAAAGGCTGATCCAAGGCAATGGCGCGACGGTCCACAATACCAGCGGCGAGCGCATCGAAAACGGGGTTGGCCGCGATCACGTTCTGAATTTCCCGCGTCGCGAATAGGGTGAACGGCTGTTGTTCCCTCAGCGTGAGAAGGCCCGCGATGTGGTCGATATCGCCATTCGTCAAAAGGACCGATTTTATAGGGCTCACGCGCAGGTCCGTCGGATGAAGATGCGACGCCAGTCGAAGCTGATCGCGAATATCCGGCGAGGCGTTCACAATCGCCCAAGCCGCACCATCGCCAGAAACAGAAATTGAGGATTGGGTCTGCGCAGGTATCTCGCCTGCACGGGCGAGGTTACAATTTTCGCAACCGCAGTTCCATTGGGGCAGCCCGCCACCCGCAGCGGCGCCCAGAATATGCACGCGGAGGCTCACTCAGCTGATCCGCGTGCCGTTGTTCAGAACAGTGTGTCGCTTTCGCGCTCTTCGCCCTCAGGGCCATACATGTTGATTTCCATGCCGCATTCGATTTCGCGAATGACCGGTTTCTTCCACGCCATCATACATCCTCCGCCGTGTTTCAGATGCTCCACCCTAGGGAGCAGGCTGCCCGAGAGTCACTCCGACCAAGGTCTAAGGGATGCCCTGCCTCGTTATCCACCTGACGATCCGAAACCGTCCAACGCATCCCGCACCGCCGTCAGCAATTCCTGAGGTTGGTAGGGCTTGACCAGAAATTTGACATCCGACGTTCGGAAGCTGCGCACTTCATCAGCACTGCCCATCACAACGATCACCGGCGCAGTGATGCCTGCCTCGCGCAGACCGTCTATCAGCTCCTCAAGCGACATGCGCAGCAAATGGCGGTCGATGATCAGGCAGTCAGGATGTCGCACATCATCAGTGCGCGCGGCCTTGATGATAAGCGCTTCGGTCGCGTGGGCATGCACGGCGAAGTCCCATGAACCCAACAGCGCATCCATCGAGGATCGAACAGATTTGTCTGTCGCCACAAGCCAGATGTCCGGCGGTGTGTCAGGTGATCGCGTATCGGCAGTGTGGGTGGGTTCATCTTTCACGAAAACGGCGCAGACAGTCTGAGTCAGAGGGAAAAGCGGCTTCGCTACAATCCTAACGCACTGTATTTTCAGGGCATATTCGTGAAAAATGCGTACTTGGCACAGAGCCGTATCAGTCGATGGCCTGTTTGAGACGGATCAGATCGGCCAGCCGCTCTGCCTCCAGTTTCTCACGCACGCGCTGCCTGTGGACATCGACCGTGCGCGGGCTGATCCCCAAAGTGCGCCCGATGGACTTATTTGTCTCACCCAGCACGATCAGGTTGAACACTTCACGCTCGCGATCGGTGAGGCGGGTGAGCCTGAGTTCAGCCTGTTCACGGGATCGCTTCTTGTCGACAGTCACTGGCTTGTAACGAAGCGCAAATTCTATGGCCGTGACCAGAAGATCGGCGGTGAAGGGTTTTTCGATGAAATCCGCCGCGCCCGCCCGAACTGCGGATACCGCCATAGGAATGTCCCCATGGGCGGTGATGAAAATGATCGGGGGCGCGTCGCCCATCTCATTCAGCCGCTCCTGTAGATCCAGCCCGCCCATCCCGGGCATCCGCACATCCAGCACAATGCACTGCACGTCGCTGTCTTGCCCCTCGTCCAGAAAGGCCTCGGCCGAGGTGTAGGTTTGCGTGCGATACCCCATGGATTCCAGCAGCGCCGAGGTGGACTCAAGCACCGAAGGGTCATCATCTACGATCGCGACGCGCTTTTCATCTTTCATCGGAGCTCTCTTTCCCACTGGTCGGAATGGTAAACCCGAACCGAGCGCCTGTACCTGTGTTCTCGCCCCAGATCTGCCCGTTATGTGCCTCGACCGTTGAGCGACAGAGCGACAGGCCGATGCCCATGCCCCCTGCCTTGCTGGTCCGGAAGGCTTCAAACAGCGTCGGGACGAACTCCGGCGCGATCCCTGGCCCGGTATCCTCCACAATGACCTGCAACAGATGCGGGGACTTTAGGTCAGCAGAAACGGTGAGCTTTCGGTCCGGATGCCCTTCCATCGCTTCGACCGCGTTGCGCACGAGATTGAAGACAACCTGCTCAAGCTGCACCTTGTCGCCGTAGATCATAGGCAAGGTGTCGGATATATCCAGATCAAGTTCCACCCCGCCTTGCTTGCTGCTGGTCAGGGCCAATCGCGCGGCCTGTTCCAGCATGGTTTTCACGTCAAAATCCACGCGCCGCTCGAACCCGGGCCGCATAAGGTTGCGCAGGTGATGCACGATTTGGCCCGCGCGCTGCGCTTCGGACACGGCGTTGTCCATCAGATCAATCACCCTGCCCCGCTCCGAGGTCTCATCGTTGCTCAGCAGAATACGACTGGCCGAAACGAAATTGCTGATCGACGTAAGCGGCTGGTTCAGTTCATGGGCAATGGCCGCCGCCAGTTCCCCGAGCGAGGCAGAGCGCGCAGTGTTCAGAAGCTGATTGCGCAGTTCGGACTGCATCTCTTCCAGCTCCCGCTTGGCCGTTGTCAGGCTGATCGCGCGCCGGGATGCGATCAGCGCACGCAACGACTGGACGATCACACCAAAGGCCAGCGTATCATTTGCACTAAACGGGCGGCACTTGCCCAAGACCTGTTCGCTCCAACGCCCGAAGGACGCGCGCGGCTCCAGGATCGGACGCCCCTCGGTGTCGTATCCGGTGGGTTTGGTGGGTGCACCGGCCCATGCCACATTGCGGCGGAATTCCTGCCGGGCCAAGACGAAATACTCGTCCCGATCCGCATCAATCGAAAGGAATGCACAGCCCGAAACCTGACGGGCCACGTCTTCTGGCAGATCCATAAAATCCGAGAGCTTGTCCGTCACGAACACCCCGTCCGCGCACGCCTGATGCAGTTTCCGGAAATCCGCCTCGCCTCCGGACCAGTTCCACAGCGGCAACCACTGGTCGTTGATCCGGGCGGCAACGGCATCCAGCTGAAACCGTGTCCCGAGGCTTTCTGCGATCTCTGCCAAATCCACATTCGCAGAACCCGGCTTGGACAAATCGAACGCAAGCTCCTGCGCCTTGATCACCCACCGGTCCCGCTCGGTCCGGATGATGCTCTCGAAAAACAACTCAACGACCTGCGCCGTCAGCTCTGCGGCATGCAACTCGATCGCGGACAATGACTTGGGACCGTCATGGTGACAGACAAGCAAACCCCACAATTGCTCTTCGACCATGAGCGGCAGCACAAGCGTCGCGTCCACCCCCATGTTCGACAGGTACTTCAGGTGGATGGGCGACACCGCGCGCAGCTTCGAAAATGACAGATCCAGCTGACCTGCGCCCCGATCCGCCGCCCTGATGCCCACGGGTACGTCCTGAACATTAGCAATGATGCGCACCTTGTTCAGCGAGAACTGCCGCCGCGCCGGTTGCGGGATATCGGTCGCCGGGTAATGCAGACCCAGATAGCGGTTCTCCAGATCCGTATCCTCAGCAATCACCTCGCCGTGGCCATCGCTGTGAAACTTGTAGCACATCACCCGCGCATAGCCGGTTGTGGCCCGCAGAACGCGCACCGCCGTCTCACTGAAATCTTCCACGCTGTCGAGCGTCCGCAGCGCATTGATGGCGTGCTGGCGCATCTCGTATTGATTGTCGGGACGGCGCCCGGAGATATCGTTGAGAAAAATCTCCAGATACAGATGATCAGCCGCCAGATGTGTCAGATGGGTGACCCGCGTGTCTTCGCCGCCGTCGGGATGTTTCAGATAGGTCGTACGTGGCTGGACAAGCATGTCGCCCGGAAGGCGAACCGCCTCGTGCATGAGATCCTGCTGGCCTGCTTCCCCAAGCAGTACCGCCAACGGGGCGTCCAGCAAGGTGTCCAGCGGCCATCCCAGTTCCGTTTCGACATTCTCGCTGAGATGGGTAATCCGACCGGACGCCACATCCGCCACGATCAGACAACCGATCGGCTGAATGGATCCAATCAGGTGAACCTGCTCCAGGTCGCAAGTGTTGAGATCGTCTCGTGTGTAATCCATCGCGGTGCAAAGGCGGGTTCGCCTTACGGCCTTTCCGGTTAGATGGGATGCGCCGCCGTGAAGGCCCACCCTATGTCATATGCATAGTGCTACGTCATATGTATAATATACGTACGTGGTATCCACCTATAGATTTCAATGGAGCCTCCGACATTTCGCTTATGCAAAATGTTACAGATGGGACATTGATCCGCAGGACATTGCGGAAAAACTCAGGATTTACTGATCTATCACAGAGCCTTGCGCGGTTTTGCCTGCATCTGCAGACCACATATCATGGCCGACGGGTGCGGCTCTCCACCTAAGCGATCACGCCCGATCCCAAGTATCAAAATTGAGTATAAATTTGTTTGGCGAGAAGTCGGGGGCGTTTGTCTGCGCTGTCGATCTCTTCGCGAGTGTTTCATTACAATCGGCGGTTCGACGTGAAATCTGACGACTTACAGAGCGATGGTCCCATGGACGCGGTGTCTGACGGCACGGCATCCGACGTCATGAACGACGTGATCCCGCGGAAACGCCACATTGCGGCCAAATACGATATGCCACCAGATCATCTGGCATATTTGATGTCCCGCCCACGCCGGACAATCCGTATTGCCGCCGGGCGGACATTTGTTCGTCGTGGGACACACTTGGCGGACATGCTTTTGGTTGTCGACGGATGGATTGCGCGGTCCCAATATCTGACCTCCGGGGCCCGGCAGATCAGCGAATTCGTTCTGCCCGGTGATATCATCTTACCTTCGGCCACCGGAGACCAAGCAACCACGAGCAACATTGAGGCCTTAACAGACGTCACGGCAGATTTGATCCGGATCGATCTGGCAGATCAGCGGCTGGAAACCTTGGATATCTTCGTCCGGGTGCACGAGGCCGACGCGGAGGAGTTGCGCGTCTCCATAACTGATCTGGGGCGACGCAGCGCGGTCGAGCGATTGGCAAACATGCTGTGGCGCCTTGACGTCCGGCTCAGCGCTGACGCGTCAGCTGGACGAGATGGCCGCGTCCTGAACGTCACACAGGAAACCTTGGCCGATCTGGCAGGGCTGTCCCTTGTCCACACCAACAAAACCCTGAAATGGATGCAGGATCAGGGACTGGTCGAACGGCGGAACGGGAAACTCTTGGTCGCATCACGATCAAAAATGAAATCATTGTGCGAAGACATGCGGTAGCGATCTCCAAGCGCGCTACTGCCTTTTGCACAATGTAGCGCCTCAGCCAGCCACTCGGCTGAGGCGCGCACCAATATCGAACTAGTCGATCAGCCCGTTGAAGGTCTTGGACGGACGCATCACCGCAGCTGTCTTCTTGGGGTCGGTGTTGAAGTATCCGCCCAGATCAACCGGCGAACCCGCCCCTGCTTTCAACTCGGCCAGGATCGTCTCGGCATTCTCGGACAAAGCCTTGGCAAGGGGCGCGAAAGTCTCTGCCAACGCCGCATCTTCAGTCTGTTCAGCCAACGCTTCGGCCCAGTAGAGCGCAAAGTGAAAATGGGAGGCGCGGTTGTCATCCTGTCCCACTTTCCGGCCGGGGCTCTTCCCCTCCGCCAGCAGCTTTTCGGTCGCTGCATCCACAGCCTGTCCCATCACGGACGCCTTGGACCCTTCGGCAAAACGAAGGCTTTCGCCCAGCGCGCAGAATTCGCCCAGACTGTCCCACCGCAGATGATTTTCCTCGACCAATTGCTGGACGTGCTTCGGGGCGGACCCGCCTGCACCGGTCTCGAACAGACCGCCGCCTTGCATCAGTTTCACCACAGACAGCATCTTGGCGGAAGTGCCCACCTCAAGGATCGGGAAAAGGTCGGTCAGATAATCCCGCAAAACGTTGCCGGTGATCGCGATGCTGGTCTTGCCCGCGCGGATCGTCTCAAGCGACGCGCGTGTGGCCGGGATCGGCGCCATGATCTCGAACTTGTCCGAGACACCCTTTGCCGCAAGCATCGGTTCGACGTATTTGATCAGTTCCGCGTCATGGGCGCGGGTGCTGTCGAGCCAGAAGATTGCCTGACAATTCTCGGCGGCCTGCCGTTCAATCGCAAGCTCCACCCAGTTTTCAATCGGCGCCTTGCGGGCCGAGGCCATGCGCCAGATATCGCCCGCCTCGACCGCATGGCTCATCAGTTCCGTGTCGCCATTCATCACCCGGACCGTACCCGCTTCGGCGATCTCGAACGTTGTCGGGTGTGAGCCGTATTCCTCAGCCTTCTGCGCCATCAGACCGACGTTCTGAACCGTCCCCGCCGTTGCGGGATCAAGGGCGCCTGTCTCTTTGAAGTAATCGATCGTCTCGGAATAGACCCCGGCGTATGAGCTGTCAGGGATCACGCAGGTCGTGTCGTGTTCCTCACCATCTGGTCCCCAACCCTTGCCCCCGGCCCGGATCACAGCGGGCATGGACGCATCGATGATCACATCAGAGGGCACATGCAGGTTGGTGATGCCCTTGTCGGAGTTCACCATGTAAAGCGGTGGACGATCAGCCAGCGTCGCGTCGATCTCGCTCAGGATCGCCTGCCCGTTGTCCATCTCGCCAATCTTCTCCAGCATGACGCCAAGCCCCGCATTGGGCGTGACACCGGCGGCCTCAAAGGCCGCACCGTGCTTTTCGAACACGGGCGCCAGATACTGACGGACGCAATGGCCAAAGATGATCGGGTCCGACACCTTCATCATCGTTGCTTTCATGTGCAGCGAGTAAAGCGTGCCCTCTTGGGCCACATCGGCAATCGTCTTGTCATAGAAAGCCTTCAGCGCCTTGGCAGACATGAATGTGGAATCCACGATGGTGCCAGCGGGCATATCCAGACCGTCTTTCAGGACGGTTACGCCGTTGCCGGTGTCCAACTCGATCCGAAGGGTCGCGGCGTCGTCCAGCGTGACGGACTGTTCGTTTGACCGGAAATCATTCGCGCCCATGGTCGCGACCCGCGTCTTGCTGGCGCTGTCCCAAACCCCCATCCGGTGGGGGTTGGCCTGCGCAAAGGCCTTCACAGCGGCAGGCGCCCGGCGATCCGAGTTGCCTTCCCGCAGGACAGGGTTCACCGCAGAGCCTTTGACCGCATCATAGCGCGCCCGCACATCCTTTTCCGCGTCGGTCTGCGGATCCTCGGGGTAGTCAGGCAGCGCGTAACCCTGCGCCTGCAATTCCTTGACCGCCGCCACAAGCTGCGGGACCGACGCCGAGATATTGGGCAACTTGATCACATTGGCTTCTGGCGTTTTCACCAACTCGCCCAATTCGGCAAGCGCATCCGACTGGCGCTGCGCGTCGGTCAACACCTCCGGGAAAGACGCAATGATCCGTCCCGCCAGTGAAATATCGCGCGTTTCCACACTCAGATCCGCAGCGCTGAGGAACTTCTGAATGATCGGCAAAAGAGACGCAGATGCAAGCTGAGGTGCTTCGTCCACTTTGGTGTAGATGATATCGGCCATGAATGGTTCTCGCTTCGGTCTATGAATCTTGGTGGCGACTTACCCCAATTGTATACCGTCGTCTACAATGCAGTTGAGGCGTTAGCGGCACAGGAGAACCCTACCCGAAAAATTCAGAAGGTCGGACCCGCCTTTTGCACCCCACCCACTCGACATGCCTGCTTGAAACGTCAGCCCCCTTGAGCCATCCGCCGTGCATCGTCGGCAGACCGGAAATCCAGAAATACGAGCCAACTCAGCAAATAGTCGGAAAGAGCCCAAATCGCCAAATGCTGCGTACCGAACCAATGTCAGTTTTCGATCTGATGTAGCCAAGTTCAGTACAGAGCGTACCACTAAAACTTGATGATCATTCCCCACTTTTCGTCCGCGCTGAACCCGCACTTCTCATAGAACCCTCGCGCTTTAAGGCCCTTTCCAGTGAGTAGAACGATTGAGACAACATTCGCCATCCTAGCGATTTCGATCAAATGCTCCATCACCACTCTAGAAAGACCTTGACCTCGATGAGAGGCCAGCGTCACCACGTTCTCGATGCGCGCGTAGGAACGTCCGCTGAACGTCAGATTCGGACAAATGTGTAGAGTTGCGACAGAAACAAGTTTTCCGGATACCTCGGCTCCGAAGACATAAGTCCCTTCATGTTGAAGAATCTCCTTCAACTTCGCGCGTCCCGCGTTGCCGGAAAGGACAGGAAGGCCACCCGTCAGTTCAGAGTACAACTTCAATAGCGCGCTGAAGTCCCGCAATGATGCGGAGCGAATAATCGGGTCTGGCACGTGAATGTCCTGTTTCTGTTTTGCCATTGGTCATGATCACAGATAAGTTTTGTCTTTTTGATGGTGAAGGCGAAAGTCGATTCAGCCTTTGACCGAGTGCGAATGTCGGTTTTTGCCAAAAAAGCCGTCATTGGCACAATCGCAGCGAATTGGCGCTTCGTCCCGCATCACCAGCACTACTAAGCACCGCTGGGAACCTCCGTCAGGAACAGGGTCTCTTAGCTGAACTTTGCACGATCTGGGCCGGCAGTTTGGTCCAGAAAGCCAATGCTATCCGATCCACTATGCGCCGCTACGAGTGCTCTCGGTGCATCGACTGCAGAACCTTGTAGAGCCGGTCGACCGTGCGCCGAACCTCGGGGCTGAAACGATCATCGTCATGGACCACCAGCCATTGCTCGCCCTCAAGCGCGTCGATGGTCTGGCTGACCCGCATCAGCCCGGCTTGCGCGTCCCCAACGAATGTCGGCAGGACAACGCGCGCGGCACCGGCCACCGCCAGATCCAGCGCATTTCTGGGGCTTGTCACCTCGATGCAATCGCTGTCCCCCACATGACCCTTGAGCCAATCGGCCGAGGGCGTGCTGCCGGTAAATCGCGCCCACGCGCTGACACTCTCATTGCGGGCATAGGCGGCAAACCGAACGCGCCCCACCCGGCGCCCCGCAAGCCCCCGTTGATGGGGACGCTGGTTGCGGATGCCAATGACCGCCTCGCGCCGACCGATATCCAGAACCTCTTCGGCAGAGATGAGACGGATCAGGACCGCCTCTTCCGGCCCCACGATGGCGGTCATGTTTTCGCACAGAAACTTGCTCATCCATGTCCCCGCAGAGATCTTGACCAGCGTGCGCTTGCCCCGCGCGGGCGGCTTCCAAATTGTGAGCAAATCGGCCTCGAGCCGGGTGACCTTCTCGAACAAGGCCTGACCATCCTCGGTCAACTCATAGCCCTTGGGCAGCCGCCGGAACAGATCATGGCCAATGGATTTTTCAAGATCCAGCATCCGGCGGGACAGCGTCGGCGGGCTTTTTCCCGTGGCGAGACTGGCCTTGGCTAGTCCGTGCCCGCGGGCAACCGCGACAAACAATCTTAGGTCGTCCCAGTTTTCCTTCGTTTCACCCATGAAAGAAAGCTTACGGCAGGCACCGCAGGCGGAACAACCAAAACCATCCGGGAGCAAAAGAAAGACCTAGTCGAATTCTTCCGGAAACATGTAGGGCGGTAGTCCATGAAAGGCCTGTCGCAGGGCATCGCCCCAGCCTTCCGAGATTTCGCGATAATAGGGATCATCAGCCGCGATCCGGCCGCCGGTTTCCAGCGAATAGCTGTCTGAGCTGTAGATGCAGTAATCCAGCGGCAGATCGACCGAGAGGTTCGCCTTGATCGTGGAATCAAACGACAGCAGCAACAGCTTCATCGCGTCCTCGAAGCTCATCTCGGGATCATAGGCGCGCACCAGAATGGGCCGTCCGTATTTGGTCTCGCCGATTTGAAAAAACGGCGTGTCCTGCGACGCTTCGATGAAGTTGCCTTCCGGGTAGATCATAAACATCGTTGGCTCACCCGGTGAGATCTGGCCCGCGACGATCAGGGTGGCGTGAAACGAACTGTCGGCCTGTTGGCCCGCAACCGAGTGACCGGCGATCACCTTGCGCAATGTCTCCCCCACCAGAGAGGCCACGCGAAACATCGACGGTTCCCGCAGAATGGACGGTTGCCGGTCCTCAGGCCCTTTGGTGCGTTCGTCCAGCAAGCTGATCACAGCCTGCGTCGTTGCAAGATTGCCCGCGCTCATGATCATGATCGCGCGTTCGCCCGGAATGGTCCACGAATGCATCTTTCGAAATGTCGAGATGTTGTCCACGCCCGCATTGGTGCGCGTGTCCGACATCATCACCAGTCCCTTCGTCAGTCGCAGGCCAACGCAATAGGTCATCTGCTCTAGGTCCGTTCTTCTTTTTTCCGATTATTGCTGAACCTGAATATCCACGGAAAGTGTTTCTTTTCCATGATCCCCAAAACTGAGGCCGGAAATAGGCGCAGCGTCCATATAATCGCGCCCTGTGGCGACCCTGACGTAACGTTCGTCCGGTGAAATCCCGTTTGAGATGTCGAATCCGATCCATCCCACGCCCTTCACATGGGCCTCGGCCCACGCGTGGGCCGCGTCATGCACAGCCCCGTCCTCAGTCTTGAGGTAGCCGGACACATAACGGGACGGAAAGCCCATGGTCCGCGCCGCCGCCAAAAAGATATGGGCGTGATCCTGACACACGCCGCGCCCGACGCTCAGGGCGTCCTCGGCACTGGTGGCCACATGGGTCTCGCCCACCTCATATTTGACCTCGTCCAGAATGCGCCCCGACAGGGCGTGCAGCCGGTCAATGGGATCGCTGATGTCGCCGGTCAGCCCCTTGGTCAGCTTGCGGGTCAGATTGCCCGCCCGCGTCAGATCGGTAGAACCTTCAAAGTACCACAGCGGCGCGAAGCCCCCATGCTTTCCGATGATCCCGTAGGCATCCTTGGTATCGACCTGCCCGCTGGAGGTTATGGTGATCTTGTCCACCGGCTCGTCGATGCTGATCAGCATCACGTGGTTCATGTGGTGATCCTGAAACTCCGCTTCGCGCGTCGCGCCCTCAAGCCGGGTGTCCCAAGACAAAACCTCTTGCTCATCGCGGGTCTTCGGGATCAGCCGCAATTGTTGCAGCCCGTAGGTCACGGGGCGCTCGTAGGCGTAGGTCGTGCGGTGTTGAATGGTCAGCAGCATGGGTCAGCCATAAAAACGGTAATCCTTCTCGATCTGCATCGCCAATTCCTGAATGTCGGATTTGAAGTCGGTGATCATCTCATGCAGGCCGTATTCAAAAATGGAGTCGATGGGTCTAAGCCGCAGCCCCGTGCAAATGCCATGCACCCGGTCATGACTTGGATGGCGTGTCTCGTAATCGGCCTCCAGATATTTCAGATTGTCCTCAATCTTGTTGACACAAAACGCCAGCGACCGGGGCATCCGACCATCAAGGATCAGAAACTCCGCGATGCTTTTGGGGGTGGAGTCCCCGCCGTGCAGCCAACGATAGGCGCGCTGCCCGCCGACCGAGCGCAGGATCGTTTCCCACTGCACGTTATCAAGCGACGACCCGATATGCCGAATAGACGGCAGCAGCACGTAGTATTTCACATCCAAAATCCGCGCCGTGTTGTCAGCACGCTCCAGAAACGTACCCACCCGCGCGAAATCATAGACGTCATTGCGCAGCATCGTGCCATGCAGGGCGCCCCGCACAAACGCGCTTTGCTGACGGATCAGGCTCAGAACCTGCGGCAGATCGCGATCCCGCACGGGCCGCGACAGGGCCGCCCCCACGGACATCCAGCATTCGTTGACCGCCTCCCACACCTCACGCGTGATGGCAGTGCGCACCAGACGCGCGTTGTCCCGCGCCATCTTGATCGCGGAGTAGACGCTCGACGGGTTGTCCTTGTCGCGCACCAGAAAATCGATCACTGCCGTGCCGTCGACCGTCTCGTGGCGGGCCATGTAGGCCTCCCGCGCGCCGGCGGTGTCCAGCACGCTGGTCCATTCCTCCTCCGAGGTGTCCGGCCGTGTCAGCGCGATACGGAACCCGGCCTCGATCAGGCGCGCGATGTTCTCGCTGCGCTCCAGATACCGGAACATCCAGAAGACGCCCCCTGCGGTTTTGCCCAGCATACGTTTACTCCTCCAGCACCCAGGTGTCTTTGGTGCCGCCACCTTGGCTGGAGTTCACCACAAGCGATCCTTTCTTCAGCGCAACCCGTGTCAGACCGCCAGGTGTGATATCGACTTTGCGAGGTGAGACCAGCACGAAAGGCCGTAAATCCACGTGGCGCGGCGCCAGCCCCGCCTTCGTCAGGATCGGAACCGTCGACAGCGCCAAGGTGGGCTGCGCGATATAATTTTCCGGTCGCGCCTTCAGCTTTTTTCGGAACTCGCTCAACTCCCGCTTGGAGGCCGCAGGACCCACCAGCATCCCGTACCCGCCGGAGCCATGAACCTCCTTCACGACCAATTCCGCCAGATTGTCCAGAACGTAAGACAGCGCCTCAGGCTCGGAACAGCGATGCGTTGGCACGTTCTGTAGAATAGGCTTCTCGCCGGTGTAGAAATTCACAATTTCGGGCATGTAGCTGTAGATCGCCTTGTCATCCGCGATGCCCGTCCCCGGCGCGTTGGCAATGGTGATCCCGCCCGCCCGGTAGACATCCATGATGCCCGGCACGCCCAGCATCGAGTCCGGGTTGAAGGTCAGCGGATCGAGGTATTCATCATCCACCCGCCGATAGATCACGTCGATGGGCTTGTACCCTTGGGTCGTCCGCATGGCAATCCGGCCGTCCGTCACCCGCAGGTCATGCCCCTCCACCAGTTCGGCGCCCATCTGATCTGCCAGAAACGCGTGCTCGTAATAGGCAGAGTTGTGGATACCCGGCGTCAGCACCGCCACCAACGGCTTGGCCGAGGCACAATCCGGCGCGCAGGCCTCAAGCGATTTGCGCAGGCGCTTGGGATAATCGCTGACCTGCTGCACCTTGATCTTGGCAAACAGCTCCGGGAACATCTGCAGCATCGTTTCCCGGTTTTCCAGCATGTAGGACACACCAGACGGGGTCCGCGCATTGTCCTCCAATACGTAAAACTCATCAGGCCCTGTGCGCACCAGATCGGTGCCGACAATATGTGTATAAACCTCGCCGGGGGGTGAGACGCCCAGCATCTGCGGCAGGAACGCAGCGTTCTTGGCGATCAGATCAACCGGCACGCGCCCGGCACGCAAAATCTCCTGCCGGTGATAGATGTCATAAAGAAACGCGTTAATTGCGCGGACGCGCTGTTCGATCCCGCGAGAGAGCTTGGACCATTCGCGCGCCGCCAGAATACGCGGCACAATATCAAAGGGGATCAGCCGTTCATCCGCCTCGTCCTGTCCGTACACGTTGAACGTGATCCCCGTGCGGCGAAAGAATTCTTCCGCCTCGGCAGATTTGCGCCTTAGCCGTCCGATGTCATCGGATGAAAACCAATCGTGAAAGTCTTCGTATGGGCGTCGCGCCTGATCGGGGCGCTCGAAAAGCTCGTCAAAAAAACGGGGGTCTGTTTCCATGAAATAAGTGTAGCGGGCTATGCGCCACCCGCAACTCTTTTAGCCAAACCCATAAAAACAAAGGATTTTTTAAGCCTGCAAAACAGTGCACCTGCCTATTTTTCAGGCAGTTTCAAATTTCTCACCGACCGTCAGGCCAACAGATCCTCGTAAAGCCATGTGTGGCGACGGTGCTCAGACCTATCCCCCGAAAGCGCTTTTTTCGCGCGCAAATCACGAACTTCCGGGTTCTGGGAGGTCACCCGCTCGGGAAGCGTCTCCTGCAGATCGTCTTCCGAAATGACAGTTCCATCCATGATCAGCCCTTTCCATATTCAACCACCGATTGAACAAGATAGGACGGATCGTGTTCCCGGAAACAGGTGCGACCTTTTGGAGCTACCGCAGAACCGCATCCGCAAGCAGGCGCACGACGGTTGCCTGATTGAGATATCCGGTTTTTTGCAGGTTCCGCGCTTCCTGATAGCGGCGGATCGCACGGCGCGTCGCATCGTCGAATTCGCCGTCCACCTCACCGGGTTTCAGGCCTGCCTTGGCCAGGCGGTCCTCGACCACTCGCTTGGTGGACGTGTTGAGCCCCAGCCGGTCCTCGTTCCGACGTGCGGCTTCCAAGGCCTCGGCGTTGCGTGTCTCGAACTCCAACTCACTAAGCTTCGTGTTCGCCTGATCCGCGAACGCCCCCTCGGGATTGGCCTGCAGGTACCCGCGATAGGCCTCTGCCGTATCGGTCTCGACCGCCGCGTCCCAGTCTGCACGGTCCTGCACCTGCGCCTCTTCACGCCGGGCGGCTTCAAACGGCTCTAACCGGGCTTGGGCGATCTCGGCGAAAACACCATCCGGGTAGCGTTCCAGATAACTGCGCAATCCGGCTTCATCCCCTTCAGCGCCGGTCGCCTCCCAATAGGCGCGGTCCTTGCGCTCCAGTTCGGCCTGACGCTGACGGGCCTCCTCTTCCAGTTCCGCATTCCGGCGATCCGCCTGCAGCGCCAGCCTGTCGCGCATGACCTGCGTGACGAAGCCCGTGGCCTCCTGACCGTTCGCCTCTTGCCAATCGGTGATCGCAGCACGGGAACCAGGGCCGAAGATGCCGTCGATCCCCCGCGGGTCATATCCCAGCAGTGACAGCGCGCGCTGGATTTCCCGACGCGCGTCCCGGCTGAGGTTCAATGCGTCCTCGCGCGCTTCGGCCGCCCGTGTCGGCTGCGCATTGATCTCTTCGATCTGTGTTCGGGCCTCGGCGGCAAAAATTCCGTCGTCGTAGCGCTCCAGATAGGCCTCATATGCAGCAACGGTGCCGACCGCCTCGGTGGCCTGCCAGAACGCGCGCTGTGCCGCTTCCGGATCAGCCGCAGTCGCGGCGTCGCCGTCCGTGGTGAACGGAACCAGCGGCGCGAGGAACCCCTGCCCCACCAGATCGGACCAGCTTTCCAGCGAGGTCGCAAGGCTGGCCCCGGCGCGCGGGACCTCGTCCTTCGCAAAATCGGCAACGTCATCCGCAGGCCCCGTGATCACCGTCACGCCTTGCGGCACATCGAGGCGCGGCACACCACGTGACAGCCGGTCGCCCAGATCAATGTCGCGCTCTTCGGTGCCGATCAAGACCGCAGCCTTGCCCGGCGCGCGCGCCGCAATCTCCAAAAGAAGCGAAAGGTTCACACCCTGCGCGCCCACGGTGCCCAACCCCGGTGTGTCGGCATCGACGCCAAGCAGCCATGCCTGGCCATCACTGCGCACCACATGACCCGCGACCGCAATCACGATATGGCCCGTGCCGTCCGCCGCATCGCTTAGCTCTTCCAGTGCAGCGCCCAGATCCGTGGCGCTGCCATCCTCGACCGTGATGACCCGGTAGCCCGCATCTTCCAGGGCGGGCCCGGCATCCAGCATCTCGTCGGCGTCCGCGATGTCCCGCCCATTGGCGTAATCTTCATTTCCGATGATCAGGGCGACATCAGCAGCGGCGGCGGCTGGCATCGCGGCGCAGGCCGCAACGCAGAGAGTGTGGATCATGCGCATAAGGGGTGTTCCTTTAGGTCAGTCGTAGCTTCGTGTGTCCTCGATCACGAGGCCATCGTTGGGCAAACTGCCCGGCGCGACGACCTCGATCGTGCCGCGCAGCTTCAACACGTCCGCAACGGCTTCCTCATACAACGCCGGATCATCGACCTTTGTTTCAATCCGCACCGTCATGACATCCATCTCGCCGTCCCGCGCCGCGATCACCCGCGCACGTGTGATCTCGGAATGGCGCGCCACAAGGTCGGCCACCTGTTCTGGCCTAACGAACATCCCCTTGATCTTGGTGGTCTGATCCGCGCGCCCCATCCAGCCCTTGATGCGCAGATTGGTCCGACCGCAGGGACTTTCGCCCTCCATCACCGCGCTCATGTCCCCGGTGGCAAAGCGGATCAGCGGATAATCGGGGTTCAGCGTGGTCACGACGATCTCGCCCACCTCGCCCGCAGGCACAGGATCACCGGTCCCCGGACGCACAATCTCCACGATCACACCCTCATCGATGATCATCCCCTCCATCGCCGGGCTCTCATAGGCGATGTGACCCAGATCGGCAGTGGCGTAACACTGCAAACAGGCGATCCCCCGGTCCGCATAGGCCTGCCGGAGCGACGGGAACAGCGCCCCGCCGGACACCGCCGCCTTGGTGATCTTCAGATCCAACCCAAGATCATCCGCCTTCTCAAGGATCACGTTCAGATAATCCGGCGTGCCCGCGTAAGCTGTAATCCCCAGATGATGCGCTGCGCGCGCCTGCAACTCCGTCTGGCCAGTACCGGCGGGCAACACCGTGGCCCCCACAGCCCGCGCGCCGCTTTCGAACATCATCCCGGCAGGCGTCAGGTGATATCCGAAGCAATTCTGAACAATGTCATCCGACCCGATGCCCGCCGCATGCAGGAAGCGCCCGAAACGCCACCAGTCATCGGTGACGTTCCCCGGCTCATAAATCGGTCCCGGCGATTGGAACACATGGTCAAACCCGGCCAGCGGCCCCGCATACCCCCCCAGAGGCGAACCCGCCCCCTGTGCTGTGGTCAAATCCGACTTCCGCGTGAGAGGCAGAACCGTGAGCGTGTCGGCGGACGTGAATGACCCAGACTCGACGCCGGCCAGCGCCTGCCCATATCCTGGCAGATCTTGCGCCCGCTTGATCTGGGCTGGCAGCGCACTTGCCAAAGACGCGGCCCTTTCATCGGCCGTTCGTGTCTCCAGCGCGTCAAAATACGTGGTCATCCATATCCCTTTCATCCGGAATGCGGCCCCGGACGCTGTGCACACAGCCCCAAAGCCACCCTGTTATCCAATATCACGCCGTATGAGGCTGGTTTATGTCAGCCTGCACCGAACAGTTTTCTGATGACGCGCAAGATCTAGCTCAGCCAGCGCTTGCGACGGCGATAGGACCGCACATCGCGAAAGCTTTTGCGCCCCTCGTCAGACATCCCCAGGTAGAACTCCTTCACATCCGGGTTTTCGCGCAATTCCGCGGCTGGACCGTCCATCACCACGCGCCCGGATTCGAGGATATAGCCATAATGAGCGAACCGCAGCGCCACATTCGTGTTCTGCTCGGCCAGAAGGAAGCTGACGCCCTCGCGCTCGTTCAGATCCTTCACGATACCAAAGATTTCCTCCACCAGCTGGGGTGCCAGGCCCATGGACGGCTCATCCAGAAGAATCGTTTCGGGCTTTGACATCAGCGCCCGGCCAATCGCGCACATCTGCTGCTCCCCGCCCGAGGTGTAGCCCGCCTGAGATTTGCGCCGCTCCTTCAGGCGCGGGAAATAGGTGTAGACCTTGTCCAGATCCGCGCTCACATTCCCGTCGCGGCGCGTATAAGCGCCGGTCAGAAGGTTTTCCTCCACCGTCAGATGCTCAAAGCAGTGGCGACCTTCCATCACCTGAATGACGCCGCGCTTGACCATGGCCGCCGGATCAAGGCCCTGCACCCGCTCGCCCCGATACTGGATCGACCCCTTGGTGACCTCGCCCCGTTCGGAATGCAAAAGGTTGGACACCGCCTTCAGCGTGGTGGTCTTGCCCGCGCCATTGCCCCCCAAAAGCGCGGTGATCCCACCCTGCGCCACTTTCAGACTGACGCCTTTCAGAACGAGGATCACGTGGTTGTAGATCACCTCGATATTGTTCACCTCCAGCAACGTCTCCGTCTTTGCATCGGTCTGCACATCATCCAGCATGGCCGGTCTCCCTCAAAATTCCTGCGCGGCAGCGCGCACCTCTGCCGGCCCTTTCCAACGCACGGGTTGCGCCAGAGCCAGCTTTTCACCTTCTTCAAACAGCCTGCGCGTGATGCAGGCGGAAAAAATTTCGTCATCGGGCGGGCAGCCCAACGTGTCGTAATCGGGCGCCTTGACCGCGCGCAGCCGCCACCCGGCCCGCTCAGCTACAGTCACGCTGTTCAAAAGCGAGGACCGCAAGCCCTCGTCGATCACCAATTCGAAACTCCGTTCTGCGATGTCGACCAGTTTTGGCTCCACCGCATCGGGCCGCACCCGCAGATCCGAGTTGATCAGGAGATAGGCTGTCACGCGCACATCCACGTTGAACAGCGCCTCGCCTTGCGCCAGCCCCCGCTCGATCCCCTCCAGAAAGATATGTTCGCGAATGCCCGCATCCGTATAGAGCGCTCCATTGATCTGGCGCGGGGGGAACAGCCCTGGAATGGCACTTGTCGCCAAAACCGCGCTTGTCACACAGGCCTCCCGCGTGGCCATGGGCAGATCGCTCCGGGCGGAAAACTTGCCCACATCCAAAATGTCGAAGCGGCCAGAACTGAGGTTGGTGGCCCCGATCAACAGCTCGTTCTCCGCCTCCCACCGCGCGCCAATCGTCTCGATCAACGGGGCATCGACAGCCGCCGACACCAGCGCCTCGAACGGCTCGGTCCGGTAAAGCGCTGTGGCCCCGCCCAAAAGCTCAAGGAAGGACCGGCGGCGCACCACATCATCCTCACCGATCCCGGCGTTCAATCCCAACCGGTCGTCAAAGGACGGCCCTGCAAACGCCAGAGGTGCGATCACCCCGCCCGCGCTTGCCCCGGTGACAACGGAAAAATCAGGGCGGGTCCCCGACTTGCTCCACCCCGCCAGAAACCCGCTCGCAAAAGAGCCATACTGCCCCCCGGTAGAAATCGCGAGAATGTTGAGATCAATGACCCGGCCCGGCGCGGGATCAGGGGCGGCAGGCGGGCGCGCGTCCATGTCCCCCTCCAGCACCCGCAGCATCATCTGACCGATCATGTCGCCGTCGCCATCGTGACCACGGGAAACAAGCGGCGCCGTTCCATCAAGGGGTGAGACCAGACCCGGACATTGAAGATCGGCAACCGGGGCAGAGCTACAGCCCGCCACCACACCCGCCAGAATCATCGCCCAAAGGGATCTCACCGTCTCACGCCTCCCTCATGCCTCTGCGCAGCACCGATCTGGTAAAAGAGCAGGCCCCGAAAGGCCCGCCCGCTTCTTTCTGGCAAAAATACTCAAACGGCCCACCGGCCAGCCACCTCAGACGGCCAGCCGGAAATATGCGCCTTACGAGCAGCCCGCGGTGATATTGTTCTCTGCAGCGAAGGCTTCGCTATCGGCTTTCACCAGCGGGGCAATGATCTCTTCATCGGGCTCGATGAAGTCGGTCAGAACCTCCCAGGTTTTCGCCTCAGCGTTCCATTGCTGCACCAGTCCCTTACCGGACCCGCCATGGTCTTCACACGAGACCGAGAACACCGGACCAACACCCGGCATGCCAAGTTCTTCCATCCGCGCATCTGTGATTTCCAGCGCTTCCATCCCGTCGCGCATCTGTTGCGGCGTGATGTCGTCGACACCGTGGATTTCCTGCGCCTTGCGGATCGCTTCCGCGGTCAGCATCGCAGCATACATCCCGCGGGTATAAAGCACCGAACCAAGGTTCGATCCGTCACCTGCGTTCTTGCCCGCATCAATCACCGTCGCCTGAATTTCGGCAAAAACAGGCATGTCCTCGACCGCATTCATGTTCAGGGACTTGTAGCCGTTGGCCGCCATGCCCGCAGGGGTCACGTCATGCTCTGCACCGGCCCACCAATTGCCGATGAAGTTTTCCATCGGGTAGCGGATGTTGGCGGCTTCCTGGATGGCAACCTGGTTCATCACACCCCAGCCCCACATCAGAACATAGTCCGGACGCTCCCGGCGGATCTGAAGCCACTGGGATTTCTGCTCCTGACCGGGGTGGTCAACGGCGAGCGTGTTGAGGTTGAAACCGTGCTTCTTCGACAGCTCTTCCAGCGTGCGGATCGGCTCCTTGCCATAGGCGGAGTTGTGATAGACCAGCGCGATGTCCTTGCCCTCGATCGAGCCATCGTTTTCCTGCATCAGGTATTTCACCGCGACCGAGGCCGCATCCCAATAGTTCGCAGGGTAGTTGAACACGTTGCGGAAGATCGCCCCGTTGGCGGCAGAGGTCCGGCCATACCCCAGCGTGTGGATCGGGATACCATCCGCCGTGGCCTTCGGGATCAGCTGATAGGTGATGCCCGTGGACAACGGCTGATAGACCAGTGCCCCTTCGCCCTTGGTCGCTTCGTAGCATTCCACACCTTTTTCGGTGTTGTAGCCCGTTTCGCACTCGATCACCCGGACCGGCACGCCGCCGATGCCGCCATCGCGCTCATTGAGGAGCGTGAAATAGTCCTGATACCCGTCAGAGAACGGAATGCCCCCCGCCGCGTATGGCCCGGTCCGGTAACTCAGATCGGGGATCACCAGATCTGCCAAGGCCGGGCTCGCCGCCACGGCGGCCGCAAATGTGAGTGTTGTCAGTTTCATTCGGTATAGTCCTCCCATTGGATATGTCCGATTTTGCCGGGTGTCCCGGTCGTTGTATGAGGCTTGCCCTAGTGCGGGAACGGCCACAATCTCAGCTTCTCCTTCGCCAGACGCCACAGCTGCGCCAGCCCGTGGGGCTCAAGGATCAGGAACATGATGATCAAACCACCGGCGACGATGAAATTCAAATGCGCCGCCAGATCAGTGGGCCAGCCCAGACCGCCCACAAAGATATTCTTCAACAGCACCGGCAGCAGCACCATGAAGGCCGCGCCCGCGAAAGACCCGAAGATCGAACCCAGCCCGCCGATGATGATCATGAAGAGCACAAGGAACGACTTGTCGATCCCGAAGCTCTCGCCGACCTCCGCCGCGCCCAGATAGACCGCGAAGAACAGCGCCCCCGCGATCCCCACGAAAAAGCCCGACACCATGAACGCCGTCAGCTTCGCCTTCAGCGGGTTCACCCCGATGATCTCGGCGGCAATGTCCATATCGCGAATGGCCATCCACGTTCGCCCGATGGTGCCTCGCGTCAGGTTCCGCGCGATCACCGCGCAGATCGTCACGAAGATCAGACAGACCAGATATTTGGCCCAGGCTTCCGTGTTGGGACCCGTGACCACGATGCCAAAGACCGAGCGTTCGGGCGCACTGATTTGCCCCGAGGCCGAGTAATTGTAAAACCACGGCACCTTGTTGAAGAGCCACACGAGGAAGAACTGAGCCGCCAGCGTCGCCACCGCCAGATAGAAGCCCTTGATCCGCAGGCTCGGCAATCCGAACAGCGTCACGACCGCCGCGGTGATCCCGCCCGCCAGCATCACGTGGATCAGGATCGAAACCTCGGGAAAGGCCGTCATCAGCTTGTAGCAGGAATAGGCCCCCACAGCCATGAACCCGCCCGTCCCCAGCGAGACCTGCCCGCAATAACCCGTCAGAATGTTCAGCCCGATCGCCGCGATGGAATAGATCAAAAACGGCACGAACACCGCGTTCGCCCAGTAGTCATTCATCACGAAAGGCAGCACCAGAAAGGCAATCGCCAGAACCACATAGTACCGATACCGGTCAAACTTGATCGGAAAGGTCTGACTGTCCTGCGGATAGGTCGTGCTGAAATCACCGGCTTCACGATAGAACATCTACGATACCCCTTCTTTTATTGGCGATAGAACAAGCAATAACGCCGCTGACGGTATCGCGAATAAGAGAGTTCCGTAAAAAACCTGTTCCTGCAGTTTGCCACCGAGGCTAGGGGTCACAATAAGCCCGATGAAAAGCATAGAAATCGACCATGCAATCTCAAGAGAACGCTGAGTGACAGAGGTCTTAATGTTGGACCTGTATCGACGGATTTTCGACCAACCCAGATAGATCCCAGCCAGTGCGAAGACGGCCAACATTACAGCGGCAACCATCATCATCTCATTGCCCACACTTGCGTTTTCCAGAAAAACGGCGACGCAAGCAAAGATCCAAAACGCAAGTGACACCATGCCGAGAACGACAAATACGTTTTTTAGGAGATGAAGCGTCACGTCTCAAACCCGCTCAATGATCTTCTCCCCAAACAGGCCTTGCGGGCGGAAGACCAGAAACAGAAGCGCCAGCACGTAGGCGAACCAGTTCTCCGTCGCGCCGCCGACCATGGGGCCGATGAAGAACTCGAACAGCTTCTCGCCCACGCCGATGATCAATCCACCCACGATGGCGCCCGGAATCGACGTGAACCCACCCAGCATCAAGACCGGCAGCGCCTTGAGGGCGATCAGTGACAGCGAGAACTGCACGCCGGACTTTGCGCCCCACATGATGCCCGCCACCAACGCGACGAAGCCCGCGATGGACCAGACCAGCACCCAGATGAAGTTCAGCGAAATCCCCACGCTCAGCGCCGCCTGATGGTCGTCGGCCACGGCCCGCAAGGCACGGCCTTGCTTGGTGTATTGGGAAAATGCGATCAGCACCGCCACCAGAATAATCGCCACAATCGTCGCTGCGATATCCAGCCGGTCAATGAAGAAACCGAAGAAACCCTCGCCGCCCAACCATGCCGTGTTGTCCTCGACCCAAAGGCTGGCGCCCTGCGGCAACCCGATGTCCAGCGTCTTGATGTCGGACCCCCACATCAGATCGCCCACTCCTTCAAGGAAATAGGCCAGACCGATGGTCGCCATGAACAGAATAATCGGCTCCTGATTGACCAGATGTCGGAAGATGAACCGCTGCACGAGCCACGCAAACAGCACCATAACCGCCATCGTCATCAGAATCGCGAGCAGGGCCGGAACGTGCCAGCCAAAATGGTGAATGTCCGTCCCGAAGATCGCGTTGATCAGGTGCGAAAACGGCACCTGCCCTTCCATGATCCCCACCAGCGTCAGCGCCGCGAACAGGGCCATAACCCCTTGGGCGTAGTTGAAGATGCCCGACGCCTTGAAGATCAAAACAAAGCCCAGCGCGACCAGCGCATAAAGAACCCCCGCCATCAAACCGTTGAGCGTGACTTCTATCGCAAAAAGAAGCTGATCAGGCATAAGGTGCGTGACCTTTCGTGCTGAGGTGGTGGGGGTGAGATAGCTGCAGACAGACCATCCCGATTACCGGTGCGGATCGTGAGAAGACGGCGCAGTCAGCTTTCATAATCAGTCTCCGAAATGCCGTAAACCACGACGCGCGGGGCATCGGTGATCAACCGGACGAACCGCAGCTTCGGCTCACGCCAGACCGTGCTGTGGTAAGCTGGCCCCAGAACCGATCCCGCGACCTCGTCATAGCGCTCGGCCTCAATCTGCACCTGCAGCCACGCATCAGCGGCCCGCTGGTCTGCGGCATCCGCTGCCGCGCCGCGTCCGACGACCATGCATCCGGAATAGGCGCGATCAGACGGCGCGATGACCATCAGCTCAAGCTCTGCCGCTGGAAAGGTATAGACCGCGTTGGCATCGGCCGTCTGTGCAAAGCCCTCGCCAAGCTGACCAAAGATCGTGGCCGCCCCCTTGGTCAGTCCAGACAAATCCGGGCGTTCGACCGCCTCGAACGGGGCAAGACAGCGCTGCTCGAACTCCGACCATGCGCCTGCAACAGCACCAGAGGTCGTCAAAAGCATCGCGCAGAACAGTCCGACGGAAGTCCGATAGAAGTCCGACGATAGTCCGAAAGTGGTTTTTCGCGTGTTTTCAATCATGTGCGACCCCCAGATAGGCGTCGATCACTTCCTGATTGTTGCGCACCTCATCCGGCGTTCCGTCACCGATCTTCTTGCCGTAATCCATGACGACCACTCGGTCGCTGAGGTCCATGACAACGCCCATGTCATGTTCGATCAGTGCGATGGTCGTCCCGAACTCGTCGTTCACATCAAGGATAAAGCGGCTCATGTCCTCTTTTTCCTCGACATTCATGCCCGCCATCGGCTCATCCAGCAGCAAGAGCTTTGGCTCCGCCGCCAAGGCCCGTGCCAGCTCGACCCGCTTTTTCAACCCATAGGGCAACCGGCCCACGGGTGTTTTCCGGATTGTCTGGATCTCCAGAAAATCAATAATTTTTTCAACAACTTCCCGGTTCTGGGTTTCTTCCCGCTCGGCCTTCCCAAGCCACAAGGCCTGCGCGAACATGCCGGATTTCATATGCGTCAGCCGACCAGTCATGATGTTGTCGAGAACGCTCATCCCCTCGAAAAGCGCGATATTCTGGAAGGTGCGCGCGATCCCTTGCTGGGCCACCTGATAGGGCTTCATCGGCGGGCGCTTTTTGCCGCGGAACCAGACCTCGCCCTCTTGCGGATTGTAGAACCCGCTGACCACGTTGAGCATCGAGGATTTCCCCGCCCCGTTCGGCCCGATGATGGCGCGGATCTCCCCTTCGTGAATGTCGAAAGAGATATCCTTGATCGCCACCACACCGCCAAACCGCAGCGTGATATTTTTCATTTCCATCAAGGTGTTGCCGATCTTGCGACCGTCCGCCGTGGTGTAGTTCCCGCCGCTCATATCGTTCATTCGGCGGCCTCCAGCGTCTTGGCTTCAACTGCGACTGTCTTGGCATCTCGTATCTCAAGAGTCGCCTTGATTTTGCCCTTCCGACCGTCCTCGTAGGTGACTTCCGTCTCGGTGTATTGCTCGGTTGATCCGTCGTAGAGGGCCGTGATCAGATCATCAAATTTCTCTTCAATGATCCGGCGGCGCACTTTCTGGGTCCGGGTCAACTCACCGTCATCAGCGTCAAGCTGTTTGTGGAGCACCAGAAACCGGTGCACCTGACACCCTGCAAGCATCGGATCTTCGGCAACGGACTGGTTCACATCCTCCACATGGCCCTGAATGATCTCCAGAACCTTCGGGTGACCCGCAAGCTCTTGATAGGACGAGTAGGCGATGTTGTTTCGCTCGGCCCAGTTGCCCACGGCGGTCAGGTCTATGTTGATGAAAGCGGTACATTTTTCCCTTCCGTTTCCGAAGACCACTGCCTCCAGAATATTGGGGAAAAACTTGAGTTTGTTCTCGACATATTTCGGCGCAAACAGTGCGCCATCGGCCATTTTGCCAACGTCCTTGGCCCGGTCGATGATCCTCAAATGGCCGCTATCTTCTTCGATGAAGCCTGCGTCCCCCGTGGCAACCCAGCCTTCGCTGTCCTTTGTGCTGGCCGTGCTTTCATCATTCTTGAAGTATCGCACAAACACGCCGGGTGAGCGGTAAAACACCTCGCCGTTTTCGGCGATTTTCAACTCCACGCCCGGTGAGGGAACACCCACCGTATCGGACCGCACCTCGCCATCAGGCTGCTGCGTGATAAAGACCGACGCTTCGGTCTGACCATAGAGCTGTTTTAGGTTGATGCCTAAAGAGCGATAGAAATCAAAGATTTCCGGCCCGATCGCCTCACCGGCAGTATACCCCACCCGGACACGCGAAAACCCAAGCGTATTCTTGAGCGGCCCATAGACCAGCAGATCACCCAGCTTGTATTTCAACCTGTCGCCGAAACTGACGGATTTCCCGTCAAGGATATCGGGTCCCACCTTCTTGGCGTGATCCATGAAGTGCCGGAACATCCACTGTTTGAAACGCCCGGCATCCTCCATCCGGATCATCACCTGCGTGAGTTGAGTTTCGAACACCCGTGGCGGGGCAAAATAGTAAGTCGGGCCGATCTCACGCAGATCCGTGTGCATCGTTTCGGGACTTTCGGGGCAGTTGACACAGAACCCGGTCCAGTAGGCCTGCCCGATCGAGAAGATAAAATCACCAACCCAAGCCATTGGAAGATAGGCCAGAATTTCGTCGCCCGGTTCGAGATGGTCAAACTCTGCCGAATTCTTGGACGTCTCGATGATATTCCTGTTGGACAATACGACGCCCTTGGGCCGCCCCGTCGTACCGGAGGTGTAGAGCATGACGCAGGTGTCATCATAGCCCTGCGCATCCTGCCGCCGCTTCAGCTCTGCTGGATCGCCTTGGTCTCTGCCGCGGGCCTGTATTTCGTCGAAGCGGCTCAGGTGGGAGTGATCGTATTTTCGCAGACCCCGAGGATCGAGGTAGACCATATGCTCCAACCCCGGAAGCTGATCCATCACCTCGATGACCTTGTCGACCTGTTCTTGGTCTTGAGCAACGACAAAGCGCGCGCTGCAATGATCAAGCACGTAGGCGATTTCTTCCGCGACCGCATCTTGGTAGAGTGGGACTGGCACCGCACCGCATTTCTGCGCAGCCACCATTGACCAATAAAGATATGGCCTGTTGCGTCCAATGATGGCGATGTGATCGCCTTCTTTCACACCAAGTGTGAGCAGGCCAAGGGCAAGTGTTTCTATCTCAGCTGCGGCTTCGGACCATGTCCAGCTTTGCCAGATACCGAATTCTTTTTCACGATAGGCAGACTTATCGCCAAACTCAGCGACGTTTCGCGCCAGAAGACGCGGCATCGTATCCGTCCCAGCCGAGGCTGTTGTGGGTATCGCCAAATTTTCCTCCCGAGCCGGTTGTCCAGCTTCCGAACTTAAGTTCGTGTTGAACCATATAGTGCGGCTCGATTAGCGGAGGTCAAATGATTTTTATGAACAAGCGTTCAAATAATAGGTGTGAATTATTGTCCTATTCTGCAGTGACCTGCGCATCGATCTTTTCGACTTTTACGGCTGCGAACTTGAACTCCGGAATTTTTCCGTAAGGATCAACCGCTGGATTGGTCAGGATGTTCGCGGCCGCCTCCACATAAGCGAATGGGACGAAAACCATGTCAGGGGCAATCGCCCGGTCCGCCCTGGCCATGATCTCAATGCTTCCGCGCCGGGTGCTCAGGCGTAGCATATCACCCGGGTTCACCCCTAGCCTCCGCAGCGTCGCGGGGTGCAATGAACAGTTCGCTTCAGGCTCAAGCTGATCCAGAACAGTCGCGCGGCGAGTCATTGACCCGGTGTGCCAATGCTCAAGCTGGCGTCCTGTCGTCAAAATCATCGGATAATCTGCGTCAGGCGTCTCGTCAGGCGCGATCACATTTGCTGGCGTGAACTTCGCCCGACCCTCAGGCCGCGGGAACCCCTCGCCAAACACGATGGCCTGACCGGGATCCTCTAGCGAGAGCGAGGGATAGGTCACCGCATTCTCGCTCTGTAGCCGTGCCCATGTGATATTGTCGAGGCTCGCCATCGTCTGCTTCATCTCTGCGAAAACCTCCGACGGGTCGGTATACGTCCAAGGCAAACCGATGCGTTTCGCCAGTTCGACCTCAATCCACCAGTCTTCTTTTGCATCGCCCGGTGGAGGCACAGCAGGCCGCCCCATCTGGACCTGACGGTTCGTGTTCGTAACTGTGCCCCATTTCTCTGCGAAGGCAGAGGCTGGTAGGATCACGTCGGCAAAGTTCGCGGTCTCCGTCAGAAAGATGTCTTGAACTACGAGATGATCGAGTTTTGCCAAGGCATCCCGTGCATGGTCTACATCCGGGTCACTCATCGCGGGGTTCTCACCCAAAACATACATCGCCCTGATATCGCCTGCATGCACGGCGTCGAGGATTTCCGTGACTGTCAGACCTTTTTCCGCGCTGAAGTCATCACTGCTCCAGACCTCGGTAAATTTCTCTCGGATGTCGGGATCGGTGACGCTTTGGTAGTCTGGAAGGAACATTGGAATAAGACCGGCGTCTGACGCACCTTGGACGTTGTTCTGACCGCGAAGGGGATGCAGACCGGTGCCGGGGCGACCGACCTGACCCGTCATTAGTGCCAGAGAGATCAGACACCGGGAATTATCAGTCCCGTGAATATGCTGGCTGACGCCCATACCCCAAAAAATCATCGCGGATTGGGCGCCCGCAAACGTATGAGCGACATCGCGCAGGGTCTCGGCGTCGATACCGCAGATGTCAGCCATCTTCTCAGGGGCAAAATCTTTCAGATGATGTTTCTCGGCGTCCCAGTTCTCGGTATAGGCGTCGATGTATTGCTGATCGTACAGCGCATCTTCAACGATCACATGCATGATCGCATTCAGCATCGAGACATCGGCTCCGGGCCGGAATTGCAGCATATGTGAAGCGTGACGCTTGAGCGCCTGACCCCGCGGGTCCATCACGATCAGCTTGCCACCTCGTTTGGCGAACTGCTTGAAATATGACGCTGCGACCGGATGGTTTTCCACCGGATTCGCACCGATGACGATGGCGACATCGGCATTCTCAATCTCGTTGAACGTGGCAGTGACCGCGCCGGAACCGACATTTTCCATCAGAGCCGCAACAGAGGACGCGTGGCAAAGCCGCGTGCAGTGATCGACATTGTTGTGCCCGAACCCCTGACGGATCAGCTTCTGGAACAGGTAAGCCTCTTCGTTTGTGCATTTGGCACTACCGAACCCTGCGACCTCTCGACCTCGCCCTTTTAAGCCACGGGCCGCGGCGTCCAACGCCTCGTCCCATGTGGCCTCCCGGAAATGCGTGGCCAGATTTGCGGGATCGACGTTCAAGCCCTTCGCAGGTGCATCATCCCGGCGGATCAGCGGTTTGGTCAGACGGTGGGGGTGGTGGATGTAATCGAACCCGAAGCGGCCTTTGACGCACAGCCGCCCCTCGTTGGCGGGACCGTTGATCCCCTCGACATACCTGATCTTTCCGTCCTTGACCTTGAGCGAGACTTGGCAGCCCACACCGCAGAATGGACAGATGCTTTCAGTCTCTGTGTCGAAATCCCGACTGTCGCCTACTTGCTTGGCATCAGTCACAGTCGCGGGCATCAATGCGCCGGTCGGGCAAGCCTGCACACATTCGCCGCAAGCAACACAAGTCGACGCCCCCATTGGGTCGGCAAAGTCGAACGTCGGATAGCTGTCATGACCTCGACCGGCCATTCCGATCACATCGTTGACCTGAACGTCGCGACAGGCTCGAACACACAGACCGCATTGTATACACGCATCCAGATTGACGCTCATGGCAATGTGGCTGTCATCAAGCAACGGAATGCGACCGTCTTCCAATTTCGGAAAGCGACTTTCCGGAATACTATTTGCTTCCGCCATGTCCCAAAGGTGCGCACTTTTGTCATGGGCCGCATCACGGGGCGGCTGATCTGCAAGCAGCAGCTCGACCACCATCTTGCGCGCAGTTTCTGCCCGGTTCGAATTTGTCTTGACGACCATCCCATTCGATGGCTCCCGAATGCAGGATGCCGCAAGCGTGCGCTCCCCTTCAATCTCGACCATACACGCGCGGCAATTGCCATCCGGACGATAGCCCGGCTCCGGCTTATGACACAGATGGGGGATCACCAGTCCGCGTCCGTGCGCGACCTCCCAAATGGTTTGGCCAGGCTCTGCTTCGACGGATGCGCCATCAAGCGTGAAGGTGATCGTGTCGGACATCTAAGGCTCCCTTTCATCCTAGATAACCCATTGACGACCCAATCGAAGACTTCACCCGCGACGTGACGCGCGAAATTTGCGGCAAGCTGTTTCTGATACGACCCGGCTGCATCCCATAGGGCGACGGCGCAGGCCCATTGTGAGCCTCGGTGCGTTGGCCTAGACATTCAGGAGGAGGAGCGGGATATGGTGCATCTTTGGGTTCGCGCAGAGCAGCGCGCACATGAAAAACGCGTTGGTCTGACGCCAGCGGGCGCAGCAAAACTGATCGCGCGCGGCTTCGACATCAGCGTCGAGGACAGCGCCACGCGAATCATCCCGACGGAGGGATACCGAGAAGCTGGATGCACTATCGTTGCGGAAGGCAGCTGGCCCGATGCGCCGCGCGACGCAATTATCTTCGGCCTGAAAGAACTTCCAGATGATGGCACGCCCCTTCTTCATCGCCACATCATGTTCGGTCATGCGTTCAAAGGCCAACCGGCCGGTCGCATTCTACTGGATAGATTCAAAGTAGGCGGTGGTGCGCTTTACGATCTCGAGTACTTGGTTGACGAAACAGGGCGCCGCGTGGCGGCCTTCGGCTACTGGGCAGGGTATGCAGGCGCGGCGGTGGCCTTAAAATGCTGGATGGCCCAGAAGACGGGTGGGATCGCAGGTCCGGTTGGCGATTACCCGTCGTCACCGCATTTGCTTGCCGACTTGCAGGAACAGATGGTCGGCATCGGGACCGAACGGCCAACAGCGATTGTAATCGGCGCCTTGGGTCGTGTGGGCTCCGGCGCGTCTGATCTTTGCACCGCGATGGGCGTTCCAACCACTGCCTGGGATATGACCGAGACTGCGTCCGGTGGACCATTTCCCGAGATTCTGGGCCACGACATTTTTCTCAACTGTATTCTTGCGCGGCCCGGCACACCCGTCTTCGTTCCCGCCAGCGCGAAAACGGCGCAAAGAAATCTGACGGTTATCGGGGATATCGCCTGTGACCCGGACAGCGATTTTTCCCCAATCAAGGTATACGACCGGGCAACCACATGGGATGCGCCTGCGCTGCGGGTCCATGACACGCCGCTTTTGGATGTCACCGCGATTGATAACCTCCCTTCCATGTTGCCCCTTGAAGCGTCGGAAGATTTTGCCGAGCAGTTGTTCCCCTCTCTGCTCGCTTTGGCAGAGCTGAACAACGGTGTGTGGGCGCGGGCCTACTCCATCTTCAACGACCATATCGAAAGGCTGTGAAATGACGATCCATTGGTGTGGAACAGGTCTGTCTGCCATTCCCGGGCTGCGACAGCTGATCGAGAACGGGCACGACATCACCGTCTGGAACCGAACGGTAGAGAAAGCCGAGGATGCCGTGGGCGATCTGACGGACCAGATTGAAAAATTTGACATAGATAAGCTGAATGAGACGCTTTCAGCCGGGGATGTTGTTGTGTCGATGCTTCCCGGCGACTGGCATGTCCCGCTTGCAAAGATCTGTATTGAGGCAAAGGCGCATTTTGTCAGTTCCAGCTACATCTCGCCGGAAATGCGTGCCTTGGACGAAGAGGCTGAGCTTGCCGGTGTTCGGCTGGTCAATGAGGTCGGCCTTGATCCGGGCATTGACCACATCATGGCTCATTGGCTGGTTGTGGATTACCGGGCATCGCGGGCCTATGATGTGGGCAATGGGATTTCCTTTATCTCCTACTGCGGTGGTATTCCGAAAGAACCCAACGCCTTTCGCTACAAATTCAGTTGGTCACCTCTGGGGGTTCTGAAAGCGCTCAAATCGCCGTCACGCTCCATCAAAGCCCATGCGGAACTGAACATTACACGACCGTGGGACGCGATCAGCACCTACACAGCGCCGTTGCGTCAGCCAGAAACCTTTGAAGTCTATCCCAACCGGGACTCCCTACCATTCGTGGAAGAATATGGCTTTGGCAAAGGATGGAAGATCAAAGAGTTCGTGCGCGGTACGCTGCGCCTGAATGGTTGGAAAGACGCGTGGTCAAACGTTTTCGCCGAGATCGAAACGCTTGAAGGGGATGCGGGCGAGGCCCGGTTGCGAGAAATGTCGGATCAGTTCTGGGCAGACAACGCCTATGCAGACGGTGAGCCTGATCGGGTCGTGCTGTGCGTTGGTCTGAAAGCCGAAGCTGAGGGCACCCCCGTATATCACAAAACTTATGTCATGGACGCATACGGCGATGCGCGCGGGACCGCGATGGCGCGGTTGGTATCCGTCCCCGTCGCCCTGGCGGTGGAGGCTGTCATCAACCGGGAAATTCCTGTGGGCGTCACAGCTGCGCCAAGCGATCCGAAGCTTGTCAAACGCTGGTTGGAAACGGTCGACCGTCTGTCACAGTTCGAGCGCGTGGTGGATCATCTGGCCTAGCGTAGATCATCCTCTGCTGCGGTTGCGTTAATCCCAAGCGCCTCCAGTCCGTTTTCAAGATGATCTGCCAGATGGGGTGTGCCGATGAGATAGTCCGCGGTTGGGGTTGTCGCTTCCGCGTACGCCATTGAAAGGGCCTCTTTCAATTCATCCGGGCCATAGCTTTCCCGTCCGATCCACATCACCGCGACTAGGCTGGCCGCTTCATCTTCATTCAACGTATCTAGAAATGATCGCAATTCGTTTTCTGCGCGTTCCATTTCATGGGCCAGCAAGATGACTTGGGCCACCTTGTCTGTCGATATCTCGAGCATAGCAGTCCTCCGGATTTTCCCGAAGTCTCACATGGGGCTTAAGCACCTGCTCTGACCTGCATCAATTCACGAAAAAATTCGGTAATATGCCCAGTCTGGAAGGAACTGACTGGCCCGGAACATCAAACCGAACCCGAACGGAAAGCTCTTTTTGAATGCACCGCTTCTCATGTGATCAATCACATGCTGCGCCGCTTCTTCGGGTTCCATGATAAAAGGCATCTTGAAATCGTTTTTATCTGTCAGCCGCGTTTTGATGAAGCCAGGGTTTATCAGTTGCACGTCAACCCCGGTCGACCGCAGATCCGCGCGCATGCTTTCGGCCAGATACATCACACCAGCCTTACTGGCGCCGTATCCGATTGTGCCCGGTAGCCCGCGAAAGCCGGAGAGGCTGCCCGTCAGAACGATATGGCCTTTGTCCTGCTCAATCATCTTGGGCAACACAGATCCCACGACCCGCGCGGCCCCCGTAAAATTCACGTCACACATCAATGTGACCTTTTCGGTATCCCATTCATCGGACGCCATCGGCCAGTAGACGCCAGCTAAGTAGACAAGGCCATCGACATCGCCGACCTCTTTTGCCGCACGGGTCACATCGTCGGGGTCACTCACATCCACGGTGACATAAGACGACTTTCCGGGCAGCTCCTCGCAAAGTTCTTTCAGGCGGTCTTCGCTGCGGGCCGAGACCACGACCTCGACGCTGTTCTTGCTCAGCTTGTGAGCAACCGCGCGCCCCAGACCTTCGGACGCGCCAACCAGCCAATACCGCTTACCACTCAATTCACTCACGCAGCTTCCTTCCGACGCATGGTGGCTACAAGCTCCGCCACCTTGATCCCGTATTTGCGAAACTGTGAGCGGTTCATGATGGTTCCATTCTCAACGAGATACATCCAGTCAACGGTGTCGAGCACATGTCCGCCAGAGTTCTCTGGCAGCTTGATGCGGTACTTGAGTTGAACCGCTGGCCCTTTCTGGACGCCTTCCCCTGAACCGATCACGTCAGGGGCCTCGGCTTTGATCGAACCGTCGTTTCCAAGCGTCAGGATCCAATGGCGGTTCTGCGTCTCGCCGCTGTCGTAATGGAAGGTCTCTTCCATCCGTCCGACATTGCCTTCCCAAGATACGTCCATGTCCGCAACGAAACGGGATGTGACACGGCCGGTGGGACCATAGATCAAGCCTTCGCATTGGATGGGGCCCCGAAGATGTTCCCGCAAATCAAACTCGGGACCTAGGCCCGCATAGTCTTCGGGTGTCTGTGCCGGGAAAGACAGTTTGTTGGTCCAGACCAAGAACAGGGCGGACATCAGCCCCATGCCAAGCAAGGTGTAGGCGAAGATTTCCATATTCGTCACTCCTCAAGTTTGGTGGCGACCAAAAGCGCGATCGCAACCAGTTTCAATGCGCACGGAACAAGCGCGTACAGGATCGTAAGTGTCATCAACGCGTTTTCGGGATTGTCAGCTGCTCCGGACTGGAACCCCGCGTAGTCGAGTGTGGGCAGCAAGATTACGGCTGCGAATGCCAAGGTGAATTTCGACACCAGCGACCACAGACCGAAGCCTTGGCCACCGTTTGGTGAGATAGCCGCCATCCGCCGCGCGAACAGGGCAGGCAGCAAAGTCAAATCGGCACCAATCGTCGCACCTGATGTTATGCAGATGATCGCGAAGACCCAGACGTCGCCGGCCCCCAGCGGCAGAACAAAAGCAAATGACAGAATAGCCAGGACCATGGCAGCAAGCAGAGTTCGCTTGGACCCGATCCGATTTGACAGCGCAGCCCAGAGCGGGCTGGACACGGCGGCGGCGAGGAAGAACAGCACAAGAAGCGGACCTTCCCAACCCGGCGCGTCCAGTCTGCTTTCGACAAAGAACAGGAACAGCGTTGATGAAACAGCAAGCGGCGTCGCGTTGACCAACGCAAGAATAAGAAGTCTGCGGGCCAGTTTGTCCTTGAGGATGGTCCGGATCGCAGTCGGTTCGTTTTCAACCTTGCCTGACCACTCGGGCGCCATCGCAGCCACGGCAATAATCGCAACACCGGCAAACCCCAGGGCGAATACAGCGAACGGCGCGTCCGATGTGCTTTCCAGAAGTGTTGGCGCAACAGCAGCAAGACAAACACCCAGCAGTGCCCCTGTTTCCCGCCATGCGGCGAGCCGAGTGTGACTGCCGTCTATGCTGCCAGCCTTGGCGATCCCTTGGGCGTAGAAATTGATGGTCAGAAAGCTGAAGGCCGTAAACAGTCCGGTGATCGTCAGGCCAAACCAGATAACAGGCGAAATGGGTGGCGCAACGGCAAACAGCCCAACCATCGACAGACCCAGAACGATACCCACAAAAGAAACGGCCCAACGGCGCGCGGCGCCCAGACGTTCACTGATCCAGCCCAACACCGGGTCCTGAACCACGTCGAAAAGACGGAGCCCGAAAAGAACCGCTGCCAACGTGGCGAGGCTGACACCGTAGTTGTCCGCATAGAATTTCGGTGCGTAGATATAGATTGGAAGTCCGGCGCCCGACAGGACAGCTGCAAACAGCGAATACGCTGGCAGTCTGTCCGAGACCCGTTCGAGCGCCACGGCAGTCATCTGGAGATGTCCTCGGCCGGCGGTGTCGGACGCGCATTGTACTTCGCGCCCTTCCACCAAAGCTTTAAAGCCTGCCAGTGGATCAGACCGAGCACCCGGCGCGAGCCTAATGGACGTCGCAGACACGCCCGCAAAATTGATCGATTGGTCAACGGCTTTCGTTTTCCAGTCAGAGTGGCAAGAACACCATCCGGCCCAGACTTGTAATCGATCCAGATACCAATACGGCTTTCAGAAATATCAAATCGAAACGTGTAGTCCCCCTCGACGGCCTGAAACGGCGACACGTGGAAAATCTTTCGAGCGGTCAATGTCTCTTCCGCCGTGATCACCCGCAGATCATCATGCGCGCAAAGATATGAGTGTCGGTCACCAAAGGTGTTTGTCACCTCCGGGATGACGGCGCGTAGGTTGGTTTCAACATCATAACACAACCAAAAACTTACCGGATTGAAGACATGCCCCAACATTCGCGGTTGGGCGAGCAAATCGATCTTTACAACCATCTCATCCAAACCGTGCGCAGAAAGAACATCCCGCACCCACGAAGTGCCACGACCCGACCGCGGTGTGCCGCCGTGGTCGCTGTCGTGCAACGATGTCAGATTGCGCCCATTTCTAGAAAACAGCACCGGACCTTTCACGTCCGCATCCGGATCTAACAAAACGTAGTCCACGCCATAGGTGAACGCATTTTCGATCTCGCCCTTACGCCCGTGATAGGTGCGGCCTTCGATATGATAGATCGATCTCACGCGGCCGCCTTTTCCATCCCGGTTCGGTTGATGGCGTCCACAACATCCACAGCACTGCCGAAACCGTCCTCGTGAAAGCCGTTTTTCATCCAAGCGCCGCAGAACCAAGTCCGGTTCGTTCCGTTCATAGCGCGGATCGTCTCTTGCGACCGCAAGGCCGCCATGTCGAAAACAGGGTGGCGGAAGGTCGTCTGGTCGTAAATAAGCTCTTCCCTGATCCCGCGGGTCGAGTTCAGTGTCACAAACATCGGATCGTCGTGGGGAATAGGTTGAAGAGAGTTCATCCAATAGGTCAGATCAATCTTCTCGTCGGTTTTGTCCGCTTCTTCACAGTAGACCCAGCTTGACCAGACCTTCCGGCGCTTTGGCATCATCCGCTCATCCGCGTGAAGAATGGCCTCATTGGGCTGATATCGCACTGCGGACAATGCAGCAGTTTCGGCCTGCGAGGCATCGCCCAGCATCGCGAGACTGTCATCCGAATGCGTGGCGAAAACCACCTCGTCGAAATACTCGACGGTGCCGTCACGTGGAAGAATTTCCACAGAGTCATTCGCGCGGGTGACCGACTTGATCGGTGCCCCGATCCGAATGGTGACGCCCTGATCTTTAAGTGTCGCTTCAAGGCGGCGCACATACTCAATAGATCCGCCCTGAACCGTATACCACTGATGCTGCCCGGCGTAGCTCATCAGGCCGTGGTTCATCATGAACCGCACCATAGCTTCAGCCGGAAAGTCCATCATTCGGTGGATCGGTGTGGACCAGATCGCGCCCGTCATGGGCAGAAGGTAGTTGTCACGAAACCATTTGCCTGTGCCCAAAGTCTTGAGGAAGTCCGAAATGCTTTGATCACTTCCCGCGCTGACCTTCGGTGCCCGGGCGTTGAAGCGCATAATGTCGCGTAGCATTTTAACGAATTTCGGGTTTGCTAGGTTGCGCCTCTGGGCAAATATCGAGTCCATGCTGGCCAAACCGTATTCCAGCTTCCCGCCATTTAAGGACGCCCCAAAGCTCATATTGCTTTCAGTGATAGGCACGTCGAGATCTTTGAAAAGCTTGGTAAGATGGGGATAGTTGGCCTCATTATACACGATGAAACCGGTATCGACCGGCTGATCGCCGTTTCGGCCCGCAATACGAGTACGGGCATGGCCGCCAAGCCGCTTGCGACCCTCGAATAAGGTCACGTGATGGGTTTTCGACAAAAGATATCCGGCCGCCATCCCAGATATTCCACCGCCGATTACAGCGATGCGCTTGGGCGCGGTCGAAAGAGGTTCAGATGGCATTCAGGTCTCCAGCACGTTTTTGTTTGTTTTCGTTCTATACGTTCGGGTGTCTGCGTCGGATTAAAGGAATGTAAGTGATCCAAGGGAAGCGTTGCGCCGTAACTCTGACATGTTGGTCGCTGAAACAGCTACGGAAATCACTACACGACCGTTTGGTCGCGTTCCCTATTTTGCGGAAACGCCGCATAAGGGGAAAAATGAGACGTGCAAGAAGGCAGCGAGACGAGTGACTGAAGAGACGCGATGGGTCATGATGGTCGGATACATCCGCGACAATCAGGACCAAAAGGCCTTCGCAGAGCTGTTCGGGCATTTTGCACCGAGGGTTAAGTCATTTTTGATGAAGTCCGGTGCAGATGCGGGAATGGCAGAGGAATGTGCGCAAGAGGTGATGGCCACGTTGTGGCACAAAGCGCACCTTTTTGATCCGACGCGGGCGAGCGTTGCGACATGGGTTTTCACGATCGCGCGGAATAAGCGGATCGACATGTTGCGAAAGCAACGCCGGCCAGAGCCGGATGAATTGACATGGGGTCCCGAAGCCGAGCCAGATGCGGCAGAGGTTGTGGAGATCCAACAAGAAAGCGTCCGGTTGGCTGCTGCCCTTGCGGAGTTGCCGGAAAAACAGAGGGATTTGGTCCAGAAGGCATTCTTCGGCGATTTGTCGCACAGCGAAATAGCGGAAGAAACAGGTCTTCCCCTTGGGACGATCAAATCAAGGATTAGGTTGGCGCTCGAACGACTGCGCCATGCAATGAAGTGACAGGCAATGGATAACATTAATCATCATCTGACAGACCAACTGCTGCTGAGTTACGCGGCGGGCACACTACCCGAGGCTTTCAGCCTCGTGCTGGCAACCCATATCTCCATGTGTGACGAATGCCGCGCACGTTTAGGCGCGTTTGAGACTGTGGGTGGCGCTATGCTTGAAGCTTCGGTCGACAACGCAACTGAAGTGGATCTGGCCTCAACGCTTAAGTTAATCGCAGGCGGACCCAAAGATCCCATATTGGTCAAGCCATTGGCGCAGAAACGCGAAAGCCGTGTTTTCCCGCAGGCTTTGACCAATTATGTCGGAGGTGACCTTGCATCGGTAAAATGGCGGTCCGTTGGGATGGGAGTGCGTCAGTCGATTCTGAAGACAAGCGGAGAAGCCACTGTGCGACTTTTGCATATCCCAGCAGGCTGTGCCGTGCCGGATCACGGACATCGGGGCTTGGAATTGACGCTGGTCCTGCAGGGTGCCTTTCGCGACGAGACCGATCGCTTTGCAAGGGGCGATATCGAGGTTGCGAACGAAGATATGGAGCACACGCCTGTTGCAGAGGAAGGCATGGATTGCATCTGCCTTGCCGCAACGGACGCGCCGCTCAGATTCAACGGTATTGTACCGCGTATCGCGCAGCCCTTCCTGCGGATTTAAGTGACAAGCAAGACAATCTAGAGAGGGTCAGCCTTGCGCTGGCCCTTTCTTTTTGGGCTCTAGCGCAACTACTGCATCGCTCTGATCGCGATCCTCTACCTCTTCAAACTCGAAACTGTCGAGCCTGCGGGCCCTCGTACCTGCTTTCTCTGCGGAAATCTTGATCTCTGCTATATCCTTTGAGGCCTGTCCAAAATGCCGGTCGAGGTTCTCAACCCGCGTGCCAAGGCGGTCCACATCCTTATAAAGCAATCCAAGCTCTTTCCTGATAGCGCCTGCTTGCTCCCGCATTCGGGCATCTTTCAGGATCGCTCGCATCGTGTTCAGCGTCGCCATGCAGGTCGTCGGTGATACGATCCAAACGCGCGCGGCGAACCCTTCCCGCACAACGTCCGGAAGTCGCGCATGAAGTTCTGCATAGACGGCCTCGGACGGAAGGAACATCAAGGCACCGTCCGCGGTTTCCCCTTCGATCAAATAGCGTTCCGAGATCGCGGCGATATGCGCCCGAACGGCCTGCTTCAGACCAGACAAGGCGCGGGTCGCGGCCTCCTTTGTCTCTGCGTTCACCAGCGCTTCGTACGCTTCCAGCGGGAACTTCGCATCAATCACGATCGGACCAGGCGGGTTCGGCAGGTCGATCAGACAATCCGCCCGACGCCCATTCGAAAGGGTCGCCTGAAGGGTGTAGCTGTCAGCGGGCAAGGCTTTTGAGACGATATCATTCAGTTGGATTTCGCCGAACGCGCCTCTTGTCTGCTTGTTCGACAAGATGTCCTGCAAGCTGAGAACATCCCCTGATAGCTTCTCGATGTTGGTTTGCGCCTTGTCGATTGTTGCCAGACGTTCCTGTAACTGGGTCAAAGACTTCGTCGTTTTCTCGGATGAGCCATGAAGCGTGTCATTCATCTTTTCCTGCAGATCCGACAGGGACCGCGCCGACCGCAAAGCCGAGGCTTGCAGCGTTTCGTTCATGTTCTGCTGCATCTGTGCGAGACGTGTATCCATCGCCTGAGTTGATTGCGTCTGGAATTGCGACACGGCTTCCAGACCACCGGTCAAACGCTCTTGTTTCGCGCCAAGGCCTTGCATGGCCGCGTTGAGGACACCGACCTGTTGGGCCAAAGGCTCAGCCATTCGAGCCGCGCGTCCGGCAGACCTGACGGTGATAATCAAAAGAACCAGGATCAGCAAAACCAGACAGATTCCAGCTATGCCGATCAGAACAAGCGGGTCGTCCAAATCCAGGGACAGAGCACCAATCTGGATCATGTGCGTCCGAAAAGTCGCTCAATGTCGGAAAGCTTCAACTCCACATATGTCGGGCGACCGTGGTTGCATTGCCCTGAGTGGGGTGTCGCTTCCATCTCACGAAGAAGGGCGTTCATCTCTTCTCCACGCATCCACCGACCGGAACGGATGGAGCCGTGACAGGCAATCCGGCTGAGCACGGCTTCTATGCGATCATGGACCGACTGCGTCTGCCCAAGATCATCAAGCTCGTCCAGAACATCGCGCACCAATGCTTCGGCATTGACCGTGCCAAGAATTGCTGGGGTTTCACGGACGGCGACGGCGCCGGCACCGAACGCTTCGATGGTGAGCCCAATTTGAGCCAGACCGTCCGCCTGCTCAAGCAAGCGTGCTGCGTCAGCTTCAGACATTCCGACAATCTCCGGGATCAGCAACGCCTGCGCCGCCACGCCGTTTTCCGCCATCTGACGTTTAAGTTTTTCATAGACAAGGCGCTCATGAGCCGCGTGTTGATCAACGATGACCATACCGTTTGACGTTTGGGCAATGATATAATTCTCGTGAACCTGTCCGCGCGCAACGCCAAGGGGATGGTCCGGCTCATCTGCTTGTGGCTCGACGGCCTCTGGCGGCACGAAGGTCGGTGCCGCTTCTCCGAAGCCGGGTGACATAAACTCGGTAGATAGAGGAGCCGGACGCGATTTCAGATCCATCTGATAACTACGAGGTGTCGCAGGTTCGGGCTGAAACGCACCGAGGGTCGCGGCAGACACTGTCGTCGACGCCCGGTGACCGGCATCGGCGAGCGCATGTTTCAAAGCGGAGACGATCAAACCTCGCGCCAAACCCGGATCACGGAACCGCACTTCAGCCTTCGCAGGATGCACGTTCACATCAACTCGGTCCGTCGGACACTCCAGAAACAACGCGCATGCAGGATGCCTGTCGCGGCTGAGGAAATCCGAGTAAGCGCCCCGCAGTGCACCGACCAAGAGTTTGTCCCGGACAGGGCGTCCATTTACAAAAAGATATTGAGCAACGGCGGCCCCGCGCGAATACGTCGGCAAAGCAGCATAACCGGTTAGGCAAAGGCCCTCGCGCTCAGCATCAATCAGCAGTGCATTTTCCCGAAATTCCGCCCCCATGATCTGCCGTAGCCGGTCCCCCAAGGCATCGAAAAGATCGCCCGTTTGCGCGTCGGCCCGGAAGGTAACCCGACCGCCATCATCCTTGGAGCAATCACGTATCGTGAAGCCAACATAGGGTTCAGCCATGGCGAGGCGCTTGATCACATCTGAGATCGCTTGGGTTTCAGCGCGGTCCGACCGCAGAAACTTGAGCCGCGCTGGCGTCGCATGGAAAAGATCCCGCAACTCCACCAAAGTTCCCTTGCTCAGGGCCCCCGGTTTTACTGGTCCAACACCCCCCGCCGCCACGGAAATGGTCGACGCCGCATCCGCCCCGATCGCGCGCGAGGTAATGGTCATCCGCCCCACAGCTGCCATGGATGGAAGCGCTTCCCCCCGGAAACCAAATGTCTGAATATTCAAAAGGTCAGAGCCGTCGATCTTCGATGTCGCATGGCGGCTCAACGCGATTGGCAACGCTTCAGCAGGCATTCCGTGACCGTCGTCGCTGACACGGATCAAGGAGCGTCCCCCGTCCTTTATGGTCAAATCAATCCGTGTAGCGCCAGCATCAAGCGCATTCTCTACCAGTTCTTTCACAGCAGATGCAGGGCGCTCTATAACTTCGCCCGCTGCGATGCGATTGATCGCAATCTCATCCAGTTGACGGATGACAGGTAGTTCAGAGCTTATATTGCGGTTGGGCGCGTTCATACCGCAAGGGATAGCACGCCCGCCCGCGATTCTACCACTGGCAAGTCTGCTTTAGTTGGAAGCAGATAACCCCTCCGGCTGCCCAACGACAACGAAATGCAGTTCACCCGGCTGCATGATCCGCGCTGCAACACGCTTGATATCGTCAAGTGTTACGGCATCGACCTTATCGTTCCGCGTGTCGATATACGTGATTGGTAGCTCGTCCATTTGCATGCCTGCAAGGATACGCGCGATTGGCGCATTCCCGTCAAACCGAAGCGGATAGGCCCCGGTCAGATAGGTCTTCGCCGCATCAAGTTCTTCTTGGGTGACACCTTCAGTGGCCATCTTTGCCCACTCGTCTTTTATCACTTCGATAGCCTGGGCGACCCGATCATTTGAGGAGGCTACACGACCCATATACAGCGCCGCGTGGTCCTTCGGGACGAGATAGGTGTAGACGCCGTAGGTCAGGCCGCGTTTCTCGCGCACCTCGTCCATAAGACGGGACCCGAAACCACCTGCCCCAAGAATTTGATTCATCACGTAAGCCGCGAAGAAATCAGGATCATCGCGCGCAAGCCCCTGATGACCAAACAGCGCGACGGATTGAGGAGTGTCAAAAGAAACAACTGTCTTACCGCCATCCAGCAGATATTCTGCTTCGCCGGGCATCGATGCGCCAGTCGCCGGTAAATCACCCAAAAGCTCGTCAAGCAGTATGCCCAGTTCATCGGCTGTGATGTCGCCGACAGCGCCGATATATAAGCGGTCCCGAGCGACCGTGTCTTGGAACGCGGTCACGATGTCATCACGGGTGAGCGCGGTGACACTTTCGATCGTTCCTGTCGTCTTCGAGCCATAGGGATGCCCGCCAAACGCCAACGCATCGAACTTGGCGCTTGCGATATCGTTGGTGTCTTTCAGGCTGGACGAAATGCCAGACAGCACTTGACCACGCACGCGCTCCAACGCCGTCTCGCTAAATCGAGGCTCTGTCAAAGCAAGTTTCAGCAATGCGATAGACTCGTCGCGATTTTCCGTCAGGAAGCGGGCTGAAACTGTTAGGCTATCATCATAGACATCGAAGCCATAGCTTGCCGCCAACTCTTCCCGGGCGGCCGCGAAAGCGGCCGCGTCCATGTCTCCGGCGCCTTCTTCAATCATGCCCGTCATCAAATTGATCGCGCCTCGCTTCCCCTCGCGGTCAAGGGACGCGCCACCGGCGAAATATATTTCCAGGGCCATGAATGGGATTGATGGCTCTTCCACAAGCCAAGCCTTTATCCCGCCCGGCGAGACGACTTCCTGAATGTCGACGGCCCGCGCAGGCTGGCTGAACACGACGGCCAGACAAGCGGCCAGAAACAGACGGATCATTGTGTGACCTCCTCAGCCAATGGTTTTCGGAACCAGCCTGTTACGGCCTTATCGCGATCAAACACCCGTTCGGCAGCTGCCATGATGTCCTCAGCGGTAACTGCGTTCAGAATATCTGGCCAAGCTTGAACATCTTCGACCGTGAGGCCAGAGGTCAGCGCAGCACCATAACGCCGGGCAACCCCACTTACATTGTCATCATCATAGATTTCAGACGCCCGCAATTGAGACTTCACCCGGGCAAGCTGTTCCGCGTCTACTCCGTCTTGCATGAATTGCGCCACCGCAGCGTCCAACTCGTCCTCAGCCTCTTGCAGCGTCAGACTTGGGTTCGGCACCATCAAGATACCAAAGGTCGTGTCATCGTAAGAAATACCTTGATAAAACGCGGTGGCGTAAACGGCTTTCTGTGTATCGATTTGGAGCGCACGGGACAAAACCGAGGTTGTGGGACTTCCGCCCAATATCTCTGCCAGCAACGTGAGGGCAGCGGCTTCCTCCTGTGCGCCGGGGTCTCGCTCCGGCGCGAGATATGTCCGGATGACGTAAGGCTGCCCGACACGTGGATCCTCATAGAGTATTCTGCGTTCTGCCAGATGGGGCGGCTCTGCCGGGCGCTCGCGTTCGGGCAACCCGACGGTTGGCTCAAGTGGACCGTAGTACTTCTTTGCAAGCTCCTCGACTTCGGCAGGGTCAACGTCGCCCGCGACGATAAGAATAGCAGCATTTGGCGCGTAGAACGTACGGTAGAAGTCGAGTGCGTCCTCCATTGTCAAACGCTCCATCTCATGGCGCCAGCCGACGATTGGGATTCCATAGGGATGATTGAGAAACTGCGCGGCGCGCCTTTGTTCGGCGAACAGAGCCCCGGCGTCGCTGTCTGTTCGTTGGGCCCGTTCTTCGAGGATGACGTCCCGCTCCGTTACGATATCTTCTTCCGTCAGGCGGATATTTCTCATCCGGTCCGCTTCCATCTTCATCATCAGATCAAGGCGATCCGCAGCAACCCGCTGAAAATATCCGGTATAGTCCCATGAAGTGAATGCGTTGTCCGATCCGCCGTTTGCCTCGACAATTTCCGAGAATTCTCCGGATGCCAGCGTGTCGGTGGCTTTGAACAACAGATGTTCAAGGAAATGCGCCACGCCGGACACGCCGGGTTTTTCATCAGACGACCCGGCCTTGTACCACAGCATATGAACGACGACGGGGGCCCGGTGATCCTCAATCACAATAGCCTCCAGGCCGTTTTCCAACGTGAAGGTCGTGATGTTTTCGGCGGCCTGCAGGTTTGCTGTCCCGAGGCATGTAAAGACCAGAGCGGTCAGGAGACGGCGCATAATTGTCCTTTCGCGAATACTCTGTGTTGAGAAATGGTTTGAGCAATTCTCATTTCAACGTCACACCACAATCACGTGAGACTTGTGTTATTCAGCGGCACCCTCTGGTGGGGCCGAAACTGTTCGCACACCGCGCCTGCGCAAACGGTCCAATTCTGCGTGTTGATCCAGCGACTGATCGCTATACGCCTCGTAGTACACATTCACGTTAAAGAGCCGCTCCAGAAGTCGGCCATCGTTGCGACGACGAAATTCCAGATCTTCGGATGCGAGCGTCGTGCGGATGTTTGGATCTGTTCCGTACCGGCTGGCATAGGCAACCAAACCACCGTCACTGATACCCCCATTCGGGTTGCCACCCAACGCGCGGGTCGCGTCAGCTATAGGATCTATGTCAGCGCGGTTTGCCGCCCCGGGCGTGGGCTCGGGGAGTGCGTTGTATGTGTCCGGCAAGGTAAGCGGCTTGTTTGGCAGAACCGCGAACTCATCGGGGCCTTGCCCATCAGAGCGAACGTTCAGAAGACGCGGATCACGCTCACCTGAGCAGGCAGACATCGTCAAGGCGCAGACACCCAGAACCATGATCATTTTCGTCCGCATCACTTCAATCCTTACCTTGCACACTCGCGTATTTTCTCATGCAATCTTTGTGTCGTCAAACGCGACCAGCACAAACGCACCGGCGAAAATCGCAACGTCGGCCAAGTTGAATGTATAGGGATTGGTAATCCCGCAACAGGACATGTTCAGAAAATCTGCCACCGCGCCATAGATCACGCGGTCCAAAGCATTTGCGAGCGCACCGCCGATGATCAGACCCGCGCCCGTCAACGTGATGCGGCGACTGAGAGTCCTGCGGGACCACCAGACCAACCACGCCGAGATCACAACCGCCAACCCAATGAGAACATACCGCATGATATCGGGGCTCGACGAAAGAAGGCCGAAGTTGATCCCGGTGTTCCAACCCATACGGAAATTCAACAGCGGCGGCAGAACATCTATCCGCAAGACCGTCTTTAAATCCATCACATGCACGACCAGCAACTTAGAAAGCTGATCAATCGCAAAAGCAAAGAAGGCCGACAGGGTCAGGATACGCATGGGATCAGTGCCGGAAATGACGCATGCCGGTGAAGACCATCGCAAGACCAAGCTCATCCGCCGCCGCGATTACCTCTTCATCGCGCATGGAGCCACCCGGTTGGATCAGCGCTGTTGCGCCAGCCTCAGCCGCCGTGATCAGGCCATCCGCAAAAGGGAAAAACGCGTCGGAGGCTACGGCCGCGCCCTGCGTTGGTGACCTATCAAGTTTCAGAACGTCCGCCATATCCAGTGCTTTTCGGGCGGCGATACGGGTAGAGTCCACACGGCTCATCTGACCCGCACCGATCCCAACAGTCGCCCCGTTCTTCGCGTAGACGATTGCGTTGGATTTGACATGCTTGGCGACTGTCCATGCGAACAGCAAATCCTCCATCTCCTGCTCGTTTGGCGCGCGCTTGGTGACGGTCTTCAGGTCGCCCTTCTCGATACGACCAACATCTTTGTCTTGCACCAGTATTCCGCCCGCAACCTGCTTAAAGGTGAGACCCGCGTTCTGATCAGGCAAACCGTCGGTGATCAGCAGCCTCAGGTTTTTCTTCGCCGCAAACACCTCTCGGGCCGCTTGATCTGCGCCGGGGGCAATCACGACTTCGGTAAAGATCTGCGCGATTTCGTCTGCCGTCTCGCCGTCAAGCGGTTGGTTCAGGGCGACGATGCCACCGAATGCAGAGGTCTGATCACAGCGGAATGCGTTCGCGTATGCCTCGCGCAGTGTTTCGCCCCGCGCAACACCACAGGGATTTGCGTGCTTGATGATTGCGCAGGCGGGCCCAACTGCGGGATCAAATTCAGCCACCATCTGAAAGGCCGCATCTGTGTCATTGATATTGTTGTAGGACAATTCTTTGCCCTGCAGCTGGGTGGCAGTCGCGACACTGGGATCGCGCGTGCCATCAACGTAAAACGCAGCGCCTTGATGGGGGTTTTCCCCATACCGCAGGGTCTGGGATAGTGTTCCCGTAAAGCTCTGCCGCCGCGCTGTTGTCCCACTTTTGGTCGCGAGCCAAGTTGACACTGCGGTGTCATAGGCAGCGGTGCGTCCATAAGCAGTCAAGGCAAGGCGTTGCCGAAACGCATAACGCGTCGCGCCTTCGTTTGCCGCCATCTCGGACAGCAAAGCCTCGTAATCCTCCACATCCGTGACGACATTCACAAACTGATGGTTTTTTGCGGCAGACCGCAGCATTGCCGGGCCACCTATATCGATGTTTTCAATCGCCATCTGATAGTCCGCGCCTTTCGCGACGGTTTCTTCGAACGGGTAGAGGTTCACGACCAGCAAATCGATCGCCCCGATGCCGTGGGCGTCCATCGCATCCGTGTGGTCGCTGTTGTCGCGCAGAGCCAAAAGCCCACCGTGCACAATGGGATGCAACGTCTTGACCCGCCCGTCCATCATCTCAGGAAACCCGGTCACCTCGGAGACGTCCCGAACCTTGAGGCCTGCATCGCGGATCGCCTGCGCTGTTCCGCCGGTCGACAGAAGCTCGACCCCCTGATTGCTGAGGGCTTGGGCAAGGTCTATCAGCCCCGCTTTGTCGGAAACGGAAAGCAGCGCGCGGCGCACGCGGACGAGGTCGGTCATTTTTACCCTTTCGCAGGCTCGGAAGTCGTCAGTCCTGTGCCAGCTCCGGAGTGTTGACCGCCCCACATGTCTTTGCGTTGGAAGACTGCGCGTGCGTCAGATTCCAGCTGACGTCGCTCGCATACTCCATGACGCGGCCAGATAAAACGATCTGTTTGGTCGCGCGGGGCCTCAATCTGCCTTTTTCGAGGTAAACGCTCTGCTCGACCGACAATGCAGCGGGTCCATCGAAGCGGAACACCCATGTCTCGCCGCATGGCGTCACCAACGACACCATTGCCCCACCGCAGTCCAACTCGACGGATACATCGGGGTGGGTATGGAAGCGGATCGCGTAGGCCACGCCTTCAAAAAGCGTTTCATTCATGTGGTCTTCGAAGCGTCGTTTCTGGCTGTCCGAAAAAGCCTCGAACCGATCAACGCCACACAACATACTTCCATTGTGGCTCATCCCGATGCCGCGGTGGTGTACCAGACCGAACTGAGACGCATAGCCGTCATGGGAGGCCGCTAGATGAAGACCCGCACCGTCATCGCTTTTCGACAGCGTTACAGTTTTGGGACCTTTGTTGAGGTATTCGCCGGAGCCATGCTGACTGATCAACGCCGATGACACACCGTTGACGCTGAGCGTACTGTGTGACGGAGTTGCCCGACCGGCCCTGCGCCAGTCCTGTCCAAAGCTGGCACCACTGCCGCAATTGACGATGATCGGGCAGCGACCGGACGTCATCTCGAAGGCTAAGGCACTGGCATGAGCGTTTTGAGATGCCGCCGTGGCCGGCGCCTGACCCGCATCCAAGATTACCGTGCTTTTCCCAGCAGCAAGACAAGCGAACCCCATTGCCGTGTCTTTTTCCGGTGCAGGCAGATCGCCGCAATACGCGAGGCCGTAGGTCAGCCGATCTTCGATGCCGCGTCCGCCGCCGTGAAACCGCGCGAGCGCCCCATCCGCGTGACGCAGGCGTTTCAAGCAAGGCCCAATCCGAGAGATTGCGTCAAGATGCGCGGCGGACGGCTGATGCTTGGCTTCCCGCAAGGCAATCTCGGCCCAAATCAGAAGTGTCAGAACTTCCAGCAATTCTTCAGGATTACGGGTGGGCAACGCGCCTTCACTGTCAATCTGATCTCGGCATTCGCGATCCAAAGCATCCGTCGCGACCTTGATCAGGTCACTCATGCCTTCAAGACTGAGACCGGCATGGAGCAGGCCGGTGACCGCTTCGAATTTCGGCAATCCCTGTCCAGCACCGGACCAACGACGGGCGAGAAACCCGGCTTGGTGCGTCAGCGACCTGAAGAAATCTTCACTCGCAGCAGAGTTCTGGCCACGCAAAAGCAGGGTTGCGTGGTTGATCCAGCGGATCATCCTGCGACCGGTCAGATCGGGGCGCCACCCTGCGCCACTACCAGTGTCGAACCGCGCGATCCATTCGGCTGTCCAGTTTTGCGCAATCCGGCATGCGTCCTCGTCGCCTACGGTTGCCAGATCATCGAGCCAGCCAAATCCATGCAACTCAAGATCGACGGAGCTGTCGGTCGAGGTCAGATCCCAGATACTTTGACCCGGCGCTTCGATAAGCTGACCGCCAAACAGGTAGTTTCCTACCTTCAGTTGCATCCCGCGTGCATGGGAGCCAAAAGTTTGAATCTGAGGTTGTGATACGAAGGCTGTGGCTGGTGCTTCCCGCGCGCTCAGTCGCGCATGAAGTCTGTCCATAAGCGCACTGACACTCTCAGCGCCCACAAACGACGTGAACTTCGACTCGATACCCATTGGTTTGCCCCGACTTTTCGTCTATTGTTGTTGTTAACCATTTTATCCACAGGCAAATCAGCCTGTCAGCATGAAACTGGTTTTTTCAACACAATCATGAAAAATCCGTCTATTCCGCCACAGATTTGCCACAAATCCGGGCGCGTCCGCAGACCTCCGCCGTCTCTTACCCAAGTTTCCGGAACGCCTAGCGCGTCAATTTCAACTGGGAGTTGTAGAAGGCCATGCCGTTCTATTGCGAGCTTGGCTTGTCGCTCGCCTTCTTCGGTCAAAAGCGAACATGTACAGTAGAGCAGACGGCCCCCCGGTTTGAGCAAATCAACAGCCCTGTCAATCAGATCTGATTGCAACGCGAAGACGTCATGAAGCTCTTTCCCGGTCTTCACGAATGGAAGGTCGGGATGGCGCCTGATGGTGCCCGTGGCCGAGCATGGTGCATCCAAAACGACCAGATCGAACTGTTCTTCAGCTTGCCATTCAAGCGCATCCGCGACGACAACTTTGGCGTCCAGATTGGTGCGGCGCATGTTCTCGCGCAGGCGTTTCATCCGAGATTGTGAATGGTCCAACGCAGTCACCTCGGCACCGCCCGAGATCAGTTGTAATGTCTTCCCACCTGGCGCGGCACACAGGTCGAGCGCTGTCAGACCTGACACATTCCCCAACATGCGAACCGGCAGCGCGGCGGCTGCGTCTTGCACCCACCAACTGCCATCGTGATAACCCGGTAGATCGGTGACCTGCGCCGAGCGATCGATGCGCAAGGTGCCAGTCGGTAAAATCTCAGCTTGTAGGCTTGCGGCCCATTCGACCGGATCCAAGTCATTCTTTAGCGTCAAATCCAGCGGAGCCCCGCGCAGATGTGCGGCTTCGATATCTCTAACGATCTGCTCATCGTAGATGTGGACGATCCGCCGCCGCAACCACTTTGGGAGAGTTTGCGGGGGTAGCTCAGCCCAAAGTTCTGCACCCTCATCTGCAATCTTGCGCAAAACCGCGTTTGCCAGCCCAGTCATCTGGCCGCCTTTGCGGTTTTTGCGCATGAGCGTGACTGCGCTGTCCACGACACCATGGGCCGCCTCGCCTAGGACACAAAGCTCTACCGCTGCCAGCCTGAGAATATTGCGTGCGGGAACGGGCGGACTTTTATCCACATAGCGGTCAATCAGTGTATCCGCCTGTCCGAGATGTCGCAGAGTCGTCGTCGCCAGGCGCTGTGCGCGGGCGCGATCCTCGGGGGCAAGGCCAGAGAGGAAACCGGAAGAGGCAACAAGATCCGACATTTGGGTACGGTCTTCGAGCACCCCGCGCAAAATCTGGAGGGCAGCGCGCCGTGCAGCTAAACCGGGCTTTCCCGTCCGCGCGCTGTCAGTCATCCCTTGTCTCCTTTTCCCGCGGGCGTATATCAGAGCGTATGGATGAACAAGACACGACCCAAGATCTGCCACCTGCGGCGCAACGCGCGCTGAAGGAGGCCGAAGAACGGCGAAAAGCAGCAAAGAAGCTTGAGCTGCCGACGGAGTTGGGAGGGCGCGATGGCCCCGAACCCATTCGCTACGGCGATTGGGAAAAGAAGGGAATTGCTGTCGATTTTTGACCTTGCGCCTTAGCGCACGGTCAAATCTGCGTAGCGGCCGTTTCCACGATCAGACGTGAAGCGGACCTTGTTACCGCGTAGTTTAACTTCTTGGCAATTCGGGCCAAGATCGCGGCTACCCCAGTACAAGCTGCGGCAGAAGTAGCCATCACGCCATTGCCATTGGCCGGACACGGGTCTGCCATACGCACGGCCCTTGATTTGGCCGTCCGGCATTACGGACACGTTAATCGCGAAGATGGTCAGATCTTTGCCGGCCACGGCATCCACAAATTCAGATTTGCTTTCCACTTTCTCAAACGCATAGGCACCAAGCGGTGCCACTATGACGGAAACGCAAATCGCAAAGATTTTCAAAAGACGGTTCGAAGACATTGCACGATCTCCTTACACTCACTGATTACAATACGCTGTGAGACAGGATATGGTTCAATAATTAAGAAATCACGGCACTCAGAGCCCCAGCACATCCATCATATCATACTCTCCAGGACCTTGGGTCTGCCCCCAAAGCGCTGCCTTCAGTGCCCCCCGGGCGAAGATGCCGCGATCCGTTGCCAGATGGCGCAGGACCACCCGCTCACCGTCTGCCGCAAAGATCACATCATGCTCGCCGACGACATCGCCGCCACGGATGGCCGTGAAACCAATATCACCGGTTCTGCGCGCGCCCGTTATCCCGTCCCTGCCGCGATCTGAGACGTCCGACAGTGAAACGCCGCGCCCGTCGGCTGCGGCTTCACCCAGCATCAACGCAGTGCCCGATGGAGCGTCCACCTTGTGACGATGGTGGGCTTCGACGATCTCGATGTCGAAATCCTCGTCTAACGCTTCTGCGACTTTCCTGGTCAGTTGAACAAGCAAGTTGACCCCAAGGCTCATGTTGCCCGCGCGAATAATCGGCGCGTGTCGTGCCGCAGTGGCGATCTTTTCCAAATGGTTATCGTCCAGCCCAGTCGTCCCAATCACATGAACGGCACGGGCTTGCGCGGCCAGTTCCGACAGCGCCATCGTCGCGGCGGGTGTGGTGAAGTCGATGATCGCCTGCGCGTCTTTCACAACATCGATCGGATCAGAAACAACTGGCACATCCCATGTGGTACCACCCAAGGCTTCGCCCAGATCCTGACCGACCCAGTCATGACCGTAGCGCTCTGTTACCCCTACAAGCTTTGCTTTGCTGCTGGCGCGAACCGTATCAATCAACATGCGGCCCATACGACCAGATGCCCCGGTGATCACAACTCCAACCATCTTCGCACTCCCGACAAGAAAATCCCGCTGATCTATGACCCATTGCGCGTGTGAGACAAGGGCCTTACATCACCGCCCATGGCAAAGAATTCTCACTTTTCAGGCGCAGGCCCGTCACAGCGGCAACTGCGGGTCGGCGAATTGATCCGGCGCACGCTTGCGGATGTGCTCAATCGCGGCGACGTGCATGATCCGGATCTCAATCGGATGTCCATCACCGTAAGCGAAGTCCGCACCTCGCCCGATCTGAAGATCGCGACCGTTTATGTCCTGCCGCTGGGTGGGGACAACCGGGAGGCTGCGATTGCAGCGCTGAAAACCAACAAGGGCGAGTTGCGCCGAGCGGTCTCGAAGAACATGGCGCTGAAATACGCCCCTGATCTGCGGTTCGTCATTGATGAGACCTTTGACCGGATGGATGACACCCGCCGTCTGTTTGAAAGCGATACCGTAAAGCGCGATCTGGAAGACTGACATGGCACGCAGAAAAAAGGGCCGCGATGTTCACGGATGGGTGGTCATCGACAAGCCTGCCGGATTGTCGTCCAACGCCGTTGTCGGCAAGGTCCGCTGGGCGTTCGATGCCAAAAAGGCCGGCCACGCAGGCACATTGGACCCTGAGGCAACGGGGGTGCTGGCGATTGCACTGGGCGAGGCCACAAAGACGGTGCCCTATATCACGGACGCTCTGAAGGCCTACGAATTCACGATCCGCTTGGGGCAGGCGACCAATACTGACGACGCCGAGGGTGAAGTGATCTCTGAAAACGACACCCGGCCGAGCGATGTCCAGATCGCGAACGCGCTACCTCAATTTGTAGGTGACGTTCTACAGGTACCCCCACAATTTTCCGCGGTGAAGATTAACGGACAGCGGGCCTATAAGCTCGCGCGAGATGGGGAAAATGTCGAGATCGCGGCCCGCCCTTTGTTTGTCGAAAGTCTGGAGATGATCCGCCGGGACGATACTGATCACGTCACGTTTGAGATGGTCTGCGGCAAGGGGGGCTATGTTCGGTCAATTGCACGGGATCTGGGCGAGGCACTGGGATGTCTGGGGCACGTCAGAAGCCTGCGGCGTGTCTGGTCGGGGCCGTTTGACCTGGAAGACGGGGTATCTCTGGAGCAGATAGAGGCGGAGGCTAAATCAGCAGATCTCGATACGTATCTCATGCCGTTGGAATTGGCGCTTGAAGATATTCCAGAGCTTCCCACCACGCCAGAGGGGGCCGCGCGGTTGAAGAATGGCAATCCAAGTCTCGTTCTCGCCTCGGACGTGTCCTACGGCGATGAGGCATGGGCCTCGCTGAACGGTCAGGCCATCGCTGTCGGGCGCTACAAGGCGGGCGAACTTCATCCGTCTCGCGTCTTTGTCCGAGACTGATTGTAACAATTCTCGAACTCATCTGTGCATTTATGCGGATTTTTTTCTCGAAACGTAAGAATGCCGCGTTTGCGCACAGATTTCGTAACAGCCCTTAACCCTTCCGTGAGGGGGGTATCTTGGTGCGGCAGGCTGTCGCTATCCATTCACTCAACGGATCGCAAACACCCACAGGAGACAGCCCAATGACCCGCCAATTCTGGACCATCTTAACCGCAGGCGCTCTCGCCACAGTTGCTTTCGACCTTTTCGGTCAAGGACTTGCGCCTTTCTTCGGCTTTGCAAAACTCGCCCCGGTCGGTCTTGCAACCGGTACGCTGAAAACCGTTTTCGGCGCCGTCCCGAAAGGATCAGGCGACATTCTTCACATTCTGACCGGGCTCTTTGTCTACACGCTTGGCTATGTTCTCGTCGCCAGACCATTGCAACAAAAGATCGTTCCCGCCCTGCCCTGGATCGTGACGGCTGTCGCCTATGGTATCGGCCTCTGGATCTTCGCGCTCTACGGCGTTGCGCACTTGATTGCGGGCAACAAACCGTTCCTCGGCTTTACGGGCATCACATGGGTCGCGCTTTGGGGGCACATCGTCTACGCGATTGTCGCGGTTTACCTGATCGAGAAACGGCCCTTCACGAAAGCCGCCTCGACCGCCTGAGCCTTGCCGATCTGATCATGGCCTGCCACAAGACGGGCCATGATCACCCGCACTCACCTGAAAGACGATGCCGACAGCATCGCGGTTTACTCCGATTGTGAACGCTACCGCTACACGCTAACCCGCACGTGGGACACGACAGGTAAGAAGGTGGCGTTCGTGATGCTAAATCCCTCCACTGCAACAGAAATTCAGAACGATCCGACGGTCGAACGGTGCGAGCGCAGAGCGCGGGCCTTGGGTTACGGCGCGTTTCGGGTTTGCAATATCTTCGCATGGCGCGACACGGATCCGTTCCAGATGCGCAAGGCCGCTGAACCAGTCGGCCCGGAGAACGACGCAGCTATTCGGGAGGCGTGTTTCTGGGCCGATGATGTCGTCTGCGCCTGGGGCACCCATGGGGAGCATCTGAGCCGTGGACCTAACGTCGAAACGCTGATGCGCGACACCGGGAAACCGTTGTATCATCTGGGTCTTTCAAAAGCTGGACATCCAAAGCACCCGCTTTACATCGCCTACGCCAAACAGCCGGAGATCTGGCCATGATAGACGGGTTCACCCAGCAGAAGATTACGGTCGATGGAGTCACGCTTTCGGTTCATATCGGCGGCGACGGTCCGCCGTTGGTACTGCTACACGGATACCCTCAGAACCACATGACATGGGCACGCGTCGCGCCGGGTTTTGCCAAGACGCACACCTGTATCATCCCTGATCTGCGCGGCTACGGTGAAAGTGACGCGCCAATGGATGATCCTGCCCACGAGACATACTCCAAACGGCGCATGGCCCGTGATATTATTGGGATTTTAGACGCATTGGGCTATGAGGGCGCCGCTGTTCTAGGCCATGATCGGGGCGCGCGTGTGGCTTATCGGATGGCCTTGGACCATCCCGAACGCGTACATAAGCTCGGCATCATCGAGATCGTCCCCACCGGGGATTTCTGGGCCGACTGGTCCGCCGATTTGGCAATGAAAGCGTACCACTGGACCTTCCTCGCCCAAGACGCGCCGTTGCCCGAGCGAATGATCGGAGCGGATCCCGTAGCATATATCGACTGGACGCTTGAAAGCTGGACATTGGACAAGTCATTGGCGGTCTTCAGCCCCGATGCACTGGCCAGTTACCGGCTGCAGGCGCAGGATCCGGAGCACCTTCACGGCATGTGCGCGGATTACAGAGCAGGGGCAACCTTTGACCGCGCGTTGGATGAAGCAGACAAGGCCGCCGGGCGGCAGATCACGTGTCCCGTCAGGTTCCTTTACGCGGAAGGCGGGTTCCCGGCGCAGACAGGCGATCCCGCGGCAGTCTGGCGATCGTGGGCCGCTGATCTGACAACCCGCTCCTGCGTCAGCGGTCACTTCGCGATGGAGGAAAATCCGCAGGCGGTTCTGGACTGTTTCACCGAGTTTTTCGAGGCGTAATCGGCTTTCGGACTTCTATCGGACTTTTATCGGAAACCCGTCGGACTTCGTTGGCGGCAGCGTCTTGGCCAGATCAGCTGCGGCTTGTGAGCAGACGCAGGCCAGCGAAGGCGAAGACCGTCCCGAGGATACCTTGTATGCCCCGTCGCGCCTTGCCGTAGAGGCGCACCATGACGGGCGTCGAAAACGCGAGCGCGTAAAGCAGATGGATGATCACTGACAATGCGAAGGTGCCCAGCACGATGGCAGCACCAACCCAAAGCGGTGCATCCTCTTTCAGCCCGAGCGAGATAATCGCGATCCACGACAGGGCCGCCTTGGGGTTGGTCATCTGAATGAGATATCCGCGCCGGAAATACCCCGCAGGACTGCGGCGCCCGCCCGCAAGCTCTCTGGCTTCAATGTCGTGTCGGGATGCGGCCGACTTGAAAGATTTGTAGGCCAGCCACAGCAGATAGAGACCCCCGAAAATCTTGATCGCCAAGAGCGCGGAGGCGTAGGTCGCCAGCAGGGCGGACAAACCGAAAATAGTCAGAAGCGCCCAGGTGAACGATCCGATGGCCACACCCATTGCCAGCGAGATACCGGATGATCGCCCCACGCTCATGGAGGTGCCCATAACGGCCAGAACATTCGGACCCGGACTGGCAATGGCCACCATAAAGGCCGAGTAGGCCAAAAGTATTCCGGGAAGATAAAGACTGACATCCTGCATGGCACGCTCCTTCCGGCTTTATGTTCTCACTATGTTCTGATACGGCTACTCTGGCAACGAAAATCTGCAAGAACCCAACCGCACGCCTTCTGCAGCTCGAGCGGCTGTGTGAGGTCAGCAGAAAACCAAGCCATGGATCCGTTCGTACTTGGCACGCTTTTCCACCAAGATCGGATAGGCGACCAGAATGCCAGTGATGCGAAGCGTTCGACTATCTGCTGCCGATCTAACGGACAGATCTCGATCAGCAGTTAAGCTACGCAGCAGCTTTATCCCAAATTCAAGGTTTCTATTCCTCTAGGGATAGCATTTTTGTACTGTATTTTATGTCATACAGCATCAATCAAATAGCTACGTTTTCAGTCTTATTACTATCGATTGCAATTGTCGTGGTCGTAATCTTCAAGTTAATTAAAAGACTGCGGTCTCACCAACCACCAGCTATACCAAGCCCCCCTGCAGAGTTGGAGCCCACGGCAGCAGTTTTGCGTGAAAAACAGCTCGCAGACTCCTTTACAACAAAACTTAGCAATGCTCCTAAACCGTCGCTTCAGAAGTTATTACCTATTGGAGAACCTGACACTACATTACCACCAAGCGCGCAAGAAATGCGTGAACTTATCAAGACATTGGCCAGAGACGTCATCTACTTTCCAAGAATTTTCCCGCCTGTTCATCCAATGACATCACTCAGCTTCTTTGGAGGCGCTCCAATAGGTCCCAACGACTTTGGGTGGCCCCGTGACAACAAAACTGGCGAACCGCGATTTTTCATGTGTCAGCTCGATCTCAGCACTTTACCAGATACAAATGTATCGCAATGCTTGCCTAAATCAGGCGCACTATACTTTTTCAAACATGCTGAAGGAGGTGCAGGGAACGACCTCGTGATCTTTCACGATGGCCCGACTGAGGACTGGGTTGAGATCACTCAACCCGATGATATGCCTCAAACATATTCGGACAGCCATAGATGGAATGACTATAATGGCGGTCCTGGTACAACTTTCCCAAAGTGGGAAGTCCGACCAACCAAAGCATTGCAATACCCCCATTTTGACCGGCTCAGTCGGGATTGCAGTTTCGATAGCAGCGATGAAATTAAGAACGCACTCTACGAAAACGAACAAGCACGTATGATGCGGGAAGACAGGGAGCGGGTGTTTGGTTCGGCCACTATTTGGCCCGATGGAATACAACAGGATTTCAATGCGGGGGGTGCACGGATCCTAGAGGCGTTGCCGCCAGTCTGGCTGGCTGTTCAGATAGTTTTGCGCGGCAAGCACTACAACACACGGGCACGAAAGAATTCCGTCGAAGAAAACGCCATGCCGGAAGAAGTTCAGGTCTTTGAAGCGTATCAAAAGCTCCGTGATCGGTTGTGTATGCTTTCCAGGCGTTTCGAACCGATGGATGTTATGTCAACTCAATACCAAACTGAATTTATATCGTTCTTGGACCAATCATCGTTTCCTCAAACGCTGTGGGATGATGCTGTAAATTTCACGATTGAAAAATGCCTCAGCCACTCCGCCGAAACCGCTGAGCTTATCAGCTCAGATCAAATTGAGCATGTGCGGCATCGGCTCGATCATAGGGCACACCAATGCGGCGGGTTCCCGGGAAGCGTACAGGGCTACAACATCGACAATGATTACGACCACGTGCTCCTAATGCAGTTTAACCCTGACCGTGGCCAACACTGGGAATTTGACCAGCTCTCTCAATACTGGGTGAAGGAGGATGATCTAAGGCAACAGCGGTGGGACAAAATATTCGTTACCTGTGAAGGGAGCTAGGCTCGTCATGCTGTCCTTTTCCCAATCCTATCAATCCTCAATAAAAAGAATTGCTGGTCAGATTGGCGATCAACGCGTTCGAATAGCAGCCATTCTGAGTTCGCGCTAGTAAGCATTCCTTCGAGAACTCAGGATCTAAGCAAACGGATCCACCTTCAAACGAAAGGCGTGGTCTTCTGACATCTCGAATGGAACGCACCGCCGCGCCCCACTCTGGCTATGCCTTGCGGCGGCGGGTGACGAGGGCCAGGCCTGCGAAGGCCACGAGGATCATCGGTGCTGTGGCTGGCAGGGGGACCGGGGTCAGTTCGCCGGTGATCTGCGCGCTGACGCCCTCGGCAATGGAAAAGTGGGCCGTGCGGGTCGGGTGTACCCCGTCGATGAACAGGTACGGATCGGCACCTTCCACGCTGTCTGGCGAGCAGTTGAAGACGTCCTCGATGTAACATGGGATATCGGTGACAGCGTAGCCCAGCTCTCCGTTCAGGGCGGCGTCGAACAGGATATTGCTGTCATAGCTGAATACGTTGATCCCGTCCGCTTCGAGCCCGGTGATATTCGTGGCCAATTGGCTGTTGAATGCCTCGGTCACGGCGGCGGCAGCGGCGATGCCCGCAAAGGCAGGGGTGCTGGCAAGGTTGGGCAAGCTGACGATCACGAAATCATCGAACAGGAAACCGCTGTCATTGGCGATCTCGCGTACGCCTTCGGTCACGGCATCTGCCGCATCGCGGGCGTCCTGTAGCAAGGTTGGGCTGGCGGCCCCCAAGGCGGCGAAGACGTCATTGGCGCCGAACCAGACCGAGGTCAGGGGGTTGTCGCCTGCGTCGATCAGGCCAAGGTCGTCGAGATCTTCAAAGGTGCCAATCTGGCCGCTGAAGGTGCTGAGCCGTGCAAAGGGAATTTCGTTGTCCCCGCCCTGCGCGGTTGCCCCGCCAAGGGCGAAGTTGGCGGTTTGCACGCCCGCATCGGAGAACTCGTCCTCGATCACTTCGGCCCAGACAAGACCGTTGGAAAACCGGCCCTCGAAATAGGGAAGAAGCGCGGGAGCGACCCCTTTGCCGTCGTCCGACAGGCTGTCGCCAAAACTGTAAAACCCGGTGTAGGTGTCGGTCAGAGTTGAGGCCTGCGCGGAAGCCGTCAGAGCCAGCGCGGCTGACAATGTGATCAATGTTGTTTTCATGTTTCCCCCCATGATGTGCCATCAGATGAGCAGTCAAAGCGGCGGTCAGGCAAGATATTTCCCGCCTGACCTAACGTCACAGCTGTCGCTCAGCTCAGGTGCGTCGCGAAATGCGCGAGCGTCCGCTCCCATGCCAGGGTCGCGGCATCTTCGTCGTAACGGGGCGTCGTGTCGTTGTGAAAACCATGGTTGGCCCCCGCATAGATATGCGCCTCGTACGTCTTGTCGTTGGCTTGCAAGGCGGCTTCGTAGGCGGGCCAGCCTGCATTGATCCGCTCGTCCAACTCGCCGTAGTGGATCAGCAAGGGTGCCTCGATGGCGGGGACATCTGCTGCATCCGGTTGGCGTCCGTAGAACGGCACGGAGGCCGCCATGTTGGGATAGGCTACGGCCAGTGCATTGCAGACCCCGCCTCCGTAGCAGAAGCCCACGGCACCGACTTTGCCGGTCGAGCCCTCGTGGTCCACGAGGAATTCGAAGGCGGCGAAGAAATCCTCCATCAGCTTGGCGCGATCCAGTTCCTTTTGCATGGCGCGGCCGTCGTCGTCGTTGCCGGGATAGCCGCCCAAGGGGGTCAGACCATCGGGACCGAAGGCCAGATATCCGGCTTTCGCCGTGCGGCGCACGACATCTTCTATATAGGGGTTGAGCCCCCGGTTTTCGTGAATGACCAGAACCGCCGGCAGCTTGCCCGTGGCCCCTGCGGGCTTAGCCATCAGGCCCCTGATTGTGCCGTGGCCCTCGGGGCTTTCATAGGTTGCGGTCATGGTTTCGATGGATGGATCATCGGCGGGCACTTGCTGGGCCAGAGCGTAATTGGGCTGGAGGCTTTCCAGAACGGCCGCCGCAGTTACCCCGGCCGCTGCATATTTCGTGGCATTCTTCAGAAAGTCCCGCTTGGACATCTTGCCGTGAACGTAGCCGTCATAGAGTTCCAGCAGGCGTGGATCGAAGTCAGAGGCTTTTTTGCGCTTCATCGAAGATACTCCCTATACGTCGGTAACCGGAAGGTTAGAGCAACGGGGCTAAGACGCAAATCAATCCTCCAATCGCAGCGGCAGGGCTGTCGTGGATTTGATCTCTTTCAGGACAAAGCTTGATTGAACCTCGCGCACGAACGCGCTGCGCAGCAGATTCTGGGTCATGAAGCGCTCGTACGCCTCGACGTCGCGGACGCGGACCTTAAGGATATAGTCCGCGCTGCCGGAAATGGCGTGACACTCGAGGATCTCGGGATGGCGGGTGACGAGCTGTGCAAAGCCATCCACCGCGGCCTCGGAGTGATCCTCAAGCCGGATGCTGGCCAGAACGCACAACTTACAGCCCACGCCGTCGGGCGCCAGCAAAGCGACGCGCCCGCGAATTATGCCAGCCGCCTCAAAATCCTGAACGCGGCGCCAGACGGTGCTTTGGGCCATTCCCACCCGCTCGGCCAAGGCCGCGAGGGACAATGTGCAGTCTCGTTGAATCTCATCAAGGAGACGGTGATCTTGGATCGTGAATTTCATATTTCTTCTGAATATGAGTTATTTTTTCCAGAATATCCGATTTACCCGAAAATCTGGAAATGTTTTTCATCTGGCTGGGCGTATTCTCGTGACAGGAGGATGCCCATGCCACTCAACACTGCCTATGTCTCAAAAACGCCCGATCCCAACGGGATTTATACTTATTCAAGCGACGAAACCGCAGTCTGGTCAGAGCTTTACACGCGCCAGATGGCAGACTTGCGAGACCACGCGTGTATGGCCTATCTGACGGGTCACAAACTGCTGGGCCTGTCGCCAGATACCGTGCCGCAGGTGGCAGATCTGGACCGACGGCTGAGCACGCTGACCGGCGCAGGGGTCCAGGCCGTAGATGCGCTGATCCCGCAAGACGCGTTTTCCAATCTGCTCAAGGCACGGCGGTTTCCGGTGGCCACGTTCATTCGCCGGCGCGAGGATATCGATTACATCGAGGAGCCGGATATCTTTCACGAGGTGTTCGGCCATTGCCCCATGCTGACCGATGAAAAGTTCTGCCGGTTCATGGAGCAGTTCGGCGCGCTGTCTCTGGAGGTTGGACCCGAACACATCGAACGGCTGTTTCGCCTGTTCTGGTTCACCATTGAATTCGGTCTGATCCGCGAGGCAGGCAAGACAAAGGCCTTTGGCGCAGGCATCATGTCGTCGCCCGCCGAGCTGGCCAACGTTGTCTCGGGGGGTGCGGCGGTCGTGCCGTTCGATCTGCTGGAGGTTTTGCGCACGCCCTATCGGATCGACATCGTTCAGCCGGTCTACTTTGAGATCGAGAGTTTCGCGGCGCTGGCTTCTCTGGGCCGCGACCGGATCAAGACCGCCTTGGTCGAGGCCGCCCGTCCGGGGGACAGACCGGCGTTGTTTGATAAGGCGGCATGAGGGCGGGGCCGCGTATCAGGCGGCCCCGGGGGTTCAGCGCTGTTTGCGGCGGAGCGCGGCAATGCCGCCCATCCCCGCCAGCAACAACAGACCGGAGGCCGGAAGCGGGATTGGCGCGACCTCTGAGATCGTGATCGTGGCCAGCGAGAAACTTGCCGGATCCGAGAAAAAATCGATCTGCGCGGCATCGCCCAGAATGTCCCCCGTTGCGAGCGTTTGACCGGCAAATACGGACAAGTCGCCCCCTGCTGTCACAACACCCCCTTCATCTTCGCCCAACGCGATGTCCTGCCCCTGAACGAACGCGGCCCCCTCCAGCCCGTTCACCTCTGTCCCGGCGTCATAGATGTCGTTGCCGGTGATCTCGATGGTTTGGGCACCAAGGAAAGCACCGCTGTCGTCAAAGAGCTGATAGGCCAGTGGGTTGTCATTGCCGATGAACGTGTCATTCGATGGCAGAACCATGGAGAGGAAGGTGAAGAACAGCGCCTCGTTGGCGACGATATCCAGCGTGGCTGTGATCGTCTCACCCGGCTGCACGGGCGGCGGACCATCGGGGGAGGCCAAGACAACGGAGGAGGAGTCCGGATCCATAGCAAGACGCTCGTCCCGGACGGCGGACGGTGCGCCGGTCTCGGCGATCAGTCGCACCCCATCGCTTGCCGCTTCGCCCACGGTAAACGCATCGAACGTCCCGTCATGGATCGCGGTGTAAAGCGGCGTGAGCGACAAGCCGCCCTCGGCCTGATTGTTGGTCACCGTAATGCTGAGCGTGGTGGCGGAGGCCACCCCCGCCACGCAAAACGACGCGCAGACCAGCGCCGTTGTCTTGAAAAAGGTCATCTGTAGATCTCCCATTTGATCATTGGACCGGTGCGTGTGCCGCCGGTCGCGTAGACGCTAGCCCGGCGCTTGATCACAGGGGTGACACGTCCCGGTGAGGCGAGGAACGCTCCGCAAGATGTGAAGGGGGCGGGTTTTCACAGAGCCGTGATCCTGGCCGTCTGCCATAGAAAAAGCCCCGGCCGTTTCCGACCGGGGCTTCTGAGTTCTCTAAAGAATGCTGCGCTTATTCTTCGGCAGCAGCTTCTTCTTTCTTGATCTCTTCGCCGGTTTCCTGATCGACGACTTTCATCGACAGGCGCACCTTGCCGCGATCATCAAAGCCCAGAAGTTTGACCTTCACTTCCTGACCTTCTTTCAGAACGTCAGATGGATGGTTCAGACGGCGGTTTTCGATCTGGGACACGTGCACCAGACCGTCGCGCTTGCCAAAGAAGTTCACGAAGGCCCCGAAGTCGACGATCTTGACGACCGTGCCGGTGTAGACCTGACCTTCTTCCGGCTCTGCCACGATCGAGTGGATCATGTCGTAGGCTTTCTTGATCGACTCTCCGTCCGGCGATGCAATCTTGATGACACCGTCGTCGTTGATGTCGACCTTCGCACCGGACACTTCCACGATCTCGCGGATGACCTTACCGCCCGACCCGATCACTTCGCGGATCTTGTCGGTGGGCACCTGCATCGTTTCGATGCGCGGCGCGTGAACGGAGAATTCCGAAGCCTCGGTCAGCGATTTGGCCATCTCACCCAGAATGTGCATCCGGCCTTCCTTGGCCTGTGCCAGAGCGGTTTTCATGATGTCTGGCGTGATGCCGGCCACCTTGATGTCCATCTGCAGCGACGTGATGCCGTTTTCGGTTCCCGCCACTTTGAAGTCCATGTCGCCCAGGTGATCCTCGTCGCCAAGGATGTCTGTCAGGATCGCGTAATCGCCATCGTCTTCCAGAACCAGACCCATCGCGACACCGGCCACAGGGGCTTTCAGCGGAACACCCGCGTCCATCATCGACAGGGAGCCACCGCAGACGGAGGCCATCGACGAGGAGCCGTTGGATTCCGTGATCTCGGAGACCAGACGGATGGTGTAGGGGAAGTCGGTTGCCGCAGGCAAAACGGCCTGAAGCGCGCGCCATGCAAGCTTACCATGACCAATCTCGCGACGACCCGGAGGTCCGAAGCGCCCAACCTCGCCCACGGAATAAGGCGGGAAGTTGTAGTGCAGCAGGAAGTTCGAGCGATACGTCCCTTGCAGCGCGTCAATCATCTGCTCGTCATCGCCGGTGCCCAGCGTGGTGACCACAAGGCCTTGCGTTTCGCCGCGGGTGAACAAAGCCGACCCGTGGGTCCGGGGCAGGAAGCCCGTTTCGCACTCGATCGCGCGCACCTTGTCCAGCGCGCGGCCATCGATCCGCTTCTTGTTCTTCACCACATCGCCGCGCAGAACCGTGCTTTCCAGCTTCTTCAGCGCGGAGCCGAGGTTTTCGTCTTCCAGTTGCTCTTCGGTGAGGGCTTCCTTGACCGCGTCTTTCGCCGCGGCAACGGCTGCGGTGCGCTCTTGCTTGTCGGTGATCGCATAGGCGTCGCGCATCTGCTTTTCGCCGGCCTTCTTCACGGCCTCGTAGAGGTCGGAATAGTCCGGTGCAACGAAGTCAAACGGCTCTTTCGCGCAGTCTTCTGCCAGATCGATGATCAGGTCCAGAACGGGCTGGATCTGCTCATGTGCAAAGGTCACCGCGCCCAGCATCTCGTCTTCACTCAGCTCATAGGCTTCGGATTCGACCATCATCACGGCGTCTTTGGTGCCCGCCACAACCAGATCGAGCCGCTGCTCGGGGTTGTTGCGCAGATCGTGCATATCGTCGATCTCGGGGTTGAGGATGTATTCGCCATCCTCGTAGCCCACGCGGCAGCCCGCGATGGGACCCATGAACGGCGCACCGGAAATGGTCAGCGCGGCGGAGGCTGCAATCATCGCAACCACGTCGGGATCATTGACCAGATCGTGGGACAGCACGGTGCAGATCACCAGAACTTCGTTTTTGAAGCCCGGCACAAAGAGCGGGCGGATCGGACGGTCGATCAGACGGCTTGTCAGCGTCTCTTTCTCGGTCGGACGCGCCTCGCGCTTGAAGAAGCCACCGGGGATCTTGCCCGCGGCGTAGTATTTCTCGTTGTAGTGAACGGTCAGCGGGAAGAAGTCCTGACCGGGTTTTTGCGACTTCGCAAAGGTCACGTTGGCCATGACCGAAGTTTCACCATATGTGGCGATGACGGATCCATCCGCCTGACGGGCGACCTTGCCCGTCTCGAGTGTCAGGGTCTCTTCACCCCATTCGATCGATTTTTTCGTCGTTTTAAACATCTATTTTCCTATGATGACCTGTCCCGGGCGTATCCCGGTTGGGTCGTGTGCCCCCTTTGGGCGTTACGTAGGGGCCGCATTGCCCCTGACCCTTGTCTGAAGATTACGTCTGCGGCCGGGTCCATCCGCAGAATATAAAGAAGCGCCCGAGGGGGCGCTGCTTTGGTCTGTTGTTCTCTTAGCGACGGATGCCGAGCTTGCCGATCAGGTCGGTGTAGCGCTTTTCCTCTTTCGCCTTGAGGTAGTCGAGCAGTTTCCGGCGCTGTGCGACCATCTTCAAAAGCCCGCGACGACCGTGGTTGTCTTTCTTGTGGGTCTTGAAGTGTTCGGTCAGCGTGGTGATGCGCGACGTCAGGATCGCAACCTGAACTTCCGGCGAACCAGTGTCGCCGTCTTTGGTTGCGTATTCTTTCATAAGGCTCGCTTTGAGCTCTGGTGTGATCGACATCGGGGTCTCCTTTTCAAAGGTTAGAGCTATGGCGCAAGCCGGGATGTCGTCCAGCAGGGCCCATGGAGGTGTCCGCAGTCCAACCGCGGATGCGCGCGTATAGGGGGAATCGCGCGGAAAGGAAAGGGAAAACGCAGGTTGAAGAGCCAGAGCCCGCCACCTGCGACGTCATGCTAAACCTATAAAGCTTGAGTCCGTATCAAGTTCCGACATCCCCACTTCGACCTAATATGGAAGTGTTAGGCTGCTATACACAGCAATCGTAAAGCTTGAACCGAGACGCTATACAGAACTGAACACTTCTCGGAAGTCTATATGCAATTTACACTTAGTATATATCTGCCTTCGAATTTCGCTAAATCCATACTGTGTGAAACCATTCATTTAACCGCATTGAACTCGTAGAAGAAAAGTAGACCTCGGCAGAAATCCATCAAAAGATACATGGTTTCAATAACCTAGATCACATGTAGAAAATTATTAGCGTAAAAATTCTATTTTGTGATAGTCTGACTAATACTTTATTTTTTATTTTGGAGAGTAATTATGGCCTCGTTTGCAATTGATGACGATCTTGGATTGAATGGACCAGAGGTTGGAGCGCCTCGACCAACGAAGAAAAGCACAGAAACACTTGGACTACCCGACTTACCATTTTTTGACGTTGTTCAGCATGAAATCAAAGTTGATGCAGATGTCGAGTTAAACGGACTGGCTAAGTTATTCGATCTTTCGGCAGGAAAACGACATTTTTTGATCCTTCGCGATATACGCCGTTTTCGCATTATCGCTGTCGATGGAAAAGAAGTCCGCGAAGGCATCGCTGTACGTTTGACTGTCAACGCCAAAAATCTGAGTGCCAAGGTGGGCTTAAGTGTGCCAAATATCGCTGCGCAAGTTCAGATCAGCAATGCTACAGCGCAAGCTTCACTCCGTGTAATTGGATACAATGGACCGCTTGCGGGTGAAGTCCAATTTGAAGACGATTTTGGTGTCAATTCATACGCGAAGCTTGCCGAAACTATGAATCGAATAAAAGATATAATGTTTCAGGAAAATAATCGCATCTACTGGGACCCAAAACCTCTCGCGTTCGATACCTGAGTATGATCTCGGTTCTCAACTGCAAGAGACAAGCTATCAGGATATCTTGTATTGCTAAGTAAAATGGGCACCAATCCGTTTACGCACAAGGTTATTGGGTCTTAATTCGTAGCTTTGCGTTGTTATGTTGCGGTCTTACTGTAGACACCAAGCTGGCCAAACAAAGCCCCCGCAGATGATGCCGCAGGGGGCATTGTTTCGCCAACGCTGTGATCAGTCCGGCAATTTGGCTTTGCGCAGGTAGGGCAGGACGGTTTCGAACTCGCCGAATTTCGCCTTGGCGTCCTCGTCGCTGACCGTGGCGGGGATGATGACGTCGTCGCCCACGTTCCAGTTGGCCGGGGTCGCGACGCCTTTGGCAGAGGTTTGCAGTCCATCCAGCGCGCGCAGGACTTCGGCAAAGTTGCGGCCCACAGTCATCGGATAGGTCATGGACAGCTTCAGCTGCTTGTCTGGACCGATGATGAAGACCGAGCGCACGGTGGCGCTGTCGGCAGGTGTGCGGCCATCGGGCAGATGCGCCTCGGCGGGCAGCATGTCGAAGGCTTTGGCGACTTCAAGACCGTCATCGGCGATGATCGGGAACTGCGCGGGGGTGCCCGCCACTTTCTCGATGTCGCCTTTCCAGCGCTTGTGATCATCCGCGCTGTCCACGGACACACCGATCACCTTGGTGCCGCGTTTGTCCCACTCGTCGGCCAGTTGCGCGACCGCACCGAATTCGGTGGTGCAAACCGGCGTGAAGTCCTTGGGGTGCGAGAAGAGAATGGCCCAGCTGTCGCCGATCCACTCATGTAACGAGAAAGTGCCCTGATCCGTTTCCACCGTCAGATCCGGGATCGTGTCGTTGATACGCAATGCCATGGCATGTCCTTTCTTAAGAGATCTTAACTCTCATATAGGGACGATCCGGCGACCGGTGCAATGATCAGATGGCGGCGCGGACTTCGCGTTCGACCGCCGCAATGGCAAGGCGGATGTCATCTTGCGTGCAGCGGTGGTTCACGATTGCCGCCCGCAGGCAGGGCTTCCCGTCCACAAGCGTCGTCGAAAAGACCGCGTCGCCAGACAATTGTAATGTGGCCGCTATCTTGTCGGGATCACCTGCTTTCGGCCAGAAACAGCAGACATTCGACACCACTGGGCGGGCCAGATCCAGCACCTCGGAGCCTGCTGCAAGCTGCCCCATCAGCGCGGCCTGCTTGCAATTGTCGGTCACGTAAGCGCCAAGCGCGTCCGTCCCGATGGTTTGCACGACGGTCCAGACCTTGAGCGCCTTGAAGCCGCGGGACAGCTCCAAGCCGTAGTCGCAGAACCACAAATCACCCCCGGCAAGCCCCGCGTCCTGCGAGGCAAGATAAGACGGGCGGGCGGTAAAGGTCGCACGGTGCAGGTCCCGGTCGCTGATAAGGCAAGCACCGCAATCATAGGGAACCGACATCCACTTGTGCAGATCGCAGGCGATGGAATCCGCCTGTCCAATGCCCTTCGCCAGATCGCACCACGGGGCATCAGCCAGAAGCGCCCAGAACCCGAAGGCCGCATCGACGTGGAACCAGATGCCTTCCGCCTTGCAATAGCTGGCGAGATCGTCCAGCGGATCGAAATAGCCCAGATTGACGGAGCCTGCGGTGCCGACCACAGCCAGCGGTTCCAGCCCATTGGCGCGGTCTTGGGCGATGGTCTCTTTCAGGCGATCCATATCCATCTGGCCACTGTTCAGGACGGGTATCTTGGTCAGGCTTTCGCTGCCATAGCCCAGCACCTCAAGCGCCTTGGCGATACAGGAATGGCCCCCGTCGGCGACATAGACGCGGATGTCCGGATAGGCCCGGATCCCATTTTTCAGAACGTCCGCGCCAAATTTGCGCCTGCGGGCAGCCGACATGGCGAGGATGGTGGCTTGGGAGGTGCCGGAGGTCAGAATGCCGAAAGCGTCCTGCGGCATATCGGCGGTGCGACACAGCCAGTCTATCACTGCGCGCTCTACCTCCGCGGCGCCGTGGTCCCGCCCGCCGCAATTGGAATTCATGGTGGCGGCGACCATCTCTGCGCCTACGGCCACAGGCGTTCCCGTGCCGTGAACCCAGCCGAAGAAGCGAGGATGGGTGTTGCCCGTGGCGTAGGGCATGATCTCGTCACTGATGCGGTCGAAAACTTTCGCCGTGGGCGTACTGCCGGCGATATCGCGCAGCGCGACGCCGTCCCGCATATCGGCGGGCTTGGGTTGCCATGGCAGGTCACGGGCGGATTGCATTCGGGTCAGGCAGGTGTCGAGCAGGTCGTGCATCTCTTGGCTGAACGCTGTCCAATCCTGCGGGTCCAACCTCTGTCCTTCATCCGCCATTGTGCTGCCCTCTCTGCTTGGTCGCGAAAGCTAAATCGCGACAATCGGGGAACGTCAACCAAACGTCCTTCGCCCGTCATCGAGTTTCAGAAGATCGGAAGGTGCACTTGCGCATATCCTTGCGGTCGAGACAGGAATCAAAACGGACAGGGCGCCCGGAAGGTCATGCCGCGCCCGCCCTCAGGGTGGCGCAGGCGCAGTTCTTCGGCGTGGAGCATCATCCGCGGGAACTCCAGCGCAGGCCCAGATGCATAAAACGGATCGCCCAAGATGGGGTGTCCGATTTCCTTCATATGAACGCGCAACTGGTGGGACCGCCCGGTCTGCGGTTTGAGCCGGACGCGGGTGGTGCCATCCTCAATGCGGATGCGGCGCCACTGGGTCACCGCCTCTTTCCCGGTCTCGAAATTCACGTGTTGCAGGGGACGGTTGGGCCAGTCCACGATCAGCGGCAGATCCACAACCCCGCATTTGTCCTGCACCTCGCCCCAGACCCGCGCGACGTAGATCTTCTTTGTCTGACGTTTTTCGAACTGCAGACCCAGATGACGCTGCGCGGCCTTCGTCTGCGCAAAGATCATGACGCCGGAGGTGTCGCGATCCAGCCTGTGGATCAGCAGCGCCTGCGGAAAAGCCGCCTGTACTCTCGTTATGAGACAATCACTTAGGTGGTCACCCTTGCCGGGCACTGACAAAAGACCATGGGGCTTGTTCACGACAAGCAGTTCCGCGTCCTCATGGAGGACCTCCAACGGGACATCTGGCGGCCTGTACTCTGAGTCCATCTACTCAAATACTCTTGAACCCGCACAATTCTGCGGGCGGCTATACTTTCACACGCTCGGACTTCGGATCATAGAATGGTTTGGAGGACACATCAGCGCAGACGCGGGTTCCCGCCACATCGATCTCATAGGTGCTTGCAAGGACATTAGCGAGGGCTTCGCCTTTGCAGGGGACGTAGCCCATACCCAGCGCGGCCCCCAAGTGGTGACCGTAGGCGCCGGAGGTGAGGTAACTGACAACCTCGCCATCGCGCAGGATCGGTTCGGCGTGATAAAGCAGTGGCTCCGGGTCGGTCAGCTTGAACTGTAACAGCCGCATGGACAGCCCCTCATCCTTCTTGCGCAGCACGGCGTCGCGGCCGATGAAGTCGGGCTTTTCGGTTTTCACTGCAAATCCCAGACCGGCCTCAAGCACGTGATCCTCGCACGTGATGTCGTGGCCAAAATGGCGGAATGCCTTTTCGATCCGGCAACTGTCCATCATATGAAGGCCGCAGAGCGTCATGTTCATATCCTGCCCGGCCCTATGCAGCGTCTCAAACACATGGGCCGCCTGATCGGAGGAAACGTAGACCTCCCACCCCAGTTCGCCCACATAGCTGACGCGGTGGACCCGGGCGAGACCCATGCCGATTTCAACCTCTTGAGCGGTGCCGAACGGGTTCGTGGCGTTTGAGAAATCGTTGGGCGACACGCGTTCCAACAGTGTGCGTGCGTTTGGCCCCATGACGGCCAAGACCGCCTCAGCCGCGGTCACGTCTGTGATCACCACGTTGAAATCACCCTGATGGCGGCGCATCCAGGTTTCGTCCGCCAGCCGTGCGGCGGCCGGTGTCACGACCAGATAAGCGGTCTCGGACAGGCGGGTGACGGTGACATCCGCCTCGATCCCGCCTGTTTTATTGAGGAACTGCGTGTAAGTGATCTTGCCAACCGGGCCGGCGTAGTCACCCCCGCCAATATAATTCATGAAGGCTTCTGCGTCGCGGCCTTCAACGCGGATTTTGCCGAAGGACGACATATCGTAGAGCCCGACATTCTCGCGAATGGCGCGATGTTCGGCGGCGATGTTTTCAAAGAAGCTCTGACGTTTCCAAGTGTAATCGTACTGCGCTTCCTGGCTGCCGCGCGCGAACCAATTGGCGCGCTCCCACCCGGCAAACTCGCCCATAACCGCGCCTTCGTTCAGCAAATGCTGATGCAATGGTGACCGGCGGATGCCCCGCGCTGTTTCCTTTTGGCGGAACGGGTAGTGGTCGGCATAGAGCAGGCCTAGCGTTTCCTTGGAGCGTTCGTAGAGATAGGTTTTATTGCCTTGAAACGGCTGCATCCGGGCAATGTCCACGTCACCCAGATCGAAGGGTTTTTCGCCCGTGTCCATCCACTGAGCCAGCGCCATACCGGCCCCGCCTGCGGATTGTATACCGATGGAGTTGAAGCCAGCGGCCACCCAGAAATTGTCCAGTTCCGGCGCCAGACCCAGATGATAGGCATCATCGGGCGTGAAGCTTTCGGGGCCGTTGAAGAATGTATGGATCCCGGCCTCTGCCAGCATGGGAAGCCGCGCCACAGCGGATTCCAAGATCGGCTCAAAATGATCGAAGTCTTCGGGAAGCTGGTCGAACTCGAAGTTCGACGGGATGCCGTCCATGCCCCAAGGCTTGGCGTTTGGCTCGAACGCACCGAGCAGCATTTTTCCGGCGTCTTCCTTGTAGTAGGCGCATTCGTCTGGCACGCGCAGAACCGGAAGTTGTGTGAGGCCGGGGATGGCTTCGGTCACGATGTAGAAGTGCTCGCAGGCATGCAGCGGCACGTTTACCCCCGCCATCCGGCCCACCTCATGGCCCCACATGCCCGCGCAATTGACCACGTGATCGCAGGTGATCTGCCCGGTCTGGCCTTGTGTTTCCCATGTGATTGACGCGGCGCGGCGCCCCGCGCGGGTGATCTGCGTGACACGCGCGTCCTCCTTGATCAGCGCGCCGTTTTGGCGGGCGCCTTTGGCCAGTGCCAGAGCGATATTGGCCGGGTCGCCCTGCCCGTCTTTTTCCAGATACACGCCTGCCTTGACGCCATCGATGTTCAGATGCGCGTAACGGGCCTTCACCTCGTCCGGGGTGATCCGCTCCACATCCACGCCGAAGGCGCGGGCCATGGCCGCTTGGCGAAAAATCTCTTCCTGCCGTTCCTCCGTCAATGCCACCGTGATCGAGCCGCATCTTTTGAACCCGGTGGCGATCCCGGTCTCAACCTCAAGCCCGCCGTAAAGCTCCTGGGAGTACTTGGCGAGCTTCGTCATGTTCTTCGTGGCCCGCAACTGCGCGATCAACCCTGCGGCGTGCCACGTTGTGCCAGAGGTCAGCTTCTTGCGTTCCAGAAGAACGATGTCGGTCCATCCAAGCTTGGCGAGGTGATAAGCGACGGAGCAACCGATCACACCACCCCCGATGATCACGACGCGGGCATGGGAGGGCAAAGTCATTGGGCGATCTCCAACTGAGCGTCACACAAACGGGGGGCCGGGGTATCGCGGATCATGGGCGCGCGGGGATGTCCGGCTCGCCCATACTGCGGGTCAAAGGGCCCGCGACGCGGCCTGCAATCTGGCGCGTGGCGAGGATGTGGCCGGGCATCACTGCGGTCAGATAGACCCGACCCAGCAGGCTGTTGAACCAGATCGCCGTCGTGACATGGACGACCGGTTGCACGATCCGGGTTGCGATTGTGAAGGTCAGATGCTTGTCCTCAAGACCGGTCTCGTAGTGTTCTGGCGTGTCGATAACGACAGGCATCCGCTCCAGAAAATGGCCTGCGCCGGGCAATTCGCGCTGCAGACCAAACGGTGCAACCGCGATATTTCGCACCGCCATAGCCGCCCCAAGCCAGAGGGGTGGGTTTTCAAGGGCCCTCAGGAACGTGGCCTTGGCCGACAATGAGGGGTCGCGCATCGGTCCGCTGACCGTGTCCGCCCAATCGGGCGCGCGGTCCGGGCGCAGGTCGTTCATGCCCGGATCCTTTCGTTTTTCGGATCCCACAAGGGTTGGTCGGGTTGCACGACGGCGCGGTGACGTTGGCCGTAGATCTCGACCTCAAGCTCCGTGCCTTCAGTGGATTTATCCGTGCGCACCATGCCCAGGGCGATGGACTTGTTCACCCGATATCCCCAGCCGCCAGACGTCGTTTCGCCCACCACGTCATTGCCCGCCCAAACCGTCGACATAGCGGGTGCATCATAGCCGTTGGCCTCAACGGTCAGGGTGACGAAGCGCTTTTGGATGCCTTGCTGCTTCTCACTGAGAAGAGCCGCCTTGCCGGGGAAATCATCGGGCTTGTCGAGTTTGACGAAGCGGTCAAGTCCGGCTTCAAGGAGGGAGTAGTCGCTGGACAGATCACCCTTCCAAGAGCGGTACCCTTTTTCAAGGCGCATGGCATTCAGGGCATACATGCCGAACGGTTTGGCCCCGGCATTGGTAACCGCATCCCATATTTTAGGCGCGTCGGTCGGGTTGCAGTGCACCTCCCACCCCAGTTCGCCTGCGAAGGACACGCGGAAAAGTGTTACAGGGCAGCCCACGACATGCACGTCGGGCTGAACCGTCAGCCAACCTTTGGTCAGGTCGGCGTCGGTCAGGGGACCAAGAATATCGCGGGCCTTGGGACCGGTGATCAACAGACACTCACCTTCGTTAGACTGTTCGAGAACCTCGATGCCCCCCGGCGCCTGGCGCCACAGATGTTCGGTGTCGTGCCATTGGGCAAAGGCTGCGGTGATCAGGCCGACCTCATCCTCGCTGCGCACAGTGACGGACATTTCGGTGACGATCCGCCCGCGGCTGTCGGCGAAATAGGCCAGCCCGACGCGTCCGGGATTGGGCAACTGCGACGCAGTGAGGCTGTCTATGAAGGCGCGCGCGCCTGTGCCTTTCACGGTGATCCGGGTGAAGCCTGAGATGGCCAGAACCCCGCAATGATCACGCACCGCCTCGCACTCTTCCCTGATGCGCGGCTCCCACGGTCCGGAGCGGGACCACGTTTGTGTGGCGTCGAAGGAGATGTCGTCCCCCTCCTTGGCAAACCAATTGGCGCGCTCCCACCCATTGTAGGGTCCCATGACAGCCCCCGCATCGATCAACCGGTCGTGTAAGGTGGAGGGCTTTTTGTTCCGTCCGGCAGGCCATTCCATGTATGGGAAATGCATCCCGTATTCATGGCCGTAGACCTCAAGCGCTTTCTGATGGCAGAAGTCCTGATCGGTGTAATCGGTGTAGCGGCGGGGATCGACGGCCCACATGTCCCATTCGGTTTCACCCTCGGTGACCCATTCGGCCAGCACCTTGCCAGCACCGCCCCCTTGGGTGATGCCAAATGTAAAGACGCAGGCCTCGTAGGCGTTGGGAACACCGGGCATCGGTCCGATCAGTGGCAAGCCGTCAGGCGCATAGGGGATCGGGCCGTTGATCACGCGCCCGACGCCCGCCGTGCCCAGAATCGGCACACGGTTCATCGCGTCCTCGATGTACCATTCGAGCCGGTCCAGATCGTCCGGATACAGCTGGAAGCTGAAATCCTCGGGCATCGGATCGTCCGGCGTGACCCAGTGGGCCTTGCAGTTGCGCTCGTAGGGGCCAAGGTTCAGGCCGTTCTTGTCCTGTCGGAGGTAATAAGAGCTGTCGACGTCGCGCAGAAGCGGGATCTTGCGCCCATTCTCTTCGCTCCACGCTTTGAGTTCGGGGATTTCGTCCGTCAGAAAATACTGGTGGCTCATGGTGACCATCGGCACTGTGCGCCCACCATACGGCTTGAACCATTCGCCCACCCGCTGCGCATAGTAGCCCGCCGCGTTCACAACGTTCTCGCATCGGATGTCGCCCTTGTCCGTGTGGACAATCCATTCGCCACCGTTGCGGGACACACCTGTCGCCGGTGTAAACCGCTGGATCGAGGCGCCCATCTGGCGCGCGCCCTTCGCCAACGCCTGGGTCAGTTGGGCCGGATCGATATCCCCGTCATCCGGATCATAAAGCCCGCCCTCAAGGTCGTGCAGTTCGATAAACGGGTACTGCGCCTTGATGTCCTCCAAGGACATCATTTCGATATCGAGGCCCTGATAGCGGCCCATGCCCCGGGCGCGCTCGAACTCCTGCATCCGCTCTTTCGTGTGTGCCAACCGGATCGAGCCGGTGACATGGTAGTTCATCGGGTAGTCGACCTCTTCAGCGAGGCCGCGGTAAAGCGCTAGCGAGTAGCGCTGCATGTTCATGATGGCCCAGGACGTGCTGAAGGACGGACAATTGCCCGCCGCATGCCATGTGGATCCGGCGGTCAATTCGTTCTTTTCCAGAAGCACGCAATCCGTCCAACCGGCCTTGGCCAAGTGGTAGAGCGCGGAGGTTCCGACAGCCCCGCCGCCGATAATGACAACCCGCGCGGTGCTCGGAAACTCTGACATGACCGTACCCTTATGCTTGATGTTGCGGCACGTCGTCCGCGATGTCGTAGTAGTCGCCCTTGTCGGCCACGAAGATATGCTTTTGCAGCGTCAGCCCTGTCGGACCGTCAAGGGCGCCCATGCTGAAGCTGATCGTGTCTTCCGCATTGTGCTTCCAGAACAGGAAGGCGCCGCACGTGCCACAAAACCCACGCTTGGCGGTATCGCTGGCGTGATACCACTTAGGCGTCCCCGTGATGGACAGCGCAGCATCTTTGCAAACCGCCGAAGCCCAGACATGACCCGACTGCCTGCGACACTGACCGCAATGACAGACCGCCACGCTGGTGACATCACCGGTCACTTCAAATGAAATCTCGCCGCACAGACATGATCCCTTGAGCATGGGCAAACCTCCGTCAGTAAATGGGCGGGGCGATGGCCCAGATCACGACGGCGACGGTTTCGTAGGGATTGGCCCAGCGAAACGGCTCGCCGCGGATGCGGAAACTGTCGCCTTCGTTCAGATTGAAAAGTGTACCGCCGATCACGACATCCAGCTTGCCCGAGATGATATAGCCGACCTCTTGGGTTGGGCGGCTGACATCCTCATCCAGAACGGCGCCGGGTTCGAAGGTCGAATGCACGAGCTCGAAATCATCGGTCAGATCTGGCGACAAGAGCTCTTCCCTGAGCCCGGCCTGCCGCGACCCGATGGGGCGGCGCGCAGATTTGCGCACGACGTAGCCTTGTTCTGCGGCGGGTGTGACGTCTGACCCAAAGAGGCTTGAGATGGAAATATCCAGCACAGTCGCAATCTGGCGCAGATCCGAAATCGACGGCTCCGACTTGTCGCGTTCAACCTGACTGAGCCACCCGACGGACCGGCCCAAGGCTGCCGCCAAAGCGACCAGCGTGAACCCCCGCGCCTTGCGCAGGGCCCGGATATCGGCCCCAAGGGTACGTTTGGATGTTAGCGACTCATGCAGCATGCGACTCTCGTGAAATTTTTCCGGATAATTTCACGAGATAGGTAGTTGATCAAGTCAATTATAAACGAGGTGGTCGCGCGAAGGTCGCCTCTAAAAGTAATTTCATCTGCGCTGCGTCCTCTTCGGCGAAGGCATCGGGCTGATTGCTGTCGATATCGAAAACGCCCAGAAGATCGCCTCCATGGTCAAACACCGGCAAAACCAGTTCTGACCGGGTCGAACTGGCGCACGCGATGTGACCGGGGAAATCGTCGACGTCAGGAACAAGCTGCGTTTCACCCGTGCGCGCCGCGGCGCCGCACACACCGCGCGAAAACGGGATAACCAGGCAGCCGTGACCCCCTTGATACGGGCCGATCTTTAAAAGCTCCGGCTCCGTGACGCGGTAAAACCCGGTCCAGTCAAAGCGGTCATCGGCGTGATGCACCTCGCACGCGACAGTGGCCATCAAAGCAACGGTATCGGTCTCCCCATCCGTCAGCGACGCGACAGTTTTCTGAATATCCGGATAGTTGATCTTCACGTTCGCATCCTAGGGTCGTTCGATTGCGATGGCCGTGCCCTCACCACCACCAATGCAGATGGCCGCAACACCGCGCTTGAGGTCGCGCTTTTCCAATGCGTTGAGAAGCGTGACCATGATCCGTGCACCCGACGCGCCGATCGGGTGGCCCAAGGCACAGGCGCCACCATTGACGTTCACTTTATCGTGGCTGACATTCATCTCTTGCATGAAGGCCATCGGCACGACGGCAAAGGCCTCGTTCACCTCCCACAGATCTACGTCATCCACGGACCACCCCAACCGTTTGAGCAGCTTTTGCGCGGCGGGCACAGGGGCGGTCGTAAACCAGCCGGGTGCTTGTGCATGGCTGGCATGACCCAGAAAACGCGCGCGGATTGGCATATCTGCTTCTTTTGCAGCGCTCTCGGCTGCCAGAAACAATGCCGCCGCCCCGTCCGAGATTGAGGATGCATTGGCTGCCGTCACCGTGCCACCCTCGCGAAACGCAGGTTTGAGCTGCGGGATCTTCTCAGGGCGCGCGCTGGCAGGCTGCTCATCCTCGTTGATTGTGACGGTGTCCTTACGATGACGCACCATGACAGGCGCAATTTCAGCGTCGAACGCATCCGTCCTCTGGGCCTCCAGCGCGCGTGACAGCGACGCCAGCGCGTAATCATCCTGCGCCGCACGGGTGAACTGGAACTTCTCGGCGCAATCTTCCGCAAAGGTGCCCATCAGGCGCCCCTTGTCATATGCGTCCTCCAGCCCGTCGAGAAACATGGAGTCCTGCACACCCTGGTGACCGATGCGCGCGCCGCCGCGCATCTTGGGCAAAAGGTACGGCGCGTTCGTCATACTCTCCATTCCGCCTGCGATCATGGTGCTGGCGTGGCCTAAGGCGATTTGATCGAACGCCATCATGGCAGCCTTCATGCCCGAACCACACATTTTGTTCAGCGTGGTCGCGGGCACATCTTCGCCAAGACCCCCTGCGAAAGCAGCCTGCCGCGCCGGTGCTTGCCCCTGCCCCGCGGGCAAAACGCATCCCATGAGAACCTCATCAGTGGTCTGGGCTCCCGCCCCATCGAGCGCACCTTTTATGGCCGCACCGCCCAAAGCCGGAGCGTCAACGGAGGAAAACGCGCCCTGGAACCCGCCCATAGCAGTCCGGCTGGCCCCGGAAATGACAACTGATCTCATCACGACCTCGCTCTTGGTGTCTGATCAAAACGACTTGGTAACCTTTTCCTCTTAACGATTGGATCAAGTTAAAAGGAGGTAAGGCAATGGACCTGAGCCGTGAAACACACGATGACGTTTTAGTTCTGACCGTGCAAGCCGAACGCATCGATGCAGCGAGCGCCATTCAAATGAAAGACTGCTTCCGTGAGGCCATCAAGGATTGGGATCAGCGCGTTCTGGTTGACCTCAAGAACGTAAATTTCATGGACAGCAGCGGGTTGGGGGCCATGGTGGCTGCCCTGAAATGCCTGAACGGGCGCCCTCTTGAACTGACAGGCATGACACCGGCCGTCGAAAAGGTCTTTTCGCTGACCCGGATGGACAAGGTATTTACGCTGCACGACAGCCGCAAAGACGCACTCGGCGCTGGAGAAAGCAGTAAAAATGACGCAACTGCCGCCTGATTTACCGGATGGCACCCATCTTGACCTGCTAACAAAGACCCCGACGTTCAGCCTGTCCGGTACGGCAAATTTCGCAACGATCCGAGAGATGGTTCAGACCCTGTGCGAGCGCGTCGAACCGCTGGTCGGCAGCACGCCGAGCCCGCGGATTGAACTGGAACTTGTGACCGCAGAGGTGCTGACCAACATCGTGCGCCATGGATACAGAGACATCTCAGGCGGGATGATTGAACTTTCCGCCTACGTCTCAGACAACGACGTGACCATTCTGACGCTGGATCGCGGGCACCCTATGCCGGGCCTTGCCGTTCCGGAACCGAAGACAACACGTGTCGATGTCCCGCTCTATGACTTGCCGGAAGGTGGATTTGGCTGGTCCCTGATTCATCAAATGACGTCCAGATGCGACTACAGGCGGTACAACGACGCGAACTATCTGATCTACACAATCGCGCGCTCTGATGCCGAGCGTTGACCATTTGCCCGATCTTGTTTCCCCAGTGGCGACAATAGGCAGGCGGTAGATTCATTCGACACGATGCGCGCCTCCGTCATCAGAGTTTTATCGGGCGGCCATGGTTTTTCCTCATTTGCACCCAATCCGCGCCATCAATTGCGGCGACCTTGGTTTTGTAGCTGCATGGCTGCCCTCGGTGCTGCGTTTATCAGCCCCCACCCAGATACGTAGTGCCGAGGACTACCCTGCATTTTTCCAAAAATTCGAATGATGGACACCGCCGCTGGGTGACCTAAAGTTGCGATCACACTCAACTTCAGGATCTCTTTTATGCGCGACTTTCATCTGCCCGGCCGGTCTACCGTGTTTGCGACAAACGGTATGTGTGCCACATCCCACCCGCTTGCCGCGAAAGTTGCGGTCCAGATCCTTGAGTCCGGCGGAAACGCAGTCGATGCATCCATTGCCGCCGCGGTTTTGTTGGGAATTTGCGAACCACAGATGACCGGGATCGGCGGCGATTGCTTTGTGCTCGTTGACGTGCCGGGGGAGCCCGACATAATTGCGCTGAACGGATCGGGGCGTGCGCCACAAGCGGCGAGCGCACGGGCCCTGCGGGGCAAGGGTCTTACCGCAATTACGCCCAACAGCGTCGACGCCGTCACGGTCCCCGGCGCGATCGATGCATTTTGTAAACTGTCCGCCGATTGGGGCCGCAAAAGCCTGGCGGACGTTCTGGCACCTGCGATCCGCTACGCCGAAGCCGGCGTTCCGGTTGGCCCCCGCACCAGTTTCGACTGGAAAGAAGCTGAAGGCGCGCCCCAAGGCGTGGCCCAGAACCACTACCTGGTTCAGGGCAAAGCGCCTGAGCCGGGCGTCTTGTTCCGCTGCCCCCAGCAGGCAGAGGTTCTGCGCCGGATTGCGCTTGACGGCCGCGATGCTTTTTACGAAGGCGAGATTGCGGAGGATATGGTGGCGTCTCTGCAGGCGATGGGCGGACAGCATACGCTGGATGATTTCGCGGCGACCGCCTGTGACTACACAATGCCGATCTCAGGCACATATAGCGACATGGATCTGGTGGAGCATCCGCCCAATGGCCATGGGGCGACGGCACTTTTGATGAACAACATTCTTGCGCAGTTCGATCTGGCCAGCCTTGATCCGGCGGGTGCAGACCGCGCGCACCTGGAGGCAGAGGCCGCCAAGCTTGCCTATGACGCGCGCAACAGATTTTTGGCGGACGCGGATCACACGACCCGCTTGGATCACATGTTGTCCATGGACACAGCGCAGGCGCTTGCCGCGCTGATTGATCCAAAACGGGCTATGCCGGACCCGCACGCCATCTCAGAACAGGTTCACAAGGAAACGGTCTATGTGACGGTGGTCGATAAGGATCTGATGTCCGTATCGCTGATCTATTCGATCTTCCACAGTTTCGGTTCCGGCATTGCCTCGGACAAGTTCGGCATTCTGTTCCAGAACCGTGGCGCGGGCTTTACGCTGGAAGAGGGCCATCCGAACGCGCTTGGCGGCCGCAAACGCCCGATGCACACGATCATACCCGCGATGATCCGCCAAAACGGCGAGGTTACGATGCCATTTGGCGTAATGGGCGGGGCCTATCAGCCGAATGGCCATGCGCGGTTCATCACGAACCTCGCTGACTATGGCATGCATCCACAGGCCGCCATCGATGCACCGCGCAGCTTCTCGGACGCGGGCGATATGAAGGTCGAGCGGGGGTACAGCGATGCCGTGCGTCAGGACCTTGCGGATCGGGGGCATCAGGTCTCGATCCCCGACACACCCATTGGCGGCGCTCAGGCGATCTTCATTGACCGGGCAGCTGGCGTTTTACACGGGGCGTCGGACCCAAGAAAGGACGGATGTGCACTTGGCTATTGAGGATCAGTTGAAGTCAAACTGAAGTGGATATTTTCCGATACCGTCATAATCGCCAAACATGGCGGGCAGGTCCGGGTGATCAACGGGCTCGCCCGTCATATCCAACGCCAGGTTCTGCTCTGACACATAGGCCACATAATAGCTTTCATCGTTCTCGGCCAGAAGGTGATAGAACGGTTGATCTTTGCGCGGACGGCTGGCCTCTGGAATGTTGTCGTACCATTCCTCAGTGTTCGAAAACTCTGCATCCACGTCAAAAATCACCCCTCGGAAGGGATGTTTCTTGTGACGGACGATCTGTCCAAGCGTGTATTTAGCGTGAGTTTTCAGCATACCGTTGCAACCTTTACCACCCATAGTTAGACCCGCAACCGGCGTTTTGTCCATTGAGCACCCCTAAAATTCAAGGAAACAGTTTGTGAACCTGATTCTAACAGTGCTCGAAATCGTTGCGCCGGTTTTCCTTCTGGCAGCCATCGGATTTGGCTGGGTCAAGATGGGTTTCGAGTACAAGGTCGAGTTCGTCACGCGGCTGGCCATGACCCTTTCGGTGCCGTGCCTGATCTTCGTGGCCCTGATGAATACCGAGATTTCGCCAGAGGCCTTGACCACCCTGTCGCTCGCGGCGGCGTTGGCCTATGGTCTGGTTACGCTGGGCTGTTTCCTGATGGTCAAAATCGCCCGGCTGGACGTCAGAACCTATCTGGCACCGCTGATATTCGGAAATACCGGCAATCTCGGACTGCCCCTTGCGCTTTTTGCCTTTGGAGACCAGGGGTTAGGCTATGCGGTCGTCGTTTTCGCCATTATGGCGATCTACTCTTTCACGTTCGGTGTCTGGCTTGTCTCGGGCGGTGGATCCATCCTGAAAGTCCTCAAGGAACCTCTGGTCGCCGCGACATTGCTGGGCGCACTGTTCCTGTGGCAAGGCTGGGAAACACCCACATTTCTGACGAATACACTACAATTGATCGGCCAAATGGCTATTCCACTGATGTTGATTACCCTTGGCGTGGCCGTGGCCCGGTTGAAACCTATGAGCATCACCCGCGCCGTTGTCCTGTCGCTCGTCAAAGCGGCGATCTGCATCGCAGCCCCCGTGGCCGTTGGCTTGTGGCTGGCCTTGGATCAGATCGCATTCGCCGTTCTGGTGCTTCAAGTTGCCACGCCAGTTGCCGTTACGTCGTATCTGCTGGCGGTAAAATATGAGGCGGATTCCGAATCTGTGGCGGGGCTCGTGGTGGTCTCGACCCTGCTTTCAGTGGGCTACATCCCTCTGACACTCGCATTTCTGATTTAAACCCAAACTCGTGACTTTGCGGAACTGGGATTTTGAGGTATTCTGCTTGAAACGGGTAAAAGCCCAAGCAGACAGGCATTTTCTATGAACAAAGTATTTCGCGCAGTCGCGCTGTTCCTTCTTGTCGCCAGTTGCAGTTCTGGCGTGCAATCTCCGCCCCGCAATCTCGACAACGCGTGCTCTATCGCGTCGCAGCGGCCCAGCTGGTTCGCTGATATGAAACAGACCGAGCGCAAATGGGGCATCCCGGTCCATGTGCAGATGGCCACCATCCATCAGGAAAGTAAGTTCGTGGGCGATGCACGAACGCCACTGCGCTACACGCTGGGCATTATCCCGATGGGGCGCCAGTCCTCGGCCTTCGGATACAGCCAAGCCCTGGACGCGACATGGGACGAATACCGCGATGATCAGCGACGCAGACGTGCCAAACGGGACAATTTCAGCGACGCCGTGGATTTCATGGGTTGGTACATGAATGGCAGCACGGAGCGTTTGGGCATTCCGCGCTCGGACGCCCGCAACCAGTATCTGGCCTATCACGAAGGGCGCGCAGGCTTTGCACGTGGCAGCTACAATCGGAAAAGCTGGCTTTTGGGCGTGTCCTCCCGCGTTGCGACGCGGGCTGACATGTATCGCAATCAGTTGATCGGCTGCGGTCGGGCCTAGAAGCCGCGGCGGGTGATTTCCTGCGGGATGCTGAATTTACCGGCGCCGATCCGTGCGCCGGTGTTCAGATCCCCCAGGATCACTGTCGTTTGAGCGCCCGTGTCATTGGTGATGACCCACTGACGCAACTCCACCGGGTTGTCGGTGAACTTCAACTGGATGTTTCCGTATTCCGGGTTGGCCGGATCCTGCACCGTAACGGTCGTCGCATTGCCGTCCTGCCCGTGGCCCACCACCATGTTGGAGCGATTCAAGTTGACCCGCTCGGCCAAAATCAGGTTGAGCGGCGTGCGGGACAGGGGAAACTGTTCCGGGGGTACGTTTGATTTCGGATCAAACACAGCCACTTGACCGCCCCCGGCAATCACAAGGCTTCTGTCCGGCGGGGCATATTCGAACCGAACGCGACCGGGCCGGCGGATGAAAATATCGCCCGTTGTCACCGTCCCGTCAGAATTGATCTGCGTGAACTCCCCCGTCGCGGACGTCATCGCGTTCATGTAGTTCGAGATCTTGGACAACGGAATCCGGTCGGCAATCGCAGGTGCCGCCAAAGCAAGCACGACGATCGGTGTCAAAAGCAGGTGTCTCATCATGCTCTCCAAGTTAAACGACCGGGCGCGGCTTTAAACCCCCACACCATCACAACCGCGAAACCGAATGTTACTGCTCTGGAACGAGGATTTCGCGCTTGCCCACATGGTTGGCAGGCGACACAAGGCCCTGCTCTTCCATTTGCTCTACCAACCGCGCGGCTTTGTTATATCCGATGGCCAGTTTCCGCTGAATGTAGGATGTCGAACACTTCCGGTCCTTCAAAACAACCTGAACGGCAGTGTCATACAGCGCGTCCTCGCCATCCGTGTTGCCGCCCAGCCCGAGGACCATGTCTATGTCGCTCGATTTCTCCTCATCCGGGCCTTCAACGACACCAGACATATACGAAGGTGGCCCGAAGGATTTCAGATGCGTGACGATTTCCTCGACCTCTTCGTCGCTCACGAATGGCCCGTGGATCCGGGTGATCTTGGAGCCGCCCGCCATATAGAGCATGTCCCCCATGCCCAAAAGCTGCTCGGCCCCCTGCTCTCCCAGAATAGTGCGGCTGTCGATCTTCGAGGTCACTTGGAAACTGATCCGGGTCGGGAAGTTGGCTTTAATCGTACCGGTGATCACGTCGACGGATGGACGTTGCGTCGCCATGATCAGGTGGATGCCCGAAGCCCGCGCCATCTGCGCCAGACGCTGAATGCAGGCTTCAATCTCTTTGCCCGCGACCATCATCAAGTCTGCCATCTCGTCAACGATGACAACGATATAGGGCATCGCCTCTGGTTGGAACTCCTCCGTTTCGAACACCGGTTCGCCGGTTTCGTCGTCGAACCCGGTTTGAACAGTACGGCTGAACAACTCACCCCGCGACAGCGCATCTTTCACGCGGCCGTTGTAGCCGTCGATGTTGCGCACGCCCATCTTGGACATCTTGCGATAGCGCTCTTCCATTTCGCCCACGACCCATTTCAGGGCAACGACCGCCTTCTTGGGATCGGTCACAACCGGGGACAAAAGGTGGGGGATGCCGTCATAAACGCTGAGTTCCAGCATCTTCGGGTCGATCATGATCAACCGGCATTCCTCGGGCGTCAGCTTATACAGCAAGGACAGGATCATGGTGTTGATCGCAACTGATTTACCGGATCCGGTGGTCCCGGCGATCAGCAGGTGGGGCATCTTCGCAAGGTTGGCGACGATGGCCTCGCCGCCGATGTCCTTGCCCAAGGCAAGAGGCAGTTTCTGATTGCCGTCGCCGAAATCACGGGCCGCGAGGATTTCCCGCAGCACCACCATTTCGCGTTTCTCGTTTGGCAATTCGATCCCGATGACGGACCGACCTGGCACGGTGGAGACCCGCGCGGACAGGGCCGACATGGACCGCGCAATATCATCGGCCAGACCGATCACGCGGGAGGCCTTAAGGCCTGGCGCTGGTTCCAGTTCGTACATGGTGACGACGGGTCCGGGCCGCACGCTGACGATTTCACCTTTGACACCGTAATCATCCAGTACGGCCTCAAGCATACGTGCGTTTTCCTCAAGGGCCTCGTCGCTGAGAACATAGCGTTCAATCGTCGTCGGATTTGCCAGCAGGTTGAGCGGTGGCAGCTCGAACCCGTCCCCATTGGTCTCATCGAATTGAAGAGCCGGTTGCGCCTCGGCCTGTGCCTTTTTGGACGGCGTCGGAGCCTTCCGGGCCGGGTGTTGGACCACGGGCTTTGTGATGGGCGCCGACTGAAGCCGGTTCGTGGGCGCACTCAGATACTCTGGCATGTCCATCGGGTCGTCTTCGTCGACATCCGCCTGCAGCGGGGGTTCGGCACGGTCCCGTGTTAGAATTGGCTCTGCGCGCGGAGCGATTGGCGCGTCACGTTCGGCGACCAGCCGGTTACCACGGTTGCGGACCACATCTGAGATTTTCGACTTGATCCGATCCTCAGGGCTCATCGTGTCATGATCGACCTGCCCCTCGTAGGCATTTAGCTCTTCAGGGTCCGGGCGTTTCACCAAAGCGGGGATGCGAGCCAACAAACTTGGCTTTTTCGGTGCTGTCGGCACAGGCGCGGACAGGCTTGGACCTTCGATTGGCTCATCATCGACATAATCGTCCGTGTGGCTACGAGCCGCGCGCGCCCTTGCAGCACTGACGCCGCCCCATATCAGGGACCGCAAAACGCGCATCAGGCTTGCATAGGTCAGGATCGTGCCGACCAGCATGAAGCGGCCGATACGCAGCAATTCGTGTCGTTCAAAACCCAAGACGAACAAAGAGAATGCGATAAGTGTCGCGAACACCAGAAGCGCCACGATTTTCAGACCAAGCGTCGCGCTGATTGGTGCAATGGTGAGGATCGCACCCAAGACCGTTTCGCCAAATAGGCCCCCGGGGCCAAAAGAATGCGCCCAGCCTTCAGGCGGAAGATGTGTTGTTGCATAGACCGAGGCCAAGGCCACGGCCAAAGGCGCGAAAATCATCCGTCCAAACGCCCGATCTGCGCCCATATGGAAGGTGAACCGAACACCCCACACACACAGGATAACGGGGATGGCCCATGCGCCGAACCCCACAATAATGAAGAGTGGGCTTGCCAAGGACGCGCCGAACCGACCAAGCCAGTTTTTCGCAGGCTCGTCAGTGGCGGAAAGCCAGCTTGGGTCCTCGGGCACGTAAGAGATCAAAAGCATCGCCGTCAAAATGCCGATGGCCAGCATCGCCAGACCAACAAGCTCTTTCCCGCGCTTCTCGATCGCCGCTTGCATATCACTGTCCAGAAATGGATCTCTTGGCCGTGCCTGAAATGCCATCTTCGTTACCTCACATTATCCGTAGACGCAGCTTTTGAGGGCCGTAAGCCCTTTCTGCAGTTCATTGATTGGGGCGACCAAGGCCGCCCGGATGTATGTCTGACCTGGGTTTTTCCCGTCATACTCCCGGCCGAGATAGGACCCGGGCAGCACCTTAACGCCGCGCTCTGTCCAAAGCTGTTTTGCGGTGGCCTCACCATCGTCCACCGGAAGCCAGAGGAAAAACCCGGCCTCGGGCGCGACGTAGCCGTCGATCTCGGCGAAAAGCCCATCCGCGTAATCCAATTTCTCACGGTAGAGCTGTCGGTTCGCCTCGACATGCGCCTCGTCCGCCCACACTTTTTCCGCTGCCCGCTGCAGCGGCTTTGGCAACGGGGCCCCTGCGTAGTTTCGCAGGCTTTTCATTCTTGCGATGTTTTCAGGACCGCTGGCCGCAAATCCGGAGCGCAAACCTGCCAAATTCGAACGTTTTGACAAAGAGTTAAACAAAACAACACGTTCCGGGTCAGCCTGAGCGCGACCCGCGGCGGTCAACGCCCCAAGTGGCGCCACATCGCGGTAAATCTCAGAATAGCATTCATCTGCGAAAATTTTGAAATCATAGGTTTCGGCAAGATCCAGCAAATCAATCCAGTAAGACGCGCCTGCCACAGCGCCCTGCGGGTTGGACGGAGAGCAAATGTAGGCTGCAACCACCCGGTTTAAGATCTCGGGCGACAGGCTCCGATAATCCGGCAGGAAGCCCGTTTCACGTGTCGCAGGCACATAAATCGGCTCCGCATCCACTGCGAGCGCTGCGACCGCATAGACCTGATAGAACGGGTTCGGTGTCAGAATAACTGGGCGCTGGTTGTTTTTCGTCTCGGCACATAGCGCGAGTGTTGCGTTGAACAGGCCTTCGCGTGTGCCATTTAGCGGAAAGACCTGAGTGTCCGGATCAAGGGAAATCTCGTAGCGCGCACTTGCCCAGTCGGCGATGGCGTTGCGCAGTTCCGGCGTGCCATCATTTGGGGGATACCCCCCGAAATCATCCGCGTGCTCCATCAGAATATCGAGAATCCAGCGGGGGAAGGGGTGCATCGGGGATCCGATGGTCATGTCCACGACATCACCGCCCGGCTCCAGACCAGACAGCAAGCTCCGCAGCCGCGGAAACGCATAAGGGGGCAGGTTCGAAAACCGTGCAGGGAAGGTCATAGGACCGCCAATATTGCCTCAGAGTTCGGGATCATATCGCCCCGATTGCCCTCAAACTACCGGGCCAAACCCTGTCGGTCCAGAACTTCACCTGATTTTGTCAGGCCGCGTCGGCAATAATGTGTCTTTTTCGCCCCTTACGACAGCGCCTGCTCTGCGGCCGCGCCAATCCGAAGCAGTCGTTCTTCGGAAAATGGCGCGGACAGGAACATGATGCCCGTGGATGGAACACCCGTCGGCAGCGTCAATCCGGACAGTCCCATCAGGTTCCCGATCCGCGTGTTGCGCAACGTCAGAAGGTTTTCGGTTACGTAAAAATCCGGATCGCTCATCAACCGATCCAGATCCGGTGGCAATATCGGCGACGTCGGCAGGATCACCGCGTCAAAAGCAGAGGTTTGCTTGATCCATTCTACGCGAATGTCCTCCAGCCGGAACCACGCCTGAATGTAGTCTTTGGCCAAGACATCCGCCCCACCCCGGAAGCGCTTCAATATCTCCGGGAACATCAGATCAGGGTTTGCTTCTATCACATCGGCCCATTGCCCATAGGCTTCACTGGAAAACAGCACAGCTGACAGGCTGAGGGCCTCATCGACTTCAGGTATCCACAGGTCCGCAACCTGTGCCCCCGCGTTTTGCAATCGCTCAACGGCGCTTTTGAACGCGGCTTGGGGTGCATCGCGGATGTCGTCAAACGCAGCGGTGCGCAGTATGGCAAAGCGTGCGCCCTCAAGACGAGCACCGGTCAGATCAATGGATGGGCTGCCTTCCAGCGCGGAAAGCAGGTGGGCGGCGTCTTCGACCGAGCGGCACAATGGCCCCACTGTATCAAATCGTGAAGACAGCGGGACACTGCCCTTAACCGACAGACGACCCAGGGTGGTTTTGAGACCCACCAAATCGTTCCAGGCCGCAGGAATACGTACGGAGCCGCCAGTGTCCGACCCGATGGCCCCCGCCGCGATCCCGAACGCCACAGACGTCGCCGCGCCGGACGAAGACCCACCTGCGACGGCCGCTGTATTGTTCACGCAGGGCGGCGTGGCTGTGATCGGGTTCAACCCAAGACCCGAAAACGCAAGCTCCGACATATGTGTCTTTCCGAGGCAGACTAAACCTGCCGCCGTGGCATTCCGCAGGACCTCGGCATCTGCCGTCGGAACGCGGTCTTTCAACAGCGCGCTGCCTGCTTCGGTCGCAACGCCGGCCGTATCGAACAGGTCTTTCCAAGAGATCGGTACGCCGTCCAGAAAAGAAGCGCGCAATCCGTTCTTTGCCCGTGTCGCGGCGGCTTTTGCTTCGGCCCGAGCGCGATCTTCGGTCATTCGGGCGTAGATACGCGGGGTAATCTCTTGGACTTGAGCTGCATCCAAGTACACCTCAGTCAATGCCACTGGGTCAATGTCCCCCTTGGCAATCCCACGGCCCAGATCGCTTGCAGTCATCGTTAGCCAAGTCTCTGACATGAAACGCCCCTTTTTGAATATGCAGAACGATAGCGGCACTCCGGCACATGGACAATGTCGGGATCATGCGCATATTCAGTTGCATGAAAAACCGGTATGACATCGCGATTGTGGGAGGCGGGTTAAACGGCTGCGCCTTGGCTTTAGCCCTTGCGAGCGGCGGTTTTACAGTCGCGCTAATCGAAGCACATAAAACGCAAGGCTCAGCGAAAACCCAGTTCGACGGGCGCAGCTATGCGCTGGCCCTTGCCTCAACCCGGCTTCTATCTGTAATCGGCATTTGGGATCAGATTGCAGAACACGCCCAGCCGATGCTTGAAATTAAGGTGACCGATGGGCGGCCCGGCGAGGGGCCATCCCCTTTCTGGATGCACTTTGATCACGCCGAACTGGAAGAAGGCCCGATGGGCTACATGATTGAGGACCGCCATCTGCGCGATGCGTTTCTTGCGGCGATCTCAAATCAGCCAAACATCACGCATTTCACGGGCGCCCCAGTCATCGGTCAGAAGGGGCTCGGCGGTGCCGTCGAGGTTGAGATCGAGGGTGAGGAAACGGTAAACGCCTCTCTTCTTGTCGGGTGTGACGGGCGCAAAAGTGGAACCGCTCAACGTGCCGGAATCACGCGATCCTTCAAGGATTATGGTCAAACCGCACTTGTCGCGGCCATCGGTCATGAAAAACCCCATGGCGGCATTGCGCACCAGTTTTTTCTGCCCGCCGGACCGCTGGCGATCTTGCCGCTGACCGGCAACCGAAGTTCCATCGTTTGGGCGGAGAGCCATGACCGCGCGGCAGAAATTTCTGCGCTGCCGGATGAAGGTTTCATCGAGGCACTGCAACCTGCGTTCGGTGATTTTCTTGGGGCATTGTCTGTGGCTGGCGCGCGGTTTTCATATCCGTTGAACCAGACACTTGCGGATCAGCTGACTGCTGATCGCCTGGCTCTGATTGGCGACGCGGCGCATGGAATTCACCCCATTGCAGGTCAGGGGTTGAATCAGGGTTTGCGAGACGGGGCAGCCTTGTCCGAGGTGCTTGTGGACGCGAAGCGTCGGGGTGAGGACATAGGGGCAGCGCCAGTTTTGGATCGTTATGCGGATTGGCGGTCCTTTGACAGGACAACGTTGGCCCTCGCCACCGATACGTTCAACTCTATGTTTTCAAATGACAATCCGCTGATGCGACTTGGTCGTGATATTGGAATGGGATTGGTCAACGCAGTGCCCGGTCTGCGACGTGGGTTCATGCGGGAGGCTGCAGGTTTGACCGGGGATGTCCCACGTCTTTTGCGTGGTCAGCCGCTTTAGTCTGACAGCTTGCGGGCCTCATCAATCAGCATGATCGGGATTCCGCCGCGGATCGGAAAGGCCAGATCTGCGGCTTCTGAAATCAGCTCCTGAGCATCCGCATCGTATCGCAATGTGCTTTGCGTGAGCGGGCAAATCAGCCCCTCCAGCATGTGTCGCTGGGCGTTTGGTTCGCTCATTGGATCACCTCGTCGGCCATCCCACCACGCAAGGCAAATTCGATCAGCGTTATCAGCGTTTCACGCCGTGTGCTCAGCGATGGAGCTTCGAGAAGCGCCTGTTTTTCTTCGGGGTCAAAAGGGCACAGCATCGAGATCGAATTCACCAGAAGCTCGTCTTCAGCATCCTTTAGACTGTCCCAATCCGTCTCAAGGCCGTGATGCACAAAATATTTGTGGAGCAGTTCCAGAAAGTTTGTCCGGTCGAAATTGGTATCCGTCTCGGTGGGCCCCAAATCGCGGCCGAACCCCTCCCAACTTACATCGGCCCGCCGATACGGGCAGAACCCCGTCGTTTCCTGCTTGATCCGGAACCGGCTGATCCCCGACAGCGTAATCATGTAACGGCCGTCTTCGGTCTCGGAAAATTGAGTGATCCGCCCACCGCATCCGATTGCATGAAGCTTCGGCTTCCCGTCCGGGCCGTCATGGGGCTGCACCATACCGATCAGCCGGTGCGGCGTCTTCAGAGTATCTTCAAACATCTGAAGGTAACGGGGCTCAAACAGATGCAGCGGCAGTCTCGCGCGCGGCAAAAGAAGCGCGCCCGGCAAGGGAAACACGGGGATCGTGTCGGGCAGGTCTGCGGCTCTCATCATATTCAAAAGATAGCCCGCAGGCCGGTTCAGGCAAATATCATCGAAGATAACTTGCGCCGCCCATTCAGGGCGATTGGGTCCTCGGCCTTCAGCGCTTCAAATATTGTAAAAAGCTGCGCTTTGGCCGCGCCATCATTCCAGTCGCGATCCCGCCGAAACAGTTCAAGAAGCTGGTCGACAGCCGCCTGAGTGTCTCCGTTTGCATGGAGCGCGGTCGCGAGATCGAAGCGGGCCTGATGGTCATCCGGAGCGCCGTCGACCTTGGCCGTCAGATCGGCGACAGGGCCTGCATTTTCGGCCTGTCGGGCCAGTTCGATCTGAGCGCGAACGGCCTCGATTTCGGGAGATGTCGCGATATCTTCGGGTGCATTGTCCAAAAGGGCTTGCGCCTGATCGACCTCACCAAGCGCCAAATGGGCGCGGATCAGGCCAGAATAAGCGGCGGCATTAGACGGGTCTTCGCCAAGGACCGCCGCGAAGGTCTGGGCCGCATCCGTCACTGCGCCCTCGGCTAGCATCGCCTCTGCCGCATCGATGGCATCCTGCAAACCGTCGCCGCCTTCGCCACCGGCGGCCGTGATCAGCTTGTCGATAAATGCCTTGATCTCACTTGCGGGCAAGGCCCCTTGAAATGCATCAACCGGCTGGCCTTGATAAAACGCGTAGACCGTGGGGATCGATTGGATCCGAAGCTGGGCCGCGATTTGCTGGTTCTGGTCCACATCGACCTTCACCATCTTCACTTTGCCACCCGCGGCAGTTACCGCGGCTTCTAGCGCAGGGCCCAATGTCTTGCACGGGCCGCACCACGGTGCCCAGAAATCCACGATCACCGGAACCTCTTGCGAGGCTTCGATGACGTCCTGCATGAACGTGGCCTCTGTACTATCCTTGATCAGATCGCCGGGGTTCGTGACGTCGCCGCCTGCATTCAGTTCCAGCATACTATCCTCGTCTTCTAGGTTCCGTGCGCCCTATATGTGGGCGCGTGCGTCAAAGATCAAATGTCGCAAAGACAGGCGCGTGGTCCGATGGCTTTTCCCATCCCCGCGCGTCCCGCACGATGCGAGAGCCGTGAGCCGCTGACGCAATGTCCTTTGTGGCCCAGATGTGGTCCAGTCTACGCCCCTTGTCAGCGGCATCCCAGTCGCGCGCGCGATAAGACCACCACGAATAAAGCTGGCCTTCGGGGATGTCCGTACGGGTCACATCCACCCAGTTGCCGGCGTCCTGCGCTTCGCCCAGATGTTCAACCTCGGTGGGCGTATGGCTGACCACCTTCAAAAGCTGCTTGTGAGACCACACGTCATCTTCGCGAGGTGCAATGTTCAGATCGCCAACGAGAATGGATTTCTCTGGCGCGTTTGCATGAAACGCATCGCGCAGGTCTGTCAGGTAGTCGAGCTTCTGGCCAAACTTCACGTTCACCTCCCGATCGGGCACATCGCCCCCGGCAGGCACATAATGGTTGTGGATCGTAACGCCGTTTTCCAAACGTGCCGCGATGTGGCGTGCGTGGCCAAGACCAGCAAAATCCTCGGCACCGGCCTCTTCCAACGGCAGTTTCGAAAAAATCGCCACGCCATTGTAACCCTTCTCGCCCCGGGCCACCATGTGCCCGTAGCCAAGCGCCTTGAACGCCTCGAGCGGGATCTTGTCCACCGGGCTCTTACATTCCTGCAGGCACAAAACATCGGGCGCCTCGGCTTCCATCAGCTTGCACACCAGTTGCTCGCGCAGGCGCACTGAGTTGATGTTCCAGGTGGCAAGCGTGAAAGCCATTGTCATTCCCTCCGCGTCGGCTGATTTGGCGGGACCGTACTGCCGCGTCTTCCGCAGCGCCAGCAGGATTTCAGGTCCAGGCGGGCAGCGCGGTACGTAAAAAAGCCCGGACCATAAAAGGTCCGGGCAGTCCAACAGGGAGGCGCCATGTCTATATCCCGATATGGCAAGGGATCGTACGTCGGACCCGACAGCGTTGCCGGACCCTGAGTTTAACCGTTCAGCCGATACCCGCCTGACTCGGTCACCAGCAAACGCGCGTTGGACGGATCTGGTTCAATTTTTTGACGCAGGCGATAAATATGCGTCTCCAAAGTATGGGTCGTCACGCCTGCGTTGTATCCCCACACCTCGTGCAGCAGCATGTCGCGCGCCACGACGCCGTCGCTGGAACGGTAGAGGAATTTGAGAATATTGGTCTCTTTTTCCGTCAGGCGAATTTTCTTGTCATCTTCGGTAAGCAGCATCTTCATCGCTGGCTTGAACGTGTACGGGCCAAGCTGGAAAACGGCATCCTCGGATTGCTCATGCTGGCGCAGTTGCGCGCGGATGCGGGCCAGAAGCACTGGAAATTTGAACGGCTTGGACACGTAATCATTCGCACCAGCATCAAGACCAAGGATCGTATCTGCATCGCTGTCATGGCCTGTCAGCATCAGAACCGGGCATTTCACGCCTTGTTTTCGCATCAGGCGGCACAACTCGCGGCCATCGGTATCTGGCAGTCCCACGTCCAGGATGATCAGATCGTAGATCGCTTCTTTTGCCTTCTCCATCGCGTGCGCGCCGTTCTCGGCCTCGAACACGTCAAAGTCTTCGGTCATCACAAGTTGCTCTGACAACGCCTCGCGAAGATCATCGTCGTCATCAACCAACAGAATTTTCTTAAGCGTCGCCATATGCTTGTTCCTTCCCTTGTCCTCTCTAATTTGGGAACACATGTGACATCTCACAACTCACGGGCCCGTTATTCACGGCGACGTGTCAGGATCACGCTAAATGTTTCAAATCCGAAACGATCGAGGTAGGGAGAGACGCTGTTTGTTACAGAAGTTGAGGCTATGGGACTCGCACTAACATCCTCCGAACTGATTGCGCGGGCGCGGGGCGATCTGCGCGCTGGCGCGCCTGTCGTTGTCGGCAATCATCTGGTGATCGCTGCGGAGGTTCTGGCCAAGCATCGGTTTGAAGCACTAAAGAGCCTGAACTGTCCCCTGACCCTCGCGCTGTCCCGACACCGTGCCAATACACTGAAAATTCGAAGCTACGACGGCGATGTCGCCCGGATGATCGTTCCGGCTGACGCCGAAAGCACTTGGGTGCGAGCGATGGCCGACCCAACGCTTGACCTGCGCCATCCGATGAAGGGGCCGGTGTCCAGCATTCGGGACGGCGACGCCGCTGATGCCTTGTGCGCAGTTGTGCTGGTCAAGTCAGCCCGTTTGTTGCCTGCCGCTATGTTGGCGCCCGTTGCAGCTGTGGCCCCAGAGGACACCAGTGGTTTGTGTCATCTGTCGCTTGATGCGCTTCGATCGGAGGCAGTCCGACAGCATATCTTTGAGCCGATTGTTTCGGCCAAACTGCCCCTGTCTGCACATCCCGAGGGACGGCTTCACGTCTTTCAAAGCGATGATGGAACGGAAGAACACTACGCGATTGAGATCGGGGCGCCCGATCGGTCTGCGCCTGTACTCAGTCGCCTACATTCGGCATGCTTCACAGGTGATCTTTTGGGGTCATTGAAATGCGATTGCGGACCTCAGTTGCGGGCAGCCCTTGCGATGATGGGATCGGAAGGGCACGGCATCCTTCTCTATCTCAATCAAGAGGGACGGGGCATCGGGCTAACCAACAAGATGCGGGCATACGCGCTTCAGGATCAAGGATTTGATACGGTTGACGCAAATCACAGGCTTGGGTTTGAAGATGATGAGCGGGATTTCCGGATCGGTGCATCCCTTCTCAAACGTCTGGGTTTTCATGCGGTTAGGCTGCTGACGAATAATCCGGCAAAGATGAAGATGCTTCAGGAAAACGGTGTTGGGGTGGTAGAGCGCGTTCCGCTTAAGGTTGGTCTAACGAAAGAAAATGCCCGATATCTGGCAACGAAGGCTGAACGATCGGGCCACTTGTTGTGAAACCGCATGATCTGGTCGTTACCCCATGGTCCTGTCGGTTCATGGGTCGCCGGTTCCCTTGCAGCATTGGGCGGGGCGGTCTGACAGACGACAAGCGCGAGGGCGATGGCGCGACGCCAATCGGCACGCACCGGATCGTCGGCATGCTCTACCGTCCAGACCGGATGGCGCGACCTGCCGATTGGGGCGTTGCGATTGGGCCCACTGACTTATGGTGCGATGACGCCAGCCATGAAGATTACAATCTCATGGTGAAGACCCCGTTCCCCGCGTCTCACGAGCGCTTGACCCGCAGCGATCCGCTGTATGATCTGGTGATCTTGACGGATTGGAACTGGCCTTATGCGCAAAAAGGCAAAGGGTCCGCGATCTTTATCCATACGTGGCGGCGACCACGATACCCGACAGAGGGCTGCGTCGCATTTGACAGATGTGATCTGCTCTGGATTGCCGCGCGCATTCGGCATCAAACCCGGCTGATCGTTCAGGCGTCTTCGTAAACGCGTTCTCCAAAAATAGCCGAACCCACGCGAATATGCGTTGCGCCAAAGGTGATCGCTTTTTCAAAGTCTGCACTCATGCCCATGCTGAGGTTATCAAGCCCATTTCTTGCTGCGATTTTCGCGAGCAGTGCGAAATGCAGTGCCGCTTCCTCGTCGACCGGTGGGATGCACATAAGGCCTATGATGGGCAAACCTAACTCTTTGCAGTGATTGATGAACGCGTCGGCTTCACCGGGGGGAATGCCCGCTTTCTGTGGTTCTTCTCCGGTATTGATCTGGATGAACAGATCCGGACATTTACCCAACTCATCCTTGAGGGTCGCGACCTTCCCGGCAAGTTTTGGACGATCCAGCGTGTGGATAACATCGAACAGCTCCATCGCTTGGCGGGCTTTGTTTGTTTGCAAAGGTCCCAAGAGATGCAATTCGATGCCGGAATACGTTTCGCGAAACGCAGGCCATTTGCCAGCAGCTTCCTGAACGCGGTTTTCACCGAAGCTGCGGTGCCCGTCGTTCAGAACGGCTTCGACCCGCTCGTTGGGCTGGATCTTGGAAACCGCAATCAGATGGGTTTGCCCAATCCGATCCACTGCAGCTTCGGCCTGAGCGATACGGGACTTGATATCTGCCAGTGACATGGGTGTGCGCTCCAACCGCTTATCATTTCTGACAGTTTTTCAGAAGCGAGAGGGGAGCACAAAAGAAAAGAGCGGGCCGAAGCCCGCTCTTCCTAACACATCTCTTCTAAGAAAACTTAGAAGCTCAGGCCGAGGCCCAAGGAGAACGTGGAGAAGTCTGCGTCGTCGTCGTCGAAGTCGCTGTCGCCGTAACCAGCGTGAACAACTGCGCCACCGCCGAGGTCGTAAGCTGCGGACAGACCGAAGCCTTCTGCTTCGGAGTCGTCACCGTAATCATACTGACCGTAGTTTGCGTGCAGAGTGATCGCACCAGTCGTGTAGCCGATGCCAACGCCGATGTGATCGTCGCCTTCGTCGTCGCCGTCGAACTCACCGTCGAGATATGTGATGCCAGCAGCCAAACCATTATCGAAGGTTGCTGCGATCGAAAGACCGATGCCGTCCAGATCGTTGTCATCGCCGTCAACATCAACTTCTTGGTAACCAAGGCCGAAGTTTACAGTACCTGCTGCGATGTCGAGACCGTAGCGAACACCAATCGCGAAACCGTCGGATTCGTCTGATTCTGTCCGCTCATCACCGAAGTCAAAATCTTCAAAGTCAGTGTCGCCCTGCTCATAAGAGATAGCAAATCCAAATGCACCGGCTGTGTAGTTGTAGCGCAGGATCTGACCGTCGTTACCGCCGTCACCGTCAAGGTAGGAGCCGTTGTAACCAGCATGCTCGGTTTCATCGTCGTTGATGGAACCACCATTGTTGTTGTTGCCAGCGTCGCTCAGCGCCCAGTCCAGAGCGCCGTCTGTATCACCCATAGTGACCGTACCAAAGCCACCGGAGATGAAGATCGTTGCGCCACCATCGTCCGAGTTGTCGTCGGAAGCAGCCGAACCGTCGCCACCTTCATCGAGGTCAACGGATGCACCGAAAGCCAGACCGCCGTCTGTTTCACCGGACATGGTGAACGTAACGTCGATGTCGGTGAAGAACTGTGCGCTAATGTCATCGGCGTCACTGTCAACAATACCCATTTCGGCACGGCCGGACAGGGACACATCGGCAGCTGCAGCGCCGCAGAAGGCGACGATCGCTGTGGATGCAAGGAGAATCTTTTTCATGGTTTTCCCTCTATTCTCATTGGTTCAACTCAATCCAGTGAGTCCGAATTGGGTCTGTGGTTAAATCCTACGACTGGCTTTTCTTTTCAAGTCGATGTGAGACACCCGGCCCCCAACCCGAAATATTGATGCAATGGTGCCACAGTGACGGAACCCGCTCCGCCGTTGATCTTCGGGAATAGAACTTGTCGCTCTCAAGCCTGCGTTATATGACGGCGAGTGTGACCAATGGCCTTTCCGGGCCGGGGTAAGCGGGAGAATTCGGTGAGATTAGCTTTGAATGCCGTTTTGGCTTTGGCGCTGGCAGGTGGCGTGGCTGCGTGTGGTGGCCAGAACGATACCGGATTTGAACGGGATTTTGACAGCGCAGCGCGGACCGATGCAGCGCAGCGCCGAGATTCCCTTTTTGATCTGTTTGATGCCCGCGATGATCCGAATACCACGCTTGAGGTGAACAAGTACCTCTGGAACGCTTCGCTGGACGTGCTGAATTTCATGCCACTTCAGGCCGCGGACCCGTTCACCGGCACCATCGTTTTGGGATATGGTAGCCCGCAAGGATCCTCCCGAGCCTATCGCGCGACGGTCTACATTAGTGATCCGGCTTTAGACGCACGATCCCTGCGTGTGGCGCTTCAGGGCCGCAATGGTGCTGCGGTTGATCGGGAAACCAGCCGTGCCGTGGAAGATGCCATCCTGAACCGGGCACGTCAGCTCCGCATCCGCGACACCAACCTCTAGACCGTCGCCCCAGTTGAACTTATGACAAACGCCGGGTCTCAAGGCCCGGCTTCTTTGCATCCAAGGAATAGAAATGTCCCGCTACAACGCCCGCACCGTAGAGCCGAAATGGCAAAAAGCATGGGAAGATGCCGATACCTTCCGAGCTGTCCGGAAGGACAATCGCGATAAGTATTATGTCCTTGAGATGTTCCCCTACCCGTCTGGGCGGATCCATATCGGACACGTGCGCAACTACACCATGGGCGACGTAATCGCGCGATATAAATCTTCCTGTGGTTTCAGCGTGTTGCATCCAATGGGCTGGGATGCGTTCGGGATGCCAGCGGAAAACGCGGCTATGGCATCTGGCGGTCACCCGAAGGACTGGACCTACGACAATATTGCGGTCATGCGCGAGCAGATGAAACCTCTGGGCCTCAGCATTGACTGGTCCCGCGAATTCGCCACATGCGATCCGGACTATTACGGTCAACAGCAAGCCCTGTTCTTGGACATGTTGGCGGCCAATCTGATCTACCGGAAGGAAGCCACAGTCAATTGGGACCCGGTCGACATGACCGTGCTGGCCAACGAGCAGGTCATTGACGGCAAAGGGTGGCGGTCCGGCGCCGATGTGGAACGGCGCGACCTGACCCAGTGGTTCTTCAAAATCTCGGATATGGCCGAAGAGTTGTTGGACGCCATCGACGGGCTGGATAACTGGCCTGCGAAGGTCAAGCTGATGCAGGCCAACTGGATCGGAAAATCGCGCGGCTTGCGCATGGCCTTCAACCTGACCGAAACCATAGCTGATTTTGACAATATCGAAGTCTACACCACACGCCCTGACACTTTGGCAGGTGCAAGCTTCATCGCCATTGCGCCGGAACATCCCTTGGCCCGCGCTTTGGCAGAACAGGATACGAAGCTTGCCGATTTCGCCATCGATGTGCGGAAGGGCGGAACAACAGAAGAGGCCTTGGAGACAGCAGAAAAACTGGGCTATGACACGGGCCTCACTGTCAAGCATCCTCTGTATGATGGCCAAACACTGCCTGTATGGGTCGCCAACTTTGTTCTGATGGACTACGGGACAGGCGCGATCTTTGGCTGTCCGGCTCATGACCAGCGAGACTTGGATTTTGCGCGAAAATACGACTTGACGGTGATCGATACGTTTGTCGCAATCGACGATGACACCCGTGTCGAGAGCACAGCGTTTGTTCCACCAAAGACCGACACCGTGAAATGGATCAATCAGCCTGCTGGCGTCGACGTCGCGACGGGTCAGGAAGCAATCGACGCGACAATTGAGTGGGCCGAGACGCAAGGCATCGGTACGGGCGAAACTCAGTTCCGCCTGCGGGACTGGGGTTTGAGCCGCCAGAGATATTGGGGCTGTCCTATCCCGGTTGTGCATTGCGAAGACTGCGGCATCGTCCCGGAAAAGAAGGAAAACCTGCCGGTCGAGTTGCCCGATGATGTCAATTTCGACATTCCCGGCAATCCACTGGACCGCCATCCGACATGGCGTGACACGCCGTGCCCTGCCTGCGGGAAAGCCGCGAAACGTGAAACCGACACGATGGACACATTTGTGGACTCATCCTGGTATTTTGCGCGGTTTACGTCCCCGGATGCAGAAGACCCGACAAACGCCGATGACGCGGCCTACTGGATGAATGTCGATCAATATATCGGCGGCGTCGAGCACGCGATCCTACACCTGCTCTATTCCCGCTTCTTCGCGCGGGCCATGCATTTGACCGGTCACCTGCCCGCCTCTGCCATTGAGCCGTTCAATGCACTCTTCACTCAAGGCATGGTCACGCATGCCATCTATCAGACGCGCGATGGTGCGGGACGACCCGTCTACCACCTGCCCGAAGACGTGGATGAGGCTGCGAAAACGCTGCGCGCCACTGGCGAGCCGATTGAAGTGATCCCCTCGGCCAAGATGTCGAAGTCCAAGAAGAATGTGGTCGATCCGGTGGATATCATCGACCAGTACGGCGCCGACACGGCGCGTTGGTTTGTCCTGAGTGACTCCCCCCCCGAGCGGGACGTGGAATGGACGGCGGCCGGCGCCGATGCCGCGTGGAAATTTCTGGGACGTGTCTGGCGGCTGGCCACTGACTTACCTGAAGGATCAGACACCGATCCCGCGCTGGAGCGTGCGACCGCGCAGGCCATTCATGAGGTCACCCAAGGCATTGAAACCTTTGGCTTCAACAAGTCGGTTGCAAAACTGCATGAGTTCGCCAATACGATCCAGAAATCGGACGCGGGCCCCGGTGCCAAACGGCAGGCCATCAAGACGCTGGCCCAACTGATGTCACCCATGACACCGCATTTAGCTGAAGAAATCTGGTCCCATCTAGGCGGTGAGGGTCTGATTGCCAATGCATCGTGGCCGAAAGCGGACGAGGCGCTTTTGGTCGAGGATACGGTCACGCTGCCAATCCAGGTGAACGGCAAACGCCGTTCTGAGCTGACGGTGCCAAAGGACACGCCCAAGGAAGAGCTTGAAAAGCAGGCGCTTGCCGACAATGCTGTGATGCGGGCGCTTAATGGCGCTGCACCGAAAAAGCTTATCATTGTCCCGGGCCGGATCATCAATGTTGTCGTTTGACAGACGCTTCTTTCTCTTTGCGGGTGCAGCCGTTGCCGGGTGCGGGTTTGAGCCGGTCTATCAATCCGGCAACGCAACCTCCGGCCTTAGGCGTGACATCGGTGTGCGCGCACCCGATACCCAGCTGGAGTTTACGTTCGTCGAACAGATGGAGTCCCGTCTCGGTCAGGCGACGGCGCCTAAATACGTGCTGGACTACTCGATCCGCACATCAGAGAGCGGGCTGGCCATTCGCGATGCCAACGACATTACGCGCTACAATGTTCTTGGCACGCTCAGCTACACGCTGCGGGATGCGCAGACGCGTAAGCCTCTCATCGATGGCACGATCAACACCTTCACCGCCTATTCCGCGTCCGAGCAGCCGGTGGCCACATTGGCCGCCCAGCGCGATGCCTCTGACCGGTTGATGGTTTCCTTGGCGGACAAGGCAATCTCGCAACTTCTGGTGCGCTCGGACGAATTCACCTGATGAAACTTCCCCCCCGCGATGCACGCAGTTTCTTCGAAAAGCCCGACCTAACGCGCACAGGGGTGCTGATCTACGGCCCTGACCCAATGCGGACAGCTTTGAAGCGCCAACAGCTGATCAGCGCCCTGATAGGCCCCACAGGCGAGGATGAGATGCGCCTGACGCGTATTGCAGCCAGCGAGATGCGCAAGGAACCGGCGCTTTTGAGCGATGCGATCAAGGCCGTCGGGTTTTTCCCCGGCCAGCGTGTCGCTTTTCTGGAAGAGGCGAATGATGTTCTGGCTGCCAGCGTAACGGCGGCCATCGATGACTGGCAACAAGGGGATGCTTTTGTGGTGATCACCGCAGGGCAACTCAAGCCAACGTCGAAGCTGAGAAAGCTCTTTGAAGCCCATCCGAACGCCTACGCGGCAGCGGTCTACGCTGATCCACCGGGACGTGACGAAATCGAGAAAGACTTGCGCGATGCAGGTCTCGGCCAGGTAGCGCCCGACGCGATGAGCGATCTTATGGATCTGGGACGCATTCTTGAGCCGGGTGATTTCAAACAGACGGTCGAGAAGCTCAGCCTTTACAAGCTTGGCGACGAGACGCCGGTATCCCCCGAAGATATTGCGTTATGCGCCCCAGCAACGGCTGAGGCTGCCTTGGATGACGCTTTGGACATCGTCGCCGAGGGCCGCGTTCAGGAAATCGGGACGATCCTCAGCAAACTGGAGGCGCAGGGGGTTGCAGCAGTTCGGCTGTGCATCGGCGCATCCCAGCATTTTCGTAAGCTCTATCTCGCGGCCAGTGATCCCAAAGGCCCCGAAGCTGGTCTTGCCCGCGCCCGACCGCCGGTCAATTTCAAGCGGAAAGACCGAATGGCGCGTCAGGCCAAAACATGGGGCGCCCGTAAGCTGGAGGCTGCGTTACGCGTGCTGACCGATACGGACCTGCAATTGCGTTCGTCTCAACCCGTCCCGCAGATGGCACTGATGGAACGGGCCCTTATTCGATTGGCAATGATGGCACGACGGTAACCGCCTGGAGGAATCGACATGTATAAAGTCTTCGGAACCGTAAAAAGTCGCGCTTTCCGCGTGCTCTGGGCGTTGCAGGAACTGGATCAGCCCTACGACTATGTCCCGTCCCTGCCGGGCGATGCGGATGTAAGGGCGATGAATGGGACGGGAAAAGTGCCTGCCATGCTGGATGGTGATGTGCAGATGACGGATTCCACCGCCATCATCACCTATCTTGCCGATAAGCATCAAAATTTGACCCATCCTGCCGGAACAAAAGAGCGCGCCGCGCAGGATGCGTTGACCCACACGGTTCTTGATGAATTCGACGCGATTTTGTGGACAGCCGCCAAACACAGCTTTGTCTTGCCCGAAGATCGTCGGGTACCTGCGGTCAAAGAAACCTTGAGATGGGAATTTGAGACCAACGCGGCGCGGATGGGCGCAAGGCTCGGCGACAAGGCATTCCTGATGGGCGACCAGATTACCGTGCCGGACATCGTCCTGACCCACTGCCTGGGATGGAGTATCATCGCAAAGCTTGGCCTGAATGACCCTGCTCTGTCCGACTATCTGAGCCGGATGAAAGCGCGCGACGCCTACAAGGCCGCCGCCGCGTCCTGAGCCTTCGCCCACTCGGCCGCGTGGTCCCCAGCCCATCTGCCCGTCGCAAGACAAGCCGTCAACAAATAGCCTCCAGTCGGGGCTTCCCAATCCAGCATTTCGCCCGCTGCGAATACACCCGGCGCAGATTTCAGCATCAAACTGTTGTCCAAGGCATCAAGGACGATCCCACCGGCAGTGGAGATCGCGCCTTCCATCTCCATCGGCCCGTTCAGTCGGACTGGCAACGACTTGATGATGGCAGCGAGCGCCTCCGGCGCTGATGGCAAGGGGCGTGCAAATTCCTGAAGCAAGGCTAGCTTTGCCGGTGGCAACTTCAAAGTTTTCCGAATGTGGTTGGAAAGAGACGCCTTGCCTCGCGGGCCGGACAGACGGTCAGTGATTTGAGCCGGGGTCAGGTCGGGCAGAAGGTCCAAGGTAAGTGGGGCTCCATCCCGCAGCGGACGGGACACTTCGTAAATCCCGCCGCCTTCGATCCCCTGCTCCGAAATCACAACCTCCCCGCGTGTGCGTTGAGATCCCGCGTGGAGAGCAATGTTTTTCAAAGGTGTTCCAAAAAAGCCCGCCATGTGATCCGACCACGTTACGCGGAAGCCTACATTCGCGGGCTGGAACGGCGCGATGTCGATCCGGTCGCCCATGTGCGTGGCCCATGCCCCGTCCGATCCCAACCGCGCCCAGCTTGCCCCGCCCATCGCAAGAACGGTAACCGAAGGGGTGACCCGTTGCGGTCCCTCTGGCGTGTCAAACATGCAGTCCTGTTCCGAAAAGCCGGACCAGCGCCATCTCACCCTGCGCTCCACCCCCAAGTCGTCGAGGCGTGCGAGCCACGCCCGCAGCAGGGGCGAGGCCTTCATGACCTGCGGAAACACGCGGCCGGTGGATCCTTTGAATATCCCTTGCCCTAGTGCTTCCGCCCACGCGATGATGGCGTCCGGTCCGAAGTTTTCGATCATTGGTTGCAACAGCGGCGTGGCTTCTGCGTAGGCGGCGTTGAAGCGGTCGCGATCCTCGATTTTCGTCAGGTTAAGCCCCGACTTGCCCGCCATTAGAAATTTGCGCCCGAACGACGGTTTCTGATCGGCCATGACGACGGGCAGCCCCGCCGCCGCCAATCGGTCCGCCGCCATAAGACCGGCGGGGCCCGCGCCTATCACCAAGGCGGGTTTCACGCGGTCAGATCAGCAGGCACGGCACCTTTGAGTTCCACAACGCGGTGTGGATAAGGAATTTCGATGTCGTGTTCTTTCAACGCGTTCCAGATCAAGAACATCACATCTGAGGCATATTTGTTCTTACCGTCGTCGATGCCATTCACCCAAAATTCTAGGCCGAACTCTACCCCGCTGTCACCAAAGGCCTTCAGTTCGCAGTCTGGCCCATCCGGCTCGTTCAAAATATCCGGATGAGTGGCAACAGCTGTGGTCACTATATCAGGGACCTTGTTGATATCGGTGTCATAGCTGACGGAAAACTCGACCTCATACCTGTTGGCTGACCCGGCGTCGGAGTAATTTATCACGCGCGTGGTGATGAAGTCTTCGTTCGGCACAACGATCCAACGGCCGTCAAAGGTTTCAAGGATCGTGGCGCGGGCGGTCATCTTTACAATTGTCCCCGCCTCGCCGCCATCCAGTTCCACGAAATCCCCGACTGTGGCCTGACCTTCGAGCAGAAGGATCACGCCCGAGATGAAGTTTGATGCGATCTTCTGGAGACCGAAGCCAAGGCCCACACCAATCGCACCGCCCAGAACCGCGAGCGTGGACAGGTTGATCCCCATGATGTTCATCAACAGCAAGAACGCCACGCCGAAAATCACAATCTCAGCGGTCTTGATGGCAAGCTGCCGCGTGGCCGGCCGCATCTCGTCTTGGTTGCTTAGGTAGCTTGCACTGCGGTCGTTCGACCAGCGTCCCAGCCAGAATAGCAACGATCCGGCGATGATTCCGCGCACGAGCGAAATGGCGCTGAACGAAATGTTCCCGATGCCGACGGTTGTCTCGGTCAGGTACAGCGTTACGGGTTCGAGCAGTCCTAGGGCATAGAGGGCTGCGATGGGCAGCAGGATGTACTTCGCCAAAAGCTTGAGGAACGGATCAGTAACGATGTCCCGGGCCAACCTGCGTGCGGCAATGAACATGAAGACGCGTTTGCCAAAAGCGATGACCGCCCCGGATTCAAACAGGGACCGGACAATTCCCTCACCGACGGCTGTGAAAACATAGGCAAAGAGTGGCAATAAAAGCGGCAGGAAACGCAGCACGAACAGCCGGATCTGGGCAAAGAGGGACGTGGCCCCATCCGCTGGGGTCAATAGCCGCGTCAAAACCCGCCCCACGTAGCTGGAGGTCACGATTGCCGCGAGAAACGCCGCGACCAAAAGGGCAAACTGGGACCAGGCCGCTGGGCTCGTAAGCCACTTCAGCGCAAGCTCCGTTCCGGTGTCCACATAGCCCGCCAATGGGCCCAGATACTGCGTCAAATCCATTGCTGTTCTTGCCCCTCACCACTGGTGAAGCATTCTTAAGCATATGAATTTCACAAGGAAAGCCACGTGATCCCTGAAGATGTGCCTCTTTGCCCCTTATGTGGCCGCCCTATCCCGCCACATGCGAAACAAAGCCTCCATCATCTGACACCAAAGCTGAAGGGTGGAAAAGGTGGCCCGGTCGTTCTGTTGCACCAGTTGTGCCACAACGAAATCCACGCGACGCTAAGCGAGGCGGACCTGGCGCGAAACTACAATTCCATCCAGGCTTTGCGCCTGCACCCGAGGTTAGAAAAGTTCATCCGCTGGGTCTCGAAGAGACCACCGGACTTTCATTCCAAAACGCCGGGACCGCGGCGGAAGGGACGTTAGGTTTGGTTTATCAGTGCTTTAATGGCATGGGTATGGTTAGGCTGTGCTGCGAGTAGATCCGCCGAGAGGCGATCAATCTCAGCGTTCTGGTCCTCAAGTGCGACGATCCGGTCGACAAGCCCCCAGGACAACGCCTGATCTGCCGGGATCTTCTGACCGGACAGCAGGATCATCTTAGCCCGAGACAGCCCGCAGAGGCGAACCAGACGGCACGGATCGCTTGGCTGCGGCAGAAAGCCAAGTGCCATCACGGGATAAAAGAACTTGGCAGTCGGGACACAGATCCGCAAGTCGCACGCCAGCACCATGCCCATCGCACCTCCAGCACAGGTGCCGTTCAGCGCAGCAATTGTAAGACCCGGAAACGCAGCAATTGCACCGGACAAACGTTCCCAGACCGGGTCAGTCGCCAAACCAGCCTTTGCATCGGCAAGATCGGCACCTGCGCTGAATACCTTACCCGCACCGTGCAGCGACAAAACCTTGGCTTTGTCCTGCGCGTCTTCGGTGATGGCTGCGATGTCGTTCAGCATCGCGCGGGTTAGGGCGTTCGCCTTATCCGGCCTGTTCAGCGTGATGCGCCAATGGTCCGTGTCACGCTCAAGATCAATCATATCAGCCTCCACCATCCCATATGGTTGCGCCGGGGGTATCTTGGCACTAGGTCAACACGCAAGCCGCAAAAGGATGCGCCATGCCCCGGAAATTGTCTGACCTGACCGACCAACTGCTGACCGCTGCCCTGAAAGCAGGGGCCGACGGTGCTGACGTCATCGCGGTGGACGGCACAAGTGTTACCATTGATGTGCTGAAGGGCGCGCTTGAACACGCAGAGCGGTCCGAAGGTCTCGACATCGGGTTGCGGGTGATCGTGGGCCAACGTCAAGCGTGTGTCTCGTCGTCACTGGCAGACCCCGAGACGCTGAACACGATGGCGGACCGCGCGGTCGCGATGGCCAAGGAAGCACCGGATGATCCAACGATTGGCTTGGCTGATCCGGAGCAGTTGTCGAATGGATGGGACCCCGCCGCGCTCGACCTTTACGATCCCGCAGAAGAGCCGCCCGCCGCTGAGCTTGAAGACCACGCCCGCCGGGCGGAGGCCAAGGCGCTTGAGGTAGACGGCGTTAGTCAAGTTCAGTCCGCGTCCGCCAGCTACGCCCGTCGGCGCATCCATCTGCAAGCGAGCAATGGATTTTCGGACGGCTACACGCGAACCGACAGTAGCCTATCCTGTGTCGCGGTGACTGGTACAGGGACGCAGATGGAGCGGGATTATTTCGGCGACACCCGGATCTACCGCGACGACCTGATGTCACCGGAAAAGATCGGACGGATAGCAGCAGAGCGGACCGTTGAGCGCGCGGGCTCCCGGAAACCTAGAACCGGCAGCTATCCGGTCGTGTTCGATGAACGCATTTCATCCAGTCTGCTCGGCCACATCCTTGTGGCCAGCAACGGTGCGTCGATTGTCCGCGGTTCGTCTTGGTTGCGCGATCAGCTGGGCGCGCAAATTCTGCCGGATGGGATTGATCTGATCGAAGAGCCTCACCGCGCGCGGACGTTGGGATCCCGACCGTTCGATGGGGAAGGTCTGCCCACATCCGGGCGGCACATTGTGGAGAACGGTGTCCTTACCGGTTGGACGCTGGATCTCGCCACGGCGCGGAAACTTGATATGGAAAGCACCGGAAACGCAGCCCGCGGCACGACGGCCCCACCCAGCCCGGCTGTCAGCAATGTCAGCATGACGCAAGGCACACAAAGCCGCCACGAGCTTATCCGCGACATGGGCACCGGGCTGCTTGTCACATCGATGATAGGATCCACCATCAACCCAAATACAGGGGATTACTCGAGAGGCGCCTCAGGCTTCTGGGTGGAAAACGGCGAGCTGCAATACCCGGTCAACGAATGCACGATCGCCGGCAACCTGCTGGATATGTTGAAAACCATCCGCCCGGCAAACGACGCGCGCCTGCATTTGTCGCGCGTGGTACCCAGCCTGCTTGTTGAAGGCCTGACACTTGCCGGAGAGTGACCTCGACCTTCTGATCGACGCCGCCAAGGCAAGCGGTGCAATCGCCCGGAGGCATTTCAAAGCCTCGCCGGAGATCTGGGAGAAATCCGATGGTGCGGGGCCTGTGACGGAAGCGGATCTTGAGATCGACAGAATGCTCCGGGCTGAACTTTTGTCGAGTCGTGCGACCTATGGCTGGCTTTCGGAAGAGACGGAGGATGACGCCGCGCGGCTTGAGCGGGATCGGGTTTTCATTATCGATCCCATCGATGGCACGCGGACCTTCATCGCAGGCGAGAAAAGCTTTGCGCACTCTCTGGCCATCGCGGAAAATGGGCGGGTCACCACCGCTGTTGTGTATCTGCCCCTGCTGGATTTGCTCTATACCGCCAGCGAGACCGAGAGTGCCCAACTCAACGGTGAAACCATTACCACCAGCGCCGCCCTCGAAATTGAGGATGCGACGGTGCTGGCAGCAAAGCCGAACCTAGACGCCATGCACTGGGTCGGGGCCGTGCCGTCCTTCACGCGGAAGTTCCGACCCTCCTTGGCGTACCGGCTGTGTCTCGTAGCACAGGGTCGCTATGACGGTATGCTGACCCTTCGCGACTGCTGGGAATGGGACATTGCGGCAGGCGATCTGATCGTCAGGCAGGCCGGTGGGCGTGTGACGGACCGTCATGATGATCCGTTGGTCTTCAACAGCACCGGCGCGAAGACGAAGGGCTGTCATGCGGCTGGCAAAGACCTTCACACCGCACTACAGGCTAGGCTCAGACAACCAGCCGCCTAAACATTATTTCCTGTCGTGATCGGGATGCATGGCTTAGAAGGCCCCCACAGAATACGGAGTTTCCAATGACACAACGTTTGCATCTGGTCTTTGGCGGCGAGTTGATCGACCCCACCAAGAATGCCTTCAAGGACGTGGATGATATTCATATCGTCGGTATGTTCCCGGACTATGCGACGGCCTACGATGCATGGAAGTCAGAGGCGCAAAAAACGGTCGACAACGCGCACATGCGCTATTTCATAGCCCATATTCACCGTCTGCGTGATGAAGAAACGGCGGCCAGCTCGACCGAGGAGTTGGGTGACTGATCGTCACGCAACACACCATGCCCGTCTCACCTGTCCTTGCAACCTACCTCACCGTATCGAGGTTTCTTGTTCGGTTTGCGGACCGGACGCTGAAACGCAGGTTGCAAGCGGGAAAAGAAGATCCAGACCGCATCAACGAGCGCCGGGGCATCGCCGAGCGGGCCCGGCCTGATGGGCAACTCCTATGGTTTCATGCCGCCAGCGTCGGGGAATCCCTGTCGGTGCTTGATCTCATAGAGATGATTCTCGACGATCGCCCGGATCTGAACGTTCTGATCACAACAGGCACGAGGACATCCGCTGAATTGCTGGAAAAGCGGATCACAGATCAGACGATCCACCAGTTTGTTCCTTTGGACGCGCGCGCATTTGTTGTCCGCTTTCTGGATCATTGGAAGCCCGACATCGCGGTCTTCACGGAAAGCGAACTGTGGCCCACTCTGATCTGCCAAACGCACAAGCGCAGGATCCCAATGGTGTTGCTGAACGCGCGGATGTCATCCAAGTCCTTCAAGAGATGGCGCTGGTTTCGCGGTGCGGCGCGCGGTGTGCTCGGATGCTTTTCGTACATTTTGGCTCAGGACAAAGTGACGAAATCGCACCTCGTTTCTTTGGGCATCAAATCAGGCGCGGTTGAAGTCACTGGTTCGCTTAAAGAAAGCGGCGGCGCCTTGCCGCATGACGAAAGGGAACGCGCGGATATCGCGGAAAGCCTCAAGACCCGACCAGTTTGGTTGGCCGCATCCACCCATGAAGGGGAGGAAAGCGCGGCGGCGGATGCCCATCGGATCGCGCGGCGCAGGTCGCCCCGGCTTCTTCTCATCATAGCGCCACGCCACCCGGATCGCGGCCCGGAGATTGCAGCCGCACTACGCGCTGACGGTTGGTCCGTCGGATTGCGGTCCGCCGGGGAGTCCCCAGACGAAAACATTGATATATACGTTGCTGATACCTTGGGTGAGATGGGGCTTTGGTATCGCATTGCCCCGGTCAGCTTTGTCGGCGGATCGCTTGCTGAGATCGGGGGGCACAATCCGTTTGAACCCGCGGCCCTTGGTTCAGCGATTGTGCACGGGCCCCATATCTCCAGCGCCGCAGAAGCTTATGAGCGTTTGTCCGATGCGGGCGCGGCGCGCCAAGCGGCGAACGCGCGGGAACTGGGTGACATCATCGTCGAGCTTCAAGAACCCCACGAGACCGCAGCTATGGCGCACGCCGCGTGGGAGGCGACGACGTCCGGCGCAGAGGCTATCGAACGGGCGCGCGCCCTGCTTTTGGATCTCCTGACACGCACCGAGAGCAAGTGATGCAGGCGCCCCGCTTTTGGCACAGAGACAAGGGCCTGCGGGCAACCCTGCTACAACCTATCGGGCAGGTCTACGCCTACGCTACTGCGCGCCGCATTGCGACCGGTACCCCCCTAAAGTTGTCCATCCCGGTGATCTGTGTCGGAAACATCAACGTCGGCGGAACCGGGAAAACACCAACGGTTATCGCTCTGTGTCAGCGGCTTCTGGACAAAGGTCACACACCGCATGTCCTGTCCCGAGGATATGGCGGCAGTCTGAAAGGACCGGTGCTGGTCGACCCACAGATCCATAGTGCCGGCGACGTGGGGGATGAGCCGCTTTTGCTATCGGCCTTTGCCCCGACATGGGTGTCTGATGATCGCCGTGCAGGTGCACAAATGGCCGTTGATGCGGGGGCAGGTGTTCTTGTCCTCGATGACGGATTTCAAAGTCCGGCATTGGTAAAAGATATGTCCATTGTTGTCGTGGATGCAGCGCGGGGCTTTGGGAACGGTTGTGTTTTGCCGGCGGGGCCCCTTAGGGAGCCTATCAACGTGGGTCTCGCGCGCGCTGATCTTGTTCTGAGTATCGGGCCGCCCCAAACACAGACCCATTTTGTCCGTACTTGGGGCGGGAACATCGCCCTGCCCCATGCAACGGGGCATCTGGAACCACTTGAAACCGGCATGCCGTGGACGGGCCTTCGCGTTCTGGCCTTTGCGGGGATTGGACATCCTCAGAAGTTCTTCGCAACGCTCAGTTCACTCGGTGCAGATGTCGTGAAGTCCGAAGCCCTGAGCGACCATCAAGATCTGTCGCCCCCCTTGATGGAGAGACTTCAGAGAGAAGCCGCAGCAATGAACGCGCAGCTTGTGACCACCGAAAAAGACGCTGTGCGCCTGCCGCCCGCATCGAGGCAGCAGGTTTTGACGGTTCCGGTCCGACTGGAGCTGGACGACTGGTCGGTCCTTGATGGGCTGATGGAAAAAATCCTGCCCTAGAGTTCTGCGTCGAGAATTTCTTTCATGTCCGCATAGCTCATGTTGCTGTGCGTTGTGCCATTAATTACAAAGGACGGCGTCGCGCGAATGCCATCGGCCTGTGCGTTTTGCTGATAGAATGCTGTCAGAGCTTTCGCCTTCTCGGCATCTTGCAGGCAGGCATCAATCGTTTCCCCATCCATACCCGCAAGCAGACCCATCTTTTTCAGATTGTTGGCGATGTCGACATTTTCGCCCTGCGTCCACTGCTGCTGGGTTTCGAAGATCATATCGACAATGCCAAAATAGCGGGATCCACCATCGCATCGCGCCACCATTCCGGCCCAAAGACCGTAGCGATCGAAATAGACCTCCCGGAAAACGAACTTAGCCTTGCCCGTGTCGATGTAGTCTGCCTTCAACTGCTTGAAGGCGTTCTCATGGAATGTACGACAATGCGGACATGTGAAGGACGCGTATTCGACAATTGTGATCGGCGCGTCCTCCGCCCCGATGGTCATGTCTTGCACGCCGGAGATATCGACATCACCTGCCGTTTGGGCCTGTGCGGGCGACACTGGCGATTGCTGCGCGCCGCTGCCCGAAAAGAACATGGCACCTACCCCAATAGCGACCGCGACTGCGGCGCCAATGACCAAGGTCTTATTCATAATGCGTTCCTCATGTCTTTGGATCGGCCTTCCGGCCAAGTACGTTTTGTCCGAGTTGTTCCAGCGCGTGTCTGAGACTGTCGCTTTCGACATCCCGCGCCAATTCTGCCGTTTTGTTGCGTAATTCCGGGCTAACTGCCGGCTTGGGTGGCCGCGGCTCTGCATCAAAGCTCAATCGGCCCTCTTCAAATCCAACCGGGGCCGTTTGCGTAATGCGCACATTCGAAATGGCCGAATAGCCGTAGACCGAATTCACCCGCTCGCGGATTTTTGGCAATTGCGCCTGAACCATCGGCGCATGCGCGCCTTTCGTCAAAATGGTGAGCGTCGCCCCGAAACTGTCGCGGCTGTACCCCACCTTCACCGGCTTCGCAATCGTGGCCAGATCTGGCCCCACAATCTCTGACCAGTGGGTCAAAAGCCGCATCACGGCAAATCCGCGTTTTTCGCCAGCCTTGCGAACCTGACCTTGGATCATACCTGCAACCGCGCCAAACCCGCGTCCACGGGGCGCAGGTTTTCGGGGTTGCGAGGGGTAAGGGTTCCGGGTCATGTCATCCTCTAAAGTGGGCGCACTTTACCTGCCCAGCCACCCTGCGCCATCTAAAACACACCACACGAGGCAGTAAATTTTGTGTGAAACGCCACAGCCCGAAGACCTGCTGACGTGGTATGATCGCCATGCCCGTATCATGCCATGGCGCGTCTCACCGGAAGATCGCAAAAGCGGCCATCGACCGGACCCTTACCGCGTTTGGCTCAGCGAGATCATGCTACAGCAAACAACCGTCGCGGCGGTGCGGTCCTACTTTCTCAAATTCACAGAACTCTGGCCGACCGTTTCTGACCTGGCCCGCGCAGAAGACGACGACGTCATGGCCGCATGGGCCGGGCTGGGCTACTACGCTCGGGCACGCAACCTTCTAAAGTGCGCCCGCGTGGTGACAGAGCGCTACAACGGCATTTTCCCGTCCGATCGCGCGGCGCTGCAATCTCTGCCGGGAATTGGCCCCTATACATCTGCGGCGATAGCCTCCATCGCGTTTGATCAGCCAGAGACCGTCGTTGACGGCAACGTAGAGCGTGTCATGGCCCGTGTTTTTGCCGTCGAAGAACCGCTGCCACCCGCCAAGGCACGATTGACAACGTTGGCGGAAAGCCTAACGCCCAAGAAACGACCGGGTGACTATGCACAAGCTGTCATGGATCTGGGTGCCACGATCTGCACACCGAAGCGCCCGGCTTGCGGCATCTGCCCTTGGATGACCGGATGCAAGGCACGCGACCTTGGGATCGCAGCGGATTTGCCTCGCAAACTGGCCAAGGCCGCGAAGCCCACCCGCAAGGGCGTCGTCTACGTGGCCCGTCGGTCGGACGGCGCATGGCTGTTGGAGCGGCGGCCCGATAAGGGGCTGCTGGGCGGAATGCTGGGTTGGCCGGGATCCGACTGGTCGGACGCGCCGACCGCATCTGCCCCTATTTCAGCGGATTGGACGACGCTTGATGCGGAAGTCCGTCACACTTTCACCCATTTTCATTTGATCCTAACCATTCAAACTGCATGGGTTGCAGTTGAAGAAAACCCGTCAAACGGCCAGTACATACCCCATCGGGATTTCCGACCGACGGACCTGCCAACGGTCTTCCGGAAGGTTTTTGACGTAGCGTCGCATGTGTTCTTGAATGATTGAGGCAATGAAGTCGTATGGCTATCGTTGACGCTAACCTGATCGGGAGGCCGCACATGAACACCGCAAGTCTTGATAAGATGACGTCCGCACTGCCCTTTTGGTTGTCGCTCAGCATGATCCCTCTGGCGATTTTCTCAGCGAGCCAAGGCGGCTGGTGGCTTGCACTGATCCCCGCATACAGCTGGGGCATCTTCATCACGCTGGATGCGTTCGTCGGCCTCGACCTGGAAAACGCGGATCCTAACACCGAGACGGATAAGCTGTTCTGGTACCGCCTCGTCACGCTGATCTGGTTTCCCGTCCAGTTCCTGACGATTTTCGGGATGATCTACTATGGTGTTCATGTCAGCACCCTGTCCGGTGGCGAGCTTATGGCATTGTTTTTTGGCGTTGGTGTGATTTCGGGGACCGTTGGGATCAACTATAGCCATGAACTGATGCACCAGAAAAACAAGCTGGAGCGTTGGTTGGCTGACCTTATGCTTGCTAGTGTCCTCTATTCCCATTTCCGCTCGGAACATCTTCTGGTGCACCATCGCTATGTGGCCACCCCGAAAGATCCCGTCACCGCGCGTTACAACGAGGGCTTCCACAACTTCTTCCCCCGGGTTCTAGTCGCCTGCCTGACATCGTCTTGGGACGCCGAAAAGAAAATGCTGGCGCGCAAAAATCTGCCCGTTACCGATCTGAGCAATCCTTTCTGGCGTTATGGCGCGCTGCAGCTTGGAATGTTGGTGCTGGCTTTTGTGATAGGCGGTTGGGTCGGTGTCGGCCTGTTCGTTTTCCAAGCGTTCGTCGCGATCTGGCAACTGGAACTGGTGAACTACATTGAGCACTACGGCCTGACCCGTAAACATCTGGGCGAAGGGAAGTATGAACATGTTCTCCCACGCCATTCCTGGAATGCATCGCAGAAAGCGTCGAACTGGCTTTTGATCAACCTGCAACGGCATTCCGATCATCATTATAAGCCAGATCGTCGCTTCCCGTTGCTTCAAACCTATACGCAATCGGACGCGCCGCAGCTGCCTTATGGCTATCCTGTGATGACCATCGCCGCGATGGTGCCACCCGTGTTTCGGCGCATTATGAATCCCCGTGTGCGCAAATGGCGTGAGACCTATTACCCCGAGATCACGGACTGGAGCGCTTATAAAACAGCGTCCAATCCGATGCCACGCTGACAAAAAAATGCCCCGCGACCTATAGGTGCGGGGCAGTTATGTGCTGCGGAATTGGCCGCAGGCACAGGCGGTAACTTGCGGTATCAGTTCATTTCTGCGCGGATCTGCTGCCTGAGCACATCAATGGACACATTCTTTCCGTCGCGCTTGAAGCACCAATAGGTCCAGCCGTTGCAGCTTGGGGCGCCCTCAAGCGCCGCTCCAACCTGATGGATCGATCCTTTGACGTCATCACCCACCAGGGTTCCGTCGGCCCTGATCTTTGCTTTGTGACGTCCGTTAAGCGACCAGAGTTCTTCACCGGGGTTCAGCATCCCGCGTTCAACCAACTGGCCGAAGGGAACACGGGGCTCCGCCCGCTTTGATTGCGTCACCTCAAGGGAAGAGCGGTCAAATTTCCGAACAGACTTCAAACGTTTTTCAGCCACAGCGCGGTAGGAGGCTTCGCGCTCAATGCCGATAAAGTCCCGGCCCAGCTTCTTGGCGACAGCCCCCGTTGTTCCCGTGCCGAAGAACGGATCCAAGATGACATCGCCCGGCCGCGTTGTCGCGACAATCACCCGGTGCAACAAGCTTTCAGGCTTTTGCGTGGGGTGCGCCTTCTCGCCCGCCTCGTTTTTCAGACGCTCATGACCGGTACAGATTGGCAAAACCCAATCGGATCGCATTTGCACACCCTCGTTCAGCGCTTTCAACGCTTCGTAGTTGAAGGTGTACTTGGACTCTTCGGATTTCGACGCCCAGATCAGGGTTTCATGGGCATTGGTCAGACGCTTCCCCCGAAAGTTTGGCATCGGGTTGGATTTCCGCCAGACGACATCATTGAGCATCCAGAACCCGGCGTTCTGCATGGCAGCGCCAACCCGGAAAATATTGTGATAGGACCCGATCACCCAGATGGCGCCGTTGGGTTTCAGCAGCCTGCGCGCGGCGCCCAGCCAGTTGGCGGTGAACTTGTCATAGGCCGCAAAACTCGCGAACTGGTCCCAAGCGTCATCCACCGCATCAACCTTGGAGTTGTCTGGACGGTGAAGATCACCTTTCAACTGCAAATTGTAGGGGGGATCCGCAAAGATCAGATCAATCGAAGACTCGGGCAGACTGTTCATCATATCGATGCAGTCGCCGTCCAATATCGTATCGAGAGGCAGCGCTCCACGCGCAACCTTGGTGTATTTTCCCATGTGTCTGCCTCGACTGTTGCGCTTTTGCGCTTTTTATTCCGTTGAGCCGAAGATGAGTCACGGACGGGAAACGGTCAAATTCTTTATGATTCAGGATGTTAGAATTTAATCTTGATACAATATATTGTGCACCGGCTTAAACGAGACACGATGGTGTGGGGTCACACCAAGTGTAGACAGTGCAGAAATGTGACGCTTTGTCGGGTAGCCCGCATTCCGATCCCAGTCGTAGCCGGGATATTGTTGCGCCAAATCCACCATGTGTCTGTCCCGCGCCACTTTGGCGAGGATTGATGCGGCGGCGATTGACTGCGATTTGGTGTCGCCTTTGACAATCGGCGTCGCAGGGCATGGCAAACCAACGGGACATTTGTTCCCGTCGACCAGAACATGCGAGGGCGGTGCGGGAAGCGCGAGAACGGCACGTCTCATGGCAAGGTGAGCGGCATGATAGATGTTGAGTTGATCTATCTCTGACACCGTCGCTACACCAATCGCCCAAATTGCAGTGGCTTTAATCTCGACCTCAAGTTCGATGCGTCGGGCAATGCTCAATTTCTTTGAGTCATTCAGCCCGCTTGGTATGCGCGCAGGGTCAAGTATGGCGGCAGCCGCCATGACAGGACCCGCCAATGGTCCCCGTCCAACCTCATCTACGCCGGCCACGGTAGCTGAACCCTTGGCCTGGAGCTGTTCTTCGAGTGAATAATTTGGATACAATTTCATAGCACTTAAAAGCATCGGGCCTGCCGCGTGGCAAGCCCGACCTGCGATCTTCCGCCGGTGCTTAAAGTGTCCAGCCGTTTCGGCGAAGGCACCTTTGAGTGTAAAAGCGGCGCGGACCGGAGTCTGTCTGCGAGCGGCGCAGGCAATCGCGGGGCGGCCTGACCCGGGCCCGATCTTCAAGACATCTTGCGCCATAGACATCGCGCCAGCTGCGACGGGTCCATTGCTCTCTCAGGCAGCGGCGCGGAGCGATCTTGCGGCGATGCTTGGATGAGCGGTGGTCGCGCTTACGATACCGATCGTCGTCATCATCGCTGTCGTGTCGGAAGTGTCTGTCATCATACCGTTTTGTATGTCGCTTGGCCTTCTTTGTCTTGTTTTTCCGATCATCATCGCGGCCTTCTAGCGCCTTGCCCAGAATAAATAGCGTCGCCAGTCCGGCTGCGATTTTTGCGACGTCGTTATCCGCCCTCGCAGGGGCCGCTGCGACCGGCGACATGGCAATCGACACTCCGATCAAAAGGGTAAGTAGAGTGTGTTTCATTTGGTGGCTTCCTCCTTCGGATACTCTCCGGACCAGAGGACACAGAAGCCTGGCGACGCACAAAGACAGCCAGTGGTTATCGACTGACACTTGATTTGATATTGAATAACCCGTTTTGGGCACTCATACCTGACCCCCATGAACCGCCTCTTCACCATAGCCTTTCTGGCGACAGCATTTTTTGCGCAAACTGCGCAGGCCGAGTGCTATGCCGATTACAAGGCCAAGAAGGACAGGCCGCTTCAGTTGCATTACGGTGTCATTCAACTGGATCAGTCAGATTGCGGGTCACGTCGTGATGCCGCGCGTGCGGCGTCGCGGCGCTTGGAGGCCGGGGGCTGGACACTTCTCAACATTCTGGACATCTTCGGCGCGGACCAGCTTGAACGGAAGGAACGGGATGCAGGATCCTATTTCCTCCGGTTCTAATCGGCTCAGCCCAGGACAGTTCATCGCTGTTGGCGTCTCTTGCGTTATCCTGATCTTGGCGATTGCAGCGATTGTCCTGTTCACGAACCTGCCAGATGCAAACGCCTTCAACGCTCAGGTGGAGCGGATCTTCATTGAGAACGATGCCATGACGGGGGCTGGCGAAATTCGCTTGCTGGAAATCTTGGCCCAGTCGGGCACGGCGTTCTCGGAAACTTTAGCCTCTTATCGGCTGATAATTTTCGTCCTATTCGTCTTTGCCACAGCATTGCTCTGTGCCGCCCTCATCTTTCTGATCTTCCTCGTTACCCTGTCGCGTCGCATCTCACGGATCGAAAAGTCCGGTATTCAGATCAGTTCCCTGGTCGTCAGCAGGGAGCAGCGCATGGTTCAGATCAATGATATGGAATTCAAACTGACCGAGGCAGCCCTCGAAACGCTGTCAATCCTCGCTGAGGCCCGTTTAGACGACGACATTCTGTCAGGACTTGAGATTGAGGCCATGATTTCGGGCAAAGACGAAGCAGATTGTGACGAAGCCGCAGGTGCCACTCGTATCAAGCGGCTGCGTGATCATCTGGGCAATCAAATGATGTCGGAATTACTTATCAAGAATATAGCCCGAAAGGGATATGTGCTGGCCGTTGAGCCAAAAGCCATCAAGATGATCTGAGCTCAGTCGTCGTCGAAAAGGATTGCCCCACGCTGCCGCGGCCGCGTGCTTGGTCGCACGATCTGCAGTGGATCGGCTTGCATTTCCATTCCGGGCACCTTCAATTGTTGCGCGGCGCCGGTACCGGGCCAAAACCTGACCCGTCGCGCATGAACCCCGTTGAGCGATGCCGCGACAATCGGGATATCTTCGTTTTTCAAAAAAGATCTGGCAAAATCGGCGTTCAGTTTGCCAATGTTCTTCAACCCGTTCTGCATATCAGCACCACCGAAAATCTTCGCTTGAAAGGTGGCCTTGGATGCCCCTTTGTGCAGCATCTGGTTTATAAGCAACTCCATCGCATGGGTGCCGTATTTTCGGTTTGAGAATTTGATGCGGTCCCCCGGCAGCAGGAAATGGTTCATTCCCCCAATTCCGCTTACCGGATCGAAGAGGCACACCGACACGCATGACCCAAGCAAGGTGGACAGGCATAGATTAACGTCATCGGAGCTCATGTAATCGCCCTGAAGAAGAGTTTGCGTCTGCTGTTGCGGTGCTCTCATGGCTCCGCCCGGCGGCGCAACTTACTTGGCAAGCAGGCTTTCAGTGTCTCGCCTGCAATCTTTTGCAAGGGCACCTGTCTGGTTACGCCCCCGACCCTCAACGCAGTGCCCGGCATGCCATAGACCAGCGATGTTTCTTCGTCTTGGGCAAACGTCGTCGCACCGCTCTGATACATCTCAAGCATGCCCAGAGCACCGTCACACCCCATTCCGGTCAGGATCACGCCGACGGTATGGCGTCCGTGCGGAACGGCTGATCGAAACAGTGCGTCAACGGACGGACGGTGTCGCGAAATTGGCGGGCGGTCGACGAGACGCAGTCGCAAGGGCGTGCGCCGCGCGAGTTCAAGATGGCAGCTATTGTCCGGCGCAAGGTAGGCGTGGCCGACCCTCAGCGGCTCTAGATCGCCTGCAACTTTGACGGTCATCTCGGTTACGCCATCCAACATATGTGCCAGTCTGCTGACGCGATCCGACTTGGTGTGCTGAACGATGACGACCGGCGGTGTATGAGCCGGAAAATCGGCGAGCACTTTTGACAAAGCTTCAATCCCGCCGGTGGATGCACCGATGCAGATTACCTTGTCCTGTTCAAATTCGGGCCACCGCTGGGGGCTTGCAAAGGTCGTCAACAAGTTCGGCACTTCGAAGCCCCCAGAAAAGCTACAATCAACGCCACGCGGTTCTGAATTCCGCGCACAGGACGTAGAGACAGCCAGACGCTAGGCGGGAAGTCTTAAAGTGCTCTGAAACCAAAAGGTTTTTCTGCCGCGATGTTTGGCTTTTTGCATGAAAGGACCCGATTTGATGGGCACAATTTGAATTGCATTCAAATCATTTGCTCAAATGCCTCAGTCACCATCCAGTGCATTGAAACCGGCTCTGACACCGAGGGCTGCGCCAATCTCCTCTGTGACAACAGCTTGAAGGTCAGCGACTTTTTGTTGGAGAACTTCCACTTTGAACCGGGTGCTCGGGTCTGCCACGCCCTGCAATGCTGGATCATCCAGTCCGCGAGCGCGCTGCGAGGCCTCAAGGAATGCGGCATCCGTTCGAGGAGTCTCACCGGTGGCGAGGATTGACGCAAGATCGGCCAGCACCGCCAAGCTCAACTCGATGTTCCGCTGACTGCGCGCGGACCGCCACGCCTCTGCCCGCTTGGGTCGAGGCCGGTCAAAGGAACCAAGAGGGCGGCCCAATCGCTGATCGTGAAGAAATTCGAGGCCCGTTGACAAGGACGTATAAATCACCCGCCGCACCTCGGCTTCGGATTGATATGCAGAACCGTCCGAGCCAGCCCCGCGCAAGGTCTCGGCATGACCATCAATCCATGCGTCATTCAGTGTTGCGGCATGCCGTGCCAGCTGGGTTGCGATGGCATCAATTAGTGCGCAGCCGTAAGTGCCCTGCGGAGGTGCCTCGTAGAGCATATATTCCAATGCAAACAATCCTTGAGCCGCAACAGACACTTCAGAGAATGCTTCGGCATCTGCGACTGCATCGTCTTGATCCAGGATCAGACGTCCCAAGGTCTTGGCGGTTTGATTTTTCGGATCGGGCCAAAACGCGATTGCGAGGCTCAGACCCTGCATCTCGATTGGACCGAATTGGATATGGCTGACCCCCATCCACGCGTCAAAAGCTGCATGATAGGTAGGCTCAAGTTTGGCGGGATCGCAATCCCCGGAGACGTCCGCCAGCGTTTGCGTTTCCGCTGCGAAAGTCGCGTAGCCCGGTAAGATATGTGTGTCGATCAACGTGTCGGTATCAGCAAGCGAGACGGACGGAATAATCAAAAGTGGAAGAAGAAGCTTCATATTACAGGCTTTCGAGGAAACGGATCAGGGCATCGCGGTCGGATGTCGGCATACTGACCACATTGTTTTTTGCAGTTTCAGCCTCGCCGCCATGCCATAGAATGGCTTCCAGCAGCGATCGCGCGCGCCCGTCGTGCAGGAAGTAGGTGTGTCCCGACACCTGCTTTGTCAGACCGATGCCCCAAAGAGGTGGTGTACGCCATTCCCGACCCGTCGCGCGGGCTTCTGGTCGATGGTCCGCCAAGTCCTCGCCCATGTCGTGCAGAAGCATGTCGGTATAAGGCCAGATCAACTGAAAGCTCTGCTCGGGCTGCCCGTCCAATCTGTGAGTTACAAATTTTGGTGTATGGCAACTGGTACAACCACTCTCGTAGAACATTTGCTTGCCGCGCAGAACTTCCGGATCAGCAATATCGCGCCGCGCCGGGACACCGAGGTTGGACGCGTAAAAGCTGACCAGCTCTAGCGCCTCCTGACTGATCTCGGCGTCGTCGTGAGCAGGTGTATTGCCGTCGGGCGCAGACTGACAGGCCATCTGCAGATCTGTGCAATCGCCATGCCCGGCGCGGTGGAGTATCGTCGATATCCCGATATCCCCGTGAAATGCGCTTGCAGACTGCTCCCATACGCTCGGCTCCCCTGCTTTCAGGCCGAACCGGCCCAGCATCGGCACGCCGTATTGCGCGGAGAGCACGATGTTTGGCCTGCCAGAGATGCCGTCCCCATCTGCGTCGTCCGGGTCTGCACCGGCCAAGATGTCTGCCGCTGGAATGGCGTCCAGAAGGCCCAACCCGATCATCTGCGGCGCGACCCGGGCACTGAACATGGTGTCAGGATGCAGCGGTCCATAGCCCAGATCTTCAAGTCCCAAGGCAGGTTTTCGCAAGCTGACCTCTGTGCCGTCTGACAGGGTGACGACCTCTTCGTCATAGGTGATCGCAAGATTCGCTTCGGCCGGATGTCCGGCGATGCCGAAATCCTGAATTTGGCCGCCATAGCTGGGCTCAGGTTGGGTCTTCAGATAGTCCTGAATACTGTCAGAAGGTGCCTCATCGCCTCTGGGTATCGAAATACGGACAAGCAACGATACCGCACTGTCATCGGGTCCTTCAGGCGGATGCCCTCTGCCGTCTTTCAAATGGCAGCGCTGGCACGATCGCGCATTGTAAAGCGGACCCAGACCATCCGATGCAAGGGTTGAGGACGGCGACGAGACCCACAGTTTTCGGAAGAGACCGTTGCCAATCTTGAAGTCCAGTTCTCGTTCAAAACTGATATTGCCTGATGCGCTTGAAAAGGCGTTGGAGGTATCAGTGACACGAACTGTCGCGGCACCCGCCGAACGCCACTCGAATTGTTCCGGTGCAGAAAAGTCATCTGTCGGCCGGGCCACACGGGCAATGCGGTCTCTTTCGGATTGCGTCCGTTCGACCAGCGGTAAGTGCAGATCTGGAAGGTCACGGGCTCCCGACGCACCCGCCCCAATGACAAGATATGCCAGAAATGTCAGACAGGTTTTACGCACGATCTTGTGTCCCCAATTGCACCGGACTCTTATTTCAGATAATTATACTCAGGAATAGAGTTGATGCGAGTCTCCTTCGTCAGAAACACTGGGAAAGAATGCGAGATATGCTGCCACTGCATAAGACGACCCAAATCGACATTCGACCGCGCGAAGAGGTGCAAGTTGGTGAATTCAGCCCCGGTGCTGGCGAGATGCTGCAATGGCTGAGACTGGTCGCCCTCGACTGTCGTGCCGCCGCGCGCACCGATCTCTTTGACGCGTGTGCTGTGCTGTCGACATCCGAGACCGTTGCAAAGACGGCTCATGCGGAAGTGCTGATGAGGTGCCTTTCCCAAGCGCTCCAGAAAGAAGCGGTTCTCTATCGTCCTGGCGTAGAGGCTGTTTCGTTCGACGAAGCGTGGCTTCTGAGGGCCGCCGAGGCCGCCGCTCAGGCTAACTGGAGCAGCTTTGAATTTCTCCTGCGCTCGCGCGTTCCAGCATCCGTGCGCCGCAACCTCGGGTCACTTATCGTGACCATCTCTAGCCAATTTGCCTTGACTTAGAATTATTCTAAAAAATTCTTGGCTTTTTCGGCGGACGGATTAAGTTCTGGTCCTAAGCCAGCCAGCGACATGCCAGCCAGCAATCACCATCAGTTGGAGAGGTACCATGACACAGACCGCAATCGCGCTGTCTACAGACGCACAAACAGAGATCGTTGAAGCCCTGAACCAGTCGGTGGCCGAAACCGCCGTGACAACCATGCTGGCGCAAAACTTCCACTGGAATGTGACGGGCATGGCCTTTGCGCCGCTGCACGAGCTCTTCCAGAAGATATATGAAGACCACTTCATCGCTCAAGACGATCTGGCCGAGCGGATCAAGGCACTGGATGGCCACGCTGAGGGTACCCTTGCAGGCATGCTCAAACGGTCCAAGGTCAGCGAACACGAGGGTGACGCGTCGGACAAAGAGATGATCAAGATGATGCTCGCTGCTCAGGAAACACTTGCAAAGACACTTGCCGGCTGCGGCGAGTTGGCGTCCAAACATGGTGATACCCTAACCGAGGATCTCTGCATTGCACGTGGTCAGGAGCACGAGAAACTGGCGTGGTTCTTGCGGGCGCATCTGCGCTGACCGGCTTTGCCCTCTGGCTGACGTCTATCCCTCCATATGGTAGGCGTCAGGTCTGCCCGGACAAAAAATCCATCGGTTTGATTTTCTTCTTCTCGAGCTTCTTCAAATAGCTTGGACGCCAGTGGCCATACTTCCCCATACAGTCCTGCTGGGCTGTCAGCATCTCAACGAACGCCTCCCTGTGGGCATCCTTCTTGAGACCTTTGAACAAAGATTTCTGCGCTTTCGTCATTGAACATCCGATGCAATGGCCCCTGCGCTTGAATTTGCAAACGTCGATACACGGGCTGGGAATTTTGCTCATCTGGCCGACCTCGTGAAAGGGGCCAGCGAGCCGGCCCCCGGTATAGCTAGGTGTCTGGAGTTTTATTGAAAGACGGCTTCGGGATCATCGAGACTGTCGGATCCCTCGAACGAAATGGTATCTACGCCAAGCACGTCAACCGCGCGCTCGATGGAACGGGTCTGATCAATCAGTGCATCAACGGCGCCCATGATCAGCGCCTCACCCTGTTCGTTGCCACGCTCCAGCATCTGGTCATAGGCAAAGCCTGCTTCGGCCGCGGTTTTCAGCTCTGACATCTCAAACATCGTCGCGTTCAACTTTGCCGTCAGTTCCGCATCAATGTCCGGACTTGCCACCGCCACGAGAGACGACAGGCTTGGACCGGATGTGACGGTTCCATCAATCCCGGTATAGCTGCCCAAATAGACGTTCCGAATTCCAAGCGCGTCGTAGAAATGATCGTTGTGTGTGTTGTCCGCGAAACAGGAATGCTCTTCCTCGGGATCGTTGAGCATCACGCCCAGCTTCATCCGCTCACCGGCCTGTTCGCCGTAGGACAGCGATCCCATGCCAGTCAGGATGGCCTGAATACCGGCGTTTTCGTCTGCGGTGAGTTGGGTGCGGGCCATGCCGCCGTCCTGCCATTGCGCAACCATCCATTCCAGATCGGACACGAGCAGATCAGTGGCCGCCTTCAAATAGTCGCCGCGGCGGTCGCAGTTACCGCCTGTGCAATCGTCGCCTTGAGCATAGTCAGTCCAAGGTCTGTTGCCTGCACCGGGGCCGTGACCGTTCAGGTCCTGCCCCCATAAAAGAAACTCTATCGCGTGGTAACCTGTTGCCACATTGCTTTCGACCTCGTCGGCTTCATGAAGGGCGCCCTCCAGCAACTCTGGCGTGATTGCGCTCGCATCAATCGTTTCGCCAGACAACACAAAGGATGGGTTCGCCACGACATTCAAAACAGCGTACTCGTTTTCGTCCGTCGCGCCCCCGTAAGTTGCATCGACATAGTCGATCAAACCCTCATCCAACGGCCACGCATTCACCTTGCCTTCCCAGTCGTCCACGATTGCATTGCCGAACCGATAGACCTCAGTCTGTTGATAAGGCACCCGAGACTGCAGCCACGCAAGCCTTGCCGCCTGCAGCGCTTCGGCCGATGGCGTTTCGACAAGCGCATTCACGGCATCCTGCAAGGTCTGTGCGGTCGTGAGGCTATCGCCATACGCCGCAAGCGCAATGTTGGCATAGGTGTCCAACACGGCCGTTTTGTCCGCGAAGGCGGGTGCCGCAATCAGCATGGTGGTGCCAAGAGCGGCTGCAAAAGTGGTCTTCATCGGCTGCGATCCTTTGTTACTGCAACGTTTTTGAATGCAAATGAACGACGACCCCGGAAAGGGCGTCGGTCTTATGGGCATGGTACTGCGACATCTGGCGCGCGGATTGCCCGACCTGTCCGGCCAGAAGCGCCACCTGTTCAGCGTGGGCCGCGGTCACCAACAGGGTCGCAATCAGGGATGCTTCTCCCAAGTCCCCGTCACTTGCCGTGGCAACTAGATGCGCGAATACGCTTTCATCAGCACCCACGCAGGCGCACCCGACACTGTGACGAACCAGCGGGCGGTGTGCATGGCGGATAAGCGCGCCGACCAGCGCTTCAAAAGCATGCATCTCGTCGGCAGCCGTGCCCCTTGGTAGAGACGTGGCGAATGAATTCCAGACCTGCGCCTGACCGACGGGACCTTCACACCAAAGGCGCAGATTAAGGATCAGATCCGCTTCCCATGGCTGCAGGGTATTGATCACACCAACAGATGCGCCGCCCCGCTTGTAATGTGTCGCGTTCATTTTGTGAGGATCAACTTGCCGGCACGGGTAATGCGCAGAAAATAAGACTGGCCATCTAAAACCACACGAGCCTGAACGCCGTCCGCAATCAGGTCACGGGCGTCGTAACTTGGCATATCGTCACCGGGACGCGGTGCGGCATCCAGCTTTTGGGGGCGGGAAAAGGCGTTCATGGCATCCTCTCGAAGTGATCGAACACCTCTTCAATCGTCTGATCTGGCGCCGAAACGCCGTCGAATGCATTTTGAAGAATCTCAATCCAACTGGGTTCGGGATCTTTCGGATCGGCGGGAAAAGCCGGGGTCTCTAGATTTGGGTCCATCTTGGCCTCCAGATATCTGTATGGCTCCGGGCTGCCCTAAAAGGAGTGGCTAGGATTCTCACTTCATTCTTGACTATATTAGTAAGGATAGTCAATTCCGACAAAAACAGTCAACTGAAAAAGAGAGACTGTTTGCCGATCGCACAATCGGCTAGGACATCTCGGATCGGCAGTGAGTGAAAAAACAGTGCAGGCGTTGAAAACCAAACTTCCAGAGCGCGGCTTGACGTTTGCGGCGGTGTTGATCGCTTTGATCTGCGCCTTGCCGCATATCGGCGTAACAACCGTAGCGCTTTCGGGATCGTCAGACACGCTTTCGCATCTCATTGACACGGTCTTAGGGCGCTACACCGCGACCACGCTGACGCTTGTCGTTCTTGTGGGCTTCGGGACCTGTGCAATAGGTGTCGGGGCTGCTTGGTTTGTCTGCATGACGGAGTTCCCAGGGCGGCGAATTCTTGAGGTGGCACTGGTTATCCCGCTGGCCTTCCCTGCGTATGTGCTAGCCTACGCCTATACCCACGTATTGGACCACCCCGGCATAGTGCAGTCCACATTGCGCGATATGATGGGCTGGGGTCCGCGCGATTACTGGTTCCCAGAGATCCGGTCACTGGGCGGTGCGGCGGCGATGCTGACGCTCGTCCTCTACCCTTATGTGTATCTGCTGGCGCGTGCGGCATTTCTGGCGCAGAGCGCGACCCCGTTTTTCGCAGCGCGTGCCTTGGGCAACACGCCGTTTCAAGCGTTCTACAAGGTCTCTTTCCCGATGGCCCGCCCGGCAATTGCGGCGGGCGTTCTGCTTGCCACGATGGAAACGATCGCCGATTTCGGAACCGTCTCCTACTTTGGCGTGCAAACTTTCGCGACGGGCATCTACACAAGCTGGTTTTCCATGGCCGACCGCGTTGCCGCGGCGCAGTTGTCCCTTGGGCTGCTGACCTTCGCCCTTATGCTCGCAATGCTGGAGCGGTTCACCCGGGGCAGGGCGAAGTACCACGGCGCGCGGCGCCAAGAGGTGATGGCCCGGATGACACTGAGCGGTCCTGCAAAGCTTGGCGTCTTGGTACTCTGCGGTCTGCCAGTTCTGCTCGGCGTCGTCCTTCCGGTCATCAGCCTGTGGGTCATGGCTGTGGGGTCCGAGCAAAACCTATTAAGCAGTCGATACCTCGGCTTCATTCAAAACACCCTGACCCTCGCCGTGATTGCTGCCGCGGTGACAGTCTTTGCAGCTATTATTCTGGGGACATTTCAACGGACAAATGCAGGTCGTCTCTCCACGATGGCCGCCCATTTGGGGCGCCTTGGCTACGCTGTACCGGGTGGAGTTATCGCGGTCGGGCTTCTTGTGCCATTTGCCGCTTTCGACAACGCTTTGGATGCATGGATGCGGGCGAATTTCGATATCTCGACTGGATTGCTGCTGACCGGTTCAATCTGGCTTTTGATCGGCGCCTATATGATCCGGTTTCTGGCGGCAGCGCTCGGCGCCTACGAGGGCGGCATCTCGGACGTCAACGAGAACATGGACGCAGCGGCGCGGGTATTGGGTCACGGCGTCTGGGGCGTGATGCGTCGCGTCCACATTCCAATCCTGACACCGCGTCTTTTCACAGCGGCACTGATCGTCTTTGTAGATGTGATGAAAGAACTGCCTGCAACTTTGATTATGCGTCCATTCAACTATGACACATTGGCCGTTCAAGCGTTTCGTCTGGCGTCGGACGAGCGGCTTGAGGGCGCAGCGGTTCCAAGTCTTGTCATCGTGTCAATCGGACTGCTGCCGCTGATCCTTCTTTGCCGAACTGTGGCAGCAGGACGGTCCTAAAAGACGTTCGGTCAAAGAAAAGGGCGCATCCGAAGATGCGCCCTTTGATGAACGTCTGATCGGGTTACTCCCAGCCGACCTCGTTAAAAATTCGCTGAGCGACAGGCACGTTTTTCGCGACCGCACTCAAGCTCACCTCATCCGCTTTATAATCCCCAAGCTGCGCGACGCTTTCACTCAAAGCGACGGTGGGAACCACAGGAAACTCATCGTTCCCGGCCGAGAAGTATTCTTGTGCCTGATCAGACGCGAGATACTCCATGAATTTGATCGCGTTCTCACGGTTGGGCGCGTTGGCTGCCACACCGCCACCGGACAGGTTCATGTGGGCACCTTCGGCGTCTTGCGCGGGAAACACCCAGCCGATCTGATCGACCGCAGAAGATACCCCGTCGACATCTTTTCGCAGTGCACGGGCAAAATAGTAGGTGTTCGAGATCGAGATATCGCATTCGCCCGATACGAGCGCTCTCAGTTGATCTGTGTCGCCGCCCTCTGGTGGCCGTGCGAAGTTATCAACGACGCCCTGCGCCCATGTTTTGGCGGCCTCTTCGCCGTGGTTTTCAATCACGGCGGCCAGCAGTGTTTGGCTGTAAACGTTCGATGAGGATCGGTGACAGACCATTCCGTTGTACTTTGGGTCAGCCAAAGCAACGTAGTCCATCGGTGGCTCCGTCACATCCGCTTTGTCGTAGAAAATGATCCTCGCCCGCTGGGAAAAACCAAACCACTGGTTGTCGCTGTCCTGCAGATTTGCCGGAATACGCTCTTCGAGCACCGAGCTGTCGATCGCTTGCAGCACGCCTGCATTCTTGGCGCGCTCAAGGCGAGAGGTATCAACTGTCAGAAGGATGTCCGCCGGAGAATTGACACCCTCGGCTTCCATGCGGGCAATCAGTTCGTCGGCCTTGCCTTCGATCCGATTGATGGTGATGCCCGTCTGATCTGTAAAATCCGAATAAAGCCGCTCATCCGTGTCGTAGTGGCGTGATGAATAAAGGTTCAACTCACCCTCCGCCAGAACAGCCACCGGCGATCCCATAAGGGCCGCAGCAGCCAGCGCAATCGCGGATGTTTTTGAAGTCAGCGACATGACAGTCTCCCTGAATTAATTCCTACTGTTTTACTCAATTAACTAATTTCAGGAAGAGCACAAGTAATCTTGATAGATTTTGTCGGAATTTTATTGCCGCCATAGGAAAGCAGTTGGCAGGTGCACTTTTTGAACCCCTGACAGAAGTCCCGAGGTGAAGTTTTGAGTTTCAGCGATAGAGTTTGGCTAGGGTGTTAGCCTGCGTCATCCTCCAAGCCGCTCAGATAGCGGTGCACATCGCTGACGCAGACAGATCCCTCGCCGACGCCAGAAGCTACGCGTTTCACGGACCCTGCCCGGACATCACCGACGGCAAAAATGCCAGGCGTCGATGTTGCAAAGGAAGACCCACTCGCGGCATCGACGGGTAGGCCAGTGCACACAAACCCTTTCTCGTCCAACTCGACGCAGTCCCCCAGCCACTTGGTATTCGGCACCGCGCCGATCATCACGAAAACATTGGGCACATCCATCTTCTGCTCCGCCCCTGTTTGCCGGTTTCTCCAAGTGACCTGTTCCAGCGTTCTGTCGCCATGCAACGCACTGACCTCAGTATGGGGATGCAATGTAATCCGCGAAGACTGGTCGATACGTCGCACAAGATAGTCCGACATGCTGTCGGCGAGACCAGACCCACGAACAAGAACGTGCACGTGCGATGCGTGGCTCGACAGGAAGACGGCTGCCTGTCCTGCTGAATTACCGCCGCCGATGACAACCACTTCGGTACCGGCACAAAACTGCGCCTCTAGCGCCGTCGCGGCATAGTGAATGCCTTGCCCTTCGAACTGCTCATAATTTTCTAGATCCAGCGTCCTGTATGTCGCGCCACATGCCAGAATGACCGCGCGAGATTTAACGGTGTCTCCGCCATCCAGAGCCAGTGTGAACGTATTGTTCTCTTCTTCGATCCCGACCGCACCGCGGGCAATCGCGAATGTCGCGCCGAACTTTTGCCCTTGTATCCATGCCCGCCCCGCAAGTGCTTGGCCTGAAATACCTGTCGGGAAGCCGAGGTAGTTTTCAATTTTCGAACTGGTTCCGGCTTGGCCACCCGGAGCTTCCGCCTCAATCACAATCGTATCCAACGCCTCAGACGCGCCGTACACACAGGCCGACAAACCTGCAGGACCCGCCCCAATGACCGCCAAATCATAGACATGCCCGTCGACCAAGTCCTCTGTCAGCCCCAAGAGATCCGCAAGTTCCAATGTTGATGGGTTATGAACCGCATGACCGTCCGGCGTACAGACGATTGGTAATGCGCTGCCCTGCTGCCCGATGATCCGATCGGCCTCCGACGTGCCAGGTTCAAGCAATGTCAGGGGGTAGCCGTTGCGGGATAGAAACCGGTTGATCCGGATCACGTCGCGGTCGTTCTTTGGCCCGACCAGCGTCACGCCCGCTTCGGAATGCACAATGAATGCCGTCCGCCGTAGAATGAACGCGCGCATGATGATCTCGCCAATGTCCTGCTCCGTGCTCGACATGCGGCGAAACTGCTCTCGGGTAAGACGCACAAGACGGCTGTCCACGCCCGTCCGTCCGCCGACAAGAATTTTCCGTTGATTGAACAGATCCAACTCACCGGTGAACTGGTGTCGCCCATGAACCGTAATTGTCATTTCATCACCGTCAGGCGTGCTGTCGATGATCTCGATCGAGCCCTCTAGGATGAGAAAGAAATCGACCCCCCGCTGGCCACGTTCAAAAAGACTGGTGCCCTTTGGCACATCTTCAACCGCCCCGTAGGCCGTCAGACGTTTCACCTGATCATCGGTCAGAACCGGAAACGTCTGCTGCTCGCGCGCATAGGGATCACTTGAATCGACCGACTGGCGGGCGGCTTCAACTGCTGTCTCGTCTTCGGCCATCATACATCCTCGGGTTTGTTCATCCTCCAAGATATGCGGGCCGGTAGCGCTGTGTGAAAGGGTTAATGGGCTTTTTGATGAAACTTCGGTGATTGATCCGCACAGGTTGCACTGGCGGGATTTCGCCTGAACAGCCTTACAAAGTTAAGTCTTACGCCCACATGCGTGCTCGGCTAGATATCACCAGACCCATTGGACGAAAACAGCATTCAAATGGCGCCGCCCGCGCGACGCAAGCAGTGAGACGCATCGATGAAAGCTAACCCCAAAGAGCTATTTCAGAAATTGAAGCAACGCCTGCGGATCGCGGGCACTCTGGAAAGAATTCTATGGGTTCTTGTTCTATTGCCCTTTCTTCCCATTCTTTTCGTCGTTCTCGTGGCAAAGGGCTTGAAAAAACGCAGACTCCGCAAATTGCGGAAAGGGCAGATGTTTGTGCAAAACACAGCCGCCGCACCGCAACCAGTAGTGGATCCAACCGCAGAAGCAGCGATACGGCAGCGCCCTTCAGACTACGCATTCATAAGGATCATCGGCAATGATCTGCCACCGCGGCATCAGACGGGACAGTCGCTGAAGAACGTCCAGTTTATATTGGAAAATGAGCCAGATTTTCCAAACTGCGAGAAGCTTTGGCTTTTGAACCGCATCCGAAACCAAGACGATGAAGTTGCTATAGTGCAGGCACTCGAAGCGGCTGGGCATGAGTACATAAAGATCCCGTTCTCACTTGATGAATACGCGGCGGCGCCTTTGGATTTTTCGTTATTTCCTTCACATCAGTACATATTTGGTCGGGAATTCCATGATCTGGATTTGCCTGCGCAAGATAGAGGGATCACATCTATCTATCGGCATCGGAACAACTACGCGATGAACAACAATGGCGCACGAAACGCCGCGTTGGAATGGGGAAGATCACGTGCAAAATGGGTTCTGCCTTGGGACGGAAACTGCTTCGTGACAGGTGAAGACTGGGACCGTTTCGTTTCAGATATAGCGTCCCAAGAAGATCACCGATATTTTGTCGTTCCAATGGTGCGGCTCGCGTCAAACGATGTAGCACTGGACCGGATGGATCCGGACGACGCGACCGAAGAGCCGCAAATCGCGTTTCGCTGCGACGCTGGCGAGATGTTCGATGGAAGTTTCCCCTATGGCCGCAGACCAAAGGTCGAGCTGCTGGTACGGCTTGGCGTTGAAGGGCCATGGCGCTGGAACAAGCTGGATCCTTGGGATTTGAAGGCGAACAAGCCTGTCCCGGACTCCCACCTCATCGGGAAAGCTGGGATGGTGCGTCGTTTGGATTCGGGACGAAATGATCTTGAGATCGGCGGGAAGGAAGGGCGCGAAGAGCGTGCTTTTGCACGCAACGACGCCATCGTAGACGTACTTCGTGTACTCGACAAAGAGGTTCTTGACACCAGAGGCTATGACCCGAAGCGCCCCGTTTTCTTTGGTAGGGAAACTTTGGAGCATCTAGGGGCTGGGAAGACATCCATCCAGACCCAGCAAGTGCGTCACGCTGCAAACGAAGCTCTTGGACGTGGTCCGTTTTCAGTATTCGATAAAACTGAACTGCCGCCAAGCGGAAACAAGGCAGATTATTTTCACCCGGCCCCATATTGGTGGCCCAATCCAAAGACAAAAGACGGCCTCCCCTACGTCAAACGAGACGGAGAGCGGTTGCCTGGCACAGTTCTCTATGCCCCAGAAAGCAAGGCATATGATCGGACACGGCTCCAGTTTTTGTTCGATGATGCAGTCTCATGTGGATTGGCATGGGCCGTGTTCGGCGACAACAAATACCGTGATCACGCGAAACGCTTGGTTGAGACGTGGTTTTTAGAGGAAGAGTCTGCGATGACCCCTCATTTGCGCTACGCTCAGTTGCGTCGCGGTCATGACAACGATGAAGGGGCAAAGAGCGGAATAATCGAATTCAAGGACATCGCATACCTGCTGGATGCAGTTCGGTTGATTGATGATCCCGCTTTAACCGATCAGCTTGCAGATTGGTTGCGCCACTACCGGGATTGGCTGGTGTCGAGTGAACAAGGGCAAGGTGAGCGGCGCGCCCTGAATAATCACGGTGTCTTCTTTGATCTTCAGCTCGCGTCAATCGCTGCTTTTCTTGGGGACGCGGACACTCTTCTGGATTGTTATTTTGCGTCAACGGGTCGCCTTACCGGTCACTTCGAGGAGGACGGGCGCCAGCCCCATGAGTTGAAAAGGTCCATGACGGAGCATTACTGCGCGTTCAATCTTCATGGTTGGCTTAGTCTCTATATGCTCTATAAGTCCTGCGGCTTTCCAGTGGAACATCAGCCCGAATTCGCGCGAGTTGGGCAGGGGGCAACTTGGTTTCTTGGGCATCGCGACGCTCCGTGGCCCTACGAACAAATCTCCGAGTTCGATGATGACCGCTACGCGGCTGTCGTTCTTTTTGCATCCGCTCTCGATCTTGGTGTCAGCACAGAACCGCGTGACCTCAACTTGGCAACACAGAAACCGCTCTTTCATCCACACGATGGGGTTCCGCCATTCTGGTCGCTAATGGTAGCGCCAGACACCTCAGACGCTGAATTAAATCTGGAAGCGGAAGATGCGTAACGCAGATGATCGACCAGAAGTCATATACTAGGTCAGGAGTCAGACAGCGCAAGTGGGGTAACGGGTCCGTTTTTGAAGGTCTAATCCGGCTGTCATTTATGCGTTTGACGTTTTCAACGAAGTCGTGGAGCCAAATGTTTTATAAGGCGTTCGGCGCCCAGAACATTTGGATGGTTTGTGTCAAAATAGAGGGGCAAGCCGTTCTGCGTTGCTTCGCAATACTGAGCGTCACATAAAGCCTCCGCAGCATCGATAAGCGTCACTCTCGGGATAGTCCGAAGCCTATCAAAATAACCGGATGCCCGTGTATTTCGCGCATCATATGTCGCGCGGGGGATTCTGACTTCGGCTTCGTCTGGTTTTCTGTGAAGCGCCTTTCTGGGAACGTCCCATCCAATCTCAGGGATACTGGTCAACACGAAGATGTTCAGTCCCAAATCGCTCAAGGCACGAGCATATTCGATCATCTGGGTTTCGACCGCGTGCGATCGATGTTCGAACGCGCGCACCGTGTTCTTATGGTCGATGTGATCGTAGATCACTTCTGGGGTACCGCCCAGTTCTACACCGCCCAGACCATTGTCGAACCTGGTTGAGTTCAGGTATAGCGAAAATCTTGCGTTTATGAAGACGTTCTCAATCCTGCGGGACTTCAAAATGTCCAGCGCAGTTTTGTATTTCTCGTGGCACCGCATCCCATAATTCAGATCGTGACGCCAAAGATCCAGCGCCGGCGGACAGCCATTGACTGTGTGCACAATTGCGGCTTCCCCCTTAGCACGGAACAGGTCATCTAGCGCGTCCAGAAGCGCGTTGACATGACTGTCGCCGAGTACGATCCAATTCGGTGCGACAGCTTCCAAACCGAGCCGATCATGCTTCAAAGCCCTCTCTTCGCCCACTTCGATAATCGCCAATTGGTCAGTCGAAAATCTCGCTTTGGGAAATCCTTCCTGAACAACGCCGATGCCCCCGAGCAGTGCGACCAGAGCCAACGCTGATCCAGACAGCGCGATAACCGTGCGTCGTGATAGGAAAGATCGCTGCCTAAAAGGACGCTCCACGAAGCGCCAAGTAAGAAAGCCAAGGCCGAAGGAAAACGCGCCAAGGCTTAACAGCAGTCTGGGATCAGGGAGGTTTTCGCCTGAGATTCGAGCAAAAGCGTAAAGCGGTTGGTGCCAAAGATATGTGCTGTAGCTGATCAATCCGATAGCGACGAGCGGTTTGGTTGCCAACAGACGGCCCGTGAATGTCTCCTGCCCACCGTAGAATATTATCAGGACAACGCCAATCACCGGAAGCAACGTAATGACGCCGGGCCAAGCTTGGTTCTTGTCAGAGATAATCAATGACAACGCAACGAAAACCAGACCAAGAAACGCAAGTCCGTTATGGTCTTTTCGATCAGACCTCGCTGTAGCGCAGGCTACCATCGCACCGGCAAAAAGTTCCCACATTCTCGATGGCAGGAGATAGAAATTGGCAGCAGCATCGACTTCAGCTATCCACAGACACCAAACGATACTTGCAGCGCTGAGAGCTGCGATGATCCAAAAAACTGGGCGCAATCCGAAGCGCCACGTGGCCATCAGCATCAGTGGGAAGAAAATATAGAACTGCTCCTCAACTGCGAGGCTCCACGTATGCAAGAGAGGGAGTTCTTCTGCGGCTGAGGAAAAATATCCGATGTCCGACCAAAAGTAGAAATTGGACGCGAAAAGAGCGACCGAGATGAGACTTTCTGAGAAATCTTTGAACTGGTTGGGAAGCAGCCAGATCCACGCCATCGGGATGCAGAAGAGTGAAACGAAAACGAGAGCCGGTAGTATCCGGCGGGCGCGCCGCTCATAAAACTCGGTCAGTCGAAAATCACCGGTTTCAAGATCCTTCAGTATCAGCGAAGTGATCAAATATCCGCTTATGACAAAGAATATATCTACACCGACAAATCCTGCCGAAAATGCTTCGATTCCTGTATGAAACAGCACAACGGGTACAACCGCAATCGCGCGCAAACCATCGATTTCCGCTCTGTACTTCACTCAGGCACCCGTTTTCCTAACGATTCATTACCGAATAGCTCATGCTATACAGAACCAATTCGAAGCACGTTTTTTCTCATCGCTTCAGAAAGCATAAATAAATAAATCAGTTCCGGTGGCGATACCGCCTCCCGAGAATTGACGCAAGATGAAGCGCCAATGTCATCGCCTGATGACCGTTCAAGCTCGACCAGCCTCTAAGATGTGAAGCCTGCGTCAGCTGGTTGCCCCACACGCTTGTTCGATCACGTCATCCAAGCCATAAGGCTCGCGATTGCGGCATCGAAACTACGTGAGGTCTGAAAAAATGATGCGGTTCCTTTCAAGGCATCAGACGTCAGAGACACAGATGTTCTCGGGCGCCTTGAACCAGACGGCGTGTAAAAACCTGTTCAATCCATCGTTTGCGCAACGCGAGGGTGGATTTGACATAGCGTTCCGAGCGCTGCCTGCTAACGGCGAGAAACCATTCCACGCCTTCTTTCAACGTATTGACACAAGCGGACAACTGGACGGGGATCTGGTTGATCTTTCCACTAGGTTTCAAACCGAACTCGGGTATCCGGTTGCCGACCCCAAGATATGCACGCTGGACAATGAGACATGGTTGACCTTCAACACAGGTCATTTTCAGCGACCCAACAATATTTACCTCGTTAGGTTATCACCCGAACCGTCGCAACTTTACCGAGTGGATTATTTTGAACGGAGGAATATCGAAAAGAACTGGGCATTTTTTCTGCGCGACGGTGTGCTCCATGCGCTCTATGATCTAGACCCACTTACAGTTCTGCGGGAAAGTAATCGCCGCGATGGAGTGATCTCTTTTGAACGACTTCAGGCGCGAAACCTTTCAGGCGAAGGTCCTGATCCGAAGGCCTCCAAGACACCGAAATTGACCATCGGAACACAACTCGCCGGTATTGGCTCGTCACCCGATAGCTACGTTCTCGTTGCGCATCGACGTTTTTACTGGCGTGGGAAGCGGATCTATCTTGGTAAGCCTGTACGCTTCGACGCCGGTCGAGATGGTTTCAGTGTTCGTTTCAGCCCGGATGTTTGGGCCCACAGCCTGTCTGCACTCGCCGGATCAAAACCCAAACACAATCCCAATCTTCTAAGTTGTACGTACTTTTCAGGGATCATGGTTTCCAACGACCACGCGACCCTCGGGTATGGCGTGAATGATGTGGGGCATTCCATTGCCCAGATACCGCTCTCTCGCTGGCCAAAGGCTCACTCTTCTGCAATCTAACCTTCAGATCTAGCAGGCGATTGCGACTTACACCTTTAAGCTGTAGGTCATCTCAAGCGGTAAAGTCGTACAATGTATGAAAGGGCTCAAGGTCTAAGATGACAGATGTTCGCACCTTTTATTGGCATGATCGTGTAAAGGGCCGCCGCAAGCTCTTTTGGGACAAATACGTAAAGAAGCGCAAGTCAGCTTGGAAAGACTTTGCTATCGGCAATGCTGGCGACATCTTCGCCCGAAACCTTGTCTCGTACTTCTACCCAGGAGCCAACCCGGTTAATGTGAAAGACGGTCCGCGCATTCTGTGCGTTGGTTCGATTGGTCACAAACTTCAGCCCGGTGACGTACTCTCGGGGATCGGTTGCAAAACAACAGAGCTTCCGTCTAAGCATGCGCCGGATGTCATGGTTCATGGACTACGCGGCCCCATTTCGTTTGATGCCTACAAGGCGGCAGGTTTTGACGTGTCGCGAGTGGCGTGGCTGGCGGATCCTGGGCTGCTGATTGCCAAAATGCTCAAACCGGCGAAAGCAAAACCCGGACGGGTCTCGTTCATTCCTCATTACAGGGAGCGCGAAGAAATCCGAAAGCTGATGCCCGCCGGAATGAAGATTATCGACATCGACGATGACCCACTTTCCGTTGGAAAGAGCATTCAAAAGTCAGAACTAATTTACACGTCGTCGCTGCACGGAGCAGTCTTTGCCCACGCGCTGGATCGGCCAGTCGTCTTGATAAAGCCGGCAACAGAAGAGCCGCTGTTGAAATACGAAGATTACTACTTGGCAGTGGGGCTGGGCAAACCAGTCATGCTGGACTCGATTATTGATGCTGATTTTGCGACCGCACCGAATTCACCGGCGTCGCTGACTCTGGATATCGACACTATTTCTTTCCCGGCTGAAGCGACCTTGCGGGAGAAAGGGATCCTTCTGTGAGCGAAATTCTGTCAGACCCGTCCCGCCTATGCATCTTATCCGGTCGCTTTCCGCCCAGCGAATTCCTCTCAAGTTGGAACCACCGCGCGTACGCGAAGAGGCACGGGTACACCCACATCAACTGTGATTGGCCAACAGGTGCTACTAATCCGTACATGACGAAATTCTTCTTCGTTCTGCACTACATAAAAATCTTCGACTATGTATTCTGGATCGACGACGATGCATTCTTCATCCAACAAGACCGTGATCTGACATCGCTTATTCCGGACGAAGGCAAACTTGTCACATTTTGTAGAAGCCCGACAAACAAAAAGATTTTCACCTATCTCAGCTCAGGTCAATTTCTTATCCGAGGCGGTGCCGCTGGTGCGGAATTTGCGAACGCAGTGATTGATACGTCTTTGGAGCGCGTTGAGGAATGGTGGCGTGAAGACTTGGGTATGTTTACGAAAGGCGATCAGGACGCAATTGTTTATCTGTTGCATGAAGATGCCCGTTTCAAAGACGCGGCTGCTTTGCACGACTATACAAGCTTCAACAGCCGCATTGCAGATTTAGAGAATCACAAAGAAGAGGTATTTCTTCTTCATTTCACCGGACCTCGCGAAAGAAAACGCTCCGACCACGAACTTGCTATGAACCAGCTTCAGACCGGACCATCGCTGCTGTCGCCTGATGTCGAAAGTGAGCTTCTTGGCGGCCGATCCCGATCATCTGTTCTTTCGTCTTTTCCGCGTGTCAGCGTGGGCAAGAGAAAGAGGAAACTGTCCCAGAAGATCCGCAGAGAACTCAGGAAAGTGTTTCGCAGTCGTTGACTCTGACGCTTTCGAAATTCACTTTGCCAGCCTGATGTATAACCCGCTGGCCATCAAAACCCGGGACGGGGATCAAGGTGTAAAGATGTCCGATATGAATTCGTTGAGTTCTCGCCTGGAAGCGCTGTTTCTTCCAAAGCGTCACCAAAAAAAAATAGCCCGGGAAAGAAAAAAAGCGGAACAAGCCGCTAGGACCGCACCTTCCCCCGTGCCGGAAACGGCACAATACACCACCAAGCTTCGGGGTCTGATCGGCGACAAGACTGTAAAGCTCCTGTACTGGCCAAGCTATACCAATCCTTATCAACGTTTGTTTTATGGCCATCCAAACGAATGGTTCGACCATTCCGCAGGGACAATCGACGCAGCTTTGGATCAGTTGAAGTCGAGCGAGAACGAGACGGTCGTGTTCCATGTCCATTGGCTCAATTTTCTAGAGCCTAGTGAAACCAGCCCAGACTATGGAACAAACTGTCAGCAGTTTATCAAGAAATGCGCGACGTTTCGCGATCTTGGAGGACTCCTGTTCTGGACAGTGCACAACCTGATGGAACACGATACGCCGGACGCCGCGATCGAGACTGACTTACGTCTGAAACTTCTGGAATTGTCTCACGCCGTGTTCGTGCACTCTGAAGCTGCCAAAGAAGCTATCGCTCTGCAGAGCATGTCCCCGACTGACAATATTCACACAATCGAGCATGGAAATTACATAGGCGTTTACCCCGATGCGGTTTCCCAAGATGTGGCGCGGGGAAAGCTCGGATTGAAAAACTCTACAACAGTTTTTCTCAATCTTGGCCTTATCAGACGCTATAAAGGTCTTGATGCGTTGGTAAGCCAGGTTGATCGCCTCGCAGAAGACGGGCGAGACTGCGTGCTTTTGCTTGCGGGTAGGAAGACAGTAGCGGACGCCGGGATGCTTGGTGAACTTTCTACCACTAGCACAAATCTGATATCGTACGACGGCTGGATTGCTGATTGGGAGATCCAGAACTACATGAACGCCTCCGACTTTATGGTTGTCCCATACAAGCAGGCGTTGACCTCTGGGTCTGCGATGCTTGCGCTCTCTTTTGCTTTGCCCGTCGTCGCACCAGCGCTCGGAAATCTGCCCGACCTGATTAAGGATGGTGTCAATGGATTTCTCTACGATCCGGATGACGCCAATGGTTTGGCGAAATCACTGAGGCGCGCGACCGACACCTCCAACCACGAGCTTGCAGAAATGCGGTATAATGCCCTCGTGTCGGCGCAGAACTTCAGCTGGCTCTCTGCCCGTTCCGTACTTCTCCGGAAGATTTCCAGTCTGAGCTGACAGGATTTCAACACACACCGACGAAGAGCAATCATCAATAAATCGAGTGAGCACTAGAATACAGCCTAGGCAACAAACTCTGGGCCATTGTCAGAACGAATGAACGACGGCACACCGCGCAGGATAAACAGGTCGCTCAAGGCATCGATGACATTGCCTGAGTTCAGCTTGCGATCCACCCGAATGGACAGGCATTCTCGGCTGTGCTCGTCGATGATGTTTAATGTCCGGAATGCCCTTCCGTCATCGGTCCGGCAATGCACGAAGTCATAAGACCAGACATGGTTGCGATACTCAGGCCGTAGCCGGACACATGACCCATCGTTCAGCCAAAGCCGCCCTTTCTTCGGTTTCTTCATCGGCACTTTCAGCCCCTCTCTTCGCCACAGTCTTTCGACCCGCTTGTCGTTGACATGCCAGCCAGCATCTCTCAGCAGCGCGGCGTTCCGAGACATTCAGCCCAGCACGAACACGATCAATGCAGGTACGGCGACGAGCGGGGCTTAGAAGTTTCCCTTTGCTGCTTCCGCCAAGATCAACTTGTCCAAGGTTAGATCGGACACGGCCCTGCCCAGTCGTTCGTTTTCTTGTTGCATGCGCTTCAGTTCCTTCAATTGGTCCGTGCCCATTCCACCGTATTTCTTCTTCCAGCGGTAGAACGTCTGTTCAGTGACACCAATCTGCCGGATCGCATCCAAACGCGGCATCCCTTGCCCCGTCAGAACCACAACCTGCCGTAATTTCGTGACAATCTCTTCGGGCTTCGGTCGCTTGTCTGTCATGTGTATCCTCCGGTTGCCTAAACATAGCGGAGGACCACTTCAGAGGGGGAGGATCATGGGCTTTCAGGTGAAATCATCGTCGCGGACAACGGCTCGACCGATGGAAGCCAAGAGATCGTCCGAGCAGGCGGCGCGCGGGTGGTTGATATTCCGGAGCGCGGATATGGGGCCGCACTGATTGGCGGCTTTCAAGCGGCACGCGGCAAATATCTGGTGATGGGCGACAGCGATTGTTCCTATGATTTCGTCGAGAGTGTTCCGATGGTGGCCGAGTTGGTGAACGGCGCGGATCTTTGTATGGGGTCGCGGTTTAAGGGCGAAATTCGGGACGGTGCGATGCCGTGGAAAAACCGCTACATCGGCAACCCGGCTCTGTCTGCCATCCTACGCTCCCTCGTCAAAACCAATGTAAACGATGCCCATTGCGGCCTGCGCGCGCTGACCCGCGATGCCTTTACACGGATGCAACTGACGTCGACAGGGATGGAGTTCGCGTCCGAGATGGTGCTGAAGGCAGCGATCATGAAGCTCGACATCGCTGAACTGCCGGTGACGCTTTCCCCCGATAAGCGCGGGCACGCGCCACATCTCAATCCATGGCGTGATGGGTTCCGGCATCTCTTTTTCATGCTGATGTTGTGCCCCGCGCCATTATTTTTCGCACCCGCCGCTGCACTTTTCCTGGCCGGACTTTCGGTTCTGACCGCGTTGATCCTAGGCGGCGGAATGGTGGAATTCGCAGGCTTCTCCATCGGCGATCACTGGGCCGTTGCGGCAAGCGCGTTCCTAATCCTCTCGGTGCAGATCGCCTGTTTGGGCTTGATTGCCTTCGCTCAGGCGTTCAGGGACGGGATCCGTTTGGCCGATGGTCTGTTGGGCGCGTTCTTAAAGAATTCGGCGCTTCACCATTGGCTGCTAAGCGGCACAGGGGTCGCGTTGCTTGGTTTGGTCTGGGCGGCTACAATTGCAGGTGGCTGGATTTCATCTGATTTCGGCTCGCTTGACGCGATACGTCCTCTGATTGCCGCCTTCACAGCAGTTGTTATGGGCGTACAAATCGTATTCACTGGCTTTCTGTTGTCGATCGTAACTGGGAACAGGTTGAACCATTCACCGGTCTGAACGGACGGGACATGTCTGCAGCACCTGACAAGTCGCAAGGCGCGAGCCCGAAGCCATGGCTTTCGGTGATCATGCCCATTTACAACGGTGCTGAGACACTTCCAGACACGCTTGCATCCCTCGAAGGTCAGACCGAGGGTCTGGAAATCTTGGCCATCAACCAAGGCTCAGCCGACAATAGCCGCTCACTGCTTGAGCGAGCGTCGCAGCGGTTTCCATTGCGCATCATCGACAACCCGCACAGCAGTGGCTGGACTGAAAATACGAATTTGGGTTTCGCCGAAGCGCAGGCGGATCTGGTCACGATGTTGCATCAGGACGATGTCTGGACTCCGGACCGAACAGCCATCTTAAAAGCTATGGCCGAGGCCGACGACAGCGTAGACCTGTGGTTGCACGCGGGATCGCTGATCGATCTCTCCGGCCGTCGATTGGGTCGTATGGCGCCACCCTTTGGGCGAAACACCCGGCGCGTGACTTCAGAAGAGGCACTTTCGACGCTGTTCGTCCAAAATACCGTCGCGCTACCTGCTGCGATGATGCGCAGGTCTGCGGTCATGGAAATGGGTCTCGATACATCATTGTGGTACACAGCGGACTGGGACCTATGGCTCCGTCTGGCGGACAAAGGGATATACTGGAACCCGACTGAGGCCGCATCATTTCGCATTCACGCCGGTTCGCTGACCGTGACAGGGGCGCGTGACAAAACCGATCTAAGAGCCCAGCTCGCAGCGCCCGGTCAAACACACGCATCACGCCTACCTCGGGACTCCCGCGCGCATGTTCAGCGACTTGCAAACGTCTCTATCGAAATAAACCTCGCTCTGGCAGCGGCACTGACGGGACAAAAAAACAAGCTGCTTCCTGCAATACTGAAAATGTTAAGCCTCGGATTAAATCTACCGGAGTTTCTGTCAAAGTCTCAGTTGCGCGCACGCCTGATGCCCCGCATGCGACTGGCTCTGCGGGGCCGGTTTACGCCAGCACCGATAAAGGCTTCAGTACCGGATACAATGAGATGAGCATGCAGACGGCCACGTGCCACACGGCAGCAAAGCCTGGGACGGCCTTGCGCGCCCTCTGGATTTACATCGCACTCAAGTTGGCAGTTCTAATTTTCTTCGCGGTCAACACACGCTTCGTCATGGACGAATTCTGGCATTTCACACAGCCGGTTTGGCTCTTTGCGGGGACATTCGAGACGATTTGGTCGGCCAAGGCGGTAGGATATGTACTATTTTTCGAGATTGCCCATGCAATAGGCTGGGATGCGACATCCATGCTAATCATTGGGCGGCTCACAATGGCCGCACTTGCGATCGCGCTTGTTTACATCACCTACCGAATGGCCCGCGCCTTAGGCCAAGACAGGCTGACCGCCCTTGTTGCTGTCGCGCTTTTACTAAGCATTTCCACCTTCATCGAGAGAGGCTTTCGACTACGGTCTGAACCGCTGGCCATACTTCTTGCGGCATGCGCAGTGCTGGCGGTGATGTCAGATCGTACGGACCGAACCCGAGCACTGCTGATCGCAGGACTCCTGAGCGGCTTCGCCTTTGTAACCACCCAAAAATCGGTCTACTTCAATGTCGCGCTCGGCGCAGGTCTCGTCACAGATGCCTTGTTGGCGCGCGACATCTTGAAAGGCATCAAACGCGGTGGGTTGCTTGTCATCGGATGGGCGTTGGCCTTGGCGATCTACTGCATAGGGTTTGGGGGCGCTCAAGCCGGCGATGTTCTACATGCCCTCGTTACAGGTCCCCTTGGCCTGGCGGTGAACGGCGGAAACTTCTACGAAGGCCTAAGCACTTTTGTGTTGCAGACGTTCACGCGAAATCTCGTTGGTTGGGGCTTGATGGCTGTAGGCCTGCTTTTGATCGCCGCACGTATATTCCGAATGGACGGTGCGCCCCGGGTTTATCTCGTTCACACGATCCTGCTGACACTCTTTGTCTTCTTTCACAACCAGACGTGGCCCTACGTTTTCACGATGGTTCTGCCCTTCCTTGCCCCCTATGGCGCGCATAGCTTGATGAAGATTATCAGCCGCGCGGGTGGCAGCCTCGTCATCCCTGCAGCGCTTGTTGCGGCAGTGGCGATCCCAAGCGCGGCCAAAAATATCCGCTACGTCGGCATGACAATCGCGACCAGTTAGCGACAGTTCAGACTGCAGAGGCCTTGCTGGCTTCGGGCGACACCTATTTCGATGGCATTGGAATGGTACCACCTCGCCGGATGGAGCCGCGGCTGTGGCTTGATGCGGAACGTGTCCGCCGAACTATGGCGGAAGGTGAGGATGGAGATTTGCCAACCGCGCTGCAAGGCGATGGGCGACCGGATTTGGTTATCGAAAGCTATCGGACTGATGCATTGAAGGATTTACTCCACGGGCCGCTGGCAAAGGGATACCGGCGGGAAACGCCTCATATTCTGATGCGAGACCCGAGAGGCGGCGCAAAGTTTGACCCCAATCGCCCTTACCTGTTCTCAGGGATTTACCGCTGATTTCGCGCAAAGACCGCTGAAACGCGCTCGTTGAACGCCAAGTATGGATAGACCAGCAAAAAGGAGGCCAACGACACGACACGAAGCGCCAATGCTGTTTCCGCAGCACCCGCAGCGTCGGCGCCGTTGAGAATGAGTACACTTGCCCATGTGAGTTCTGTTGCACCTAGCCCAGCCGGTAGAAATGGAAGGGACGACACCAGCAAGATCAACGGAAAGGCTTGAACCAGCGGCAACAGAGGGATCTGCGGCAAGATCATCTTCACAATGGCCAAATTGAGCCCAAGCAAAAGCAGATAGCGCAGAAGACTCAAGTTCATTAGGCGCGCCAGAATCGATCTGTTTTGAGCTGCCGCCAATGACAGGCCATCCGCGATAACTTTCGTAAATTTCCCTAAACGTGCTGGAAGAACAGTCCCCGCACGCACTAAAGCTTTAGTCAACGCTGCAAGTATCGGGCGAATGGCAATCGTCACGAGAACAATCAGCCCAAAGACGACAATTAGCGCCACCGGAAGAGCGCCACCCGCCGCAACCATGACCACACTTGCCGTTGCGACGATGCCCAGCGTCACAAGCTCTAGGGATTGTTCGAATAACGATGTGCCCGCGGCGGCGCGCGCACTGATACCAAAGCGGCGCGCAACCCAAGCCCTGACAATCGGCGTGCTGACCTGAATGGAGATGGTCTGCCCGATCAGCGCCCCGTTTGCTGTCGCCGCGACAGCAGCACCAAGCGGAATGGACTGCCCGCTTACCCGTGTCTCGGCCAGCACCATTTTCCATTTCAACGCAGCAAGACTGACGATACCCGCCTGCACGACGGCCATGTACAGATAGGCTATTGCGGGAAGGGGCGCCTCAGCGTTGGCGGAAAGCACGGCTGGTTCCAAAAGGATAGAGGAAAGAGAACTCCGCAGCATAAAAAGTGACGCTACCGCACCGATCAAACCGGATCCCAAGGCGATCCAAAGTGCTTGAAACGGAGCACAGGCCAGTGTCAGGGGTACGGAGGCGATCGTCCATCCAGCGAAAAACCCTAGCCAAAGCAACATCACGTCACTGGCTGTGCGCATTGCGGCAGGGGGCCTACCGCTCATAATCTCAGGGGCGATAAAGAGGTCGATCGGCGCGAATGCGGTGCTGGCTCGCGCACACTAGACGGCATCGACGGATGCCAAGGCAACATCGCAGAATCAGCTTTGCCCGCCTCAAGACAAGCGCTCTGTGGATTGGCTATTCTATTTAGTGCTGTGTTTGTAAGAATATGCGTGGTCATCACTTCGACTCATTCTCATTCGCTAATAGCCCCGGCGATTGCGGAGAGAGCGAGGCGATCACCGCTTGGCGCTGAACACGGCGGCGCGGCTCGGCGGATATATCGTAGCTGAAGAAGAACAGCAGCATCTGTAAGCCAGAGATCACTGGCAGCACGGACATCATCACAGTACCGGTCGTCGCCGGGACACCACTTCGGATCGATGCACCCCATTCAACGGCGCCAAAGATTACGCCAAACAGCAAAAGCAATCCGCCAAAGAACAGGTTGAGGGAAGCCAGCGAAAATCCACGCAAGAAATAGAGGTACACGATCCTCTTGAAGGTCGCGGCAAGATGTTTGCCCAGGAACTCGGTCACAACCGCGCGGATCTTAAGCCCGCTGACTTCGTCGGCATAAACCGCACGCATGGGAATATCGAGCACGACCGCGCGCAAGTCACCAAGCCGGATCAGCATGTCGCTTTCAAAGAAATAACGTTCGGACAGGCGGTCAAGCTCCAGCGCTGCGACGGCACGGGTATGAATAGCAGTGTAGCCATTTGTCGGATCAAAAATGCTCCAATATCCACTTGAAAGTTTGGCCATGAAGCTGAGCATCGCATTGCCCAGCAGCCGAACGCCCGGCATGCCTCGCACCGCGCGCGCAGAAAAAAAGCGGTTTCCCTTGGAGTAATCGGCATCCCCGGACAGGATAGGTTCCGTGAACAGCGGAATGAGATCGGGGTTCATCTGACCGTCGCCATCAGGCTTCACGACGATATCCATGCCGTCCGCCAAAGCCTGCCGGTACCCGGTTATCACCGCACCACCCACACCTTTGTTAACCTCGTGTCGGATCACAGTAACCCGCGCATCCTTGGTGTTCGCCTCGACTTAATCGCCTGAGTTGTCTGGGCATGCGTCATCCACCGCATAGATACGTTCGACCGAGGGGCCGATTTTCTCGATCAAGCCCATGACGTGGGCTGTCACCCTGTAGCAAGGAATTACCACGCTGATGCGCATTGAAAGTGCCTGCCTTTTTGCGACGAGTGTCCGCCGATCAATAGTAGATGTTTTCTATACGGGCCGCTTAGCTGCGCAAAGCTGACGCATAAGGGAAGCTTTGAAGCGTTGCAGGAAATCCCTTTTACAAATACCAGCCATGCGACGGCATTTGTTAGGCAATGGCACGTCGTAATTGGGGAAAGTCATACCTCGAACGTCACATTGGGCACATTATCGTTGTAGTTGGAAAAATCGGCGCGGTCACGTATGCACCGAGGCGAAGATTTTATGTTCATCGCATATTTGCCAGCAGTCCCGGCGAAGGTGTCCGGCACGCGCGCATTCCAAGCCGGTAGAGCCATCCCGTCATGCGCACAAGTGGGGGCCAACGACGGCATATCGCATGGACTGCTAGTCGCCGTCCGCCACTCCGCTGGCCTTACGTTTCGCAACACGTGAGCGGTAGCTGGGCAGCACGATCAATATTGCCGCGATCACCAAAAGACCCAAAGTCATCGGGCGTTCCCAGATAAAACTGATGCCGTCATAAAGTTGCATCGAGCGGGCGAAGTTATCTTCCAACATGCCGCCCAGAATAAAACCGATCAGCAGAGGGGCCAGCGGATAATCTGCGAATTTAAGAGCGGTGGCGCAGATCCCAAAGCCCACAAGCAGCAGCAATTCCGTCGCATTGTTCTGGCCGATATAGGCGCCCATCAGCGTAAAAAACAGAATGAAGGGGATCAGGTAGTTTCGCGGAATGGACAGAACCTTGGCAATGTACGGGATCAGCGGCAGATTAAGAACCAACAATACAAGATTGCCGATGAACATTGACATGATCACAGCCCAGAAGATCTGCGGATCATCCAGCATCAAGCGCGGGCCAGGCGTGACGTTCAGCGCGATGAGCGCGCCCAGCAGGATTGCTGTTGTGCCGGAACCCGGGATGCCCAGCGTCAGAAGTGGCACGAACGACCCTGTGCAAGCGGCATTGTTTGCGGTTTCAGGCGCGGCCAAACCCTTGATGGAGCCTTTGCCAAACTCCTCCTGCTCTGCTTTTGTCGCGATGTTGCGTTCAACCGCATAGCCAAGAAAGCTTGCAATCGTAGCGCCCGCGCCGGGCAAAACCCCGATGAAAAATCCCTGCAAAGACTGTCGGCCTATCACTGGGGCAATGGCCTTCGCCTCGGCACGCGTTATACGCAAGTCTTTGATCTCGCCGTCGCCCTCGCCTTCGATCTTGCGCGGCTTCAGGACTAGAAACAAAGCCTCGGGCAGCGCGAACATGGCCATCGCCAAAGTAATAAAGCCAAAGCCCGTCTGCAGATCCATGATCCCCATGGTGAAGCGTGGCAGGTTGAACAGCGCGCCTTCTCCAACGGTTGCCATGATCAGGCCCAAGACGGTCATCAGCAATGCTTTGGCCACCTGCCCCGTTCCAGCAAATGCTGCGATGGCAGAAAGCCCCACGACCATAAGCGCGAAGTATTCGGCGGAATGGAACAGGAGCGCCACGGACGACAAGGCAGGCGCAAACACCATCAAAAGGATCGCACCGATGGTGCCGCCTGCGAAGCTGGCAATGGCCGCAATGGTCAGCGCCTTCCCGGCTTTCCCTTGCCGGGCCATAGGATAGCCATCAAAACTACTGGCAACAGTCCCCGCCACACCAGGTGCATTCAGCAAGATGGAAGATGTAGAGCCGCCGAAGATGGCACCATAATAGACGCCGGCCAGCAGGATCAGCGCGGCGGACGGATCCCCTATGGAAATTGCCACCGGGATCATAATTGCAATGATCGACATCGGGCCAAGACCCGGCAGCATACCAATAAATGTCCCGATCAAACATCCGCCGACCACCATCAGAAGATTCTGGACAGAAAGAGCCGTCTGAAGGCCGATCAGAAGTCCTTCAAGCATATTAGCCTCCGAAAAAGCCCGGCAGCGGGCGCATGTAGATGCCAAGAACTTGTTGGACGAGATACCAGACGATCAGCGTCGCAACCAATGCGATGGGCACCATCATCAGCCATTTACGCTCGCCCAATATGTAAGAGCCCACGATCAAAAACGCGGTCGTTGAGAAGAGAAACCCCAGCGGGCGGAGGCACAGCGCGTAGGCCACCATCAGAGCCAGAAGTGTCAGCGCCTGACCGATGTGGTAGTCACCAAGGCGACGATAATCGATTTCGCCCTCTTTCGCTTCGCCCTTCTCCAAACCGAGAAGGATGATGAGCGCGGTGATAATCCCCAGAACGGACAGAACTTTCGGGAAAGTGCTTGGCCAGATCGGATTTCGCCTCATGAAAGGCGCAAGGCTGCTATCCATCGTAAACCACGCGGCATAGCCATACGCTAAACAGATCCCGAGCAAGATCAGCGCGATCCAGCGATCAAGTGCCATGTTCCCCTCCCCCGAACGAAGAGGCAGAGCAGTTGCCCGCTCTGCCAGATGGATTTTACAGGAAACCCAGCTTTTTCATGAGATCGCCGATGACCTGTTCCTGCGCTTCGAGAAACGCTTCGAACTCTTCGCCTGAGTTGTGGATGTTTACCCAACCGTTACGGGCGCGCACCTCTTCCCATTCGGGCGTTTCGTACATCTTGTCGATAGCGTCCTGATACATGGCCAGCTTGTCTTCCGGCAAACCGGGCGCTCCGAAGAACCCACGCCAATTGACGAAGGTTGTGTCGATGCCTTGCTCTTTCATGGTCATCGCGTCGGGTGCCGCGTCGACACGTTCCTCTGAGGTTACGCCGATGATTTTAACTTCGCCCGCATTCGCCAGATCAACAGCTTCGGAAAACCCGGTCGACAGGGCGGCAATCTCGCCAGACAGCAACGCTGCCATAGCTTTACCGCCAGCGTCATATGGAATGTACTTTACATTGAGCGCGTCCTTGCCCGCAGCTTCCATTGCCATTGCCGCAACAAGGTGATCCATACCGCCCGGCACGGAGCCGCCACCGATGGCCGTGGCCGATGGATCCGCGTCATAGGCCGCCAACAGGTCCGCCATATTATTGATCGGGCTGTCCTTACCCACCACGATCGCTGCGTAATCACCGATTGTACCTGCCACCAGCGTCAGGTCGCGGAAACTCTGCGGGAATACCCCGGTCAGCGAGCGGATCACGATGGGGGTCGAGTTGACCATGAGCGTGCCGTGGTTGCTTTCGGCGTTCTCGATCAGATAACCGATGGCTTTACCGCCGCCGCCGCCGGACATGTTCTCATAAGATGCGCTGCCGACCAGACCTGCTTCTGTGAGCGCTTCACCTGTACCGCGGGCGGTGCCGTCCCAACCGCCACCAGCGCCGCCGGGGATCAGGAAGTGGATGCTGTCCAGAACCTTGTGGCCATCAGCCGATACAGGGCTGGCAAACCCAAGCGCTGCAACGGCAGCAGCAATCAGGGCGCGACGGCCCAGTTTCAATGTCGTCATTTTTTCCTCCCATTTGACAACCGACCGCATGGCGGCTCAGTTGAGAGCAACAAAACACGATAACCTGACACCGACCTGTCACAGACCCAGAATGGCTGGCGCCCTTCATGAAATTCCTTCTTGTCGAAGATAACCAAGAACTCGCGAATGCCATTTTGTCACGCATGTGTCTGGATGGGCATGTCATTGATCATGCAGCGAATTTGCAAGACGCCACCGCGTTTGTTGAAACCGGCGAATACGATCTGATCCTGCTCGACATTATGCTGCCCGACGGCGACGGACGGTCGTTTCTAAAGCAGCACCGTGCCAGCGATCTGGACACGCCGGTGATCGTTCTGACGGCTCGCAGCCAAGTATCAGATCGAATCGGTTCCCTCGATCTGGGGGCGGATGACTACGTCACAAAACCGTTCGATCATGCCGAGCTTGAAGCCCGTTGCCGGGCCGTCCTGCGCCGGAAGGCGGGTAAGGCCACATCAACCGTCGAGATCGGCGGAATTGTATTCGATCCCGTTGCCGGGCATCTGGCCGTCAAGGGCGAAGTGGTCAATTTGCGCAACCGGGAGCTTCGCCTTTTGGAGCTTCTGATCAACGCGACCGGCAAGATATTTTCGAAACAAAAGCTGGCGGACAGACTGTTTTCCTTCGACGATGACGCCTCTGAAAACGCTATCGAAGTCTACATCGCACGCCTGCGGAAGCACCTTGAGGGCTCCGAGCTGAAAATCACGACCTTGCGCGGGCTGGGGTATCGGTTGGATCATGACAGCTAGCCTGATCGCGTCTGGATCGCTCAGAAACCGTCTGGTGCTGACGCTGATCGGTGGAGCCGCAATCCTGACGCTTTTGCTGTTCTTTGCGATCCGAAACTACGCGATCCAGATTGCTCAACAGGGGCAAGACAATATCCTTGGCGCTTCGGCGACATCGATCCTCGATGCTGCGTCCATCCGGGATGGGACACTTGAGATCGACATCCCCTACGCCTCCTTCTCCATGCTCAGCACTCCGTCGGACGACCGGGTTTTTTACGCGATCTACCAAGATGGCAATTTTCTGTCAGGGTACGCTGGACTGTCCAACCCGTCCGTTAACCCGGGGAGACGAAGCAGCTTCGAAACGACCCAGTTTCAAGGCGAAACTGTTCGTGTGGCGACAGCGGCACGCACATTGATCGGGGCAGAGAACCGCACACAAATCCGGGTGTATCTGGCCCAAACCCAAGATGCACTTTCCGGAACGCTGGATAAGATCTCGCGCAATGCGGCTCTGTTTGGCGCCGGGTTCTTTGCGCTCGCGACGCTCCTTTCTTTTTGGGCCTCTTCTACAACCATCGGTCAACTCAAACGTCTGACAACCTCCGTCACACGACGGGGGCCGCAAGATCTGCGCCCGTTCGAAAAGCCTGTTCCGTCTGAGATGTTGGCGCTTGTGACATCGCTCAACTCACTCATGGGCCGATTGGACCAGTCGCTGAGACAGTCCGAAGATTTTATTGCAGAGGCCGCACATCGGGTACGTACACCGCTTGCCACGGTCCGGTCTTACGCAGAAGCGACCTTGCAACGGGTAGACAAACAGGAGAACCGGCAAGCCATGCGGTCGATGATACGGGCGATCGACGAAAGCTCCCGCGCCGCTGGGCAGCTTCTTGACCACGCCATGACTACGTTTCGGGCAGATCATCTTGAGCGCCAAGAGATCGACCTGGTCGAGTTGGTTGGAGAGCTTGTGGAGCGTTTGACGCCGATTGCCGACATGAAGGACGTCAGGCTCAATCTGCGCAGCGAAGGCAAAATCACCTGTTCCGGCGATCCGATCCTGATCCAGAACGCTGTGCGCAACTTGATCGACAATGCACTGAAATATGCGCCCGGCGAAAGTGCCGTCGACATTGCAATGATAATGAACCCGGACATTCAGATCAAAGTGTGTGACAGCGGCCCCGGATTTCCGCCGAACGAGATCGACATACTAGCGACCCGTTTCACCCGCGGCCAGAACGCAGCGGGCACCATCGGATCTGGTCTGGGTCTGACTATTGCGCAGGACGTCGCGATGGCCCACGGGGGTGATCTGTTGCTGTCAAACCGACCGGAGGGCGGCGCATGCGCTACATTATCGCTTTAATCGTCTGTATTTACCCTCTCTTGGGCTCGGCGCAGGAATGGGAGGATCAACAGCGCTTCAATGATGGGGTATCCGGACCACCACTTCGGATCATCGCAAGTACCGATACCGCGCTGTTCGCGCCCATTATCGAAAGCTTTATTTCCGAAAACCCGACTACCGCTATCGAATATCTTGTCACTGGGACAGCGGACATTGATCGCCGTTTCAGGGCGGACCCAAATGACTTTGATCTGGTCATTTCCAGCGCGATGGATCTGCAACTCAAACTGACCAATGACGGGCTGGCATTGCCGCTTGAAGATATCTTCGCGCCGGCTTGGGCTCAATGGCGACAAAGTCTGTTTGCCTTCACCTCAGAACCCGCCGCCATCGTCATCAATCGGGCCGCCTTTACGGGTCATGCCGTCCCGCAATCCCGCCAGGATCTGATCCAAGCGATGCGCGCGCGACCGGAGATATTTCGCAACCGGATTGGCACATACGACGTGCGTCAATCAGGTCTTGGCTATCTGTTTGCAACCCAAGATGCACGCGCCTCGGAAACATATTGGCGGCTGATGGAGGTTATGGGCAGTCTTGACGTGCGCCTCTACTGTTGTTCCGGCGATATGATCGATGACCTTGCAGACGGCACCATCGCTGTCGCTTATAATGTCCTCGGCAGCTACGCCGCCGCCCGGATCGAAAGCAAGGATACGCTCGAAATCATCCTTCCATCGGACTTCCCGACCACCATGATGCGCACGGCGATGGTCTCACGGGATGCACCGAACCCCGCTCTTGCAGAAATGTTCATCCGGCATCTTATTACCCGGCAGTCGAGACCGAATGAGGATAGTCTTTTACCGCCACTCAGCGGCCCTCTAAACAAGGCTGAACGCGCGACCATTGCGCTGGAACCGGCACTGATGACTTTTTTGGATGGACTCAAGCGGCGCAAATTCCTTGCCGAGTGGGAAGACGCGGTCATCCAAAAATAAGCGTCGATCGGCGAAATTCCTCCACCCACAAATCAGTGATCTGCCAAGGCCTGAGCGTCCCGGGACACGGGAGCGCTTCGCCCTATCTTTGAAGGGGAGGCGTTTCAGCGACGCGGCGGTGCCGTGCAGGGCGCCTGACCTCTTAAAAGCCGATAACCAGAAATTGCACCCAGCGCCAAAGGAGAAATTTGAACATGACACAATTCACGCTCAATGGTCGACCGGTGGAAGTCGACAGACCGACGGATGAACTTCTGCTGCTCGTTATCCGTGACGCGCTGGGTCTGAAGGGTACGAAGTATGGTTGCGGCGCGGCCATGTGCGGGGCCTGTACTGTTCATGTCGACGGCGCACCTGAGTTTTCATGCCAGCTGGCAGTTGGCGATATCGAAGGGGCAGAAGTCACCACGATCGAAGGTCTGTCCGAGGATGGAACCCACCCGCTGCAAAAGGCTTGGATTGATCAGCAGGTGCCACAGTGCGGCTACTGCCAATCCGGGCAAATCATGCGCGCCGCCGCCCTTCTGTCCGAAAACCCCGAGCCGTCTCGCACCGAGATTGCAAACTACATGAGCGCAAATCTCTGCCGGTGCGGCACCTACAATCGAATTTTCAAGGCGGTCGAGCAAGCCGCGCTGGAGGTGTGAGATGACCGCACAGATCCTAAGGCCCAACCTCTCACGCCGCACCCTCCTGAAAGGTGGCGCAGGTCTGGTATTTGTCCTTGGTGTAGGCGGACTGTCCGCTGTTGAAGTGAATGCGCAAGACGCAACGCTTGACGTAAACCAATGGCTGACGATCTCGCCGAATGGCGCCATCACGATTGTATTCCCCTCCACGGAGATGGGGCAGAGCAGCTACAGCACCCTTCCGCAGATGCTCGCAGAAGAGCTTGATGCGGACTGGAATGATGTGGTGATCGCGCAATTGAACGAAGATGATCGCGCCTTTGGGAATCCGATTTTCGGCGGAGTTCTCTACACCGCAGGAAGCACCGCCGTGCAAGGATACTACGATCCGATGCGCCGCGCCGGTGCCCAGGTGCGCGATGTTCTTTTGCAGATAGCAGCGCAACAGTTGGGCGTTGCCAAAGACAGCCTGCGCACCGAAACAAGCACCGTTATTGCAGAGGACGGCACCCGGCTGAGCTACGGCGCGCTGGCGGCGACAGGTCTGGATGGCGTGCAAATTCCCGATGCTGAAGCTGTGACACTGAAAGACCCGCAATCATTCCGCATCATCGGACAGGATATTCCGCGCCGCGACGTGCCTGCGAAAAGCACCGGCAAGGCCGAATACGCGATTGATGTTGAACTGGACAACATGGCTCACGCGGTTGTCTTGAGAACCCCGGTCGAGGGGGAAACCCCGACTGCGGTCGATGATGCCGAGGCCCGCACGGTCGAAGGCGTGATTGATATCGTGACCTTACCCGATGGCGTATCCGTTGTTGCCGAAACGCTCTGGGCCGCCCTTGGCGCACGTGATCTGTTGCAGGTCGAGTGGTCCACCACGTCGCCTGCGCGGAATTTTAACAGCGAAACGACGCTTGCATCCTACGCAGAGGCCGTGCGCGATCCTGAGGCCGATGTCGCGGTCTGGGCTGAAAAAGGCGATGCCACTTCAGCTATCAAGAATGCGGACAGCACGGTCAGCCACCTCTACCTTTCGGACTACGCCTACCACGCGCAGATCGAACCCATGGCTGCGGTCGCTTCTGTTGATCCTGACGGATTGGGGGTTGAGGTTTGGGCAGGCACACAGACGCAGTCTTGGACGACCCATACGATCATGGAGACATTGGGCACGACGCAGGATCGTATCCGTCTGCACATGATGACAATGGGCGGCAGCTTCGGGCGACGTACCGCCTTCGTTCAGGATTACGTGCGCGACGCCGTGCTGTCCTCAAGGGCGGTGGGACGCCCGGTCAAAGTCACCTGGACGCGTGAGGATGATGTTAAGAATGGCACGTTCCGCCCTGCCGCAGCCCAACAGCTGGAGGCCGGTCTGACCACCGATGGGCAACTGACGGGCTGGCATCACAAAGTGGCCACACCCACCGTAATCGGGTTTTTCAATCCCGGCCGGTGGGAGATTGTGAAACCCAACGACGTGATCTCGATGCGCGGGGCCGAGAGCAAGTTCTACGACATCGCAGATTTCCGCGCGGATCATATCATCACCGAGCGGCAAGCGCGGCTGGCCCCCTATCGAGGGATCGGTGCGGCCTATACCAGCTTTGCTGCTGAGGCCTTTATGGACGAACTTGCCGAAGCAGCGGGACGCGATCCATTAGAGTTCAGACTGGATCTCGTTCGCGACAACCAACGCGGGCAATACCTGCTGGAAAAGGTCGCAGATATGTCTGGCTGGCAAGATCGGGGCGACCGTGCCCTTGGGCTGTCCTTCGCGGGGTATAGCTCCTCGATGGCTGCCGGGGTCGCTGAGATTGAGGTCGATGACAGCAGCGGCGAGATCCTCGTGACGCATATCTGGGCGGCCGTCGATGCCGGTCGCATCGTTTCACCGGACAACGCTCACAATCAGATCGAGGGGGGCATCGTCTTTGGCCTTTCCAGCGCGCTGAGTGAGCGGATCGACATCGAGAAAGGTGAGGTCGTGCAGAGCAATTTTTACGATTACGAAATTGTCCGCGCCGATAGGGTGCCGCCAATTGACATTCATATCGCGTCCGTCGATGCACCTCCGACGGGTGTGGGCGAGGTCGGGACACCAATGGTGTCTTCGGCGATTGCCAACGCATTCTACGCGGCTAGGGGTCAGAGATTGAGGCATATGCCATTTACCCGCGACCGGGTCCGCAGTGTGCTGCAAAGCTAGAGGCCGCCCAACATGTCTCGCAAGGTCCGCGCTCTGAATTGAGAGTGCGGAATCTTCGGTTTTAATTAGCAGATATCCAGTTTCCCTTTAACTATCGACGTGTCGTTCAGATTTGTGTTGCGATGGATTGGACACCCGTTAAGCGCGTATGCAATAATCGGATCTTCTTCGCAATTTTCCATCTGCGCGATTATGCACATTGGAGTGAGATAGCCAGTCGGGACAGGTTTGTTCAACAGAACTCCCGACGGCATCATATAAAAAAGCTCTTGAGAACGGTGGTGTTGCGTTGGGCACGCGCTTGGTGATGATCGCTCTCCGGAGCGAAAGCCGCATAGTCGGGCTTGATGAACCCCGAACAGTTCCTTAGCTATCACAATGCTTAAGCTACTACTCAATAGCGGTTTATCTGAGACTCCACCGGGTCGGCATCCAACGCCCAGCTATTGAACCTCCGTTCAATTGGATAGTAATTCATTCGAGATGCTCATAGGCAAACAAAATTATCTGTATATTGAAAATAGGTACGGTTCACCTAGCTATCTTGTGTAGGATAAGTGTGGTTATCGGTAGCCAGGGAGATCTTGCGACAAATACAGCACGACCTCGATAGCATTATGAGATGCACCAGTATGTCAATCGCCTGCTATGAGTGTACAATCATGAAAAGACTAACCATGGGTATCGGCTATGTGACCCCGATACAGAAATTGTAAGCGGCTTAGATTCTACTGACGCGCCTCTAAAAATCGGAATTATCGCTGTCAGTTATGCTGGGTGTCCTGTTCCGCAAACGCGTCCCGTAAAACGTCGCCCACCATATTGATTGCCATCATGCATGCGACTATGGTGAGCTCAAGCCAAATTATTTCGAGCGGCGTCGAGCGCATGTGGATGCGCGCGTCCAGTAGTATGGTCCCCCATCTGGGCAACGGCGGCTGCACGCCAAAACCAAGAAAATCTAAGGCGGGAATGCCAAGAATTGCGCGGGCGAATATACCCGCCTAGAGGATTGTCAGAGATGGTAAGAGTGATGGTAGATAGTGCCGGCGGGCAATACTGATCGGTGACATGCCTGCCAAACACATCCGCGCGTTTGCAGTGACAGCCCGAATACCCCGCGCGTACCGCGTCCATCCGGTTATTGTCAGGCCGAAGATCAAACCTTCGGTTTCCGCCCCCAACATGCCTGCGATTACGACGGCGGTAACGAGATCGGGAAAGGCGAGGAAGGTGTCTGTTGTGCGCATGACGATCCAATCTACCAACCCGCCACTTCGAGCCGCTGCAAGGCCCGCGAGCGTACCAACGCACAGGCCGATAACGGAGATGAGAAATGCAAAGCCAAGCGACCACCGCGCGCCATGTAGAAGCCTTGATAGAATGTCGCGCCCTAAGGCGTCAGTTCCTAAAAGCCACCCGGCGCTCGGCGGACTGAGACGGCTTGGGATATCAATCGCTAGATTGATGACCACGAACAGAACTGCTTTTAAGAGGGGCTTTTGCATTAATCGATTTGTATGGCGAAATTCGGGCTTTCGAGGTTGAGCATGCCCCGTCGGCCCCCATTCAAGCATAACCGCTTCCCGCGCGAGGTTATACTCTGAGCCGTGCGTTGGTACCTGTGCTATTCGCTGTCCTATCAGAATGTCGCTGATCTCATGGCAGAACGCGGCATCGCCATTGATCGCTCGATTGTGTATCGCTGGGTGCAGAAGTTCGGTCCCGAGCTGGCGAAACGGACCAAGAAGCACCAGCGGCGGGCGAGCGTCGACTGGCACATCCCCTCTCGGTAGATCACTGCGTGATCGCCTGCCTGGCGCGGGATGAGACCTACATCCGCGTCGGCGACAAATGGCGCTACCTATGGCGAGCCATCGATGCAAAGGGACAGATGGTCGACTTCCGGCTCACAGCACGGCGAGATGCAAAAGCAGCGAAGACCTTTCTGAATAGAGCGGTCGAACGCGTTCGCCTGCACCGACCGGTCACGATCTGTACTGACAAGGCCCACACCTACCGGCGCGTCATCCGTGAGATCGACTACCGATAGGATCCACATTTTGACAGCATCCGACATATCGACAAAAAGTGGCGAAACAATCTCATTGAAAGCGATCATGCCGCGATGAAACGGCTGCTTTGATACCGCCAGAGTTTCCGGTCCTTACGATCAGCCAAGGCAACCCTGAGTGGGATAGAAACCATCCGAACCATCAAACGCGGCCATATCCATCACAGGCGACCAAGCTTCACGGGCAAGATCGAATTCATCAGCATGCTGTTCGATATTGCCGCGTGCCCCTAGGTCTGCACTGACGCCAGCCTCGACCAAAAGGAATTAACGCAACAGTACCCTCAAACAGATCGCTAATGGTCGTCTCCGCAAAACCCTTTTCCCAAAACCTATCGGTGACCGCATCGATAATTTTACCGTCATCTGTGATCGCCGGGCGATCGCGCTGAATATTGTTGAACCCACCAGTCTTTTAATTCTCGCGATTTATGAACTAACGAGCATGTTAAATATAACTAGCAGGAGATTAATTCCGTGACCTTCTTCCGGACCACCGCAATGATCACGGTTGCAGCAATGCCTACGGTACTGATCGCTGAAGTGTCAAAGCTGAGCCTTACCGAAATGCCGCTGAACCAAACACCGATTGAAGGCGTGTCGTCGGCCATAATGTCCGGAGCGATGGATGCCGAAGGTGCTTTCGGCGCGAATGCGATTATGAAAGCCTGCAGCATTTTTCCACCGCACAGCCATCCCAACGCCCGTATGTCCTTGGTCGTCGAGGACACCATGTATCTGGGGGTCGGGACTTCCATCGATCCAGATGCGGAACAGGTGTTCGAGGCTGGTACGGTTGTACTCACACCCGAGGGCGTTCCGCACCGGATGGCGGCGCGAGACGGCGACGTCCAAATGCTTGAGATAAGGACTGGGCCGACCACGACTGACTGGACAAACGAATAGTCAGACCTGCAACCATATCAAATACTGACGAAAGCCGCACGTATGCCAGCGTACCACGAGGCATTAACGGGATATTGAGCGGCCATATCTCAACGACAACTTTGGCGCCATGGATCCCATCATAATTTTCCGCGAATCTATTAGGAGCGATGATGATCTTCGGATCGAAACGCTGTGCGCTTCAAACACAGGAACAGACGTAAACAAACCGACTTTCATTCGTCTTGCATATCGGCCTGATCTCGTTGAAAAACTTATCCGATCTTATCAGCTTGGAGCGGTTATCAAGGCAATCCGTTTGGCCTGTGGATTCTCCACTTGCTTCGTCAGGTGGAGCCCGGAACTATTGGCCCGAGCTTCATCAGTTTGCGGGGATTCTGGGCGGCAGCTGTGAGAGCCATCTCGATTTTCTTGCGACAATTGTAAGCTGTCAGGTTGAGCTCCGAGTGACGCACGAATAGACCGATTTCAACGCGGCAAAGCACCGTGTAGGAACAAGAGCACTGCTTTGGATACCTGGCGTCTAATTTGCTTTGTCGAAACTTCATAGTCACCCGTCATCATTGCCTTTAACTCCAGCCCCCCTTTGATCATCTCGGTAAGGGCGCGAGAAGCGACTTCAACGTCAGGCAGGTCCAGTTTGCCTTCGGCGACAAGCGCTGAGAAATAGGTTTCAAGCCGTTCGTAGAGAACAGCGGGACCCGCAGCGTACGCTTGTTGCCCCAAATCTGGTCGCTCTCCCGCCGCAACGATGAATTGGCGCAAGGTTCGCAAGACAGTCGGCTGGAGCAATCCCATCAGGAACTCGGTCCCGATTGCCTCAAGCTGCGATTGGATGGATACCCCGTCCTCCGCGGATTTGGGGACGTGCGTTCCTGATAGGATCCTTCCAAGTTGATCCTTCATGACCGCTTCAAACAAGCCCTCCTTGTTACCGAAAAGATCATAGATATTCCGCCGGGATCCACCCGTACGCGCGATGATCATATCCAGTGATGTCTGCTCAAACCCCTTTTCGATGAATAGTGTCCGGGCGGCATCGAGGATCACCCGCTTTCGCCTGTCTTGAGCAAGGTTAACGGCCTGAGATTTATCGGCACACATCTGACGTTCCCAAAATTCTTCTTGACTTGGTATTTATCAGTACCATATCTGATCGGCAAGACGGTACTGGCAAATACCACGAAAGGTAACGCAATGATCCGCCCCCTCGCCGCCCTATCTGCCGTGCTTCTTCTTATGGCCTGTCTTCCGGGCAACGAAGACGAGACGACACAGTCCGACGATCCGGTGCGAGCCGTCAAAACAGTGGTGGCACAGCATTCGTCTTCGACACAGCTTCGAACCTTTCCTGCCATACTGGAGCCTCCGCAAATTACACAACTGGCATTCGAGGTCGGCGGGCGCTTGGGAGCTGTTGACCTGCAAATTGGTCAGAACGTTGCCAAGGGCGACGTGCTGTTGACGATTAATCCCGAAGACTTCGATTTGCAGAAACAACAGGCGGAAGCCGCGTTGGCCGAAGCGGAAAGCGGGTTGCAAAACGCGCGCGACGAGGCCGACCGTCAAATTCAGCTATTTGAAAGAAACGTTGCATCCCGCGTGGCACGGGATCGTGCCGTTACGGCCCGCGATCAGGCGTTGGCCCGTGTTGAGCAGCTTCGCAGGACTCTTGATCTTGTGCGCGGTAGCAACGCCGACACTCAGCTACTGGCGCCTTTCGATTCAATTGTGAACAGCATCGAGGTTCAGAATTTTGGTGCGGTCCAGCCCGGCCAGCCTGTTGTCACACTCTACCAGGACAACGGGCTTCAGGCCCGCATCCTTGTCAGTTATCATGTCGTCTCCCAACTTTCCCTTGGCGATGCGGTAGTGATACGTTCCGCAGATCAGCCCGATGTCTCCCTTCCTGCCCGAATTTCTGAAATAGCGCGGCGCGCGCCTGCCGTTTCCGCGTTTCCGGTTATCGTCAAACTTGAGGAAACACCCGAAAATTTGCGGTCCGGAATGGCGGTTGAGACGGTCATCGAACTGCCCATTGAGCAAGACACTCAAGGCATCTTGCTGCCCGTAAGCGCCCTTGCCACGCACCTCACGGTAGACCTCGCACGTGTCAGGGCAGACGGACAGAAGCGGAGTGGGCAAGTCTTTGTCGTGAAAGATGGCGTTCTTGCAAAGCGTGACGTGGTAATCGCCGGCATTGACGGCACGGAGATGATTGTCAGCGGCGGTTTGAAGCCCGGTGACCGCGTTGTGACAGCCGGGGTCCCATTTCTCTACCCGGATCAACGTGTCAGCCTGTGGAATGAAACGGCGGAGGTCACTCAATGACCTCTCTCACCGGAATGGGTCTGAAGAACACGCGGGTCACGACGCTGATGATGATTTTGATCGTGGCGTTAGGCCTAGGCACATACTTGGGCTTTCCCAAGCGTGAGGACCCTGCGATCACCGTTCGGACCGCCGTGGTCGTTGCGGCCAACCCCGGTCTTACCCTGACGCAGCTCGAAGAGCTTGTGGCAAGACCGCTGGAAGAGACCGCGCGCGCGATCCCCGGCGTGGATGAAGTGCGCACGCAACTGATCTCGGGCGTGGCGATCCTTCAGATTGATCTGGAGACCTCCGTGCCCGAGGATGGCATTGATGCCGTGTTTTCCGAGATCGACGACGATATGCAGGACGCCGGGCGCGGCATGCCTGCAAACACCCAAGGGCCGATTGTAAACACTGATTTCGGCGATGTCGCGATTGCAACCATCGCTCTGACCGCCGATGGTTTCACGCCCCGACAGGCCGAACGGTTTGCCGAGGACCTGCGCGACCGTATCTATGGCATGGATGAGATTTCTGCCGTTACTCTCTATGGGGTTCAGGAGGAACGCATCTTGCTTGAGGTGGACCGCGAGCGTCTGGCCACCATCGGCACAACGATAAACCCCGTCATCAACGCGCTGCGTGAACAGAACGTGCGGCTCCCTGCCGGGTCCGTCGTTTCGGATGGGCAAAGGATCGCGCTTGAAACCTCCGGTGATTTCGCATCCATCGAAGACATTGAAAACACCCTTGTCGAGTTGTCGGGTATCGGTTTGGTCAGGTTGGGGGATCTGGTCACTGTCCAGCGCGGCCTTGCCGATCCCGTTCAGCAACCGATCTACTTCAATGGCACCCGTGCGATCCTGCTCTCCGCCGAAATGTATGCGGGCGAGGATATCGTAGCAGTGGGCGCGGATCTGCGGGAACTGCTCGCGGACTTTGAGGCAGATCAACCCTGGGGCGTCGAGGTCGCCTTTTCCACTTTCCAGCCAGAAGTAGTGGAGGAGTCCGTCAACAATGCCCTAAACAACATGCTTCAAACCTTCGTTGTGGTCCTGCTGGTGATGTTCGTTTTTTTGGGTTACCAGCAGGCGCTAGTCATTGCCTCAATTGTGCCCTTTGCCGTCGCCTTTGCATTTACACTCATGCCTGCCTTCGGCGTGGAGCTCCAGCAGGTCTCCATTGCGGCAATAATAATCTCCCTCGGACTGCTGGTCGACAACGGCCTGGTGATCATCGAAGACATGGACCGCCGGATCCGCGAGGGTGCTGCGCGTAAGGAAGCAGCACTCGCTGCGGGCCGCCAGTACACCCTACCGCTGCTGATCGCCTCGATCACGACAGTCTCGGCTTTCCTGCCGTTGTTCCTGCTGGATGGCACGGAAGGGGAATACGGCTATTCTCTGGGTGCAGTTGTCGCACTTATGTTGACTGGGTCTTTTCTGTCCGCGCTTTATTTGCTGCCTCTGCTTGCCGTTTGGATCCTGCCGGAACCTCAGAAAAACCAGAAACCGGGTCCTTTTGACCATCTTGCACGCGCATACGGACGCGTTGTGGCCTGGATCATGCGCGCCCCATGGATCGCGGTGCTGGTGACGGTCGGCGTGCTTGCCCTGTCGATCAGCCAGATGGGCAACGTCCGCCAGCAACTGTTTCCGCTGTCGGAGCGCAACCAATTCCTAGTTTATTTAGATCTGCCGAGGGGCACCGATATCTCGGAGACTGAACATGCAACCAAACGGCTCAGCGACTGGCTGATCGATCAAGAGATCAATCCCGAAGTGGTCGATGCCACAGCTTTCGTCGGCTTTGGCGGCCCCCGCTTTGTCTTGACGCTGGACCCTGCGGATACTGATCCAGCCTCCGCCTTCTTCATCGTCAACACAACCACCTTCGAGGCGTCGGCGGACGTCATCGACCGCGCTAACGCTCACATCGCGCAGGCGTTTCCAAACGCCCGTGCGCGGCTCAAACGTCTGGCCATGGGTGGGCGCGAACCAGGGATCGAGGTAGAAATCTCTGGCCCCGACGCCGACAAGCTCCTCGCAGCAGCCTACGAGGTCGAGCAGTCATTCACTTCCGCGCCTGGCATGGTCGAAAATCAGAACGATTGGGGCAGCCGTCTCTTGCGGGGTCGCATCGTGATTGCGCAAGATCGCGTGCGCGAATATGGCCTCAGTTCGCAGACGGTGTCGGAGGCGCTGGAGGGGTTCCTTGACGGCGCGCAAGTATCCGTCTTCCGCGATACCGACAGGCAGATCCCCATCGTTCTTCGCGGCGAGGAATCCGCGCGTGATAGTTTCGAGGACATTGCCAATCTATCCATCGCAACGGATGACCAGATTGTATCTCTCGATCAGATTGCCCAGCTTGAGCCAGATCTGGAATTCTCATCGCAGCGCCGACTGGATCAGCGCCGCACCGTCACCATCAGCGCGATTTCCTCTGAACTCTCGGCTTTCGATCTGGTCAAACACATCCAGCCGACCCTCGACAGGCTGTCAGAGGAGTTGGGCGCTGCCTATGAAGTTAAAATCGGCGGTGAGGTTGAACAGGCTGGCGAAGTCCGCACGAAACTGGGCGCAGGATTTCCGGCTGCGATCACCGTGATGCTGCTCGCGTTGATGATCCAGTTCAACTCGTTCCGCCGTGTCGGTCTGACGTTGCTCTGCGTGCCGCTGGTGGTCGCCGGCGTCCCTCTTGCGCTGATCGGATTTGGCCAACCGCTGAGCTTTTTTGGCACGTTGGGAATGATCGCGCTGAGCGGGATCATCATTAACAATGCCATCGTTCTGATTGACCAGATCGACATCGAACGTGAAGCCCTGCCACTGGACGACGCTATTGTACGGGCCGCGCAGACACGGTTTCGACCTATTCTGCTGACCTCGCTGACCACGGTGCTTGGCCTTGCCCCTATGGCCATCGGCGGCGGTGCCCTGTGGGAGCCGATGGCAACGCTCATGATTGGCGGCCTCGGCATCGCGTCGATCCTGGCGCTCTTCTACGTTCCTGCACTGTACCGATTGCTTTTTTGGGAATCCGACAAGGGATCGCAGCCAGCCAGAACCGCGGGACAAACGGCATGATCAAGGAGAGAGCGGATATCGCTGTCGTCCATGCACGCCCAACCGCGGGGGTCAGGATGCGCGGGGTCGAGTTTGCATCCATCTGGTTGGGGCGAACATTTGATGGTGGAGAGAAACCACGACGCGGAATTTCTAAGCCCCCTGCCATCAGTGCTGCGTTTGCATTCACCAGCAAGGCCGCAGACATGCGCGCCGTCTGAACGAAGGGAATGACGATGACCAATCTTGCAACGCAAGCCAACAGATCAAAGCGCGGCTGGGCGACGACCATGCACGTGTTGCTGGCGCTGATCTTCGCGGTGGCGGGCATCGCCGAACTGCTGGGAATCGAAGCTCTGGTTGCGACCTTCGACACACTGGGATTCGGACAATGGCTGCGGTGGGTCACGGCCGTTCTGGAGATACTTGACGCCGGTCTGATCTTGCTGCCGGGCAGCGTGCTGCTCGCCGCACTGCTGATGATCGGGATATCTGTGGGTGTCACGATAAGCCAGTTGCACTTCATCGGAAACAGCCCTGTCCCGCCACTTGTCCTTATGATCTTGTCATGCACCGCTGCATGGCTATCACGTCTTTCAGATGAGCCACGGTCATGAGCCGTTCGTCACCAGACACGGTGCCAGTGATGCTGGCCTTGCAGGGCGGTGGATCCCACGGGGCGCTTGCCTGGGGTGTTCTTGACTGTCTTTTGACGCATCCGGGAACGACCATCACCGCGCTCAGCGGGACAAGCGCCGGCGCGATGAACGCATCCCTGACCGCTGCGGGTCTTGCCACTGGCGGTCCCGACGCGGCACGCGCTGCGCTGAATGAGTATTGGCATGCAGTCTCTCGCGCTGGCAGGTTCTCTCCGGTCCAGCGGACCGTCTTCGACCGTTTGTCCGACAACTGGAGCCTTGATCGCAACCCAGCCTATCTCGCACTCGACTTTCTCAGCCGGGCCTTTTCGCCCTATCAGTCCAATCCTGCCAACTTCCATCCGCTGAGACGGCTTCTTGAAGAGCAGCTCGATATTGACGCCCTGAACCACCCATCGGCGCCGCGCGTCTTCCTAACAGCAACGAATGTCCGGACTGGCATGCCGCATGTCTTTACGCAGCCTGATCTTTCCATCGATGTGCTTCTGGCCTCTGCGGCATTGCCAAACCTGTTTCAGGCCGTGGAAATCGGCGGCGAAGCATATTGGGATGGCGGATATACAGGCAACCCTGCGCTCTATCCGCTGGTGCGCAGCGGCCTCGGGCAGGATTTGATCCTTGTACAGACCAACCCGTTCTTCAGACCGGATGTGCCACGTACTGCCCGTGAGATCGCAAACCGATTGAACGAAGTAACCTTCAACGCTGCCCTGTTGAAGGAGTTGCGATTTGCAATGCATTTCCGCGATTTAGTGCCTGACATCGACGCCACCCGCTTGCACCGGGTCCTGAGCGATGACGATTTGGCCGGATACGCACCATCGTCCAAGATGAACGTCGAACAGGCTTATCTGGACCGGCTCTTTCGTCAAGGTCATGCCAGGGCGGAGGTTTTTCTGGCCAAGCATGGACAATCGCTTGGGGTCGCGCAGACTTTCGACCCATCACCACTTTTCGCAGAACTGATGTCTGGCGCCGGTATCCCCGACACAGTCACCGCTGCCGCTGAATAGGATGATCTTAAAATGAGCCTGAGCACCGATGTTGCCCACCGTCCATCATTGTTTGGTCGCCTGACGGGCGCGCTGGACAAGATGATGCAGAACTATCTGCCCGATCCATTGGTCATCGTCATTCTGTTGACGTTGATCGTTTTCGGTCTTGGCATCGCAATCGAGGGTGAAACGCCTGTTAGGATGATCACCCACTTCGGCGATGGGTTCTGGGCGCTGCTTGAATTCTCCATGCAAATGGCACTGGTCCTGGTAACAGGGTTCATTTTGGCTTCCAGCCCATTCTTTGATCGGCTTATGGGTCAGTTGGCAAGGCTGGCCAAAACGCCAGGCCAGGCCATCGTACTGGTGACAGTCGTGGCCCTTGGTGCCAGTTGGCTGAATTGGGGCTTCGGACTGGTGATCGGCGCGCTATTCGCCAAGCGGTTGGGCCGCGAAGTGCCCGATGTCGACTACCGCGTGCTGGTCGCTGCTGCCTATTCAGGGTTTGTCATTCAGCATGCCGGGCTGTCGGGTTCCGTGCCGCTCACAGCGGCAACACCGGGCAACTTTCTCGAAGCGGATATCGGGCTTTTCCCCGTGTCGGAAACCCTGTTCGCGCCGTTCAATCTGCTCCTGTTGGTCTGCGTCTGCATCGCCGTGCCGGTCTTAAACTGCCTGATGCTCAACCACGGCGGTCCGGTCGTTCGCGCGGGCGACGTCAGATTCGAAACCGAAGCGGTCCAGGTACCCTCGAAAGGAAAACCGACACCCGCACAATGGATAGAACGCACACCTTTGCTGGGATGGAGCATCGGCGCATTTGGTTTGTCGTTCATCGTCCTGCAGACCGTGAACGGTACATTTTCACTGACACTAAATACCATAAATTTCCTGCTATTGTTCCTAGGCCTTGCCCTGCACGGGTCTGCACGTGCTTTCCTTGCAGCAATGCGGGAGGCGGTTCAGGGCGTTGGCGGAATCCTGATCCAGTTTCCGTTTTATGCAGGTATCATGGGCATGATGATGGGGTCAGGCCTTGCAGCCGGCCTGACCGACCTGTTCGTCAACGGCGCGAGCGCCGAGACCTTGCCGATATTGGCATTCTTCAGTGCGGCGGCGGTCAACATTCTGGTGCCGTCCGGCGGCGGGCAATGGGCTATTCAGGGCCCTATCGTGATGCCCGCGGCACAGGCTCTTGGCGCCGATCAGATCCGCGTGCTGATGGCCGTTGCCTGGGGTGACGCATGGACCAACATGATCCAGCCTTTCTGGGCGCTGCCGGCGTTGGCAGTGGCGGGCCTTTCGGCGCGGGATATCATGGGATTCTGCGTTATCGTTCTTTTGGTAACCGGTGCCATTCTCGTGCCCGGTCTGTTGTGGTTTCCATGACGGTTGTCCTGAACAGGCGCAGTGCCATTTTGGGCGGCGCGGCCATGAAGTTCTGTCGATTGTCCACCGGATTCCGGTAGGCGAGCAAGGCAAGCCTCCGACCCGCTTCAGCACACGCTGATCGTCATTACCCTACTTCGCATCCTATGATGTTTCGGTGCGGCCGATGCACCGCAAGGGACGACTTGAACTCAACTCACCGGCTGCTCCAGACAGGCACGCCGCTATGCAAGCGGCATGAGGACATTCCGCTGCGGACTTTGCCAAAGCTCTGAGAACCGGCGGGGCGGCCGATGCGGAGCTAACCCTTTTCGTTTACGGGTTCAGTTACACCCACGCTGAAAGTGTGATGCACCAGGGACAGATCAAGCAGGACTTTGACCTGCGCGCGGTCCCCAACTGCTGTTCTCCTGACACTCGTTGGGATTGCCCGTCGGCTACGCCTATGACCGCGGCAGCGCCGCCTATTCACGTGACGGGCTGGAGGCCGCGATCAGAATGGTACGGAATAGCAACCGCGACCCGTGTTTCTGATCGGGCATTTCATGGGGGCATGGCTTGTGACGGAAACCCTCACGCAAATCGCGATATCGCGCCGCCCCCTCCGACGACCGCTTGGCGGGCGCTCGCGCTTATCGCGCCCGATATCGACATTTCGGCGTTCCGTCAGCAGGTTACCCGGATTGGCAAGCAGCCTGACCTGACCTTGGTGATCGTCTCTCAAGCAGACCGCGCGTTGCAGGTATCCGCCTGTCTTTCTGGCAGACTCAACGGTTGGGAGACCTGAGCGATCTAGACAAGCTGCGGCGGATGGGGTTGGTCCCGGTGGACCTGAGTGCACTCTCCGACGGAGATTGGGGCGACACTTCAACGCTGCCACCTCACCCACCGCAATTACGCTGCTGGACGGTCTGCGCAGCGGCGTGTTCCTCGACGCCAGCCCGACCCAAATCTTGGCCCGGGCCACGAGCGATACCCGGTAGGATAGCTTGTGCAGTGATGCCGCCGGAAATCTGAAGCAACCAGAACTGAAAAGGGTGTGCTATGACCACGATCAAAGGCGATCACGCCCATGTTTACTTTGACGCGTCAACACTGGACGCGGCGAGGACGCTTTGCGGAAGCCTGCTCACTCATCAGCGCCGAACTGGCATTCTCCTTTCTGGGTGACGCGCAAGAGAAGAGTGATGTCGGCCAACCTGCCTTGTATCTGCTGTCCGGAGTGACCGGACAAATCCACCACGTCGACGCGCCGGATCTTGCCAAAGTGGACGCGGTCGAGACCTGAGCCAAACCCGCGCTTTGGACGCAGGAACAAGGCAACCGGACGAACCGGCAAAACCGGATCAGTGAACTCTGCAAGACTGAACCAAAAGGGGAGGTCCATCATGTCAAACACACTCAAGGTCACCGTGATCGGCAAAGCCATCGTAGGAGAGGATACAGTCGCCTTTAGGTTGGCAGGCCAGGACACCGCCCTGCCCGCGTGTGAAGCCGGGGCCCATATTGACGTGCATCTGCCATCCGGCCTGATCCGGCAGTATTCGCTGACCCGCGCAACCGAAGACAACGGACGCTACGAGATCGGCGTTTTGCGCGACGCAGGTGGGCGCGGCGGTTCCGTCGAAATATGCGATACGGTGCGCGTGGGCGACACGGTCGAGATATCCCCGCCACGCAACAACTTTGGCCTGCACCCAAGCCACGGCAAATCCGTTCTGTTGGCCGGGGGTATCGGCGTCACCCCGCTGCTATCCATGGCCCGAACTCTTGAAGCAAGGGGAGCGGGCTACGAACTGCGCATCTGTGCCAGAACACCGGAACGCGCTGCCTTCCGCTGTGAAATACAAGACGAGGCAATTGCCGCCAATATCATCTACCACTATGACGAGGTCGACGACCCCAACCCGCTGGATATCGCCGCATTCGTCGGTGGTTTGCGCAGCAACGACCATCTCTATGCTTGCGGGCCCACCGGGTTTCTTGACGCGGTGCAGGAGGCGGCTTCACGGCTGCCTGCTGGACACTTTCATCAGGAACGTTTCAAGGCGAACCTCGCCCCGTTGTCCGCCGAGGATGCCGGAGAATTCGAAGTTCAACTCAAGGGCGATGGCCCAGTCTATCCCGTGGCAAAGGAATGCTCGATCCTGGAGACCCTGAGAGAGCAGGGTGTCTCGGTCCCTCAATCCTGCCTGGAGGGCGTCTGCGGCACCTGCATCGTTCAGGTGTTGGACAGCGGCGAGATCATCCATCGCGATACGAGCCTCTATCCTGACGAACAAGAACAGAACTCCGCGATTGCGCTGTGCGTGTCACGCGGTGCGCCCGGATCAAGGATCGTGCTGGATCTCTAGGCAGGAGCACCCTGAGTTTGCGCCCGCCGGTACGCGCCAGGGCTAACCCCGACAATGCGTCGGAACGCCTTTATGAACGCTGCGTCCGACTGATAACCCGATTGCCACGCGATCTCGGAAATCGACAGGTTGGGAGTGCCAAGCAAATGGGTCGCGGCGTCGATGCGGACTCTTGTCAGATACTGGTAGGGGGTCTGCCCGGTCGAATTTCGGAACGTTTCGGCAAACGCGGATCGGCTCAACCCGACCTCCTTTGCGAGACTGTTGAGCGACCAATCTTCTGCGGGGCGTTCGTGCATCGCCCGGATAGCGTTGCGCAACCGCATATCGTGAAAGGCACCGTCCACACTGGCACCTTCGGGCGCAGAACGCTCCATGACACGCTCGATCAAGACAAGCGCGAGCGCTTCGGACATCCGTACAAAAACTGCATCGTGGGTATTGGTACCGGTATCGGCGAGCTCACAGATGACCGACACAGTTGATTTTAGCCTGGGATCTGCGGCGATCTCGGCGCACGTGGCGCTAATCAGGGTTGGCACCAGATCAGGAATTGGATTGATGGACACGGCATGGCGCGCCGCAAAAACCCTTTCGGCCATTCGATTTCGGGTGCGCAGGGCGGCAAACGGCGGCGCGATCGTGCCACGGGCCTGTTGTGGCTCTCCGGGCAGGCGCAGACGGTGCGCGGTGCCTTTGGGCAATCCCACCAGGCCGCCGCGTTCGACACGCTCAAACGCGCCGCCTTCGACAGAGACCTCTATATGGCAGGTCTGCGGAATGTAGAGAGAACTGAACTGTTGCACGGGTACGTCGTAGTGATGTCCTTTTTCAATATGCACGTACCCCGCGTCGATCCGTGACATCCGGATATCCAATAGTGACATCTCTCCTCCTCCCCAAGATTTGGACGAAACTCGATACGCTTCCGGCATCGGGTTTTACCCAAAATGGTATTTATAAATACCATACAGGATTCGGTTTGATGTATCAAATCTCATGTGACAGCGGGATGGGCTTATCCGACAACTTGCGACCAGATGTAAGCTGCTCGAAAACACAACGCAGACGTGGCTTCCCCCTTAGATACAAGATGTCGCTCGGCGCACGTCGGCCCGTAAGAACACACCATTGCTACCGATCGCTTTGCACAACAGCCAGTACCAAGGATGTCGAGTGCTCCTAACTGGGCTGGTGCGCAGGTGCGTCCGGATTGCCGATCACCCACTTCCAAGGGTCGATGCGGCTGGATAAAAACAGACCTGACTGCGCCATCGGATCGTCTTGCTGAAACTGCTCGACAGCGGCGATATCATCTGCGGCGACGACCAGGTGAGATCCGATCATCTCCCCGTGACCGTCCAGAAGAGGGCCCGCCATCACCAGCTTGGCGCCCGGATGATCCGACTTGAGATAGGCGATATGTGCCTCGCGAACCTCCATGCGAAGGGCCGCTTTGTCGGGGTTGTCGTGATTGTTAATGATATAGTGCATGTTTGAAGTCTCCGATTTGTCAAAACTGAAAGGTCTGGGGATCGCCGGAGCCGGCGCATGCGACAAGGTCCGGCCATGCATGCCGACGATCAGGCCCCGCTGACGACGCGCAGCAGTGGGCCGCCTTGCAGCCGGTAGCCATCCTTTTCGCGCGAAAATGTGGCACAGTTTTCTTTGCCGCCGCGAAATTCATTCCACGTCAGGCACATCTGCTGCCCGTTGATCCGCCATTTACCGACGTCGTCCTTCACGGTCGATTGCATCTTGGCGTGTCCGTCGCTGCTGAGCTGAAGAACAAATGTCATCCCGAGGCGCTTCCCCTTGAGCGTCTTGTTCAGAAGTTCTGAGCGCATCTCGGACTCGGTCAGTGGTCCGGCAAGGGCGGGTGTCGCGCCGGAGATCATCAGGGCAAGGGTTGCTGCCGTAAGGGAAAAGGCGGGTGTCCGTTTCATGGTTTTTCCTGTCTTGGGTCGGGTTCAGATTTTTGTGGTAAGACGGTTGCGATTGAGAAAATCAGAAGTAGTAACCGATCTTGAAGGCGATGCCTTCGGCACTGTTGTCGGTAAAGACACCACCACTTGTCGTCGTCGCATCATCAAATTTGACGTAAGTATAAGCTGCCTGAAGCACGACATTGTCGTTCAGAATGTACCGTCCGCCCAACACCAGACCGATTGAGTTCTCGAATGGTGTCAGCCCTGGTTTCGGGCTTGCGCCGCCGGTGCGGTATTCGACCATTCCGGTCAGCGCCAAATTTTCCGTAACGACGCGACCCAATCCCAGTGCGAAATGCTGGGAGTCTGTGAATTGGGTCGGGTTCAGCCCATTGAACGAGATGTCAGCCTCTGACCAGTCAGCCCAGCGATAGCGGCCAAATATCAGGTTCTTCCCGTCCCCGATCGGCAGTTGGCTTCGGAAGTTCAGGGTCAGGGACTGCGGCGTGCGATGTATTGTGTCATTTTCAAGCGGCGTGCCAGTGACCGCCGGCACAAAGGATACCCCGACAGGCGATTCAACATCGGCGATTGCCACCAGACCGTCGTGACGGGGTTTCGTCACATGGGTGTGCTTCACAGCGGATGTGTACTCGGCCGTGAACAACAAGCGGCGCTCAGGTATCTCGAAGGCGTAGCCAAGCGAATACCCCAGCTCAGTGCTGCTGCCGAAATCAAAGCGGACACCGCCACGGTTCAGATACCCTGAGTAGCGTTGAACGCGGACCGATCCGAACGCACTGTGATTGCGCGTGAACTTGTAGCGTGCGGAGATACCCACTTCATCCGCACCGAAATCACCGCCGGTGCCTTGCGCCGGGACCGGCGCACCGGGAGGCGTGCCAAGAGGATACTGCGCCAATAGGCCGTAGGGTTGCGAGAATTGCAGGCCAAAAGACAACTTTTCGTTGACATCGTATTTGATCGCAAATTGAGGCGTGAAAAAATCGCGACCGATATTCCCGGTTGCGACATCACCGCCCGGCGCCGGAAATACGCCGGTGATTTCGGGCATCAGATAGCCCGCACCGATCTCGGCATAACCGCCGGGCTGAAACAGAAATTCGGTGTTGGGCAACGCGCGGTCAAATCCCTCGGCCCCCGCTGTTTCGGACAATACGCATATGCCAATGGTTAGGCCCAAAAGGCCTTTGGTTGAATTTTTCATTGGGGTCCCTCCCTGGGTCCGCCCCTTTTTGCTGGGGTCGGTTCTTATTGGCGGAGCGGTGCTGTTTCAGCTGGTGCTCCGGTCTTGGTCGTTGAAATCTGGGGTTTTGCCAGGCATCATCACTGGGGCGGCGATGCCTGGAACGTGGGCTCGACGATCAACCCGTCGACGCGACCCGTTTTGTGGGCGCGCGGTGTACAAGCGGGTCCAGCCCCATATCTTCACGCAGTTTCATTTCTGCCTTATGTGCATCTTTCATGATCTGCCGCACTTTGACGATGGCCCGGTCCGTCCGGGCCAGATAGTCCAGATCCCAGCGCGCAACGCGGCCTTGTGCCATTTGCATCGGAGCATCTCCCCCGACAAAACAGGCCATCCCCGGCAGCGCGTCCGATTGCAGGGCGCGCGTCAGTACCGTCTGGATCATCTTGGCTCCGACCTTACCGGCTTTCTCGGTCTTGATTGAGCCCATCATCCAGGCTTTGAAGCTGCCGACATCTTCGGGGACGAACCACAGATAGAGCCCGTTTACCTTGCCCTCCATGAACTCTTCGCCGTGGTGCACGAGGTTGGGCATGAACCATCGGATGTCGTCGATCGCCTTGTCACCGCCATGTCCACCAGTGTCGCGGAGATGGGCGTAGATACCGTTGCCCGGGAGTTCCTCAAATGCGACCCCGCCACCCATTTTCTGATCTCCGAACAGGTAACAGCTGCGGTGCAGACATCCGACATGTGTCATGTCGACGGTGTTGTCGAGGCTGTTCAGATAGCTGTAAGGAACATGGAGGGTGTTGCGGATTTCCGTGCCCGGCGCGAACACTTCGTGCGCGTGCGGCATCGAATCGAGGAAAGGTTTGGGTTCCTGCACCCCCATATAAACAAAGATGATCCCCCCCACCTCTTCGGCGGGGTAGGACTTTGCCTTGACCTTGGCACAGGCCGGGCTGTTGGGACCATCGGCCAGAAACGCGACGCAGTTGCCCTGCCCGTCGAAGGTCATCCCGTGATAGCGGCAGGTGATCGTACCAACGTCCCAGACATTTGTCTGACCCAGCGACAGCAGGGGGCCGCGGTGCGGGCAACGGTTTTCCAGGGCGTTCGGCGTCCCGTCGGCATTGCGAAACAGGACGATATTGTCCCCCAGCAATTTGACCGATTGGTGCTCGTTGTGTTTCAGATCATCGGACATAAGCGCCGGATACCAGTATTCTCGCAAGCCCCAGAACGGGACTTCATGCTGATGGGCCTCGATGTAGTCCCACGGAACCTCGGCAAGCGAGTCCGGCTTGTCGCCGTCACCAAAAGGCTTTTTGTACCAATCCGCCATGAAACCGGCGTCAGACGTCAATTCTTGCAATTCAGGTTTTGGGTTGGCGTTTTTCAATCCGCCAAATCCGGGCACGCGACCCACGCTGTTTGCCAGCTTCTTGCCAGTGTATTTTTTCAGATCGCTGCGCAGCCGCCGAAAATAGCTGGTCGTTGGCGCAACGGACGAGAACTGGTCTTCATCTTCCAATGCTTCGCGGATGATGGACATGTCTTTCCTCCCTTAACTTGCATGTTCCTTGATTAGAAACACAATCCCACGCCCGGGATTTGCAAACAGGATCATTCGTCCGTTTTCACTGCCCATTCGTACAAAGGAAGAACTTATTATGACAATATTTTCAGATGTTTAGCGCTATTTTTCAAATGCGGAAACACAACAGGTCCCAGAGCGGAAACCGCTCTGGGACCTCAGTTTTCAACGCCAGTTTGCGTGCTATTCAGCGGCCCGTATCTGGCGACCGGTCGCGCGGCCCAAGACGGCGGACATTGCATTGACAAGATCGTTGGCGGCAGTTCCCGAATAGGTTTCCGCGCGATATGCGATATGAAAATCCGGCCGCACAAGCAGTGCACCGCTGTCAACTGTCCCACGTATTGCTGCAAAATCGCCGTAGTGATCCTCAAAAGCCTGACCTGGCCCAATCACACGGACGTCAATCTCGACACCCAAGGATTCGCGCACCGCATCCGCAGCCTTGCGCCATCCTTCGCCGCCCAGTCCCGTCAACAGCGTAAAGCGGCCCTGCCCACACAGATCCTTGGTCGATACACGATGCCCATCGGCGCGGTACACCCATACATGTGGGACCGGCGCGCCAGGACGCGATGACGCCTGATGATAGAGTTCTTCATCGCGGAACTCTTCTGGATCGGATCCATCTGAAACGATGGCCGTGCTGTCGTAGCGTTGGTTCATCTCAACGCCATGCGCATTGTAGACATAGTCGGTGCCCGCGATCGCGGCGCGCAATTGAGCGCGTTGTGTCTCTGCCTCGGTCGTGGATTCCTTGCGCTTGGCCATGTTGGCGTACATCTCGTCGACGCTCTTTGCCTGTGGCAAACCGAGGGCCATGGCGATCGGTGGGAAATCACCGAGCGATTTATTGGCACGTTTGACGATCTGCTTGGCCACCGGCGCACGCTCTGTTGTATAGGTTTCAAGCAGGCTTTCGTCGGCCTGTCCGCGCAGGACCATCGCAATTTTCCAGCACAGATTGAAACTGTCCTGAATGGACGTGTTGGAGCCGAGGCCGTTTGTCGGCGGGTGGCGGTGGATCGCGTCTCCGGCACAAAACACCCGCCCCTTCTGAAGGTTGGTGGCGTACATATCGTTGACCGTCCAGGTGGACGTGCCTTCGATCTTGACCGGAACGCTGTCGTCACCGATCAACTTGTGTACGATCTCGGTGGCAAAGGCATCGTCCAGATCGGGCGGCCCCTGTTCGACATCATATCCCCAGATGGCCAGCCATTTGTTCCACGGGCGCACCATACGCACGACCCCGATGCCAAGCCCGCCGATGTCCGATCCGGGCTGGATCACCCAATAGAGAACGGACGGGCGGTGTGCTACGTACTTCGACAGATCCGCCTCGAACACCATATTAATGGAGCCGGATTTCCCCATCTGTCCTTCAAGCGGCAAGCCAAGATCGGCGAGGACTTGGGAATTGGCCCCGTCCGCACCGATCATGTATTTGGCCCGAACCTCGAAGTCTTCTCCGCTCAGCCGGTCGCGTAGCAAGGCCGTGACCCCGCTTGCGTCCTGCTGGTGCGAAACGTATTCGGTATCGAACCGCACCTTACCCCCATCCAGCGCGGCAGATTTCACAAGGATCGGTTCCAGCAGGTTCTGGGGAATGTCGCACATCGACGTCGGCGAACATTCGTCGTAATCCGCGCGGCGGCGCACGTCCGTGCCCCATGTCCTGATCCGGCCGAACTCCTCGCCCGCCAGACTTGCGCAGATGGTATTCTCCCCCATCTGATCGTTGGGAACCGCATATCTCTTCGCGTCTTCCTCAAGTCCAAGGTCGCGGATCACCTCCATCGTGCGCTGATTGGTGATGTGAGCGCGCGGCGTAGGGGCCGTCCAGCCATACCTGTTCACAATCATCGTCTTGATGTCGTATTTGGCCAGAAGTGCTGCGGCTGCGGCCCCAGCAGGGCCTGTCCCGATGATAAGGACTTCGGTTTCGTAACGTGCCGTCATTGGAATCCTCCCAGAATGACGAAACGCGCCTGCGACTTGCATCACATGCCGCATATTCCGTCACCAATGATGTGTTGCTTGAAACTTTGGACGGTGCCGCGACACGGCACCGTTCTAATCAGCGGTTTATTCAGCGGCCTGCATCTTGGCCGCTGCGGGCTCGAGTTCGAAATTAACCTCCATGACCCGCACGTCGCCATCGTAGGCTTCGGCCACCATGAATTCGCTGCCACCGCCGTTGCAGCTGTCGTTTTCGATGTACTGATCACCCTCGAAATAGGCTTGACTGATCACGTCGCGCAGGCCGTCCGCGTGAACCCAGTAGTGGATATGCGCGGGGCGCCAGGAATGGCCGCCCATGTATTCCTCAAGCAACTGGCCTGTCGGGCCCTTGTTGGGAATTTGATAGGGGACCGGCAGGATCGAATAGCACTCGTAGTTGCCGTTTGCGTCTGTCGTGATCTTGCCACGGTAGTACTTCTTGTCGATCTCGCCGTGTTTGGCGATGCCGGAATAGCGGCCTTCGGGCGTTGAGTGCCAGACGTCGATTACCGCACCGGCAACGGGCTGACCGTCCGTGCCTTTCACCTTTCCCCGCATCACCATGCGAGGCTGGTCATTGTCTTCGTCGCGAATGGCAAGCTGACCGTCCACAAGCGGCGCATCTTCAACAAAGTAAGGGCCCTGGATCGCGGCGCGCGATCCCTTGCGGGTCTTGTTCTCAATGTCCACGACTGTGGAGTTGAAGAATACGTCGATCAAAAGCGGGATTTCCCCGGCCTGCTGTGTCTTTGCAAGGTGCATGAACCCGGCGCGGTATTCTGGAAAAGTCACATTGTGCTTGCGCAACACATCGCGTGTGGCCTCGACGATATCCATTGTGATTTCCTTGACGCGTTCTGACATTCTCTTCCTCCCTGGAACGGTTAATGGTTCCTCTATTGGGTAGCCCAGGCCAATCATTACGCTCCAATACTTTTGAAACCGCCCCTCGATGCATTTTCCGTATCGACCGAAGCGGATACAGACACGCTTCTGAGAACCTTGAGAAATTCCTTGAGGACGGGGGGCTGATCCTCAGCCAGATACACACACGAACTGGGTGCAAGCGTGCTACAGTTCTTGATCAGTACAAATTCCAGCGCGGGAAACCGAAGCGCTGCAATCGCTTCGGGAACGATGGTGCAGCGTGTCCCACTGGCGATTAGCGCAAGTGCCGCGGTCGAGTCAGTGGCAACACTGTCCACATCGAATTCGACATCCGCCTCCCGGAAAAGGGATATGATTTCATCGGCAAAACTCGGACGATCGCCGGCGGGATAGAGCACGACAGGCAAGGACGCGAGGTCGGACAGAGGCACCTCATCCTGTTTGGCAAGGGCCAGATCTGCGGGAATTGCCGCGTATAGGGGTTCTCTTGAGATGAGCTCGATCTCCAGTCCCGCAGCCTGATTATAGTAGCGCCCAAAGCCGATATGGATACGCCCATCGCGCAGTGCATTGACCTGCTCGGCCTTGCCCATGCGGGTCAGTGACACTTCGATCTCTGACTGTGCCCGATGAAACGCTCGCAGCATCAAGGGCACGGTCTGATAGACCGTCGATCCAAAAAATGCGATGTCCAACCGGCCCAATTCCCCACGTTCGGCGGCACGGGTACGATCCATCGCGTTCTTGGCCTGCGACAGGACCTTTTGAGCGTCGGCGTAGAATACGCGGCCCGCCTCGGTCAAGTCCACGCCCTTGGGGGTCCGGGTCAGCAATACCGCCCCCAGCTCATATTCCAGCGCCTGGATCTGCCGGCTGATCGGCGGTTGTGACACATTCAAGCGATGCGCCGCGCGCCCGATGTTACCTTCCTCAGCGACCGCAACGAAATACCGCAGCTGTCTGAATTCCATCGCCATACTCCTTCGGTATCAACCAAGTTCCGCAACGGTATTTTACCGTAAGGCAATTCAAAGGCTAGACAAGCGTAACTCTGAAACAAGGCTAGACCATGAATGTTATTTCGGCCCAGATTCCCGCACCTCCTGCGACTGTCGAACGCATTGAAACCGCAATACTCGATGTGCCTTTCAAACGCACCCAGCGCTTTGCAAGGTTCGAGGCAACGGCGCAGACAACGGTCCTTGTCCGGCTGACTGCCTCGAACGGCATGCAAGGCATTGGCGAGGCGACTGTGCCTTGCGGGCCGTGGTGGTCCGGTGACGCGGTTGAGACCATGAAGCTGATGATTGATCAGTATTTTGCGCCGGAATTTGTAGGTCTGGATCTGCGCAATGTGGAACATGCGCTGGCCGGCATTGCCCGCGTTGCGCGCGGAAACTCCTTCGCCAAAGCAGGTGTCGAAATGGCGCTGCTGGATCTGTTGGGGCGTCACGTCGGCCTGCCTGTCTGGGCTCTTCTGGGAGGAAAGTTTAGGGATGAATGTGCGGTGGCATGGCCGCTTGCCAGCGGCGACTTAGATACCGACTTGCAGGAAATCGACACGATGCTTTCAACGGGCCGGGCGAGCGCGTTCAAAGTCAAGATGGGGTCCGAAACGCTGCGCCGTGACTTGGACCGTGTGCAGGCTTACGTCACTCATTTGAACGGGCGCGCAGGTGTGCGGGTCGATCCAAACGAAGCGTGGAGCTTTACCGACGCTAAGCTGGCCCTGCCCCGCCTACAGGAAATGGGTATCGACATGATCGAACAGCCCTTCGACCGCGTGCAGCTGGATTGGATGTCCAGAATGTCCGCGCGCTCTGGCGTGCCGATCATGATCGACGAGGGGGCACAGTCTGAAGCGGATGTGCTGCGCGCAGTCCAGAGCGGCGCGGCGCATCTGTTGTCGCTCAAGATAATGAAGGCGGGCGGCCTGCGGGCCAGCCGTCGCATGGCCGATCTGGCCGAGACGGGCGGTATGTCCCTCTACATGGGAACTTTCCTTGAGACCTCGCTAGGCACTGCAGCGGGCCTGCATCTGGCGGCCACTTGCAAGGCACTGCCGTTGGGTGGCGAGGTGATTGGTCCGATGCTGATGGCCGACGACATAGCGGCAAACCCTGTGGCTTATACAGGAGGTGCGGCGCACCTGCCGGACGGACCTGGATTGGGCATTGATCTGGATGAAGATCGGGTCGCGGCTATGACGCGAAAGACCTGAGAGGCCGGGTCACTCAGGTGCTACACGGCTCGGATGCGCACAAAGCGGCGTGATCTCGATCTCGAGAAACGGAAAAAATGGCAAGCCGGTGAGCGCCGTATGCAAGGTGTCGAGGTCCTCCACAGAGAATACGCTGACGTTTGCGTAGTGCCCGGCCACACGCCAAAGATGCAGCCAAGTGCCCTCACATTGCAGCTTTTGCGCATAAAGCTTTTCTTGGTGCTTGAGCGTTTCGGCCTCTTGATCACTCAGATCAGAGGGCAAACACACATCCATGCGGACAAGAAACAGCATCAAACGCGCGTGTAGTGGCGCAGCTTGTCGTCATCGATCTGCACCCCCAAACCCGCCCCCTCAGGCAGCCATACGGCCCCCTGCTTGTACTGCATGGGATCTCTCAGCAGATCGTCTTGCATCAGAAGAGGACCAAAGATCTCTCCCCCGAAGGGCAAGCTGGGCAGGGTCGCCGCCAAATGCATCCCAGCGGCCGTGCCGATGCCGGTTTCCAGAAAAGTTCCCATATAGAGGGGCATGCCTGCGGTGTGGGCAAGATCAGCCACGCGACGAGCGGCGCCCATACCCCCGGACTTCATGATCTTGATCGACACCATATGCGCGGCCTCAGCTTCAATGCAGTGGGCCATGTCGGTGTCTGTCTGTACACCTTCGTCTATCATAATCGGCACGGAAGACCGCGCGGTGATGCGGCCCATCACGGCCATTTGTTCTCGTGGAACGGGCTGTTCGATCAGTTCGACACCCATGGCCACCAGTTGCGGCAGTGCGACAAGCGCGTGCATTTCTGACCAGCTTTCGTTCGGGTCGATCCGCAGGGGCGCCCGCCCGGCAAGCGCGGCGGTCAGATCGGCTATCCGGCGCAGGTCGGACTGCAAGTCATCTGCGCCCGCCTTCACCTTGAAAGCGCTGGCGCGACCGGTGGACAGCATATCCTCAATTTCAGTCCGGTCCTGTGCCGGATCACCGCTGGCAAGGGGCCAGGCGATAGGGCAGCTTTCACGGCGTTTTCCACCCAGAAGGACATGCACCGGCACATCCAACGATTTGCCGATCAAATCAAGACAGGCCATTTCAAGCCCAGCCTTGGCCAACAAATTGCCACGGGCCACCCGGGCGAGCGTATCGAAGATCGCGTTAAACCGGCTTAGCTCACACCCGATCATCGCCGGAGCGAGGTAGGTGTCGATGATGATCTTCATCGACTCCACACTGTCGCCGGACCACCACGGTCCACAGGGAACGATGGCCTCTCCGATCCCTTGCGCCCCATGCTGATCGGTGATCCGTATCAACAACGATGTCTGAGCACGGGCATCCAGGCGGGCGAACCGTTGCAACCGTTTGAACGGTAGATCGACAAGAAAGGTCTCGACCCGGTCAACTTTTCCCAGATGGTGTTCGACGAGAGACTTCAGCATGCGCCTTACCCCGTCACCGGAACGAACATGTAGCCGTCACCGCGCGGCACGGCGTGGCCTGCACATTCGCCCGGAAAGTGGTTGCAGAACATCAGTGTCTTGTCCTTGGCATATTGCGCCAGCTTGTCGCGCCGCGTTGCGACCGCTGCCGCGGGATCGGCGCAGAACATCGTGGCGCAGCCGGGCGCGGCCATCTGGACCGGACTGTGCATCAGGTCGGCGTTGAAGGCGGCCAGAACCTGTCCATCCTGACGGTATTCCAATCCAATCATGCCCGGTGAATGCCCCGCCAGATCGACGACAAACAAGTCAGTCGCAATCTCAGTCTCCGGTGCGATGGGCGCGAACAGGCCCGCCTCGATCACGGGAGTGACAGAATCCGGGATCGAACTGGCCATATAGGGGAACTCTTCGTGCTTCTTGGGCCAGAATTCCAGTTCGGTCGCGCTGGTCACATGGCGGGCCTTGGGGAAACTTGGCACCCAGCCGTCCTTTGTCTTGCGGGTCAGCCAGCCGGTGTGGTCCAGATGCAAATGGGTCAGAAACACGGTGTCAATGTCTTCGGGCGGATGGCCCGCCTGCCCCAGATGGTTCAGCCAGTCAGATTTCCCGAGATGCCAGTCGGGACGTGCGGGAAAGTTGCCGTCTTCACCCACCGCGCAATCGACCAGAATGACCTTGCCGCCCAATTCGATCAGAAAGGACTGGTAGGCCATGATCATCAGCCCCGTATCCGGCGCGACATAGTTTGGCACAAGCCAGTCCTTATGCTGATCGACAATCGCATCAGGCACATCGCGCAACATCTCGACCGGTTTTCGGGTGGGCCCAACGGAATCCAAGAGCGCATGAACACGCATAGCCCCTACGATCTTTGGCGTCATTCGGGGCAAAGGTCCGATCGTCATGTCGTTCTCCGTCACATATGTTTGACTCCTATTTGCCTGGCAAACATCATGCCGTCCAATACCAACTCTTTGCTTGCTCAATACCTCTATGGTATCGCATCACCTCCGCCGGCAGTGTTCGGAACCGCTGCATCGTATAGGCAATCTGCAAAGGCGTTCATTTCCGGAGACTGTTCATCGCTACGCTGCATCAGACCGATCGCACCGATCGTGTCGGCGGCATCTATCAACAGAAAGGTCAACCGCCCCTCGGCCACCAACGCCTCTGCCACACCGCGTGAAATGATCCAGATCGCATCGGTTTCGCGCAAAATAGCCGTCGCAACCGATTGGTCGGTCGTCTCAATGCGGTCCTCGGGCAATCCGATGCCACGCGCGGCAAGAAACGCATCGACGACGGGGCGGATCACGGCGTTCTGCGGCGGCATCACGAGCGGATACCGCGCAAGCGCGCTTGCAGAGGTTTTGGCATCGGCAAGCGGATGCGTTACCCGGGTGACGAAGGCCAGCCGGTCGCGAAACAGCGGGTCAAAACGAAGCCCTGTCATCTGATCAGTGGCCGCCATGCGCCCGACGACGCAATTCAGTTGCCCGCTACGCAAACGCGGCAGCAATTGATCGCCTGACCCTGTTTCGATCCGGATCAAAAGGTCTGGCACCGCCACCCGCATCCGCAAAACAGCACGCGGCACAACGGTCCCAGTAACCGTGGGCAGCGCACCGATGACCAGCGCCGGACGATTACCTGCGCCGGCACCTGCAATCAGGTCAAGCCCCGCGCCAAGTTTCTGCAATGCAGCCTCGGCATGGCGCAGCAACAAAGTCGCCGTGACGTTGGGCATCAATCGCCGCCCAGACCGTGTGAACAGCCGGGTATCAAGCAGCGTCTCAAGGTCCGAGATCCGGCGGCTTGCGGCCGATTGCGTGATGCCCAAGGCCTCAGCGGCGTCCGCGACGCTGTGCGTATGATAGGTCTCGACGAAACAGCGCAGCTGCTTAAGCGTGATGCTGGACAGCAGATTCATGATTTTTTCTCATCCGAAGCTCGCGTTTTGAATTTATATTCCATCTTTTTGCATTCTACCCAAGGCAAATCGCAACTTGAGCATCTGCTACCATGGCCAAATTCCACGCACTTCAGGACGCCGTAAGAACGATCATTCGACCCGGCATGTCGGTCGCATTCGAAGGGTTCACCCATCTGATCCCCCATGCCGCGGCGCACGAAGTCATTCGCCAGGGCATCGACGACCTGACCCTGATCCGGATGACGCCCGATCTGGTCTATGACCAGATGATCGGCATGGGACTGGCGCGCAAGGCCGTCTTCTCCTATGCGGGCAATCCCGGCGTTGGCCTGTTGCGCCGGCTGCGAGACGCGGTCGAAAACGACTGGCCACGTGCGCTTGAGATCGAGGAACACTCCCACGCAGCGATGGCCAACGCTTACGAGGCTGGGGCCGCCGGGCTGCCCATGGCGGTGTTTCGGGGATACCTCGGTGCCGGGCTCAAAGACGTGAACCCGAACATCCGCAGCGTCACCTGTCCCTTTACGGGTGAGGCTTTGTCCGCAGTCCCGGCGATCCGCCCCGATGTCAGCGTTATCCATGCCCAGAAAGCCGACCGGCGGGGCAACGTGCTGATTGAGGGGATCGTGGGTGTCCAAAAAGAGGCGGTGCTGGCCGCCAAATCCGCAATCGTCACCGTCGAAGAGGTAGTTGAACAGCTGGATGCGCACACTAACGTCTGCGTCCTGCCGTACTGGACCATTGACGCTCTCGTCCACGTTCCAGGCGGAGCACACCCATCCTATGCCCATGGGTACTATCCCCGAGACAACGCCGCCTACCTCAACTGGGACAAGATCGCGGCAGATCGAGACACGTTCGGCAAATGGATGCACGAAAATGTCCTGAACGCCGACGCGTCCGCCTTCGCGTCGCGCGTCAGCCAGCTCAAAGGTGAAACATGACCCAGTATATCGCAGATGAACTCATGACAGTTGCCGCCGCCCGCGCGCTGTCGAACAACGATGTCTGTTTTGTGGGCATCGGCGCGCCCTCCGCCGCGTGCAACCTGGCGCGACTGACCCATGCGCCTGACATCACCCTGATTTACGAATCCGGCACCATTGGCACCGCTCCAGAGGTCCTCCCCCTCTCGATCGGTGATGGCGAGCTGTGTGACACAGCCGTCACGACGGTGCCGGTCCCTGAGATGTTCCGGTACTGGCTGCAGGGCGGACGGATCACCGTCGGCTTCCTGGGTGCGGCGCAGCTCGATCGGTTCGGGAACATCAACACGACCGTCGTGGGGGATTATCACGCACCCAAAGTCCGCCTGCCCGGTGGTGGAGGTGCGCCCGAGATCGCGTCGTCCTGTCAGCAGATATTCATAACAATGAAGCAGGCGAGACGAAGTTTTGTGCGGCAGATCGATTTTTTCACCTCCTTCGGGCATGGGCGCGGCGGGCCGCATCGACAAGAGCTTGGGATCACAACAGCGGGGCCAACCTTGCTGATCACCGATAAGGCCGTGTGGCGGCCGGACCCTGAGACCAAGGAGTTTACTGTCATGTCATTGCATCCCGGCGTGACACAGGCGGATATGGCCGACACCGTTGGATGGGACATTCGCTATGGCGCGGATGTCGAGGAAACGCCGCCGCCCACAACCGAAGAACTGGAAGTCTTGCGCGCGCTGAAGGCACGGACGGCCGCCGCACATGTAAAAGAGGTGGCGTAATGCCCGAAGCCTTCATCTGCGACTACATCCGAACGCCTATCGGGCGGTTCGGTGGCACGCTGGCCTCGGTCCGCGCTGATGATCTGGGAGCCGTTCCGTTGCGCGCTCTGATGGATCGCAATACGTCCCTTGATTGGGCGGTAGTGGACGAAGTGATCTATGGATGCGCCAACCAGGCGGGCGAAGATAACCGTAACGTCGCGCGTATGTCCCTTTTGTTGGCAGGCTTGCCCGAGGCCGTACCGGGCACCACGATAAACCGGCTCTGCGGGTCTGGCATGGATGCGGTCATCACCGCGGCGCGCGCCATTCGCGCGGGCGAAATGGACCTTGCTATCGCGGGCGGCGTGGAAAGCATGAGCCGCGCACCGTTTGTGATGCCAAAGGCCGAAGCAGCCTTTTCGCGCAGCAACTCGGTCTACGACACGACCATCGGCTGGCGTTTTGTCAATCCGGTGATGAAGGCGCAATACGGCGTCGACAGCATGCCCGAGACCGGTGAAAACGTAGCCGAAGACTTTGGCATTTCACGTGCCGATCAGGATAATTTTGCCCTGCGAAGCCAGACCCTTGCGGCAGACGCCATCGCCGCCGGACGGCTGGCGGAAGAAATCACGCCGGTCTCCATTCCCCAACGCAAGGGCAACGCACTGGTTTTCGACACCGACGAGCACCCACGCCCGTCCTCGCTCGAAAAACTGGCCAGCCTGCCAACCCCGTTCCGGGACGGTGGAACGGTCACGGCGGGCAATGCGTCAGGCGTGAATGACGGGGCAGCCGCGATGATCATTGCCTCAGCCGAGGCAATCAGGAGCCATGGCTTGACCCCGTTGGCCCGCATCGCAGGCGGAGCCACGGCGGGTGTACCACCCCGCATCATGGGCATCGGCCCCGCCCCCGCCACAATGAAGCTCTGCGCGCGGCTTGGGATCAGCCCAACCGATTTCGACGTGATCGAACTGAACGAAGCTTTTGCATCGCAAGGCATCGCGGTACTGCGGGAGCTTGGCCTGTCTGAGGCCGCGGATCACATCAACCCCAATGGCGGAGCGATTGCTCTCGGCCATCCGCTTGGGATGTCAGGCGCCCGGATCACGGGCACCGCTGCGCTGGAACTTGCGCGGCGCAGCGGCAAAATGGCGCTTGCAACCATGTGTATCGGTGTCGGCCAAGGCATCGCTGTCGCTCTCGAACGGGTCTGACTTCAATACGTTTTTGGCATGAAAGAAGGCTCCAAACCATATTGGACGCTATAATGCCTGACGGGCAGAATACGTTCATGATCCATAGGATGAAACGATGAACAGCTTCACATATACTGGTCTGCCCGCGCGTGTCGTTTTTGGCGTCGGCACCACTGCTGCCCTGCCGGATGAAGTGGGCGCCCTTGGCATCAAGAAAGCCTTGGTGCTTACAACGACCCACCAGAAAGCCGAGGGTGAAGCGCTGGCCGAGATCTTGGGAAACGCATCGGCAGGCGTGTTTTCCGAAGCGGCGATGCACACGCCCGTCGAGGTGACGGAACGCGCAATGGCGGCCTTTAAGACGGCGGGCGCGGATGGAATCGTGTCCATCGGTGGCGGGTCTACCATCGGATTGGGCAAGGCCATTGCGTTACGCAACGACGCACCACAGGTGGTGCTGCCGACCTCCTACGCGGGTTCCGAAATGACTCCGATCATCGGTCAGACCGAGGCTGGTAAAAAGACCACGCAACGCACGCTGAAGGTTTTACCGGAGACCGTCATCTACGACGTGAACTTTACGCTGACCCTACCCCCAAAAATGACTGTCACCAGCGGGATGAACGCCATCGCGCACGCGGTCGAGGCGCTCTACGCGCAAGAGGCGAATCCAGTGCTGTCGCTCATGGCAGAGGACGGCATTGCCAAAATGACCAGCGCGCTGGCCCGTGTTCAGGAGGCCCCCGCCGACATCGACGCTCGCTCCGATGCGCTCTATGGGGCATGGCTCTGCGCCGTGTGTCTGGGATCGGGCGGCGTGGCGCTGCACCACAAGCTGTGCCATGTTCTGGGCGGGTCGTTCGATCTGCCACATGCGGAAACGCATACCGTGATCCTGCCCCATGCCTTGGCCTACAACGCTCCCGCGATACCGCGGGCGATGGAGGCGCTGCGCCGTGCCACCGAGTCAGACAAACCTGCTGCCGCCCTCTTTCAGATCGCGCAATCTGCCGGAGTACCGACCTCGCTGGAAGAGCTGGGAATGCCGCAGGACGGAATAGCGCGTGCGGTCGACATCACGCTGGAGAACCCGTACTTCAACCCCCGAGCGCTGGAGCGTGACGCCCTTGTTACGCTCTTGGAAAACGCATGGCACGGACATGAACCCGCAACCTGAAGCCGAGCCGCTTTTTCGGCTTGTCACCCGCCGAACTGTGGTGCGGCGCGCGCTGATCATGGCACTGATTGTCGGGCATGTTCTGGCTGCGATCAATCACGGCGACAGAATCCTGTCAGGCACCATGTCACCCGGAGATTGGGGGAAAGTACTGCTGACGTTTCTGGTGCCTTACACCGTTTCCACGATTTCCTCGGTTCTGGCCATTTCCGAGCAAAGGCACGGATTGCATAAGCCGGCGCCCCAGAAATATGCGACCTGCCCGGCAGAAGGCGGTCAATCTTGACCCGCCAGATCGCTGATCCAGTTGCCAGGTAAGCACGATCCGCCTCGTCAATCTGATCGCGTGCTAAATCCCGGAAAAGCCATGGCGCGCTGTGCAACCAATTGGTTTCTGACTAGCAAGCCGGTCTACTGATCCATCCGCCGGTACCGCGACGGGGTCACACCAAAGCGCCGTTTGAAGGTCGCGGAAAAATGGCTGTGATCCGAAAAACCGCATTTCAGAGCAATCTGCGTGATCGACAGCCTGTTCTCCCGTAGATGATCTGCGGCATGGCTCAAGCGTCGCTCAGTGACCTCCGCCATCGGCGTTCTTTGAAACGACGATTTGAACGCGCGCAGAAAATGATACTTGCTCAGGCCAGCGACATCGGCCAATTGCGCCAAATCGATATCGTTGCAAAATTCTTCTTTCAGATACTCTTCGAGCCGGGCACGCTGCCAGGGTGTGAGCGATAGTCGATCGACTTGATCTGTGGGCGCATCAAACGCCCGCAGAATTTCCGTGACCATGCTCTGGCAGGACGTATCGATCTGGAGGCGGCGCAACCGGTCCTGTCCGGCATGGGCAGCAATCAAATCTGCAGCGTGTTTTACCACCGGATGGCCGCTGTTGGTGCCGTGCAGGTATGCCACCTTTTCGGGGATGATGCCGCCAAGGTCATAGGCATTGCAGGCATCCCGCAGCAAGCGAATGGGGATGTAGACATGCAGCAGGGAAAAAGCGCCAGATGTGACGGCATCGGGTGCACTGCCCGAAGCCACCAGCATCCATGATCCCCGCTTCATCCCACCGAAATACTGCCTGCGCCCTTCCAGACTGACATCGGCGTGGACAATGTCGCTGGCGTTTAGCGACAGGATCAGGTGCGTGTCGCTCAGATTGCAGGGCAGATGGTGTGACGCCGCGCAGCGCTTGTCCCAAAACGTGCCGGTTATCCCATTCGCCGCATCAAAGTCCCACGCGGTCGGCAGGTTCCAGCCCTTTTTCATGATGGCGACAGCGGCGTCGGCGTCTGGGGATACCGGGTCAGTGATCATAGGCAGTTTGTAGCAATATCCCGGCATTTTCGCAATTTCCTACAAGCCTCTGTTTCGCCGCATGCCCTATCAAATTGCGATGACTCGGGAGGAACGATCATGAACAAGCAATCAGCTGACACGACGCCTGCAAGTGCCATCCCGCTGACCAAGCACGACAAGCCCGCCTTTCTGAACCCCGAAACCCTACCCTGGATGCCGTGGGTCATGCCGGGAACGCACTACCGTCTGATGGACGTCGATGTCCGGTCGGGGGGGTTCACCCTCTTTCTCAAAGTCGATCCGGGTGCCGAAGCGCCACCACATGGGCATATCGGCGCGGTCGAAGGGGTTATTCTGGAAGGCGGATTTGCCTATGACGACGATGCGGGCAGCAAGGGGGATTACATCTGCGAACAGGCTGCGGCCATTCACCAGCCCGTATCGCCCGACGGCTGCGTGATGTTCGCCATCGTTCACGGCCCGCTTGTCGGCTACAACGAGGACGGCACCATCGCCGGGATCGTCGACGCAAAAACGATGTATGAAATGGCCACAGCGGACGGTGTTGCGGATCACATCAGCGCCGATTTTCATTAAACCGCTCCTGCATCGCGCGCTTTGAACGGAAGCGCGTTCCGGCAGGCGATGCGGGTTTCAATCAGCAAAGGTCACCCGCTGGCCTGCGTGCAGTGCCCCCGTCAAGACTTTGGCGTAGCACCTGTCCAGCCCCATTTCTATAGGTCACTTTTGTGCAGGGTTTCTGGGATGGGCGGGCGCGTGTTTAGGGCCTGACGTGGCGAAACACGATTGTACTGTCTGAGCCAGGTATTGATGATGATCCGTGCCTGTTTGGTAGTGTACAACCATTCGGCTTCCAGGACTTCTCGTCGCAGTGTGCCGAGGGTCCGTACATATCTACGCTGCTGACCTGCAATGCCAAAATCAGATAGACATACCCGCAAACGCCGATCAGGAACGGAATGCCGTGAATAGTCATTACCGGATCGCTCCGCTTGACGCCAAAACTTTATGAGCGAACTTTCATTGACGTTGCCGCATTGGTCAAGTTGGGCTCGCTGCTGCCGTTGAAGAAGGCTCGACATTCAAAGCTTTGACATGAGATCGAGCCCCGAGTACGGCCCATACCCCGTATTCATCGTTTAAGACCTTGCCGCAATGCAGCTTCGCCAAACCGGACCTCCGCTGCGAGAGCGCGATTTGGATACTGGTTTAGTACAGGCGATCCCGGCAGTAAGGCTGCTCAAGTCGAGCATGCGGAGATCTAGACAGCGACCTTAACCAATAGATTTCGTCGTTATGGACCGAAAAAATGACCTGACATAGGAGTGAGTGCCTACGGCAGTTTCAGTCCCGCCTTCCCTTCGAAAGCAGCCACACCGGCCCCCAACAGAACCAGTGGCAGGGCGAATAGAAAACTCGTGCCGAGCGGCAGATCAAAGATCAGCAAATCCGCGAGAACCGGCCAAAGAAGCGCGACGTATTCGAATGGTGCCAGCCGGGATGCTTCGGCGTAGCTGAACGAAAGTGTCATTGCGATATGGGCGCAACCACCGAAGAGACCCGCGAGCACCAGCAACATAAGAGTTTGCGCGTCAGGGAATGTCCAGCCCCATAGCAGCGTCAGTATCCCACCTGCCATGGACACGACCACGAAATAAAAGGCGATGGCTCCGGGGAACTCGTGGCGCGCCATCAAAAAGGTCACCAGCGGAATGAGCGCGAAGAAAGATCGGAAAAAAACGATCTGACCAAGTGGTACCGCATCGCTCAGAGCTTTCACGCAAACGACCATGCCAGTGAACAAAACACCCGAAAGAATGCGTAGGCTAATCCCGAGCGATGGATTGTCAGGCTGCGTCACGTCTTTGCATCCTGTTCTGCGAGCGCATCACGCAGGGCATCTCCGGCCAGATTAATCGCTAGAACTGAGATAACCACACAAAGTCCAGGCCAGATCATCTGCAATGGAGCGGAGCGCATGTGAACCCGGGCATCCAGCAGCATCGTCCCCCATTCCGGCATCGGGGGCTGCACGCCAAACCCCAGAAACCCCAGCGTCGATATACCCAGGATCGCGCGTGCAAGCATTCCGGTCCAGACGACGGTTAGCGATGGCAACAGCGACGGCAGATAATGCCAACGCGCAATCGCGAGGGGCGAGAGGCCAGCAAGTCGCGCCTGCACGACATATCCTCGGTTGCCGACGGACAGACCAATGCCTCGTGCGATGCGGGCGTAGCGCATCCAACCTGTCACTGTGAGCGCGAAGATGAGTGAGCCAGTGTTCGCCCCGAGGATACCCGCGATGACCACGGCCGCGATAAGCTCAGGAAAGGCTAGGAACGTGTCGGTGGTCCGCATAGCAATCCAATCGGCCACCCGCCCACCTTGGGCTGCAATCAAGCCAACTGTTGTCCCGATGATCAAACCCAGCAGCGAAACCACAAAGGCGAGCCCCAGCGACCAGCGCGCGCCGTGCAGAAGCCTTGAGAAGATGTCACGACCAAGGGCATCCGTGCCCAGAAGCCATTCGCCGCCGGGCGGGCGCAGCCGGTTGGGAATATTTATTGCCGTTGGATCATGCGACGCGAGCATTGGGCCGAATATCGCAAGCAGCAGGCAAACGGTAACGAGAACATAGAGGCTACGCATCGCGGCCACTTACTCTTGGATCAAGGCTGCGATAGATCAGGTCGATGGCAAGGTTCACCACCACGAAGATGACGGCGGCGAGTATGACGACTGCCTGCACTTTCGGGAAGTCGCGGGCAAAAATTGCGTTGACGAGAAAGCTTCCGAGACCAGGACGCGCAAAGATCACCTCGACCACGACAAGGCCTTCCAGCAGAAAGGCGAGTTCCAGACCGAGCACCGTAACGACGGGCACAACGGCGTGGGGGGCGACATGGTCGCGGGCAATATCGCGGCGAGCGACGCCCCGTCTGGTGAAGGCTGGCAGGAAAGGCTGTCCGCGTGCCTCTAAAATGCCCGAGCGAATAATGCGCGTGAGGGAAGCAGCAACACCGAACCCCAGCGTCATTGCGGGCAAAATGCTGTGCGCGGACGTCTCGGCCCCCATGGCGGGCAACCAGCCAAGCTGTACGGCAAAGAGCAGGATCAGCAGTAGCCCAAGCCAGAACGCCGGGATGGCAACCCCGACCGACGCGAGGGCCACAGCCCCGCGATCCAGCCAACTGCCCGGTTTGCGCGTTGCGATCAGGGCAAGAGGCACCGAGACGGCCAAGCCAAGTGCCAAGCTGACGAGCGCAAGTGGAAACGTGTAGGACATCGCCGTCACAACGTCAGGCCAGACCTCTCGGCCATTGACGGAAGACTGCCCGAAGTCACCCAGCATAAGCGGGGAGAGCCAGGCCCAAAACGCCGTCCAGAACCCGTCGTCAAAACCAGCCTCGGACCGGATGAAATCTAGAACCTCTTTGGACACATTCTGGCCATAGCGCGCTTCTGCAATCGCCAGAGCAGGATCACCCGGCGCATGCCATAATAGCGCGAAGGTCGCCAAGGCTGCACCAATGAGAACAACGATGGCGCGCAATAGAAACCCCGTAAAGACGCCGATCACGCGACACGCTCCAGTGCACCAAGGGCAAAGGCGGCATCGCGGAGCGTGCGTCCATAGTCGGTCTGCGGTGCTGCGATGAAAGCCTGTGCGGTTCCCATTTCTTCGATCCGACCCTCCCTGAGCGCTGCAATGTCATCGGCGAAGGCAGCGGCGTATCCGAGATCATGGGTTACGATCAGCGCCGCGAACCCTTCTTGCGCCTGCATATCGGCGATCAGGCGTGCGGTGTGTTTTTGCGTTACTGCATCCAGCGCGGACAGGGGTTCATCAAACAGCACCAGTGGCGGGGCGGCGATGAGGGCACGAAGAATACCCATGCGCTGTGCCTGCCCGATGGACACCTGATCCGGACGCCGCTCCAGAAGGTCGGGTTGAACCTCCAGAGCGCGGCACAGCATTGCCAACCGCTCCGGCTCAAAAACCAAGTTTTGGGCCACGACAGGTTCCATGACAGAGCGCCTGAGGGACAGGCGCGGATTAAAGGCCGCGCGCGGTTCCTGCATGACAAGTGCAGGGCGGCACCGCGAGACCGGTGCGCCGTTCCACGACACGCCGCCCGCTGAGCACCGGACCAGCCCAAGGATTGCGCTGATGAGGGTGGACTTGCCCGCACCACTTTCACCCACCACCGCCAGCGTGCGTCCCGGTTCGAGTGAGAATGAGACCTCTTCGAGCGTCGTTGAAACGCCGCGCCGGACCGAGATGTTGTCGACCGTCAGCATGGCAGTTCCAGCCAATTCCGATGCGCGCAAAGGGACTTGGCGACTCTTGTTTTCGGTGATGCGAGGAACGCTTCGGTCGGCGCATCCTCCACAATGCGCCCCGCATCCATCACTATCAATCGCGCGACCCGGCGCGCGGCAAGCCCCAGATCGTGCGTGATCAGCAGAAGCGCGGTTTGCCGGTCTTTGAGATAGTCATCAAGCAGATCCATGGTCCCCGCTGCCACCACGGGGTCGAGCGCGGAGGTAGGTTCATCCATGACCAACAGGTCAGGCGTACCGATCAAAGCCATTGCAATGACAAACCGTTGCTGCATCCCCCGGCTCCAGCCCCACGGACGTCTGCGCAGATCGCCACGCTCGATTTGAAGGGCCTTGAACAACAGTGTCCGCCGCGCGTCGTCGGGCGCAAGCCCCAAGGCCCGCTCAGCCTCGCGCCAATGAAACGCCATCGACCGCAACGGATCGAGTGCTTCATCCGGGCTCTGCGGGACATGGGCAACGCTGGCCCCTTGCGCGCGCAACGCGTCCACCAGTTCATGCCCAAGCGTAGACTTGCCAGACCCTGACGCACCGACAAGCCCGACGCGTTCGCCGGGCTTGAAGTCCACATTCGTGGGATGAAGTATGATCTGGCCCGAGCGCTCTGCACTCAGGCCGTGAACGTGAAGTGTCATTCAGCGAAGCGTGTCTCGTGGGTGATCCAGTAAGTCTCGGTCGGGTGGACCTGATAACCAGTCAGACCGGCACGGGCTACAACAGCCTGACTGACGTGGAAGACGGGGATCAGCGGGACATCGGCTGCAATGATCTGCTGAACCTCATCGTAAATCCGCTCACGCTCGGCTTGTTCAAACGTAGTCTGACCTTCCACCAGAAGCGCGTCCATTGCTGGATTTACATAGTTGCCTGCATTTGAGCCACCATCACTGGCCAACAGGAAACCCAGGATCGAACCGGGATCACCTTGTGGCAGCATCACCCAAGCTTGCAGGAACATATCGCCATCGCCTGCCTTGAGCGCATCGTTGCTTGCGCCGTACTCGCCCACGCGCACGGAAGCTGTGATGCCGATCTGCTGCAGGAAGGCTTGTGTGATCTCCGCTGTTGGCGGCAGCGCTGCCCGTGAAGAGTAAGTCAGAATCTCGATCTCAAGCGGTTCGCCATCGAGCGTCCAAGTCCCGCCCTGTTTGACGGCTCCAGCCTCAGCCAACAACGCCTCCGCCCGCGCGGGATCATAGGAAGGCGCAATGTCAGCCGCCCAGCTTTTGTCCGCCGGGTAGATCGTCCCCGCTGGCACACCGCCAACGCCGGAAAGAACAGCTTCAACAATGCCATCCCGGTCTATCGCCAAAGATACGGCTTGCCGGATCAAAGGGTTCGCCAGCGGGCCTGATGTCGTGTTCATCGAGTAGAAGTAGAGCCGCGCCGTTGGCGCCGTGAATCCTTGTGCGCCCGTTTCCTGAATGCGTGCAAAATCCGTCTCCGGATAGTTGATCACCATATCGACGTCACCTGCTTCAAAAGCGAGCGACGCAGTCGCTGGATCGGGTGAAGCGACAACACGCACCTCGTCAAAGCCAGGTTTACCCAGCCGGTAATCGGCATTTGCCTCAACACGATATGACTGTTCGGGAACAGCCTCCCGGAAGATATAGGGGCCGGTTGCGTTAATTGGGAAAGCGTCTGAAGGTGCGCCGAGAATGGCGACACCCGGATCAGACAGGCTCCATTGGAAGGCGGCGTTCGGGCTGTTGGTCTCGAACACCACAACACGATCACCATCCGCAGACATGCCTGCGAGATCAAGCACACCGGCGATGCGTTTGTTGAACGCTGGGTCCGCTTCATCCGAGATCGGCGCAATTGCATCGATGACCGCCTGTGCCGTCACAGGAGAGCCATCGTGGAATGTCAAACCGTCGCGCAAGGTCACGCGCCAGGTTGTCGGCGCGCTTTGCTCAATACTCTCTGCCAAGCGCGGGTAGAGATTGAGGTCATAGTCAACGCCCATGAGCGTTTCTGTGACGCCGGTCTGGTTTGACATCCAGCCGTTATAGCCGGCACGCGGGTCAGGCACCTCGGCCGTCGGGCCAAAGGTTACGGAAATGGTGAGCGTAGCGTCCTGGGCTGCGGCAGGCATTGCGGTGCCGAGCGCAATCAAGGCGACAGCGGTCATGCGGGTGAGAAATGACATAGACGTCCCTTCAGATATTCGTTTTCAGGTTGTTGGGGATTGAAAAGCGGTCACGTGCGAGAGTGCTGGCTTCTGCTTGTGACAGAAAGGATAGCGCGTCTTCAGGGCTGAGACCCTTCGCACGGGCGCGATTCCATTCCCGACGAGCTGACGTGGGCGACCACGGTAGCGCTGCCTTCGCCAGCCAGTGACGCAGCGGTGCTGGTAGTTCATCGTAGCTGCGCATCGGGTCAGCCGAGCGCCGCTTTCGTTTGAGCGAAGTCGACCCGAGGTTGTGGGTCAAATCTCGTCTTCCGGGCTGTCTACCGCATCCAGCACGAGAACGAGACGGGTCTCTCCCGTCCCTTCAATGGGTGGCGAGCGGTGCAGCAGACCTGAAGCCGGTTTTTCAGGCCAGAGCGTGCCGCGCAGAAGGATCGGCGCACCCGTTGCAACCGAGAAGACACGCGCCGGGTCCTCGCCGTCGGTTGAAATCCCGTATTGCGTTCCCTGCCCACGATAGGTGCAAACAAGCCGTGCTGTGATCGCATCGATATGGAATTTACGACAGGCATTTGTCGTGACGGCTTGCAACCTCAAGCGAAGATAGGGCGTATTCATCAAGTCGGCGAAGATCCCGGCCAAGGCGCTAACATCACCGATGAGTTGATCGCGTTCGTAGCAGTCTGGTGTTTCTGCCACATCGCAAAGCGCTGTTACTGCAGACGGCACCGCATCCGGTCGCAAGACGATCCGGCCTTGTAGGAGCACGGATGGATCAACGGTATCAATCCAGCTTTGGAACTTCGGCATCGGCTGCCTACGCCAGATCGCGGCTGCGCAACCGGGTTGGAGAAATGTTTTCAGATCTTCCGGCGTGTCGGCAACGGCGACGCCTATCGCCCCGTTGCGGACCAGGGCACGCGCCAGCGTCATGCCGCTTCCTCCTGCCGCCGCCATGCTGGAAACGGATCCGGATAGTCCGGCAAATCATCCGGCCCGCTCGTCGCGGTCGCCGGAACCAAGCAGGCATCCAGCCGCGCCTTAAGCGCAGGCCAATCGATGCCCGCACCAATGAACACAATCTCTTGCCGTCGATCTCCCCATGGCTCTTGCCAGTGCTGCTGCATGTAATTGTGCGCGCTTTCATGATCGGGCCAACGCTCCTTCGGCACGGAGGCCCACCAGGTTCCAAGTGGCTTGACGCTCGACAAGGCTCCGGCGAGCGAGAATTCGGCAACCCAACCGGGTCGTGTGGAAATCCAGAAATGCCCCTTGGCGCGAATTACGCCGGGCAAATCGCCGTTCATTACGCTCAGTATCTTCTCTGGAATGAACGGCAACCGGGCGCGGTAGACAAAAGAGGCCACACCGTACTCTTCGCTCTCGGGCGTGTGGTCGGCAAAGCCATACAGCTCTTTGGCCCACATCGGATGTTCATGGGCCTTCTCAAAATCGAACATGCCAGTGTCCAAGATCGCCTCGGCTGCGACCTTCGAATGATCCGTCTCGATGATCTTCGCGTCTGCGTTCAAGCTACGAATGATCTTGCGCGCGGCGTCCTTGCGCTCTGGACCAGCGTCCGTGACTTTGTTCAGGATCACGACATCGGCAAATTCGATCTGCTCAACAAGCAAGTTGACCAGTGTCCGGTCATCCTCTTCACCCAAGGTCTCGCCGCGGTCCCGCAGGAAATCGTGACTGGCGTAGTCGTTCAACAGGTTCACCGCGTCGACCACCGTCACCATCGTATCGAGCCGTGAAACATCCGACAGGCTGTCACCAAACTCATCGCGGAAATCGAACGTTGCTGCGACGGGCAGCGGCTCAGAAATCCCAGTGGATTCGATCAGCAGATAGTCAAAGCGCCCTTCGGCGGCGAGCCTGCGCACCTCATCCAACAGATCATCCCGCAATGTGCAGCAGATGCAGCCATTAGACATCTCCACAAGCGTCTCATCGGTGCGGCTTAGCTCCGTATCTGCCCGCACCAGATCAGCGTCGATGTTCACTTCGGACATGTCGTTGACGATGACCGCAACCCGGCGGCCCTCACGGTTGTTCAGAACGCGATTGAGAAGCGTCGTCTTTCCAGCGCCAAGGAAACCTGAAAGGACGGTGACGGGGAGGCGCGTGTCTGACATGTCTGATCTCCTGCAAGAAAGGCAACAATCACGCAACTTACTCAGTTACTAGACGAATGCAACATCCATTGTTACATATACTGGCAGAATTAAGGAACGCAGCCTATGAAGCGAAACAGCCGTCTGTCTCTCGCCCTGCACACTCTCAGCCACATGGCAGGTGAGCCAGGCCGAGTGCGCACATCGGCAGACATCGCCGATCATGCGGGGACTAACCCAGTCGTTGTTCGGCGTGTGCTTGGGAAGCTCCGTGAAGCGGGTCTTCTGAGTTCGGAAAAAGGGCATGCGGGTGGGTGGCAGCTGGCCAAGGATGCCGACAGCATCACACTTGCGGACGTTTATCTGGCTTTGGACGAGAGGCTTGTCGCAGGAAGCGGTGGCGACGCAGAACCGTCGCATTGTAGCGTCGAAACTGGCCTACAATCACGCGTTGCGGAAGTCCTTGATGACATCGAAGAAAGCCTTGTGGAAAGGCTGCGCGAAACGAAAATTACGGATGTGCATCCCAGCTCCTGTAGTTATTGCGGAAGCTGAACGCGCGCTGGCAAGTGTCTTCACTGCCTGCCCTGCCTTTCCGATATTGTCGTAGTGAAATCCGATACGCGAGAGAACTGGCGAAGCGCATTGTAGATTACCACGACAACACTGGGTTGTCGTTTTGGGCGAGCATGGCGGATCGGAGGATCAGTCATGGAATCTACACCAAACCTACCTGCCATTCCCGCACTTCGGCCGGCTTGGAACAAAGGATGCATCGTCGGTCAGAAACGCCCACTGAAGCCAAAACACGTCTGGGCGATCCGCGTCCGACTCGAATTGGCGGAGAACCATCGTGACCTCGCACTCTTTAACATGGCGATCGATAGCAAGCTTAGAGGCTGTGATCTGGTGAAGATGAAAGTCGTCGACGTGATGGCGTCAGGTCAAATCAAGAAACGCGCTTCCGTTCTTCAAAGTAAAACCCAGAAACCGGTGCGCTTCGAGATTTCCGAGGGCACGCGCGCCTCAATTGGGAATGGATGGAAGATGAACTGCTGGTTGGCTCAGAGTACCTATGGCCAGGACGCTTTCACGAGCGCCTGCACATCTCAACAAGTCAGTACGCGCGGATTGTCCGGGAATGGGTGACGTCGATTGGACTTGAGGCAAGTGCCTATGGAGCCCATTCGACGCGGCGAACGAACGTCACCCAGATTTACAAAAAGACAGTTAACCTTCGCGCTGTTCAACTTCTGCTCGGTCATACAAAAATGGTCAACACAGCATGATACCTTGGGGTCTAGCTAGAGGATGCGTTAGCAATCGCAGAAGCGATTGAAATCTGGACATTAGGGTCGCTGGAAAGGGCGGCCATTTGCGGATGAGGTGGATGGCTCCTGCTCCACCGGCGTCGAGTGTGCAAAAGCGCAGTTGTCATCGACTTCTAGGAAAGGAGCCACCCAATGACAGTAAAGACTGTAGGTCTGGATTTGGCCAAGGACGTTTTTCAAGTTCACGGGATTTCAGAGACCGGTCGGAAGGTTTTCAACAAGAAGATAAAGCGCGCGAAGCTATTGGCATTCTTTGAAACCCTGCCGCGCTGCGTCGTCGGTATGGAGGCTTGCGGATATGCTCATCATTGGGGCCGTCAATTGCGCGAGCTTGGCCACGATGTGCGGCTTATGCCAGCGGTATATGTGAAGCCGTATGTGAAGCGTGGCAAGACAGACGCCGCTGACGCAGAAGCGATCTGCGAAGCCGTTCGACGCCCGACAATGCGTTTCGTTGAGATCGAATCAAAGGATCAACAGGCCAGTTTGGCTATTCACCTTGCGCGGGATTTGGTCGTTCGGCAACGCACACAGATCGTGAACATAATCCGTAGTATTCTTCGAGAGCTTGGACACATCCTGCCCACGGGCATCGAAGCCGTAGCAACATTTGCCCACAAACATGGAACAGGGGATCAACTGAACATGCCAGGATTGATGGACTGACCAAGCTGATCGAGCAACATGCCTAGCTGGATACAGATGCACGGCGTTTTATGCGCATGCCGGGCATTGATCCGATCACAGCATCGGCAGTGGTTGCGGCAATCGGCGATGCTCACCAATTCAAAACTGGTCGTGATCTCGCTGCGTGGTTGGGCCTGACGCCTCTGAACAAGTCGAGTGGCGGTAAGGAAAGACTGGGTAAGATCAACAAGAAGGGCGATCGATACATCCGGAAGCTGCTGATAATCGGCATGACGTCCAGTGCATTAATGGCGAAGAACAAACCGGAAAAAGCGGACATCTGGACCGCCAAGATGCTTGCAGAGAAACCGCTCCGGCTTGCAACCGTCGCCATGGCCAATAAATCCGCCCGGATCATTTGGGCCATGCTCAGCAAAAGAGAGGAATACCGGCGGCCAGTCGCTTGACCCGACACTCCTGCCAATAGATGCAAGACGCTTGATGTGATGATGCGAAATGAAGTCAACCAAAGGCCATGACACTCCGACGAACGGCATGGACCTCTCAAGTCCGCTTAGCCGATTGGAACATCTCCTGCGGAACTCATCAGGGCCAGTGGCAGACCGCCACGCAAACAGGCCGGACACACGACTGTACTGACAGACCATCGCAATCTCGCAAAAAACTCTTGCAATGCAGGAGCCATCCACACCTGCCGTTCACCACGAGCTCGAAATGCTGCAGTCGCAGCCCACTTACCGGACATTCACTACAAGCAACAAATCAAAAGATCGCTTTAGGACTGCTGTGCGGGACAAAGCATGAGTTCGCTGCACGTGCTCCAGTTTCCCCTTTCGGGACATCTAGATGGATCACTCAACACGATCCGGCAAACCGCGATCGTTGTTCCACCACCTGTTTGGATTGTCGTTG
>NZ_BLJE01000003.1 GCF_009811795.1 Litoreibacter roseus | reverse complement strand
TCCGGCAAAATCATGCGCCGCATCCTGCGCAAAGTCGCCGAAAACGACTACAAAGCACTCGGAGACACATCAACGCTCGCTGACCCAGACGTCGTCGACGACCTCATCAATAACAGAATGAATAGGGCCTGAGCGCCCGCCGCGGGGCGGGTGGGCGCGAGATGTCCACCTGCCCGCGCACACCAAACTTCCTTCAATTTGAGACAAAACCGCTGGAACAGGGGCGTATGCTTTAAGCCAGCGTTAAGGCCTTTAGCGCACTGATCAACGCAGGTGGGGGCTCCTAAATTGAAAGAAGGAGTCTGGGATGTCTTTAATAGGTGGAATACTTGGTGGCGGTGGAACGACCCAACCGCCCCCAGATACGTCCGGCGGGTCAGGTACGACCGGCGGGACCGATCAAGGCACCGGTAATACCGGTGGAACACCCGAAACTGGTGGCTCTGACGGTGCTGGCAACAACGGCAACGGAAATGCCAATGGCGCCGGCAACGGAAATGGGACGGGCGGCAACACCACAGGCAGTGGTGACAACACGTCCGAAACAGGTTCGACCGGCGGTACAGGATCAACGACAGGTGCCGGCACCACCGAAACATCCGGTGGTACGTCAGGCCAGACATCGGGTGATACCGGCACAACAGCAGGGTCCAACACCACAACATCGCCCTCTGTCGACAATCTGTCCAATGCAACCGCACAAAGCCGGGTCGAGGCAAATCTGACCGAAACCGATCGCCGTGTCGCGGCATTCAAAGCGGATGTCGCCCTGGAAGATCTGAAAGCCAGCATCCAGAGCGAAGCGGACAGTGAACTGTCCCAGGCCCGCGCGCAGGCTGAAAACTACCGCGAAAGCCAAGCGCTCAATCAGGTGTTGGACGGGATCACCGCATTGCAGCCGAAAGAGGCTTTGGGCGATGATCTGGACATCGTGGTTCCAGTACGTGACCGCATTCCGGACGAGATCCCACCGGGAAGCCCGTTCTGATGGCGCACTAGAAAAGCGGAGATGTCCCATGCGGGGCTGCACGTTGCAGCCTCCGCACGCAATTCCCCGCTTTTCACCCCCTCTCCCTTGACCTATAAGCGGCCAAAGAAAAATCTCCGACTTAAGTCGACAAACGGGGTGAGGACTTCACTAATGGCAAAGAACTCCCATGCGGGTGATGTTGCTTTCGTGCAGGCATTGGCCGAGCTGCTGCGCGACAACGATCTGACGGAACTGGAAGTTAAACGTGACTACGCAGAGGACGACAGCCTGACTGTCCGCGTGTCACGCCAAACAGCGCTGATGGTTTCAAGCGCGCCAGCACCACAAGCGGCGGCACCTCAGCCCGCACCTGCTGCGTCACCTGTGGCGCCGGCGCCGTCCACCCCTGCCGAAGCGCCAAGCGATCCATCGCAACTGCCGGGCGCAGTGACGTCGCCGATGGTTGGTACCTGCTATCTGCAGGCGGAACCCGGCGCGCCGTCCTTTGCGACCGTAGGCGACAAGGTTTCCGAAGGTCAGACGATCATGATCATCGAAGCGATGAAAACGATGAACCACATCCCCGCCCCCCATGGCGGCACCGTGAAGCGCATCCTTGTCGAAGACGGCTCACCGGTCGAATTCGGCGCACCTTTGATGATCATCGAATAAGCCCATGTTTAAAAAGATACTCGTTGCCAACCGGGGGGAAATCGCGCTGCGGGTGATCCGTGCTGCGCGGGAAATGGGCATTGCAAGCGTTGCCGTACACTCCACAGCGGATGCCGATGCGATGCATGTGCGCATGGCGGATGAAGCGGTCTGCATTGGACCACCGCCCGGAACTGACAGCTATCTGTCGATGCCCGCGATCATCTCTGCCTGTGAAATCACGGGCGCGGAGGCAATCCACCCGGGCTATGGCTTTCTGTCGGAAAACGCCAATTTTGTTCAGATCGTCGAGGATCATGATCTGAAATTCATCGGCCCGACCGCCGAGCATATTCGCGTCATGGGCGACAAGATCACTGCCAAGGAAACCATGAAGAAGCTGGACGTCCCGTGCGTGCCCGGCTCTGACGGGGGGGTGCCCGATCTTGACGCGGCCTACGAGGTGGGTGACGCCATCGGCTATCCAGTGATCATCAAGGCCACGGCAGGCGGCGGCGGACGCGGTATGAAGCTGGCCAAATCCCGGGACGAGATGGCAGACGCCTTCCGCACAGCGCGATCCGAAGGAAAATCCGTCTTCGGGAATGACGAAGTCTATATCGAAAAATATCTCGGCACGCCGCGCCATATCGAGATTCAGGTCTTTGGTGACGGCAAAGGCAATGCCGTTCATTTGGGAGAGCGGGACTGTTCCTTGCAGCGCCGCCACCAGAAAGTGTTTGAAGAGGCCCCCGGCCCCACCATTGACGCCGAAACCCGCGCGCAGATCGGCAAGGTCTGTTCCGATGCAGTGGCCTCCATCAATTACGCGGGTGCGGGCACGATTGAATTTCTCTATGAAAACGGGGAGTTCTACTTCATCGAGATGAACACCCGTCTTCAAGTGGAACATCCGGTGACGGAAGCCGTGTTCGGGGTCGATCTGGTCCGTGAGCAAATCCGGGTGGCTGCGGGCTACGAAATGTCGTTTCGGCAGGAGGATTTGCAGGTCAACGGCCACGCCATCGAAGTCCGGATCAATGCGGAGAAGCTGCCAGACTTTCGACCCTGCCCCGGCAAAATCACGCAGTACCACGCGCCCGGCGGGCTGGGTGTCCGAATGGATTCCGCGCTGTATGATGGCTACAGCATCCCCCCCTATTACGACAGTTTGATCGCGAAGCTGATCGTGCACGGCCCGGATCGTCCGGCTGCCCTCGCTCGCCTTGACCGTGCCCTGGGGGAGTTGATCGTAGACGGCATCGACACGACGACACCCCTTTTTGCGGCACTGCTTGCTGAAAAGGCTGTTCAGACGGGCGATTACAACATTCATTGGCTGGAGCATTGGCTGGACGCGCAGAACTAGATACGCTTCGTCTTTGATGTCTTGATCCAATTTTTCAGGCGCGCTGCCCAAATCTCTTTTATGTCGTATGACCTGACCCCATCGCTTGTCCTTAATGCCTATGCCCGGGGCATTTTCCCCATGGCCGAAAGCCGCGATGACGACGATATCTATTGGCTGGAGCCTGAGCAGCGCGGCATTCTCCCGCTGGATGGTTTTCATATCTCGCGGTCCTTGCGTAAGACGCTGCAACGCGAGCCCTACCAGATCAAGATCGACACGAACTTCGTTGGTGTGGTGGAGGGGTGCGCTGATCGCTCGGAAACATGGATCAATGACACCATCTTCGCGATCTACATGGATTTGTTCCGCGCGGGCCATGCCCATTGCATAGAGGTTTGGGACAAGGAAGATCTGGTGGGTGGGGTGTATGGTGTTTGTCTCAGAGCCGCGTTTTTCGGCGAAAGCATGTTTTCAAGACGTCGCGATGCGTCAAAAATCGCGCTTGCTTACTTGGTGTCTCGCCTGCGGTTTGGTGGTTTTCAGCTGTTCGACATGCAATTTCTGACAAGCCATCTTGCGTCTTTGGGGGGCATAGAGGTCAGCCGGGACGCATACCGCAAAAAGCTCAAGGCCGCATTACAGGCCGACGGGAACTTTCTTCGTCAGCCACAAGCGGTGTCTGCTCATCAAGTTTGCAACGAATAGCCCAGACGTCATAGCGAGGGTGATCCAGCGCCATCAACGCCGGGCTCGACGCAACCATCCATCCATCGAACACCGGTTCCTGAACGTCACGGGCGTAGATACGCATCTGAACATAAGCGTCACCGTTTGGATTGCCGATAGGATAGCGGCATTCGCCCATCTCAAGCGTCAGAGTTCCAAACCGTTGCGGTTCCTGTGAGACCAATTGCAGATCGCTGCTTTCGCCGGACATTTTATCGAGCCCGCGTAACAGCGCGACGGGTGCAGAAGACACGGACTCCTGAACCTCCCGACTGACCGAACGACCAAGACGCGGGTTGTTCACACCGCGTGCCGGTCCAATACGAAACGTCGAATTGTCGCCCTGAATGGTCTCGGGCGAGGTGTCACCCTCGATGACCTGCCCGGCAGCGCTTTGAGTGAGAAGAAGCGCTGCAGTAAAGGCAGCGCGGATCATTCCCCGTCATCCGATCCTGTGACAAATCTCAGAAGCAACGTGATCAGGCTGACCGAGCTTTGCGTGTCCTCGATCTCTCCACCGGCTTCGAGGTTGAAAGGTGAGCCGCCGGGGATCACCTCGACGAAATTGCCACCCAACAGGCCTTCGGAACTGATCGCAATTGCACTGTCGTCTGGGATTTCGATGTCATCCTGCATTGAGAATTCAGCAACCGCGCGGAACGTTGCCGGGTCGAGTTCAAGATTGGTCACGCTGCCGACCTTAACGCCCGCCATCCGAACATCGGTGCCAACGCTCACGCCTTCGATGGACCTAAAACTGGCGGTCAATGGGTAACTGCCCCCGCCCGTGCTGAGGTTTGCAAACCCCATTGCGTAAACAGCGAATGCCACAGCAATGGCCAGAACGCCTGTGCCAGTCAGAATTTCGGTTACATTTTCGCGCATGGTGATCTCTCAGATCGGTTATTCGGGGGACCAGGCTTCGTAATCCGCCCGTGGCTCAGGGTCGGCGCGGCGGATGGAGCCTGCGGGCGCATAAGCCTGCGGTGTGCCTGTCAGATTTTCTTGGTGCGGTTTTTCCCAGGTTTTCCGGGGCAACGGTTTTTTCGTAGGCGGCTCGTCCCATGTGTGATGCAACCATCCATGCCAATCCGGGCTCACGCGGGACGCTTCAGCCTCGCCATTATAAATCACCCAACGGCGAGTCTCATCCTTGTTGGTGTAGAATATGTTGCCAGCGTCATCTTCGCCAACCTTCACACCCCTGCGCCACGTAAACAACTGCGTGTTCAGCGTCTGGCCGTTCCACCATGTGACGGCGCGCAGCAAGGAATTCAGGATGCCCATCGGTGTCCCCCGGTGTTGTTTTGTGCTCTATGCCTCAGCGACTGCACAAGGTCCAGTCGCAAGGAGGCTCGGCAGGCGTTAGCTGGCCGACGCGCCTGCGCCCTTTGCTTCGGCGTAGATCATAAGCGGCTTTGCCTCACGGCTCACAGCTTCCACGTTCACAACAACTTCGTCGACATTTTCAAGTGCTGGAAGATCGAACATCGTATCCAACAAAATGTCTTCAAGGATAGACCGAAGTCCACGTGCACCTGTTTTCCGCTCGATCGCCCGTTTCGCAATGGCCGCGAGTGCGTCGTCGGTGAATGTCAGCTTGGCGTCTTCTAGTTCAAACAGCCGCTGATATTGCTTGACCAACGCGTTCTTCGGCTTGGTGAGGATCGTCACCAGCGCGTCCTCGTCCAGATCCTCAAGCGTCGCAATCACCGGCAAACGACCGACAAATTCCGGGATAAGACCGAATTTCAACAGATCTTCCGGCTCAAGTTCCTTGAAGAGATCACCGACACCCTTGTCATTTTCGTCGCGTACATCGGCGCCAAAGCCCATCGCGGACCCCTTGCCACGTTGCGCAATGATCTTGTCCAGACCGGCGAATGCACCGCCGCAGATGAAGAGAATATTTGTCGTGTCCACCTGCAGGAATTCCTGCTGCGGATGTTTGCGACCACCTTGCGGGGGAACGGAGGCCACCGTACCTTCCATAATTTTCAGCAGTGCCTGCTGAACGCCCTCACCCGATACGTCCCGCGTGATGGACGGATTGTCGGACTTGCGTGTGATCTTGTCGACCTCGTCGATGTACACGATGCCGCGCTGCGCGCGCTCAACGTTGTACTCGGATGCCTGAAGCAGCTTGAGAATGATATTCTCGACATCCTCGCCCACATAACCCGCTTCAGTCAGCGTCGTGGCATCAGCCATCGTAAATGGCACATCCAGAATGCGTGCGAGCGTCTGAGCCAGAAGCGTTTTACCACAGCCGGTCGGACCGATCAGCATGATATTGGATTTCGCCAGCTCAATATCACCGGACTTGGACGCGTGGTTGAGCCGCTTATAGTGGTTGTGCACGGCAACGGACAGCACCCGCTTGGCATGGGCCTGCCCGATCACGTAATCGTCCAGGACCTCGCAAATCTCCTGCGGGGTCGGAACACCGTCGGCAGCTTTCAGGCCAGCCGTCTTGGTTTCCTCGCGAATGATGTCCATGCAAAGCTCGACGCATTCGTCACAGATGAAAACGGTCGGGCCAGCAATAAGCTTCCGCACTTCATGCTGAGACTTGCCGCAGAACGAGCAATACAAGGTATTTTTACTGTCGCCGGAATTGCTTGCCATCACACGCCCTTTTTCAAATCCTTCAGCGGTGGCTTCCTGTCATCAGCTACCGCCCCGCGACTTCTGCCGCACTTTCCGTGTAGGTTAGGCCAGCCCCGCAAGAGGCACAACGCCAAAATAGTCTTATGTGGCAGGGGGTCGCTAAGTCAGCCACCTGCCACACAAAGCCTTAGAATGCCTAAATATTAAGCATCATCACCCTTTGGGCGGCTTTCCACGATCTCGTCAATGTGACCCCATTCCTTTGCCTCTTCCGGAGACATGAAGTTGTCACGATCCAAGGCCTTCTCGACCGACTTTTTGGTCTGCCCTGTGTGTTTGACGTAGATGTCGTAGAGCCTGTCTTTCAGCTTTTGCGTCTCAGCCGCATGGATCATGATATCGGAGGCTTGCCCCTGATATCCACCGGAGGGCTGGTGGACCATGATGCGGCTGTTGGGCAGTGAGAAGCGCATACCAGGCTCACCACCAGCCAGAAGAACTGACCCCATCGACGCCGCCTGCCCAATGCAAAGCGTCGATACCTTGGGCTTGATGTACTGCATGGTGTCGTAAATCGACAGACCGCTCGTCACCACGCCGCCGGGTGAGTTGATGTAAATGCTGATCTCTTTCGACGGGTTTTCCGCCTCAAGGTGCAAAAGCTGTGCCACAATCAGGTGAGACATGCCGTCGTGGATCGGGCCGTTGATGAAAATGATCCGCTCTTTCAAGAGGCGGGAGAAAATGTCGTAGGCGCGTTCGCCGCGGCTGGTCTGTTCGACCACCATCGGCACAAGGTTCATATAAGTTTCGACGGGGTCGTTCATGTAGCCTGCCTTTTCGGATTGTAGCGGTGCGTAGCGCTGAAATGTGAACATCAGGTTAGTGTTGGAAAAAAACGGGTGCAAGCGCATCCCGGGTCAGCCCTTGAAGTTGGGCGTCGGGGCCATACCGTCAACCCCCCGATAAGGATGACCTTGATGCTGTTTGATCCCACCCGCGCCGCTGGCCTGTCTCGGCTGAATGATTTTGCGCCCAAGGCAGGACGCGCCTATGCAGCGAACCGCAACGCAGATATTCCCGGCCACCCGCATGTCTCGATGTTGTCGCCATATCTGCGCCATCGGTTGATCACCGAAGACGAGGTGCTCGGCCATGTGCTGTCTGAACATACGCCGGATGCAGCTCAAAAATTCATTCAGGAGGTCTATTGGCGGACCTATTGGAAGGGCTGGCTGGAGATGCGCCCCAGTGTGTGGACGACCTACCGTGCGGGTGTCAATCAGGCTTGGAACAGGGTCCAGACCGAGTCCGGATTGCGGTCGGAGTTCGAGGCCGCCTGCCGTGGGGAAACAGAAATAGAGTGCTTCAACCATTGGGCGCAAGAGCTTGTATCTAAAGGGTATATTCACAATCACGCGCGTATGTGGTTTGCGTCTATCTGGATTTTCACCCTGCGGCTCCCGTGGGAGCTCGGGGCCGATTTTTTCCTCCGTCACCTCTTGGACGGCGACCCTGCCTCAAACACCCTGGGCTGGCGGTGGGTGGCGGGCCTGCAGACACCCGGCAAGACCTATCTCGCCCGGCACTCGAATATCGCGAAATTCACGGAAGGTCGGTTCCGACCGGATCCCTCCGATCTTGCAGCCCATGCGCCCCCAGTAGACGGCATGCCCAACCCGGATCGGACCGATCTGCCGGGTGGAGACGATTGGGACAAAAACGCCCGGTCCGGATTGCTTTTGACCGAGGATGATCTTGCGCCGGAATTTCTTTTCGACGATGGCTTCTCCCCCTTGGTGATGGCCGCGATGACATGTGCCAGCGCGCGATCTCAACTTGCCGTTGCCGACCCCGTGCTGTCCTTCACGGAGGGTGCCATCACGTCGACACTTGAGCGCCTGCAGGATCGTCTGGCTGATATTCGCGAGACACCCTTCACGCCAGAAGACACCGCGGGAATTGTTGACTGGGCTGTTGAACATGATCTGACGCATCTCGTCACGCCTTATGCGCCCGTTGGCCCTGCGGCAGAGGCGCTGGATGTGCTAGAATCCAAACTGAAGGATGTCGGGATTGCACTGAAACGCCCCCAACGTTCCTATGATCGGCGCGCATGGCCAAATGCAACCGCAGGCTTTTTCAAGTTTAAGGACAAAATTCCAAAATTTCTGAGGGATATCAATTCGGTAGAAACATAGCCTTACGCAATCTGCGGGTCTTGCGTCTTAGCGGACTGGCGCTACTCTGCGCCCATGAAATACGTTTTGACAGCCTTGGCCATCACGTCTGCAAGCATAGCGCATGCGATCGATCTACCCGCCCCCGTGACTGATGCGGACTACGCGCCTGTGCGCCTGGACGAGGCCAGATTGGGGCAGTTGCTGTTCTACGATCCCATCCTGTCGGGCAACCGCAACATCTCGTGCGGAACGTGCCACCATCCAAAGTTTTCCACGGGTGACGGGGTGTCGCTGTCCCTTGGTGAAGGCGGCATCGGCCTTGGCCCTGACCGCCGGGCGGACCCTGAGAATATGCCCGAACAGCGCATCCCCCGCCATGCGCAAGCGTTATTCAATCTTGGTGCTCAAGAATTTACGGTGCTCTTCCATGACGGGCGGATCGAGGACCAAGACGGCACGCTCCGCACGCCCTTGGGGGATGACATGACCGAAGGCTTCGCGTCGATCCTGTCAGCCCAAACTATGTTTCCGGTCCTCAGTCCCGACGAGATGGCGGGGCACTACAGCGAAAATGATGTATCGAAAGCGGTCAGAACCGGGCGGATCACCGGCCCCGGTGGGGCATGGGATGTGCTGTCGCGCCGCGTCTCGGACCTGCCGGACTATGTCAGCGCTTTTGAGGCGGTCTATCCACATATCGCGGCGGGGGCACCGATCGCGTTCACCGACATTTCCAACGCAATCGCTGCCTTTGTGTCCTATGAATGGCGGTCCGATGACAGCCTGTTCGATCAGGTTCTGCGGGGCGAAGCGACCCTTGACGGAGCAGCGATCCGCGGCGCAGAGCTCTTTTACGGCGAGGCCAAATGCGCTACCTGCCACAGTGGAGTGTTTCATACGGACCACGACTTTCACGTCATGGGCGAACCGCAATTCGGCCCCGGCAAGGCAGCGCGCTTCGAAGACCATGCAAACGATGTGGGGCGCATGAGGGTAACCGGGCAAGATATTGATAAATACGCGTTTCGCACGCCGTCCTTACGCAATGTGACAAGAACGGCACCCTACGGTCATACGGGATCCTACAGCGACCTTTCAGTGTTCCTGCGCGCCCATACCTCAAGCCAGCCCTACGACCGTGAGAACGCAATACTACCAGAGTTGGCGGTGTCGGACTGGCGCATTCTAGATGATCCGACAGCGCTTCGGGATATCGCAGAACGGCGTGTTGCCTTTGATGCCGAGTTGTCGGACGCAGCCATCGCCGACCTGATCGCGTTTCTCACCACGCTTGAGGACAAAACCGCCCTCGGCGGGCGCCTTGGCCTGCCCGACCGGGTGCCGAGCGGCCTTCCTATTGATCGTTAGCGCGCCACCTGTATCGCCTGGTTCGCATCCGTTTTCTGCCACGGCGACGCGGCGCCATCCGGCCAGAGAATGCGGAACTCGGCGGATTCGGCATTCCCAAGACCAAAGTGGATCGGACCGGATGCCCCGCTGACATGGCCACCGCCTGCAGTGATTTCTTTCGTCCAGCTTTTCCGCCCCGCGCGAACTTCGACCCACGCACCGATTGCATGCCGATTGGGACCTGACTGTTGAGGCAGAACCGCAATCCAATTCCCCGTGTCAGGTGTCACGTTCTGATACAACTCCAGCGGGGCACGTCGGTTCACAACCACCAGATCAAGCCGTCCATCCAAATTGAAATCGGTCAATCCTGCACCACGACTGCGGGCCACGCTTGCAATCCCGGCCACGCCACCCCGTTCGAAAAACCTTCCCGATGTGTCCTGCATCAACAGGTTGTTGGGATCGGCCATGGCATTGCCCGGCATCTGATCCACATTGCCTTTCGCGATGAAGAGATCCACCAGACCGTCATTGTTCACATCGCCAAATTCCGCGTGCCAGCCCGTGGACGGCCTGCCATCGTCGCCAATGTAGGGACGCTGCGCGAAAGTGCCGATCTCAAACGGGGCTGTCTGGTAGCCCTCAGGTGTTGCAAATTGCAGCAACTGATCCCCCATGGAGGTCAGCATCACCTCGGGGCGCCCATCGCCCGTTAGATCCTGACTGGCAATCCCCATACCCCAGATACTGATGGGCTCCCATCCTGCGCCATTTCTCAGGGTCAGATTGGGCATCGCCCACATCTGTTCAGACCCGCCGCGTACGTAGTAATGCCGGTCGTTGGAGATCCTGAGATCCGCGACCCCGCTGCGGTCCCAGTCAGAAAATAGCATCGACAACGCACAGAACCCCGGCGCCAGAACCTGCTTTTCAAAGGCACCTTCCACCGGGCGATGTAGTTCGTTCTCGTCACAGGCTTCGAATGGACCGTCCGGGTCACTGCGGTTAACGTAGTTGCCAATGGCCAAGGTCGGGCGGTCCCTACCCGCCTCCCACGTGGCGGAGAATGCCGTAGACCATGCGTCACCGCCCTCAAAGCCCCATTGCTGGGTGCGGTCTTCGAACCTGCACCCCGGTCCGCCCTTCAGCAAAACATTCGCGCCGACGCGCAGAACGACGAGATCCTGCCAACCATCATTATCGATATCGAGCGGATAGGACCCGGTCACACCTGTCAGCTTGGGAAAGTCGCCGATCTCGACCGCCAGATCGGCCCCGGCGGAAGTCGTCCTGTTGCGAAACAAACGCATGGGGTTTTCGCCCCCCGCCACAACGAAATCGGGAAACCCGTTCTGATCGCAGTCAAGAATGGCAACGCCACCGCCCACGAAATGCTCCCACCCACCAGCGTAGACGTGATCTGCGGGCAGTGGACTGGGGATGAAGGCCGGATCAGCGAAGGCCGGACTGCACCACAGAAGCAGCGTCAAGCATATCATGCCTCCGCCGCCTCCCCGAACATCGTGTCCGTCACAGCGGACAGCGCAAGCGCTGCCCCGCCCCGCGCCCAGACGTACCCGCCCCAGACATGGATATCAATCTGCGGGGCCACACGCCCGTTGTCGAGCGTGAGGCTTTTCATCTCGGCCAGAACGTCCTCTGCATAGAGGTAGTCGTACCGCATACGCTCGCCCGACAGGATAATCAGTTCGGGATCAAAGAGGTGAACGACATTTGACAATCCCAGCGATAGGTAGCGCCCCGCCCGGCGAAAGATCGTTCGGGCCTGCTCATTGCCCGCTTTGGCCTGATCGTACAGCGTTTCGAGCAACGCGCCCACATGGCCCGCCTTGTCCGGCGGCATGTCGAGCGCCACGCGAGCCTCACGCACAAGAGCATAATCGGCGACATACGCCTCAAGGCATCCGCGGTTTCCGCACCGACACAACGCGCCATCCAATTGAACCTTGGTGTGACCCAGTTCCATCCCCAAGCCCAACGCGCCCCGGTAGAGACGGTTGTCAAGCACCAGCCCCATGCCCACACCGTATTCGATGGTCACAACGGCAAATGCGCTTTTTCCACGCCCTGCCCCGAACCAAAGTTCGGCCAGGGTCAACATGTTGGCGTCATTGTCGATATGAACCGGCACACCAAGCCGCGCACTGGCAAGCGCACGCAGATCGACACCGCGTTCCCGCAAAAGCGGCGACCACGGCACTGTGCCTGCGTCATGATCCACCATACCGGCAAGGCCCAACCCGACGGCGGCGACCTGCTTCGGAAGAACCGCTGATTTGTCGAGGATCGCCCGCCACAACGCTTCGGCCTCGTCGATCAGGGCATCGGCCTCCATCTTTCGCGCGGCACTGGGGCAATCGAGCTCGGCAATTTGCATGCCGGCGAAATCGACGATCACCGCAGAATGTGAAAAATCCCCGAGTTTGAGGCCTACGACATAGCCCGCACCGACCTTTACACTGAGGGCAACGGGCGGCCTTCCGCGCAAGTGCTGGGACGGCGTCTCGACCTCTTCCACCAAGCCCATCGAGATCAGCTCGGCGGTCATCTGCGTGACAGATCCCGGGCTGACCCCAAGGTTCTTGGCGACATCAATGCGTGAAATCTGCCCCGCTGCGCGGACGCTTTCGAAAACCTGCTGGCGCAGAGGTTTCATGTTCGCGTGGACAGGCAACGTGGGACCACATCCCGCCGGTTCCGGTGCATTGCTCGCGGAAATGCTGCGCTGCAGCTTTTCTTTCATTCCCAAAACTAATTTACCGCCATTTGAAGGGTCCCACCTCGGAATTCGGCGAAATTCGCCATCAGAGCGCAGTTCAACCGTCGCCGAAACGATACGCTACGTCAATTTAATTTTGACAGCTGAAATAAATATGCAATGGTGAGTTCGCCGCGAGTCGCGCTTGCGGTGGTCACACCAAAGTGGGCCGCAATAAACTGGGAGGATCTCATGCGTAAAGCATTGACCGCAGCCGCGATTGCCGTCGCGGGTTTTACTACTTTTGCGATGGCTGACGGCCACGCACCGACCGTCGGCGTAAGCTGGTCGAATTTCCAAGAAGAGCGCTGGAAGACAGACGAAGCCGCCATCAAGGCTGCACTGGACGCCGCCGGAGCCACATATGTGTCCGCCGATGCACAGTCATCCTCGGCCAAGCAATTGTCCGACGTTGAGAGCCTGATCGCCCAAGGCGTAGACGCGCTGATCATTCTGGCTCAGGACGCACAAGCCATCGGCCCGGCCGTTACGGCTGCCGCTGACGAAGGTATTCCTGTTGTAGGTTATGACCGCCTGATCGAAGACCCCCGCGCCTTCTACCTGACATTCGACAACGTCGAAGTCGGTCGGATGCAGGCCCGCGCTGTCCTCGAAGCACAGCCGACCGGCAACTACGTCATGATCAAAGGCTCGCCAACTGACCCCAACGCCGATTTCCTGCGTGGCGGTCAGCAAGAGGTTCTGCAAGCCGCGATCGATGCAGGTGACATCACCATCGTGGGCGAAGCTTACACCGATGGCTGGTTGCCAGCGAATGCACAGCGCAACATGGAGCAGATCCTGACCGCGCAAGACAACAATGTAGATGCCGTTGTCGCCTCCAATGACGGGACCGCTGGTGGCGCAGTTGCTGCGTTGACTGCGCAAGGCATGGAAGGCACGCCCGTATCCGGACAGGACGGCGATCACGCCGCGCTGAACCGCGTTGCCAAGGGTACGCAGACCGTATCCGTGTGGAAAGACGCACGCGAGCTGGGGAAAGCGGCCGCTGAGATCGCAGTTGCCCTGTCCGGTGGCACAGCGATGGCTGATATCGAGAATGCGCAAAGCTGGACATCCCCTGGCGGCACAGACATGACAGCCGTCTTCCTTGCCCCGGTACCAGTCACCAAAGACAACCTGACAGTCGTCACAGACGCTGGCTGGATTGATCAGGACAAACTGTGCCAAGGCGTTACGGGCGGCCCTGCCCCTTGTAACTAAGTGACATGCGTCCCGGCCCGCTGTGGTCGGGGCGCGCACCTTGCTCTCTCGTGCGCAGCCCGTCTGCGCCCCGCAGGTCCGCTATGATTGGACCGCGTGATCCCCGCATTCCGGAGCCCGACGCCCATGTCAGATGCAACCCAATCCACACCTGCGCCCAAACGATCCGCGCTGCAGGCGCTTGAGATCGACACCCGCCTTCTGGGCATGGTCGGCGCATTCATCGTTGTCTGTTTGGTCTTCAACGTCCTGACAGACGGGCGCTTCCTGACGCCGCGCAACATCTTCAACCTGACGATCCAGACCGTTTCCGTGGCAATCATGGCCACCGGGATGGTGTTCATCATCGTCACCCGCCACATCGATCTGGCCTGCGGGGCGCTGCTGGCCACCTGCTCTGCAATTATGGCGATGACGCAGACGGCCTATCTGCCACAATTGGTGGGCTTGCCGCTGGGCCACCCCGCCATCCCGTGGATCGCAATTGCCGTCGGCATGTCCGCAGGCGCGCTGATCGGCGCCTTTCAGGGCTGGATGGTCGGCTATCTGGCAATCCCTGCCTTTATCGTAACGCTGGGCGGCCTGCTGATCTGGCGGAATGTGGGCTGGTATCTTACGAACGGCCAGACCATTGGTCCGCTCGACCCAACCTTCATGCAGTTTGGCGGTATCAACGGCACCCTCGGCACAACATGGAGCTGGATCATAGGGATCCTCGCGGTGGTTGCTGCGATCTGGGCGCTCTTCAGTGCGCGTCGCAACAAGATTGCCCATGACTTCCCAGTCAAACCTATGTGGGCCGAGCTTGTGAATGCAGGCATAATCGCCACCGCCGTTCTGGGGTTCATCGCGATCCTGAACTCCTACGAAATTCCGCGCGGTCGCCTGCGGCGTCTGTTCGAAGCCCGAGGTGAGACACTGCCTGACGATTTTACCGCCGCGTACGGCTTGCCCATCTCGGTGCTGCTCTTGATTGCCATTGCCATCGGCATGACCGTGATTGCCAAGAAGACCCGATTGGGGCGCTACATCTTCGCCACAGGCGGGAACCCCGACGCCGCAGAGCTGTCCGGCGTGAACACACGCCTGCTGACGGTCAAGGTATTCGCCTTGATGGGCGCACTCTGTGCCATCTCGGCAGTTGTGGCCTCGGCTCGGCTGACCAATCATTCCAACGACATCGGCACGCTGGACGAACTGCGCGTGATCGCGGCAGCCGTCATCGGCGGAACCGCCCTGTCAGGGGGTATCGGAACGATCCACGGGGCTATTTTGGGTGCGCTGATCATGCAATCCCTGCAATCGGGCATGGCGATGGTGGGCGTTGATGCACCGCTGCAAAACATCGTCGTGGGCACCGTTCTGGTGGTCGCCGTTCTTGTCGATATCATCTACCGTAAACGTCTGGGGGCGAAGTAATGGCCACTCCTCTCGTAGATCTTAAGGATATCTCGATCTCGTTCGGCGGCGTACGCGCCGTGGATAATGTTTCGATCAATCTGATGCCGGGCGAGGTTGTGGGCCTTCTGGGCCATAACGGCGCGGGCAAGTCTACCCTCATCAAGATCCTGTCCGGGGCCTACCAGAAAGACAGTGGGGAAATTTGGATCGACGGCGAAAAGGCTGAAATCAACAGCCCCCGCGACGCCCGCCGCTACAATATCGAGACAATCTATCAAACGCTGGCCTTGGCCGATAACCTCGATGCGGCCTCAAACCTTTTTCTGGGTCGCGAGCTTACGACGGCTTTCGGATTTGTCGATGAAGCAAAGATGGAATCCGAGACCAAGAAGATCATGGCCCGGCTCAACCCCAACTTCAAAAAACTGGGCGAACCCGTGTCGGCCCTGTCCGGCGGGCAGCGGCAGTCCGTGGCCATCGCGCGTGCGGTCTATTTCAACGCCAAGATCCTGATCATGGATGAGCCGACCGCCGCTTTGGGTGTCCACGAAACTCAGATGGTCGCCGACCTGATCAAGGAGTTGAAGGCGCAGGGTCTGGGTATTTTCCTGATCTCCCACGATACGCGCGAGATGCTGGATCTCTGCGACCGGGTGTCCGTGATGAAAAACGGCGCTTTGGTCGGCACAGAGCGGGTGGAAGATGTAACAGAGGATGACATTCTGTCCATGATCATCCTTGGCAAAAACCCCAAGGAAGCCGCTTAGATGTATCTTGGGCTGGATCTCGGCACGTCAGGCATCAAGGGAGTGGTCATTGACGACGCCCAACAGCTTGTGGCCGAGGCCCGCGCGCCCCTGACCGTCGCCCGTCCACATCCGGGCTGGTCCGAGCAATCGCCTGCGGAATGGCTGAGCGCGACCAGCGACGTGATGGCCGCGCTTGGCAGCCAGATTGACATGTCCGCGGTCAAAGCCATCGGACTTTCCGGCCAAATGCATGGGGCCACGCTGATCGACGCCAAGGGCGACGTCTTGCGCCCATGCATCCTGTGGAACGACACCCGCAGCCATGCGGAAGCTGCCCGAATGGATGCCGATCCTCAGTTTAGGCACGTCAGCGGCAACATCGTATTCCCGGGTTTTACCGCCCCCAAGCTCGCTTGGGTCAAGAACAACGAGACTAATGTCTTTGCCGCGACGGACAAGGTCTTGCTGCCCAAGGACTACCTGCGGCTCTGGCTGACAGGTGTGGCTGTGTCCGAGATGTCAGATGCGGCGGGTACAAGCTGGCTCGACGTGGGTGCACGCGACTGGTCCGACGATCTTCTGGCAGCCACCGGACTGGAGCGCGCCCATATGCCATCGCTTGTCGAAGGCTCGGCGGTTTCGGGGACCTTGCGACCGGAACTTGCGTCAAACTGGGGTTTGCCCGCAGGTATTCCCGTGGCAGGCGGCGGCGGGGACAACGCGGCCACTGCAATCGGCGTGGGCGTGACGAAACCGGGTCAGGCTTTCTTATCGCTGGGAACCTCCGGCGTGATCTTCGCGGCGACGGAACGCTACGCTCCTGCCCCCGACACAGCAGTGCACACCTTCTGTCACGCGCTGCCAGACACATGGCACCAGATGGGGGTTATCCTGTCCGCCGCAGACGCATTGGAATGGTATGGCAGGCTGGTGAGACAGACCCCCGCCGCGCTCACCGGTGCACTGGAGGGCGTTGCCGCACCGGGACGCGCGCTGTTTCTGCCCTATCTCGGCGGGGAGCGGACGCCCCACAACGATGCGCGCATTCGCGGCGCCCTGATCGGACTGCAAAACGAGACGGACACAGCCGCAGGCACCCGCGCGGTTTTGGAAGGCGTCAGTTTCGCCCTGAAGGACAACCTTGATGCCCTTGCCGCAACAGGCACGCAGATCAATAACCTGATCGCCGTGGGCGGTGGGTCAGCCTCACGGGTCTGGCTTAGGACATTGGCGACTTGTCTTGGCGTGCCCATTGCTGTCCCGGTGTCAGGCGACTTCGGAGCAGCCTTCGGGGCAGCCCGCCTTGGTATGATGGCCGTGTCCAACGACCTGACGATTGCCACGCCCCCCAAAATCGCGGAAACATTGGAGCCAGAGGCGCAGCACAAAGATGCGTTCGCCGAAGCCCATATCCGCTACAGATCGACCTATTCAGCGCTCAGGACCCTCTCATGACTGATTTCTTCAAAGGCATCGCCCCGGCTCAGTTCGAAGGGCTCGACAGCACAAATCCAATGGCGTTCCGGCATTACAATCCGGACGAGGTCGTCATGGGCAAGCGGCTCGAAGACCACCTGCGCTTTGCATGTGCGTGGTGGCATTCCTTCGCGTGGCCCGGTGGTGATCCCTTTGGTGGCCAGACTTTTGAGCGGCCGTGGTTCGGCGACGGTATGGACCTTGCCAGGCTGAAGGCAGATGTGGCCTTCGAGATGTTCGCGCTGCTGGGTGTGCCATATTATTGCTTCCACGACGCCGATATCCGGCCAGAAGGTGCCGATTTTCAGGAGAACACCAAAAACCTCGAAGAGATGGTGGACTATCTTGGCCAGAAAATGGAGGCTGGTGGCCCGAAACTTCTCTGGGGAACGGCAAATCTCTTCTCTCACCGCCGCTACATGTCCGGCGCCGCGACCAACCCCGATCCGGAGGTTTTTGCCTTTGCTGCGGCGACCGTCAAAACCTGTATTGATGCGACCCACGCGCTTGGGGGCGAAAACTACGTCCTGTGGGGTGGGCGCGAAGGATACGAGACCCTTTTGAACACCGACCTCGCGCGGGAACGCAATCAGGCAGGACACTTCCTGCAGATGGTTGTGGAATACAAACACAAGATCGGCTTCGAAGGCACCATCCTGATCGAGCCCAAGCCACAGGAACCCACTAAGCACCAATACGACTATGACGTCGCGACCGTTTACGGCTTCCTCAAGGATTTCGGGCTTGAGGATGAGGTCAAGGTTAACATCGAACAGGGTCATGCCATTCTGGCGGGCCACAGCTTTGAGCATGAGCTGGCCATGGCGGCGGCGCTTGGTATTTTCGGCTCCATCGACATGAACCGCAATGATTACCAATCCGGCTGGGATACCGACCAGTTCCCCAACAACGTCCCGGAGGTCGCTGTTGCCTATTACGAGGTTCTGAAGGCGGGCGGGTTTACAACCGGGGGCACGAATTTCGACGCCAAGCTCCGCCGCCAATCCCTTGATCCTGAAGATCTGATCGCGGCCCATATCGGCGCCATGGATGTCTGCGCAGCGGGACTGAAAGCCGCCGCTAAAATGCTGGAGGAAGGCGTTCTAGAGAAAGCGCGCGTCGCTCGCTACGCCGGATGGGATGACGACGACGTCCTCGACGGCATGGATCTGGACGATATCGCGACCCGCGTGATCGAGGACAATATCAATCCTCAACCTCGCTCAGGCCAGCAGGAACGGCTCGAAAATCTGGTCAATCGGTACCTGACCTAGGCGACACGCCGGCCCTCGACCCATACACCACGTACGACGGGCGCGTCACCGACCACACGAAAGCGAGTGAGGTCCGCCCGCATTTCTTCAGCGATCCGTCCCCGGTCACTCAGCCCCACATACCTCGCCGGTGCCGCGGTGACGGTGGCCAACCCGCGCGCCATATTGCCCCAAAGTTCGCCGAGCCTTACGGCCCCCAGCAACAAAGCGGCGGGCACATAGTCTGACGACAGAATGTCCAGCAGGTCGGACTGCGCGAGGTCCTGCGCCGCCACGTTCCCAGAATGAGACCCACCCCGTACCAGATTAGGTGCACCCATGATGATGCCGATGCCACTGTCCCGGCTTGCTACGGCCGCCTCTTCAGTCGTCGGGAACTCAGCGATGGAAACACCATGCCCAGCAGAAACGGCGACCTGTTCCGCCGTTGTGTCATCGTGGCTGGCCAAGGTCGCGCCATAGCGCGCAGCGGCTTTCACCGCACCGGCTTCGTGGCGCGCGCCGAGCCGTTCTTGAAGGCCATAGAGAAACTCGATATATTCGCCGAACCCCTCTTTCGACAGACCGTGTTTGCCACAAACGTAATCCTCGAACTTAACGAGATCCCGAAACTGACGCTGGCCCGGCGTGTGATCCATGAGCGAGACAATCCCGACCCGATCCGCGTCGCCGAACTCCTCCATCTCCTCCAGCAGCGTCTCGGAGCAGATTTCGGCGCGCAGATGCAAATGATGCGAAATCCTGAGCGCCCCGGCCGCGCGCATCGCAAGAATTTCATCCGCCATTTGCCGGGCATATTTGCTGTATCTCGCGTTGTGATCTGACACGATAGAGCCAACGCGGATCGCATCGAAAACGGTGGTGATGCCGGTTCCCGCAAGTTCTGCGTCATGGGCAATGATCGCGGCCTTGTGAGGCCAATCGACCCTCGGGCGCGGCGTGATATGACGTTCCAGATTGTCCGTGTGTAACTCTATGAGGCCGGGCGCGATGTAATCGCCGTCGCAATCAATCGCATCATCCGCGTGTGTCGTACCCGTGTCGATCTGGACAATACGCCCATCCTCGACGGAAACCGCGCCTTGCACGACCTCGTCCGGCAATACAAGTTGCGCATTGGCGAGGATCACTCTGTTTGTCATGCCGCGGTCACAGTCTTATGAGAAGTGTTTGTAAAAGAAAGGCTTGCGCGATGTCCTTCGAACGATACGCAATTTACGTCACGCCGGAACCGGGGCCCCTGGCCGACTTCGGCGCCGCATGGCTGGGGTGGGATATGGCGCGGGGCTGCCACGTGGCGCACCCGGATCTGGAGGGGCTTCCACGCCCTGTGAGCGAAATCACCGCGACGCCGCGCAAATACGGTCTGCATGGAACAATCAAACCCCCTTTTTATCTGGCCAACGGCACCACGATGGGTGACCTCCAAGCGAACATCGCAACCTTTTGCGCCACACAAGCCCCGGTGGAACTGGCTGGGTTGAAAGTCGCCGAGCTTGGCCACTTCGTCGCCCTGGTCCCCGAGGGCGACACCGCCAATCTGGGCCGCTTGGCGGGGACCTGTGTGAAGAAGCTCGACAACCACCGCGCCCCACCCTCTGCCGATGAGTTGGCGCGCCGTCGGGCCGCCGGACTGACGTCCGCGCAAAACCGACATCTTGAACGTTGGGGGTATCCCTATGTCATGGAAGAATTCCGCTTTCACATCACGCTGACTGGACGTCTGCTCGAAGAAGACAACGCGGCGGTGCGGTTGGCTCTGGAGGCGGCAATAGCGCCCATTTTGCCAAAGCCCTTCGCGGTCAAAAGCCTCACCTTGGCGGGATCCGACACCACCGGGATGTTTCATGAAATTCATCGATATACGCTCTCGGGATAAAGCGCGCTGATCGCGTGCGATACCGTGTTTTCCAACGGACCGGAATTGTCGATGGTGATGACCTCGATATCCGACGGAAGTGCGCAACCCGCGCGGTCGAGGCGTTTCGCAATATCAGGCGCACTTTCCCGGCCACGAGCGGCCAGTCGCCTTGCCAGAACTTCCCGATCGGCCGTCAGAGCCAAGACTAAGACGTCGTCAAATCGCATCCGCGCCTGGTCCAGAACGCCACGCGACAGGTTCGCCAGCGCGTCGTTTTCCCTAAGCAAATCATCGACGGATGCGGGGATACCATAATTCAAATCGTGAGCGCCCCAATGTAAGGCAAACGCGTCGTCGGCAACCATCCGGTTAAATTCCTCGACAGTCGCGGCGTCAAACTCTTCCCCTCCGGCCTCGGGATCGCGGGTGATGACACGGCGTACGATGTGCAGGCGCGGATCCGCCTTCGCCAAGGCGGCCATAACCGTATCCTTGCCAACGCCCGAGGGCCCGACAACCGCGATAAACCGCCCGGTCATGCGGCAAGATGGGGCGTGAACGCCGTCACATCGACGATCCGGTCACACACCGTGTTCCGTGCAGCTTCATCATGAAAAATGCCGAGGATCGCGGCGCCTTTTTCCTTGGCTTCCTCGATCAATTTCAACACCACTTCCCTGTTTGCGGCGTCCAGACTTGCGGTCGGCTCATCCAGCAAAAGAGCTGGATAGTGATGGGCGAAACCACGTGCTATGTTGACCCGCTGTTGCTCGCCGCCCGAAAACGTCGTCGGGCTGAGCGCCCAGAGGGCCTTGGGAATGTTCAACGTTGCCAATAGCCCCTCCGCGCGCGCGAACGCATCCTCTTTCCCGACGCCAAGCGCCAACAGGGGTTCTGCAACCACCTCCCGTGTGGGTACGCGCGGGACAACGCGCAGGAATTGCGAGACATAGCCCAAGCCCGCCCGGCGCAGTTGCAGAATTTCGCGAGGCGCGGCGGTCGCGACGTCCAGATCGCCCACAAAAATATGGCCGTGATCTGTGAGGTAGTTTCCGTAAACCATTCGCATTAATGTAGATTTTCCGGAGCCGGACGCGCCGGTCAAGGCCACGCATTCACCGGGCTCAACCGTCAGCGAAGCGCGCGCCATCACGGCGACCTCGGTCGCCGCCTGATTGTGCAGAACAAACCGCTTGTGAACATCTTGAACACGGATCATCGGATCACCCTCCCATTTCATACCTGCAAAACGGAGCTGACGAGCAGTTGCGTGTAGCCATGTTGTGGATCATCCAGCACCTGATCTGTCAGCCCTGCTTCCACCACATGGCCGTCTTTCATCACCATCAATCGGTCCGCAAGCAGCCGGACGACCGCAAGATCGTGGGTCACAATGATCGCACTCAACTCCATCTCCCGCACAAGACCACGCAGAAGGTCGAGAAGCCGGGCCTGAACGCTGACGTCAAGCCCACCGGTCGGCTCGTCCATGAACACCAACCGCGGGCCTGTCACGAGGTTGCGCGCGATTTGAAGCCGTTGCTGCATCCCACCTGAGAACGCAGCGGGACGATCATCAATCCGGTCCACCTGAATTTCGACGCGGTCAAGCCAATCGGTCGCCTTGGCCCGGATCTGGCCGTAGTTGCGAGCGCCGACCGCCATCAACCGCTCCCCTACGTTGCCCCCCGCACTGACGCCCATTCGCAGCCCATCGCGCGCGTGCTGGTGGACAAAGGCCCAATCTGTGCGGGACAGCATCCGACGCGCCGGTTCCGACATTTTAACCGTATCTTGCATCCCATCCGCGCGAGTGTCGAACAAGACCGCACCGGTGTCAGGTTTAAGATGACCGGCGAGACAGTTGAGAAGCGTGGTCTTGCCGGATCCACTCTCCCCGACGATGCCCATCACCTCACCGGGATAAAGATCAAACGACACATTCTGGCATCCAACCCGAGATCCATAGAACTTTGATATATCAGTGGCTTGCAGAAGCGGGCTCATGTAATATTCCCCTGACGGGTACGGCAGTAATCCGTGTCAGAGCACACGAACATCCGCCCGCCTTCGTCATCGGTGATTAACTCATCCAGGTAGCTGTCCTCGGCGCCGCACACCCCACAGACCTGATCGGCTTTCGAGGCCTCAAAAGGGAAATCCTCGAAGTCGAGGCTGACGACTTTCGTGTATGGCGGCAACGCATAGATTCGCTGCTCCCGCCCCGCCCCAAACAACTGGATCGCGGCCATTTCCATCTTCGGATTGTCGAACTTCGGGATAGGCGAAGGATCCATGACATAGCGGCCTTCGATCTTGACCGGATACGCATAGGCGGTCGCGATGGCGCCGTGCTGGCTGATGTCCTCGTAAAGCTTCACATGCATCAAGCCGTATTCCTCGAGCGCATGCATCTTGCGGGTTTCGACCTCAGACGGCTCGAGAAACCGTAAGGGTTCCGGGATCGGCACCTGATAAACGAGGATCTGGTCCTCGGTCAGGACCTGTTCCGGGATGCGGTGGCGGGTCTGGATCACACTTGCCTCACCCGTCTCTTCGGTTACGGCAACGTTGGCCGTCTTCTCGAAGAATTTACGGATCGACACGGCGTTGGTCGTGTCATCTGCACCCTGATCAATTACCTTGAACGTGTCTTCGGGCGTCAGCACCGCTGCAGAGACCTGAACGCCACCGGTGCCCCAACCGTAGGGCATCGGCATCTCGCGGCTCGCAAACGGCACCTGATAACCGGGAATGGCAAGCCCTTTGAGGATGGCGCGCCGGATCATCCGTTTGGTTTGCTCATCAAGATAGGCGAAGTTGTACTCGTTCATTCCGCCGCCTCCGTCATATGGGTCTCAGGGGTCCGCCGCAGTTTGCGGATCAGTTCAAGCTCGGACTGAAAATCGACGTAATGGGGCAGCTTGATGTGCTCCAGAAAGCCTGTCGCCTGAATATTGTCGGAGTGGTAAAGGACGAATTCCTCATCCTGCGCCGGGGCGCCCACGTTGTCTTCGCCCAACTCCGCCCAACGCAGGGCGCGATCCACCAACGCCATGGAAATGGCCTTGCGTTCCGTCTGCCCGAACACCAGCCCGTAGCCGCGTGTGAATTGCGGTGGTTCGGTCTTCGACCCCTGAAACTGATTGACCGTCTCACATTCGGTCACCTCAACTTCCCCTATTTCGATGGCAAACCCCAATTCAGGGATTTCCATTTCCACACAGCAGGTTCCGACGCGAAGCTCAGCTACGAATGCGTGGTTCCGGGCGTAGCCGCGCTGAGTGGAATACGCCATGCCAAGAATGAAGCCCTCGTCGGCACGGGTCAGGGATTGCAGACGCAGCGAGCGGTCAGCGGGCAGCTCCAGCGGCTCCCGCGTCAGGTCAGGGGGCGTGGCGCCGTCCGTCGCAACATCGTCCTCAATCAGACCTTCCTTATTCAGAAAGGACATGATGTGGGGCGTCGTTTCCGTCTCGACCGCGCGCTCGTCGGCTGGGTCGACAGCGCCATCCGCGACCAGTTTGAAATCCAGAAGTCGGTGGGTGTAGTCGAAGGTCGGCCCCAAAACCTGCCCGCCGGGGGCGTCCTTAAATGTCGCACTGATCCGGCGGTCGCAGCTCATCTCGCCTGTATCAACCGGGTTCGACCCACCGAACCGTTGGAGCGTTGTGCGATAGGCCCGGATCAAGAAAATCGCCTCGATCAGGTCCCCCCGCGCTTGCTTGATCGCGAGAGCCGCAAGATCCGGATCATAGAGCGAGCCTTCTGCCATCACCCTGTTGACGGCCAAAGACATCTGTTCGCGTATTTGCGCCACGGACAGCTCTGGAACCGACAGATCACCGCGTCGTTCTTCTGCCAGCCACGCATGTGCGGCATCAATCGCTTTTTCCCCTCCCTTTACAGCAACATACATCAGGACACTCCTGCAATCTTGGTGGTCCGCGGAAGAGCCGCAAGCCGGTCGCCTGCCGTCAGGAAAAAATCGAGCCCCAAGGGATAGAGCGTCGCGTTTTGTTGGAATCTCTGCCTGTCAGGAAGGGACAGATTGGTCGCCGTCTCAATGCCAGGTCCGGACAGAGTTTCACCCGCGTTCGACAACTCATCCATCTCTACGATCACCGTTGCCGATCTGTCGGGATACCGCGGCGTACCGATGCGGTACTGATCGAGGGGCACCAAATCCGACCACTTCCCAAGTGCGAAGATCGCGTCAGCGGGACCAGTCATTGGCGCGCCCGTATGGAACGTGATCCAGTCGCGGACCTGCGTACAATTGTGATCGCCAGCAAGGTATATCGGTGTCTCGGGATCGCAGAGGGTCAGGATCACAACGCCCGCCGAGACGGACAGAGGACCCGGCGGCTGAGCGCCTGCCACGGTCTCGATCTGTCCCGGTCGTGCCATTGCGTTCATCGCGGCCCGAAACGCATAGGCCGCGTCAATCGGCGCGTTGCAGAACCCGCCCTCCAAGACGTCTGGCTCCATCAGCCTTCCCCCCGGACGAGCGTGAAGAAATCAACTTTTGTGGCAGCAGCCTTCCGGGCCCTTTTGTCTTTGGTCGCCTGCATATGCACACGCAGCGGATCCAGTACCGTTTTCTGAATGTGGTCAGCCTGATCGGTCTGCATCAGCGCATCGATCTGGGCTGCCACCAGCGCCTTATCTTTGTCGCGCCCTTGCACATAACCATGCCCGACAGCGCCGCCTGCCAGCCTGACCGAGGCCCGCGTGACGGTCATCTCGCCCAGATTGAACTGGGCACCGACGGCCCCTGCCCGGCCGCGCACCATCACGGCGCCAATCTCAGGCGCACGCAACACCTTGTAGTCTGAAATAGCATCCACCGCGGCCCAAAGCTCAGCCAGTTTTGCTGCGGGGGATTTGGCAAGAAGACCCAGCCAAGCTTTGCGGTCATCTTGATCAGTTTGGCCGGGCTTCATCTAGACACCTCACGGGCTTGTCTATACAACTAGACAAATATATACCGATCCGCGCACCTGATCTCAACCGTTAGTTTGATGAAACTTCCATGACATGACCGCCCCTCGCACCCCGATCTGGAAATCCATTGCGGATACGCTGACGCGAGAGATTGCGTCGCGCCAGTACGTGCCTGGTGATAAGTTACCCACTGAGGCTGCGCTGTCCGCACGCTTTGGCGTCAATCGACATACGGTCCGGCGGGGTCTCAGCGATCTGGCAGAGCAAGGTCTGATCCATACGCGGCGCGGTGCTGGTGCCTTCGTAGCGTCGACGCCCACGGATTATCCCATCGGCCGTCGGGTGCGGTTTCACCAGAACCTGCGCGCGGCGGGCCGCGACCCCGCCAAGGAGGTGTTGCGGATTGAGACCCGAGCCGCGTCCGAACATGAAGCGGATAGGCTGGATATCCCCACAACATCAGTCGTCCACATCTATGAGGGATTGTCCTACGCCGACGAACAGCCCATTGCCCTGTTCGAGAGTATATTTCCTGCGGACCGCTTCCCGGATCTGCCTGCGCTTCTGAAAGACAGCGGGTCAGTCACAGCGGCGCTGTCCGCGCAAGGCGTCGCCGATTACACCCGTGCCTCGACCCGGATCACTGCGACGCGGGCCACCGCAACACAGGCGCTTCATCTCCGGCTCAGCGAAGGCGCGCCGATTTTGCGCAGCGTTGGGATAAATGTTGATGCCCATAGCAGGCCGGTGGAGTTTGGCCGCACGTGGTTTGCCGGGGACCGGGTGACGCTGACGATCTCTGACCTTTGACCGCCGCATCTTCTGTCACGCCCGGGTCATATCTGAGCGGTACGCGGTAAAGTGAGTAAAAACAAAAGGCGGAGCGGATTTATGACAAACCCTTTTCCCCACCTGCGATTTACCGGCGCAGAAATTTTACGCGACGCCGTCTTGAGTGATCACGAGTTAAACGTAGCTGACGGAAAAATCACTGATACCCGCGGCACCGAGATCAACTTGAGCGGCTACTTCGTCCTGCCCGGTATCATCGATCTTCACGGGGATGCGTTCGAGCGTCATCTCGCCCCGCGTCCAACAGCCCACTTTCCGTTCCAAACCGGTCTCGTTTCAACCGACCGTGACGCCGCCGCCTGTGGCGTGACAACGGCGTGGATGGCGCAGAGCTGGTCTTGGGAAGGGGGCGCGCGCAGCCCTGACTACGCCGAGACGTTTCTGACGGCGCATCAGGCCTACCGCCCCCATCAACTGACGGATCTACGCGTCCAGATCAGGTGCGAGACACATACGGTCGAGACCGAGGAACGCCTGATCGCAGCCCTGCGGGCGTTCGATGTGGGCTACGTCATTTTCAACAATCATCTCGATGAAGCGATTGAAACAGCAAAAGACACGCCCCACCGGATCGAGGCATGGGCGGTACGCGCGCAACGGTCCGTCAAACAGCATATGGCGCTGGTCCACGCCAGCAAAGCGATGGAACCGCGGGTCCCCCGCTATCTGTGCAACCTCGCGACGGCGTTCGAAAACCTCGGGATCAAGTATGGCTCCCATGATGACGGCGATGGTCAGGCGCGGGAGTGCTATTCGATGATCGGGGCGAAAATCTGCGAGTTTCCCACCTCCGGCACTGCGGCCAGCGTGGCCCATTCCAATGGTGACCCGGTTCTCATGGGTGCTCCCAATGTCGTGCGCGGCGGATCGCAGGCGGGCAATATCGCCGCCATCTCTCTGATCCGCGACGGCCTTTGCGATGCGCTCGTGTCCGATTACTACTACCCAGCCCTCGGCGCGGCAGCGTTCCAGCTCGCCGATGAAGGGGTGATGTCCCTGGCGCAGGCGTGGAGCATGATTTCTGCCACGCCTGCACAGATTATGGGACTGTCGGACCGAGGAACGCTCGAGACTGGAAAACGCGCAGATCTGACCATAATTAACAAGGAAAGCAGGATCGTGGAGGCGACAATGGCGGGTGGACGCTGGACGCATCTATCAGGTGAAATCGCATCGCGGGTCGGTCGCTCAAACCCCGCGATATCCATGGCGGCGGAATGATGCCGGTGCCGGCAGAACTTCTTTCAACTGTGCTATGTTGCCAGACATGAGAGATCGCATTGATCCCCTGATCGCGGAACGCGCCCCGTGGCTCTTCGGGTCGTCGCTGCGTGCCAAGCTGGCGCGCCCTCTGATCGAGCGTGTCCTGTCCTATGACCGGACGCTTGAGATCGCCGAGGTTTGCAAGCATTTGCCCACGGATCAGATCATGGGCGCGATGGGGGATATGCTGGCCTGTAATGTCGCCGCGCAAGGTCTGGACAGGATCCCGCGAAGCGGTCCTGCGATGGTGATCTGCAACCACCCGACCGGGATTGCGGATGGCATCATTTTGCACCACTTGCTGGCTCCTCTGCGGCCTGATCTGTTCATTTATGCGAATTCCGACATCCTGAAGGTTCTGCCCCAAATGGAGAGCCTGATTTTGCCGGTCGAGTGGCGCCACGACAAGCGCAGCCATGCCAAGACCCGCGAAACGATGGAACAAACTGAAGCAGCCTTGAAAGCTGGCCGACTTGGCGTGATTTTCCCGGCTGGGCGTCTCGCGAAACGGCGTGGATTGCGCCTGTTCGAGCGGGACTGGATGGCGTCGGCCGCCATGATTGCGCGCAAGTTCGATGTGCCCCTTATTCCCATGCACATTCAGGCGCGCAACTCGGCACTCTTCTACATGCTGGACCTCATACATCCAACCTTGCGCGACATCACGCTGTTCCATGAGACCCTGAACAAGGACCGACAGCCGTTCCAGATAACTGTAGGTGAAGCGATTTCACCCAAAGCGCTGCCGCTCAAATCCGCCGACGCAATCCACGTGCTGCGCCGCGCAACGCTGGCTTTGAACGACGCAAAGGATCCAAGCGTGTCGCTTGTCAAAACCTCTGCTCTTGTGAAAAAACTCGCGTCCTAAGCCTCGTATTTGTCGAGAAACGCAGCGGCCGTCATGGACCGGAAATCCTTGAGCCGTGACCGCAGCGTGTCATGATCCCAATTCCACCAAGCAAGCTTCGTCATTCGATCTGCCGTTTCTGCATCCAGCCGATCCCGAACCGGGCGTGCAGGGATGCCCGCGACGATGGTGTAAGGCGCCACGTCCGTCGTCACGACAGCACCTGAGGCCACCACGGCCCCATGACCGAGTGTGACCTCTGGCTTGATCTGCGCATTGTGGCCAATCCACGTGTCATGACCGAACTCGGCCAACCGACTGGCGCGGTGCGCGAACCAATCCAAATCTGCCGCAACATCATCCCAATAGTCATCGGAGCGATAGTGGAAATGATGCAGGCTCGCTTTTTCCATCGGGTGATCGGTGGCTCCGATCCTCACAAAGCTGGCAATGTTTGAGAACTTGCCAATCCGGGCATTCGCTATGTCGCAATATCGGTCACAGTACGAATAATCGCCCATCACAACGTTGGACATCCGCGTGCCCCGCCCGATCTCAACGAAACCGCCATACGTGACGTCATGAACTGTGACGTCCTCATGCAGAAAGGGCTTATCTGCCGTCAGCCGCGCCATATCCTAGTGACCGCCCTCATCGCCCTTGATCAAACGGCGCCGCAGCCAACCTGACACCCAATCCATAACCATCACCATGATGATAATCAGCACGATGTAGTAGGTGACCTCTTCCCAATCCTTCTGGGTGATGATGGCTTGCGTCAGAAGAAGACCGATGCCACCGCCTGTGATCGCCCCGATGATGGTAGCGGACCGGGTGTTGGATTCCAGATAGTATAAGACCTGACTCAGCAGGATGGGTGTGACCTGCGGGATCACCCCGAACCTGTACCGCTGTAACGGCTTTGCACCGGTTGATTGGACACCCTCAATTTGTTTGCCGTCGACGTTCTCAAGCGCCTCGAAGAACATCTTTCCGAAGGACCCGGTGTCCGTCAGCAGGATCGCCAGCGTGCCCGTCAGCGGTCCGGGACCGAACGCGCGGGACAGAACGATCGTCCAGATCAGACCGTCAACGCCCCGTAAGAAATCAAAGAGCCTGCGCGCGGCAAACCGCAGACCACCGAGGGGCGTGAAGTTCTTTGCCGCCAAGAACCCAAGAGGCAATGCAATCAACGCCGCGCCCATGGTGCCGAGAAAGGCCATCAGAATCGTTTCGAAAATGGCCCAGGCGACATCGTTGTGCCGCCACATGGTGTTGGTCCAGATCGCGTTGAGGATCTCGCTGAGCTCCCCGGCGCTGGCCCGATAGGCCAGTTCCGACACCGGCATACCGTGATAAGGGCTGTCGAGCGTAAAGAAAAAGAGCTCCCACCCGAGGAAATAGCGAAACACCTCGGCGCGATTACGCGTAACAGTCAGCCGACCCGCATCGGTCGTCACCGCCAAGCGGTTCTTCGAGACACTGATCCAGTCCGGAACATCCTCGGTTGGCAGGATCGCATTGACGCCGCCGCGTCCGGGATCTGCACGGATGACCCCGTAGTCAGGTATTTCGTAACGAACGGCTGTTTCGCCGAAGGTTATGACATGCCCGCCGCCCAGATCAATGCGAGTGCTGTCGCCCAGTTCCACCCAGGACGGCGCTGTGCCGGACGGATATTCGCCTTTCCGCTCCCCCTCGATGGCGATCTTGATCTCGCCGGATCGATTGTCCCGTTCCACGTGGGTTTTATAGCTGTAGCTGTCAGCAACCAGTGTTTGCGCATTTTTCAGACTGGCCCGCTCGGCCAGTCCGGCGATGTCGAAGCTGAAAAAGATGTAGGTCAGGTATGCGATCATCAGGGCGGGAACGCCGAACGCCACAAGCCGCTTGCGAGAGAAGCTCCGCTCGGCCTCGAATTTGAGTGTCTGGGCGGTCATGATGCAGCCCTCCCGTGGGTCAAGCGGTCCCGCGCCACGCTGGAGATCTGATCCACTACGATGATCGTGACGAAGAGGAGCAGGAAAATGGCGGCCGCTTCGTCGAACTTACCCTGGCCCCACGTCATGGTATTGCGCAGGTCATAGCCAATCCCACCGGCCCCAACAAACCCGAGGATGGCAGAGGCGCGGATGTTGATCTCAAGCCGCAGAAGGGCGTAGCTGAGCAGGTTCGGCGCCACCTGCGGGATCACGCCGAGCCACATGCGCTGACCCCAGCGAGCCCCCACGGACTGAAGCCCTTCGACCGGTTTGAGCGATGCGTTCTCGTTGACCTCGGAAAATAGCTTTCCCAAGGCGCCCATCGTGTGCAGCGCAATGGCGATCATGGCCGGTACAGGGCCGCCACCCAGAAGGAAGATCAAAACCAACGCGACGACGATCTCGGGCACGGCCCGCAAGATGTCCATGAACCGCCGGATGATCGGAATGGCCCAGCCCGCCGGGGCCAGACCACGCGTGGACAGAAGCGACAGGACAATACCGAACACAGCGCCAATCAGAGTTGCGGCGGCTGCGATGTTCACGGTTTCGATCAGAGATGGAAGATATTTGATCAGGTAGCCCGGCAGAAGATGCGCACGCTCCCACGCCTCGCCCAGCACATCGCTTGGAAAATCCAGAACGTTTGGAAGGCCGTTCAGAAAGCCGCCCGCGTTGCGGCTGTTCGCGGTCAGAAAGCCCGAGACCATAAGAACGACGAATAGGATCAACAGGATACCGCTCCACAACCGCTTTTGACGCACATGCGCCATGTAGACCTGTCGGATGTCTCTGGGGATATGTGCTGTCAGCTCTGCCATTGTCGTCTTTCAACTGGTCGCAGGAAAAGGATCGAAGATGAAAAGGCAGCGCCCGCAGGCCCTGCCCTTCCTGTGTCTAAACGTCCGGGATCAGTTGGATTTTGCCTTGCGGGCTTCCACGATGGAAACGTAGGCCTCATGGGTGATCGGATCGAAACCAAGGCTATCACCCGCAGCGACGCCGTACGCGCAATCGGCATCGGCCTCGTGTAGACCATCAACCAACGCGGTCATCTTCTCTTTCACGTCCGCTGGCAGCGCTGTGCGCAGAACGACGGGGCCTTCCGGGATCGGGTTGGACCGCCAGATTTCAACCAGATCGTTCATGTCCACGAGACCTGCATCAACCGCCTTGCGCAGCGCGCCAGAGTTGTAGCCGTCTTCCCAATTGCCCTGACCGTCGGCCCATGTCACGCCACCGTCGACATCGCCATTGTTGACCGCAACGATGGTCTGCTCATGGCCGCCTGTGAATTTCACTTCACCAAAGTAATCACCGCTGTCCATGGTGGCACCGGTTGTCTGCGGGATCTCGATGGACGGGATCAGGTAGCCGGAGGTGGAGTTCGGATCGCCAAACCCGAAGACCTTGCCCTGCATGTCTTCCAGATTTCCGATACCTGCGTCTTTGCGCGCGAACCCGATGGAATGATAGCCGTAGGATCCATCAAGGTTAATCTTGACCAAAACAGGCTCAACCGCATCGGGATCTTGCAGATACACAGCCGCGTAAGCTGACGCGCCCAGCCACGCCATGTCGAGCGTGCCACCCACAAGACCTTGGATCACGCCATTATAGTCCGCAGGCGCGAAGAGTTTAGTTGGAACGCCCAGAGCCTCTTCCGTGTAGGCCCGCAGGCATTCGTTTGAGTTCAGGCGGTCTTGTGCATTTTCACCGCCGAGGATCCCGATACGAAACTCGGTAATCACGTCATCGGCAAATGCAGCGCCAACGAGGGCTGTTGTCGCAACAGCAGCAGCAAGGATATGTTTCATGTCCAGTTTCTTTCTCAGTTGAAGTGCAAGGGATTGTGCGGGCCTGTGGCAAAGGGGTCAGACTGCGGCCTTGACCTCGTGCCTCTGGGGGGCAGCGGTCTGCTCCAGCGTTTCGATTTCAGTAGAGGTCGCGGCTTCGGAAAACTCTTCCCCGGCGCCGTAGATTTCGCGGGCCATGCCCGTGGTCAGCTGCTCGGGCGTGCCATCGAACACAACTTTTCCGTCGCGCATCCCGATCACCCGGTCGCAGTAGCGTCGCGCTGTATCGAGTGTATGAAGATTGGCGATGACCATGCGCCCGTCTTCTTCGTGGATGCGCCGCAAGGACTGCATCACCACCTGCGCGTTCATCGGATCGAGGGAGGCGATAGGCTCATCGGCAAGAATGATCTTTGGTTCTTGCATTAGCGCCCGCGCGATAGCGACCCGCTGCTGCTGCCCCCCGGACAGGGCCTCGGCGCGTTTGGGCGCGTGGTCGGCGATCCCCAGACGATCCAGAATATCAATGGCCCGGTGAATGTCAGCGGTCGGATAGAGGTTGAACAGCGTCGCAAGGGTCGAGCGGCGGTTCAGGGTTCCGTGCAACACGTTGGAGACGACATCCATGCGTGGAACCAGATTGAATTGCTGAAAGATCATGGCGCATTGGGACTGCCAGTGGCGCTTGGCTTTGCCCGACAGCTTGGTGATGTCATGACCCTCAAATGTGATCGTCCCGGACGTGACATCCGCCAATCTGTTCAACATGCGAAGAAGGGTAGACTTGCCCGCACCTGATCGACCGATGATGCCGATCATTGCGGGTCTGTCGAAATTCAGGGTTGCCCGGTCGACAGCAACATTCTGCCCGAACGATTTGGTCAGACTGGTTAACGTAAGCATTAATCCCCCAACTCCTTTTGGGGGACGCTTCTCATTTCAGGCCTTCAGAATTGTCTCAGTTTTGCGAATTAATTGTAACGCGCCTGACCGCCTCCTGTGGATATCTATTTTCGGGACTCACCACGCGAACCGCGCTAGGTTTTTAGTGGGAATCGAAAGCTTGCGGGGATCAAGTGTATGTCGAACTACGGGGTTCAAAACGTTTCACCAGATACAATATTGGGGTTTAGCGAAGACGAAGCGGCTGGGTTTATATCTGAAAAGGTTGAGGCCCGCGCGCTGTCTGCAACCGTCAGGCAATTGAATGAAGACGTTCTGTCCGGCGACCCCACAAGGCGCGACAAAGCCTTGCGGGCGTTAGGCCGGCTGGGTTTCGTCTGACGCCGCGAGTGGCGCTCTTTGACAAAAGCTGCGCTCCCTTGGGAACTTTAATGATGCCGAAAAGGTTAAGGCGTGGGGGATTCTCATGCTTCAACGCCACACTGTCTCGACCTGCGTCGTCATTCTCACTGGCATTCTGGTCTTCATTGCACTCAGGGAGGCGGTTGCGATCTTCGCCCCGATGATGCTGGCCTTGGTCTTTGGCATCATCCTGTCCCCGCTGAGTGATTTCTTTTGCAGGCTGCGCCTGCCCACCGCCCTTGCTGCACTTCTGACCTGCATCCTTGGCCTCGCTGTTGTCGGCGTAGTGGCGATTTTGCTTGAACCTGCGGTATCGAAAGCCATTGATCAGGCCCCCCTCATCTGGACCGAGATAAAAGGTCTCGTTTCGGAATTACAACGCATGCTGCGCGGGCTTGAAGAGATCACCGAAGAGATCGCAGCAACAACTGGCAATGGCGACACCGGGTCAACTGAGGGCGATGTTCCGCTGCCCTCTGCGTCCAACGCCTTGTTTCTCGCGCCGGATTACCTTGGACGCATGTTCATCTTCATCGGGACGCTCTATTTCTTCCTGCTGGGCCGCGAGGATATCTACAGATGGGCCGGTAAAAGCTTCAACCGGCTCGGAGATCGGGAGCTGCGGTGGGCTGAAAAGCGTGTCGCAAAATATTTCATTACCATTACTGCTATCAATGCGAGTTTTGGGACGGTTATTTTCGTCGTGATGACCATACTGGGGATGCCGACACCCATATTCTGGGGGGTGCTCGCCTTTTTGGTGAACTTCATCCTCTATCTTGGGCCGATCTGCTTGGCGGTGACCCTCTTACTGGTCGGCAGCATCACCTTCGTGGGGCCCTACGGTTTCTTGCCAGCACTGACATATCTTGTTTTGAATGCAACCGAGGGTCAGTTCGTTACGCCGGGCCTTGTCGGAAAATCGATGCGGGTCAATCCGTTGCTGGTCTTTCTGTCGCTTGTCGTATGGATTTGGCTCTGGGGTCCGGTCGGCGGCTTCATCGCAATTCCCGTCCTGATCTGGAGCCTTGCAGTCGCCAACTGCATTCTGAACCCGGTCGAAGAACGTCCCGCCGGTGACGATCAGAAGTCGACGTCAGGTGGTGAGTTATCGATCAAGTCGAAAGAGATGGCGACTTCATAAACGCCATCCTTGCTTTCGATCTTTTCCTGAGCATCAAGCTGAATGACGAAAGCGCGGATAAGCTGAGCGCCGATCCCTGCGTCTGTTTCGTGAATATCTTTACTGACGGAATTCTTAACAGCCAGTTTGCATTTACCGCTCTTGGCGGCCTCGAATGAAATCTTCGCCCACGGCCCTGCATCACCATCCGTCGAAGCGTAGGTCAGGGCGTTGGTCAGGATTTCGGCAAGCAGAAGCGAGAACGGCACAGCCTGATCTGGATAGAAGGAAACCCCGTTCTGAGCATCCACTGAAATGGACGGTGCGCCGGGACCGGTCATTGGCATGTTGGCGGTCACATTCGCCACGACCTCGCGGATCAGATCAGCTGCATCAATCGCGCCTGCAGAGTCCGCTTGGTAAAGATTGCGATGGATGGTTGCAAGATTCAGGACTCGTTCCTGCAGACGTTTGAGCATCATGCGAACGTCCGGCTCCGACACTTTTCGGATCTGCATGTTCAGGATCGAGGAAATCAGCTGCAGGTTGTTTTTGACCCGATGGTGCACTTCTTTGAGATAGATATTTTTCTCCCGGACGGCATCGACCAAGCGCGCCTCATCCTCGAGAATGCCATAGGCCATCTCGGTGAAGTTTTCCTGCATCACAAGAATTTCTGCGGGCATCTCCTTTTTCTCTTGGCTGCCCGGCAATGCCCGATCTCGCGCGAAACGGCGCATCTGACCGCCCAGAGTGACGATGTGACGAATGATCAGTCGATGGACCGCAAAAAGAGCCACGGCCAAGCTGGTCAACCACATGACGATTGGAAACAGGCTTGCTGTCGTAAGGAGGCTGCCAGTTTTCAAGACCCCCGGTGGGGCCTGCCACACACCCAACACGTAAATAGATTTCTCAACTATGGGGGCGACGGTAAAGATGCGCTCTTGTCCGGCTTGCGTGGTCCCGACGAACGCCCGAGGCCCCCCCGCAGACAAGGTCTCCAGAGACCGCGCCTGTGGCAACCGATCTGACGCGTCCTCATATTGACCGGTCGACGTCAAAATACGACCAGCCGTGTCAAAGGTGATCACAGTGTTGAGCGTGTTGAACTGCACCTTGTCCCGCTCGGGCGTCAGTGCCTTGGGCGGGATGTAAATCGAAACGAAACCACCAAAGCTGTTGTTGCGGTAAAATGGCTCTGACACCACGATCAAGGGCGTGCCGTCGCCTGTCGCGTCGGCGCCGGACCAGATGTGCGTTTTGGGATCTTTCAACAGGTCCTTGAACGTCTCCTGTTCACTAAGGTCCAGCTGTGCACCGGACGATGCACAGGACGTCACACCAATTGGCGTCGTCACGCCGACAAAAATATAGTTTTCCTGCGTTTCAATGTACCGGTCGAGCCGATCTGCACATGTCCGCGGATCTTGCTCATCAATACCCGCGACATCACCCAATGCCGCCGCCGCGCCGACCGCACGCTGTATAACCAAACGCTCTTGATAAGCGGCCTGCGATGTCAGCGCCAAGAGCGCCTGTTCGGCATTGTCGAGAACCTGAACGCTGGCGCGATGACTTTGGCCAACCGCAATAAGGCCAAGTGGCAAAAGCGCAAGGGACATCATGAAAGCGACCTGAAAGCCGATCCTGCGATACCAAAGCGGCTTTTGAAGTTTGGGCGTCATCAGACCGGTGATCGTCTTCCGCCTGAAACCACCGCCATTGTCGCACTGTCCGTGAGTTCCATGCTTTCACCTTCGCCCAGCCCCATCAGCTCTGTCAGTTTTGCACGACCCCGATTGGCACGGCTCTTGATCGTGCCGATCGCCACGCCGCACATTTCCGCTGCGTCCTCGTAACTGAAGCCGGACGCGCCGACCAAGATCAGCGCCTCACGTTGCTCATCCGGCAATTTGGCAAAAGCCGTTTTGAAGTCCTGCATATGCAGGTGACCATCATGAGCCGGCTTTTCCGACAGCGTCTCAGTGAACACGCCATCGACATCCGCAACCTCGCGGTTCAGCTTCCGTCGACTTGAGTAATAGGTGTTGCGAAGAATGGTGAAAAGCCAGGCTCGCATATTGGTGCCAGGCTGAAATTTATTGATGTTCGACCAAGCTTTGACAACCGTGTCCTGAACCATGTCATCGGCAGTTGAACTGTTACGGGTCAGGCTCATAGCGAATGCGCGAAGTGCAGGAAGATGATCCAGCATTTCATCGCGTGGGTCCACGGCGCTCACTTACCGGCCTCGCCGCTGCCATCTTCGGAGTTTTCGCTTGCGCGCAACTGTGCGAGCAGATTGGTAAGTCGATCTGGCAATTCCTCGTTCAACACGTCATCAAAAACCTTTTTCAGGTTTTGATCGATGAGATTGCCGCTCTGATTTTTGCCTGCGTCTTCGTCTTGGGACATTCAATCTCTCGCCACATTAACTTTTTTCTCGACCACCAACGGAACCCAACAACGTCTGCTTGCGTTTGGTTCCGAAAAAACCTCTCATAATCCTAAAATAATGGCCCAAGGGACCTTATAAATGTCTGACACCGCGAACTCCCCAAAACTCTCTGCTCAGATTGCAGAACATCTCCCGTTTTTGCGACGCTATGCACGCGCGCTGACAGGATCCCAGCGAAGCGGTGACAATTATGCCGCAGCGACCCTTGAAGCCATCCTTCAGGACACCTCAATTTTTGATGCGGGGCAATCTGTACGTGTCACGCTGTTCCGCTGCTTTCATACCATTTGGCGCAGTGCCGGTGCCGTCGTTTCCGAAGAAGAAAGTGGTCTTGCAGCGCGTGCACAAAAACACCTTGCAACTCTGACGACCAACGCGCGAGAGGCACTTTTGTTGCGCACTGTCGAAGAATTTTCGGTCGAAGAGATCGCTCAGATCATGGAGACAGACACAAACGAGGTGGAGCTTTTGCTTTCAGCGGCCGAGACGGAGATGCAAGACAACGTCTCTGGCCGGATCCTTATCATTGAGGATGAAGCCGTCATTGCGATGGATCTGGAAGCCATGGTCAGTGATGTCGGCCACCGCGTCACCGGTGTCGCGCGCACCCATGAAAACGCGGTTGCGATCGGCAAAGCCGAGCGTCCGGACCTGATCCTTGCGGATATCCAACTGGCGGATAACTCCTCTGGCATTGATGCGGTGCAGGACCTTCTAGCACATTTTGGCGATATTCCGGTGATCTTCATCACTGCATTCCCGGAACGGTTGCTGACCGGTGAAAAGCCCGAACCGGCGTTTTTGATCTCGAAGCCGTTTAAGGACTACCAAGTTCGGTCGGCTATAAGTCAGGCCATGTTCTTTTCATCAACGGAAACGCTGACCGCATAAAAAAGACCCCGCACGTCAGATGCGGGGCCTCTTTTTCAAGAATACAATACTACTGTGCGCCGATAGCTTTCAGCATCCACGCGGCTTGTTCATGGAACGCTGACCGTTCGGTCGCCAGGTCCTCGGTAACCGCATCTTTGTGTTCGTCAGCAAGCTCGATGAGCGCGTGCAGGCGATGGGCAATCCGCTCGTGATCTGCGGCAAGGTCTGCACACATTTTACCTGCTGAGGGTACTTCGTCCAAATCTTCGATCACAGAAGCATCCATGATCCCCTTCATGGTCATGGGTGCCAGCTTGCCCAAGGCGCGAATACGCTCTGCCAGTTCATCTGCAGCCTCGAACATGTTCTCGTATTGCTCTTCTGTAAGGTTGTGGAGCGAATAGAAAAGTGGGCCTTCGACATTCCAATGATAGGCATGTGATTTAAACAGGAGGCGGTAGGTGTCCGCCAACACATCCGCCAGCCCCTTAGCCAGCGCATCGACATCTCGCACGCCTGAATTTACTTCTGTCTCGCTTGGTACAACTTTGAGCGCGTCTGTCATAACTTCCTCCGATAATCTAAGATCAATCTTTCGACTTCTGGATCACACCAATGATAAGGGTGGCGATAGAGATGGCTACGAAAATTGAGAAGATCAGTTCTGCGGTTCCGGCCGCCAGGGTGCCAAATCCGAATAGACCTGTAATCAACGCTACAGCCAAGAAAACCATTGCCCAATAGAACATCTTCTACCTCAATTCTCTCGCCGGTTCGTTGCGGCGGCTAAACGGACCCTCTCATTGTCGTGTTCACGGCTCAAACCAGAACAAGCGGCAATTTGTTCCAACTTTCCTAAAACGAATTTAAGGAACCGAAGCATTCCCTGAGCGTTTCGTCACTAATAGGCAAACAACGGAGATACTCATGGCACGCGCCCAGACTGGAAATGGTAAAATGGCAGAACCGACGACAGAAGATCTGGCAGCACAAATAGAGTTGCTGAAAACTGACATCAGCAATCTGACCAGCACGCTCGGTGAGTACGGAAAAGCGAAGGCCGACACTCTTGCGGATGCGGCGCGCGGAAAAGTAGATGACGCTGCGCAAAAGGGCAAAGAACACGCTGATGCGCTCAAAGCGCATGCCGACGACCTACAGAAACAAACCCACGCTTTCGTTCTAAACCAGCCAACAACAGCGCTCGGCATTGCGGCGGGCGTGGGCTTCTTGCTTGGCTTCATGTCTTCGCGTCGCTGAGAACACCATGCTTCAGGCAGTAAAGCGAAAAGCGTCGAACGCGGCGCGCAGAGCAGGCTTCTCGGTTGGGGGCCTGCTTTGTTTGTCTGTTGGTGCTGGTTTTCTGACCGTTGCCGCGTGGGCCGTTCTTCGCAACACCTATTCGGTAGAGGTGTCCGCGCTGATTATGGCGGCGGTATTCTCCGGAGCGGGGTTCATACTTCTGGCATTTGGGTTGGGCGGCGGTGCTGACGAAAGCTTGAATATCAAAGCAAACGTAACGCAAGATCCAAAGACAACGGCCGCCAACAACGCCGATGCGCCACCTCTCGTGCAAGCGTTTCTGTTTGGTCTACAGGCCGGGATCAACGCTGAGAAACGCCAACCTCACTGAGCGCTTTGGTTATCATATCTGAACTGAACGGCCGATGGATCTGCACCACATCGGCCGTCGCTGTTTCGGCATCGGACGGATATGTCGATATCGTCCGACCTCCTTTTTCAGATACAAGTTTGTAGAGACCTGAGGCGTTGTATTCCTCGAACGGAATATTAATGAATGCCACGGCAAGCGCAGGGATCCGCATCAAAATCTCACGCGCTTCTTCGGCGTGGTGCACTACTTCGATAGCGGGATCCTTAACCCAATCAGAGATTATTTCGCTAAGATCCAACGAGACAATTGGATCAGGCTCAACAATTAAAAATTGCTGCACTGTGCCCTGCCTGGCAAACATTTTTTCCACTACGCCCTTCGCGTTAGACCTTCGGGTTATGGAACCATTAACGTCGCTGCGCATTAAACTGTGACATACAGGATGTATAAAAATGGCCACCAAGTGCGAAAACTGCCCCCTGCGCAGGCGCGATCTTTTTGTTCAGTTCACAGAGCCTGAAATCCGCTTCATGCAGAAGTTCAAGGCAGGGGAACTGATCGTAGATCCTGGGACGCCTCTGCTGATGGAAGGGTCCAACAGCCCACAGCTGTTTACAGCACTGCATGGAATGGGTCTGCGCTACAAAACACTGGAAAATGGCAGTAGGCAGGTCATCAACTTTGTATTTCCCGGCGATTTCATCGGCCTCCAGGCCGGCATCATGGGCGAAATGCAGCATTCGGTTGAGGCCACCACACGCATGACGCTGTGTGTGTTTGACCGAAGCGAGTTCTGGAATTTTTTCCGCAATCACCCTGACCGGGCATTCGACATCACGTGGATGGCGGCTGTTGAGGAACACTTTCTGGGAGAGGCCTTAGCCTCTTTGGGACAGCGGTCCGCGCTTGAGGCCGTTGCCTGGTCGCTCTGCCGCATTTTTCTGCGTGGGCAAGCCCTTGGCATGGTCGATCGGGGCACAATGCCCTTGCCCTTCAAGCAACAGGATATGGCTGATGCCCTTGGACTTTCCCTTGTCCATACAAACAAAACGCTCGCCAAGCTTCGTGAACGCCAACTCGCAAGTTGGTCAGATGGCATCCTTCAGGTCAATGACGTAGAGCCGCTGGCAGAGCTCGCCTTGTGCTCGTCCGAGCCGCCCGTCAAAAGGCCGATCATGTAGATGGCAAATCGCAAACTGACGGAAGGGCCGGTGTGGAAAGCGCTAGCCCAGATCAGCGCGCCTATGAGCTTCGGGATCTTTGCTGTCTTGAGTGTAGGCATCGCAGACGCTTACTTTCTCGGACAGCTGGGACAGAACCCGCTGGCTGCCGTTGGCTATATCTACCCGGTAACCACCTCAATCACATCCCTTGCAATCGGCCTTTCGGCGGGCGCGAACACGGTTGTATCACAAAGCCTGGGTCGGGAAGATGAGGACAGCGTGGCCTGCAGGCTAGCACTTCATGCCTTCGGTCTTGGCCTGTGCCTCGCCATCATCGCTGCAATCGCGTTCTGGCTGGCGCATCCCTGGATATTTGGCCTGATCGGGGCGTCCGACGAGGTGATGACAGAGGTATCGGCGTACACAAACTGGTGGGCGCTCTCGTTTCCGTTTCTCGTGATGATGATGATCACCAATTCCATCTTCAGAGCACACGGCGACGGCACAACATCCGCGGCGATCATGATTTTTTCCGCAGTGATCAATGTTTTGATCACGCCGCTTCTGGTGTTCGGCTGGGGACCGATCCCCGGCTTTGAAACAGCGGGCGCTGCCATGGCAACGTTCATCGCGCAACTCACGGCTTGCGTTGCCGCCGTGACCTATGCGGTGAGGCGCGGGATGCTGGCGCTTGGCGACACGCCTTTGAAAGGGATCCGGGACTCTGTGAAGGACATCGCGAATGTCGGCGCGCCCGCAGCCCTATCCAATGCCATCAACCCGGCCGGCATGGCTGCCGTGACGGCGGCGGTCGCGACGCTGGGGGACACAGCTGTGGCAGGGTTCGGGGCCGCAACCCGTGTGCAATCCTTAGCCATCGTTGTCATGCTGGCGCTGTCATCAGGGATTGGCCCTGTCGTCGGCCAAAACTGGGGCGCTAAACGAGAGGATCGTGCCCGGCTCGCAGTGCGTGCGGCGTGGACCTTCTGCCTAGGCTACGGTGCGGCTCTTGCGGTCTTGCTGACGATCTTTGCGGGGCCAATCGCTCAAATGATTGCATCGGATGAAGGCGCCGCTGAATACACCGCGCTCTACCTGCGCGTCGTTGGGTGCAGCCTCTTTGGATATGGTATCCTCGTCACAGCAAACGCGGCGATGAACGCACGGTCCAAGGCTGGATGGTCGATGGGGCTGAGCCTGTCGCGCATCTTTCTGGTATATCTGCCGGGTGCGTGGATCGGCGTAACACTTCTGGGCTATATTGGCATATTGGTTGCCGCTGTCGCGGCGAATGTGTTCGCTGTTCTGGGCGCGATCTATACGGGACGGAAGACAAAGCTGGTGTCAGCCGAGGACGGCTGGGCCACGGGGTTCAAGCCCCTCAAGACGTCTTCTGCTTGAGAAAACTTAACAGTTCGGCCTCCCCTGCGCGCCAGTCGCCACCGGGCGCTGGATCGATGTCGGCGAGCAACGTTTTCCGCTCATCCGTCGGCAGTTCCGTCAAGTCGACAACAGCCGGATGGATGTAACTGTTGCGCGCAATGGTCGGCGTGTTGTGCAACCGATCTGCCGCGGCCTCTGACATTGACTTTATTGTCAGCTCCTCCTGCACCAAGGCTGTGCGAAAAGCCTCATGCGTGCCATTCCACGTGCGAAAGGTCTTCGCCGTCATACCAGATCCGCAGACCTCCTCGATCAGGCCGTTCAGTTGCTCGGAGCGAACGGCATGGGGGGTGCCCTGATCATCAATCCAAGAAATCAATTCGCACCCAGGCAAATCATGCACTTTCTCAAGCGCGCGCTCCAACGCCTTGCCATGCAGGCGTTTTTTTACATCCGTGTGCCCCTTGGCCAGATAGGACAACTCGATCACGCCGCCCTCGAAGGTGATGTGATCGTTGCGCAAAGTCGTTGCGCCATAAGTGCCGTTTTCCCTGGTGTTGGACGGATGCCCCACCCGTAGCGAGCCGCGGTCGATCAGTGCCAGCGTTGCGGCCACAGCCAGTTCGACATCGCCAGCAGGCGCTTCTAACCCCGCTGATATCTTTCGACGCAAGGACGGCAGTGCTTCCCCGAACTCAGCAAGACGGTCGAATTTGAGCCGGGATTTTTCGGCGGACCAGTCCGGGTGGTACCGGTACTGCTTTCGTTTGCGTGCATCGCGCCCGGTGGCTTGCAAATGCCCTGTCGGCAAGGGCGTAATCCAGACATCGTCGTAAGCGGGCGGCACCGCCAGCGCAGCAATGCGAGCGCGCTCTTCCCGGTCTGCAATGGTCGTGCCATCCGGAGCGGAGTAGGAAAACCCCCGTCCGCGCCGAACGCGCCGGATGCCCGGCTGGTTGTCTGGATAATATGTAAGACCAGGTACGATTGCGAGCCTCAGGCCGCGCTCAGTTCGGTCTCGGACTTCAGCACTTCGTCGCCGTCATCCTGCTCAATCTTATAGGCCGGTGTGTCGTCAGACGCGTCGCGCGTGACTTCGGTGCCATCGATCTTCAACGTGATTTTCTGGGTGTAGACCTTGGCAACCTTACCGGTACCGGTCCCATTGCCCCAGTTCCACTCGACTTTGTCGCCTTCCGAATACTTAGACATCGTTCTCTCCGATTGTATGAATACAAAACGAACGCCAAACCCAAGAACGGGTTCCTGATTTTTATCTTGAGAGGGATGCTGGTGAAGCGCCGGGGGACAGGGACATTGGGGCTTGGCGCTTCACCAGTTAAGTTGGACCGACAGCAAGAGGCGGTCACATTCCGTTAACCGCACGCTCAGGATTTGGTTCCAGGCGGTTCCAAAAAAACTTTCACAAATCGAATATTTTTCATCCTTGCCAGAGGTCACGCCACTTTGAGACTGTGGAACAAGCCAACCAGCCCCCGCGTTCAACCATTAAAGCAGAATGGCAGAGGGCACTGTGATGGAAGACGTTTTCAATCTGCAAGAGGCGAGCAGCACACTCTCAAGTCAACTCGACGCCTACATTACCGGCGCGATAGAAGCATCGCCGAAGATTGTTCTGGCCCTCTTCATCATCTTCGTCACATGGGCGGTTGTCGCCGTTGCACGGTTCATTTTGCGTCGGGTCTGCGCCCGGATGCGGCTGCGACGCAATCTGGTGGATGTGCTCAGCATGTTGACCAGTACCACAATCTGGTTGACCGGCTTGCTGATAGCTCTGGCCGTTGTTTTTCCATCCATCACACCGGGCAAGGCACTAACCACTTTAGGCTTGGGCTCCGTGGCGATCGGCTTTGCCTTCAAAGACACATTCGAAAATTTCCTCGCAGGCATTCTGATCCTTCTGCGGGAACCTTTCGCGATTGGCGATCATGTGGAGTGCGAAGACGTCGAAGGTCAAATCGAAGAAATAACGATCCGTGATACCCGCATCAGACAAACTGACGGCCAGTTGGTTGTCACGCCAAACCATCACTTGTTTCAAAATCCGGTCACAGTACGGACCGACAAGGACCTGCGGCGGACGACCATTATTTGCGGCGTGGCATACGGCGAGAATGTCGATGAGGCGCGCAAGGTCATTCAGGATGCTGTGGCCCATGTGGATACGGTCCGCGACGACGTGAAAGATGTGGAGATTTACGCCCAGTCTTTCGGCGCATCCTCTATCGATTTCGAAGTAACGTGGTGGACCGGATCGAAACCCCACGACATTCGCGCCTCGCGCGATCAAGTCATCGCTGCGGTCAAAAGCGCGCTGGATGAGGCGGGCATCGAAATTCCATTCCCCTACCGGACACTCACCTTCAACGAACCTCTTCCCATAAAGAACATGTCAGAAGAAGACAGCAGCGCACCCAAGCGGAAAGCAAGCTAGCTTCAAACTTATTGTTCCCGAAAAGGAAACGGTATTTCCGCGAAACCATCTTCGGGTTTCGACGTTACTCCAACAGACGGACGAAGCGGTGGGTTCTGCCCCACCGGCTCAACGGAAGGAGACGAAGTATGCAACGCGTCGTTCTCAGCACTTTGGCCGCGACTGCCATCGCGACCGGTGCGGTCGCGTACCAGACGATCTCGCAAAGCGTGTTCGAGAACGTGGAGCGTGTTCTTGAGCGGAACAGTTTCGAAAATTCGGTGACATCGCTAACGGACCAACAGATCCTAGAAATACATCTCGCGGCGACGAACACTGACAGCCCGTCGGATGAAAAAGCGTTGGTGCTGGCGGCTTTGGATGGCGATGCGATACCAGAACGTGACTTTGCCACTGTGCGTCGTGACGTGGACGGCTTTGTTATCGCTGATGGTCAAAGCGCCATTCAGAATGATGCGCAGATTTACACCGTCGCCGTCGGATCCGATGCCGTCACCGACGAACCGGTACCAGCAGAGCCTGTCCTCGACGAATCCTAGGGTTCCAACAGATTTTTCAGTGAAGAGTGTTGTGTTACTAAGGGTCGCCTTCGGGCGGCCCTTTATCGTTTCCGTTTATTGTCTTGGCGGTCGCTAAACCTTCGGCTGTACGACAAGCAAGACGGCTTCGCTGATCCCTTTCGCTTCATTGGTTATGGTGTGTTCAGTATCTGCTCTATACCGCAACGTGTCGCCAGAACCGGCAGAAACCGTGTTTTCCCCGATAGTTACCGAAAGCGCACCGGTAAAGCAGGTCAGATGCTCCATGGTTCCACGTGCATGGGCACGGGATTGCAACACACCACCCGTCTTCAAGCTCAGCTTGTGCCACTCCACAGGCAAATTCGCGTTTTTTGGGTTCAGCATTGCGATCTGGCACAGCCCGTCCGCCGTCAAACGGGTTGGTGCAGACTGATTGTGAACGTGCTCGATGACAGGAGCCGTATCGCGGCCACCGTCCAGCGCCGACAGATCCAGCTTCAACGCGGCTGCAAGGGACCAGACAACCGCAAATGTCGGGTTGGCCGCGTTCCGTTCGATCGCAGACAGCATCGAGCGCGACACGCCACTAATCGCCGCCAGTTGTTCAAGGGTCAGCCCGGCCGATTTCCGCGCGTCGCGGATCAGTCCAGCAATATCAAGGGCGTTTTCTCGGCTCATGGGCCAATTCTCTTACATGTGTCGTGCTTGTCAAGAAAATCCAATATATTAGATTGATTCTTATATATTGACATTCTCCGCAATTTATCGCGGAGATGCGTCTGAGGAGAATGCTCTATGCCCATCAGCTTCATCGACCACATATCCCAGACCCTGTCCGAAATTGACGCGGCAGGTCTTTACAAACGGGAGCGTGAAATTCTGTCCCCGCAGGGCGGCCGCATCGCGCTGGCAGATCATGAGAACGTGATAAACCTCTGCGCGAACAACTATCTTGGACTGGCAAACGATGCGCGTCTGATCGACGCGGCCAAGCAAGCCATGGATGATCTGGGGTATGGTATGGCCAGCGTGCGGTTCATCTGCGGAACGCAGGCGCTTCACCGGCAATTGGAACACCGGCTTGCTGAGTACCTGCGCAAGGACGACGCGATCCTTTTTGCCGCATGCTTTGATGCGAATGGCGGGTTGTTCGAGCCACTGCTTGGTCCGGAGGACGCGATCATCTCGGATGCGCTCAACCATGCGTCGATTATCGATGGCATCAGGTTGTGCAAGGCCAAGCGCTACCGCTACGCGAACTCAGATATGGACGATCTGGAAACGCAACTGAAGGCGGCGAAAGCCGACGGTGCGCGGTTCATCATGATCGCAACAGACGGTGTGTTCTCAATGGATGGCTATCTGGCGAAGCTACCAGAAATCACGACACTGGCAGATCGCTACGGCGCGCTGGTGATGGTTGATGACTGCCACGCTACAGGCTTCATGGGGCCACAAGGGCGTGGGATGCACGCGCATTTCGGGGTTGAGGGCAAAGTTGATATCCTGACCGGCACGCTGGGGAAGGCACTGGGCGGCGCAATCGGCGGCTACATCGCCGGTCCGCAGCAGATGATCGATCTACTCAGACAGCGTGCGCGGCCATACCTCTTCTCAAACGCCTTGCCCCCATCTGTCGTTGCCGCGTCACTTGTCGCGCTTGATCTGGCGGAGGACGGCGACACCCTGCGCAAGGACCTGTTCGACAATGCCCGCTACTGGCGCGAGGGACTTGATCGGCTCGGGTTTGATCTGCTGGAGGGGGAGCATCCCATTATACCGGTCATGCTGGGTGATGCGCGGTTGGCCCAGGATATGGCGCGTGACCTCTTCGAACGTGGCGTGCACGTCTCGGGCTTCTTCTTTCCTGTGGTGCCAAAGGGACAGGCCCGCATCCGCACGCAAATGAGCGCGGCGCTGACGCGGAACGATCTGGATCAATCTCTTGAAGCCTTTGAGGCGGCGGGCAAAGCCGTAGGCGCGATCTGATGCGGGCGTTAGTCAAAACCCGCGACGCGCCGGGTCTGGAAATGCAAGATCAGCCGGTTCCCGAAATAGGTCCGGATGACGTGCTGATACGGATCGCAAAAACAGGCATCTGCGGGACCGATATTCACATCTGGAACTGGGACGACTGGGCCGCAAAAACCGTTCCGGTGCCGCTGATCACCGGTCATGAGTTTGCAGGCGAGATCATCGAGATGGGTCGCAACGTGACAGATCTTGAAATCGGCCAACGGGTCAGCGGCGAAGGGCACTTGATCGGGAAGACATCTCGCCAGTCCCGCTCCGGGAAATTCCATCTGGACCCAGCGACCCGGGGCATCGGGGTGAACGAGCCGGGTGCCTTTGCCGAGTATCTCAAACTGCCCGCCTTTAATGCCGTTCCCCTACCCGACGAGATTGACGACGACATCGGCGCGATCCTCGATCCGCTGGGCAATGCTGTCCACACAGCGCTCAGCTTCGATCTGATCGGCGAGGACGTTCTGGTCACGGGTGCCGGGCCCATCGGCATCATGGCTGCAGCCGTCGTGCGCCATGCGGGCGCGCGAAACGTGGTGATCACAGATATCAATCCAGACCGCCTTGCGCTGGCCGAAAGTGTGGCGGACGTGGTCCCGGTCAATGTTGCCCACGAGGACCTGAAGTCCCTGATGCCGCGTCTTGGCATGCAGGAAGGTTTCGACGTGGGACTGGAGATGTCCGGCAATCAGGCGGCCCTTGATCAGATGGTCGACGCGCTGGTGATGGGTGGGCGGATTGCGCTTTTGGGTATCCCGCCCGGCAAGAGCCCCGTGGACTGGTCGCAGATTGTCTTCAAGGCGATCACACTCAAGGGCGTCTACGGCCGCGAGATTTTTGAGACGTGGTACAAGATGATCGCGATGATCCAGAACGGCCTCGACGTGCGTAAGGTGATCACGCACAGGTTTCCTGCCACAGAGTATGCGACAGGGTTCGAAACGATGCGTGGCGGGGCCAGCGGGAAAGTGATCCTCGACTGGCGGGGCTAGCCGTAGACGATGTTGGGCAACCACGTGATGATCTCGGGGAACATCATGCACATCACCAAACCCACGATCTGCAGGAACAGGAATGGCAGGGCGGACTTGAAGATGTCCGTCATCGGAATGTAGTCCGGCGCGACCCCTCGCAAATAGAACAGCGCGTAACCAAAGGGCGGTGACAGGAAGCTCATCTGCATATTGACGAGGTACAGCACCCCGAACCACAGGACCAGATCATTGGGATCGTCCAGCCCGAACGCCGCGGCCCCAAGCGCCTTGATAATTGGCACAAAGATCGGCACGCAGAGCAGCAGGATACCGACCCAGTCGAGAAACATGCCCAGAACGACCAGTAAGACCTGCATCAGGATCAGGATGCCCCATGGCCCAAGACCCGTTGCCGCAAGGCTGTCCTGAACGAATTGCTGCCCCCCTTCGAGCACGTAGAGCCCCACAAAGATCGTCGCCCCAAACATGATCCAGATCACCATGGCGCTGGCCTTTAGCGTCGTCAGACAGGCCTCCCGGATTGTCAGCCAATCCAGTTTGCGGTGGATGGCCGCCACGATGAAGGCGCCAAATGTCCCGATGCCCGCAGCCTCCACCGGGGTCGCGACGCCCGTGAAAATCACACCCAATACGATAACGATCAGCGCGATGGGCGCGGACATATTCCCCATCAATTTGACCTTCTCGCCTGTCGTAATCCGCTCTTCCATCGGGATCGGCGGTCCCAGCTGCGGATTGATGTAACAGCGCAGCGTGACGTAGAGGATATAGAGCCCCGACAGCATCAGGCCGGGAATAACGGCACCGATGAACAATTCACCCACAGATTGCTCGGCCACAACGGCGTAGATGATGGCAAGGATCGATGGCGGGATCAGGATGCCTAAGGTGCCGCCTGCCATGATAGAGCCCATGGCGATCTTCGGATCATAGCCCCGTTTGAGCATCGCGGGCAGAGCGATGATCCCCATCGTCACCACCGCGGCGCCAATCACACCCACCATCGCCGCGAGGATCGTAGACGCGATGATGGTGGCCGACGCCAGACCGCCTTTGACGCTGCCGAGAACCTTGTAGATGACGTCAAACATCTCGTTAATGATGCCTGCACGTTCCAGCATTGCTGCCATGAAGATGAACAAAGGGATGGCGGACAGCTGATAGTTCGTCATCAGCGGAAATATCCGGGACGGTACGATGTTCAATGCGCGCGCGTCGCCCAGAATGAACAGGAACACGCAGGCCAGACCACCCGTCACAAAGGCCAGCGGCAGCCCCGCCATCAGCAGAGCCAAAAGCGAGCCGAACATGATGAGCGTCAGAAGCTCAATACCGATATCAATGCCCATATGCCCTACTCCCCGCGTGCGATGGCGCGGATGTCCTTGCCAAGTTTGGATATGCCCTGAAGGACCAGAAGAATGCCGCCCATCACCATGACCCACTTCATCGGCCAAAGCGGAACCTCCCATTCGTTGAAGCTGATTTCACCCCAGCGGATATTCGGGTTGGTCCATTGCTCGGTTCCAAACCCGGCCACTAGTTCAGCCAGCGTCAGGTCCCCCCGCGCCCAGTCTGAGACAACCGAATTTCCGGACGGCACTGCAATGGCATCCATCGCGAAGATCCAGCTGGTCACCAGCAACGTGCCCGCGAAAATAAAGAAGAAAATCGAGGTCAGCAGATCGACCCATGCCTTGTTTTTGCGGCGCATGGGGGCGTAGAAGATGTCGACGCGCACATGGCTTTCGGTGAGCATGGCGTAGGATCCCGCGATCAGGTACTGCATCCCAAACATCAGGTACATCGCCTCATGCGCCCAGTTCGTCGGACTGCCGAACACGTAGCGTGCAATCACCTCATAATAATAAACGATGACTGCAATGGCGGCCCAATAGGATACGAACTCGCCGCAGAACAGGGACAGACGGTCGATCCAGTTCTCCGCGTAATCGGCGTCTTTCTTTTGCTCTTCCTCCACCGGCACTTCGACCAGATGCGGCACGTCGGTCATGGACGCGTTTGCGCGCCTGACCATTGACGGGATCAGGAGCGCATCAATGACCATGAAGGCCAGAATGACGTAGAGCGCGTAGAGCGCCGCGTTCTCCCAAAACACGCGATCCGCGCGGGCCGTTTCCAGCAGAGGCCCGCGTTCCTTTAGGTCCGTGCGGGCCTGTTCCAGATTGGTCCGGCTCTTTTCCAGACCGTCTTCCGCCCGCTGTAATCGTCGCTCCGCGCTGCGTTCCGCGAAGGAACCCTTCTCCGCCTCTGCAAGCGCCGTCCTATAGCGCTCGATGTCCGCGGCCCCCGTTTCGAGCCGTGGTTCTTCGCGGGTGATTATGCGCTCGGCGATGCGAACCTGATTGGCTGCATTCGACTGAACGGTCCGCGCGGTCTGTTCCGCGCTGTTGGCATAGAGAATGGCCAGAAAGACAGGGATATAGAGCAGCCCCAGAAGGCTCTTGAGATAGAACCGGTGCAGCCCGATGATGCCGCCGGACACCCAAATCATGTAGGCCAGCGGAACGGAGTATTTCTTGACCCCGCTGGTTTGTCGGCGAGACAAGACCATTGCGACAAGCGGAAAGACGATCAGGCCAACCCAGTACAACCAATGGGGCAGCGTGAAACTGAGGCTGGGCATGGATGCACCCTGTTCTGTGTATGGAAAGGCCACCCGATATTCGCAAAAATCAGGTGGCCAAATGGTCTGAAGCGATCAGAGGTCCAGTTCGAGACCTTCGATCTGCTCTGGCGTGACGTAGCCGAGTGAGCCTGACATCATATAATCAAGCTGGATCTTGAACACACGCGCCGCATCCTTGTCGCGGTTGGCGTAGTTGAACCAGATCGGCACCGCGACCTCGGTCATCAGTTCCACGTCATCTTGGGTCAGGCGCGTGACTTCCGTCCCATCGGCCTCGAACTTTTTCCAGGCTTCCTGATCCGCGGCCTGAATGGCGGCGTGGTGCATGTCGGAATAGGTGTGTGTTTCCATTTCGACGAATTGCTTCATCTCAGGGCTGAGCGCATCCCAAGCCGCTTGTCCGACGGTGATATCCATCAGGTCGACCGGCTGATAGAGCGACATGAAGCCTGGAGGGCCCATGGAGATGTATTGCGTGACCTGGCTGAATCCGAGCGCATAGTTCACGGCAGGTCCGACGTAGTCCGCCACATCAATCGTACCTTTTTCAAGCGCCGGGAAAATCTCGGAGCCCGGCAGAACGGTGGTTTCAGCACCAATCTCGGCAAACACCTCCGCGACCATCCCGCCCGGAACGCGCATCTTACGCCCCGCAAAATCATCAATCGACCGGATCGGAACCTTAGAGTGGATGATGTTCGGTCCGTGATGAACCGGCCCCACGTAATGCAGTCCTTGGGCGGAATAGAGTTCCCGCGCAATTTCAAGACCACCCAGCCCATAAAAGAACGTGTCCCACTCATGGGGATTGCGCAGACCCAAAGGATATGAAGTCAGAAAGGTGGCCGCAGGGATGATGCCTTGGGCGTAGATGGTGAACGGATTGACCGCATCGAGAACGCCATTTTTCACCGCATCATAAAGCTGGAAGTCACCGACAACGTCATTCGCGCCAAAAGGCTGAAAGGTAAGCTGGCCGCCGGTCTTTTCCGCGATTGTTCCGCACCAGTCTTTGAAAATCTGCAGCCCTGCACCGCCCGGCCAAGATGTCTGAATTTTCCAGGTTGTACCGTGGGCATCTGCGCTGGCGATATGCGGCGCGGCGAGGGTCGCGGCGCCCCCGAGGGCAATACTGCGAAGCGCGTCGCGGCGGGTCTTTGTTGTCGGTGTCATGTTTATCCTCCCAGATACTGATCCCAGCTTTGGAAACAGGCCTTCCGCAGTGGGACACTCGAAGGCTAGATCAATTTTTTTCAGATTGGTAACATTATTTATCCAATCCGCTGGTTTCGAATGATGAGCGTGCGAGCCACGCGGCCTTTGATGTTTCAAAATCGCCACGTCACATCGCAAAGCACTTGTCTGCGCGGCCACATTATCCATATGTGATCGGCGCGCATTCGGGGCATCCCGCGCCACGGACAGCGCGCGCTGGACAACAGAGGTCCTTTCCGGTCTAACCATCGGAAGCGAAGACGATTTGGCAAGCGGGTTCTATCGAGACAGCATGGCTTTAGATCAATCGACGCGGACGCCTACGGCGCCACAAGACCCAAAGGCACTCTTGAAGCGCCTTCTGATGGAGAATGTGCCGAAGCATAAAAGGCTGTTTCTCCTCTCTTTTCTATGCATTTTCGCCGTTGCCATCGCGCAGGGCGCATTCGCCTTTTCCATGCGTTTCATGGTCGACGACGTGTTTGTTGCAAAGAACGTGACAGCGGTCTGGCTTGTGGGCGGCGGGATCATCGCGATCTCGGTGATCAAGGGCATCGCAGTTTTCCTGCGCATGATCATATCATCGAAGGTAAAGCGGTCCATCCTGTCCTCACTTCAACGCAGGCAGTTCGACAAACTCATCCGTACGGAGATGTCGTATTTCGCAGGGCGTCACCCCTCAGAATTCATATCTGACATTTTCTACAACGCACGCGGCTCTGTCGGTGCGGTCATGACGTTGACAATCAAGGTGACCCAAGACGCGGTGATGCTGATCGTATTGTCGGCTGTGATGATATTCCAAGATCCGCTTATGTCGATCGGGGCGTTTGTCGCCGTACCGTTCGTGTTTTGGATTTTTAGGAAGATCACCAAGCGGATCAAAGAATTGGCTAAAGTGCAGGCCCAGCTTCAGGCGTCTCTCACATCCTCCGGGGTTGAAGCGGTTCAGGGAGTCCAAACAGTCAAATCCTTCGGGCTTGAAGAAAAGCTGTCCCGCCGCTTCGCCAAGGCTATTCAAACCTTGGAACGGCGCGTTTTGAAGATCGCCCGGACGCAAGCTCTGTCATCCCCCTTGATGGAGATCGTTGGTGGCATCCTGATCGGATCGTTTCTGATGTATGGCGGCTGGCAATCCGTCAGCTCTGGCACCACACCCGGTGAATTCATGGCGTTTTTGACCGCCTTCCTTTTGGCTTATGAGCCCGCCAAACGGCTCGCGGCCATCACTGTGAAATTACAAAGCCAGATGATCGCTATCGAACGGCTTTATGCGTTTCTCGACATGCCCGAGACGACGGGTATGGAAAAGCGGACCGCAGTGTTAAAGTCGCCGAGGGGCGAGATCGAGTTCAACGACGTCAACTTCTCCTATCCGGAAAACGGCCCGGCGCTTCATGACGTAAGCTTCACCGTGTCGCCGGGGGAATTCTTGGCCATCGTCGGTCGATCAGGCGCGGGTAAGACCACGATTGCAAATCTTTTACTGGGGTTCCTGACGGCAAAATCCGGCACGATCACATTGGACGGTATCGACATAAGCACAGTCGATCCCAAGGAACTATCCAAGAATATCGCGCTTATCTCGCAGGATGTCTTCCTGTTTGACGGTACGATCCGCGACAACATTCGGGACGGCAATCCCAATGCAAGCAATGAGCAGATCGAAGAAGCGGCAAAGGCGGCGGAGATCCTTGGGTTTCTCGAAAAGACAGACGCAGGTCTCGACACTGAGGTCGGCACAAACGGATCAAACCTCTCAGGGGGGCAACGCCAGCGGGTCGCGATCGCGCGGGCACTGGTCAAGGACGCACCTGCGATCATCTATGACGAGGCCACATCCGCGCTGGACGGAGAAGTGGAACGGTCCATCGTTGCGAACACGCTGCACGGCAATCAAGATCGGGCCATCATTGCCATCGCCCACCGGCTGTCGACCATCCAGGGTGCCGACCGGATCATCGTGATGGACGCCGGCAAGGTCATTTCCGTCGGTACGCATGACAGCCTGAAGGACAGCTGCGACGTCTACCGTTCGATCTTCAACCTCGACACCCTAGACGAAAGCGCCGTCGCCTGACGGATCCCTGATGTCGAAGCCCAAACCCTCGAAACTGTCGCCTGAGCACATCCAAAGAAAACTCGCGCAGATCCTTTGGCGCGCGAGCCACCGCATGAGGCATCGGCGCCATCTGCGGAAGCATTCGGCGTCGGCGGAAGCCCAACGGTATCGTGCGGGCCGTGATACCTTCGTGCTCTACCGGATTATCGGAAACGATCTACCACCCCGCCATCAGGACGGGCAGTCACGCCAGAACATCGAGTTTATTCTGCAGAACGAGCCGCCGCTGGAAGACTGCGAAACATGGTGGGTGATCAATCGTATTTTTGATGAAGCCAACCGAACTCAGTTGATCGAGTTACTTGACCGCCACAAGCAGCGCTACATCGAGATCCCATTTGACTGGGATGCATATCGTGGGGTGAAGATGGACACCTCCCTCTTTCCGACGCCGGATTTTCTGACCAGCGATGCCCACGCCGCACTGGACGCCGACGCGCAGGAACGGGCCGTGCTGGCGCATAATCGCCGCAAAAACCTCTATATCATGAACAACAACGGGGCGCGGAATACGGCTCTGGATCACGGTCGGAACTTGGCGAAATGGGTTCTTCCGTGGGACGGGAACTGCTTTTTAACTGAAGACGGTTGGCGGAAAATTCGCCAAGGCGTGATAGACTCAAACGATGTGCCCTACCATCTCGTGCCCATGGCGCGGGTCGACAGCAATTCGGAGTACCTGAACGAGGAGACCGCACCGAACGCGACTGAAGAACCGCAGATCATCTTCCACGCGAAATCCAGGGAACGCTTCAACGATGCGATCCCCTATGGGCGGCGCCCCAAGGTCGACCTGATGCGACGGCTGCAATCGAAAGGTCCGTGGTCATTTCGAAAAAACGATCCATGGGACGTTCCCGCCGCAGAGACCTGTCCCGACGCTTGGCGGTTCGTGCTGTCTCCGGGATGGGTCGGTCGCTTGAGTTCCGGCGATGTCCGGCAAGAGAAGGGCCGGAATTCCGCCGAAACGCGCATGCAGCGGCGCAATCAGGCGATATTGGCTGCAATCGCGATGGTCGACGCTGAGCTTGAAGCACGCAGCACGGTTCAGTCCGAGACGTAAGGCTCAAGCAACTCTCGGACATTTACACGCGCCCGCAATCTGTGTGCGAGCAAGTAGAGACCGGCAAACTTGCGTTGCATATAGAAAGCGTCAACCGGCGGCACATGAACAAATTCCTGATCCATACCCAAGGCTTGCCCCGCTTCGTGCAACTGGTCCGCAATGTCCGTATTGGCGAAATCAAATGGCCCATCATGGCGCAGCGCGGAAAACGCGATATCGATCATCTCGACGATTGTATCCCGATGATGGGGCGCTGTGTCATCGTCGAAAAAGCCGATTGCGCGAGCGGCCGCATGGATATCCGCGCGTGACCCGCTCAAGCCTGCCAAAAGAAGCGTATGGTAACTGTTCGCGACGTCAGAGGGGAATCTGCGGGCCGCCCCGAAATCAAGCAGGACCACACGTCCCGAGGCCGGATCATAGCGATAGTTGGCGAAATTCGGATCGGTCTGCATAAAGTGAAACTCGAAAAGCTCGCGCAAAAGTAAGTTGATGAGGATCGCCATAACCCGATCCCGCTCGGCCTGCGGGGCGTCTGCGACCTGTTCGATGGGAACGCCGTCGACATAGGACATCGCAAGCACGTTCGGTGTTGTGAGTTCTTGGTGAAGCTCAGGCAGCACAAGGTCGCCATCCGCTGAAAGCAATTCTCGAAATGCCTCGAGATAGCGCCCCTCTTGCTCGTAATCTGCCTCTTCATGCAACTGCCGCTTTGCCTCAGCCAGCAACGGCGCCACGTCAATCTTTCGGGTGAGCAAACCAGACATTCGGATTAATGCAGCCACATTGTCGACGTCGCTGTCGATGCTTTTGCGAACGCCGGGATATTGAACCTTGATCGCAAGATCGCGCTGGTCCTTTGTCTTGGCGCGATGAACCTGACCGATAGAAGCCGCAGCGATGGGGTGCACGTCAAAGGTTTCAAACTGGCGCAGCCAGCCCTTTCCCCAATTCTCGTTGAGCACAGTCTTGAGTTGCGCGGGCGGCATGTGATCAGCATCGGCACGCAGACGTGCCATAATGTCTGCAAGCTCTGGCGGAAGCATGTCGCCCGCATCCATGGACATGAGCTGACCGACTTTCATCGCCGCACCGCGCATGCGCGCGAGTTGATCGGCAACGCGGGTGACATTGGACGGGGTCAGTAAAAGATCTCGCAATTCCGGTCTACGCCCTTGGGCGAACTGCCGCGCCCCGTCCACAGCCATGCCGCCCATGACGCCGGATGCCATGCCCCCCAACCGGGCGAGACGCGCCAATCTGCTGCTTGGCACGGCCACGGGTCTGCTTTTTTTCTGAGAGGTGCTCACGCTAAGACCGATCTTCTGACTGAGGGTTGGGCTGAGATGTAGCCCACTGGTCAGGTCCGGAAAGCTGCTCTGAAGCAAATCGCTAGAACACACCCTGCGCCATCATTGCGTCGGCGACCTTCTTGAACCCGGCGACGTTAGCGCCCTTGGCATAGTCGACCTTGTCCCCGTCAGTGCCCGCATCCGCACATTTGTCATGGATGTCTTTCATGATCGTCTGAAGCTCATCCGCCAGTTCGTCTCGGCTCAGATCCCGCCGCATCTTGTTTTGACTGATCTCTAGGCCCGACACCGCAACACCGCCGGCATTGGCCGCCTTCCCCGGCGCAAAAAGCAGATCGCTGTCCGCGACAACTTTCTTGCCCTCGGACGTCGTTGGCATGTTGGCACCCTCGATCAATGCGATGCAGCCATTGTCGATCAGCGCCTTCACACCGTCAGCATCCAGTTCGTTCTGCGTGGCACATGGCAGGGCGATCTCGCAGGTCACCCCCCACGGGGCCTCGTCTGAGTGCCATGTCGCATCGAACTCATCTGCGTAGGCCTCGAGGCTTGTACCGGACTTCGCTTTGTGGTCCCGAACCCAGTCGATCTTTTCTTGGGTCAAGCCTTCTTCGTCGTGGATGTATCCGCCGCTGTCAGACAGGGTCACGACCTTTCCACCCCGTTCAACCGCAAGCTCGGCGGCATATGTGGCAACGTTGCCCGCGCCTGAAATAACAATCGTCTTATCCTCAATGCTGTCGTCTTTGTGGTCCAGCACGTGCCCCAAGAACTGCACGACGCCATACCCGGTCGCCTCTGTCCGCATGGCACTACCCCCATAAGACAAGCCTTTCCCGGTCAGGACACCTTCGAACTGATTGCGAATGCGCTTATACGCACCGAAGAGCCACCCGATTTCCCGCGCGCCGACATTGATGTCCCCTGCAGGCACATCAACATCAGGTCCAATATGGCGGTAAAGCTCAAGCATGAAAGACTGGCAAAATCGCATGATCTCAGCATCCGAGCGCCCGCTGGGATCGAAATCCGCGCCACCCTTCCCGCCGCCCATGGGCAGGCCAGTCAGCGCGTTCTTAAACGTCTGTTCGAAGCCCAGAAATTTCAGCATGGAAAGGTCGACGGTTGGATGAAACCGTAGCCCACCCTTGTAAGGACCTATGGCCGAATTGAACTGCACCCGGTGGCCGCGATTGACCTGAACGATATTGTCGTCATCGCGCCACTCCACCCGGAAACTGATCACCCGATCCGGTTCCGTGAGGCGATGCAAAAGCCCCGCGGTACGGTAATCCTCGTTGTCGTTGATGAGCGGCAAAAGGTCCGGCACCACCTCGCTGACAGCCTGATGAAACGCATCTTCATGTGGCGTGCGGTCTTTCAGATCGGACATGAAATCGTCCAGATCAATCTTCGATTGGCTCATTGGAAGGCTTTCTTTGGGGAAGGGTCAGAGGCTGGCAGTCACATGCCCAAGCCGCTCGGTCAGTTTCATGTTTTCAGAGTAATCCACCGGCATCACGACAAGCGCAGGCCCGTCATGATCGAGGGCTGCGCGCAGGTGGCCCTGCAGCTCGTCCGCACTGTCACACCGCGACGCTTTCCACCCGAAACTTTCGGACATCTTGATCCAGTCCGGGTTGGTAAAAGTCAGGTCGGTGTGGGTGCCGAACTCCTGCTCCTGCTTCCATTCGATGAGACCATAGGCGTTGTCTTCCCAGACCAGCATCGCGATATCGGATCCCAGCCGTGCTGCTGTCTCCATCTCTTGCATGTTCATCAGAAAATCCGCGTCACCTGCGAGACCTAGAATTTTGCGACCCGGACAAGACAACGCGGCGCCGATCGCACCCGGCAAAGGCATCCCCATGGAGCAAAACCCATTGGAGATGAGGCAGGTCCCAGGCTCATGTGCCTGATAATGTCGGGCCACCCACATCTTATGGGCGCCCACACCAGACAGGAGTATATCTTCTGGTCCAAGACAAGCACGTACATCGGCAATCGCCTTCTGCGGTGTGATCGGGCCCGCACCGGTTTCATCGGCATGGGCCGCAAACTCGTCCTGCATCTTCTCGCGCAGGGCCTTTTGCTTTGAGAAATCGTAACTCAGTTCAGCGGAACCGGCGCGGACGCAAAGCTCTTCGATCGCGTGGGCCAGATCGCCAATGACTTCGACCTCGGGAATGTAGTGCTTGTCGACCTCAGCCGGGATGAAATCGATATGGACGATCTTCGCTGTGTCTTTCGAGTTCCAGCTTTCCGGCGGATACTCGACCATATCGTAGCCCATGGTGATGATGACGTCCGCATCCTCGACCACGGGCATCGGGAAGTCGCGCTGGCCCATTCCGATGGTAAAGAGACATCGCGAATCTTCCAGATCCAACGCGCCTTTGGCCATAAAAGTCATCAGAACGCCGATCCCCGTGCTTTCGCAGAATGACCGTAAGGCCTTGCTGGCGCGGGTACGGATTGTGCCGTTGCCTGCAATGATCAGCGGGCGTTTGGCCTGAGAGATAAGCGCCCACGCATCATCCAGCGCCAGTTGGTCTGGCGCTGGTCTGCGAACGTCCACGCGCTTAAGGGGCACCGCATCGGTTTCCATCGCCGCGATATCTTCTGCAATTTCGATGTGAACGGCCCCGGGCTTTTCAGTTTGTGCCACCTTGACGGCCTTACGGACAATCTCGGGGATGGCATCGGGGTGAAGCACCGCCTGAGACCACTTCGTGACCGACCGGAACATATCGACGACATCCATCACCTGATGGCTTTCCTTATGCAGCCGGGTCGTGGCCCCCTGCCCTGTAATGACCAGCATAGGTGCGCGGTCCATGTTGCCATCGGCCACACCGGTCATCAGGTTGGTGGCGCCCGGACCAAGCGTGCCAAGGCAAACACCGACAGTTCCTGTAAGACGCCCGTGAACCGCCGCCATAAAGGCCGCGCCCTGTTCGTGCCGGGTCAGAACGAACTCGATCGAAGAACTTTGCAGGGACATCATGAAATCGGCGTTTTCTTCGCCGGGAACACCAAAAATACGCTTGATGCCTTCCGCCTCCAGGCATTTCACAAACAGATCAGACGCTTTTGTCATGGTGTGGTCTCCCCTCTTTTCACACGCGGCCAAAGACGCGCAGTGTGCCGCCGTCTCAAAGCAACCAACGTAGCGCAGGTTTGTTTCTAATCTCGGGAAAAAACTTGTTATGCCGCAGGGTCGCCTAGGCGATTATTGCAGCAGCTGACCGGCGGATAAGTTCAGATCTACGCGATCCTCAGCCGCAAAAGCGGAATTCACCAATTGGCAGATCTTTGTGTTGACCGGCGCATGCAACCCGTGTTCAGCCGCCCGGTCCACAATAAAGCCGTTGAGCCACGCGATCTCCGACGGGCGACCCGCATGATAGTCGGCCACCATGGAACTGCGCGCTGCCGGGTCAATGCGCAACATCGCATTGGCAACACGAGAGAAAAGAATGTCCGGCAACCGTAAGAGTGAGGGCAAAAGCTTGGGATGCACCTTGCCTACACGTTCAAGCCGCACGCCGTCAGCGCGGGCGACGGCGATCCCCTCGGACATCGCAACAGACAGTACGCGGCGCCATTGGCGATCCTGAAGCTGCGTCTTCAAACCGATCCCGGACAGAAGGTTGAGGGCGTTGTTCAGGTTCATCAAAAGCTTCGTCCATTGGATGCCTTCGATGTTGGGATTCGTTGCTGCATGGATTTCGGTGGGCTGGAAAGTCTTCACAAGATCAGCGCCCGTCTCGCCAAGAACAACTTCGCCTTCCGTTACCTGGGAAAACGAACCGGCCGGCGACTGGATGACATTGAAGCCGAACATGCCCGCCGTGACCCGTTCGGCCCCAAGGGCCCCTGCCAAGGTTGTCGCATTGGTCACGCCGTTTTGCAGACTGATCACGCGTGCGTTCTGTGGGGCGCAGGCCGTGATAGCGCGGGCGGCATCTTTGGTGTCACCCGATTTCACGCAGACCAGTACGGTTGAGGCCTGCGCCAAGGCTCCCGGCTCTGTGGCCCGTGTCACGTGCATGGCGGGAACGGCCATCGGTTGACCGCCTAGGGCGCACACAGTGAAGTTGCCTTCAAGCGGTGCCATCGCTTTGGCGCGTCCGATCAGGGTCACAGGAGTCCCAGATGCGGCCAGCATTCCCCCGACAAAGCAGCCGATCGCGCCCGCACCGAAAACAACAATCATCCCGCCGCGCGCCCGACCCGCCGCCCGGAATGAATGCAGCCACCCAGAAAAGTTCCTTCCAACGCATTGTTGCCGTGGTATCCGCCACCGCCAAATCCCGAAGCCTCCCCGGCCGCGTAGAGCCCTGCGATGGTAGCCCCGCCGGGTGCGAAAACACGTCCGTCCAGATCGGTGTGAAGCCCGCCTAAGGTTTTTCGCGTTACGACATGCAATTTGACCGCGATCAGCGGCCCGTTTGCCGCATCAAGGATCTTGTGGGGCTTCGCGGTTCGGATCAAACGGTCCCCAAGATAGTTGCGCGCCGTTCGAATAGCCGAGACCTGCGCGTCCTTGGTAAAGCTATGATCGATCTGGGCGTCGCGTGCCTCTATCTGGGTCTTTAAGCGATGCGGATCTATCAGGTTGCCGCCCAACTGGTTCATACCCGCAACCATTGCGTCGAAATCCTTCGCAACAACGAAATCCTCCCCTTTCTCTTTGAAGGCTTCAACTGCAGGCGTGGCCCCTTTGCCCAACCGGGATTTCAGGACCTCACCCCATTTGGCGCTCGTCAGATCAGGGTTCTGTTCCGAGCCGGATAGGGCAAACTCTTTCTCGATAATCTTCTGGGTCAGCACAAACCACGTATGATCATGGCCGCGCCTGCAGATTTCTCGCAATGTGGACAGTGTGTCGAACCCCGGCAGGCACGGCGCAGGCAGACGGTCCCCAGTCGCATCAAACCACAGCGAGGACGGTCCAGGCAGAATGCGAATACCGTGATGCGGCCAGATCGGATCCCAGTTCTGCACGCCCTCGCAGTAATGCCACATGCGGTCGGTGTTGATCAGTTCCGCCCCGGCAGTGCCCGCGATGTCCAGCATCAACCCGTCGACATGATCCGGGACGCCTGACACCATTTTGGCTGGCAAGGATCCGTATTTCTCATCGGGCCAGTTGCGCCTCACCAAATCAAAATTTCCGCCGATCCCGCCCGATGTCACGACCACCTGATCCGCGCGAATATCGAATGTGTCGATCACATCCCGGTTTGTTTTGGCACCCCGGACCGCATCGTCTGGGGCAAGCACTTCACCGGTGACGCCGGTAACCGCACCGGCCGTGATTTCGAGTCCCGTCACGCGGTGACGGAATCCGAACGTGATCTTTCCCTGCTCCTCCGCTGCCAACACGTCATCAACGAAAGGCTTCAACACACCCGGCCCTGTGCCCCACGTGATGTGAAACCGCGGTACAGAGTTTCCGTGTCCGCTCGCATGTGACCCCCCGCGCTCGGCCCAGCCAACCACAGGAAACCAGCGCATCCCTTTTTTGTGCAACCAACTGCGCATCTCACCGGATGCAAACTCGAGGTAGGCCTCGGCCCAGGCCCGCGGCCAATGATCTTCGGGACGGTCGAACTGTGCCGATCCAAACCAATCGCCAGAGGCCAAAGCAGGGGTATCGCGCACACGCATCCGCCGCTGTTCGGGCGTGTCGATCATGAAAAGCCCGCCCAGGGACCAGAACGCCTGACCGCCCAGGTTCTGGCGACCTTCCTGATCCAAAATGGTAACGGTCTTGTCGCGCCGGACCAATTCGCTTGCGGCGACCAGACCAGCGAGACCCGCGCCGATGATGACGACATCGCTCTGCATATCAGGCCACCCCTTTCAATCTGTAGCGCATCGCAAAGACCGCGGGCAGAGCGCCCAGATACATCAGCACGCCGTAGATTGCGGCAGGCAAGGCAATGGCGGGCAAGACCTCGGCCCCGCCGGTCAAGAGACCCGCCAACGTGATCCCAAGCGTCGAATTCTGAATGCCGGTTTCGATCGAAATGGCCGCCCGGTCCCTTGGGGGCAAACCGAGACCTTTTGCAACGATCCAACCCAAGGCCAGCAAGGACACGACCATAGCGCACGTGATCCCGCCGAGTGTCGCAAGATTGTCCATCAAGACGTCCCAAGACGCCGCTAGTGCGCCAATGACGACGAGCACGAAAAGCAACGCCGCAAGGGCAGACACCGACCGTTCAATCCGGTCCGCCAACGCGGGGGCCAGCTTTCGGAAAACCATGCCCAACATGACGGGGACGGCGGTGATCGCAAACATCACCAGCGCAAGCCCGGTTATGCTTACCGAAAGCGCGCCCTCGTCCAGAAACACTGAGGCCCAGAACACCACGAGCGCCGGAACCGTGACCACGGACAGCAAACTGATCAGGCCTGTGAGCGAAATGGAAAGCGCCAGCGTGCCACCCGCCAGCTTCGTCAGCATGTTCGAGGTCACACCGCCGGGGCATACCGAGAGGATCATGACACCAAAGGCCAGTTCGCCGGATAAACCGAACGCCTTGACGAACCCGAACGCCACGACCGGCAGCAAAATCACCTGAGCGCACAGACCTGCGATTAGCGCACGACCTTGGCGAAACACTCGGACGAAGTCCGCGACCGTCAACCCAAGCCCCAACGAAAACATGATAATCGCAAGCGATATCGGCAAAAACACCGAAATAAGCAAATCCATCCAGACCTCCCTCAGCCCATGACCTTCCCAACCGCCATCCTTGCGGGAACAGCGAGGTTGTCAAATGAAGTCGGTCGCCCCGGAAAACTCCGTTACGTCGCGCGAACGCTTGGATGTCAGTCGAGAAGCGATGGAAGTGTCAGCGACACTGCAGGCACATAGGTCACCAGCATCAAGGCCCCGAAGATCGCCAGATGAAACGGCCAGATCGTTTTAAGCGCGTCTTCGATCGGAACCTTGCCGACGGCGCAGCCCACAAACAGGCAGGTTCCCACCGTTGGCGTACAGAGACCCAACCCGAGGTTCATCAGCATCATGATGCCAAACTGCGTCGGATCCATACCCAGAGACTTCGCAATCGGCAGGAAGATCGGCGCAACCGATGAGGATCATGACCATGGCTGTTGTCCGGACAGAGGTCTGGATCGCAAGTTTGAACGCTGGCCAGTCAAGGGATCTGTAGACAAGCCCCGTCAGGACCAGCGCATAGATCGCTCCGAACGCCCCGGACCGGTGACGGTGAAGACGCCAGACAACACCGCCGACGATGATGACGGCGGTGATGAAACCGGGCAGCGCCGCGACCGCGGACACCAGAACCGCGCGCCATCCGGGAAACGCCTCGGACGGGTAGTTGTGTTTGACGGCCAGCACATAGGCGGCAATCGCGAGGCATACGCACATCAAGATACCCGGCACGACTCCCGCCAGAAACAGCTTGGAAATCGAGATGCCCCCGCCTGCCGCCATCGAGAAGATGATCATGTTATGGCTGGGTGGAATAACGACACCTGCGATGGACGACGTAGCGGTCACATTCACCGCGTAGTCCGGGCGGTAACCCTTTTCCTTCATCACCGGGATCAGCAACGACCCAAGCGCCGAGATATCGGCAATCGCAGAACCTGATATGCCGCCGAACAGCATGCTGGAGAAGATGTTCACAGAAGCAAGGCCGCCGCGGACATGCCCCACCAACGTGGACGCGAACCGAACCAACGGCCGCGCGATTCCGCCGCGCAGCATCAATTCGCCTGCGAAGATGAAAAACGGGATCGCGAGCAGTGAGAAGACCGAGATGCCCGAAATGATCCGCTGGAACGTAATCAGAAGGGGGAAGCCCTCATAGGCGAATATCAGCGTCGCAGAAATCCCCATTGCAAAAGCCACCGGCATGCCGACGGCGATGCATAGGCCGAACACCCCAAGGAGAATTGTCAGGCCCATCCGGTCAGTCGCCTATGCCAGAACGCGGTGCAATACCGGCATCCTCACTGGCTTCTTTCCGCTCTAGTCGACCCAGCACACGTGCGGCAGCGAAAAGACAGATCAGTGCACCGCAGATCGCGACCGGAAGGGTTCGGACAGACTCAGGCACCTGCAGCATTGGAAGCTTCGTGTCCCAGCCAAATGCCATCAATTCCAGACAGGCAAAGAACATGACGACACCGAATGCACAAACTGCCAGATCGACCGCCAACCGCAAGACCCACTGCACCTTTGCCGGCATCGCCTGACAGATGAAGCTGACCTTGAGATGAGTGTTCTCCCGCACCCCGGCCGCGGCACCCAGAAACACGATGTAGCAAATGAGAACGAGCGACAGTTGCTCGACCCACGTGGGCGTGTTGTTCAGCACATAGCGGCCGAACACCAGCCATCCGAATGCGGCGAGCATGAAGGCCATGAGACAACTTCCGACAAAAATACACAGACCGCTCAACCCGTTCAGTGCCGTACTGAGCCATCCGCAAATTTTGCGTGTCATCGCATGTCACCTGCCGCCTGCAAATCTGCCTCAGTGCAAAACCGGACTGCCGGACAGACCGTCAGCCCGAAAGTCATTCTACCTTGTCAGTCCGCTTCGCGGATGAGGTCCACCAATTCGGTCAGGTCAGGGTTCTCATCTAGGAATTTATCATAGACCGAAGACATCGCATCCTGAAACGGCGCCTTGTCGGCGATCGTATTCACGACGGTTCCGCCTGCTTTCACAGCATCCATGCTTTGCGTTTCGCGCGCACGCCAGAGTTCGCGCTGGTATTCCGCGCTGGCTTTGCCCGCCGCCTTCACAATCGCCTGATCATCTGCAGACAGGGTGTCCCATGTCTTTTTGCTCATGCAGAGGCATTCGGGAATGATCAAATGCTCCGAAAGCGAATAGTACTTGGCGACCTCGAAATGGTTGGTCGACTCGTACGAGGGCGGGTTGTTTTCCGCTCCATCGACCACACCGGTTTTGAGGGATTGGAACACCTCGGCAAACGCCATCGGGGTTGCATTGCCCCCCATGCTTTCGATCATGACAACGAAGAGATCATTGTTCATCACCCGAACCTTCATGCCCCCGAGATCGGCAGGTGTGTTGATCGGCTTGATAGAATTGTAGAACGACCGGGCGCCAGCATCATACCAACCAAGCGCAACCAAGCCCTTGTTCTGGAGATCTCCATCAATCGCAGCACCGGCTTCACCATCCATAAGGCGGTACATCTGATCCATGCTTTTGAAGATGAACTGCAGGGAGACAACGTTGGTCTCCGGCACCACCTGCCCCATCGGACCAAGGCTGAACACACCAAAATCTATCGCGCCGAGGCGCACCTGTTCGATGGCATCGGGCTGCGATCCCAACACGCCGCCATGAAATATCTTGCCGCCAACACGTCCGTCTGCCTGTTGGCTCACGTCTTTCAGAAATTGTTCCACCCCATGCGAGACCGGGTAATCCTCAACGTGGATATTCCATCCCCGCATGCTGTCTTTCGCCACCGCAGGCCCCACGCTGGACAATGCCAGAACTCCGGATGCCATCACGGCGGTGCCTAGGCCGATGGCCCTGCACGTTTTCAAAACACTTCTCATTTCTCCTCCCAACGGTCCGATCGGACCTGTCCTGTGCCAGCAGCTTTCTCGGATGAGCGGTTCGTTGACAGCACTGGGACGCGAACATACCAGTTGGATGGAGCAAAGAGTTTCAGCGACGCCTTGCAGCGCTGACCAGCAGGAAAGATTGTCCGATGACCAAACCGGAAGCAGGCGGGCCGGTGCCGCATCTCACGTTTCCGAAACTTGGCGGGGGCGAGATCGCAATCGGCGGTGCGCGAGACAGATGGACGCTGTTTGTCGTCTATCGCGGCAAACACTGCGGCAGGTGCAAGAGATACCTGACGGGTTTGGAGAAAATGAAGTCCGACTGGGAAAATGCTGGCTTCGAGATCGCCGTCGTCTCGGCAGACCCGAAAGGAAAGGCACAAGCGGACAAAGACGCATTTGGTTGGAGCTTCGACATCGGGTTCGACCTGTCCGAGGCGCAGATGCAGGATCTCGGTCTTTATATTTCAGACCCTCTGTCACCGGACGAGACAGATCGCAGGTTTGCCGAGCCCGGTGTGTTTTGCATTCGTCCCGACGGGACCTATCAGATCGTGGCCCTGTCAAACGGGCCGTCCGCGCGCCCTGATTTGACGGAATTGCTGGATGGCATGATCTTCACAATCGAAAACGACAAACCAGCACGCGGAACGGCGTAGGCACCATTCTGATCAGATCAGCCTTTCGCGCGTGGATCAGCCGCCAGCCGCAGGGGCGATATCGAGCGCATCTAGAACGAACCGCACTGTACTCACCCGCAGCCGCACATAGTCGGAACTTGGCATATCCATATTAAGCGCGAATGCATATCGGTCCCCTGCCCGGTCCACCCAGCCAACATACCATCCAATGTCCATACCGGTCTCATCGTAGTGCCAACCAGTCTTGGCGTAGAGCGTCCAATCCGCCCCGTTGTCCGCCATCATGATCTCGAGCGCCTTCGCGTAGGTTTGATTGGAAAGCGGCAGGCTTTGCTCGGCCAGCTTACTCAGGAAGTCGATCTGTTCGGACGCCGAAATCTCAAGTGGTCCTCGAAGCCAATAGGTCGTGAGGTTCTCATCGCTGCCTATATCGTGATTGCCGTAGTCAAACCGCGTGATCCAAGCAGCCATGGTCTGGTGCCCGATTTGACGCGCGAAGTGCTGATAGGCCCAAACGGCGGAATTGCGATATGCACTTGGGAGCGTTTGATCCTTGTTCCAACTGTCCAACCATCGCCTCTTTCCATCCCATTCGATGATTGTGTCGGTATCCACCACACCTATTTCCAGCGCGATCAGCGTGTGCGGAATTTTTGAGGTCGATGCCGGAATGAAGCGTGTCGTCGCGCGGCCCACATTACTGATCCAATGTCGCCCGTCCGACAAACGCACAACCACCATGGTCGAGGTCTCCGGATCAACCCCTGCTTCCGCGACAAGCGCCGAGATATCTCGCATCTCGGCGCGTGCCACATGCGGCAGAAGCGTCGCGAGGGCAGTCACGAGGAGCCAGTTCAGCGCGGTCCATGTCTGACGGCAGCTGGTCGCTTGGGAAACGGTGGCGGTCATAAGTATCTCCGGTAAAACATTCATATTTCAGCCGCGCGGACTGGTAAGCGCGCAAAAACCAGCCGCGATCCAGAGCGGGCGCCGATCAAACACCCAGTCGTCCGGATCGCAGTACCCTTCGTGATCATCCAGGCGGAATGAGGCCGCGTTCCGCAAAGAGCGCACGAAGGTATTCTTCTCCCGAGACTGGGGCGACAAGATCCGCGGGGGACTTCCCGCTTAGATGGGCCAATGCCGCGACACGGCCCTGACCATTGAATTCTGTGTCCGGTATCATCGAGGCGATGTCGTCTTCATAGGCATCCGGCGCGGGTATGATCGACCAGCCATCGGCCCGCAGCGCCGCCACCAGATCATCAACAAAGAGCGCGGCAAGATCGTTTTCATTGAGCAACAACACATGCCGTGGCGAACGGCCCAAGATCTCTTGGGCGATGCTGTTATAGAAAGTAACGGCATCCATCAGTACCTCGACATAGGTTTCGCGTAGCACATCAATATTCATAGGGTGCTTTGCCGCAATGGCTTCTCCAACCAATGCCTGAAGATACCAGTCGTGATTGTCGATGGTCACATATCCATTCGCCAGATTGCGGGCCTTCAGGCCGTCCCGCACCGCAAGACGCTTTTGGCGCGTATCGCCTTCGTCCAGATAGGGGTAACGGAAGTAGGGCAAAACGCCCTCGAACGCATCAAGCTTGCCAGCGGCGGTGTCGACATCCGCGAGATAGTCTTCCGGCGTTGAAGACCTGAGCCACGGGTGATTGTGGGAATGATTGGCAATATGGTGCCCCGCAGCAAGATACGCATTCAGTCTGGCCTTGCCCGCAGGCGCTTCGTCTAAATGTTTGGTGGTCACGAAGAATAGCGCACCTTCGACCCGCGCCGCTTCCAATGCGTTGATCAATGTCTGCGTCCGGGCCGAGCCGCTCATCAGCGGACCGTCCCCACGCGGCGCATCGTCAAACGTCAAAGCGATCTCTTTGCGCCACTCGATCAGCGATTGCGCTTCGGCTTCATCGGAAAAGAAGATGACCGCAAAGAGGAAACCTGCTGCCGCCGCCAGTATCTTCTGTTGAAGATTTAAAGAAAGGCTACCTGTTAACACGTCTCATGCTCCAATTGAGTGGGAATAAGATGGGGTCATCCATCGACCGCGAAAACCGAGATATGGACACTGAAAATCAGGATAAACCAGCGCAGCCAGTATAAAGCCTGATCATAATGGGTGCGAACGCGCGGCGGGCTTTGCTGAGTTGGGATCTGTGTTTAGAGAAGGATCAGAGGGACAATGCCGAATGCAAAGGTCAGGCTCAAGACCTTGCCGATCGATTCTGCCGCTGGCGACAAATCCGCCCCGCGCTCACATGCCACGAAGTTCAGCATATGGGGGCACGGAGGTCAGAAAAAGGATCATCGCCAGCACATAGGAGGCCCGCATATCTTTCGGACCCAATTTCAGTACGCTCACGCACAGAAAAAGCGCGAGCACGCAGCGAATGGCTGAAACAGTATCCGCGAGCATCTCGCGGGTCCCGGCAATTGAGATGGCACGTCTATTGCACGTCGGATCTGTTCGACTTTGATCCAGATCTTGTCGCCAATAAAAAAGAGACGCCGCCGAGCGCAGCCCAAAAGGGTGCCATATTCGTTTGCGTAGACCCGCGGTTAAGGGTCACAAGATTTAAGTGGCGTCGGACTGCGGACCCGGCGACGAGCTGCCGTGGTTAGCAAACCTAGATATCAAGAGATGCAGTGACGCCTGCGAATGCGGTCGGGACGGCCTTTCAGTGTCAGGGCGGCATCTCCGCGCGGCGACCTGCTGATGATCCGCCCGTTCGCGATCACACAGAGCCGGTTCGCCCTAAGCCTTAGCGCCTCGATCGGATCGCCTGCATCCAAAATGGCCAGGGATGCTTTTGCGCCGATCTTCAGCCCGTAGTCGCTCAGACCCAGTGTTTTGGCGTTGTCGACCGTCACCATATCAAAGCATTTCCGCATCTCGTCCGGGCTTGTCATCTGTGCCACGTGCAACCCCATGAAGGCGACATCCAGCATATCGCCCGTCCCGAGGGAATACCAAGGGTCAAGCACGCAATCCTGCCCCCAGCCTACATTGATCCCCATCGCCAGCATCTCTTTCACGCGGGTCAGCCCGCGCCGTTTTGGATAGGTGTCGTGGCGCCCCTGCAGAACGATGTTGATCAACGGATTGGGGATGGCCGAAATCTCGGCCTCCGCGATCAGCGGCAACAGCTTCGACACGTAGTAATTGTCCATCGAATGCATAGAGGTCAGATGCGAGCCCGCGACCCGGCCCTGCAGTCCCAGACGTTGAGTCTCATAGGCCAGCGTCTCGATGTGGCGCGACAGGGGATCATCAGTCTCATCGCAATGCATGTCGACCTGCAAACCCCGGTTTGCGGCGATCTCACACAGTTCTTTGACCGAGGCGGCGCCATCGGCCATGGTCCGTTCGAAATGCGGGATACCGCCGACCACATCGACGCCCATATCAAGGGCGCGGATCGTATTCTCCCGAGCAGTTGGGTCTCGATAGAAACCGTCCTGCGGAAAGGCCACCAGCTGTAAATCAATGTAGTCTTTCACGGTGTCGCGGACCGCCAGCAACGCCTCAACCCCCAAAAGACGATCATCACAAGTGTCCACGTGGCTGCGGATCGCCAACAGCCCCAAGCTTGCGGCCCAGTCGCAATAGTCAAGCGCCCGCGCGACGACGTCCTCCTGCGTCATAATCTGCTTCAACTCACCCCACAGCCCGATGCCTTCAAGTAAAGTCCCTGACGCGTTGATCCGCGGCAGGCCATAGGACAGCGTTGCATCCATGTGAAAATGCGGATCGACAAAAGGCGGGCTGACCAGATCGCCGGTCGCATCGATGGTCTCACCTGCTTCGGCATCGTTCAGGATCTCGATTGCGGTGATCCGTCCTGCCGCTATGCCGATATCCGTAACAGTCCCATCCGGAAGCGTGCCGCCTTTCACAATGAGATCAAACATCAGCGTTCTCCTTTGTTGAAAGGCACCATCAGCGCTGCGGGCACCTCGGCCCTGCGTGACATGACGACAAGCGCGAGGATCGATAGAATGTAGGGCATCATCAGGAAGATTTGGTACGGAACGTCGGCGCCAAGGCTTGTTTGCTGCATCCGGATTTGCAACGCATCAAATGCCGCGAACAGAACAGCCCCCAATAGGGCTTTGCCCGGCCTCCAAGATCCGAAGACCACCAACGCGATACAAATCCATCCGCGCCCGTTGACCATTTCGAAAAAGAAGCTGTCAAAAGCCGACATCGTCAGAAATGCGCCCCCCATTGCCATGAACCCGCTGCCCACTGTGACGGCCCCCATGCGGATCGCAGTCACGGAAAGTCCTTGGGCTGCGACAGCCGCCGGATTTTCCCCCGCGGCGCGGACGGCAAGACCCAGCGGCGTGCGGTAAAGTACAAGGCTGACCACAAGCACCAAGCCGAAAGCGAGATAGGTCAGCGGTGTCTGCGAGAAAAGCGCGGGGCCGATGCCCGGAATGTCGGACAAAAACGGGATCTCGAACGGTTGGAATGCCTCGATCTTGGGCGGGCTCGTGACCTCGGGCAGCGCGAGCCGATATGCGTAATAAGTGCCCGACGTGGCAAGCAGGGTGACACCCAGACCGACCACGTGTTGCGATAGGCCAAAAGGCACCGTTAGCACGCTGTGCAGCAAACCGAATGACATCCCTACACACATTGCGACGCCTACACCGGTCCACAATCCCGTGCCCGAATAGACTGCCATCCAGCCCGCGAAGGCCCCGGAGACCATGATCCCCTCGATCCCAAGGTTGAGCACCCCTGCCCGTTCACAGATCAACTCCCCCAACGTGCCGAGGATCAGCGGGCTGGCAATCCGGATCGCGGCGGCCCAGAAACTGACGGACATGAGAATTTCAAAAATCTCCATGGCCTACCCCCGCACGATCCGGAACCGCATCAGCAGGATGGCCAGAACCATCAGCAACAGCGCCGTGGCCAGCATGATATCTGCCAGATAGGTGGGCACGCCTGCTGCCCGGCTCATACTGTCGGCACCCACGAATATCCCGGCGACAAACAGCGCCGCAAACACCACTCCGATCGGATGAAGCAACGCCAGCATCGCCACGATGATCCCGGTGTATCCAAAACCCGGCGATAGATCGAGCGTCAGGCTACCCTTCACCCCGGCGACCTCTGAAAATCCGGCAAGCGCAGCCAGACCACCGGACAAAAGGGCCGTTTTGATCAGTACGCGATTGACCGGGATACCGGCGAAGGCTGCGGCATTCTTGTTCAATCCGACCGCGCGCATCTCATAGCCCAGCGTGCTGCGCGACTGGATGATCCAGACTGCACCGGCCGAGATCAACGCCAGTCCAAATCCCCAATGCAGGCGCAGCCCGTCGACCATGCGCGGTAGGCGGGCCTCGGGCAGCAACCGTGCTGATTTGGGCCAGCCCATACCCATCGGATCCTTCAGAGGCCCTTCCAGAAGCATCGAAATGAACAGAAGAAAGATGAAGTTGAAAAGCAATGTCGTGACGACCTCATCTACACCGAACCGGGTTTTCAGGACCGCTGGCACCAGCAGAAGACAAGCCCCGGCCAGTACTGCGAGAACCGCAAGCAGCGGGAGCAACGCCAATGATGGCCACTGCAAGACCCCCGTTCCAAGCACCACCGTGACGAGCGCCCCGGCATAAAGCTGTGCCTCCGCGCCGATGTTCCAAAACTTCGCCCGGAACGCCACAGCGACGGCCAGCCCGGTGAAGATAAGCGGCGTGGCGCGGTTCAAGGTCTCGAGGATCGCGAATTGCGATCCGAACGCCCCTTGCAAGATAAGCCCAAGAACTGAGAACGGATTGGCCCCCGCCAGCATCGCAAGACCGGATGCGATCACGACAGTCACGGACAACGCGATCAGCGGGGGCAGCAGTCTGCGCGGCCATGTCTGATCTTCGATGGCTTCAAGACGCATGGGGCATATCCTCGTCGAAGCCCTGCCCGGCCATCCAGATGCCAAGCTCGGTCGGGCTCATCTGGCCACGCGCAAAGGCAGGAGACAGCCGCCCGCCTGCGATTACATGGATAACATCCGACAGCGCCATGACCTCGTCCAAGTCCTCGGATATCAGCAGCACCGCAGCCCCCCGATCCCGCGCTGCAAGGAGCTGTTCATGCACATAGGTGACCGCACCGATGTCGAGACCCCGCACCGGCTGGTTGGCCAGAATGATCTGCGGGTTGGTTTCCAACACCCGTCCCAAGATCAGTTTCTGCATATTGCCCCCAGACAAAAGCCTGATCCGCGTGTCAGGTCCGGGACACCGCACGTCATATTTGTCGATGACGTCTTGGGCAAACTCCCGTGAAGCGCGCCAACTGAGCCAGCCGCCCTTGCTGAAAGGGTGCGACGCATAGCGTTCCAGAATAGCGTTCTCGGTCAGGTCGAAATCCGCGATGGTTCCAACCTTGTGTCGATCCTCTGGGATGCGGGCGATCCCGTTCCTGATCGCCTCTTGCGGGCTCCATCGACGCGGCACCACATCGTTCACATCTATGCGGCCCTCAGAAGGCCCCCGCATCCCGCCTATCAAATCGGCCAGCGCGGCCTGCCCATTTCCCGATACCCCCGCAAGGCCCGTGATCTGGCCGGCTCGAAGCGACAGGGAAACCGATTTGAGACCCGGCGCGTTTCCTACGTCGGGCGTTGTGACCTTGTGCAGCTCCAGCAAGGTCGCACCGGGTGTCGCCGCCACCACGTCGGTTGCGGGTATGTCCCCGCCCATCATCATGGAGGCAAGGGCTGCCCTGTCGGTCTGATCCGTCTGCACTTCACCCACCAGTTTACCGTGACGCAAGACAACAACCCGATCCGAGATTGCCATCACCTCATGCAGTTTGTGAGAGATGAAGATCACAGACAGTTCGTTTTCCACCGCCGTCTTCAGCGTCGCGAACAAATCGTCGGCTTCCTGAGGCGTCAAAACGGCTGTCGGCTCGTCAAGGATCAGAATGCGCACATCCCGGTAAAGCGCCTTAAGAATTTCGACGCGCTGGCGTTCGCCAACGGTCAGATCCCCGACACGCGCATTGGGCGAAACTGCCAAATGAAACCGTTCGGATAACGCCTCAATACGCGACCGCGCGGCAGACTTGTCCAGCATCGGGCGAAACAGAGGCTGGACGCCCAGCGTGATGTTTTCCTGAACGGTCATGTTGTCGGCCAGCGTGAAATGCTGATGCACCATGCCCACACCGGCATCCAGCGCCGCGCGGGAATTTCCGGGCGGCAGCGTCTGGCCGAACACTTCGACAGTTCCGCTGTCGGCCATGTACTGGCCGAAGAGGATGTTCATCAACGTGGTCTTGCCTGCGCCGTTCTCGCCCAGAAGGGCCAGAACTTCACCGGCGCCAAGCGAGAAGCTGACGCGGTCATTTGCCGTCAGCGTCCCGAAGCGTTTGGTAATGGCGTTGAGACGAAGAACCGTCCCAGTGTCCTTGCCCATGGCGAGCTAGGACGATTTCGGCTCTTCGTCGTTGATCTCGACCGTGAACGCGCCGGATTTGATCTCCGCCGTGCGCTGTTCGACCAATTCCATAGCCGCTGCAGGCACCTTTCCTTCGAACGTCCCCAAGGGCGCCAGCGATGTGCCGCCCTCGTTCATGAACGAGTAGACGCCGTAGTCAGCTGCCGTAAACGTACCGGCGGCGACTTCCGCGATGGCTTTGTCCAATGTTGGCTCAAAGTGCCAGATCGCTGAAGCGACAACGGTGTCAGGATAGTCGGCCTGTGTATCAATGACGTTCCCGATCGCCAAAATGCCTTTTTCCTGCGCCGCGTCGGATACGCCAAACCGCTCGGCATAAAGAACGTCCGCGCCGTTCTCGATCATCGCAAATGCAGTTTCCTTGGCTTTCGGCGGATCGAACCAGCTGCCGATGAAGCTGACCTGAAACGTGATGTCTGGGTTCATTTCCCGCGCGCCCGCCATAAAGGCGTGCATAAGCCGGTTGACCTCAGGGATAGGGAAGCCACCGACCATGCCGATATTGCCAGCCTCCGTCATCGCGCCCGCAATGATGCCGGACAGATAAGACGCATCCTGAATGTAGTTGTCGAACACCGCAAAATTCGGCAGCGCGGGGTCTTCCTTGAAGCTGGAGCCCATCAGGAACGCCACATCCGGGTAGTCCGCCGCCACTTCGCGGGCTTCCTGCTCGGCGCCGAACACCTCGCCGATGATCAGTTTGTTGCCCTGCTCGGCGTATTCGCGCAGCACGCGGGCGTAATCCGTGTTGCTGACATTTTCCGAGAACGTATAAGCAATATCGCCCCGATCTTGCGCCGTCAGCGCGGCCTTGTGAATGCGGCTGACCCATTGCTGTTCCACCGGAACCGTATAAATGCCGGCCGTTTTGATTGGATCAGCAGCCGCGACACGGGACGTGCCGATCAGCAGTGATGTGGCCGCAGTCGTGGCCATGAAATGACGGCGTGTGAGTTGAGTGTGGCGTTTGTTTTTCTGGATTTGCATCCGAACGATCCCCCTGTCGCTTGGTTTTTTTTGAAAGTAGCAACCAATCCGACACCAAGGTCAAGCCCGCGCATGGACTGCCTGCACCCGCGGCCCATCCACAAAACAGCAAACGGCCAAACCGCCGAATTTATAGTCAGCCGCGAAAAATGTGGGGGCGTCGAACCACCGCAAATGGGATTAGCGCAGGGCGCGCTTGGCCATCTCTTCCGACAATTGCCGCCATGCGCGGGCGTGGGCATCGGCAATCGACTGATAGCTGGCGGCATTCACGCTTTCCGTAATCGCGAAGGGTGTGACTGTCTCGCGGATCGCGCGGTCTGGCGCCGCGACCGCGTACTGCCCTACGAAATCAAGCCGCCCATCGGCAGACACGAGCATGGTCGCGATCCGTACTGTCAGTTCGACCTGTGCGGGATCGGCCAGCGGCCAGGGATCTGCCGCGACCCTGGCGCCGGTGATTTGGGACAGGTTCGTCACCAAGGACTGGACCAAGGCACTTTCGGGATCTTCCGCCCACAAGATATCCGTGCTCGACCGAATGGCCCCATCGACGCCGCGGACGCTGATCTCTTCGGACGCGGCATAGCTGGGCAATGTGACCTCAATGATCTCAACCGTGGAAACCCGGGCGCTGGCGCGTACCTCTGACGGTGTCGCGTCCGGCAGATAACGCGCCGTGCCCGGCCCAAAACCGCATCCCGCCAGTGTAAGGGCGCCTAGCAAGAGAGCAAATCGGGTCTGCATCTATCGTCCAATCAAAAGAGAATTCGGGTTGCGTTCAATGGCACGTGCGAGAGACGAGACCGCCTCCGCGGCCTCCTGCACCTCGCGTAGCGTCGCGAGGGTGTCATCGTTGAAACGAGACCGCCCGCCATAGGCGGCGGCCAGCGCGTTTAGGCTGGCAAGTGTCTGATTCAACTGGCTGGAGAGCGCAGGCAAATCTGCGGCCGCCTGCGAGATCGCTGCAGCCGCCTGATCGGCATTCGCCAGCGTGGTGTTTAGGTTGGAAACGGCATCGCCTTCGCGCAAAGCGGCAAGGACCTGTCGCACCTCTTCCAGCGCCCCGGATAGGGCAACGGGCACGTCCTTGGCCTCGTCCGCGCCAAAAAACGCGTCGGCGGTCTGGACGAAATCGGTGGCGCTTGCGACGAGGGCGTCCAGCGGAAGCGCGTCGGCCTTAGCCACCAGATCAGACAAGCCTTGCGTCAAGTCAGGCAGACGGGTGGACGTATCTTCGAGCCCCGATGCAATCTGGTCGGCCCGTTCGAGCGCGCTTACCAAGTTTTCGACCGCCTGACTGTTTGCAACGTCACCCACGATCTTTTGGATGTCCGCGCTGGTTCGGCGTAAATCACCGACGGCCAGCCGCAAATCGTCTGACGCGATAATGGCGCGCGTGTCATCCAAGAGGGCGACGGTTCGGTCCGGCAAGGTCTGCATAGCCTCCGCCCCGACGACGCGATTCACGTTGTCCAGAAGCGCGATCACGCTTTCCAGCATCTCTTCGACAGGCAGCGCATTGATCCGTTCAAATACCCCTTCGGCGCTGGCCGCAAAGCTGCTCGTCTGTGCAGGCGCGTCGGGCAAAATAGGCGTCCCGTCCTCATCGCGCCTCAGCACCACCGTGTTCATATCGGGCAGCTCGGCGAGCTCAATCACCAGATTGCCACCCAGCAACCCATCGCTTGCCACCCGCGCCCGCAACCCTTCGGCGACACGGGCGGATAGAAATTCGATGATCTGCGCATCGTCTGTTCCCGGTGGAAGACCCAGCTTATTTGGCCGCAGGGACAGCGTCGTGCGAAGCCGCACATCACTTACCTGCTCGTCATCCTCAACAATCACCGAAAGATTTTCGACCTCGCCCACCCGAATGCCCCGGTATCGCACGGTCGCACCTTCGCTCAGGCCCGCGACCGAGCCTTCAAAGAAAGTCACAGCCTGAAATGTCCGCTCGGCAGCATCTTCAAACAGGCTGTCGCGGGCGGTTGCCTCGTCGGGGAAAAGCTCGAACACGTGCCCCGGACTGACCGGTGTGCCACCTGCGAGCATCGTTTGGAAACTAACGCCGCCCTGAATGAGGGAGGCCAGCCGATCCACGTCCAGCGTCACACCCCCCGTCCCAAGGCTGAGAGAAAACCCGGATACATCCCAGAACCGGGTGGAGCTTGTGATGCGACTGTCATGGGGCTCCGAGATGAACGCGGGCACTGTGATCGTGTTTCCGCTTGCCGACAGACGCGGGCGCCCGACGCGCCCCACTTCGATGCCGCGTAAAAGAATGGGCGCCCCTTCGACAAGCTCTACATCCTCACGGGCGCGCAACATGATCCGCAGGCCAGCTTCGCTGGGTCGGATCAATGGCGCACTTTCAAGACCGGCAAACCGTTCCTGCGGATTGCCCGTGCTGGCATCCCACGTGCCCTCAATATAGACACCGGACAAGACAGTTCCCAAGCCGCTTACGCCCTGGGTTGTCACCTCGGGCTTCACGATCCAGAACTGCGCGCCGCCATCAATGAAAGGCGCAATCTGCTTGCCGACCCGGACCGAGATGATGACTTCGCTCAGATCATCAGAAAACTTAGCATCCTCAACCACGCCGACCGAAACGTCGCGGTATCGCAACTGCGTCTGCCCAACCTCGACACCATCCGCGCTGGAAAACGCAATTTCGATAAGCGGTCCGCGGCTCTGATAGTTCTGCCACGCAATGCCAAGCGCAATGACAACAGCCAAAAGAGGCAAGAGCCAGACCCGGGATAGACGCGGGCGCGGGCGATCCTCGATCTTCAGGTCGGCCAGATCTTTTTCAGGTTCCAGCGGAGGTCTCCTCAACCCTGTCCCAGATATCGCGTGTATCGAAACTTTGCGCAGACACCATGGTGAACACAACGGACAACGCAAAGCAAACCGCGGCGATCCCGGGATTGATCGTTGCGATCAGATCGAATTGCACCAGCGCCGCGAGGATCGCAACGACGAACACGTCAATCATGGACCAGCGACCAATGAATTCAACGACCTCGTGCAGATGCAACAGACTGTGCGGGTTTTGCATCCGGCGCGGAATGCAGAAGGCAAGATACCCGATGGCGATGAATTTCCCGACGGGAACCAGAATACTGGCCACGAAGACAATCAATGCGACACCGTAGGAGCCGTGTTCGACCAGATCGATGATCCCGCCCATGATGGTACTTTCCTGCCGGTCGCCCACTGTCGAGGTGATCAGCATCGGATAAGTGTTCGCGGGAACGTAGGCGATCAAACCCACCGCCATCCATGCCCAGACATGCTGGAGGCTGCGGGGGGTTCTGCTGTCAATCCGGGAGCCGCATCTGACGCACCGGGTCTGGCCTTGGGAATTGGCGCGACCACAGGATTGACAGCCCACGAGCCCTGCGGCGCGCGCCGTGATCATGCCCCCGCCCGATCAAGCAGCGACCAAAGCGAATACCGGCACATCAGCGTGTCCTTCAGCGCCACGACCAGAACAATCGCCGCGAAGGACCAGAACGCTGGCCCCACACTCAGCGTCGCAAGGCTGGAGAGTTTCACAAGCGCGACAGCCACCCCCACCATGAAAATCTCGGCCATAGCCCAGGGCCGCAAACGCTCTGCAAGGGCAAAGCTGACCTTAGCGTAGGGCAACGCAGATCTGCCGAAAAACAGCGGCAAGAACGCGTAAATCAGCGCCAGAAGCCGTGTCAGCGGCAGCACCACAATCGAAACGGCAACAGCAAAAGAGAGAGGCAGCATAATGCCTTCGGAAAACGTCATGACCGTATCAAAGACCGAGGCGCGGCTGACGAACTGACCCGATTGCAGCTGCAGGAACGGCGTGAAGACGACGACAGTCATGAGAACCGCTGCAGTCAGGGCCAATGCAAGGACCTGACCAATGGCGCGCGGGCGCGATACCAGCAGCACCGTCCCGCATCTGGCACATTTGGCCCGCGCCGCGACGGAGAGCGTGGCTTTGCGATGCAGAAGATCGCATTTTGAGCAGACGATCAAATCCTCCAGATCGACTGGTAACGATGCCATATGATTTGCTCGCGTGACTGTGCTGGTCGGAAAAGGATAACGCGCAGCGCTTGAGGGCGCTATGGCAAAGACACCCGATCAGCTTTCTATATACCGCACCGGTCAGCCACAGCTCGTGGCAAGAACCCGGCTGATTGCCTTGAGAGAGCGATCCGATTGACCGCTCCATGTGTTGACTGCGTTTTGGACCGCCGCTAGGGCGGCCTTCGACGTGGGCGGCTTGTCGATGACACCCTCGGCAATCAACCGCGCGGTGACGTCTTTTGACAGGATGTAGCCATCGGCACCCATGAACCGCAGAAAGTATTGCCCGGTGGTTCCGCCAAGGCGGGTTCCGTCTTTTTTGAGACGCTCCAGCAACCCGGAGAACTCGGCCTGAGGCCAGTTGCCGATGAAGGCGCCGAAGCTGCCATGTTCTTTCGCGACGTCCTGAATGAAAACGGCGTTTTGCTGAACAGATTGGATCTTTTGAGGATAGCGGACGATGGAGGTGTCCTTGCATAGCTCGTCGAAGCGGTCCTCGCTCATCAGCGCGTTTCGACCAATGTCAAACTGCGCGAAGGCCGCCTCAAACCCCGGCCACATGCGATCGACGACTTTCCAGTTGAACCCGGCTTGGAAGATCGCACGGGTCATTCCCGCCAGCCAACGGTCATCCGGGACTAACGCCAACTCTGCGGGGGGTTTCGGCGGTTCGAACCCGTCAAAGATGCTGACCTCGTCACCTTTGCGGCCCACACTGATTGCGAGAATTTCATCAAATGTCCGCATAGCAACCAACCTCTCGTATCACGCGGATAGCCACAGGGCGCAGCCCAACGCACCCTCGCCAAGCTAATGCAGTGCGTGTCGGTTTGAAATGTCCAATGCTGAGACAGCGTCGGTTCACCAATGCACCACGCGGATCCGATAAATGATCTCTTCGGCGAATAAAGCAGTCTTATCTCACTGTCGAAGAAGCGGCAGCTTCTCAATACATAGCGGTGTTGAGCGTGATAGTGACGGACGATCCCTTCTCAACCTGTGCGCTGCCACGCGCAAGCAGCCAACCGTCTTCCCGCTCCAAACGTGCAATGATCTGTAGCGTCGGCGATGCGGCAGAGCTTTCCGGCAAGGGAACGGAAAAAACTATCGCTTGCTCTCCGCCATCGCTTTTGATCAGCGTTGATGTGACGCTGTGCTTCGGGGTGGTGTCCGGAATTGCCGGGTCATCGATGTAAATCGCGATCTGACCTTCCGGTATCTTTGCACCGCCCTCGAAATTGACTGTCCCGCGAAGATTGCTTGGCTGAGCCATAGCCTGTGCCGCAACCGCCAGAGCGGCAACAGCCCCGGCGGCCAGAACGATTTTCCAACGATTGATGAGATGCTTCATCGCAAACTCTGCCCCTGTCTTCTTTGGTGACGGATGGGGAAAGGTACCGTAAGGCCCCTTCCCCCAACTCATCAGATCACGATGAAGTTGTTCGCCGACAGATCCAGATCTGCGCTCAATTGCGCGAACTGTATTGCCTCAACCTCGCCGGCCCCGTCGGCGTCATAAGACAGCGCGCCATCGTCTGTGTCGTAGATGATGCGGTTGTCCATATCTTCGCTGACGCCTGTGGCGCTTTGATAGAACGCGCCGAACGACAGGGCGCCGACCTCGCCGATTTCCGTGAAGATGAGGCTGTCCAGAAGGATCAGGTCATCCTCGACGTTGAAATCCGTGATCCGGTCGACGTTGTCCTCGCCAAGTGCTGTCGAGAACCGGAAGGAATCCTCGCCCCGGCCGCCCGTCATCACGTCAGCGGCCAGCCCACCATCCAACAGATCGCTCCCATTGCCACCATGAAGCCTGTCCTCGCCGGACTCCCCCGGTTGGGCCGGTGCGGGTGGTGCCTCGACAGAGACGTTCAACTCGTAGGTGGACCCTTCCGGAATGGCTTCGGTCCAGCCGCCTTCTTCAGATTCCGGCGTCCAGCTGCCTTCCAGAATGTAGTAAGTCCCGGTTTCCTCAACGACGAAGACGGTGCTTGAGTCCCGGATGCTGGTGGAGCCAGGGTCGCCGCCGCCATCGTCATTCTCGGCCACGATATCACCGTTGCTGTCCAGCAGCCTGACCCAGCTGTCATGGACATTGGGATCAGCAATGCCATCAATATCGATTGAGATGACAGTCCCGGCGGCCAGATCAATGCTGTAATATCCGCCCAAACCATTGCCTGTGGCATTAACGGTGGTGTGCGGCACCGTCGTTGAGTCGAAAATGTCCGGATCTTCCGTCAGAGAGAAGTTGTCCGAGATGTCGAAGGCCGTTGCGATCGAATTGTTCGTCGCGTCAGGCCCAAGCGTAGTGTAGCCGCTGCCCATGCCGATTGTGGGTGGCGCATCGCCTTGATACGCGAAATCACCAAGCAGCGTATCATCGCCACCGCCGCCTCTGATCCGGTCGTCACCGCCCTGACCCGTCAAAACGTTGGCGGCGCTGTCACCTCTCAACCGGTCGTCAAATCCCGAACCGGCGAGATTTTCGATTGATTTATAGGTGTCGCCTTCGGACCCATCGCGCCGCAGGTTCAGTCGAACCCCACTGATCGCATCTGCATAATCCGCCGTATCGCTGCCAGCGCCACCATTCAGAATGTCAGCGCCGCCGCCGCCCGTCATGATGTCGTCACCTGACCCGCCGGACAATTCGTTGATACCATCATCGCCGATAAGATGGTCGTCAAAATACGAGCCAACGGCGTTTTCCAAATCGACAAGGATGTCGTGGCGGATCGTTGTGCCGCGCCCGACGATCTGGACGGGGCCATCCGCGTCGCCGCCTGTGGCTGTGCCACTCGCAAGATCGACCGTCACCCCGCTGGAGCTTCCGGCGTAGACAACCGTGTCAGTGCCCTCACCGCCATCAATATAATCCTGGCCAGAGCCGCCGATCATCGTATCGTCGCCACCCTCGCCATAGAGAATATCGCCGTCATTGCCGCCATCGAGGGTGTCATCGCCATCGCCGCCGGTGAAGTAGTCACCGCCACCCTGGCCCCAGAAATGGTTCGCCGCGGATGTGCCGACGAAACGGTCTATCCGGTCGTCAGAGCCGATCAGGTTCTCGATGCTGTAAAACGTATCGCCCGATGCCGTGCCACCGCTGGCAAAATTCATTTCGAGGTTTACGAGCAGTTGGAACGGGCTTTCGCCGCTGTAGTCAACGGTGTCGATGCCATCACCGCCCCGGAAGATGTCGATGCCTTCCTGCCCGCGCAACATGTCGTCGCCGTCGCCACCATCAAGGATATCATTGCCTTGTCCGCCGAGGATGGTGTCGTTTCCGGCCCCGCCGTAAAGGGTATCATTCCCATCATCACTCTCGGTCTGGTCCTCAAGATCCTCGATGGCGATCGTGTTGTTGATGTCGCGGCTGGCAAGGGAGTCGCGGCCACCTATGATAAGATCGTCACCGCCCATGCCAAAGATCGTGTCGTCCCCTGCGCCGCCATCGAGCGTTTCGCTGCTGTCGTCGCCGAAGATGATGCTGGTCAGGGTGTTGTCGCCGACACTTGGGAGTTCCTCTCCACCATTGTCATCTGGCTGCGGCGTCGTTCCGTCGACATAAATGATATTCTCGACGTTGGCGATTTCCTCAATGTCGAGATCGCGCGACATCAAAACGACCGTGTCGTTGCCGCCGTTCTCTTCCTCCCGCACGATGTCGTCGAGGGAGTCCACAAAGTAGACATCGTCGCCACCGTAACCTGCCATTCGGTCGCCACCACCACGGCCGTCGAGAACGTTGGCGCTGTCATTGCCGATCAGAATATCGTCATGGTCACTGCCGATACCGTTTTCGATGTAATACTCGGTCTCATCGGTGTTGTGTCCGTCGAAGATCGATACGTTGTTGTTGTGACCATTGACGCTTGAGAACTGCCCGGCCCGCAGATCAAGAATTGTGCCTGCCGTCGAGCCAGAGAAATCGACCGTATCGGTTCCGCCCGTGTCATGAATAACAAATCCGATGTCGCGCTGCATTCCCGATGACGTCAGTTCGTATCCATATTCCGTGCTGTTGAAACCATAGACGTTGTCGCCAGTATTGAGGTCGATGGTTTCATATGTCCGCACGCCGTCCTCATCAACGGTCGAGAAATAGCGCCGAATGACGGCTTCGATATCCGCGATAAGCGGCGTTGACGCCGACCAGCGGGTTTCTTCGCCCACGTCAATCCCGTCGAAATAGGACATGACACTGTATTGCTGCCTGTCGTAGGTCCACGTCGCATTGTTCAGATAGTTGATCTGAACGCCGCCGGGACCGCTGTAATTGTAGAGGCCCGGGTGATTCAGACCGAACTCATGACCGAATTCGTGAACAAAGGTATCAAAGACGTAGCCACCGATATCCGTCAGATTGGGTTCAGTATCATGGAAGCGCTGACCGACACTGACATACCGGTTGCTCGAAAAGGCGCTGCCATCACTCGGCTCGCCAATCTCGGGGCTAACAATCTGCATCCAGTCGGTTTCGGGATCGAAAGGCGCATCGTCCACAATCTCGAACTCCAGAGGTGTGACGGAGGCCCACATTTCAAGGGCACCAACCGCTGCGGCTTGATAGTCGGGATGATTGTTGAGTTCTTCTACATTGATCACCAGCGGTTCCGCGGCAAGATCCGGCGACAGGCTGCGGGGCAGCGCGCCGAGGTAGTCGAGATAAGCATCGTAATCTTCGCTTTTCCCATAGGGGTTGTCTGGGGTCTGATCGTTAATCCACCATTGGTCATTAATTTGGGTTTGAGACGGCATTTTCCGCACTCCCTGTGTCAATAATTAAGGCCCGTTGAAGGCCAATATGTTTTTGGGGATCGCCAACTCTGAAAAGTGCCCTGCAGCGCATGTGCAGGACTTGGCATCGCGTTAATAATGGCTTGGTATGGTAAAGGAGACTAATATCTTACCCGTGAAGTGTTTTTCATATTCGCATTGAATTCAACATGGTAAACGAGCATTCCGGCCCATCAGCGGAAATTAGCCCGCCGCGACACCCGCTTCGAAAGGCTGAGATACGAGCATCCCTGCCACTAAGGGCTTAACCGCACATTTCTGATCAACGCGCATTGACTTAGAGTTCCTCGAACACGCTACGAAGGACTGCAAGAGGAGGCTTGATTAAGATGAAAATTGCAGAGGCCGCGAAGTCCAGCGGGCTGTCGGCGCATACCATTCGATATTATGAAAGCTCCGGTATGCTCCCGGATATTCCGCGCGGTTCTAGTGGACACCGCGAGTTTACGCAGCGTCATATTGAATGGATGACATTACTCTACTGGCTGCGCGAGACGGGAATGTCGTTGAGGCAAATGCGCCGTTTCACAACGCTCGCAAAATCAGGCGATGCCGGGATCACCGAGCGACGGCAAATTCTGCTGGAGCATGCAGACACGCTGAAAGCCAAGCGCGCAAATCTTGAAAAATGTGAGCGTATTCTGGCCGTGAAAATTGCCAGCTATGACGACGGAAAGATCCCATGAAATTCGCCTATCTCATCGAACCACCATTCAATTACGTTGACGCCAGAGGTCACGTCACCGGATGCGATGTCGAATTGGCGAGATATATTTGCAAAGACCTGAACGTGAAATTCGAGCCTGTCGAGACCGAATTTGCGCAACTCTTACTAGGTATTTCAGCGGGGCTCTGGCATATGACCACCGGGCTTTTTGCAACGGACGAGCGTCGGGAAACCGCGAGCTTCAGTCGTCCGATCTGGGCTTTGTCAGATGGACTGCTCGTCCGCGAAGGCAATCCTTTGGACCTTGGCGGATACCGTTCGGTGGCTGGACATGGTGACGCTCGTATCGCTGTTGTCCGAGATCAGGTTCAGCATCGTTCCGCGATCCATCTTGGTGTTGCCGAACACCAGGTCGCAGTGTTTGAAACATACACGGAGGCGGCGAAAGCGGTACTGCAGGGAGATGTCGACGCCTATGCCAGCGTAGCGCGGGCGCATAGCGGTTTTCTCAATCAGAACCCCGATTGGCCGGTGGAATTGGTTCGGGTGCCGCCGTCAGAAAAACCTCCAGCTTTTGGCTGTTTTGCGTTCGCCTTGCAGGACGATGAGTTAAGACGTGACGTCGATGCCGTACTGGAAGCGTTTTTGGGAACATCCGCACACCGGGATATGATCGCACCCTTTGGATTTTCGGATGCAGAGGTGGAGCTTATCTGCCCACCCCTGCAATCGCAATCAGACGCCGCGCTTGCGCCGCACAAAGCCGAGGCCACCAAGAGCGAGCCCCAGCATCCAGACTGACGCAGGCAGCGGAACCGGAGCCAGCGTTGCACCCAGAACCTCGTAGCGCAGGCCATCAGCCGTGCCTTCCCCGAAGCCCGTCCAATAGCTGTGATCTTCCCCAAAGGTGCCGTCCTCGTTCACAGACCAGACGCCATCGCTGCCAATCTCCAGCAGGTCCAGATAGGCCACCTTATCGGCATCACCTTTCAGTTCGACGTCCAGCCAAGATGTCACAAAATGCTGCGCGACATTGTTCATGAAGACCGAGTCCCACACTGCATCCGTGTAGTGTTCCGAGACGTTGAACCCGAGACTTTCATTGAAATAGAAGCTCTCTTCCGGGGCGGGGATCGGGGCGGCGGTGTTATGGCCGCCTCCGTCAAATGTCAGCAACGCGCGGTCTACGCTTGTGGCGCCTTCCCAGATCGCGCGCACGCCCTCTTCATAGAGCGAGGTCTCGTCCTCCGAGCCTGCGATGAACAGCATCGGAACCTCGATCCCTGCCAGCCCTTCGGCGTCCCAGAACCCGGTGTTCATGCCCCATGGCCCGATCGCAACGGCTGTCTTGATGCGGGGATCAGGAAGCGCCTCGTGGGTCTCGCTGCCCGCCTGATGGATGCCCAGCGTGCCTTGTGGCGCACCCCATGGATAACCAACCGAGGTTTCCGTCACACCGCCGCCAGCGGTGATGATCGCACCATAGCCCCCCATGGAATAGCCAAGCAGACCGGTGTTTTCCGCATCGATAAGTCCAGACAGGTCCGAGGTCGGATCGTCATTGATCCGAGCCATCTCGTCCAGAACGAACAACTGATCCAGCGACCGGTTCACCAGCGTTGATCCAAACGCGGCCTGCGTGCGGTAGGTCGAATCCGTATGATCAATGGACGCCACGACATACCCCTTGGAGGCGATGTTTTCTGCAAGATGAGACATCAGGAAACGGTTTCCGGGATAGCCATGGCTCATGATCAGCAGCGGAAGCGGCTCGCTTGTGTCCGCCGGGGCCGCATCACGCATTGCCCGACCTTCAAGGGTCACTTCCGTCGTTCCGTCCCGCAGATAGGCTTTGAGAGATGTGTCACCCGTCGCCCCCTCGGCTGCAGGGTACCACATCTCAACCGTCAGGGGGCGATCGTATCTCGGAAACTCTGTGGGCGTCTCGCCGGTTGGATCAACAGCCAGAATGTCGATCTGATCCTGATTAACCAACTCAATCTGTCGGACCCCCACAGGCAGGTCGCCATAAGCGGCAAGTTCGGGCGCATCCCGCGATTGACCGTCGATCCGGTTCTCAGCTGTTAGAGGGGCTGCGGTTGCGACGGCTATGACGGCGGTTGTCAGGGCGATCTGCTTCATTCAGTTTTCTCCTCGGAGCTTCGTTGATTTCAGAGAATGTGCACCGTTTAAAAACCAGCTCGCTGCTTGGGGGTCTTCCAAAGCAGGCGTTCGCAACAGTTGCATGACTGATCGTGATATCCCACCCGCGAACTTACGGGGTTCTTGTCACCGGCGTCGACTGAATTCAGCGGCCCGTCTCACCACCAACACGGAAGCTGCCATTGGCGCAACCGCAGCGAAAGCCCGCTTCTCTAATCGGGCGTTTGGGTCAAGTTCATTTCATCTTTTCATTTCCGTGCTGTAGGGATCGTTGTCTCTCATCCGGGTCACACTTCTCTTCGCAGTCATTGATGGTCCGGTTCGGTTGGACCGCTGCATGCATGTGTCGGATTGGGTGTGGAGCGCCCCACTTAGTCTCGCGCTTCAAGTTGCGCAGTGAGCTTTTTCGGCGTCATCTATTACCAGGCAGGGCATGTTCAGATGCCCGAGAGGGCACAGACCTCGTCCGGTGAGGGACGATCCCGTCTTTGGCTTCAGGAAGGGGTATCAGGTCATGCAATTCCCTCCATTTTCCCATGACGGAACTCGGTGTTGTCAGCCCACATGCGGTGCATGATGACGGCCAGCTTTCTGGCAACGGCGACCAGAGCACGGCGGCGGCCTTTGCGGCGCATCAGGCGTAGGCCCCAGCTCTTGATTTCGGAACTCGCAACAGAGCGCTCAAAGATGTGTTTGCCGTCAGCGCCAATCACGCAGACAGCCACCGACCGCAACGACACATCCAAACCCGCATAGTAATCCATTTCGTTCTCCTCAAATTGCAGAAACATCCTGCAACTCTATCAAGAGCCTGACCCATCAACCCGGTCAGCCCGATTACCCATGCTTCGTCCCGCACTTCTGTCATCTCCAGGAGTTTTGGCTCCGCTGCATCGCCGCAGGTCCCCTCTGAACCCCAAAGTGCATAATGCTGCACCATGCAACAATGTCCGCAATACAGAGAGCGAATGGACTATAGCGATTTCTGCCAGTCCGCAAAATCATGCGCTTGATCCTTCAACCACCCAGCAAACGCCTGTGCTGGCACGGAAACGTTCGATCGAGACATAAGGAAGTAGTCCTGGCTGTCCAAACGCGGTCCATCAACGCCGACCAACGCCCCCGTTTTCAGTTCATATTCTGCAATGACATCATCGGCCACAGCCATTCCCAGCCCCAAACGCGCCGCCTCAACAGGCAAGTCGCATCTGTTCAAGGTGATCGTCGGCGTGGCGTCAGGATAGGGTAGCCCCGCTTCCGAAAACACGAGCCTCCACCAGTGATCATCCGCTTCGTGTATCAATGTACCGCCCGCAGCCTCAGCCAACGTAGAGATGCCCAAACTTGGCGTTGACACAAGAATGGTTCTTGGCGAGACCAGACGCTGGCGTTTAAAGCCCCAGTAGTCCGCAAACCCCCAGACAATGGCCATATCGGCAGTGGGTGAGATAACCCTTGGTGGATCGTGATGGGTTCGGATGTTCAGCGAAAGCTGGAGGTCTCTGAAAGAGTCTTCACACAATCGCGGCAAAATCCACTGCCGCAGAAACGTGGCTTCAACGTCCAGCGTCACGGTGGGTCTGCCGGGCGTTTGCTCTGCTTTTTCCGTTGTAAGGTGCCTGAAACCCTCTGTCACCCTTTGCGCATATCGCGTGCCTGCCTCTGTCAGAGACACCGCGCGGTGCGACCGGTCAAACAGATCAAACCCAAGATCATCTTCAAGCCGTCGAATAGCCCGGCTGATCGCAGCAGGGGTCACGCCGAGGGCGTTGGCGGTTTTGGAAAAGCTCTGGTGCCGTGCAGCTGCTTCAAAGGCGCGAAGGGCGGTGAGATTGGGGAGCATACCCCAACATTACAAAAAGTAATGCAAAAGGGAAGAATGATCGTTTGAGAAATCAGATAGCAACATTGAGGTTGAGGAAAACAGGACCTGCCATGCCGCTTTCACATCTTCTTTTTGTTGCATCCGCCTTCCTACTCGCACTTGGCTCCGTTTTGGCAAAATATCTGCTTTCCTTGGATAGCAGCCCAACTTCTGCAATCGACCCTCTGCCATTCTTAACGCTGCAACTGATCGGAGGTGTTGTCTTCTTGGTCACCGTTCGGCTCGCAAAAGGATGGAGAATGGAGCCCTTTGCGCATTTGGTTCGCCCTGCCTTTGCAGGAATCATTCTTGGCGCTGGCTCAGTTGGGACAATCATGGCGCTCGCTCTGGTTTCGGCCAGCGAGGCATCTGTGGTCTTTGCAACGCAGCCGGTTTTGATGCTGGGGCTGGCATGGGTGCTTTTGGGTGAGCGGTTCAGTCCGGCGGTGGCCATATTGTGCTTCGCAGCCGTCGGTGGGGTTATCGTCATTGTCGTGGGTGGCTCGACGGAGGCGTCTCCCTTTCGGTTCGCCGGGCTTGCGTTTGCGCTGATGTCGACTGTCTGTGCCGCGATCTACACAGTCTGGATGCGAGGCCTGAGCGGTAAACTTGATTTCCTTACTGCCCTGATCGTGGTTCAGGCGACAGCTTTCATTCTTTCCGCTGTAATCTGGGGAGGTGCGGCTTGGGCCGGGCTTGCCCCTACTCGGATCGGAACCCCATTCCTCGTTGGATCAGCCCTTGGAACCGGAGCAATTTACTATGGCGCGGCTTTCTACGTTTATCTGATCGGCTTGCAGAAAACCGAAGCGTCAAAAGCAGGCATCTACCTTAGCCTTGTGCCCGTCTTCGCCATTGGGCTTGCCTGGGTCATACTCGCGGAGCGTCTGGGTGTCTTGCAATGGATAGGTGCCGTGATCGTCGTCGTCGCGGTCGCACGGATTTCAGCGATTTCCAGCACAGATAAAAACACGACAGGCAGTACATAGCAGGACCACACAAAAAGCGGACATCTAGCCGCGAACGGCAGATGGCCGCTTTGTCCCGCTTTGGAGTCCATGAACGCCCTGCAGCTGCAGGTCCGCTTTGAGACCAGATCACGTAAACGGCGGCTGAACACCCCAAGATAAGCGCCAATAGAACGATCTGCGCGGTACTGTCTGTCATCAGCGCCATGAGGGCGCTCATATCCATGTTGGCTAAACCGTCGCGGAAGATGGTGGTGATCCCATAGGTCGCCGCCCCCCAAAACAGCCCGACCACCAACAATCCGAAGACGAATGTCTTGACGATCTTCGTCTCGGCGGGACGCGCGACAAGCGTCATTCCACCGACCGTTTTCTGGTTTGTCAGACGGCGAAAACTGATTGCGCGGAAATAGGCCCAGCCTGCAATCATCGAAGGTACCGTGAGATAAAGACCGTAGAGCAAATTTTGCTCTAAGCTGCAGCCCAGCACAATTAGAAGAACCGACAGCACCGCCCCGCCGTTCTCAGAATAGAGAAACCGGAAGCTCAGGAACATCAAGACGCTGTTCACAACGGCGATGTAGAAGCCCAAAAAGGCGATGACCACGAGGAAGCCAAGAAATTTTTCGGAGCCGCGCCCTGCATATTCCAGCGGGTCACCCCCAATTTTGATCGATGACCAATACCAACGGCGCAGCCGCGTCTTCATCCAGGGCCGGTACACACCGAATGTTGCGAGCGTCAGCGGGGCCGTCTTGAGCGACAGTAAAACACGGCAGTATGCGATCCCGGGTTGATATGCCGCTCATGTTATTGCTCGAAGGATACTGGAAATACCGTTACACAAAGCGCCAAACCAAACACGGCCAGACCGCGACATGTCTTCGGGAAACGGGAAGATCTCTATGACTGCAAAGAACCGCGTTGTTTTGTCCAGTGATCACGCTGCCATTGAACTTAGGCAGAGCGTGGTCACGCATATCAAGGCCCAAGGATGGGATGTGGTCGATATCGGACCAACAACCCCTGAAAGCACACATTATCCCACCCATGGCGAGGCCGCCGCGCGACGGGTTGCGTCCGGCGATTGCCAGCTCGGCATTATTCTGTGCGGCACAGGTCAGGGCATTATGCTCGCGGCAAACAAGGTCAAAGGCATCCGGTGCGGTGTCTGCGCGGATACCTTCTCTGCCCGTATGATCCGACAGCACAACGATGCGAACATGCTCTCGCTTGGGGCACGCGTGGTGGGTGAAGGACTGGCCTTGGATATAGTGGATGCGTTTTTGACCGCTGATTTCGAAGGAGGCCGACATGCGACGCGGGTCGAAATGATCGAAGCGCTCGAAAACTAGCGGTTGTTCGGCCGCCTGATCGACAGGGATCATGGCGGCGACCATGCGTCTTTGTTCAAAAATGGCGAGAACCGACGGATCGTCGAAACAGTGTAGGGCATAAGGAAGGTCAGAAGCACTCGTGCCCAATCGCCCGGCGACATGCTGCCCGTTACAATGCTGCCGTCATGATTTATCGCAGCCAAGACATGCCCGACGATGCGCGGCATAAATGCCGCGCGGCGAACCACGGACCGGCGGATCGCCAAAACGCAGGACGCCGGTGGTTTCCACGCATTGGGCTCATCCCCGTGCCACGCGTTGTTGAGCAGGTTTTCCAATGCGTCGCGCTCTTGGGCACGCTGGTTGAAGTGCGGGTTCTCTAGCGTGATTTCGATCGCGTGGGCTATGGCATACCCAAATCTTTGAGAGAGGTCGGAACACCAGCAAATTTCGCGATCTGAAAAACACTCTGGCTGGTTTGTCCGACTTGGTCGCACGTCGCAGGGCATCCATCGCGTGCGGGGTCGCTGGCGCGTTGTACGCAAGTGCGTCGGGCAGGACGAACATGTGTGTGTCAGCGTGCGGCAGATCAAAAGACCCGCGCAACACATGGCAAAGCTTTTAGTGCAAGGCCACGCCACCGTCCCCAAGACACAATGCGCACAGCCATGCGCCATAGAGCGCATCGGACCGCACATCGATGTCCGTAGGGCAATTCCGCACGCGACTAAGTGTGCTGGCCATCTTCGCGATGCTGTCTTCCGCCATCAGCGACAGAACCGGGTTCGCCTCTTGCGCATAAGCGGCACGACCGACAGCGGCGCGCTTCTGGTCCGGCCTGACTTACACGTCGCGTATCGTGCGGATGCATACTGCAAAAGCGCGTCAACGGATTTGGTACAGGCCATGTCCGTTATTCTGGGTCGGACATCTGGACAGCAGGTCCAGGCAGCTGAGTAAGGCCACCTCTTGCAAAGCAATGCCTCCAAAGGCGGGCACGCCTTGGGTAGAAACGGTCTTTCAGTTTTCCGGGGTTACGGATGCGTGCCTCGTTTTCTGAAAAACTGTATTTCGTCGTAAACGTCTTCATATTGGTGAAGCTCTGTTTCTATGAGCCTACCTGATCTTTCAGCGTTCTCGTCGAGCCGAGGAAACGCACCGCAACGGGCGACCTTAAATTAAAGCGGTGCGCATAGGTCCTCTCGCAGTTCCGGTTGCGATGGTGAAACTCAGATATTCCGCTTGAGAAACAGCGTCGCATTCCCGGGAAGATCGAAGGAAATCGAATGCTCTTGGCCGCTCCACGCAACTTGTTCGGCTTCGTGGGATCGCGCGCCTTCGCCCGCCCCGCCAAACTCCTCGGCATTGCTGTTCAAAACGATGTCCCACGTTCCGTCATTGGGCACGCCCAATCGGTAGCCGTTACGCTGGGTGGGGGTCATATTGCAGACTACAATCACCGCGTCTTCGCCGTGCGTGCCTTGCCGCACCCAGGCATAAACGGAGAGCTCCGATTGATTGACCTCAAGCCAATAAAACCCGGACGGATCGCAGTCATTGGCAAAGAGGGAAGGCGTCGCCACATAGAGCGCATTCAACGCCCTAACCCATTTTTGCATACCGCTGTGCCAATGGTTTTCTAGCAAGTGCCAATCCAGCGATTGGTCATGGTTCCATTCGGCGCCTTGTGCAAACTCCTGCCCCATGAACAAAAGCTTCTTGCCGGGATGGCCCCACATGAAGCCGTAATAGGCACGCAGTCCAGCGAACTTGTCGAAGCCATCACCGGGCATCTTGCCCAGCATCGAACCTTTGCCATGCACAACCTCGTCATGACTGATCGGCAGCACGAAGTTTTCGGAAAACGCGTAGGTCAGGCCGAAGGTCATCTCATGGTGGTGGTGTGAGCGATGAATCGGATCGCGCGACATATATTCCAGCGTGTCGTTCATCCAACCCATGTTCCATTTAAAGCCGAAGCCAAGCCCGCCCTGATCCACAGGTTTGCTGACCCCGGGAAACGATGTACTTTCCTCGGCGGCCATGATGATGCCAGCATCCGCGTCATAGACCAGCGCATTCGTCCGTTGGAGGAAAGCGATCGCCTCAAGGTTTTCGCGGCCGCCATCCTTGTTGGGGATCCATTCCCCTTCCTTGCGCGAGTAATCACGGTAGAGCATTGATGCGACGGCATCCACGCGCAGGCCATCGATGTGAAATTCCTTGATCCAGTAAAGCGCGTTGGCGCAGAGGAAGTTTTGCACTTCTCGGCGGCCATAATTGTAGATCAGCGTGTTCCAGTCTTGATGAAATCCTTCCTTCGGATCCGCATGCTCGTAGAGCGCAGATCCGTCAAATTGACCAAGGCCATGAGCATCCGTGGGGAAATGCCCGGGGACCCAATCCAAAAGAACACCCAAGCCCGCAACGTGGCATGCATTCACGAACGTGCGGAACTCATCGGGCGTGCCGTACCGGATGGTCGGCGCAAAAAGACCGATGGGTTGATAGCCCCATGACCCGTCAAACGGATGCTCCGACACCGGCATCAGCTCGATATGCGTGAAGCCCATGTCGCGCGTGTAGCTTACCAGTTCAGTGGCAAATTCCAGATAGCTGAGCGGGCGGTTGCCGTCTTCAACCTTGCGGCGCCACGACCCAAGATGGACCTCGTAGATTGAAATTGGTTTATCATGGCGATTGCGGGAGGCACGGGTGTTCATCCACGCGTCGTCGCTCCATTGAAACCTGTTCAAGTCGCGGACAACAGATGCGGTCGCTGGTGGATGCTCTGACCCGAACCCCACCGGATCAGCCTTGAGCGGCAAGATCGCCCCTGCTCCGTCGCGAATTTCGTATTTATAGATGCAACCTTCGCCCAGCTCAGGGATAAAGATTTCCCAAATGCCAGTAGAGCCCCGCGCGCGCATCACATGGCGGCGCCCATCCCATTGGTTAAACGCGCCAACGACTGATACGCGCGACGCAGCTGGCGCCCATACCGCGAAATGTACGCCGGATGCGCCTTCATGGGTCATAGGATGCGCACCCATTCTGTCCCAGAGTCTCAGGTGGGCACCTTCGGCGATCAGATACTCGTCCAGCTCCCCTAGCACGGGGCCAAACCTGTAAGGATCGTCCTGCTCCCACACGGTTTCGCCACTATGCGCGCGCAACCGATACGCGCCAGTGGCGATCGATTTGCGCACGTAGCCGGAAAACAGGCCACGCCCATCCAACCGGTCCAGAGCCGCCTCCACCTTGCCTGTCTTTCCATTCAGAACATCGACGCGGTCTGCACCTGGCAGAAAGGCCGTCACACTCCACCGTCGCCCGTTCTTGTGCGGACCCAGAACGGAGAACGGATCACCCATCGCACCCGTCAACAGCGCCTCTGCGGTGGACGCATCGAAGGTTGGTGTATAGGTCGGCGTGGTCACGTCGTATCCCCCAAGAGCGATTCAACGCCCCAGACATCCCTCGCGTACCCCTTGATGGTGCGATCGGACGAGAACCATCCGGACCGAGCGGTGTTCAGGACCGCCATCCGTGCCCACGCATCCCGGTCGGCAAAGCCTTGGTCGACTTGGCGCTGTGCATCCCAGTAGGCATCAAAATCGGCGGCGACCATGAAGTAGTCATCGCGCAGTAGCTTCTCCAGCACGGGTCGGTGCCGGTTCGGCTCACCCGGTGAGTAAAATCCGGTTTGGATCTGCTCAATGACCTCTTTCAGGACAGGACTGCGGTCAATGTGGGCTTGTGTGACGTAGCCGTCTCGGGCGGCCTGCACCTGATCAGCGGTCATGCCAAAAATATAAATGTTGTCTTCGCCGACGTGGTCGCGAATTTCGACATTCGCCCCGTCGAGAGTGCCAATGGTCACCGCGCCGTTCAACGCAAACTTCATGTTCCCGGTGCCCGATGCCTCCTTCCCGGCGGTTGAAATCTGCTCGGACAGATCTGCCGCTGGTATCAGGATTTCGGCCATGGAAACGTTGTAGTTCGGGGGATAGATTACTTTGAGCCTGTCCCCGATAACCGGATCTTCGTTGACAGATTTGGCAATGTCGTTGATCAGCCAGATGATATTTTTGGCGTCTAGATAAGCAGGGGCTGCCTTACCACCGAAAAACTTGACCCGCGGTGTCCAATCTTCGTCGGGGGCGCGGCGGATCGCGTTTGCAAGTGCTGCGGTTTCAAGCGCGTTCATCAACTGGCGTTTGTATTCGTGAATGCGTTTGATCTGAATGTCGAACATGGCGTCAGGCGAAATCTGCACGCCCATCGTCTCGGCCACCCAATCCACCAGACGCTGCTTGTTTTCCTGTTTTACAGCCATGAACCGGATTCGGAATGCAGCGTCATCGGCCAGTGGGGTAAGTTGTTCCAACTGCTCCAGATCGTTGACCCAACCGGTCCCGATGGTCTCGTTTAACAGGGTGCGCAGGCCCGGGTTGCAGCCATGCACCCACCGACGCGGTGTAACGCCATTGGTCTGGTTCAAGATGCGATCAGGATAGACGGCATGCAGATCGCTGAAGACGGTCTGCTTCATCAGGTCGGTATGGAGTGCCGAGACACCATTGACACGCCGCGCACAGGTGAACGCAAGCGTCCCCATATTGACGGAGCCATTGTCAACGATGCGCGGGGCGACACCTGTTTCGGATTTCTTGACATCGCGGCTCAAGCGATCATCGATCCGCTCAATCAATTGCATATGACGGGGCAAGACCTTGGTCATCAGCCCGACGTCCCACGCTTCCAGCGCTTCGGGTAGCAAGGTGTGGTTTGTGTAGTTCAACGTGCCCTGCGCAATATCGAACGCGTCTTCGAAGGACAGCCCGTGGATGTCGGTCAACTGACGGATCAGTTCCGGTCCAGCAATCGCCGGGTGTGTATCGTTCATCTGGATCGCAACTTTGGACGGCAGGGCGCGCAAATCACCATTATGGGCAAGAAACCGGCGCATCAGGTCCTGAAGGGAGGCTGAGGTGAAGAAGAATTCCTGCTTCAGACGCAACTCCTTCCCGATCTCGGTGCTGTCATCCGGGTAGAGCACACGAGAGATCGTTTCCGCCAAAACCTCGGGCGCGGCCGCCTGCATATAGTCGCCCCGGTTGAACGGATCGAGATCGAAGATCTTTTTCGGTTTCGCAGACCAAAGGCGCAGCGTGTTGGTCCAGCTTGCCTGCCACCCCGGTACGGGCGTGTCATAGGCCTGCGCCATAACGACGTCAGACGGTGTCCACTGCGCACGGCTTCCGGTTTCCGTGACCTGCCCGCCGAACCCGATATCGTAGGTGCATTCCGAGCGCTCGAATTCCCAATTGTGCTGATGGCGCAACCAGTCTTCGGCCATTTCGACCTGCCGGCCGTCTTCAAAGGACTGATGAAACAAACCGTGCGCGTAGCGTATGCCATAACCGTATGCGGGAATTCCCAGACAAGACAGACTGTCGAGAAAACACGCGGCGAGCCTTCCGAGCCCACCATTTCCAAGTGCGGCATCGGGCTCGTCGTTCACAACCTCAGCAAAGTTCACGCCATACGCGGCCAGTGCCTCCTTGGCTTCTTCTTCGAGACCAAGGTTGTTGACGGCATCTTCAAGAATCCGCCCCAGCAGAAACTCCATCGACAAATAGTAGACCCGCTTGCGGTCCTTCGCGTAGGTGCGATGGGTTGCGTCAAACCAAGGGGTCACCAGCTTGTCGCGGACAGCGCGTGACAGGGCGAGCCGCCAGTCCGTGATCGACGCCGCGTCTGGCGTCTTGCCCACGCTGTGTGCGAGGTGAAACTCAATTGCACCCGCAAGCGAGCCCGTGTTTTTTAAATCTTTCATGCTCGTTTCCGTCAGGGTCATGTTCCAGTTCGGCAGATGCAGCGTGTCACGTGATAACGTCTGCGCTGCTCCGGCCAGTGAATTTGGTTATCTGCGCTAGAGTTTCGGCGGCCTGAATGATGGGCGCCAAAGCTTCTTGTACATCGAGGTTGTGATCTCCGCCACGGGCAACGAAGCGTTCGAGATAAACGCGCAAGGTGGCGCCTTGTGTGCCAGTGCCAGACAGCCGCAGCACCAGCCGCGACCCGTCCGTGAATTGGACGCGTACGCCTTGTTGCTCGGTCAAACTCTGATCAACAGGGTCAAGGTAGGCAAACTCATCAGCTTTACTCACCTGCATACCATTTGCGCTGGTCCCTGTAAGCGCAGGCAGTTTGTCCCTAAAGGCGGTCATCAATGCGTTCGCTGCATCAGCCGGGATTTCTTCATAGTCGTGGCGAGAGTAGTAATTCCGGCCAAAGCTGCGCCAATGGTCCTGCCGCAACTGAACGATATCGCGCCCGTCGCGTGCCAGAATGTTGAGCCACAGCAAAACCGCCCAAAGCCCATCCTTTTCGCGAATGTGGTTTGATCCAGTGCCAGCGCTTTCCTCGCCGCACAAAGTGGCCTTGCCTGCATCAAGCAGGTTGCCGAAAAACTTCCAGCCCGTGGGGGTTTCGAAACAGGGTATCGCCAACCGCTCCGCCACCAGATCAACGGCTTGACTGGTGGGCATCGAACGCGCGACCCCCGCCAGCTTGCCCGAATAAGCTGGCGCCAGATGGGCGTAGGCCGTCAGCAATGCGAGACTGTCGGAGGGCGAGACAAATGCCCCCTTCCCCATGATCATGTTGCGGTCCCCGTCCCCGTCGGATGCTGCCCCAAAATCAGGCGCGTCAGAGGCGCCCATGATGGCAACCAGTTCGCTGGCCCAGACCGGATTGGGATCGGGATGGCCGCCGCCGAAATCCGGCGATGGCACAGCGTTAATCACCGACCCTGCCGGTGCGCCAAGCGTGTCCTCAAGGATGCGCTTTGCATAAGGGCCGGTCACAGCGTGCATCGCGTCGAAACACATGCGGAAACCACCCGAAAACAGCGCGCTGATGGCATCGAAGTCAAAAAGCTCCTGCATCAGTGTTTCATAATCTTCCACCGGGTCAATCACGTCGATCCGCGTATCTCCCATGGTGAAACGACCTATCTGGTTGATACCCGTAGGTGTCTCATCCGCAATCCTGTACTCGATGATGTCAAGGGTCTTCGCGTAGATCGCGTCAGTAAGCTTCTCCGGGGCCGGGCCGCCATTCGCTGCGTTGAACTTGACGCCGAAATCACCGGTCTCTCCCCCCGGGTTATGGCTGGCCGACAAGATAATGCCGCCATCGGTCTTGAACTTGCGGATCAGGTTGGACACGGCGGGCGTCGACAGGATACCGTCCTGGCCCACGATCAACCGGGCGACCCCATTTGCAGCGGCCATGCGAATGATGATCCCGATGGCCTCGGCGTTAAAGAACCTGCCATCCCCGCCAACCACGTATGTTTTCCCCTGGGCGCCCCCGGTCCCGTCGAACACGCATTGAACAAAGTTCTCAAGATAGCCGGGCTGACGAAAGACCGCTGTTTTCTTTCGCAAACCGGACGTGCCGGGTTTTTGCCCCTCAATGGGTTTGGTTTGAACAGTCTTGAAGCTCATGTTCCATCTCCCTTTTCTTGGGGTTCGACCGGTTCTCCGCCAGCATATCTGCCCCGAGCCGCGCAAAGGCTTTCGATGTCGAGATTTCGCTGAGTGAGAGCGGCGCCTTCAAACGCCAGTTCGGGTATTCATCTATCGTGCCGGGCAAATTTTGCTGTGATGTCCGCTCCGCAATGTCGTCAAGCTGTATAGCCACCATACTGGACCGCGCGCGCGCCAACTGCCGGTGAATTTCCAGAACAGGTTTTGATGTACCGAGGCTGCGTTGTGCAAGCGCGCGGTCTGCGCGGGTCTGATCCAGCGTTTGCTCGTTGATACTCCCGAGCCTATGTCTGACCTCAGCGTCTTCGGCGGCAAAAAATCCAGCGACAGTGGGCGTATCGTGGGTCGCAAATCCGCAAACCGCCAGTTCGCGGGTATCTGCCGTGTCGACAAACCCACCGGCTGGGGTGCGCATGTATTGCAGCACATCGAGGCCGTAGATCCCTGACAGGGCAAGCTGATCGCGCAGCCCCTCAGGAACAAGGCCCAGATCCTCGCCAACAACAATGGTCCCGTTTCGCGCGCTTTCGATGGCAACCACGGCCAGCAACGCGTCAAAAGGGTAGCTGACATAGGTGCCTTCATCGCTGCCTTCGGGTATCCAAAAGCTGCGCATCAGACCCAGAACGTGATCAATGCGGATCATGCCCGCGTGGCGCATAACGGCCCTCAAGAGGCGGGCAAACCCGGCATATCCCTGCGTGCGGCACTTCAGCGGTGATTGCGGCGCCAACCCCCAACTTTGACCGGATGGCCCCAACGGATCTGGCGGCGCACCGAGTGTGGCGCCGGTGATCAGCGATGTGCCCTTGACCCAAGTTTCTGCCCCACCGAGGCGCGGACCAACTGCGAGATCCAGGTAAATCCCGATGCGCATGCCCGCATCCGTCGCACGGGACTGCGCCCGAGACAGCTGGCGATCCGCCTCCCATTGCGCCCATTTGCGCTGGGTTATAACCCGCGCGTTGTAATGTTCGAACTTCGACAGAGCCTCGGCATCATGGTCGCGATAAAGCGCAGGCCACGCCCGCCAGTCAGGCCCAAACCGGGCGGACAGCGCCTCAAACACCGCGAATTCGTGGAGGGTTGCCCGTGCCGAGGCGACGTACGCCTCGTACGCTTGCCTGTCAGGCGCATCAGCAGGAAGCTGGGAAAACTCAACAAACTGAGAGGCCAGAGCTTGTTCGGTGTGATGCAACGCTGATGGGTAATCTATGAGGTCAGAGCCGAAATGCTTGGTCTGGCCTGCACCGGCGCAATGCCAAGTGTTCAGGAACGCGCGATGACTGGGCGAGTACGGGCTAATTACATCATCAGGCAGAGATTGCCCCATCGCGTGGATGGGATTGATCCCCAGAAAATCAGCGCCGTGTCCCGCGATGGTTTCCGCGTAGTGCCCTAGTAAAGCATACGTTCCAATTGGTGCGGATGGGCCGTCTGTCAGACCGTACAAAGCAGCCAGGACGCCCCAGATGTGAGGTTCAGCTATCCGGTCCTCCAGTCGAACAGCGTGATCCGGGCGAGCCAAGATCCACGTGGTGGTGTCGCCGGACTTTGCACTCAAGTGCAGCGAATGTATCCCGATAGGCAACGAAGGCAGCGAAATGTGGTCAACCGTGCTGCCCGTGGCCAAAACCTCACCCGTGCCCTCAGCTTCAAGCCTCCACTCGACGGCCTGCGTCAGTGAAATTTCCGAGGCCTGACCCGCTTGGACAATCACCTCGTGCGGCGCAGGACGACCGGCATCTTTCGATTGCATCTCCTGCAGCATTTCACGTGCATCCTCGTTGGAGGAAATGTTCAATTCCAACGCGCGCAGGACAGCGATGCGAGTGTCGCGCGCGACACGAACCGTTTGCCCTTCATATCCACGGTACTGGGACTGGACGCCCAAATGGCTGCAAAGCTCGGCCACCCAATCCGTCATATGTCGGCTCTTTTCCCGACGAACATTACAACCGAATGCGCTGAGATCGGCTGGGATTTGCGGCTTGTGATGCGGTGCGCCGGGTCATCCGGCGCCGCAGTGTCGAGCACCCGTTCCCAACAAAGATCCGGGCCCGGCTCGGACAAGACCAAACGCTTGTCATCGTCCCCGCCATTCACGACGATCAAGACCGTGCCGTCCTCGGATATGGTCTTTTCGGCGACGCCACGAATTTGCAGGCAGAAGCCATCGAGAGAAGAGTCGCGCCAATTAAGCGCGCCTCCCTCAAGGCTTGACCATGTGACGTCGGGCAGCCCATCCGCCCGAACCTGTCCGTGCAAGTATCGGTCCTGCCGCAACACCGCGTTGTCGCGGCGCAGGGCAATCAGCCGTCGCGCGAAGTCCAGCAAGTCAGTGTCAGCTTGCGCCCAATTGATCCAACTGGTCTCATTGTCCTGACAATATGTATTGTTATTGCCGCGCTGCGTCCGCCCCAACTCGTCACCGGCCAAAAGCATTGGTGTACCTTGCGACAGGAAAACGGTGGCCAGCAGATTGCGGACCCTCAGTGCCCGGCGTGCGAGAATGGCCTCGTTCTTGGTATCCCCTTCCGCACCGCAATTGTCCGACAGATTGTGCCCGTGGCCGTCCGCGTTGCTTTCACCGTTCGCCTCGTTGTGTCTTTCGCGGTAGCGGGTGACATCTGCCAGCGTGAAACCGTCATGGGCCGCTACAAAATTGATCGAGCTGAAAGGCTTACGGCCGGAGTGATCAAAGACCGAAGCCGTTCCCAAGAAATTACCCGCCAACTCCTGAGCCGCATGTGCGTCGCCACGCCAGAATTTTCGGGTCGAGTCGCGGAATTTGTCGTTCCATTCGCCCCAGTCCGCCGGAAACCCACCAAGTTGATAGCCCCCCGGGCCGATGTCCCATGGCTCAGCGATCAATTTGCACTGCCGTAAAACCGGATCCTGACGGATGGCGTCGAAGAATCCGCCATGCAGATCAAATCCGTGAGCCTCGCGCCCAAGTGTCGTTGCCAGATCGAACCGAAATCCGTCGATCCCCATGACCGTGACCCAATAGCGCAGAGAATCCAGAACCATCCGCAAGACGAACGGATGCCTGATGGCCACTGTGTTTCCGCAGCCCGTGTCATTGACGTAGTATCGTGCGTGGCTGGCCTGAAGGTTGTAATATGCCGCGTTGTCCAGCCCGCGAAACGACAGGGTCGGTCCGCGGTGGTCGCCCTCGGCGGTGTGATTGTAGACCACATCAAGTATGACCTCGATGCCCGCGGCGTGAAGCCTGTCAACCGCCTGCCGAAACCCCTCCGCGCCATTTGGCCCGAAGTAGCGCGGCTCCACAGCGAAGAAACCAAGGCTGTTGTAGCCCCAGTAGTTCGTCAACCCGCGCTCGACCAGAAAGCCGTCGTCAAGAAATGCGTGCACTGGAAGCAGCTCCAGTGCGGTCACGCCAAGGTCCTTCAGGTGCGCAATGATAGGTTCACTTCCAAGCGCTTCGTATGTCCCACGAAGCTCTTCTGGAACATCGGGATGCAGTTGCGTCAAACCCCTGACGTGCGCCTCGTAGATCACCGTTTCAGACCACGATCGACGCGGTGCAGGGGTCTTGTCCCAAGGCACCTCGATCTCTGGTACAATCGATTTCGGAACGAAGGGCGCGCTGTCTATCTGGCTGGGTTTCGCGTCGTGCTCTGGCGCGTCCGGGTCATATCCCAGCGTCTCCTTCGCAGACGTCCAGTCCCCGTGAAACGCGCGGGAATACGGATCGGCCAGCAGCTTCATTGGGTTGAACCTGTGGCCCCGGTCCGGCTCATAAGGTCCATAAGCGCGATACCCGTAGAGTGCACCGGGCTTCAGACCCGGAACGTATCCGTGCCAGACCGCACCGGTGCGATCCGGCAGTTCCAGCCGCACCGTTTCGCGTTGCCCGTCATGGCTGAACAGACACAACTCTATCTTCGTCGCGTTCTCTGAGAACACAGCGAAATTGACCCCCTGCCCGTCATAAGCGGCCCCGAGGGTGCTGTGGTCGCCCGCGACAATGCTCATAATAGGCGCGCTTGCTTGCATTTTGTTTTATCGCCTTTGTACGGCCTTGTAGATGTCGACTAAGCGCTTCGCCGAATGGTCCCAACCGACCGGGTGCTTCATCGCGTTGCGCTGCATTCTTTGCCACGCTTTTTTGTCACCGAAGACCTCCATTGCGCGGTCCAATGCCTCGCCTAGCCCATCAACGCTTGTGGGTGCAAACTGAAATCCGGTGGCACACTCTGCCGCAAGGGCCGCGGCGTTTGCGTCGATGACCGTGTCCGCCAGACCGCCGGTTCTGGACACAATCGGCAATGTTCCATACCGCATCGCGCACAGCTGCGTCAGGCCACATGGCTCAAATCGCGAAGGCACCAGGGTCGCATCTGCCCCCGCTTGAAATTGGTGGGCAAGCTTTTCGTCAAACCCGATCTCGACACCGACATGATCGGGATAGCGATGGGCAAGGTCTCTGAAGCCACCTTCAAGCTCCGGCGCGCCGGAGCCAAGCAACACAAACCGCGCTCCCTGGTCGAGGATCGCCGGAAGTGCCAGCAGCGCGAGGTCCAGACCTTTTTGTTCTGAAAGACGGCTGATCACCGAAAAGAGCGGCGCGGAAGGATCGGGCGCAAGACCGAAGCGATCCAGTAAAGCCCCTTTGTTGACCGCCTTTTTTGCAAGTGTGCGACTGGAGTAGGTTTGCGCCAATACCGGATCGGTCGCGGGATCCCAGACGGTGGTGTCGATACCGTTGAGAATACCAGAAAAATCTGTATGGCGCGCAGCGAGCACGCCCTCAAGCCCCATTCCAAAATCCGGTGTCAGCAACTCACGGGCATAGGTCGGACTGACGGTTGTGATCTGATCGGCCTGCACTAGCCCTCCTTTGAGAAAGCTGATCTGCCCGAAATACTCGAACCCGTCCTGTGTGAAGCCCTTCGGATCAAGACCAAGATCGCCCATGGTGGTTGCAGGAAAATTGCCCTGAAATGCGATGTTGTGAATTGTCAGAATAGAGGGCGGCGCGGCGTCTTCGTTTTGACGTGCATAAACAGGCGTCAGCCCGGCCTGCCAGTCATGGGCATGGATGACGTCCGGGCGCCATCCGTCGACTCCCAAACGACCGATCTCGGCCCCAAGCCAGCTTAAAAGGCCGAACCGCAAGTGATTGTCGGTCCAGTCTGCCCCGGCTTCGTTCAGATAAATCTGACCGGGACGGTCATAGAGATGCGGCGCGTCGATGAGCAGTAGATCAATCCCGCTTGCCTGTGTGGACAGAATGCGAACTGGCCCGCCGAACTTGGAACCGACGTCTCGAACCTCTTTCGCACCAGCTGATAGATGCGAGATTTGGCGGTAAAGCGGCAAGAGAACCCGACTTTCCACGTCGTGCTCTTTCAGAACATGCGCGAGTGCACCCACCACATCAGCGAGCCCGCCCGTCTTGACGAAAGGCGCGCATTCAGACGTGACGGAGAGTTGCCTGATGATCATGCCTCAAGTTTATCAATCATGTCTTGTGTGATGAGACACACCCCATTTTCCGACCGTCGGAAGCGCGCAGCGTCCTGCTTTGGATCCTCACCGACCACAAGACCTTCTGGAATGCGGACGGACCGATCAACAACCACGTTCTTCAGTCTCGCCCGGCGTCCGATCTGGACGTCTGGCAAGGCAACCACGCCCGTGAGTTCCGAGTAAGAATTCGCCCGCACACCCGTATGCATGAGGCACTGGCTCAATTGCGAACCTGAAATAATGCATCCACCTGCAATCATGGACGAGACCGCGATGCCCCTTCGATCTTCTTCGTCGTGGATGAACTTTGCCGGAGGCGTAAGCTCGGAATACGTCCAGATTGGCCATGTCTGATCATAGAGATCCAACTCGGGCTGGAAATCAGTCAGGTCGATATTGGCTTGCCAGAACGCATCGATTGTTCCCACGTCGCGCCAGTAGGGCTTCTGCTCTTCCGAACTGGTGACGCAGGAGCGGCTGAAAGGGTGCGCAAACGCATTGCCCGCTTTTACCAAGGCGGGAATGATATCCTTGCCGAAGTCATGCTCCGACGTCTCCGAATTGGCATCTTCTCGCAACAGCTTGATGAGCAGTTCGGTTTCGAAGACATAGATCCCCATGCTGGCCAAAGCTCGCGTTTCATCGCCCGGCATATGCGGGGGATTTTCCGGTTTCTCCACAAACTCCAGAATGCGGTCGCTGTCATCGACGGCCATTACACCGAAGGCACTGGCCTCTTGGCGGGGCACCTCGATACAACCGACCGTCACGTCTGCCCCGGACGCCACATGATGCTCTAGCAAGACGGAGTAGTCCTGCTTGTAAATATGGTCGCCCGCCAGAATGAGGATGTATTTCGGGGCGTATCCCTCAATGATATCAATGTTCTGTGTGACCGCATCGGCCGTGCCGAGATACCAATTGCGCTCGTTCACCCGCTGGGATGCGGGTAGAATATCAAGGGACTCATTCCGCTCAGCCCGAAAAAAGCTCCACCCTCGCTGCAAATGGCGGATCAGACTATGCGCCTTGTATTGAGTGGCAACCCCGATGCGCCGAATGCCTGAATTTACCGCGTTCGAAAGAGCAAAATCGATAATTCGCGTCTTCCCACCAAAATACACGGCGGGTTTCGCGCGAATATCCGTCAATTCTTTGAGCCGACTGCCCCGTCCCCCTGCGAGCACAAATGCCATCGTTTCGCGTGCAAGCCTGTGCGTTGAGACAGTCATTTCAATTTCCCCCCAATGTGGTGTCACCCTCGCGACGAATCGTTATTTCAATTGCATTGTTCTCTCAGCATCGTCATGCCCACTGTCTTGGCAATGGTCGATAATAAGACCAAGCAGATCTCCGCGCTCCTAAGATGCAATCACGACATTGATTTAATTCAGAAAAATGCGATCTCTCGTTCAGCACTTGATTGAATGGCTACACCGAGAATTCTGACACACCGCCCCAACGGCGGCACCCATGCGGCAGATAATCGCGTCAGAAAATCCGCTAAAAATGAACCTAAGCGGCCCGAAGCTTTCGCCTGTTGCCTAAGATTTTCGCGTCTGGTCGGCAGAGTGCAGCGGTCCCTGCCGCAATCAACGTATTTACTTGACGTCAAACTGATATCACTCATATCTTTTCCAAAATTATCGCGCGTTGCGTTAAGAGGCACCAAGTGTAAAAATGGGTCAACTAAAAATTCGCAATATGGAAGAATTCGCTGCGGTCAGCGGCATTTCTCGCCCCACTGTGTCGAAATATTTCAACGATCCGGAGAGCGTGCGCGCTTCAACCCGGAAGAAGATTGAAAGCGCACTCGAAAAGCACGACTACCATCCAAACGTATTCGCCATGAATCAAAATCGGCGAAAAACCAAGAATATCGGCGTCGTCGTTCCAAACTTGGCTGACCCGTTTTTCTCAGAGATTGGCAGGCGCGTCGAACTTGCTTGTATAGAGGCGGGTTATAGCCCGATCTTGCTCAGCTCGCACGGCAGCCCCACGATGGAACGTGACAATCTCAATTCCCTGAGATCCTTGAAGCCCGCAGGCGTCTTGCTGGCCCCGTTCGGTCGCATGTCAGACAAAGATGCCGTTCAGGCTTTCGGCGCTGATTTCCCCTTGGTCCTTTTTGACGCCAACATGAGCGACACCGGACAGGCATTTGTCGGAACAAATAACGCTCAAAGCGTTGATCTTATGGTGGAATATCTATGCAGGAGCGGCGAGCCCCCTTGCTTCTTCGAGATGAAGTCGCCCTCAAACCCCAACGCGAACAAACGCAGGCAGGCCTATCTGGAAAGCATGGAACGGCACAAACAGACGCCAAACATCTTTCAGGCGGACGGCGAAGGCTGGAACTTTGAGGAAATTGGCAGCGTAGAAGGCGGTCGCCTTCTGTTGGAAAAAGCCTTCAGCACCAACACCGTCTTGTGTAGCAACGACCGCCTTGCGATCGGCATGTTGTCTGCCGCCTACGGGCTTGATCTTCGGGTGGGTCATGGAGCGGATTGCCATCTTCGGATTGCTGGTCACGACGACCACCCGTTTTCAAGGTTCACGTGCCCGCCCCTGACGACAATCGCCCAAGACTACAACGCCATCGCGAATCGCGCAGTCAGCACGTTGTTCGGCTTACTTGAGACGGAAGAGCGTCCTTCCGATCGCGAAGAAACCCTCTTCGAGGGGCGCCTGATCATGAGGGACTCAGCTTAAACCATTGATAATACGCCTGCGTGATCTTATTTTTACGCGCGTTAATTTTTAATTGACTGTGCGTCACCGTGTTGGTTAGTGTCGAAGGCATCATCCAACGAGGAGGACCATGAGGATGTCATTCAGAAAATCACTATACGCAGCGACTGCCGTGACGCTTGTCACAGCAAGCGGCGCGTTTGCCGAAAACCTCACCATCGCCACCGTTAACAATGGCGACATGATCCGCATGCAGGGCCTGACCCAAGACTTCACCGACAAGACGGGGCACACCGTCGAGTGGGTCACATTGGAGGAGAACGTCCTGCGCCAGCGTGTCACGACGGATATCGCGGCCAAAGGCGGTTCTTTCGATATCATGACAATCGGCATGTACGAGACACCGATCTGGGCCGCAAATGGCTGGCTTGTCCCGCTTGATGATCTGTCAGAAGAGTATGATGCAGATGACATTCTGCCTGCAATGGCGGGTGGTCTGAGCTACGAGGGCACGCTTTATGCAGCACCCTTCTACGGCGAAAGCTCCATGATCATGTATCGCACGGACCTGATGGAGAAGGCCGGGCTCGAGATGCCAAAAGCACCCACATGGGAGTTTATTCGCGAAGCTGCTGCCGCAATGACCGACCGCGCCAATGATATCAACGGCATCTGCCTGCGTGGCAAAGCGGGCTGGGGTGAAGGCGGCGCATTCATCACCGCCATGTCGAACTCCTTCGGCGCCCGCTGGTTTGATGAAGACTGGAACGCCCAGTTCGACACGCAGCCTTGGGCTGACACGCTGAACTTCTACGTGGACATGATGTCGGAATCGGGTCCTGCAGGCTACGCGACAAACGGGTTCAATGAGAACCTGTCCCTGTTCCAGCAAGGCAAATGCGGGATGTGGATCGACGCAACGGTTGCGGCCTCCTTCGTAACCAACCCGAACGACTCGACTGTCGCCGACAGCGTTGGGTTTGCACTCGCACCTGACACCGGTCTTGGCAAACGCTCCAACTGGCTCTGGGCGTGGGCTCTGGCGATCCCAGCCGGAACGCAAAAAGAAGCCGCGGCGAAAGAGTTCCTCGAATGGGCGACATCGAAAAGCTACATTGAGTTGGTTGCCGAAAACGAAGGCTGGGCCAACGTACCCCCCGGCGCGCGGACGTCTCTGTACGAGAACCCAAACTATCAGTCGGTGCCTTTCGCACAGATGACGCTGGACTCAATCCTGTCAGCTGATCCGAAGAACCCGACCGTTGATCCGGTGCCTTACGTTGGCATCCAGTTCGCGGCGATCCCTGAGTTTGCGGGTATCGCGACCGAAGTCAGTCAGGAATTCTCGGCAGTTTATGCGGGTCAACAGACTGTAGAAGAGGCTTTGGCCAAAGCACAAGCCCTGACCAATGATGCAATGGAAGCCGCCGGCTACCGCTGAGTGCATCTCTAACCCGGGGCATGCTTCCCAGTTTTCCCCGGGTTTCTCTCTTTTTTCTAAATTGCGGCCCCGTTTCAGATAGCCTGTTGGCGATCAACAGAGGAGGTATGCCCAATGGCAACCCAACATTCCCGATCAGCGGCGCGCCTGATGATGGCACCAGCGGTCATCTTGCTTCTTGGCTGGATGCTCGTCCCCCTGATCATGACGCTGATGTTCTCCTTTAAGAAGTATCTGCCCCTCCGCGGTGGCGACCTCGGGTGGGTTGGTTTTGAAAACTACGTCCGGTTTGTAAGTTCCAGCTCATTTTGGCCTTCGGTTATGGCCACACTGATCATCGTGGGCGGTGTACTTCTGATAACGGTTGTCTTTGGCGTCCTTCTGGCTTTGCTCCTGAACCAGCCGATGTGGGGCCAGGGAATTGTTCGCATTCTGGTGATCGCCCCTTTCTTCGTCATGCCAACCGTTTCGGCGCTGGTCTGGAAGAACATGTTCATGGATCCGGTAAACGGTCTGTTTGCCCATCTTTGGAGGTTCTTTGGCGCGACACCCATTGAGTGGCTCAGTCAGGCATCCCTGCAATCCATTGTCATGATCGTATCCTGGCAGTGGTTGCCGTTCGCGACGCTGATCCTGCTGACGGCCATCCAGTCGCTCGACAGTGAACAGCTGGAGGCGGCTGAAATGGACGGCGCCCCACCCCTCAAGCGGTTCGGCTATATCATCTTGCCGCACCTTGGGCGGGCCATCACAGTTGTGGTTTTGATCCAAACCATCTTCCTGCTCGCCGTTTTCGCAGAGATCTTCGTGACGACGGGCGGTGCATTCGGAACCAGAACGCTCACCTATCTGATCTATCAGCGCGTACTCGAGAGCCAGAATGTCGGTCTCGGATCTGCCGGTGGTGTCTATGCAATCATTCTCGCCAACATCGTCGCCATCTTCCTGATGCGCGCGGTCGGCAAGAACCTGGACGAGTGAGGAGGAAACCATGGCCCGCGCAGTTACTCAAAAACGCAAGATCATCAACACGGTCGCCGCTTGGGGCATCGGTCTGCTGATCTTTTTTCCGATCCTCTGGACAATCCTGACCAGCTTCAAAACAGAGGCCCAAGCGATCTCAGACCCGCCGATCTTCCTGGCCTTTGACTGGACACTGGAAAACTATGGCGTTGTGCTGGAGCGCTCCAACTATATGCGCTTCCTGTGGAACTCGGTGATCATCGCCGGCGGCTCCACTATCCTCGGTATCATCATCGCCGTTCCCGCAGCGTGGTCGATGGCATTCGTGCCATCCAGACGCACCAAGGATATCCTGCTGTGGATGCTCTCGACTAAGATGCTTCCAGCGGTCGGTGTGCTCTATCCGATCTACCTGATCTTCATCAAGCTCGGCATCTTGGACTCCCGGATCGGTCTTGTGATTGTTCTGATGCTCATGAACCTGCCGATCATTGTCTGGATGCTCTACACTTACTTCCGAGAAATCCCGGGAGAAATCCTTGAGGCCGCACGTATGGACGGCGCATCGCTAAAGAACGAAATCCTGTACGTTCTCACGCCGATGGCAATTCCCGGCATCGCGTCAACCTTGCTGCTGAACTTCATTCTGGCCTGGAACGAGGCGTTCTGGACGTTGAACCTGACGGCCGCAAAGGCAGCGCCGCTCACGGCCTTCATCGCCAGCTATTCCAGCCCGGAAGGTTTGTTCTTCGCAAAACTCAGCGCGGCCTCGACCATGGCAATCGCGCCGATCCTCATCCTTGGCTGGTTCAGTCAGAAACAACTTGTCAGCGGCCTAACTTTTGGCGCCGTCAAATAGGAAAGATTAGACCAATGGGACAAATCAAACTCAACCAGGTGACCAAAAGCTTCGGTGATGTCGAAGTCATTCCGCCCCTTGATCTCACAATAGAAGATGGCGAATTCACGGTATTCGTCGGGCCTTCGGGCTGTGGTAAATCAACCTTGCTGCGGCTCATCGCAGGCCTCGAAGACATCTCGTCGGGGCATATCGACATCAATGGCTCGGATGCAACCAACGTGCCGCCCGCGAAGCGCGGTCTGGCCATGGTCTTTCAGTCCTATGCGCTCTATCCGCATATGTCTGTGCGCAAGAACATCGCATTTCCCATGAGAATGGCGGGAATTGACGAGGCAGAGCAAAACCGCCGGATCGAAGCCGCCGCAAAGGCCTTGAACCTCACGGATTATCTCGAGCGCCGTCCGGGTCAACTGTCTGGCGGCCAGCGGCAACGGGTCGCCATCGGACGCGCTATCGTCCGTGAACCGGCGGCGTTCCTGTTTGACGAGCCGTTGTCCAACCTTGATGCCGCCCTGCGCGTCGGGATGCGGCTTGAGATCAGCGAGCTTCACAAACGGCTTGAGACGACGATGATCTATGTGACGCACGATCAGGTTGAGGCCATGACCATGGCCGATAAGATCGTCGTTCTGCGGGCTGGCGTGATCGAACAGGTGGGCTCCCCTCTTGATCTTTACCACGCGCCACGCAACGAGTTCGTCGCGGGCTTCATCGGCTCGCCCAAGATGAACCTGATCAAGGGTGCTGAAGCGGAGAAACATGGCGCATCCACGATCGGTATTCGGCCAGAACACACCGATGTCAGCATGACGGACGGGATGTGGAAAGGACGCGTGGGCGTCGCAGAACATCTGGGCTCTGATACGTTCATCCACGTCCACGATACCGGGCTTGGCGACATGATCACAGTGCGGATCACCGGCGACATTCAGGCCAAGCACGGCGACACAATCTATCTCACGCCGCAATTGGACAAGCTGCACAAGTTCGACGCGAACGGTTTGAGAGCAGGTTGATGCAATTGTCTGGAAAGACAGCCCTTATCACAGGCGCCGCCCGAGGGATCGGGCGGGCCTTTGCGGAGGCCTATATCCGGGAAGGCGCCAAGGTCGCTATCGCCGACATCGACTTTGACAGGGCCAATCGCACGGTTGCTGATCTGGGCGATGCTGCACTGGCTGTAAGGCTAGACGTGACTGATCAGAACAGCATCGACAAAGTTGTGAACGAAACAGTCACGCGATTGGGCCAAATTGACATTTTGATCAACAACGCAGCGCTGTTTACAGCGGCCCCGATCGTAGAGATCGCACACAAGGACTTCGACCAGGTTTTTGCGATCAACGTCAAGGGGACGCTGTTTATGCTGCAGGCCGTGGCACGCCATATGATCGACCGCGGGCAAGGCGGAAAGATTATCAACATGGCCAGTCAAGCTGGGCGACGGGGGGAGCCCCTTGTTGCCGTCTATTGCGCCACGAAAGCTGCAGTCATCAGTTTAACCCAATCGGCTGGCCTCGATTTGATAAAGCACGGCATAAACGTGAATGCTATTTCCCCCGGTGTCGTCGATGGAGAACACTGGGATGGCGTCGACGCATTTTTCGCAAAGTACGAGAACAAAGCACCGGGGCAGAAAAAACAGGAAGTCGGGTCCGCCGTGCCATACGGACGTATGGGAACTGCGGATGATCTGACGGGTATGGCCGTCTTTCTGGCCAGCGATGCGGCGGATTACATCGTCGCACAAACCTACAACGTGGATGGTGGACAATGGATGAGCTGATCTCCCTTTCAGATGCGACACTTGATCAATTGACCGTCGAGCGTCCCCGCTATGATCGGAAATCGTTGACGCCAGGCATTGTTCATATCGGCGTCGGTAATTTCCATCGGGCCCATCAGGCATGGTTCCTGCACCGTCTGATGCAAGAAGGAAAGGCCCATGACTGGGCGATCCTTGGCGCGGGCGTCCGCCCCTATGACGCCGCCATGCGTGAAAAGCTCTTGGCGCAAGATTGCCTGACAACGCTCATCCAACTCGATCCCGGCAATGTCTCAGCCGAGGTCGTGGGATCAATGATCGACTATTTGCCGATCGAAGATGGCAACGCGCCGTTGATCCGTGCGATGGCGGATCCCGCGATCCGCATCGTCGCCATGACCGTGACGGAAAGCGGATACTATGTTGATCCGGTCAGTAAGGGATTCGATGGCAACCATCCTGATCTTGTTCACGACGCCGCCCACCCTGACACCCCCAGTACCGCATTTGGCGCGATCGTGGCAGCCCTTCGACTGCGCCGGGCTGCGGGCCACGGCCCGTTCACGGCGCTGAGTTGCGATAACCTGCAGGGCAACGGGGATATCCTGCGTCAGACCGTGGTCTCGCTGGCGCACATGTCCGATCCTGATTTAGCCGATTGGATCGATGCGAACGCAACATTCCCAAACTCCATGGTCGATTGCATCGCACCGGCCACCGGCCCGACCGAGCTGGCTCTGGCCACGGATTTCGGCATTCGGGACGCGGCTGTCGTCACCCACGAAGCGTTTCGCCAATGGGTGATCGAGGACGCTTTCTGCGCCGGGCGTCCTAACTGGAACGAGGTTGGCGCAACGTTCTCGGACGACGTCCATGCGTTTGAAACCATGAAAATTCGTATTCTCAATGCGGGTCATCAGGTTCTGGCGAATGCCGGTGAGATTTTGGGGGTCGAAAGTATCGCGCAATGTATGGCACATCCCGCAATTCGTGCGTTCTTCAGCAAGGTGCAGCGCACGGAAATCGCGCCCACCGTTGCGCCCGTTCCGGGTAAGACACCCGCAGAGTACATCGCGCTGATCGAAGACCGATTTGCCAACCCCCGCATTGTCGACACCACGCGCCGGGTCGCTTTCGACGGATCCGCGCGTCATACCGGGTTCGTGTTACCAATCCTGCGAGATCAGCTTGCCGCCGGACGCGCTGTCGAGGGGCTTGCCCTTGTCGAGGCTCTGTGGGCCCGAATGTGTGCAGGTATTCGCGAAGATGGCAGTGTGATCGAACCAAACGATCCGATTTGGATCGAACTGGCTAACGTTGCCCACGCCGCCAAAGCAGACCCGGCAAAATGGTTGGCCCAAAGCAGGATCTACGGTGACCTACAAGACGCCAAGCCATTCGCTGATGCGTTCTGCCGATGGCTCGCACTGGCCTGGGACCAAGGCTGTGAAGCCGCGCTCGTCGAGTATACCCAAGGAAGCGACCGCGCCGTTGGCTCTGTTTCCGGTTAAGAAAACACAATGAGACGTCTTCCGCCAACCATGTGAACCGGCAATTTCTCTGCCGCTGACACAGCCGATAACTTGAGGCTCCGCAGAGGCCTTCCCGAATACCTGCAAGCGACCAAAGCCTGGGCTACGCTCAAACCCGGACCGCGCGCGCTCTACATCGAACGGAAACGCCGCTACACCGGCAGCAACAACGGCCGCATCGTTTTGAGCCATTGCACCGCCGCTGAGGCCATCAACGTGAGCCGTAACACCGTAGGCGCCTATTTCGATGACCTCGCAGAACGCGGCCTAACAGCGATGACCCGCGCGCCGACTCTCTGACCCTCTGGCTTTGGACAGGCAAGTCTCTGGACGTTACAGGAGCTTCCCACGGCAGACGACAAGTCAGCTTTGCAACGCTTTTTAAAGTGGAGGAAAAAAGAAAAGCCCCACGCAAAAACCGTGCGTGCCCGGCACAATGATTGGGCCTCCGATACAGGACGGTACGACAACAAGGGCGCGACTGTCACAAAAATTTGCACGCTAGGGTGATTTTCTCTTTGTCGCCGATGCCCAAAAACCGTGACACATATATATCTAGCCATGGGCAGGAAGCTCCAAAGCAAGACTAAGAGCTGAGAAAGGAGGTTCAGTGTTGAGATTTACTGTTTGCGAGCGCCCAAGACTGTCCCGGTTGTTTGGGCGAGTCGAGTCGCCTACCGTGGGCATTCTCCTGAATAAAGGTTGATTTCAACATGCAAAAATCCGGTTTTCTTACAATTGGAGCGGTTGCCATTTTCGCGCTCTCTGCCTGCATGAACGAAAGCATCTACACAAATTATTATGGCGAGCCGGAAATCGTTGGACGAACCAAACAGACGGTCCAAGTACGGGCGGGTTTTAACGTGAATCCTGCACCAGCAGCCGAGGCTGCGTGTAACGGCCCGGTTGCCCTCGAAAAATCAGAGGCAACCGATCTGCAAGGATACTATTCCATCTATTACTTCCAATGCACATAGCGTGCACTCCGCTTTTGATTTCGACAAAATCTGGAGGTTTACATGGGCGGCATCGGCAGCGGTCGGCACTGGCATTGGAGTGCGAAAAACACGGTTGCGGATTATCGCAGCATCGACGTGCGTCGCTGGGCGCGCCGACACAATCAGGCGAAAGATAGGCTGGGAAGAAGGTTGGGACGATTGGGGAAGCAAGCCGAAGGGAATGCACTGGCGAACCTATCATCACCTTGTCGCGGAAATTGAGGCTTGGGAGCACCGCAGCAACGTAGGCTTGACTGCTTTTGCCTTGGAAAAGTTCGGCAGCTTGGACAAGCTATGACGCGCGCAAAGGTGGATATTTGGGTGGATAAGTGGGCAGTTAAAGCCAGTTTATCCACGAAAATCAACGGCTTATCTGCATAAACTGGTGCCCCCACACGGACTCGAACCGCGGACCTACTGATTACAAATCAGTTGCTCTACCAGCTGAGCTATAGGGGCACACGGGCGCTGTCCTAATGCAAGCGCGTTGCGCTGGCAAGATGGAATAGATCATTTACGTTACGCCAAACCCGTTTGCCTGTGCGGGCCTGCGACGGTAAGGAAAACCAGCTCACTATCAGGCGATCGTTGGTCTTATGAAAATCGTGCTCCATCTGGGCGTCCACGCGACGGACGAAGACAAACTGCTGTCCTGCCTTCTGCAAAACCGCGACGGTCTTTTGCAGAAAGGGGTGATCGTCCCGCCCCCCCTTCTCTATCGTCAAATGTTGCGGGAAACCGTGCAGCTGATGAAGGAAGAAGACGCCGATCACGACATTCTAGACGCCACCCTTGAGGTCCTTCTGGAAGACCAGACAGGCCGGCGTATCGTTCTGAGTCACGCGGGGTTCCTTGGCCCGCCGGGGCGCGCTGTTGAGGCTCAGATGTTCTACCCGTATGCAGCTGAGCGCGTATCGGACTTGCGCGCTCTGTTTCCGGATCATGAGTTGGAGCTTTTCATTGGCTTGCGTGATCCTGCGACCTTCCTGCCCACACTTTTCGAGAAAAGTCCGGAAAGCGACTTCGACGAATTCTCAGATGGCTGCGATCCGGAAAACCTGACGTGGTCTGACATGATCATCCGACTGAAAGAGGCGCTGCCCGACGTTCCGATAACGCTCTGGTGCAACGAGGACACGCCGATTATCTGGCCGGAAATCCTGAATGCGTTGTGCGGCCTACCAACTGAGACCGAACTGGATGGCACAACTGATTTTCTGGCCAGCCTGATGAGCCCGCAGGGCTTTGCCCGGATGAAAGGCTACATTGCGAGCAAACCGATTACTTCGGTTTCCCAGCGGCGCCGGGTCACGGCGGCGTTTCTCGAGAAATTCGCGCTGGACGAAGCCCTTATGCAGGAAATCGACCTTCCGAACTGGTCGGATGAGTTTATTGACGGCCTGTCCACGGCTTATGATGCAGATGTTGCCAAGATCAGCCAAATGGATGGCGTCACCTTGCTGCATCAATAGGCGCTACATTCCAAGCGCTTCCTTATAGAGATCGAGCACAGCCTCTTCTTCGGAGATGTCTTGCGGGTCGCGCTTGCGCAATGCCACAACCTTACGCATGACTTTCGTGTCGTAGCCACGCGCCTTGGCCTCGGACATCACCTCTTTCTGCTGATCAGCGAGGTCTTTCTTCTCCATTTCCAGGCGCTCAAACCGCTCGATGAATTGCCGCAACTCGTCTGCGGTGACGCGGTATGTGGTGTCTGTGGCGGACGTATCGGACATGGGCGAAAGGCTCCTTTGGCGCGGTCAGACGTTCGAGATACAAAGCTCGTGGACCGGGTGCAAGGGGCAGACGCTTGTCACCGATACTCAATCAAGATAGGTCGCCAGACAACAGCGCGGAGAACACCATGGATCTGTTGATAACGATTGGCGCACTTGTCACGCTAGCGGGTCTCGGCGGCCTGATTTGGTGCATCATCAAAGTGACGCGCGCAAAGAAATCTGGGCTGGATGACGCCGCCCTTCGAGACGTGATGCAGTCGACAGTTGCTTTAAATCTGGCGGCCCTGTTCATGTCTGCGATCGGGCTTGCGATGGTCGTGACGGGCATCGTGCTCAGCTAAACGACAGACATCACATCGCCTTCTACACGCCAGCCCGTAGCCTCAAACAAGGGGACAAATTCTGCAGGCACAAACAGGCGATCTTCTAGATTTTCGACTTCGAAATAGCGCTGCGGGGATAACAGAACGCGGTCATTGCCAGACAGGTCAATCACCCATCTGGACGGCACCGTGCGGCGGGCCAGAGACCGCAGCTCGAACGCTTGGAACAGGATCGGGCGATCTGGATCGTGAATGCCCAGCCCCGCTTCCCGCGCAGTGGCGACGGCATCCCGCGCCGCCCGCAAACTGGGCGCCGCCTCAAGGATCGTCTTTGGATCGTCCGCCATGGCAGCCGCAGACACCGGCGAGCCGCGCGCGCGGAACGGGTCCACATTTGGGAAAATGAAATAAGGCGCCGCGAGGCCTGTCCCGAGCATGCGCATGTTGTAACTCTCGCGGCGATCAGCCGGTGCACTATCTGGCTGATCGGGATGAACGTAAGCCAGAAGCCGGCCAAAGAAATCCAGAGCATCGTAGGCAAAGGCCAGGAAAAAACTATCGGTGCCGATCTCATCCCGGTCCTGCAAGATCAACATCTCAAGCGCGTCCTCGGCATCCTTTGCGTATGCGTGATGACGGGTCGCCGCATCAGGATCAGCCAGCCCGAGAAGTCTGTTTCGTAGATCAGACGTCAAATCGGTGATGGGCGGAAACTCTGCAGCGAAAGGGTTCGCAAGGAGCCGCTGGAACACGTCGTTGTCGGTCGATGTGAAAGTTGTGCCGCCGGGTGGAAAAAGACGGCTCTCCGGCATATCGATCCCCAGAAATCGAATTGGAAAATTGTTCTCGCTCGAGACATTTATCGTATCGCCATCCGCAACAATCTGGCGGGTGCTTCCGGTTTGCCCGACCTCGCGCGTTGTCCCGTCCGAAAGCTCTAGTGTTTTCCTGCCAAAAAATCCGAATTGAAACGTGCCGGCGAGAAACCCGTTTCCCCGGTTGGTTCTGAAAATCGTGCGCGCCATCACTGTTCCTCACATCATAACACGAATAAATCTCGCTTGGTTCACACCCCAACCATACCACGTTAACCGGACAAATCGTGGCATGTTACTGGGCGATGACTGGAACGATGTCTCGGCGGGATCCGGCAGGTCAAAGAAGGTCTGGCAAACGTTTTTTCGCGCGTGCTGTGCCCCGGATAATCAAGCCTGAGGTAAAAAAAAGCCACTCGATCATGCGCACGGGGGAGGACCGGCTTGATCGAGCGGCTTTTATCACTCATTCCCACATCAAGGGAGACCAGGCTGGACTGCATCCGCTCAGCCTTACGTAAAGACAACCGGAAATCGCGCCCTCGTGCCAGACAAAAATCGACAATTTTGGGCGAAAGTACGTAATCTCATACCTAATTCAACGGCACATGCTCATAATTTAAGCGCCGCCTGCTGCCCCAGCCGGTTTGACATGTTGTTAACCAGCGTCGACTGATTTCCATGTGCCCGGTGCGATGTCGTCAACTGACCACGGCCCGATATTCGTGCGCACCAGCCTTAGTGTGGGATGCCCCACCGCAGCAGTCATCCGCCTCACCTGCCTGTTCCGCCCCTCTCTTAGGGTAAGCCTGAGCCAGCAATCGGGAACAGTTTTACGAAATCTGACGGGTGGTGTTCGCGGCCAAAGCCAGTCAGGGGTGTCGACAGATTGAACGTCCGCAGGCTTGGTGAGGCCATCATTAAGCGCAACACCTGTCGCCAGTTGGTCCAGCCCATCTTTTTCTGGAATGCCCTCGACTTGAACCAGATAAGTCTTTGCCATCTTGTGCCTAGGATGAGTAATCTGCGCCTGCAATCGCCCATCATCCGTCAATAGAAGCAGCCCTTCGCTGTCCTTGTCGAGCCGACCAGCCGGATACACCCCCTTCACATCGATATAATCGGATAACGTCGGGCGCGGACTGTCACCCATGCTGCGATCGGTAAATTGCGGAAGAACCCCGTAAGGCTTGTTGAACAAAATGAGTGTGGACATGACAAAAACTGTTGCCCGATCCCTGCTTGGATCACAACGGAAGAAATGGCAGTTGGTCGCACGTGACTTTGTCGCTGCGATTGCCTAACTGTTGTTACACAATTGTGACCCGGATTCGGAGCTGCCCCTTATGTCGCAAGCGGATACCCAATTGGCACCAAGCCAATGGCGCGCCGACCCTTTCGATGACGACAAGCTTAAGGAAGAATGTGGGATATTCGGCGTGGTTGGCACGTCTGAAGCTGCAAATTTTGTTGCGCTTGGTCTGCACGCCCTGCAGCACCGCGGCCAAGAGGCCGGCGGGATCGTGGCCTATGAGCCGGATCTGGGCTTCAACTCGGCCCGGCGCTTCGGATATGTGCGCGACAACTTCACATCGCAGAAATTGATGGAGACATTGCCCGGCTCACTTGCCATAGGCCATGTGCGCTACTCAACGGCTGGCTCCAAGGGTCAGACGGCGATCCGGGACGTGCAACCCTTTTTCGGTGAGTTTTCCATGGGCGGGGCTGCGATTGCCCACAATGGGAACATCACGAATGCGGACGCGCTGCGCCGCGAGCTGATCGAGCGCGGCTCTATCTTCCAAAGCTCTTCCGACAGCGAATGTATCATCCATCTCATGGCCCGGTCGATGGGGCGCAGCATCCCGGACCGGATGGAAGAGGCACTGCGCAAGGTCGAGGGTGCGTTTTCCGTCGTGGCCATGACTCGCACCAAACTGATTGGCGTCCGCGATCCGCTGGGTGTGCGCCCACTGGTTTTGGGCAAGATCGGCAGTGGCTGGGCGCTGAGCTCTGAAACCTGTGCGCTCGACATCATCGGGGCAGAGTTCGTGAGGGAGATCGAGCCAGGCGAAATGGTGGTCATTACACCCGCCGGTGTCGAAAGCCACTTCCCTTTCCGTCCTGCAAAATCACGGTTCTGCATTTTCGAGCATGTCTATTTTTCTCGTCCTGACAGCATTCTTGGCGGGCGCAGCGTCTACGAAACACGCGAGGCGATTGGGCGCGAACTGGCAAAAGAGGCCCCGGTCGAGGCGGATCTCGTTTGTCCGGTACCGGACAGCGGAACCCCTGCGGCCATCGGGTACTCGCTGGAAAGCGGCATTCCTTATGCGATGGGCATCATCCGCAACCAGTACATGGGCCGTACTTTCATTGAGCCAACCGAACAGATCCGCAATATGGGCGTCCGGCTGAAGCTGAACGTCAACCGCGCGCTCATCAAAGGCAAACGGGTCATTCTGGTCGATGACAGTGTTGTGCGCGGCACGACATCGCGGAAGATCAAGGAGATGATCCTCGATGCTGGCGCCGCGGAGGTTCATTTCCGCATCGCCTCTCCGCCGACCGCGTGGCCCTGCTTTTACGGCGTCGACACCCCGCAACGGGAAAAACTCTTGGCCGCAACCATGAGCGAGGACGAAATGCGCGATCATCTGGGCGTCGACAGCCTGCGCTTCATCTCACTCGACGGGCTCTATCGGGCGGTGGGCGAGGCGCACGGGCGTGACAGTGACAGCCCGCAATATTGCGATGCCTGCTTCTCCGGGGAGTACCCGGTGGCACCCTCCGATCAGTTGGAAAAGGGGTTCGCCCTGAAGGCGGCAGAGTAGCCTAAGCGCGCTTGCGTTTGGGCTGGGACACGATGCCACCGCCGACGGATGCCGCAACCCCGGTTGTGGACGGTGCAGATGTGGGCAGGCCACGGGCGACGCGCACAGCCAGATACCCGAATGCTTGCGCCTCCAACATGTCGCCGTCCAGCCTGCGTTCGTCGATGGACACGGTTCGAGCCGCCACACGCGCCTGTATCGCCTCCATCAGAACCGGGTTCTTGCGCCCACCCCCCGTCACAAGAACCTCAGCGGGGCGCTTGGGTAACATCTCGACCGCCCGGGCCACGCCAGCAGCACTGCAGGCCAGCAGCGTCGCCAATGCGTCAGCGTCCGAAAGACCCAAAACCAGATCAGCCAAGTAAGGAAAATCGTTTCGATCCAGAGACTTGGGTGGAACCTTTGAGAAATAAGGGTCGCGCATGAACTGATCGACCCTGGCTTGATCTGGCGCCCCTTGTGCTGCAATGGCACCATCCGCGTCGTAGGATTTGCCTTGGCGGGACTGTATCAGGTCGTTGGATGGTGCGTTGGCGGGGCCAGTGTCAAAGGCAAGCAAAGCGCCTCGATCCTCTGGCGCGGCAAAGCCAGGATCCACGTAGGTGATATTTCCCACCCCACCCATGTTCAGAAACGCGACCGGATGCTTCGCCCCAAGGTACTTGGCACATGCAAAATGGTAGAACGGTGCCAAAGGTGCACCCTGCCCGCCCAGCCCGACATCGGCGGTGCGAAAATCCCATGCGACCGGTGCTCCGATCTGTTCGGCGAGAAATATTCCGTCACCCGCCTGATGGGTGCCGCGCCCGCCGGGCTCATGGGCCAGGGTCTGGCCGTGGAAACCGACGATTTCAAATCCGCTGAACCCAAAAATGACCTCGGCGTGGGCTGTCTCAATGATCTCGGCCGCGTCCGGAACAATCAGGGCGTCATGCCATTTGCCAAGGGCGGACCGCAAAACTGCACGCTCGGCATCGGAATAGGGCCTGTAGGCTGTCGGACCAAATTCGAAGATGGACACGCCGTCCGTTAGGATCATCGCAGCATCTACACCGTCCAAAGAGGTGCCGGACATCGTTCCCAATGCCCAGATTGGCCCATCACCCTTCATACTCTTCCCCTTCTCCCGCGTCGTCAGTATAGAAGCCAAAACAGCGAGTAAAAGAGCCATGACCTACCACCCCAAATCAGAGTTCCTCAGCGTGATGATCGACCGCGGCTTTCTGGCCGACTGCACCGATTATCAGGGCTTGGATGAGGCTTTGGCGAAAGGCGTGGTGCCGGGCTACATCGGGTTCGATGCGACTGCGTCATCGCTTCACGTTGGCTCCCTTATTCAGATCATGATGCTGCGTTGGCTGCAGAAGACTGGACACAAACCCATCGTCCTGATGGGCGGCGGTACAACCAAAGTTGGTGACCCCAGCTTTCGCGCAGATGAGCGCCCCCTGCTGAGCCCTGAAAAGATCGACGAGAATATAGCCGGAATCCGTCAGGTATTTTCCCACTATGTCGAGTTTGGCGAGGCCGCCTCGGACGCGATCATTCTCAACAATGCCGAGTGGCTGGATGGTCTGAATTACCTCGATTTCCTGCGCGACGTGGGACGGCATTTCAGCGTGAACCGGATGCTGGCATTTGAAAGCGTGAAATCGCGGCTGGACCGGGAACAGTCCCTGTCCTTCCTCGAATTCAACTACATGATCCTGCAGGCCTATGACTTTCTGGAATTGCACCGCCGCTACGGCTGTCTGCTTCAGATGGGCGGCAGCGACCAATGGGGCAACATCGTCAACGGGATTGACCTGACCCGCCGCATTTTGGACGGGCAGATCTTTGGCTTAACCTCCCCACTGCTGACCACCTCGGACGGCAAGAAGATGGGCAAAAGCCAGGACGGTGCGGTCTGGTTGAACAAGGATCTGCTGAGCGCTTACGAATTCTGGCAGTTCTGGCGTAACACAACTGACGCGGATGTGGGGCGGTTCCTCAAGCTTTACACAGAGTTGGCCATCGAAGACTGCGACCGTCTCGGCGCGCTGGAAGGGTCTGAGATCAACGAAGCCAAGATCACGTTAGCCAATGAGGTCACCACTCTGCTGCACGGCGCAGACGCCGCGAAAGCTGCTGAGACGACGGCGCGCGAGGTGTTCGAAAAAGGCGGCACCGGGGAAGACCTACCGACCCTGTCGCTGAGCGCATCGGAACTGGGTGACGGCATTTCAGTGGTGCAATTGATCGTACGCAGCGGTCTTGCCGGATCGGGCAAAGAGGCAAAGCGGCTGATCGCAGAAGGGGGCGCAAAGGTCGATGACGCGCAGCTCACCGATGCGGGGATGCTCGTGACGGCAGACCAACTGGCAGAGCCCCTGAAATTGAGTGCGGGCAAAAAACGACACGCGTTGGTCCGGCTAGAGGGCTAACCCCGCCTAGCGTGACAGTTGCCACACCCCGTCCGGGAAAAACGCGTGAAACGCGAAAGCGAACATGACGTCGTGGGGCATGTCACGTCCAGATGCGTCTCGAACTCGAACCGAGTTGACCGCCCGCCCCTGTCCTATCCGCGCGGTATCCAGCGCCGAAGCTTGGGTGCCTTCCCATGTCAGGATCACACCGGCCTCAACAATGCGCTTTTCGCGGTCAAGTCGACTGAGTGGCCAAGCCAAACTGCCAACCCGAACGACCCGTGCCATCGGATCAATCCCGCCGGGCGGCAATGTGCCGTCATACAGAAACGGACGATCCGAACTGTCATATTTGACATACGGGTTTCTGCCATAAGATACACCCGCGAGCGGCGCATCCATCACCAGGCCATCGGGATTACGAGCGGCGAAATCCGCCCAACTTTCCATCCATGACGGCACCTGTTTCAACCGTTTGCCGGAATACTGACCGACAATCCCTCTGCCCACCGCCTGCTGCCACCAGCTTTCCGTCTGCCGGTCATACATCACCATATCCGAGTGGCGGAGCTTGCCCGTCACGCCGAAATCAAGCGTTTGACCGTTTACCCTTCGGTCGAACACCATACCGGAATTACAAAGCGGACAGAACGTGACGGCAACAGGCACACTGCCAACGGTATCGTTTACGATCTCGTGCACCATGAAATAACGGATCGGGTAGGCTCGAGGGATCTGGCCAGATATCTCCAGAGTCAGGACCGGCTCGTTTGGCGCTAACCGTTTCTCCTGACGAGCGTTCATGAAACGCGGATCATCGACAGCAGGAATGCCATCTTTGGCAGGTCCCCCGGATCGGATCTCATCAAGATCAACCGACGCTTTTGAAAAGTCAGTGCGGGGCCATTCGGACTGCCAGTTGGCCGGACCACCAAAAGTCTGACCAAGAGACGGCAGAGTGAGCGCCCACATCACGCAACCGGCAATCATAAGAATTCTGTACATCGGCCCCTCCGTAACGCTGATACCAGCATCGCGTAGAGGCCCTGCGGAAAACTACCCCCGCTCACACACAGGTGATTGCGCGTCAGTTGGTGACGCGCACATCCGTCATTACGTCCGGCTCACCGATAACGGCGCCGTTTGGCCCGTCGCCGCGTTTGATCTGGTCAATAACGTCCATTCCGTCTGTCACCTCACCCACCACAGTGTACTGACCATTCAAGAAGGTGCCTTCATCGAACATGATGAAGAACTGGCTGTTGGCCGAGTTTGGGTTTTGCGCACGTGCCATGCCGACAATGCCCCGCTCAAAAGACCGGTCGGAGAACTCGGCGGGCAAATCAGGTTTGTCGGAGCCGCCTGTCCCAGCCCGACGCATATCCGCACCGACTTTCCCGTGCTCGACATCGCCAGTTTGAGCCATGAAGCCCTCGATCACGCGATGGAACACCACTTCGTTATAGGCGCCCTCTTCCGCCAACGCGGTGATCTGCGCGACGTGTTTCGGTGCGACATTCTCAAACAGATCAATCGTCACGGTGCCATTGGCTTGTCCAGCGATGTCCACCTGAAGCCCCGCACCAAAGGCCGGAACAGTCATAAGAATGAGGGCGAAAAAACTGTTACGCATCTGCGGCGACCTTGACGCTGATCATTCGGTCAGGCTGCGCAGGCGGCTCCCCCCGCGTGATCGCATCCACATGCTCCATCCCTTCGATCACGCGGCCATAGACCGTGTACTGGCCATTCAGAAAGCTGTTGTCTGAGAAATTGATGAAGAACTGGCTGTTCGCGCTGTCAGGGTTCTGGGAGCGTGCTGCACCTAGCGTTCCGCGATCATGGGGCAGTTTCGAAAACTCTGCGGGCAGGTCCGGCATGTCTGATCCGCCTGTCCCGGCGCGCGACAGATTGAAATCTTTTTCCATGTTGCCGTTCGCGACATCACCCGTTTGCGCCATGAACCCGTCGATCACCCGGTGAAACGCGACATTGTCGTAGTCGCCGTTGCGCGCCAACGTTTTCATCCGCTCTGCATGCTGCGGGGCCACATCCGGCAACAGCTCAATCGTGACGGTGCCACCTTTGAGTTCCATCAGGATCGTGTTCTCGGGATCTTTGATCTCGGCCATGGTCTGGGCCTCCTTTGTTCTATCGCGTTGACGTGTACCTAAAGCGCATTGACCGGAAGGGAAACACCTTCCTGTTTCGATGTCGGCGAGATCAAGACAGCTTGGCGTTCAGTTGCGTGAGGACCGAAGGCGTTACAAAGTTGGAGACATCTCCCTCAAGCCGCGCGATCTCTTTAACCAGCTTCGAAGCAATGGCCTGATGCTCAGCCTCTGCCATCAAGAAAACCGTCTCGATGCTGTTATCCATCGCCCGGTTCATACCGACCATCTGATACTCATATTCAAAGTCCGCCACGGCCCGAAGACCACGGATGATCACGGCGGCCCCAACATCTCTGGCGCAATTTATCAGAAGATTTTCAAAGGGATGAACGGTGATCTTCGTGTTGGTCTCTTCGGCCAGTCCGGCACATTCCGCCTCGATCATACTGACGCGTTCTTCGAGGGAAAAAAGCGGGCCTTTGTCACGGTTGATGGCCACACCGATGACAAGGTGATCCACCAAGGAACAAGCCCGCCTAATGATATCGATATGCCCCAGAGTGATGGGATCAAACGTGCCTGGGTAAAGGCCTGTGCGCATGGCGAACCTCGCTTTTACGCCTGAGCCTTTGGACGCCCACGCTTTTTCGCCCGTGCACGCAACAATATTGCGCGAGCGAAATCAACACCAAAGCGCATTCATCTTGGTCGTCGTGGGTCTAGTGCCCCATGATCATGCCTTCGAGCGCATCTTTTTCCATGGACAACTCGCTCAAACGGGCTTTAACGACATCACCCAGCGTAATCAGCCCAACCATTTGTCCGGCTTCTTCGACCGGCATGTGGCGGAAGCGGCCCTCGGTCATACGCGCCAGAATGGCGTCGGCCTTGTCGTCACAGGCGCATGTCTGAACAGAGCGGGTCATCATCTGTGACACCTGCTCACTCAGGCAAGCCGGTCCGCGCTTCCCGATCTCGCGAACGATGTCACGTTCGGACAAAATACCGTCTGCGTTTTTCCCGTCAGTCGAAACAACGACGGATCCAATCCGACGTGCAGACAGCAACTGCGCGGCATCTGACACGGTGGCGTCTGGTGCGATCGTCACAACCCCATCATCGTTCTTTGACTTCAAAATCTGGCGGACAAGCATCATTTCCTCCCTTTTTCATCCGGAATTTCACAAGTGTGTGACGCGGATGCGCGCTACGTCAAGTACGGCATACCTCTCCGGCCAATTGATGCCGCATGGGCGCGGGGCTGAATGTGGCTTGCCGTTCCTGAAACGCGGCATGTAGGGTCCGCCCAACACATGAGAGGGAGGATCACGATGCAAGAACTGACGCATTACATCGACGGCGCACATGTCAAAGGCACATCTGGCCGGTTTGCCGATGTCTTCAACCCGGCAACAGGTGAGGTGCAAACCAGGGTTCCCCTCGCGGGCACAGATGAGATGGAACGCGCGGTCGAAGTCGCCCGCAAGGCGCAACCGGGCTGGGCCGCGACCAATCCGCAGCGGCGCGCCCGCGTGATGATGAAATTCGTACAGCTTCTAAACCGCGATATGGACAAACTCGCAGAGGCCCTCAGCCGCGAGCACGGCAAGACCCTGCCCGATGCGGCAGGCGACGTGCAGCGCGGTCTTGAAGTGGTGGAGTTCTGCATCGGCGCACCGCATCACCTGAAGGGCGAGTTCACTGACAGCGCCGGGCCGGGCATCGACATGTATTCCATGAAGCAACCGCTCGGTGTGACGGCCGGTATCACCCCCTTCAACTTTCCGGCGATGATCCCAATGTGGATGTTTGCGCCCGCCATCGTGTGTGGCAATGCCTTCATCCTGAAACCATCGGAACGAGACCCGTCGGTGCCGCTGATGCTGGCGGAGCTGATGGAAGAAGCAGGCCTGCCCAAGGGAATCCTGCAAGTGGTGAATGGCGACAAGGAAGCGGTCGACGCCATCCTCCACAACGAGGTAGTCCAGTCGGTGGGCTTTGTCGGCTCCACCCCGATCGCTGAGTACATCTACGCTACGGGCTGTGCGAACGGCAAACGGGTCCAATGCTTTGGCGGCGCGAAGAACCATATGATCATCATGCCTGATGCGGACATGGATCAGGCCGCAGATGCGCTGGTCGGCGCTGGATACGGGGCGGCGGGCGAACGGTGTATGGCGATTTCGGTCGCCGTCCCTGTTGGCGATGACACGGCAGACCGTCTGATCGAGAAGCTCGCGCCGCGCGTCGAGGCGTTGAAAGTGGGGCCGTATACCTCAGGAAACGACGTGGATTACGGACCCGTGGTGACAGCAGCAGCAAAGGGCAACATCGAGCGCCTTGTCCAAAGTGGAATCGACCAAGGTGCAAAGCTGGTCGTAGATGGGCGGAATTTTTCCCTTCAGGGCTATGAGGATGGCTTCTTCGTCGGTGCGCATCTGTTCGATAACGTCACTACGGACATGGAGATTTATCGAAAAGAGATCTTCGGCCCCGTTCTCAGCACCGTGCGCGCGCAAACCTATGAAGAGGCGCTTGGCATGGCGATGGACCATGAATACGGCAATGGTACCGCGATCTTTACCCGCGACGGGGACACGGCCCGCGATTTCGCGAGTCGTGTGAACGTCGGCATGGTTGGCGTCAACGTCCCGATCCCCGTTCCGTTGGCCTACCACACCTTCGGCGGATGGAAGAAATCGATGTTCGGCGATCTGAACCAACACGGGCCGGACAGCTTTAAGTTTTACACGCGGACGAAGACCATCACATCACGCTGGCCCTCCGGCATCAAGGAAGGCGGGGAGTTCTCGATCCCTGTCATGGAGTAGACCGCCCTTGCTTTGGCCCTCGGTCGGCGTAAAATAGAACAAGCGTTCAATTCCGCTGGCGGGGAGGCCTTGCGATGGATTTTGCACTGACCGAGGAACAATCCGCCATTTTCGATATGGCCAAGGCGTTCGGAGATGAACACATCGCGCCCTACGCCCAAGCTTGGGAAAAGGACGGCGACATTCCGAAAAATCTTTGGCCGAAGCTGGCGGAACTTGGGTTTGGCGGGCTTTATGTCTCAGAGGACGCTGGCGGGTCCGGGCTGTCCCGGCTGGATGCGACATTGGTGTTCGAGGCATTGTCGATGGCCTGCCCATCGGTGGCCGCCTTCCTGTCGATCCACAATATGTGCGCCGCGATGATCGATAAGTTCGGCTCGGACGACCTGAAGGCCCGCTATCTGGATCGTGCGATCGGGATGGAGACGTTCTTTTCATACTGTTTGACCGAGCCTGGCTCAGGCTCCGACGCGGCCGCGCTCAAAACCCGCGCAGAACGAACCAATGCCGGCTTCGATGTCACGGGAACAAAGGCCTTCATTTCAGGCGGAGGCTATTCGGACGCATATATCGTGATGGTTCGGACCGGCGATGATGGACCGAAAGGCATCTCGACGCTTGTGATCGACGATGGCGCAGACGGGCTGTCGTTTGGCGGCCTTGAGGACAAGATGGGGTGGCGATCCCAGCCGACACGGCAGGTTCAGTTGGACGCGTGCAAGGTCCCTGCTGAAAACCTGCTGGGCGAAGAAAGCAAAGGCTTTTCCTATGCGATGCAGGGGCTTGATGGCGGACGGTTGAACATCGCCGCCTGCTCCCTTGGGGCGGCTCAGACCGCGCTGAATAAGACGCTGGATTATATGGCGGAACGCAAAGCCTTCGGTAAATCCATCGACCAGTTTCAAGCGCTGCAATTCCGACTTGCGGATATGGAGATCGAGTTGCAGGCCGCGCGGGTGTTTCTACGGCAGGCCGCGTGGAAACTTGATACAGGCGCGCCCGATGCCGTGAAATACTGCGCCATGGCCAAGAAGTTCGTGACAGAAACGGGGTCGAAGGTCGCCAATGACTGCCTGCAACTTCATGGCGGCTATGGTTATCTCGCGGATTACGGGATCGAGAAAATCGTACGTGATCTTCGCGTTCATCAAATCCTTGAGGGCACGAACGAAATCATGCGGATGATTGTGTCCCGCCAGATGATCGCCGCATGAGCGACATTCATATTCGCGTCGAGGGCCGCGCCGGTCGCATCACGCTGAACCGTCCGGACGCTCTGAATGCACTGACCTACGACATGGTTCGGCAGATCGAAGCGACGCTGGACGACTGGCGCAGTGCTGACATTGACCTTGTTCTCATGGATGCTAAGGGCAATCGTGCCTTTTGCTCGGGCGGCGATATCTCCGAGATGTATGCAGCGGGCACGGCGGGAGATTTCGAATACGGTCAACGGTTCTGGCGGGATGAATACCGGCTGAACGCGAAGATCTTCGAGTACCCCAAGCCGGTTGTGAGTTTCCTGCAGGGTTACACAATGGGCGGCGGCGTGGGTGTCGGCTGTCATGGGTCACATCGCATCGTCGGAGAAAGCTCCCAGATTGCCATGCCAGAATGCGGCATCGGGCTTGTTCCCGATGTCGGCGGGTCCCTGATGCTGGCCTTGGCCCCGGGTCATCTGGGCGAATACCTTGGCACCACGGGGTTTCGCATGGGCACAGCCGATGCAATTTACGCAGGCTTTGCTGATCACTTCGTGCCAGAAGCAGATTGGGCGGACACAAAGGCGGCCCTGGTCAACACAGGCAAGGTTGAAATGATTAAACCTGTCGTGCCGGACACTGGCAAACTGGTGGAAAGACAGCGCGATATCGACAGCTTTTTTTCGGGTGAGGCATTGGGTGATATTGTCCGTGCGCTTAAAGCGTCAAACAGTGATTTCGCCACCAATACGCTCAAGTCGCTGCATCGGAACGCCCCTTTGGCAATGGCGTGCTGCGTTCAGATTGTACGGCGCTTGCGGTCGGCAACCTCTATCCGGCAAGCGCTCGATCAAGAGTACCGCTATACACACCGTTCCATGGCACAAGGCGATTTCATTGAAGGCATCCGTGCTGCAATCATTGACAAGGATAGAAATCCAAAATGGGCACATTCTGCGCCAGACAAAGTCCCTGATATAGAGGTCACGAACATGCTGCTGCCTTTGGGAGAAGACAGCCTGAGTTGGGAGGAGATGCCATGAAAATCGGGTTTATCGGATTGGGCAATATGGGCGCCCCCATGGCCCGCAATCTGGCGGTGGCTGGGTATAATGTGACGGGCTACGACACGGTAGCGCCCTGCCCCGACGGCGTAATGCAGGCAGAAAGCGCGCGGGACGCAGCAACTGGCCAAGACGTCGTCATCACGATGCTGCCGAACGGTGACATATTACGGGCCGTTGCGGCTGATATTTATCCTGCCATGTCCGCCGGTGCGTTGCATCTCGATTGCTCAACGGTCGATGTGGCAAGCGCGCGGGACGTCGCCGATCAGGCGCAGAACGCGGGGCTTTTGGCCGTCGATGCGCCGGTCTCAGGTGGCGTTGGTGGCGCTGATGCGGGCACCCTTACATTCATGGCGGGTGGCACGGACGCGGCGTTTGCGAAAGCCCAGCCACTTTTTGAGGTAATGGGCCAAAAAGCGGTTCATTGCGGGGCTGCAGGCAACGGTCAGGCCGCAAAAATTTGCAACAATATGATCCTGGGCATCACGATGATCGGCACATGTGAGGCCTTCGCTTTGGCCGACAAGTTGGGCCTAGATCGACAAAAGATGTTTGACGTCGTCAGCACATCGTCTGGCTACAGTTGGTCGATGAACGCGTATTGCCCTGCACCGGGGGTCGGCCCTCAGAGCCCTGCGGACAATGACTATAAGCCTGGCTTCGCGGCGGATCTAATGCTGAAAGACCTGCGCCTCAGCCAGCAGGCGGCCAAAGATGCGGACGCAGATACCCCGATAGGCCGGCATGCGACGGACCTTTATGCGACATTCGTCGAGAAAGAAGATGGGCACGGCAAGGATTTCAGCGCGATGCTTCCCCGGTTCGCGTCCCGCCGTCGGAGCTAAGCCCAACGTTGGCGCCGCCTCCGATATCAGTGGCCCAAAGATTGACCGGCAAGATCAGCTGTCGCAGAAAGACGGCATACTGATTTGACGACAGGCGGATGTTGCCATGGATGCAGTTCTTTTCATCGGGTTTCTCACAACAACGCTTCTGTTCGTAGCGGTGCCTGGTCCATCCGTTGCCTTTGCCACGGCGCAGGCCGTTCGCTACGGCCCACGCGCGGCCTACGTCACGGTGGCGGGCGACGCGCTTGGCACAATCGTTCACATCGTTGTCGCGGTCAGCAGTCTGACGGTTCTGTTGTCCCTGTCTGCGATGGTTCTGCCATTTCTTCAGATTGCAGGTGGGCTTTTTATTCTGGGCATGGCTTATCAGGCCATTTTTCGCACGAAAAAACTTGAAGACGCCTCTGTTTCGATATCAGGCAAAGTAACTTTTTGGGCAGGCTTTTTCGCGTGCGTCGCCAATCCGAAAGCCATCGTCTTTTTCGTTGCCTTGTTCCCAGCCTTCATCTCGCCAGAGCACAGCATCTTCTGGCAGAGCATCGTTTACGGCGCGGTTTTTCTAGTTCTGGATGCTATCTCCATCCTTGGATACGCGTTAGCGACCATGCACGCGGTCAAGCGAACAACATCCCGCTGGCTCAACCCCGAATTGTTGAGCGGTCTTGGACTTCTCGGTGTTGGCATGGCGATGATCGTGAAAGGCTACAGAGCAATCCCTCACAACTAGCGGTCTTTATCCAGCGTTGTGGTCCGGCGCACGATTGGACAATTGCGCATGTAGAGCATGAATTTCGCGGCTCGCAGTCTTCTGGCAGAGACCGGGAACCACGGCGTGAACAAAAGCGGCGCCGGACGCCCTCAACAGCCGAAAGGCAAATCGGAGCGCAAAGACCTGATGCTGCAGGTATGTCTCCCCGACACTTTGGGGATGACTTGTGAACAGACTTGCAAAGGATGTCCCTGCCGCTGTGTTAGCTGTCTGAGTTGAGGTGCGTTCTTGCATAACGATCTCCGCTTTGATGTTGGAAGCAGTTTGTCATTTTGAACGCGGGAGAATGTCCCAATTTTCTGCTTGATTAGAAATTTCTTGGGATGTTATCCCAACTTATGGCAGAAAATATTGACAAAATGGATCGCAATATCCTGAAGCTTCTGCAACAGGACGCATCGATCAGCATGGACGCCCTCGCGGAGCGCGTTCACCTGTCCCGCAATGCCTGTTGGCGGCGTATCCGCCAGATGGAAGACGCAGGCGTCATCAGGTCTCGGGTCGCCCTTATTGATCCTGCGGCTCTTGGTTTGGGACTGACCGTTTTCGTGATGATCCGCACCAACATGCACCAGTCCGATTGGCTCGAAACCTTTGCGCGGGTGGTTCGGGATACGCCTGAAATCATCGGCGCGCACCGGATGAGCGGCGATCTGGATTACGTACTGCGCGTGAAAGTCCCGGACGTCGACGGGTATGATCGGTTCTATCAGCGGTTGATCCGGCAGATCCCGATCGCGGATATCTCGGCCAGCTTCGTGATGGACGACATCAAGGACACCACAGCCTTGCCCACGGATCTGGCGACCTGATGCGAGTGAGGTTCAACATGCCCTCCCCCTTTGCTGTTTCTTTATGCTAGCGTCGCGAAAACAGGGTTAAACGATGTCGAGCGAGCTTCCAGATTTCTATTTCCGCGTCCGAGAAAACGGCGCCACCGTATTTCGTGTCGACACGGAAAATCGCCAGCGACGGATCGAAATGCAGGAAATTGCAGTCGTCAACGTGCGCAACGGCCAGATCAAGCCGCATGGCAGCCACACGTTAAGCGACGAGGAGCTGGTCGTCATCAAGGACTGGATGGATGAGCGCGTTGCCGTGTTGGCCACCCGCGATATCGATGACATTTACCGCGCCGTCGATTACCTGAACCTGACGACCCATTGGGCACAAACCAAGGCAGAGCAGGATCAGCTGGAAGAGGTCACAGATGCGTTGCTACTGGCGATGCATGATCTGCGCAGCGTACTTGTGCGCAAGAAGGCGGATCGACTGCTCAAAGGCTCGGACTGAGGGCCGGTGACGACATCGCGCGAAACCGTTGCACGAAGCGCCACCACAACAGCGCACTCGCCATAAAGAGCCCCGCCACCAAGCCCAGCCAGACACCAACGGGTCCAATCTGCAAAACGATCCCCAGAAAATACGCAGTCGGCAGACCGACCAACCAATAGGCGATGGCGGCCATGATCATTGGCACGCGCGTATCCTGGATGCCGCGTAGCATGCTCAGGGCCATTACCTGACCCGCGTCAACCAGCTGGAACAGTCCCGCCACGGCAAGAAGTGTCGTTCCCATGGCAAGGATCGCTCCGCGCGCCGGTTCATCAGGATCGATAAAACCTGAAATCAAAAGCTCCGGTACGGTTAGAAATGCGATCATGGTCAGTGCGACCACAAACATCGACAGGCTGACCGCTGCGGAGCCCCCGCGCCACATACCCTCGAAGTCCCGCCGTCCCAACGCACGCCCCGCCCGCACCGTTGCAGCCTGCCCTAAAGCCAGATGTATCATGAAGGTGCCAGACGCGATCTGAATTGCGATACCATGGGCCGCCAGCGGAACTGTCCCGATCAATCCAATGATCAGGGCTGAAGCCGAAAACAGGCTGCTCTCGGCAAGGTTCGTTAGCCCGATGGGCCAACCCAAACGAAAGACACGGCCAAAAACCTCGGGATCAGGGCGCCAGATACGCTGAAACATCACTTGCGCACGCGTACCGGGCGCTTTTGCGACATAGAGTGCGAGGGCCAAAACAGCCACGAGATGAGTTGTGGCAGATGCAATGGCCGCCCCTTTTAGACCCATCTCCGGAACACCCAGGTTACCGAAGATCAGGACCCAGTTCCCAAACGCATTTACCGCAACGGCGAGGAGCGTGATCCACAGCACAACCTGTGTCCGCTCCAACGCAGCGAGATAGCTTTTCAAGACCATGATAAGCAGCGCAGGAAACAAGCCAAACCCGGCAATCCGCAGATAATCCTGTGCCATTTGGCTGAGGCCGGGATCCTGCCCGAACGCCAGAAAGACAGATTTCGACCAGATCATCAGGGGGAGAAACAGGGCAGCATATATCACCGACAGCCACATCCCCATTCGGGTCACGCGGCGCACAGTTGTATCGTCGTCCCCCGAGGACGCCTCAGCCACCATTGGCATGACAGCAAAAGCAAATCCCGCCCCCATAATGAAGATCACGAAAAAGAAGGAGTTGGCCAAAACCGAAGCCGCCAGTTCAGTGACACCGTACCAGCCAAGCATGATCGTATCGAACAGCCCGATGGCAAACTGCGCCAAATGGCTGCCAATCAAAGGCAGGCCCAGAACGAGGACCGCGCGAAGATGCTGTGAGAAGGTCATAACCCTCGATACGCCGCCGCATACCCGACGACAACACTCAGCAGACGCCAAAGAACAGCGCAGGCAAGTGCAGTCGCGCCAATCGAGCTGGCGGGCGACTTTGTGGCCAAGCGCCGGTGAAAATTTTGGGTGCGCTGAGATTATGCCTGCGTCAGATACGCCTTCCGGCGCGTGGCACCTGCGCCGACATCACTCTGGGGACGGGGTTGCCGGACGTCGCAACGTCGAAAAGGAAGGCCTATGCCACCCACCTCGCAAGAGCCAAAAGTCCGATTCGAGCAGCGCTTAACCTTTGACGCGCGCCGCCGCCAAGACGGTTGGCGCCGAAACAAGATTAAACGGATCGCGCAACGCAAATCCCGCGCCGCCGGTCTTTATGATTGCGAACTGGCTGTCCGGCAACGCAATGATAGGGTCCCCCATAAGCTCTGCGATGTAGATGGCAGTCGGGAACACCAGTGTTGGTTCGTGTGCCTCTCCGTGTTGCCAGATGTTCTGTACGAAGTCGTCACCCCACATTACGCCGCCCTGCCGCAGCTTAGGGTAAAATTTTAGCAGATCGATCAGCACGCCGCGCAGAGTGTGATCTCCGTCGATATAGGCAAAATCGAGATCACCTTCAGGTATTTCATGCGCCACTTCCAGAGTGGTTCCTCGCATCACATGGCGCTTTTCCACCGCATGCGCTGTCGCAGCCATTGCCGTCTGATAGTCCCGCTCCAGTGCGGCGTCTTTCTTATTTAAGGGTTTATCCCATTGAGCCAGATGGCGCCATGGATCGACCATGACGTAGTGCTCAAGATCGGGACACGAGCGCAACAAAAGATCAGAAAATTCACCTCGCCAAACGCCGACCTCTGCCATGCGTGTGACGTTGAGCGCATCCACAACTGCTGGGACCAGTGATGTTCGGCCGCGGTAGGAAGTCGCCAAGTCAATGATGCGCGTTTCTACGAGGTCGTATTGCATGCTCAGATATCCGGAAAAGTTCATCTAAAAGTACCATACCGAAGCAAAAAAGCCAGGCGCGCACTATGCCATCTCTCTCAAGACCGCCATTGGCGAAGTGGCTTCCGGAGGTTCGGCACGGGCGATGGCCGGTGTTTCTCTAACGTGGCTTCCGTCCGTGATGCACCTGAGAATGAAATGTGCGAGGTCCGCGTGGCGCGTGCGGATCAGTTTTGGCGGGATGACGTTGTCCGTCACGGTGTAGTCTTCGGTCAGATCGCCGTCCATCAGCCATCCCGGGCGAACGGCGGTCCAGTCAATGTCATCAGTGACCCGCAATATCCGCTCCATGTCTCCCATTTGGGTAAACACCCGGTGAAGCGACAGCATCGCTGGGATCCGGAAATGCAGCGGCCCGCGATCCTTTGCTTCGACAAAGCTGGCCGAAATCACCACGAGGCGCCGCACATCCACAGCTTTCATACCCTGGACGATCCGCAACGTACCTTCGGTATAGAGCGGCGGCGGATTAATCAGCGTGGGTAGATCATTGCCTACGCCCAGAGCGGACACGACAGCATCGGTACCGTCAATCAGATTCGACAGATCATCTTTCAGGACGTCAGCGGTGTGATGCGTGACAAGGTCGGTGTCCGGCGCTTTTTGGGGCCAACTGTGTTCGATCGCGCGTACTTTATGACCAGCGGCGGCGGCTTGCGTGACCAGCTTGGCTCCGGTTGCGCCCGCTGCGCCGAAAATCGCGATGGTGAGAGTGGATTGCGGCATGGGGTAAGTCCTTATTTTTCAGACGCTCAACCCCGAGCTTGCCCGACCTGTTCCACGCCCCAGCCTGCGACATCGCGGCGCTTCGCACTGAAGTCTTGCCAAGCGGCAACTGGAAACACACATAAAAGTCATGGAGCACGACGTGATCATAGGGAATGTCACTGCGAAGCTTTCGAACGTGCCGTCGCTGCAGGCGCTTTTCATGGCCGGTAGCCATGGCAAAGGAACCGCTGACGCCTATAGTGATCTCGACTTTGTTGCGGTTGCGGACACAGAAAACGCTAACGCGCTGACGGGTTCGTTCAAGAATGCGCTCGAAGATCTGCAACCGGTCATCTATTGGAGCGCGCGACACGGGATCACAAGTCTTGCAAATGCTGTGCTGCACGACTGGGTGCGTTGCGATTTGTTTATCACCAGTTCGGACAAGCTCACACACCGCGCACAAGACAGCGTTACCCCTCTGTTCGATCCGTCTCGTATCTATGAAACCCTGCCGGCCACCTTGCCAGAGGCCACCCCAAACCCGCAGCGCATCAATTACATCATCAATGAATTTATCCGCGTTTTGGGGTTAACCCATGTCGGACTTGGGCGCGGTGAGCTCGTGATGCTTACCAAAGGTTGTGCGATCCTGCGGGATCTGACCTGTGATCTGCTCCTGGAGACGTGTACCTTGCCCGACCGGGGCGGCGTGCTGCACTTGAAACGGCTGCTGACGCCCGATCAAATGGCCATTCTCGAGGCCCTGCCATATCCGGGACCGAACCGCACAGAGTTGATCGACGCAGTTGTCGAAACATCCCGCGTGTTCTTTCCCTTGGCCCGCGACATGGCCGAACGCGCGCAAATTGACTGGCCCGAGGCTTTTCAAGCCGCAACCTTGCGGCACCTCTCTGACAATCAAAACATCACCATTTCGCCCCGCTAAGGTCCCTTCCCCCACGCGGCACGCTCTGGCATAGTCGCGCCAAGCAACAAAAAAGAGCAGCGGTATGAATGATCTTCTCTCCGGGGCAGCCTCCGACGGCTATGATGCCTCCTCTATTCAGGTCTTGGAGGACATGGAGCATGTCCGGTTGCGACCGGGCATGTATATCGGCGGCAAGGATGACCGGGCGCTGCATCACATGGTGGCCGAGATCATCGACAACTCCATGGACGAGGCCGTTGCGGGCCACGCTACATGGATCGAGGTCGAACTGCACGAAAACGGTCATGTCTCCGTGCGGGACAACGGCCGCGGCATTCCCACAGGACCGCACCCAACGGACCCGACCAAATCGGCGCTAGAAATCATTTTCTGCACCCTGAACGCGGGCGGCAAGTTTTCGGGCGATAGCTATCAGACCTCCGGCGGGCTACATGGGGTGGGCTCGTCCGTCGTCAACGCGCTGTCGGATCACTTGCGCGTCGAGGTTGCGCGCAACAAGGAACTGTTCGCGATGGAGTTCTCGCGCGGCGTCCCTCAGGACAAGCTGAGCAAAATTGGCGCGGCTCCAAACCGGCGCGGCACCGCCGTCACCTTCCACCCGGACGCCGAAATCTTCGGCACTTTGAAACTGAAGCCCGCCCGCCTGTTCAAAATGGCGCGTTCTAAGGCCTATCTGTTCTCCGGCGTCGAGATCCGATGGAAGACGGCCATCAATGACGGTGAAACCCCACTGGAAGCCACGTTCCGCTTTCCCGGCGGTCTGGCCGACTACCTGCAGGAAACACTGGGGACTGCGACGACCTACTCGGAGAAACCTTTTGCCGGGTCCGTGTCCTTCGACAAATTCGGCGTGCCGGGCAAGGTGGATTGGGCAATCAATTGGACGCCATCACGGGATGGGTTCATCCAGTCCTATTGCAACACGGTGCCCACGCCCGAAGGCGGCACCCACGAGGCCGGCTTCTGGGCGGCAATCCTCAAAGGCATCAAGGCCTATGGTGAACTGGTCAGCAACAAAAAGGCCGGCACCATCACCCGGGAAGACCTGACAACGGGCGCGGGCGCGCTTGTGTCTTGCTTCATCCGGGACCCGGAATTCGTGGGCCAGACCAAGGACCGGCTGGCGACGGTCGAGGCGCAGCGGATGGTCGAGAACTCCGTCCGAGATCATTTTGACAACTGGCTGGCGGCTGATACTAAATCCGCAGGCGCAATCCTCGATTTTCTCGTGCTACGCGCCGAAGAGCGCCTGCGCCGCCGTCAGGAGAAGGAGACCGCGCGCAAATCTGCCACCAAGAAACTGCGCCTGCCCGGCAAGCTGGTCGATTGCTCCGCCACGAACCGCGATGGGACGGAGCTATTCATCGTGGAGGGCGACAGCGCGGGCGGCTCGGCCAAGATGGCCCGCAACCGGGTCAACCAGGCACTTCTGCCGCTTCGGGGCAAGATACTGAACGTACTTGGGGCGGCCTCCTCAAAGCTGGGCTCAAACGCCGAAATCTCCGACCTCTGTCAGGCTCTTGGGGTCGGCATGGGGACGAAGTTCAACGTGGATGATCTGCGTTATGACAAGATCATCATCATGACGGACGCGGATGTGGACGGGGCGCATATCGCCTCACTGCTTATGACGTTTTTCTTCACCCAGATGCGTCCAATGATCGACCAAGGTCACCTCTACCTGGCCTGCCCGCCGCTCTACCGTCTGACACAAGGGGCCAAGCGGGTTTACTGTCTGGACGAGGCGGAGCGTGATGCGTGGCTCGCCAAGGGTCTGGGCGGGAAGGCAAAGATCGACGTCAGCCGATTCAAGGGCTTGGGCGAGATGGACGCAAAGGACTTGAAAGACACCACGATGAACCCGGAAACCCGCAAGCTGATCCGGGTGACCATAGACGAGGACATGCCCGGCGAAACCGGAGACCTCGTAGAGCGCCTCATGGGCAAAAAACCGGAATTGCGTTTCGAATACATCCAAGAGAACGCGCGGTTTGTGGAGGACGTGGATGTTTAGTCTAGTTCTCCAACTTCCTGCGAAATATCGGCAGCCTCATTAGGTTCAACACTCACTTTGGGTGGTTTCTTTACATATGCTGTTAGGTTCTGCCCAATACTTTCGTAAAATGCCGGTACTATTCGCTCGAGCGCTTCGATAAACGCAGCCTGCTGGCCAAATTTTGCGCCGAGCTTCACTAGCTTGAATATCTCAAACGAGTGAACTGCAAGATGTTCTCTTCCTTCCGAGATAAGATCGGGCTTTTCTCGTAATTCAGAAAGTGCCGCCAATGTAGGATCACTTCTGCCAGGCCAGTTGAACCGAACGTAGGTATCACTTAAAGATTCAGTCTTTACTTGCCGAAGCAGCCAATTCAGCCTAGCCCGTGATGATTTTTTATCATCTGGAGCACGCAAACGCATACCAACGGAAATTGATCGTCCTTTAAGATCAGCGCACACTTCGAAAGGTGAAGCCGCGTCCGGTATATCCAGTACCATAGATAGCGAATTGCTCTCAGAAAGTTGGTTTATGGTTGCTTTCATCTTCTCCAAGGAAGAGTTTGCGAGCTTACGAGGCAACCTTTCTGTGACAATTGCATTGAGTTTTCTAGTCAAAATTAGACAAAGATCTTTCGTCTCTTGATGCCAAGCATCGACAACAACTTTTGTATCAGCTGAACTTTTAGATATCTTACCATCCGCAACCACCAGCTTAGATAGTGTGGACCATTCCTTTGGCATTTTGTTAAAACCTTCAACGCCGGCACTTTCATGAGAGAGGAAGAGTGATAGCTCCTTCAATAAGATCGCCTGATCTCTATCAACGACTTTCTCGTTACTGAGTAAGTAATCGACCATAGTACGAACTAGCATCCATGACCAATGAAAAACTGGAATCGTATTACGCCTATTGAGCTCTGCACTTAGCGGATGGAATTGAGGAGAGGTTGCGAATTGATTCGATATAGTGATCACACAATCAATTTTATGTAATCTCGCAAGATCGCGATATCTTTCTATCTGCTCCAAGCTCAGGGTCGCTTTTCCAATTTTCGTTTCTATGAGTGCACGCCACTGACGCTGGCCCGTATTTATAATAATCAAACCGTCAGGGCGATCATTCTTCACATTCTTCTCTGATTTGAAAACAATTTCGGTAAATGCGTGAACGCTCGAACGCTTACCCAATCTCAAACCTATAGTTTCGAACAATGCTGAGGCGAATTCATCCACGATCCTCATCGAAGCCAAGACTATTGATGTTGTTCTACCTTCTTTCGAGACCGTCGAAAGAACTGGAAACAGCCTTGCTGGAGCACCATCACTTAAATAATCTGGACGTTCCATAAAGTCTCCTAACAAAATAAATGCAACTCTAGAGAACTACTATTCCCTCCATGAAGCAAGAATTCTGAGATAAATGCATTTCGCTATACGAAATGAGGGACTGGCACCACTTCGCTGACCTGACTTGACACATTCCAGCGCAAGAACATCATGTCAGGCGTTCGCCAAGCCTCGCAGGATGTCTTTTGTGCAGAATATTAATGCTATTCTTTGCCTCTTTCTGATGCTCTCCGCTTGCTCGCGGGTTGTGTCACTGGTGCCTATGCCCGATCTGGCACCGGCGCGGGACAGGGTTGTGCAGCATGTCTTGATAACGACATCTCGGGTACCCGCCGAAGGTGGGCCGTTTGTGTTCTCAGACGCGCGCTCGCCGCAGCTCAACTTCGCGGATATCGACGTCTCTATTCCCGAAAACCGCGAAGCGGGTACGCTGCCGTTACCCCGACGGCGTGTGGATGCAAGCCGGGACTTCACAGCGACATCGATTGAGCCGTTGGACACCGGGCAGGATTTTATCGACCGCGTGAACGAAAGAATAGCCGCCGACCCCGAGGCTCAGGGCCGCATCCTGATCTTCATCCATGGCTACAACATCAGCTTTCCCCGCGCTGTGTATCGCACCGCGCAACTGCGTCATGACTTCGACTTTGAGGCCATCGCGGTCGGTTATTCGTGGCCATCAGCCGGGCGGACGTTGCAATATGTCTATGATCGCGACAGTGCCAGTTTCGGACGCTCGGGCCTGGTGGAGACACTGGATCTTCTGGCGCAATCGAATGCGCGCGAGATCCGGCTGGTCGCCCATTCGATGGGCTCACAGGTGGCTTTCGATGCCTTGCTGGAATTGGCGGCGCGTCGTCGCAAGGACGTTCTGGAGATGTTTGAAGCCGTTGTCTTCGCCTCCCCTGACATCGACGTGGATGTGTTTATGCAGGACATCCAGATATTGGAGCCGCTGCGGTTTCCGATGGTGGTCCTGACGAACCCTCAGGACCGCGCGCTTAATCTGTCGCGTGCATTGCGGGGCGGCCATGCGCGGGTGGGTCAGGTGGAAAGCGTTGATGCGTTGCTGGAAAAGGGAATTATCGTGTTTGAAGTTGCGGGGCGGCGACGCGGGATAGATCCCTTCGGCCATTTGGGCTTCGCGACGTCGCCCGCGCTGATTGAGTTGATCTCAAACACGTCGACCGATGATCTGCTGGCCCTGTCGCAGCAGGGAAAGAAGACCGAACTGCGCAGCAATGTGAAGAACGCTCAAGGTCAGACAGATCTTGTGCTCTATCTGCCTCGTGCGGAGGATGTGCCCGACCGCCCGCCGATTTCGCCCTTCTTCCAAGAGCTTTCGGACGGCGATTAAGCGTGCTGCACCTTAGTTCTGGATGCTTTCCAGCCATTCCACGAGGTCAACGACGGGCTGGCTGGTCATAACCAGTTCCCCGCCCTCGTCGCGCATTGTGACCCCCCGTCCCTCGAAGTAGTCGCCATATACCGGCATCGGGCTGCCATGGGCCAACAGGGGATCCCGTCCGTCGATGCGGGCGATCACAAAGGCTCGCGGAAAGGTTCCGCCGTTCTGTCGGGCGAGATCGGTCAGATCAGGCGGTGTCAGAACCAACATGGATGCCATGGGGCCATCTCCCCGCGCCTCGATCCCATGGCAGGTCGCGCAGTATGTGAAAAACGTCTCGCGACCTTCGCTGAGGTCAACTTCAACATCCTGTGCGATGGCCCCCGACCCTATGGCCGCCACTCCAATCATAATGCTCAAAATCCGACGCATGACGTCTCCCTTTTTGCTGCCCCACTAACAATATGCAGCGCGTTTGCCAGTGCAGCGTTGATCTAAATCAGACGGGAGCAGCTGGTTCGGGATGCAATATCCATACTCAGAATCATCATGCTTTTGACGGGCAGCACCCTGCGCGGTCTTGACGCTTGCCTCTGCGCAGGAAGCCAAGCAAAGTCGACCGAATGCGACTCTGGATTGTGCTTCTTCTTTTCTTGTGTGTGGGCTGCGGACGACCGCTGACGCCCACGGAACAAAACTACCTCCAGGGCATTCATGGTCCGTCTCTGGACACGTCAAAGGTGCGATTGGTTCGTATCCCGCCCCTGCGGTCGTTTTCTCTGGCAATCCCCAAACGCCCGCGCGTGACGTGTCAGGATCGGATCTTCCCGCCACCGACCGAAGAGATCGTGACAGGTGCGCCTGCGGCAACAGTGATCTTCAATCGGATTTTTGTGAACCGTGACTATTATCTACCGAATTACATTCCCGGATATCCCAATGAAATGTATCTCTATGAGGCGATGCTGCTGGCCCACGAGATGACCCATATCTGGCAATGGCAGAACCGGGACATTACCGGGTATCACCCATTCAAGGCAGTAGCGGAACATCGGGCAAGCGCGGACCCTTATCTTTTTGATCTGGGCGACAGCGACGCGCAGTTTTCCGATTTCGGTTATGAGCAACAGGGGGCCATCGTTGAAGAGTTTGTCTGCTGTCGGGCGCTTGATCCCGACGGCGCCCGAACGGCGCGTTTGCGAGAATTGCTTGAGGCCGCCTTCGGAAATCCGAGCCTCGTCGCCCGCCTGCCGAACACCAACGTGATCAAACCATGGGACGGCGCGGACGTCGAAGCCGTCTGCAGTTGAACAACCGGCTTCCTGTCCGAAAATGAACTACTTTTCTCAACTCCAAGACAGAAACACGAAAAAGGGGGAAAGTGGCGCGGTTGACGGGGCTCGAACCCGCGACCCCCGGCGTGACAGGCCGGTACTCTAACCAACTGAGCTACAACCGCGCAGGTCGGACCTTGCGGTCCTTATGTCAGGCAGTGATGGCGCGGTTGACGGGGCTCGAACCCGCGACCCCCGGCGTGACAGGCCGGTACTCTAACCAACTGAGCTACAACCGCTCACTGCAGCCCGATCTCTCAGGCGTGCCGCAGGGTTTATGATCCACGCCACGCCCCGTCAAGCGGCGATCCTGCATTGATGTCACTTTTCACCCGATCCACCCAATTGTGCGAGGGCGCGGAGGTCAGTCCAATGCACCGGACAACTTACGACGGCCTGTCCAAACATCTCATCGGGACCGGGCGGCCCCTCCTTGCCCCCAAGCCGGGAATAAAGCGCCCTGGCGCGAATATTGGTGTCAAGCACCGTCAACCAAGCCGCATCATGGCCCATCTCTGACAGCCTTGCCGCAGCATAGGACATCAGCCGCGTCGCAAGCCCCTGCCCCCATGCATCCCGACGGATATGAAGATTGTCGATGTAGGGCGCGGGTTCGATCAGCTTTATTGCGATAAAGCCCGACAAATCACCTGCCGGATCAAAGGCGCCCAGGACAAGATCCGTTTCCGTGAGACCCTTGGCCCAGCGGGCCGCGATGTCGCGTTGCATCGGACCTGAAAGGTAGTCTGGTGGTAGAACATTGGCGTAGTTTTCCCCCCAACTGTTCGTCTGCAACTTGGCGACAGCGGCCAGATCCGCTGTGTTTAGGGGTCTGAGGACGGTCATCGGTCCGGTAGTGGGATATGTTCGCTGTCATCGCCCGGCGGCAACTGGAAACGACCATGGGCCCAATCTTCCGCCCGCCAAGCTTCTTTAGCGGCCTCGATCCGCTCTTTCGATGATGCGACGAAGTTCCACCAGATATATCTGGGCCCTTCCAGTGTGGCACCGCCCAAAAGCATGATCCGTGCGCCGTGTTCCCCGGCCGTGAGACTGATTTTGTCGCCCGGGCGAAACACCATCATCCGGCCTGCCTCAAATACATCGCCACCCACAGAAATTGATCCATCGACCACGTAGACGCCCCGGTCTTCATGATTGTCAGGCAAGGGAATAGCCGCATTCGCTTCAAGTATGGCATCTGCGTAGAACATCTCGGACGGGGTCTCTACGGGCGCGCGTGCGCCATAGGCGTCGCCGAGGATCAGCCGGACATGCTTCCCTTCGGCCTCGATTACCGGAAGCGTATCTTTCCCGGCATGCTCGAATGCTGCTGCATCATCTTCACGATCAGCGGGCATGGCGACCCACGTCTGGATGCCGAAAAGATCGTGGGGTCGGTTTCTTATCTCGCCATCCGTCCGCTCGGAATGCGTAATGCCGTGCCCCGCAACCATCCAGTTGACTGCACCCGGCTCGATCCATTGATCGGTACCAAGGGAATCCCGGTGATGAATTTTACCCTTATAGAGGTACGTCACCGTCGCGAGGCCAATGTGGGGATGAGGGCGAACATCGATTCCCTGTCCGGTGATGAACTCCGCGGGCCCCATTTGATCAAAAAAGATGAACGGGCCAACCATCTGCCGCTTCGGGGCGGGAAGCGCACGACGCACTTCAAATCCGCCAAGATCCCGTGCCCTTGGCACGATAACGGTTTCGATGGCATCCACTTCGTTGCCCGTAGGACAATGGGGGTCGAGTGCGGGGTTCCAACTCATATGTGCGCCTCCGTTGCAGCTAATCGGAGGGTAACGCAGGGGCGCGCCAATACAAGCCAGCCCAAGCAGATGGTCTCAGCCTTGAGCGGAACTTTCCCGAAGGATGGATTGCCTTTCTGATGTCAAAGCCTCGGTCATGCGGGCAAGTCGCGCAGAGATCAGGAAAAGTTCAGTGATGTCGCGCTTTTCATCAAGCTGCGCCAAAGCGAATGCACATGCTTCCGCCATATCCGATGCGCTTTGCATCAAAACCGCACTGACCTCTTCCTGGTATCCCTCGGCCTGCAGTGATTTTGCGCGTTCCAGCACGACGCGAAAATCTTCACCGAGAGATAGAAGTTGGTCACCGTCCATCGTCCACCCCGTTTTTCATACCGCTTTGACTGTAGCAACCTTATGAAATAATTCACCAGATTTTCAGTCACGCGATCACGCTACGTCAGCGCATACATAGGTCAGTAAGGGTGTCGGATTATCGCTATTCTGCGAGAAAACAGGCCACGCGAGACGCGCCCTTGCGTTCAAGCGACGGACGTTCCCGGCTGCAGCGGTCCACCGCGATCGGACAGCGCGGATGATAAGCGCAGCCCGAAGGCAGGTTAATCGGGTCCGGGATTTCGCCTTCAGGCGGTTCGATCTCACGCCCGAACCCGTCCATCCGCGGTGCCGCATCCAGAAGCATGCGCGTGTAGGGGTGTTTAGGATTGGCAAATAGATCCTCAGGCGCGGCTTCTTCGACCAGCCGTCCAAGATAAAGCACGCCGATCTTGTCCGCCATATGCTGCACGACGGTCAGGTCATGACTGATAAAGAGGTAAGTCAGCCCGAACTCGTCTTTCAGATCGCTCATCAGGTTCAGAACTTGCGCCTGAACAGACACATCAAGCGCGCTCGTCGGCTCGTCACACACGATAAGCTTCGGTTCTGAGGCCAAGGCGCGCGCGATGCAAATCCGCTGGCGTTGTCCACCGGAAAACTGATGCGGGAACCTGTCGGCGTCATTGGCGCTCAGGCCCACTTGCTCCAGCAATTTCTCGGCCACGCCATCCGCTGGTTTACCCCGCGCCACAAGTGGTTCGATGACGATATCGCGCACTTTCCAGCGGGGGTTGAGTGAGGCATATGGATCCTGAAAGATCATCTGGATATCACTGCGCACACTGTCGATTTTTTCCGCATCCGTCTCACGAAACAGATCAATTCCGTTGATCTCGACATGACCTTCACTGGGTCTCAGCAAGCCGACGATCATTTTGCCTATAGTCGATTTGCCAGACCCGCTTTCGCCGACAAGCGCATAAACCGAGCGTTCCTCGATCTCGAAACTGGCGTCGGACACGGCAGTCAGCTTTCGCTTGGGCAGCCGCTCGATAATCCTGTTCAACAAAGGCTTTGAAACATCAAAGATGCGCGTCAGGTTGCGGACGGAAACAAGCCCGCTCATGATGCTTGCTCCACATCAGCACCGCGCAGAGGATACCAACAGGCCGCTCTGGGGTCCGCGCCGCCAAGTCTGGGTGTCGGATCAACGCGGCATTTGTCCTGCACGTAAGTGCAGCGCGGGTGGAAGGCGCAGCCGTTCGGCATCGCCGTCAGCCGAGGCATGTTGCCGGGGATCTGACGTAACCGCGCCTGTCCCTTGGAAGCGATAGGTGTCGAGCCCATCAGACCGTCCGTGTAGGGATGGTGCGGCTCGGTCACGACATCGCGGACCGGGCCAAGCTCGGCCAGACGGCCTGCATACATCACCGCAACCCTGTCGGCTGTTTCGGCAATCACACCCATGTCGTGGGTCACAAGCATCACCGCCATCCCACGTTCCCTGCAAAGACGTTTCAGCAGAGCCGTGATCTGGGCCTGCACCGAGACATCAAGCGCAGTCGTGGGTTCATCCGCAATCACAAGCGAGGGCTCTGCACAAAGGGCCAGCGCAATGACCACCCGTTGCCGCATACCCCCCGAGAACTCATGGGGGAAACTGTCGATCCGTTCTGCTGCGGCAGGAATACCGACCTCCTCCAACCCGCGTATGGCGCGGGCGCGGGCCTCGGGCTTTGATACATCCAGATGCTCGCTGATCGTCTCGGCCAATTGCTCGCCGACCGGGAGCAAGGGATTGAGCGAGGTCAGCGGGTCCTGAAACACCATGCCGATCTCTTTGCCGCGCTTCTTGCGCAGCTGCGAAATCGGAAGATCATCCACCCGCGCGCCATTGACGTGTATCTCGCCGCTGGTGATCCGCGCGGGGCGGTCCAGAAGGCCGATCACAGCGTTGCCGGTCATGGACTTTCCGGCACCGGATTCGCCAACGACACCAAGAATCTCGCCAGCAGCAATGTCATAGCTCACATTGTCGACGGGGCGCAGAATGCCTTCGCGTGTGGGAATTTCCACGACCAGATCGCGGACGGATAGAACAGGTGTTGTCACGGGGTCTCTTACTGTTGGAGTTCGGCCTGCACGCGCTGCATCACTTGGCTTTGCATCGCCTGCAGTTCGGGCTGAAGTGTGCCCATCGTGCTTTGCATGAAAGGTGTCATCTTCGACATGGCAGACGCCCCCAAAGGGGATGAATAGAAGGCCGTCAGCGCTTCGATTTCTTCCAGTGAGAAGGTCGTTGCAGCGCCCTGGATCATCGCCTGCTCCATGGCGGGACGGATGCGGTTAACCTCTTCGGAGACGATGTTCGTGATGATCTCCAACTGTTCCGTCGGCACTTGCTGCAGTGCAGGTCCCATTTGCGCCATGATCATCTCCGGCGACAGCATGTCGGTCATCAACTTTTGCTGCACGTCGCTTTCAACGTAAGCGCGCGCGGCTTCCAAACGTTCTTCATCCTGCGCAAAGAGCGGAGTTGCACATAGGAGTGCTGCGGCGAGCGTGGTTGTGAACTTCATGGTGATATCCTTTGTGTCGGCTATGTGGGTGTCAGCGCAGTCGTGGGTTGAGCGCGTCCCGCAACCAGTCGCCCAAAAGATTGACCGACAACGCAAGCGCAAGAAGTGTGACGGCGGGGAAAAACAAAATCCACCATTCGCCGGAGAAAAGGTAATCCTGCCCGATCCGAATGAGCGTGCCGAGTGACGGTTGGGTGGGCGGCGCACCGACCCCCAGAAAGCTCAGCGTGGCTTCGGCAATGATTGCCAGCGCCAGCGAAATCGTGGCGATCACCAAAACAGGGCTCAAAACGTTGGGCAGAATGTGACGCACCATGATTGCGGGGCCAGATCGCCCGATCAGACGTGCCGCCTGCACGTATTCCTTGTTGCGCTCAACCAGTGTGGCTCCGCGCACGACACGGGCGAATTGCACCCAGTCCGACAAACCAATCGCGACGATCAGCACGACAATCGCAAGTTGATCGCGGTATTCAACTGGCGTGAAACCTTTGGCGACGCCCGTGATCAGCATGGCCACGAGAATAGACGGGAACGTCAGTTGAACATCAGCGATCCGCATGATCAATGTCTCTGTCCAGCCGCCGACGTAACCCGCGATTAAGCCAAGCGTGACACCCAAAACAAGGGCGAACAGAACTGCAGCGAAGCCCACAAAAAGTGAAATCCGCATGCCGTAGAGAATGGTGGAAAACACGTCGCGTCCCTGATCGTCAGTGCCCATGAGGAAGCTGTCACCTGTGAACGCATTGGCCTCAGACGGCGGCGTGAACCCGTTCATCAGGTTGAGAGATGCGGGATCGAATGGGTTAAAGGGGGCAATGAGGGGCGCAAACACCGCCGCCGCCATCAGCAGGAACACCATCGTCGCAGAGATGATCGCGACAGGCGATTTCCGGAATGCATAGGCAAAATCGCTGTCCCACGCGGTTTTGAAGCGAGACGGTCGTTTGGTTGCCGAGGGTAGCGGAAAATCGGTCATCAGTGTCTCCCGTCGATGCGAAGCCGTGGGTCGATCGCGAAGTACAGCAGGTCGACGATAAGGTTGATGCCGACAAACATCACCGAGATCAGCATCAGGTACGCCGCCATAACCGGGATATCGACAAACTGAATGGCATTGATGAAGAGCAAGCCGACACCGGGCCACTGGAACACCGTTTCGGTAATGATCGCGAATGCAATGATCGCGCCCAGTTGAAGTCCCGTCACCGTAATGACAGGAACCAATGTGTTTTTCAGCGCATGTCTAAAGTTCACGGATTTTTCTCGAAGGCCGCGGGCGCGCGCGAACCGAATATAATCTTGACGTAAGACCTCAAGCATCTCGGATCGGACCAGTCGCATGATTAGTGTCATCTGGTAGAGCCCCAGTGTAATCGCCGGTAAAATCAAAGCCTTGAGACCCGAAGGTGTCAGAAATCCGGTGGTCCACCCACCGACAGCCACCGTTTCCCCCCGCCCGAAAGACGGGAGCCAATCAAGCTCCACCGAGAACACGTAGATAAGCAATATCCCGATCAGAAATGTCGGCAAAGACACCCCGACCAGTGACAGACTCATGATCAAATTCGAGGCAATTCCGTCTCGCCTGATCGCAGTAAACACCCCCAAACCGATGCCAAGCCCAAGCGCGAAGAGCCCGGAGACCGCCGCCAGTTCCAGCGTTGCAGGTGCCCGTTCGGCAATGATTTCGGACACTGGGCGGCTTTGCCGATAGGATATCCCGAAGTTGCCCTGAACGGCCTGTTCCAGAAATTTATAGTACTGGACGGGAAAGGGCTGATCGAGACCCAGTTGCGTCCGAAGACGCTCTACATCCGCCTGCGTGCGTTCCTGACCCAGCATGTTGTCGATCGGATCGCCGACAAACCGGAACATGGAAAAGGCCACGAGGCCCACCACAAGAAGGACAACGAGGGACTGAAAGACACGGCGGATGATATAGGCAAGCATTGTGAGAGTAAGTCCACGAGCGTTCTGGAACGTCAAGCGTTACCCGGGGAAATCCCCTCACAATCTATCGTTTGGTTGGTGTGCCTAGTTGACGGTCACCCACCGCAGAATGAAGAAATCATCGGGCCGCTGAGTCAGTTCTATGTTTTCCTGCGCGCCCCAGACAAGCGGTTGGACATAGAGCGGCACATAGGCTGTTTCTTCTTGCAGAATCTGCGTCACCTCATCCAGCATGCCTTGGCGTTTGGCATCGTCGATTTCGGACTGGATCATCGGCAGAAGCTCGTCAACCCTTGCGTTCGAGTAGTCGCCGAAGTTCCAGCTGCCCAGCTTCTTTTCTTCATTGGGCGTGCTGGCCAAGAAGCGGATGGGATGCTCGGCGTCAAAGGTTCCCGGGGACCATCCCAAGAGATACATGTCGAAATTATCTTCGCGCAATTCCGGCCAGTAGTTGCGGACAGGCATGGCGTCGAGTTCCGCCTTCAGGCCAATCTGCGCGAGCATACCGGTGATTGCCTGACACACGGCCTCATCATTCAAGTACCTGTCATTTGGGCATTTCAGACCGAAAGAGAACCCATCTGCATATCCGGCCTCCGCCAGCAGCGCCTTCGCACCTTCCACGTCATAGGCGGGACGCTCGGCCAGACCGCTTGAATATCCACGCATGGCTGGACTGACCAGCTGGCTGGCGGCCTCTGCGTTGCCGCGCATTATCGTTTGCAGGATTGCGGGGACGTTGACGGCGTGGGCCACCGCCTGCCGGACCTTGGCGTCTGCGAATGGATTCGGCTGTCCCGCATCGGCACCGTATTTCAACTCAGCCGCTTGATGCGGAAAGCCCAGCATAATCACCCGCGCCTCGATCCCCTGAATAACCTTTACACCATCGCGGCTGGCGATCCGTCCGGCATCCTGAATGGGGACCGGATTGATCATGTCCACATCGCCCGAAAGCAGCGCAGCAACAGCGGTCGCGGAGTTCTGGATCGGCGTGAACTCCGTCCTGGTGATGTTGTGTTCGGCGTCGCCCCACCATTCGGCAAATGGTTCGAGAACTGTTTTCAGGCCGGGCTGACGTTCCACCAGTTGAAATGCGGCCGTGCCATTGGCATTCAGGGTTGCATAATTCTCGGCATCCTTTGCAGGCCGCTCCGCGCCATTTTCGGCGGCCCATCCGGCATCCATAATCATCCAGTTTGCGATGCTATCGGGAAAGATCGGATTGGGTGCGGTGGTCAAAATATCGACGGTATAATCGTCAACCATGTTCACCTCAGAGACTGGAGCAAACCAACTTGATGTGTCTGCCTGCTCGCTGGAGGCCCGCTCGTAGGAGAAGATCACATCCTCTGCGGTGAATTCTTGTCCGCCATGGAATTTAACGCCTTGGCGCAATATGAAACGCCACCCTTCACCGTCGCCGATAGGTTCCCAACTTGTGGCGAGCGCAGGCTCGATGGTCATATCCTTCCCGCGCCGCACCAAGCCTTCGTAGACATTGTTCAGAAAACCAAGAACAGGTGCCGAGTTGACCGCATGGGGGTCCATCGTTTGGGGGTCAGTGTTGCCCGCCCAGGTGAAGGTTTCCGCATGAGCCGCCGTGGCTATGAGGGTGGCGGCAATCGCAAGCGTGGTACGCATCAAAATTCTCCAGTCTATCGCGGGTATCGTATTGGGGACGTGGTGCGACAGGTTGTCAAATCAAATTCCCGCTTCGGTCCTTGGCTAGACCTTCTCTGTGAAGGGGTCTGGGTGCGTATGCAGCCGCATGTGCCGCATGAACGCCCGCGCAATTCGCGGGACCGGTCGTTGATCGGACGTCAGAAAGTAGGTGGTGTAGCGGATGGGGGAAACGAAGGGCACAAACACGATCTCTTCCGAGCGGTATTGATAGAGCGGGAACGGATTGATCACTGCGATGCCTAGTCCCTCCTTAACAAGATCAGCGGCGGCAAAAGACGTTGTGACCTCTGCCACGATGTTTGGCCGCGTCCGGGTTTCTTGAAACATACGATCCAATTGAGCACGGCGGGCATGTCGGTGGCTAAGCGCAATCAGGTTCTGACCTTCAAAATCCTTTGGCTCTATCTGCGCCCGGCTTGCAAGGGCGTGCATTTTGGGCAGAACGCAAACGGCCAACGATCGACGGAAGGGCGCCAGTTTTAGGCCCGCCCGTGAAAGATCGACGCCGATCAGACCCAGATCGAACCGGTCCTCCAGTATGCCGCGGATCACACCGTCGGAGGTGTTTACCTCCAGACTGACGAAGAAATGCGGGTTGGCCTTCAAAAAGCCTGCCACCTGCGACACGAGAAACCGGTGAGAATAGGTCGGTGGCGCGATCAAACGCATGGTCTCCTGCACTGGCTCGTCTGGACCTTCGATCCGGTTCAGGGCGTCAAACAACGGGTCGAGGCGAAAGTTCAGCCTCACGGCCTCTTGCGTCGGACGCAGTCGCCCGCCATCCCGCTCAAAGAGCATCTTTCCGATCCGCCCTTCCAGATTAGCTATCGAGCGACTGATCGCAGACTGGGAGAGCCCAAGCTGTGCCGCGGCCCCGGTCGTGGTTCCGGACTGCATGACAGCGCGTAGGGCCTGATATTCCGGGATCGAATGCCAACTTTTCGATTTGCTCATTTTTTGACCTATCGCCCAAATGCTTAACTCTATGAGTAATACTCATTCTATTTTCGGTAGGACATGACAGAGTTATGGTTAACCTGTCCAGATCGTCTTGGGGGATGATTTGGGTTCTAAAACTTTAAAAATTTTCGACGGACACAACGATGTTCTGTCTAAACTTTACCGGTCTGGCGGCGTCCCAGCGGCAGACACGTTCAAGACGGGACGCCAAGGCGCAATCGATCTTGAAAAGTCTAAAACCGGCGGTTTCGCGGGTGGGTTTTTCGCAGTTTACATCCCCTCGCCGATCGACCTTGACTTCAAGTTTAAGGAAATGACCAAACCGTCCTACGATCTGCCCCTGCCCCAGCAAATTGAGGTGGACGATGCGTTGCCTGTCGCGCTGGCGCAGATGGCCATTTTGTTCGAGTTGGAACGGCAGGGCGTATTGTTGGTCTGCCGCAGCGCCTCGGATATCCGGAGTGCAATGCAGGACAACAAGATCGCGGCCATCTTCCATATCGAAGGTGCCGAGTCGATTGACCCGGATTTGCATGCACTGGACGTCTTCTATGAGGCCGGCCTTCGATCGCTTGGACCAGTGTGGAGCAGACCTACGATCTACGGCCATGGGGTGCCCTTCCGTTTCCCCAGTGATCCGGACATCGGCGATGGGCTAACTGATCTGGGCATCAAGCTCATCAAGAAATGCAATGCGCTCGGCATCATGGTCGACCTGTCCCATCTCAACGCGAAGGGCTTCTGGGACGTCGCGCGTCATTCAGAAAAACCGCTGGTTGCGACCCATTCGAATGCACACGCCATATGCCCGCACGCCCGCAATCTGACTGACGCGCAACTGGATGCAATTCGGGAAAGTGACGGCATGGTTGGCCTGAACTTTGCGGTGGCTTTCCTGAGGGACGACGGCCGGATGCTGGCCGATGTGCCGATCACGCAGATGCTGCGCCACATAGATCATCTTATCGAAAAACTGGGCGAAGACCGCGTCGGGCTTGGATCCGACTATGATGGGGCGATTGTTCCGAAAGACCTGACCACCGCGGCTGATCTTCCGAAACTCACACAGGCAATGAAAGAGCACGGATACGGTGAGCCACTCATCGAAAAACTGTGCCACGCCAACTGGTTGCGCGTTCTGGAAAAAACCTGGGGTTCCTAGACATCCAGCTGGACAACCATTCACGACACACAACAGGAGAGAAAAAATGAATGCCTTTAACAGATTACTGACCAGCGCAGCCATCGGGCTTGCGGTTGCGGTCAGCGCGGGCTCCGCGACATTTGCGGAAACGCCCGCCAACATGCTGGTGATCGCTCACCGCATTGATGACATCACCACGTTGGACCCGGCCGAGAGCTTTGAGTTCGCAGGCTCTGATGTCAGCCGCAACATTTACCAAAAGCTGGTGAATTTCGATCCCAACGATCTGGAGGCCGGCTACCAGCCCGAGATCGCAGAAAGCTGGGACGTGGGCGAAGACGGTGCCACGATCACCTTCACGATCCGCGACGATCTGACCTTTCACTCCGGCAACCCTGTCCGCCCAGAAGACGTTGTATTTTCTCTCCGTCGGGCCGTAATCCTGAACAAGACACCGTCGTTCATTCTGACGCAATTCGGGTTTACCGCTGAGAATGTCGAAGAGACCATCACATCGGACGGAAACACCGTCACGATCACGACAGACAAGCCCTATGCAACGTCCTTCGTGCTGAACTGCCTCACCGCTACAATTGGCGGTATCGTCGATATGGAAACCGTCATGGCCAACGAGGTTGATGGCGATATGGGCAATACGTGGCTCAAGACGAACTCCGCCGGGTCTGGGGCTTACAAGCTGGTCAACTGGCGGCCCAATGAAAGCGTGACGCTGGAAAGCAATCCCGACTTCTACCTGGGCGCTCCTGCTATGGAGCGGGTCGTGGTCCGGCATGTGATCGAAAGCGCGTCCCAGCGGTTGCTGCTGGAACGGGGCGACATCGACATTGCCCGGAACCTAAATCCCGAGGACGTGGCGGGTGCAAGTTCGGTGGACGGTGTCAAGATCGTCGACGAGTTGAAGGGCCGTCTGATGTACGTGTCCCTCAACCAGAAACACCCGGAGTTATCGAAGCCAGAAGTACGGCAGGCTTTCAAATATCTGGTCGATTACGAGGGCATGAAAAACAGCTTTCTAAACGGCCAATACACAATCCATCAGAACTTCCTGCCGCAGACATATCTGGGCGCCTCGGACGAAGCACCGTTTACGCTTGACATCGAAAGAGCCCGTGAACTTCTGGCGTCGGCAGGTGTCGAGGGCCTTGAGATCGAGGTCGGCGTGCGCGAGGCTCAAGAGCGGATCGAGATCGCACAGTCGCTGCAGAACGCACTGGCACAGGTCGGCGTTACGATGAACATCACCGTGGGAACGGCCAAGCAAATCCTGTCGCGCTATCGCGCCCGCGAGCTTGATGTCTATCTCGGCGCATGGGGTCCGGATTATCCGGATCCGCAAACCAATGCGGGCACGTTTGCCTACAACCCGGATAACAGCGACGAGGCCCAGGCTACTGGCCTTCTGGCGTGGCGGAACTCTTGGGACACGGGCGGCCTGACGGAAAAGGTTGAAGCTGCAGTGACGGAAAACGACCGGGATGCACGGGCTCAAATGTACGAAGAAATTCAGGCCCAGTTCCGCGAGACGTCACCGTTCGTGGTGATGTTCCAACAGATCGAGCAATCCGCGATGCAGGACAACGTGACCGATTTCTCGACCGGTCAGGCCATCACGGCAGCGTCCTACTGGCAGGTCACCAAGTAAATGGCTCTGACCGATAACTCTGGCGAAAGGCGCCCCCGCGCGCCCTTTGCCCCAAGGGTTTTGGCCTTCGCTAAGGCCACTGCGCTGACGCTCGGCTCCATCGCTGTGACGATGCTGGGACTGGTGTTTATCACTTTCGTGATCGGTCGGGTGATGCCAATTGATCCGGTGCTTTCCATCGTCGGCGAGCAGGCATCCCGCGCGACCTATGATGCGGCCTACGAACAGCTTGGCTTGGACAAACCTCTTTTCGTTCAGTTTCTTTACTATCTCTGGGACGTCGTGCGCGGCGATTTCGGCGTCTCGCTGCTCAACGCACGACCTGTTGCAGAAGACATCGCCCGCGTGTTTCCTGCCACGCTGGAACTTGCCACGTTCGGTGTTTTGATCGGCGTGATCGCTGGCATCCCCCTCGGCGTGATCGCCGCCGTCAAGCGCGGCTCCTGGATTGACCAGATCGCACGCGTCGTGGCCCTTGTCGGATATTCGATGCCGATCTTCTGGCTGGGCCTCATGGGGCTTTTGATTTTCTACGGCATTCTCGGATGGGTCGGTGGCCCCGGCAGGCTGGACATCTTTTACATGGATATCGTCCCGACCCGAACCGGTCTGATCCTTGTTGATGCCGCGCTCGCTGGGAATTGGGATGTATTTCGCAACGCCTTCAGCCACCTGATCTTGCCGGGCACTCTTCTGGGATATTTCAGTCTGGCCTATATCAGCCGCATGACGCGATCCTTCATGCTGGAGCAACTGAGCGCCGAATATGTCACCACAGCCCGTGTCAAAGGCATGTCAGAGCGGGCGGTGATTTGGCGCCATGCGTTTCGAAACATCCGCGTGCAATTAATTACCGTGATCGCCCTGAGCTACGCCAACCTCCTTGAAGGCTCTGTGCTGACCGAGATCATTTTCTCTTGGCCGGGGATCGGCAGTTACATCACAACGGCCCTTTTGTCTGCAGACATGAATGCGGTGCTGGGCGGCACGGTGGTAGTGGGAATGGTTTTTATCGTCCTGAACATCCTTTCCGACCTGCTCTATCGCGTCTTTGATCCGAGGTCGAAATGAGCGGCTCCCAAACTCTGCGCGGTTGGCTTCTGACCGACGCGCCAACCTCACGTCGCCACGCAAGGCTGGCCAGTCTCTACAAGGGCTGGCTGTCGCTTCGGTCCAATACGATGGCGATGTTTGGACTGGGTATTCTGGTGCTTCTTCTGCTCACTGCAGCCTTTGCCCCCGTTCTGGCCCCCTATAGCTGGCTGGCGCAGGATCTTGGCAATCGACTGCAACCTTTGGGCACCGAAGGTCACCTTCTTGGCACGGACAGTCTGGGACGGGACATTTTGAGCCGTCTTATCTACGGCTCGCGCATCACGCTTTATATCGTTGCGCTTGTTGCCCTCATTGCCCCGATCGTTGGCCTCTTGGTCGGTACGGTTGCAGGGTATGCTGGCGGTTGGGTCGACGTAGTTTTGATGCGAACGACCGATATTTTTCTGGCCTTCCCGCGCCTTGTCCTGGCGCTGGCCTTTGTCGCAGCACTTGGTGCCGGGATCGAGAACGCAGTGCTTGCGATCTCGTTGACAGCTTGGCCCCCCTACGCGCGGATTGCACGGGCCGAAACCCTGACGATCCGGTCGTCCGACTACATCGCCGCGATCAGGTTGCAAGGGGCCGGACCGCTCAGGATCATTACGAAACACATCTGGCCCCTTTGCATCTCGTCCCTGATCGTGCGCGTGACGCTCGACATGGCGGGGATTATTCTTGCGGCAGCCGGGCTGGGGTTTTTAGGCCTCGGCGCGCAACCTCCCAGCCCGGAATGGGGTGCCATGATCTCGGAGGGGCGCAGGTTCATCCTCGATCACTGGTGGGTCGCGACCATGCCCGGTCTCGCTATTTTCACCGTGTCACTTGCCTTCAACCTGCTGGGCGACGGGCTACGTGATCTGCTCGATCCGAAGGATGGCGGCCAATGACGCTTCTTGAGGTCGAAAATCTGTGGGTAAAGTTTCCGACCCGGCAAGGCACCTTTGATGCCGTTCGCGGGATCTCGTTCTCGCTCGGCCGCGAACGGCTGGGGATCGTTGGCGAGAGCGGGTCGGGCAAGTCCATGACCGGGCGGGCGATCCTGCGCTTGATCCGAAAGCCTGGCATGGTTGAGGCGGACCGGATCGCGTTGGAGGGGCGCAACCTGTTGGACTTGCCCGAACGCGACATGCGCAAGGTACGCGGACAAGACATCTCGATGGTGATGCAAGACCCCAAGTTTTCGCTGAACCCCGTGATGACCATCGGCGAGCAGCTGATCGAAGCCTATCAGTTGCACAACAAGGGCAGCCGCGCTGCAGCCCGGCAGACGGCAATCGAGATGCTGGACGCAGTATCCATCCGCGATCACGACCGTGTTCTACGCGCGTACCCCCATGAGATGTCGGGCGGCATGGGGCAGCGGATCATGATCGCGATGATGTTGATCCCGAACCCGAAAATCCTGATCGCGGATGAGCCGACATCGGCCCTTGATGTTTCTGTGCAGCGTCAGATCCTGAGCATCATAGACGATTTGGTGCGGGACCGCGGCATGGGTTTGATCTTCATCAGTCACGATCTCAACCTCGTGTCCGAGTTCTGCGACCGCGTTCTGATCATGTATGCAGGGCGTATCGTGGAAGTCTGCGATGCCGCCAATCTGCACGATGCCAAACATCCCTATACACGCGGATTGCTGAATTCCCTGCCCCGGCTGGATGCGCCGCGCAAATATCTTGACGTACTGCAACGGGACGATGCATGGGCCGACGCGCCCAGCGTGGATGCCCGCACATGAGCATGCTCGACGTAGAAGATCTCAACGTCTGGTTCGGCGATGGACGCGACAGGGTAGATGCCGTGAAATCCGCGAGCTTCACAGTCGCGGCCGGTGAAAGCTTCGGCCTTGTCGGGGAAAGCGGATCTGGGAAGTCCACCATTCTTCGGGCCATCACCGGGCTTGCGCGGAACTGGTCAGGACGCATTTCAATTGACGGTGCGTCGCTATCGGGCGCCAAGCGGGACCGCTCGTTTTACAAGACGGTCCAGATGGTGTTTCAGGACCCATATGCCTCTCTCCATCCGCGACACACCGTCGATCAGGTTTTGGGCGAAACGCTTCATCTGCATGGGTTCAGGGACATCGACGCGCGGGTCGCCAAGCTGCTGGACGACGTTGGCTTGGGCAATCGGTTCAGGTTCCGTTATCCCCACCAGCTATCTGGCGGCCAGAGGCAACGCGTGGCGATTGCGCGGGCTCTGGCTGGTGAGCCCGACATCTTGCTGCTTGATGAACCGACATCGGCCTTGGATGTTTCGGTGCAGGCCGAAATTCTCAACCTTCTGACGGACCTGCGGGACGCGCGCCAACTGACCTTCGTGATGGTGTCTCATGATCTGGCAGTCGTCGGCCACATGTGTGATCGGCTGGCGGTCATGAAAGATGGTGAGGTGGTTGAGATCATGGGCGTCGAAACCCTGCGAAACCATCAGGCGATACACCCCTATTCAGCCGCTCTTCTGGAGGCATCCGTCGTCGGCTGACATGCGCCGGGCAGGTGGTTTGACATCCCTGCCCTGCAAGCCTAACTGACTATCAGAGCCAGGGGCGCCCATCGGGCTGAGATGTACCCTTCGAACCTGAACCAGATAATGCTGGCGGAGGGAGGCAACTGCGGACGTCCCCCGCACGTGGTCCCTTTACAGCATAAGGAGCATGCATGGGACCCGCCGATGCCTTGAGCGCCCTTCGAGACCAAGCCCCCCTCGTCCACAACATCACCAACTACGTCGCAATGAATGTCGCAGCAAATGTCCTGCTGGCGGCCGGTGCCTCGCCCGCCATGCTGCATGCCGAAGAAGAGGTTGCGGAGTTCGTTGGCCTTGCCGGGGCTCTGACAATTAACATCGGCACGCTGTCCGCCCCTTGGTTGGCCGGTATGAAGGCGGCGGCCAGAACGGCGACAGATGCCGAAATCCCGTGGATCTTGGACCCGGTGGCGCATTTCACCACGCCCTACAGGCACCAAGCGACACAAGATCTTCTAGCGCTTTCCCCCTCAATTATCCGCGGCAACGCGTCTGAGATATTGGCGCTTGCGGGATGGGCCACCCAAGGGAAAGGCGCGGACGCGGGCGACGACGTGATTCAGGCTGAAGCCGCAGCGCGAGAACTGGCGTCTGACCAGAAAGCAGTCATTGCGGTGTCGGGGGCGGTTGACTTCATCACCGACGGCGCGCGCTCGGTCAGGGTTTCAGGCGGGTCAAATCTGATGCCGAAGGTCACCGCATTAGGATGTTCACTAACCGGCCTGATGGGTGCCTTCGCAGCGGTCACCTCACCCCTTGAGGCCTGCGTCGCAGCATCGGTCCTTTTCGGTGCCGCTGGCGAGATCGCGCAGCCGAAAGCGGACGGCCCCGGCACGTTTGCGGTCCATTTCATCGACGGGTTGGCATCGATCCAGCCAGACGATCTCGCACAAGAGGACCGTTTGACATGGCTTTAGACCGAAGCGCCCTGCGCCTCTATCTGGTAACGGATACAACGCTTTGTGGCTCCTTCGGGGTCGCCCGGACGGTCGCTGCGGCCGTCAAAGGCGGCGTCACCATGGTACAGTTGCGTGACAAGACTGCGACGCCAAAAAAACGCAACGAACTTGCGAACGCTTTAAAGACCTTACTTAAGGGCACGGGAGTGCCGTTCATCGTGAATGACGACGTGGAAACGGCAATTGCGGTTGATGCGGACGGCGTACATGTCGGGCAAGATGATACACCGGCCGCTGTGGTGCGCGCGCGGATCGGCGCGGACAAGATCCTTGGTCTGTCCTGTGAGACCGAAGAGACCGTTCGCGCCGCAAAACAGCTTCCTGTCGACTACCTCGGCCTTGGTCCCGTTTTTGAAACTGGCACAAAACCCGACCATAAGCCGCCCCTTTCGATGGATGGTCTGGCTAAGCTTTGTGGCGTCAGCGGCCACCCCACAGTGGCCATCGGCGGTCTGTCGGCGTCCCATGCAACTCAGGTCCTGCAGGCTGGTGCTGATGGAATGGCCGTTGTGTCCGCGATCTGCGGCCAACCCGACCCAGCCGAAGCCGCCCGAAAGATCTCTCAGCACCTCAAGGGGGCATAACCATGATACCCAATATTCTTTCAATCGCTGGTTCTGACCCGTCGGGCGGTGCAGGCATACAGGCGGATCTGAAAGCAATTTCGGCCAATGGTGGCTTCGCGATGGCAGCATTGACGGCTCTGACCGCGCAGAACACGACAGGGGTTGCGGGCGTGCATCTGGTGCCGCCCGCCTTCGTGCGCGATCAAATCCTGGCGGTCCGGGCTGATGTGCGCGTGGATGCAATCAAGATCGGGATGATTGCGACGGCCGACATTGCCAACGCTGTTGCCGATGCGCTTGAAAAACTTGAGAGCCACCGGGTCGTCCTTGATCCCGTCATGGTGGCCAAGGGCGGCGCATCTCTGCTGGCCAATGACGCCGTCGCCGCGTTACGAGATCGCCTGATCCGCCATGCCACTGTCCTGACGCCCAACCTTCCGGAAGCCGCCGCTTTGCTCGACACCAATGTTGCCCCAACGCGAGAGGCAATGTCGGAGCAAGCCGTTGCTCTGCTGGAACTCGGTTCCAATGCCGTGTTGTTGAAGGGTGGTCATCTGGATGGTGGCGACAGCCCAGATTGCCTTGCCACACAGGACGGCACGCTCTGGCTGGATGCGCACCGTGTTCAAACGAAGAACACTCACGGAACAGGCTGCACCCTATCCGCCGCGCTTGCCACCCAATTGGGCCATGGCATGGCGATCATCCCGGCCGCGAAACGCGCGAAGGCATATGTCAGCACCTGCATCGCGGGCGCGGATCAACTGACTGTTGGCGCGGGCCACGGACCTACCCACCACTTTGCAGAACTCTGGAGCACATTATGACAAAACCGCTTACTGATCAGGTCGTTCTCGTAACCGGCGGCGGACGAGGCCTCGGTGCGGCCATCGCAACAGCTTTCGCCCGTGAAGGCGCGAGGGTGGCGATTAACTACCTAAAGAATAAAGGGAAGGCCGAGGCGTTGGCCAAGGATCTCGGCCCCAACGCGCTGGCGATCAAGTGCGATGTTCGCGCTACCGACAACGTCGCGAGCATGGTCAGGGAAGTCACCGAAACTCTTGGCGCGCCGACAACCTTGGTTCACAACGCGCTCGCGGATTATAGCTTCAACGGTGACGGCCGAGATGATCTGAAAACGCTGACCCCGGATCATCTGACATCACAATTTGAGACAGCCGCAATCGGGGGGCTGAATACGATCAAAGCCGTTCGGCCTGGTATGGAAGAGGCCGGGTTCGGGCGGATCATCACCATCGGCAGCAACCTCGTTCAGAACCCGGTCGTGCCCTATCATGATTATACGGCGGCGAAATCCGCACTTCTTGCCCTGACGCGAACGGCGGCGGTAGAGTTGGGGCCGCTTGGGATCACCGTCAATATGGTCTCGGGCGGCTTGCTGCGGACCACAGACGCCAGCGCGGGGACGCCCGAGGCGGTGTTCGATATGATCGCTGACAACACACCGCTGCGACGCGTGACAACACCGGCGGAGGCGGCAGACAGCGTTCTGTTCTTTGCCAGTCCCTGGGGGCGTGCCGTGACGGGGCAAAACCTGATTGTCGATGGGGGTTTGGTGTTTGGATGATCTAACATCTGAGTGTCCGCGCCCGGCGGGTATGCAACCGGGCGCAGTCTTGGTCAGCCGAAGATGAAGTCGTCAGCCGTCAGCGATCCGGCGGTCACACCGGACAATGTGATCTCGATGCCTTCGACCGAGATCACGGCCCCGTCATCGCTGTCAGAGAGACCCTCCCCGAGCGCTTCGAAGCTTTCCACGCTCAACGCATGTAGGCTGATCAGGTCTTCGCCGCTGGTGAAGTCCGTGATGGTGTCGGCACCGCTACTGCTGTTGAAGATGAAAATATCCGCATCTGCGCCACCGGTAAGCGTATCGGCATCCCGGCCACCGCGCAGAATGTCGGCGCCGTCTCCGCCGTCGAGCGTGTCGTTGCCACGACCACCGTTCAGACGGTCATCACCTGCATCGCCCGAGATCCGATCGTCGCCCTTCTGGCCGTTGATCTGATCGTTCCCGTCGCCGCCAAGGCCGACGTCGTTCCCGCGGCCAAGAAAGATATCATCATCCCCGCCCTTACCCGAAACGAAATCCGCATCCTTGCGGGTGGAGATATGATCCGCCTCATCAGTCCCGATGACGAAATCGACGCTGTTGGAGCCGTCAGATTGCAAAACATCAACCGGCAAAAGCACACCATCAATTACATGAGCGATGCCATTGGACGCCGCGATGTCGGTCGCGATCAAAGACGGATCGGCCACATCCGGATCGGCATCGACCAGCGAAAGACCGTCCACGCCAAGGGATGCGCCCAGCAAAGTCGGGATCCCCTCGGCAGACAGAACCGCATCTGAGTCCAGCGCTTCCGGGACCACGTGATAAAGGAGGATATCCTTGAGAAGCGGGATTGGATCCCCTCCACCGCTCAGCAAAGTAAGCGCGTCCACAATATATCCGAAAGCTGCGCCCTCGTCGGTGCCCTCAAAACCCAAAGCTTGAGCGAGACCAACAAACGCCGCGTCGTTCGGCGCAAACACCGTCAGATCAGCGTCCGGATCATCCAGAGCGCCAGCAAGACCGGCAGCCTCGACGGCGTTGAGAAGCAAATCGAAATCCGTGCCATCGGCGTCGAACTCACCGCCGCTGGCGGCGACAATGCCCGCCAATGTCGGTGCGTCCGGTTCTGGGGGTGTGTCAGGCGTGTTGCCCGGGATATCGACCGGCAGAAGAACCCGATCAATCGCCTGGATCGTGCCGTTCGCAGCCTGAATATCGGGGATCACGATCTGCGGGTTGTCGATGTCAGGCTCGTTGTCGATCAGTTCGGTGCCCTCACTGCCGAAAGTCGCGCCGTCAAGTAAGGTCGAGACAGTTTCTGCCGCGTCGATGGCCTCTGCCGTTTTGGCACCGGCTGAGACGTGGTACAGCAAGACATCGGTCAAAAGCGGAATTGGATCGCCCCCGCCAAGTTCAGTCAAACCCGCTACAATTGCGTCGAATACAGCGTCTTCGTCAGACGTATCGCCTTCAAAGCCCAGATCCACGGCAAGCTGTGTGAAGGCCGCATCCGTCGGCGCAAAGACTGTGATGTCATCCAAGCCCTGAACGGTTTCGACCAGCCCAGCAGTGCTAAGCGCACGGACAAGCAAGTTGAAATCGTCAGATCCGGCAGCGATGTCGACAATATTAGGTGCGGAGGATCCCGCGCCCAACTGGTCGTAAGACGCCCCCGTGCGGATGTTGAATGCGCGCCCGACAGTCAATTCGACACCAGCATCGGGAACATCACCGAAATAGGTGTAGTAGTTTTCGTGACTGCCTTCCTGTTCGATCTCGACCAAAATATACCGAACGCCGTCACTGCCAGACGCATAAAATCCGCGCTCTGCGTAGATCTGGCCGCCGTTTCCGGTCTCTTCGCCGGCCCGGACGATTTCTGCCGTTTGGCCGGTGTGGTCGCGTGCGCGGTCAAAGATGTCACCGCTCAAGACACGGTCATCATCGTTGACCGAAAAGGAAAGCGGCACCTCGGTGGGTTGGACAAACGTCACCCCCTTTCCGAGATGACCATCCACCAGATCAGCTTCCGCAAACGCGGTAAATTCAAACTGCGACATGAGCATGCCCTGTCTCCTTTTTACAGAGGCTTAGACGTCCGATCACTTCGGAAGGAGGACGGTGTCGATCACGTGGATGACGCCATTCGAGGCGATGACATCGGCGCTGATGACATTTGCATTTTCGACCTTAACGCCGCTGCGACCGTCTATGTGCAGTGTCTGACCGTTTACAGTGTTGGCGCGCACGCGCTTGCCTGCCAGATCACCTGCTAAGACACGGCCGGGCACGACGTGATAGGTCAGGATGCTGACAAGCTGATCCTTGTTCTCTGGCTTCAGCAGAGTTTCAACGGTACCGGCGGGCAATTTGGCAAAAGCGTCGTCGGTTGGGGCGAAGACGGTGAACGGACCTGGACCCTTTAGCGTGTCGACCAGATCAGCAGCCTGAACCGCGGCAACCAGCGTGTTGAAGGATCCAGCGGCAACTGCAGTGTCAACAATATCAGGCGTTGTGTTCTGGGATGGGGCTGCACAGGCGCTGAGAACAGCTGCGCTGACAAGGGCTGCACCAATTTTCAATATACGACGACGTTCCATGATCTTCTCCTCTTTCGTGCCGAGTTTCGGCGATTGCATGCGTGTAAATTTTTCACACGCGTTACGAAGTGTCGCACCTGGGAGAAACGTCAAGATATTTGTGGAACTTTTTTACACTGCTCGTATCTTGGGAGTATGGCTGCATCTGATCCAGATCCCGGGCGAGACCCATTACTGCGCGTCCTGCGCGGTCTGATCCGTCCTCTTGTGAAGACGCTGATCAGCCGCGGCGTCACTGCGCCTGCATTCTATCGCCTGCTGAAGAAGGTCTATGTCGAGGTCGCCTACGACGAGTTCCGCATCGACGAGACCGCACCGACCGATAGCCGCATCAGCCTGCTGACGGGGGTTCACCGTCGGGACGTTCGCGATATCCTGAGCGACGAAGACAAAACGTGGGAAACCGCGCGCCGGAAGACTGCGACCTTTGCAACTGTTTTCGGCCGATGGCTTGCGACACCTGAATATCAAAACGAAGACGGCAGCCCCCGAACCCTTGCGCGTTCCGGTGACGAGGGCCGCGACTTTGAAAGTCTGGTACGGGCCGTCAACCGTGACATCCGTCCGCGCACGGTCTTGGATGAATTGTTGCGACAAGGTCTGGTCGAAGAAACAGCGGACGGCCTTCTTAACATCGCAAAGGACGCGGTTATTGGACCGGCGTCAGAAGATCACAAGATGGTATTTTTTGCCTCGAATGTGGGGGATCACCTTGCTGCGGCGTCCGAGAACCTCCTATCAGAGACACCACCGTTTCTGGAGCGTGCCGTGTTCTACAACCGTCTGACTGGATCATCTGTTGATCAGATCGAGCAGAAAGCCCGGGACCTCAGCCAGTCCGTGCTGGAAGAGCTGAACCGGGACAGCAAGGATTTGCAGGACGCGGACCGCAGGACGACCGACAATACCCAACGCTATCGCTTCGGGGTCTACTTCTACCGCGAAGGTGACACGACAGACGACAGCGACGAGACAGAAGGTAGCTGATCCCGTGACACCGATGAAGCGCCGGACTTTCCTCAGCCTGATGGGCACGACATTCGCTGCGGGATGCGCGGCCCCTGCCCTTGTCACGCGCAACGAAAAGGATCCTTTCGAGGGCGGCATCGGCGGCACCGGTATCGTCGGATTGATGACCGATTTCGGCAGCCTCATCGTCAACGGCCTGCGTGTCGAGATCACGTCGGGGACACGGTTCGAAACACCGTTTGGTGAGGGCTCGGAAAGCGATGTTCAGGTCGGCGCACCGCTTACGATTGCCGCCAGTCTGTCACGGGACCGCCTCGTGGCACGTCACGTACTGGTGTCCTACCCATTGGTCGGGCGCGTTCAGGCAATAGGTCACGGCCGGTTTAGCGTGAACGGCGCACCAATCATCACCGAGCCGGGCGGCCAAGGCCGATTGACCCATGGCACTCGCGTTGCGGTGGGCGGGGTCTGGTCACCCGAAGGTCTTGTGGCCAGCCGGATAGATGCATCGGATGAACCCCGGGACTTGATCGCTGGTGTAGTGTCCCGCGGCGGTCCAACAGGGCTTCTAATCGAAGGCACGCCGATGCGGCTTAACGATGGGAATTTCGCACCACCCAGCGGGCAATACGTCACCGCGATCGGCGATTACGATGGACGGATCTTCAACGCAGCCACGACACGGACAGGCCGGTTCACCTCTGGTGCAGTCGGGTTCCGCCAGTTGTCGGTTGAAGGCTATCTTGAACCCGTACGCGCGAACCCCGGTTTCCGCATTGCAGGGCTCGGCCACAGCTTCGCGCGGGAAGTGAAGCTCGCACCTTTGGCCGCGGAGCGGGCGATTTACTTCGGTCGCTATACCGGGGCATTCCGCGCAGCGAAAGGATACATCGTGCCGGAGAACTTCGGCAGGCGACGCGAAATCCTCCGGAATGGTCTAGGAACCGGCTACGACGGGCCGATCATAAGGACCCTTTAGTCCGCCAACGTGACCCATGCTGCGTTTCGCGCCGAAGATCGTACGCAAGCATCCACAAAAGCGACGCCTTTCAACCCGTCGTGAATGGATGGGAACTGAACCTCCGGATCAAGCGTGATGCCAGCGCGTTTGGCCCGGATAGCGTGCGCTGCTTCCGTATAGATATTCGCGAACCCCTCCAGATATCCCTCGGGATGGCCAGGCGGCACACGGCTTAGGCGACCGGCAGCGTCCCCCGCCCCGGCACCGTTTCGTGTGATCAAACGCTTTGGTTCCCCAAGCGGGGTGTGCCAGAGGTAATTGGGATCTTCCTGCGCCCATTCTAGGCCACCCTTCTCGCCGTAGACACGTATCTTCAGAGCATTTTCGTTTCCGGGTGCCACTTGGCTGGACCATAACATGCCCCGCGCGCCGCCTTTGAATCGCAACATTACGTGGGCATTGTCGTCCACTTGGCGGCCCGGCACGAAGGCCTGTAGATCGGCGGCGAGGGCTTCGAGTTCCAGCCCTGTCACGAAACACGCCAAGTTGTGGGCATGAGTTCCGATGTCGCCCGTTGAGCCGCCCGCGCCTGAGCGTGCAGGATCGGTGCGCCATTCGGCTTGTTTGAAGTCCTGCTCTTCGGTCAGCCAATCCTGCGGATATTCGACCTGCACAACCCGAACCCCGCCGATCTGACCTGCCGCGATCATCTCGCGGGCCTGCCGGACCATCGGATATCCCGTGTAGTTGTGCGTCAGAACAAACAGCGCCTCCGAGGCTTCCGCCGCCTTCACCAGTTTCTTAGCGTCGGCCAGTGTCGAGGTCAGCGGCTTATCGCAAATGACATGGATGCCGCGCTTTAGAAACTCGCGTGCGGCGGCGTAGTGGACGTGATTGGGTGTGACTATGGAAACCACCTCAATCCCGTTTTTCAAGCGGGCCTCCCGGATCGCCATTTGCTTGAAATCGTCGTAGATCCGGTCGGGTGCCAGACCCAAAGCCGCGCCGGAGGCCTGCGACTTTTCCGGCGTCGAGGACAGGGCGCCCGCCACCAGTTCGAAATGGTCGTCGATCCGTGATGCGATGCGGTGAACGCCGCCAATGAACGCATCATTGCCACCGCCAACCATGCCAAGTCTGATCCGATCCGTCATTGCGAGATCCCCAGCATCTTGCGGTTTGCAGCCTCATCGGTCCCGCCATCGGCGAAATCATCAAACGCCCGCTCTGTCACCCGAATGATATGATCGCTGACAAACTGAGCCCCTTCGCGGGCTCCGTCTTCGGGATGTTTTAGGCAACATTCCCATTCCACAACGGCCCAGCCATCAAAATCATTTGCCGCCATTTTGGAGAAGATAGCCGCGAAATCGACCTGCCCGTCGCCCAGACTGCGGAACCGGCCTGCGCGATCCACCCAAGGCTGATAACCGCTATAGACCCCTTGGCGGCCCGTCGGATTGAACTCCGCGTCTTTGACATGAAACATCTTGATCCGATCCTTGTAGATATCGATATTATCAAGGTAATCAAGGCACTGCAGGACATAGTGAGACGGATCGTAGAGCATGTTGCACCGGGCGTGTCCGTTTAGACGCTCTAGGAACATCTCGAATGTGACGCCGTCATGCAGGTCCTCGCCGGGGTGAATTTCGTAGCAGATATTGACGTCGTTTTCGTCCGCATGGTCGAGGATCGGACGCCAGCGTTTGGCTAGTTCATCAAAGGCGGTTTCGATCAACCCCGCAGGCCGCTGCGGCCACGGGTAGATGTAAGGCCAAGCCAAAGCACCGGAGAAGGTCACATGATTCTTGATGCCCATATTTTTCGAGGCTGAGACTGCCTTCATCACCTGATCCACAGCCCATTCCTGCCGCGCCGCTGGATTGCCATGCACCGATGGATCAGCGAACCCGTCGAACGCTGCATCGTAGGCCGGATGAACGGCAACAAGCTGGCCTTGAAGATGTGTCGACAACTCCGTCACCTCGACCCCGTTTTCGGCCGCCTGACCTTTGAAGGTGTCGCAATAGTCCTTTGACTCTGCGGCCTGCGACAAATCAAAGAGCCGGCCGTCCCAGGATGGGACCTGGACTCCCTTGTAGCCACAGTCCGCGGCCCATTTGGTTATCGCATCCCAGGAATTGAACGGCGCTTCATCGCCTGCGAACTGCGCAAGAAAGAGCGCGGGGCCTTTGATGGTTTTCATGAGATCCTCCCCAAGATGTATGCCCTCTAATGTGGCATATTTTCCTTCAGATAAACGTCGATGCGAATGCGCTCTTGCGCAAGGTTGATTGGCAGATTGTCGATTTTTGCCCGCATTACGCGAATTGCACTGCGGACCAGATGCCCTGCATCCTGCGAAATCACGGCGTCGAAGGTGCCATCAATCAGGGCGGCGCGGGACAGGACGGTCAGCTCATGGGCGACCACGACAGGCTTCACAACTGGCGGGCTGTTTTCGAAATATTGGATCAGACCCGCGTTCCCCGCGGCAGAAGAGTAAATCCCCAGAACATTCGGATTTCCCGCCATAGCCGCGGGCATCAGGCGTTCGATCAGGTCCGGATCGTCCCGCCCCTCAAGCGATGCGACGACGGACAGGTTTGGGAAGTCCCGGGTCATCACTTCATCGAACCCAAGCCGGCGCTCCAGATGATCCCGCGCCAGCATGGAACCGGTGAGAACGAGGATCTGGCCGCTTTGGCCGGCCAGAAAGCGTCCCATCAACTGCGCCGCTGTTCGACCCGCCGCAATGTTGTCTATCCCGATGTAGTGGTCCCGCTCGGAACTGGGAATGTCAGCGACCAGAGAGACAACGGAAACGCCGTGCTGCTTTAGACGGGAAATGGAATCCCGCACCGATGGAGTCTCGGGGCCGAACACAGCAACCCCGTCGACCTTGGATGGGTCCACCGCGTCAATGGCACGGGCCAATTCCATCGGATCGAAGGCAGAGACCTTGGTGAAAGACAGCAGCGTGCGTTCACGCTTCAGACCTGCGCTCAGATCATCTATATGCTGCTCGATCAGCGCCACGAATTCATTGGCCGTCGCGGGAAGGATAAACAGGAACGTATAGACCCGCCCACGCGCAAGATTGGCAGCGGCGGTGTCGCGCACATAACCGATCTGAGCGATGGCCTTGTTGACCTTGTCGACGGTGACTTTCCGCACACCGGGTCGCTCGTTCAAGACCCTGTCCACAGTCGCGAGGCTGACCTCAGCCACACGGGCAATGTCATTGACCGTCGGATTCGACAGGGGATCGCGGTCAGGCTTCATTCTGCAGCGGCAAGCCCCTCGAACAAGCGGGCAACGGCCTCAGCGCCCGGATCGGTGTGGCCGATCAGGTTTTCCTCGGGCACGTAGGAGGCCCGTCCTGCCTTGGCCTGCCCCATCTGCGCCGTCGCATCAGCGCCAGTTCGCGCAGCCTGAGCTGCCTGCGTCAGGCCGTCGTCCAGCGCGTCCAAAGCCGGGGCAAGAGCATCGATCATCGTGCGGTGGCCCCGCGCCGCGCCGCCCACTTCACTGATACGCTCAAGGCCTGCTTTCAACGCGTCGGTCACAGGCTTTCCATTGGCACAGGCATCCCCCGTGGCGCCAAAGAAAATCCCCAAAATGACGCCGGAAGAGCCGCCCATCGTTTGGCTCAACTCATTGCCGATCGCCCGGAACAGCTGCGTCAGGTCAGCCAAGGGCATCCGGTCCAAAGCGTCCTTCAGGGCGCGGGCGGCGGTGGCCAACGTGCTGCCCGTGTCGCCATCGCCAGACTTCGCATCAAGAGCGTTCAGGTCAGTCTCGGATGCAATGAGCAGATCGCAGCAGGTCTCAATCAAGGCACGCGTCGCGGCGTTGTCGGACGGGATCGGCTGGATCGGGCTGAGCCCATCGGGAAGCGGCGCGACCTCTGCCGCGGCGAGTTTGGCAAGACCGGGCCAGGCATTCATTGGAACGGGCCGGGCCAGTGCCGCCTCCTGCACCTTGTCCATGGGCAGGATCGAAACCGAAAAACCATGCATGTCGAGGGAGGTCATCATAGGCGCCGGGCCGATGATTGACGTGATGGACTTAGCTTTCGGTGAGCGCGCCAACTCGTGGGACAACACCGCCATTTCAAGAGGTGTCGTTCCGCCCAAGTTGTTCAGCAGCGCGACGCAAGGCCCTTTAGATAAGGCGTTTTCCAGCTTTCCGAGCACCATGTCCATTGCAACCTTGGCATCTTGGAAATCAACCTGCTCCACCCCCGCTTCGCCGTGAATGCCCAACCCAAGTTCTGCCTTGCCCTGCGGGATTCTGTCTTCCTTCGCAGACCCCGGCACCGTGCAGGTGTCGAGCGATTTCCCGATGGAGGCGGTCGCCGATATGACCTTTTGCGCGGCCTGTGTGATCGCGTCAAGATCCGCGCCGTCCTCGGCCATAGCGCCTGCGATTTTATGAACAAACAGCGTACCTGCAACGCCTCTGGCCTGTGGCAGATGCGGCAAGGCAATGTCGTCATCCACAACCACCATCGAGACCTTTAATCCGAATGCCCTCGCCCGTTCTGCGGCAAGTCCGAAATTCAACCGATCCCCGGTGTAGTTCTTGACGATCAGCAAACATCCAGCGGGACCTGTCACCGCGAGGATGCCAGCGAGGACGGCATCAACCGACGGGGACGCGAAGACCTCGCCACAGACCGCGGCGGTCAGCATCCCTTCGCCCACGAAGCCTGCATGGGCCGGTTCATGGCCCGATCCGCCGCCTGAAATAAGGGCCACCTTCGATTTGTCCCAATTCCTGCGGGTGACGACCTTGATGTGCGGGTAGCCGTCAAGACGCGCCAAGGTGCCGTTTGACGTCTCCAGAATGCCTTCGATTGCGTCCGTGACCAAAGTGTCTTTGGCGTTGATAAACTGGCTCATGATCAGGCCCCCTGAAGAATTCTTGCGCCATGTGCGTCGAAACACAGCGGGTTTTTCGGTGAGATCTTGACCGTGGAGCCCTGCGCGTACTGCTGCCCCGGGATGGCCAAGGTTGTGATTGCGTGCCCCTGCAGATCGAGGTGCAGTCGGGTCTGGTCCCCCAGATGTTCGACCCGCTTAACTTGCGCCTCTTGCCCCTCACCTTGGGCAATATGCTCAGGCCGCAGCCCCATTTGCGTAACGCCCGCAGGCGCGTTTCCGAAGATTGAAGCGGGGACAATGTTGATGCGTGGCAGGCCAAGGCGCGTGGCGACATAAAGACTGTTGGGTGTCTCGTAGATCTCGCGCGGGGTGCCAAATTGGACCAGTTTGCCTTCGTCCAGAACTCCGACATGGGTGGCCATGGTCATCGCCTCGATCTGGTCGTGTGTCACATAGAGCAGCGTGGCCCCAAGATCGGCCTGGATGCGCTTCAACTCGACCCTGAGATCGGTGCGCAGTTTGGCATCGAGAGAACTGAGCGGCTCGTCCATCAGGTAGATCGCGGGGTCGCGCACAAGGGCGCGCCCGATGGACACCCGCTGCATTTCCCCGCCGGACAGCGCCGTGGCTTTGTTGTCAAGTTTGTGACTGATTTGAAGGACTTCCGCGACTTCCCTGACCTTGCGGGTGATCTCGTCCGCCGGAGTTTTCAGGATCGGGGATTTCAACGGAAATGCCAGATTATCCCGCACGGACAGGTGCGGGTAGAGGGAGTATTGTTGGAAGACCATCGCAACGTCCCGCTGTGCGGGGCTTTCGCCCGCAACGTTGCGGCCGCCTACAAAAATCTCGCCGCGATCCAGTTGCTCCAATCCCGAGATCAGCCGCAGCGTCGTGGTCTTTCCGGCGCCTGTGGGACCCAGCAGAACGACGAACGCGCCGTCGGGAATGGTCATTGAAATGCCTTCAACGGCGACCGTCTCGCCGAAGGATTTTGTGACGTCGTTCAGGACCACCTCAGCCACGGGCCAACACCTCCTGATTGAGTTCGGATTTGAGCGCTTGTCCGGTCGTTTCGTCGAACATGGTGACTGTCGCCGCATCAAAGGACAGCCCTACCGCTTCTCCGACCTTCGCGGGTTGCGCACTGTCGATCCGGGCCTTCACCTCGCCATTGGCCGTGTCCAGCGTCACGATCTGCGTCGTTCCCAGATATTCGGTCGCCAGCACCGATCCGCGGTAGGCGCCGGTGTCTGTCAGTTTGATATGTTCCGGCCGGATCCCGTACACCAGCGATCCGCGGGCGCCTTCCATTTGTCTTGGCATACCAACGACTTGCTCACCCATCTTGATATCTGTCGCACCCTCTTCAACGACGCCGTCGAAGCGCAGGAAATTCATCGAGGGGGAGCCTATGAAATCAGCGACAAACAGGGTGGCGGGCTTATCGTAGACCTCTTGCGGAGTGCCGAATTGTTCGACCACGGCGTTGTTCATGACGACGATCTTGTCCCCCATCTGCATGGCCTCGAGCTGATCGTGGGTGACATAGACCGTCGTTGCGTTCATTCGGTCGTGGAGCGCGCGCAGTTCTTCTGCCATGCGTTCCCTGAATTCGGCATCCAGTGCGCCCAGCGGCTCGTCCATCATGAACGCCTTGGGATCCCGCACGATGGCCCGCCCGAGCGCCACCCGCTGCCGGTCGCCGCCGGACAGACCACCCACGGGTTTGTTCAGAATATCTTCAATCCCAAGGATCTGCGCGACCTCTGCCACCTTGGCCTTTACAGCGGCGCGGTCCATGCCTTGGGACACCAGTGGGTAGCTGAGGTTCTTTCGGACATTCATATGAGGATAGAGCGCGAACATCTGGAAAACAAAAGCAATATCGCGCTGAGAGGGTGGCTTCTGACTGATCTCTTCACCGTCCAGATAGATCTCACCGGAGGTGGGCAATTCCAGCCCGGCAATCATCCTCAACGTAGTTGTCTTGCCGCAGCCCGAGGGGCCGAGCAGCATGAAGAACTCGCCGTCTTCAATGGTAAATGAGCTTTCCTTGACGGCGGTGAAATCGCCAAATTCCTTGCGGACATTCTTGATGATGATCTGGGCCAAAGGGCTAGTCCTTGAAGTGGCTGACGATGATGAACATCACCGTGCCGATCAGTGTTGTGATGAATGAGTAGGTGTAGGCCCACAGGAAAAACGGCTGCATCAACATGAAGACGCCGAGACCGATGAGGATGGTCGCCAGCATCTCCCAGGGACCGCGTTTGAGGCGCATCAGACCGGTGAAAAACTGGCTCATCTCAGGCTCCTTTCGCCGCAAAATACGCGTTCGGACTTGTGTCGGACTTTTATCGGACTTCCGTCGGACATGTTGTCCGGCCCTGCACATACCTCGATCATTTGCGCACCGCCCCGAATGTGATCCCGCGCAGCAGGTGTTTGCGCAGCAGGATGGTGAAAACCATGACCGGCAGAAGGAAGATCGTGGCGCCCGCCGCGACCGCTGGCCAATCGAGCCCGCCGACCCCGATGATGGTGGGGATGAATGGCGGCGCGGTCTGGGCCGTGCCGGAAGTCAGAAGGACCGCGAAGGCGTATTCGTTCCACGAAAAGATGAGACAGAAAATCGCGGTCGAGGCGATGCCCGTGGCAGCTTGCGGCAGCACCACCTTGTAGAAGGCCTGAAACCGTGTGTAGCCGTCGATCAGCGCAGCCTCTTCGTATTCGCGCGGGATCTCGTCGATGAAGCCTTTCAAAAGCCAGACCGCCAGCGAGATATTGACCGCTGTATAAAGCAGGATCATCCCCAGATGCGTGTCGCTGAGGCCCAGATTTCGGTACATCAGGAAGATGGGGATCGCGACGGCAATGGGCGGCATCATTCGCGTGCTGAGAATGAAAAACAGCAGATCGTCGGCCAACGGGATCTTGAAGCGGCTGAAGGCATAGGCCGCCAATGTGCCCAGCACGATACTGAGGAAGGTGGAGCCAAAACCGATGATGACGGAGTTCAGGAACCGCTCGCCGAATTTGGAGGGGCCTGCGATGACCATGTCGCGCTCGCGCACGATTTCCTCGTACCATGTCTCGGGCGGCGGCAGAGCATCCAAGGCCTCTTGGCCCACGCGGGTGCGGGTGGTGAACAGGTTCACGTAGCCTTCCAGCGACGGCTCGAAGATGACCTTGGGCGGGTAGCTGATGGAATCGGGCGGTGTCTTGAAGCCGGTCATCATGATCCACGCCAGCGGCATGATGGTGATCAGCGCATAGAGCACGACAAGAATGCCTGCGAACCATTTCTGGCCGTTCGACGGCTCGGTGACGGAAAAGCTGCTCATTGGACAGATCCCTGCGGCGGTGTGGGACGGGACATGCTCATCTCTCCTTCACCTTGTTCAGCGCCTTGACGTAGATTGAGGCCAGCCCGAACACGGTCACAAACAGGATGATCGCGAAGGCGGAAGCGTAGCCCGTGCGCCATTTCTCGAACGCCTCGCGTTTGAGGTTGATGGAGGCGACCTCGGTGGTGGAGCCCGGCCCCCCGCCCGTCAGCTGCACCACCAGATCGAACATCTTGAAGTTCTCGATCCCCCGGAACAGCACCGCCAGCATCAGGAAGGGCAACACCATGGGTATGGTGATCGTGAAAAACTGGCGGAGCTTTGAGGCGCGGTCGACCTCGGCGGCCTCGTAAATGTAATCGGGGATGCTTCGAAGACCGGCCAGGCAGATGAGCATCACGAAGGGCGTCCACATCCACGTGTCCACGATAACAATGGACCACGGGGCCAGATCGACGGAGCCCAGCATCTGGAAGCTCGATGGATCAGCTCCGGTAAAGAACGCGATCACGTAATTGAAGAGCCCGATCTGCGGTTGATAGAGAAAGGTCCAGAAATTGCCGACGACGGCCGGGCTCAGCATCATGGGCAACACGATGATCGTGGTCCAGAGGTCGTTGCCCTTGAACTTGCGATTGATCAGCCACGCCAGCGTGAAACCGATGAGCACCTGAAAGATGATCGTCCAGATCAGAAAATGCGCGGTGGCCTGCATGGACAGCCAGATGTCGCTGTCGTTCAGAATGCGTTCGTAGTTGCGGGTTCCGATGTACTCGACGGCGCGGTTCGTGCGGTTGGCCCGGTAGTTTGTGAAGCTGAGATTGATGGTCCAGATCAGCGGGAAAATGTTGATCGCCAGCAGCAGGAAAATCGTGGGGCCAACGAAGATCCACGCGATGGCGCGGTCCGACAAACCCCGGATTTTGCGGGCCACGGTGGGCGGCGTCGCTTCGGCGGCCTTGGTGAGCGGCGTGTCGGACATGGAGGTCACTTTCCCGGGCAAAGCTGTCCCGTGACAGGGCCGCGAGGGGCCGCCCTGTTTTTCCGGTCTTGGAGATCGGGCGGGGTCGTTCCCCGCCCGCAGGTTTGGTTTAGAGCTTGCCTTCGTCCTCGAAGACTTCGGTCCAGTCCTCGATCAGCTTGTCGAGTGCTTCCTTCGCGGTGCCTTGATCGGCGACCACGTAGTCATGCATCCGCTTTTGCATGGCGAGCAGCAGTTCCGCATAGACAGGTTCCTGCCAGAAGTCCTGAACAGCGCCCATGGCGTCAAGAAAATCGCCTGCAAACGGTGCGCTGTCCTTGAAGGTCGGGCTTTCCAGCACGGCCTTATGCGCCGAATAGCCACCCAGATCCCACCATTTCTGCTGCACTTCTGGGTCAGCGAACCACTTGATGTATTCCAGCGCGGCGTCCTGCTTGTCGGAATAGGCGACAACGGAAATCCCCTGCCCGCCCAAGGTGGAGCCTTCCTGATTTTGCGGCGGATTGACGAAGAAGTCGATCTTGTCACCCCCGGTGTCAGGGTCCGCATAGAGGCCGGGGAAGAACGCAAACCAGTTCATCGCCATGGCGACCTGGCCGGACTTGAACGCATCAAGGCTCTCGCCCATGTAAGAGTTCGTGTAGCCAGGGGGCGTCGCGGTTTCGTAGAATTCCTTATAGAACTCAAGCGCTTCCACGGCTTCAGGTGAATTCACCGCCCCTTCCATGTCGTAGGAGCCGGGGGTGTTTTCGTATTTGAAGCCCCATGGATAAAGCGCACTGGTCACGCCCATGGTGATGCCTTCCGAGCCGCGCTCGGTAAAGATCGCGGCACCGTAGACGGTCTGACCGTCAATCTCGCGCCCCTGGAAGAACTGGGCAATTTCCAGCATTTCCTTCTGGGTTTTGGGCTCGGCCAATTCGCGGCCTGTGGCTTCTTGGAACGCGGTGCGGATATCCTCGCGGGCGAACCAGTCCTTGCGGTAGAACCAGCCATTCGCGTCGCCCATTGCGGGCAAAGCGTAGTAGTTCTCGGAGCCCTTGGGCCATGTGGAATAGGCGTAGACGGTGGCGTCCGCGAAATCGCCCATGCTGATGCCTTCGGCGTCGAAGAAATCATTCAGCTTGACGTAATGCCCATTCTCGGCCCCCCCGCCGATCCACTGGCTGTCGCCGATCAGAAGGTCACAGAGCTTACCGCCGGAGTTCAGTTCGTTCAGCATCCGGTCCGCAAAGTTGGGCCACGGAATGAATTCAAAACTCATGGTGTGGCCGGACTGGGCCTCGAATTCCTTGCTGAGTTCCACCAGCGCGTTGGCCGGGTCCCACGCGGCCCAGCAGAGTGTCAGGTCTTCGGCTGTGGCGCTGCCCGCACTTGCGGCCGCCATACAGAGCACACTGGCGGATGCCAGTTTCAGATTTTTCATTGTCTTCCTCCCAAGGTGAACCCGTCTTGATCAGGTGACATCCCGATTCGCAGGTCTCGCAATCTCACGGTAGGCCGGGGCCTGTGAGTCTGTCCAATGATTTTTGAGGTACGTACATCTTTCTAGCCTGAGACATATATAAGATGCTGATTTGAATATTTAATATATGAGTTTTAGGCTCAGTCCGAAAACAGCTTACGGCGTGATCTTGTGGATTTCCATCGTCTGAACGACCGACGCCTCGGTGCAAATCTTTTGATAGAAGCTCTCGACTGCTGGCCACTCTGCCAGCTTCGTTTCGACCACCAACCCCACCCAGCGCAGCATTGGGATGGCGTAGTAGTCCGCGATGGTCCGGGAGGCGCTCACCAGATGGTCCTGCCCGATCAGCCGGGTTTCAAGCTGATCCAGCCCGGCGCGCACAAGGCGAAGACCTGCGGCTTTGGTTCCGTCCAGCACGGCCTCACTGTGATCCGACATATAACGCTGGGGCACGAACACAGGGTAGAATGCCGGGTGAAAATCGCCCGTGAAGAAGCTGCACCATTGGGCCACCTCTGCCTGCGCCCGCAGATCATCACCGCCAAGAAGGTCGGTCCGCTCTGCGCGCTGGCAGATATATTGCAGAATGGCGCCGCATTGGGTGAGGATATAGCCGTCCTCCAGCCGCATCGCTGGAACCGCGCCCGCTGGATTGATCGCCTTGAACGCATCGCCCCGGGGCGGATGCGTCGCCTCGTGCGGCAGGTCGACAAGGGTCAAGAGGATATGCGGCGCAAGTGAACATGTGCCCGGGCGATAAAAGAGCGTCAAAGTCATCGCGTTCCCCTTCAAATACCTGCCGCCCCGGTCTTACGGGAGATCGCAGGAGCGGTCCAGTTTGGTCGGCTGCATTGGAGCCGCTGGTCCGAGCGGCGCTAGCGGTACTGATGCACCTGACAATTGTGCAGCATGAACCCGATGATTTCCTGAAATGCGTTGCCATGGCCGATAATGGCCACCGCCTCGTCACCAAGTGTCGTCAGATCGGACACGAAGTTTGCGATCCGGTTCTGAAAGACCGGCGTCGGTTCGCGGATCACCTCACGCCCCGATCCGTTCGGCGCGTGCCACCATTCGGCGGGCAGGTGATCAAAGGTGAGATCCGGAAAATCCGCCTGTAGTTCCGCCGGAGTGCGCCCGACATCACAACTGTGACTGAGAAGTTCATGGTGGCCCGTCCGGACCTCGATGGGCGCAATCCCGTCGAAGATCGTTTTCGATGTCTGGATCGCGCGTGTCAGCGGCGAGGTGATGACGCGCTTTATGTTGAGGTCAGCCATGGATTTTCTCGCCTCGGCTGCCTGCTCAAACCCAAGAGGGGTCAAGGGCGCGTCGAAAATCATCGGGTCCCCGCCGCCTTGGAAGACTGCGTTGAATTCTGACTGTCCGTGCCGGATGAAATAGATGGTCATTTCTGCGAGGTCCTTTTGGGGACCGAGGCTGCCAAATGGCCCGCCGGTGTCCTGTGCTGCTTCGCGGGAAGCAATCTGGTGCGGTCGGGGGGACTCGAACCCCCACGAGTGTTACCTCACAGCGACCTCAACGCTGCGCGTCTACCAATTCCGCCACGACCGCATGCCATAGCTCAAGTGGCGGCGTTCTAGCGACGTTCCCGCGCCTTGTGAAGCGAAAAAACCAGCTTTCCGGATGGGGTGTGCATTTTCCCTCGCAGGCCCCGCGGCGTCGTGGCAAAACGCGCGCCATGACGCACGGAACAGTTAATCAATGGTAGAGTGGATCACCTCTGCGGCGCCGGTCGAGTATGAGACCGCCGTGGCCGAGATGGAGGCGCGTGTGGCCGCCATCCGTGACGGCCGGGCGGATGAGGCGATCTGGCTGCTGGAGCATCCCCCGCTTTATACGGCGGGCACGTCGGCCAAGTCCGAGGACTTGGTCCAGCCCGACCGGTTCCCCGTGTTCGAGACACGGCGTGGTGGGCAATATACCTACCACGGACCAGGGCAGCGGGTGGCTTATGCGATGCTTGATCTGAACACGCGCGGCAAGGATGTGCGGAAATACGTGCAGCATCTTGAGGCGTGGGTGATCGCGGCGCTGGCGGAGTTCAACGTAGATGGCATGATCCGGGAGGGGCGCGTGGGTGTCTGGGTGGCCCGGCCCGAAAAGCCCCCCCTGCCCGATGGAACGCCGCGCGAGGACAAGATCGCGGCTATCGGCGTACGGCTGCGCAAATGGGTCAGCTTCCACGGGCTATCGATCAACGTGGAACCGGACCTGAGCCATTTCGACGGGATCGTGCCGTGTGGCATCTCGGATCAAGGCGTCACGTCGCTGGTTGATCTGGGCCTGCCGGTCACGCTGGACGACGTGGACGTCGCGCTCAAGAGAAGTTTTGCCCAAACCTTCGGGGGTTAGCGCAGAATTTCGAAGATGTTGGCGTACTCATCCGTCCAGACCCGTCCGCCGTCATCTGTCAGTGGGACCCATTTGGACCTGCCATCTGCCGCGCCCTTGAGGGTGTCCAGCTTTGCGCTGTCCTCAGACATAATCACCACGCGCGACGGGGTGTCGCCGTCTTCCCAGACCGCGGCACTGGGCCGATAGCCTTGCATCCGGGCGTCCAGCCCCAGCCGAGGCGCACTGCGGGCAAGGGGGACCTCAATGTTGAAATATCTGTTCGAGATGTGGAACACGAGAATGCCACTGGGCTTCAACCTGTCCTTATAGATGTCCAGCGCCTCCAGCGTCGTCAGATGAATGGGCACGGCATCGGAACTGTAGGCATCGATGACCAATATATCGTATTTGACGTCATTCTGGTGCTGCAAGACGATCCGGGCGTCCCCCAGATGAGTCGGCGCATCGGGGGTACAGGCACTGAGGAAATTGAACAACTCAGTGTTGCGCGCGATCTGATCGACCATCCGGTCAATCTCGTAGAACTGCCACTTCTGACCGGGCTGGCGATAACAGGCCAGTGAGCCGACACCAAGCCCGACCACACCAATATCCGTTGCCTGCCGCCCGACACCAGATGTCAGGATCTGCGCCATGGGTCCGTTGGGATGGTAGTAGGACAAGGGCCGTGGCGGTTTGCTTGCGTCCGCAAGGCTTTGGGCCCCGTGGAGTGTCGTCCCGTTATAGTATTTGCGCAGGCCGTCTTCCTCAAACACTTGGTGGACGCCAAAGAAGCTGCGATCTTGTAACACCATATTGTCCCGCTGGTTTAGCGCGCTGGAGAGAAGCAAGGTGGTGAGTGCGACAAAGGCTGCGACGCCCGCCTCCCGCAGCATCCAGAGCGCACCAAGAAGGACAATCGGCAACAGAACCGTCAGCCCTTTCTGCGCGATCCCGCCATCTGCCACCAGATAGGGCGCCACGAACGCGGCGGATATCGCCACGCCCGCGAGCAGTCCAATGGCGGTCTGACGCATATCGACACGTTGCCCCGTGCGAAGCAGCAGCAAAGCCGCCAGAACGACCGTGATCTTGGTTTCCTGAATGTCCGCGAAGAGGTTCGGGGCGATGATGGAGTTGAACAACCCGCCCAGCGCACCGCCGACCGACATGATCACGTAGAAGATCGTCAAATAGCGCCTGTCTGGCCGCGCGTCATAGAGGTCCCGGTGTGATTTGATCGCAACGATGAAGAAGCACAAAAGCATCAAGCCGATCCGCGGGATCGTGATGGATGTGCTTCCATGGCCCATCAGAGTGAAAGCCAGAACCGGCAGAGCAGCGGCAAAGAGCGCACTCAAAATGCTCCGGTTGATCCAAGTCCGGTGCGAAAATGCGATAACGAATGTCAGCAGGTACAGCGAGAGGGGAATGGCCCACACTAAGGGAACAGATCCAATATCGGTGCTGATCTGCGTGGTGACCCCCAGCATCAGAGATGACGGGATGAACGCCATCAGTAGCCAGCCAGCGATCCGTTTCGTGGTTAATTGCTTCGCTGTCGGTCGCGCGCTTTGGTCAGTCTGGCTTTTTGCTGTTGGTAGTGGTGTGGACCGGCCCCGCGCGAACCAGCCGCTTGCCAGCAGGCACGCGCCCAGAACGACGAAACCGATGGCCCAGCTGCCGCTGATTATCGTCACACCCAGAAGCGGCTCCGCCACAAGGGGAAAAGACAGGAGCGCGATCAGCGAGCCCAGATTGCTGGCACCATAGAGAAAATACGGGTCATCGGCGTTCGGTCCGCCGCTTTTGGCATACCAGGACTGGATCAGCGGCGCGCTCGCGGACAGTACGGCAAAGGGCAAACCGACGCCTACGGCGAACAAGCCCAGCGTTTGCATCGAGGTGGAGGCATTCCCATCATAGCGCCAGCCCTCGGGAATCGACAGCGGCAGGAAAATCAGTGCGGCGGCCCAAAGCAGCAGGTGCAGCGCGATCTGACCCATGACACGCAAATAGCGGGACGACAGGTGTGCGTAGACATAGCCCGCGATGAGAACAGTCTGGAAGAAAAGCATCGCTGTCGTCCAGACGCCCGCCGCTCCGCCGATATGAGGCAGGACGATCTTTGCAAAAAGCGGCTGCACGAAGAACAGGAGCGACGCGCTCAAGAAAATGGTGAGTGTAAAGACAACGGGTGCCAAACGGACAGTCCAGCCTCGATTTGGGCCAGCGGACGATGATTCAGTTACGTTCATGGCCCCTGATCCACAAAAGGTGTCTTTCGGCGCTATTGAACGAAAACTGTGTTCAATTTCGGGCGCCTTCGCTTTATTCCGCTTCATCCGAGCCGGTGGCTGCAGGCGGTTTCGGGCGCAAGATCCGCGAAACCTGCCTTTCCCTGCCCGGACGCTCGGCTATGATTACGGTGGGGCGGCTGAGGTTCAGACCCCCGGTTGGATCAGAAAAAGGAAGATATCTCATGCGATCACTTCTGTTTGCCGCGACATTTGCCTGTTTTGCGCCGATCTCTGCCATCGCGGGCGATACCCCCGCGCCGGCTGATGCGGAGGTCTATTTCGTCAATCTTGAGGATGGCGCCACGGTCACGTCGCCGTTCAAGGTCATCTTCGGGCTGTCCGGCATGGGCGTTGCCCCCGCGGGCACGGAAAAGGAGAACACCGGGCATCATCACCTTCTGATCAACCGTCCTCCGTTAGGTGAAGGCGAAGAGGGTGAGACCGAGTACGGCCTGCCCGCCGATGACAATCATGTCCATTTCGGCGGTGGTCAGACAGAAACCATGCTCGAGCTGCCGCCTGGCGAGCATACATTGCAGCTTGTGATGGGGGATCTGAACCATGTGCCCCATATCGAGCCTGTGACCTCTGATGTGATCACCATCACCGTTGAAGAATAACCCACAGCCCGGTCACGCCGCCTTCGCCTGAGACAGCGAGGCGCGCGTGTCCCGCACCGACAGAAAAGGCCGCGCCGGCGCGGGGGCCTTGCTGGCCCCCAGTGCGGCGTCCAGCGACGTGCGGGCGGCGGGCGACAGGGTTGCCCGCATCATATCACCTAGAAACATTGTTTCGGTCCAGCAGCCCTCGGCGTTGATGATCTCATGGCCGTCGCACAGAAGATGAGTCCATGTGAGCGATGTGACGCCGCGCATCAACCGTACCTTGGACTGATCCAGCAACGCCTTGGCCGGGACAAGCCTTTGCTGAGCGAAGGCATGGGGAAACGCCGCGCCGGGACCTACCAGCACCCGGTGGTGGGGTGACAGGATCAGGTTGCGGCGGGGTGCCCCTGCGCCGAACGCAGCGGGCTGAATCACGACTGGGCGGCCATGGTCCTGACCGGGATTGAAGGTCTGGGTGACATGGTGCACCCACCGCAAGGCACGGGGGCCGCTGTCCAGCGTCATGACCCGATCCCCGATGCGCAGTGCCTCGACCGAACGCCAGCCGCCCAACGTGCGGACCAAGGTGCCGGGGCCAAAGCAGGGCACGCTTTCATACTGAGAGTAGGCAAGCCGGGAATCCTGGGAATTGTAATCCTGATCGTCGCCATCCCCGTCGGTCTGGCCATCATCCACATTACCAAGCCGCACCAGCTTGTAATTGACATCCGGATCAAGCGGCGTGGTCGGCAGATAGCCCACGCGCACGCCGCCGATCTCGATCCGGTCGAGGTAGAGCCAACTGCCGTCAGGGGCCTGCAGCACGCCGTAATGTTCGACATAGACCTTGCCAGAGGCCACCAGATCACCCGCCCCGTTGAACACCTGTGCGGTCTGATTTTGGTCTTCGCCCACCTCGTCGGCATCAAAGTCACCGTCGAAATAGATGTCATCATCCTCGATCTCGAGCCGGTTGCGGTGCTCGCGAAAATCGTAGTCCTGCCGCAGCTGATAGGTGTCCTGACCACTGTCATAGGTCAGCGCGGTGGGCGCGTAGGAGAAGAACGAATAACTCGACATGGCGTAACGGTGTCCAGACGCGGCGGGTCCGCAGAAGATCGCCCAAGTCTGACACCAAGGGCCTAAATCAAGGTAAATGCCGCCCGAGGGCCCAAGATGACGTGTCAATCCCTCCCAAAGCGCGACAATTTTTCTGTCTCTGCGGCAGGTTGCAACATTGCCCCTTCGGCTCAACCCCACTAAACCGTGATCAATTGTCGGGGGTCCTGAGTCTGCCCGGCGTCATTCGAGTGGAACGGGAGAAACCCATGGCCGACGCAGCCATTCAGGGACATGACCACGACGAGCGGAGCTTCTTTGTCCGCTGGTTCATGTCTACGAACCATAAAGATATCGGTATTTTGTACCTCTTCACCGCAGGCGTGATGGGCTTCATTTCTGTTGCCTTCACCGTCTACATGCGGATGGAATTGATGGAGCCGGGCGTTCAGTACATGTGTCTTGAAGGCGCGCGTATGTTCGCCACAGAGACCGCAAACTGTACGCCAAACGGTCACCTCTGGAACGTTTTGATCACGGGTCACGGCATCCTGATGATGTTCTTTGTGGTAATCCCGGCGCTGTTTGGCGGGTTCGGCAACTATTTCATGCCCCTGCAAATCGGCGCGCCGGATATGGCGTTCCCGCGGATGAACAACCTCAGCTACTGGATGTATGTTGCGGGCTGTTCGCTGGCTGTCGCGTCGCTTTTGACACCGGGTGGCAACGACCAGCTCGGCTCTGGCGTGGGCTGGGTGTTGTATGCACCGCTGTCGACCACGGAAGCCGGTATGTCCATGGATTTCGCGATTTTCGCGGTCCACATGTCCGGTGCATCTTCCATTCTGGGCGCGATCAACATGATCACGACCTTCCTGAACATGCGAACCCCCGGCATGACGCTGCACAAGGTGCCGCTCTTTGCCTGGTCGATCTTCGTCACGTCCTGGCTGATCCTTCTGGCGCTGCCTGTTCTGGCCGGTGCGATCACCATGCTTCTGACAGACCGGAACTTCGGCACGACGTTCTTTGATCCGGCAGGCGGCGGTGACCCGATCCTCTATCAGCACTTGCTGTGGTTCTTCGGTCACCCGGAGGTCTACATCATCATCGTGCCGGGCTTCGGCATCATCAGCCACATCATCGCAACCTTCTCGCGCAAGCCGATCTTTGGCTACCTGCCGATGGTTTATGCGATGGTGGCCATCGGGGCTCTGGGCTTCGTAGTCTGGGCGCACCACATGTATACGGTGGGCATGTCGCTGACACAGCAGTCCTACTTCATGATGGCGACAATGGTGATCGCGGTGCCGACAGGCATCAAGATCTTCTCATGGATCGCGACCATGTGGGGCGGTTCCGTCGAGATGAAGACACCGATGCTCTGGGCGTTCGGGTTCCTGTTCCTCTTCACCGTAGGTGGCGTGACGGGCATCGTTCTGTCGCAGGCTGGTATCGACCGGGCCTACCATGACACTTACTATGTTGTGGCCCACTTCCACTACGTGATGAGCCTTGGTGCGGTCTTCTGTATCTTTGCGGGGATTTACTTCTACCTGCCGAAGATGTCGGGTCGGATGTATCCTGAATGGGCCGGTAAGCTGCACTTCTGGACGATGTTCATCGGTGCAAACGTCACCTTCTTCCCACAGCACTTCCTGGGTCGTCAGGGCATGCCACGTCGCTATATCGACTACCCGGAGGCCTTTGCTTACTGGAACTACGTCTCAAGCTGGGGCGCGTTCCTGAGCTTCGCGTCGTTCCTCTTCTTCATCGGCGTCATGGTCTACACCCTGACCCGTGGGGCGCGTGTGACGCAGGCGAACCCATGGAACGAGTACGCTGACACGCTGGAATGGACCCTGCCGTCCCCACCGCCCGAACACACGTTCGAGCAGCTTCCAAAGCAGGAAGACTGGGACAAGAGCCACGCGCACTAGGCAATGCCTGTCCAGCACATAACAACCTCAGACGGGGCCTCGGATTATCCCGAGGCCCTTTCTCGTCATGATGGCTCGCAACCGATTTGGCGCGTTCTTCTGTGGCCCCATCGGTCCTTGTCGCGCCATGGCTTTGTGACCTTTCTGGCGATCACCTCGGTGTTGATCGCGATTCCGCTGCTGCCGCTGATCGGCACGACGGTGCTGTGGGGGCTGCTGCCCTTTCTGGTGCTGACGGTGGGTGGGCTCTGGTACTTTCTGATGCGCAGCTACCGCGATGGCCATCTGGTCGAAGAGCTCTCGATCTGGCCCGATCATATGACCCTCGTCCGCGTCAGCAAAATGGGGCCGAAGCACAAGCGGCGTCAGGAATGGGAGGCCAACCCCTACTGGGTCGGCATCACCTCACACGAAGCGCCGGTGAAGAACTACCTGACGCTCAGTGGCGGCACGCGAGAGGTGGAGCTTGGGGCGTTCCTGTCACCAGAGGAACGCGCGGAGCTGAAGGATGAAGTCGAAGCGCAGTTGCGCAATCTGGCACCGGGGCTGCGCGGTTAGGACGCCAGCTTGTCCTTGACGATCGGTCCGACGGATCCGAAATCCAGCTGGCCAGTGTACTTGCCTTTCAACTCGCCCATAACCTTGCCCATGTCACGAATTGAGGTCGCGCCTGTGTCGGCAATGGCCGCATCAATGGCGGCCTCAGTTTCAGCCTCTGAGAGCTGCGCGGGCAGAAAATCAGAGATCACCTTGATCTCATCCTGCTCCCGCTCGGCCAACTCAAGCCGCCCACCCTCTTCGTAGGCGCGCGCGCTTTCCTGACGTTGTTTCACCATCTTGCCCAGTATCGCCAGAATCTCGGGATCGCCCACGGTCTTGCCATCGGCGCGCAGAGCGATGTCCTGATCCTTGATTGCGGCGTTGATCAGCCGGAGCGTGCCCAGCCGGGCGCTGTCCTTGGCTTTCATTGCCTCTTTCAAGGCGTCGTTGATCTTCGCGCGCATATCTTTGGACATCAGGGCCTCATGGTGCTGTTGAGACGGGCGCTATAGCGTGTCGCCGCCCCTGTCACAACCGCACATTCCGCCCGTGGTCGCAAGGTCATTTCGCAAGGCCTCGCCCGGTTGACGGGACCGGTGCAGCCCCATAAACATGCGCAGGTTTCAATGCAGTTGGGGTGATGGAACAATGGCCGCACATTCGGACAAGCCACAAACGGACAAGCCAACTGGATGCCTTGTATTGGCAGATGGCACCGTCTTTTACGGACGCGGGTTCGGCGCCGAGGGGCTGACCACCGCAGAACTGTGCTTCAACACCGCAATGACCGGCTATCAAGAAATCATGACCGACCCGTCCTACGCGGGTCAGGTGGTCACCTTCACCTTCCCCCATATCGGCAACACCGGCATCACGCCCGAAGATGACGAGACCGCCGACCCGGTTGCGGCAGGCATGGTCGTGAAATGGGATCCGACGACGCCTTCGAACTGGCGCGCCACCGGGGAGCTTGGCGATTGGCTCAAGGCACGGGGCCGCATCGGGCTTGGCGGTATCGACACACGGCGGCTGACCCGGACGATCCGGGCGCAGGGCGCGCCTCACGTGGCGATGGAACACCGGGCGGATGGAAAGTTCGATCTGGAAAAACTTGTGGCAGCCGCACGGGGCTTTGCCGGTCTGGAAGGGCTCGATCTGGCCAAGGAAGTGACCTGCGCGCAATCCTATCGGTGGGATGAGAAACGCTGGGCCTGGCCCGAGGGCTACACCAAGCGGACGGAACCCGGTCACAAAGTCGTGGCGATTGATTATGGCGCCAAGCGCAACATCTTGCGCTGCCTTGCCTCTGCGGGCTGCGATGTCACCGTCATGCCCGCCACGGCCACAGCCGAGGACGTTCTGGCCCAGAACCCGGACGGGGTGTTCCTGTCCAATGGTCCGGGCGATCCGGCCGCGACAGGTGCCTACGCAGTGACGATGATCAAGGGTGTGCTGGCGCAAGATATCCCGGTTTTTGGAATATGCCTGGGACATCAGATGCTGGCTCTGGCCCTTGGGGCCGAGACGATCAAGATGAACCACGGCCATCATGGCGCCAATCACCCGGTCAAGGATCTTGAGACCGGGAAGGTCGAGATCACCTCGATGAACCACGGGTTCACGGTGGACAGCCAGACGCTGCCCGAGGGCGTTGTGGAAACCCATGTCTCCCTTTTTGATGGATCGAACTGCGGGATTCGGCTGGCCGACAAGCCTGTGTTCAGCGTGCAATATCACCCCGAAGCCTCGCCCGGCCCTCAGGACAGCTACTACCTGTTCGAGCGCTTTGCCGAGGCAATGGCCCAGAAAACACGCGCAGCTTTAACGACCCCTTAACCACAGACCCGCCAGATATGGGGAGTTCGCAAGAAATGCGGGGTCCTCATGGACGCGTCAAAGGTAAATATTCACCAGTCCATCAGGCTTGCTCCGCTGATGCCCAAGGCAGCGCCGGGCGTTCTTCTGGGACAGTTGCTTGTAGATCAGGGGGCGCTTGATCCGGCGGACCTGCTGACCGCGTTGGCCATCCAGAAGCGCGAGAACGCGGCTTTGGGCGAGATCCTCGTCGCGCAGAACATGGCGGACGAACAACAGGTTCTCACCGCTCTGGCCCGCCAGCATGGCACCCACAAGATTGATCTGGACGAAGATCCGCCTGATCCCCGTTTGGCTGAACTGGCCGACCCCCATGATTGCCTGAAATTCGGATTTCTGCCGTGGCAGATGAAGGGCGATATCGCCGTGATCGCCGTATCGCGTCCGGCCCATGCACAATGGGCACAGATGCGGCTGGCCGACAGGTTAAGCGAAACCCGCTTCGTGCTGACCGATGACGCGACGTTGCAACGCCATATCCACCGGTTGTTCGGACCTGTCCTTGTGGACCGCGCGGAAACGCGCACGTCGCCAGCAGAAAGCTGTCGGGGCTGGTCCACGCACCGGGCGCAGATTTTCATGGCTGCGACCGTGTCTGCGCTGACGGCAGGCGCTTTGCTGGCCCCTGCGGGTATTTTCGCGCTGCTTTTCCTGATGGCGACCTTCGTTCTGGCGCTCAATACGCTTCTAAAGCTGGCCTGTGGCAGCTTTGCGGTATTTCGGTTGCTGCGGCGCAACGACAGTCCAAACCGCGTTGCGCTGGCGCCCGAGCGTCCCTCGAAACCGATGATCCGACTGCCCAAGGTCTCGATCCTTGTGCCGCTTTTCAATGAGCCCGATGTGGCCGGGGCCTTGGTCAAACGCCTGTCTCGCCTAACTTACCCGCGTGAATTGCTGGAGATTTGTCTGGTCGTGGAGGACGACGATGCTGTGACCCGCAGTGCGTTGCGCAATAAGCGCGTGCCCCGTTGGATGAAGGTGATCCGCGTGCCTACGGGTGGCGTGAAGACCAAGCCGCGCGCGATGAACTATGCGCTGGATTTCACCACGGGCGATATCATCGGGGTCTATGATGCCGAGGATGCACCGGCCGCGGACCAGATTTACAAAGTGGTGCGTCGCTTCGCAGAGGCGCCCAACGATCTGGCCTGCCTGCAGGGTGTCTTGAGCTTTTACAACCCGTTCACGAACTGGCTGTCGCGCTGTTTCTGCTTCGAATATGCCGCGTGGTTCCGGGTGATGCTGCCGGGACTGCAACGGCTGGGCTTTGCGATCCCCTTGGGGGGCACCACCTTGTTTTTCCGCCGGGACACGCTGATCAAACTCGGCGGCTGGGACGCACATAACGTCACCGAGGATGCCGATCTGGGCATGCGTCTGGCGCGCTATGGCTACCGTTGCGAGATCATCGACACGGTCACACAGGAAGAGGCGAACAGCCGGACCTGGCCGTGGATCCGTCAGCGGTCCCGCTGGCTGAAAGGCTACGCGGTCACATGGGCGGTGCATATGCGCGACCCTATCAAGCTGGCCCGCGATCTGGGGCTGTGGAAGTTCATGGGATTTCAGCTGCTGTTTCTGGGCACGCTGGCGTCCTTTTTTCTGGCGCCGGTCCTGTGGGCGGGGTTCGGCGCGACACTTCTGGGCGCGCCCCACCCGGCGGCGCCGGTCTTGGGCGACGAGGTGCTGACAGGGCTTGCGGTGTTCTACGTGGCAAGCGAAATTATCATGCTGGGTATCTTCGCCCTGTCGGTCAGGGGCTTGACACGAAAGCCCTCGATGGCTTGGCTTGCTGTGTTGCCTGTCTATTTCATTCTTGCTTCAATTGCGGCTTACAAGGGTTTGATAGAGCTTATGTTTCGGCCCTTTTACTGGGACAAGACAGAGCATGGCGAATTCGGCGGACAGGATTGGCACGAAGAGGGCGCAAAACCTGCGCCCCGTCCCTCAGCAGATCTCACCCGCGTCGATTTTCAACCGCGTCTGGAACGCGACCGACAAGTGTTCGCGGAGCGCGTCTGACGCCGCTGCGCCGTCGCGCGCATCGATGGCCTTCACGATGGCCAGATGTTCTTGCAAGGCCACCTCGCCCCGCCCCTCGACCGCAAGGGACGTGGTCGCCAGAAGCGCCATGGAGCGGTAGACCAGATCAAGCTGCTGGACCAGAAAGCCATTATGAGAGGCCAAGTGAATCTGTCGGTGAAAGCGCCGGTTTGCCTGCGATAGCAAAGCGGGTTCGTTGAGGAACGCCTCGTCCTCTGCCACCATATCGTAAAGCACCTTGATCTCTTCGGCTGCCGCATGCTGGGCCGCAAGCTCGGCCGCCAGCCCCTCCAGCGCAGTGCGCACCGTGTAAAGCTCTGCCATTTGCGTGTGATTGAGGGAGGCCACGATCAGGCTGCGGCCGTCGCGGGTCAGCATCGATTGGGTCTCAAGCCGCTGCAACGCCTCGCGAATAGGCGTGCGCGACACGCCAAACCGCTCGGCCAGTTCGCTTTCGACCAGACGGCTGCCGGGCTTGTAGATCCCGGTGTCGATGGCATGCAGGATCAGCCCGTAGGCATCCGTTGGCGCGGGGGTTGATAGGGGCATGTCACATCCTTTTTCTGCCGCCCTGCGGCGCGTCGCGTCAGGCTAGCCCAAGCCTGCCGCCCGATACAAGATTGCCATTGAAGACCTGCGGCACGGCGTTAGTTTACAGCGGATGCTGGCACCAGAATTTTCTCATATCCGCACGTGGGTCTTCGACCTCGACAATACACTTTACCCACCCGAAACCCGCCTTTTCGATCAGATCGAGGTGCGGATGACCCGGTGGGTGATGCGCGAGTTGAGCGTGGACGCTGCCGAGGCAAACCGGTTGCGCAAGGTTTATTGGCATGAGCACGGCACGACACTAGCCGGGCTGATGACAAATCACGGCATCGACCCGGAGGCGTTCATGACCGATGTCCATGACATTGATTTCACCGTGATCGCGCCGGATCCGGACCTTCGGAAACGGATCGACATGCTGCCCGGACGCAAGATCATTTATACCAACGGTAGCGCGCCCTATGCGGGCGATGTGCTGGAGGCGCGCGGGCTTGAGAACCTGTTTGACGCGATCTACGGCGTCGAGCATGCGGGCTACCGCCCGAAGCCAGAGCGCGCCGCGTTTGACAGGGTGTTCGCCATCGAAGGTCTGGCACCGGACGCGGCGGCCATGTTCGAGGACGAGCCGCGTAACCTGGAAGCCCCGAAGGCGCTTGGCCTCAAGACCATCCATGTGGCACCCGCCCCTGCACCAGCGGACTACATCGACCATCACACCGACGACCTGAGCGGCTTTCTGGCGCAGTTCAGCCCTTGATCCTTTCCAGACCGACGCGTGCGACCTAAGTCAGAGATATGGCTGAGAGTTTTGATATTATCGTATCGGGTGGCGGCGTAGCGGGGTTGACCGCGGCTTGTCTGTTTGGGTCAGACGGACGGCGTGTTCTGTGTGTTGATCCTACCCCGCCTGTCACCTTGCGCGACAGCGAGGGTGCTGATTTGCGCAGCACGGCGTTCCTGCAGCCCTCGGTTCAGGTGTTGGAACGCGCAGGTGTCTGGATCAAGCTGGCGCCCTTCGCGAATCCGCTGGAAACCATGCGGATCGCGGATGCGGCCACGGATGGCACGGTGCGCACCAGCCGCGACTTCAACGCCAGCGATATCTCGGAACTGCCCTTTGGCTGGAACATTCCGAACTGGCTGATCCGGCGGGAACTTGTCGCGCGGCTCGAAGATCTTGAGACCGTGGATTTCCGGCCCGGCGTTGCGACGACGCGCATGCTGGCGCGCACAAGCGGCGCGAAAGTGTGGCTGAGCGAGGGCGACCCCGTCACAGCGGACCTCGTGATCGCAGCGGATGGCCGGAACTCTGCTTTGCGTCAGAACGCAGGGATCGAGGTTAAAACAACACGCTACGGGCAAAAGGCACTGGCCTTTGCCGTGACCCATCCGGTGCCGCACGAGAATGTCTCGACCGAAATTCACCGCACAGGCGGCCCGTTTACGCTGGTGCCCCTGCCCGATTACGATGGCACCCCCTCGTCTGCCGTGGTCTGGATGGAGACTGGTGCGGAAGCGCAGCGCCTCTTTGATCTGGATGAGGCCGCGTTCGAGGCGGAGATGTCTCACCGGTCGTGTCACGTGATGGGACCGCTCACGCTGGCCTCCCGCCGGACGATCTGGCCGATCATTTCGCAAATCGCGGACCGGTTCTCGGCTCAGCGGTTGGCCTTGGTGGCGGAGGCCGCCCATGTGGTGCCGCCTATTGGTGCGCAGGGTCTCAACATGAGCCTTGCAGATCTGGACCTTCTGCGGGAGCTGTCCGCCAAGCATCCTCTGGGCAGCGACGCCATGCTGCAAACCTATGACAGACGGCGGCGGCTTGACGTGCGCTTTCGCGTGACGGGCATCGATCTGCTCAACCGCACCTCAATGACTGACGCGCAGTGGTTCCGGGATCTGCGCCGTGCCGGGATCGGATTGATCCACGACGCTGCGCCCGTCCGTAAGACCCTTATGCAGCTGGGGCTGGGGGCGCGCTGAGCACGTCATCCAAGACAGTCTGCAAGGCGGCGAGCGTCCGGTCCGTGTCATAGAGCTTGTCGAGGCCGAAAAGCCCAATGCGAAAGGTCCGGAAATCTGCGGGCTCGTCACATTCCAGTGGAACACCGGCTGCGATCTGCGTACCGCGAGCCGCAAATTTGGACCCGTTCTGCATTGCTGCGTCGTCGGTGTAGCTGACAACGACCCCCGGCGCGCCATACCCATCGGCCGCAACAGACGCAATGCCTCGATCTGTCATCAACTGGCGCACGGCAGTGCCAAGCCGCCACTGGGCGTCCCGCAGTTTTTCGAAACCGTACTCTCGCGTTTCCAGCATCGTGTCGCGAAACGCTTTCAGACCATCGGTCGGCATGGTCGCATGGTAGGCATGGCCGCCGTTTTCGTAGGTTTCCATGATCGACAGCCATTTCTTCAGATCAATCGCGTAGCTGTCGGATTGGGTGTCTTCGATCTTGCGGCGCGCTCGGCCAGACAGGCAGACGATCCCGGCGCAAGGCTGGGCGGACCATCCCTTCTGCGGGGCAGAGATCAGAACGTCTACGCCGGTGGCGGTCATATCCACCCATGCGCATCCCGATGCGATGCAATCCAGAACCATCAGCGCGCCGACCTCATGGGCCGCATCCGCCAGAGCTTTGATATAATCATCGGGCAAGATCACACCGGCAGAGGTTTCCACGTGGGGCGCGAAAACGATCTCGGGCTTCTGGTCACGGATCTTGGCGGTGACCTCATCGATCGGGCATGGGGCAAAAGACGCCCGGCTGTCATTGCCGGTCTGGCGGGCTTTCATTACAGTTGTTTCGGCCGTCAGCCCACCGGTTTCAATGATCTGAGACCAGCGATAGGAAAACCAGCCGTTGCGCACAACCAACACCCGTTTGCCGCGGGCAAACTGGCGGGCCACGGCCTCCATCGCGAAGGTCCCGCCGCCCGGCACAAGGGCCACGCTGTCGGCGACATAGACCTCCTTCAGCATGGACGAAATGTCGGTCATCACTTTCTGGAACGCCTTTGACATGTGGTTCAAAGAGCGGTCGGTGAAGACGACAGAAAACTCACGCAGCCCGTCAGGATCGACGGTCTTGAGCAGTGCGGACATGGCTGTTCCTCCCTTGGAATTCAAAGAAGGTACCGCCAATCGTGTCCCGATGCACCGTATATTTCTGCATACAGCTTCGTGAAATCAACGACTTAGCGGGCGGGCAGGTTTCCTTTGCGACACAAGTGCGCCGATCTAGGACGCCGGATCCTGCAAGGGGCCGGGCAAACGCTCTTCGCTCAACAGCACGTTCGCCTCAACATCGCCCACGCCCGGCAGCGTCATAATCCGGCGGCGCAGCACCCGTTCAAAGTCGCTGAGATCGCGGGCGACGACCCGCAGGCGGTAGTCGTAGAGGCCCAGCACGTGCTGGACCGTTTGCACCTCGGGAATTGCCGTTACGGCGCGTTCGAAGTCCTCAAGGCTGACGCGGCCTTTGGTGGCCAGTTTGACGCCCAGAAATACAGTAACGCCGAAGCCCAAAGCCTCGGCGTTCAGATCGACGCGCTGACCCGCAAGAACCCCGTCCTCCCTGAGTTTGCGGATACGCCGCCATGTGGTAGGTTGGCTCAGACCAAGCGCGCGCCCAACGGACCCCGCGCTTTGCATCGCGTTCTCGGACAAAAGACGTAGGATCGCCATATCGGTCGCATCGTAGCTCATAGGGGCAAGGTCTCGGCGGTCTTGATGGTTGCCACATGCATCAACGCCTCGATGTCGGCGATATGGGGCAGTGTCAGGACGCTGTCGCGGTAGAGCCGCTGGTAATCGGCCATGTCGCGGGCCACGATGGACAGGCGCAGGTCGACGCGGCCCAAGAAGGTCTGAATGGCGATCACCTCCGGGATCTTACGGGCCTCTGCCTGAAATTCGTCGAAGGCACGGGGCTGAGTTTTGTCGAGCGTGAAGCGCAAGGACACCTCGACCGCGTAGCCCAGCTTGGTCCAGTCGATGACAGCCCTGTGGCCGCGCAGAATGCCTTGTCGAGTCAGGCGATCCAGTCGACGCGTGGCCGTGGCCGGCTGAAGACGACACCGCTCCGCCAGATCAGAGATCGGAACGTCCGGATCGGATTGCAGCAGACGCAGAAGGCGACGGTCGGTGTCATCTAGCATGATTTTTCTATATATTGAGACCTATGCGAATAGAAAGATCGTTTTTTAGTTCTGTTTATACAAAACCAACCATAGATATCGACTTGCGATCGCGATACGTCCCCGTCAGGACATTCAACAGGAGAGGACGCTGTCATGCGCGTTTACTACGATCGCGATTGCGATGTTAATCTGATCAAGGACAAGAAGGTCGCTATTCTGGGCTATGGCAGCCAAGGCCACGCCCACGCGCTGAACCTGCGCGACAGCGGCGCCAAGAACCTTGTCGTGGCCCTGCGGGAGGGCTCCGCCTCTGCCAAAAAGGCCGAGGGCGAGGGCCTTCAGGTCATGGGCATCGCCGAAGCGGCGGCCTGGTGTGATGTGATCATGTTCACTATGCCCGACGAATTGCAGGCTGAGACCTACAAGAAATACGTTCACGACAACATCAAGGAAGGCTCCGCCATCGCATTCGCCCACGGGTTGAACGTACATTTTGGCCTGATCGAACCGAAGCCCGGCATCGACGTCATCATGATGGCGCCCAAAGGCCCGGGTCACACGGTGCGCGGTGAGTTCGTCAAGGGCGGCGGTGTACCCTGTCTGGTGGCCGTGGACAATGATGCGTCCGGCAAGGCGCTTGAGATCGGCCTGAGCTATTGCTCTGCTATCGGCGGTGGTCGCTCGGGCATCATTGAGACGAACTTCCGCGAGGAATGCGAAACCGACCTCTTCGGCGAGCAAGCGGTATTGTGCGGTGGTCTGGTCGAACTGATCCGTTGCGGCTTCGAGACATTGGTCGAGGCGGGTTACGCGCCCGAGATGGCCTATTTCGAATGCCTGCACGAAGTGAAGCTGATCGTCGACCTGATCTACGAAGGCGGCATCGCGAACATGAACTATTCAATCTCGAACACCGCGGAATATGGCGAATATGTCTCCGGTCCGCGGGTTCTGCCTTACGATGAGACGAAGGCGCGGATGAAAGCGATTCTCACGGACATCCAGAGGGGCGCGTTCGTGCGGGACTTCATGCAGGAAAATGCGGTCGGCCAGCCGTTCTTCAAAGGCACACGTCGGATCAATGACGAACACCAGATTGAAGAAACCGGTCGGAAACTGCGTGGCATGATGCCATGGATCTCAGCAGGAAAGCTGGTGGATCAAGAGAAAAACTAGAATTTAAACAATGGCCTGCGCGGAAAAGCTAAAGTCTGCGCAGGTCGTGCCATGTGTACTCATCCGCACTGATTTTTATTATCCAATTTTTAACTATACCCCGGCTTTCTGTGCGCCATGCAGAAAGACACCCGAATTCTAGAAATCGATGGCTTCCGCGGGCTTTGCTTGCTTTTGGTCGCCTATACCCACGTTCAATATGTGGTCGACAGCACCCTTGGACGGATCAATTACAATGCTCTGATGTGGGTTGATCCGGCGGCGGGTTTCGTCGTTATCTCCGGCTTTGTGGTCGGGCTGATTGGCACGCGCGTGGCGCTGCGCCATGGCATGTCCGGTGGGTTCCGGTTCCTTGGCAAACGGCTTCGGATCCTGACCTTCTGGCATGTGGCCAGCGTGATCTTCACCGTCGCGATGATCAGCATCGCCAAGGAGGGCGCTGATATGGGGATGCTGGGTGCAAGGCCTGTCATAGCGCCCCTTCTGGCAGCCACTTTCCTGCTGCCCCAGGACTACTTCAACGTTCTGGTGATGTATTTCTGGTTCCTGTGTCTGGCCTTTCCCGCATTGTGGATCTGCCTGAGACATTCGCCATCTGTTTTGATTGCCCTTAGTGTTGCCGCGTGGTGCTTGACGCAGAACTCTACCTTCGCCAGCATTTTCGACTACGAAATGGAGCAATTGGTGGCAGCGCTCTTTGGTGGGGAATGGCTCAGGGCGTCCTTCAGCTTCTACGGCTGGCAATTGATGTTTCTGGTGCCGTTCGCCTTGGGATCAATGACGCAGTTGGGTGAAAATCCGTTTGGGTTCCTGAACACCAGAACGGGAAAGCACCTTTTCTACGCCAGTGCATTTTTCATCGGCTTTATGCTTTTGACCCGCCTCGCCCTGCCGTTGTTCACCGAGCGTGGCACGACGCTGTGGAAACTGTTCCAAGGTCCGTTTGACAAACGACAGGTTGCGCCCGCGTTTCTTGTCGGGGTGCTGTCTTATGGGATGTTCTTTACGTGGCTGTTGTCTTGTGGACAGAGCCAACCCAGCAACGTGATGCGGCAAAGTGCGCGATGGCTATCAGATATACTGACTTCCCGGTTGCTGGTGTTGGTCGGACAAGCGTCCATTCAGGTCTTTGCGACCAATACGATGTTCGTCTTTCTTGTGAAGTCTCAGGTTGTGGTCCCGCTTCCCGAAGCCGTGTCGTTCGGTATTCTTGTGGCATCTGCCATGCTTGCTGTAGGCGTTGCAGCTCTGACCAAAGGTTGGAGGTCGAGCGGCTGGCGCCTGCTTGCGCCAGCTTGGCTGGGTCGCGGCCACGGTTCGCGCGGATTCGACCTAGGGCGTGGGTAGAGACGCGGCTCAGGCGTCAGCGGGCTTGCCATCCGAGCGTTTGTCACTGGCAAGTGTCGACTTGGGTGCGTCCTCATTCGCCATACGGCTCTTGACTTTGGCGCGGCTGGCCAGCGCGAATGCGATCACCGCACAGATTGTTATTGCGGCGAGAATTATTCCAAAATTTGCAACGTCCATTTCAAAATTCCTCCTGATGTGTGCTCGTCAACGTCCGCGGTGATCGGCAGTTCCGGGACCGCGACGTTCTGTCTTTGACGACAATGCAGCACGCGACCCTCGCCACCGTTGGACAAACAGGCTAGTCGTTTGAAATGTCCGCCCCCTCCCCCCAAAATCCCGGCCTGCTGAACTGGGCTCTGGTTCTTTTCCTTGGCGTGATCTGGGGCGGTGCTTTCATGTCGGTCAAACTGGCGTTGGAGGGATTTGGCCCGTGGACCGTGGCCGCCGGACGGACATCCATTGCCGCGGTTTTTCTGCTGGCGATTGGCGCAGTTCTGGGACAAGGATTGCGAACAATCGTTTCGCGTCAAGCGCGGATGTCAGTCGTGTTGGTTGGCGCAGGCTCCGTCGCATTGCCCTTCGCGCTTTTGTGCTGGGGCCAGCAATACGTGCCGTCGGCGTTCGCGGGTGTGGCCATGGGCAGCATCCCTCTGTTGGTGCTGCCCCTTGTCTATATGTTCTCGCCCGAGGAAGGCATTGGACCACGCCGGATCATCGGTATGTGCATAGGTTTCGTCGGTCTGATGATCCTCGTGGCCCCGGGCGCGTTGGATGGTGCGGCAGGCCCGCTGACATTTTGGGGACGGCTGGCCTGTTTCGGCGCTGCCATGGCCTATGCGGTGGGGTCCATCGTCACACGCCGAGCGCCTAAGATCCCACCGATTGCCTTTGCCAGCGCGACGCTGGTCGTGGCCGCCGTCATTCTGGTGCCGCTGGCGCTGATCATCGAAGGCGTTCCGCAGGATATTCCGCCAGCGCCTATGACAGCCCTGCTGTACGCAGCGATCTTTCCGACCGCACTGGCCGCCGTCATCCGGGTTCGGATCATCAAGACAGCCGGATCGGTGTTCATGTCATTGTCCAGCTATCAGGTGCCGGTCTGGTCGGTCATTCTGGGCGTCAGCCTGATGGATGAAACGCTTCCCCCCCAGCTTTTTATAGCCCTCGCGTTGATCCTTATCGGCATCGGTATCAGCCAGAGCCGCGCGTTGTCCGGATTGTTCAGAAGGCCTTGATCAGACAGCAGCCTCGACGGCAGAAACAACAGAACTGACAACATCCCGCAGAACATCTTCGTCCTCACACTCTGCCATCACACGGATCAGAGGCTCGGTCCCGGATTTGCGGATTAGGAGTCGCCCATGACCGTTCAACCGGTCTTCGGCGTCCTTGATCGCGGACTGAACCTTGGCACTTTCGAGTGGGGTTTGCCCCAGGTCGAACCGAACATTCTGCAAAAGCTGAGGACAGGGTTCAAACTGTTGCACCAGCGCGCTTGCGGGTTTGCCGCTGCGCACCATCTCCGCCAGAAACTGAAGGCCTGCGATCAGACCATCGCCCGTGGTCGCGTAGTCCGTCATCACGATATGGCCGGACTGTTCGCCCCCAAGGTTGTACCCGCCCTTCCGCATGGCCTCGACCACGTACCGGTCGCCCACGGGCGTGCGCTCCAACCGCAGGTTATTGTCTTCAAGATGGCGCTCAAGACCGAGGTTGGACATCACCGTCGCCACGAGCGCGCCGCCTTTTAGCACGCCCTCTGCGGCCCAGCGGGCGGCGAGAAGTGCCATCAGTTGATCCCCATCGGCAACAGCACCGGTTTCATCGAGGATCATCACCCGGTCCGCATCCCCATCGAGGCAGATGCCCACATCAGCGCCGTGGGCGACGATCGTTTCCGCCGCGAGTCGGGGATGTGTAGATCCACAGTCCTTGTTGATGTTCGTTCCATCTGGTGAGACGCCGACGGGAATGACGTCGGCCCCCAATTCCCACAGAACTTCGGGCGCAGTGCGATAGGCCGCGCCATTGGCGCAATCGACGACGACCTTCATGCCATCAAGCCGCATCTCACGGGGAAAGGTTGATTTCACGCGCTCGTTGTAGCGGAAGCGGCCGTCATAGATATGCTTCGCGCGACCAATATTGGTGGCCTGTGCCGGTTCGACACCGGTATCGAGCAGGGCCTCGATCTCGGCCTCGGCCTCATCGCTCAGCTTGAACCCGTCGGGGCCGAAGAACTTGATGCCATTGTCCTCGTGGGGGTTGTGACTGGCAGAGATCATGATCCCCAGATCGGCCCGCATGGATTGGGTCAGGAACCCTACCGCGGGTGTGGGAACGGGGCTGAGCAGCAGCACATTCATGCCAGTCGAGGTCAGCCCCGCCGTCAGTGCATTCTCGAACATGTACCCCGACAGCCGTGTATCCTTGCCGATGACAACACGGTGTGCCGTGCTGCGATCTCGTCGGAAATAGCGTCCCGCCGCAGCCCCCAGCCGCAGCGCCATGTCCGCCGTCATAGGAAAGACATTCGCCTTGCCGCGAATCCCATCCGTGCCAAAAAGCTTCCGTGCCATCGACTGCCCCTCTTACCCCGATCTTTGTTGTTGGACCGCGTTTACCCGTGAAGGGCCTGCCAAAGCGCGATCGCCTGTTTGTGGGCCTTTATATCATGGACCCGCAGGATCTGAACACCCTGACGCAGCGCCTCTAGTCCGACGGCGATAGACCCGGGCGCGCGGCGGGCCGCATCGGGCTCGTCCCCGATCTTGCCGATGAACCCCTTACGGGAGACCCCCAACAGGATCGGACACCCGAGACCATGAAACAGGCTTAGCCCTTTCAGGAGCGCCAGATTGTGCGCCTGTGTCTTGCCGAACCCGATGCCCGGATCAAGGATGATCCGATCGCGCGCAACGCCAGCGGCCACCGCGTCATCAATACGGGCGGCAAGAAAATCAAACACATCCAGAAGAACATCGTCGTAACGCGGGGCGTCCTGCATGGTGGCCGGGTCCCCTTGCGCGTGCATCAGGCAGACGGGGCCACCCAGCCTGGCGGCGACTTGAGCCATCTCGGGATCAAAGGTCAGGGCCGAAACATCGTTCAGGATCGCTGCGCCTTTGGCGAAGGCTGCCTCAGCGACGCCGGCCTTACGGGTGTCTATTGAGATCGGTGTGGTAACCCCGGCGGTGTAAAGGGCGTCGAGTACGGGCGCGATCCTGCCAATCTCGTCCTCTTCCGTCACATAGTCTGCCCCGGGCCGCGTGCTTTCCCCGCCGATATCGAGAATGTCAGCACCCTCGGCCACCATCTCTGCGGCGCGGACGGCGGCCACGTCAGCATTGTCGAACGCGCCACCGTCTGAGAAGCTATCCGGCGTGACGTTGAGAACCCCCATTAGTCGGGGTGTCTTCATCGAAAGATCACACAAAGGCGCGCGCGCGCTGCACAGCTTCTCTAGCGTATCGGGCGGGATTTCAGAGACCGGTACAAGTTCTGGCACTGCGCCGCGTAAGCGCCGTTCTGCATGGGTGAACCAGAAAGATGTGCCCGCAAGCGGCAATGCATCCGCGGGCCGGGCCGCGTCCGTTTGCACCAGAGGCCTGAAATAGGACGTCATCGGATCAAACCGGCAGCGCGCTGCCCGCCAGAAGATCATCTGCAGTGACCTGCGGCCCCGCCCAATCCGCAGGCGATCCAACCGCCAGCAGGGCCTTGGCGTGAAAGAGACCGGCAAACCAATGGGCCAGCGCGGGGCCGTCCATATGGCTGACCTCTGGACCTTCGGTCGCATCCAACACGATCTTTGATGGGGCCCAGACGCTGATCTGGCCATTCTTCATGGCCCAGTCCAGCTCTGTTCGTGTCGCGACGACGACGCAGCGCTTGTCCCGTCCCGCAAGGACCCAGGCGTTCTGTTCCAGCGCCAGAAGATCAATGCGCCGCTGGGCTGCGGGATGGGCCGCCTGCGGCAGATCAAGCGGCGATGGACCAACGCAGAGGATAAGTGGCGCCTTTGCGGCCTCCAGCCTATCAAGAAGGTCCGAAACATCGGATCGGGAAATCGCGGTGTCATCCATGTAGATGACCAAGGGTTGCACGACATCCTCGACCACGGTGGGCGCGATCTGTGCCTTGTCGCGCACGATCTCGACGCCCAACGCGCCGGGCCCACGATCCAGCTTTTCGATCCGGACAAAGACGCGTGCCGCCATGCGCTCACCCAGAATGGCTTCGGCCACGCGCTCGGCCAGGGTTTCCAGCAGGTTCAGCCGTTCTTCGGACAATTCGCGGTCAATCGCCTCGGTGATCGTGTCGTAGGACAGGATCTTGTCCACATCGTCATCAAGAGCCGAAAATCCGTCCGACGTCGAGGGATGCACCTCGACGACAACGTTGAAGCAAATTCGCTGCGTTTGGCCTCGTTCGGACTGAAACGCGCCGATATCTACCTCGCGAATATGATCTCTGAGGGAGATACGGTCCCGCAACTCGGGGCCGGACGTCGCTTGCGCGCGCTCGGATGGATGCGCAAAAGCAAGGCGTATATCAGAACTCATGCGACCCCCAATTCTGTCGTCAGGGCTTCGCATACCAAAGCGCAGATGCGCTGTCGCCTCGAAAACGGCACGCCTGATGTCAGAGACGGCGGGCCGATTAGCCTTGAACGTAGAACAGGTGAACGCCGTGGCGGGCCACCCGCGGAAACTTACGGGACCAGTTCGGGCGCACCGCGGTCGTGTGGTAGTAGGTTGCGCCTTTGGCCAACGTACGTTTTGCGCCATCAAGCATGATCCGGGCGATCTTGCCGACCCGCTCGTAGGCTTTCATCTCAGTGATGTGTTCCGGGCGGCCGTCACAGGTATATGTGAACTGGCATTGATATTTCCTGCCGGTGCCTTGGTTGACCACGGCACACACCGTATCCGGGAAACGCGAGGCATCCACACGATTCAAGATCACTTCCGCCACGGCAAACTGACCTTTCACAGACTCACCGCGCGCCTCAAAGTAAAGCGCCTCGGCAAGACAGGCCCATTCGGCGTCGCCCGTGGCCCGTGGCAAGGACGCAAGCCCGCGCTTGCTATATAGATTTGCATCCAGTCCACGCACCGGTGACGCAATCTTAAGAAGATGGTCCGATGGTGCGGTCAACAGACCGGCATTTGCCGATGCGGTGACGGAAAAGATGGTGCTGTCGATATCGCTTGTCGGTTGGTTCGACGTCGAGCCAACAACCTTGTCGAAAGACAAGTTCTGGGCCCGTGCACCGTCAGATACCAGACCAACATATGCCGCACAGATAACGGCAACGGAAAACAACCGTTTTACAAACATTCATAACTGCCTTGGAGCAAGTGCCCCCCCACGACGCACCATTCTGTGCGCCGAGCGGTTAGTTAGCTCTTGAAGATGTGTTGGTCCAGTCCGATGGGCAAAAGGTCGCTAGTCCGGCCACAAACACACCATATACGGTGCTCTGTCGTCACATGGGAACAAATTTAGCTTAAATTTCGTAGTTAATGTCCTCATCGACATCTTCCGGCGCCCGAATCGCAAGCTGAGCTGCCGCAAGTCGCGCGACCGGAACCCGGTAGGGCGAACACGAGACATAGTTCATGCCAATCTCCCGGCAGAACTCGATACTGTCCGGATCGCCACCATGCTCGCCGCAGACCGACAGTGTGATCTTCTCGCGCACCTGACGGCCCCGCTCACTGGCAAGGGTCAAAAGCTCGCCCACCCCGTCGCGGTCGAGCGCGCGGAACGGATCTTCGGGAAAGACACCCTGATTGACATAAGTCGACATGAACCGCCCCGCATCGTCGCGTGATAGCCCATAGGTCATCTGGGTCATATCATTGGTCCCGAAACTCAGAAAGCTTGCGTGAACCGCGATATCACCCGCCCGCAAGGCTGCGCGAGGTGTCTCGACCATCACACCCAACTTGTATTCAACGGTTTTGCCGGACTGGGCCGATACCTCTGCGGCGACGGCATCAATGCGCGTTTTGACCAGTTCGACTTCCCGCTTGGCAGAAACCAGTGGGATCATGATCTCCGGTACAACAGTCGGACCCTTGGACCTGTTGACCAGAATCGCGGCCTCGAAGATTGCGCGCACCTGCATGTCGTAAATCTCGGGAATCGTGATCCCGAGACGGACCCCGCGCATACCCAACATGGGGTTGAACTCGGCCAATTGCTCGATCCGGGCGCGCACGGCATTGGCGCTCAGATCCATGGCCTCGGCCAATTCACGGATGCCCGCGCGGGAGTTCGGCAGAAACTCATGAAGCGGCGGATCAAAGAGGCGCAGGCACACGGGCCGATCCCGCATAATCTCGAAAATCAGTGCGAAATCATCCCGTTGCATCGGGCGCAAACGCTTTAGGGCGGCGTTCCGATCTGTGGAATTCTCGGCAAAAATGGCCTCACGCAGCACAGTGAGCCGGTCTGCAGCGAAGAACATATGCTCGGTCCGACACAGACCAATGCCCTCGGCGTCGAACATCTTCGCGACCTGGGCGTCTTCAGGGGTGTCCGCATTGGCCCGCACTCCGATATCGCGCACGGCATCGGCCCAGGACATCAACTGTTCGAACGGCCCGCCGATGCCTGCCTCGATCTTGGGAACATCCCCGGCCAAGGCCTCTCCCGCCGTGCCGTCTAACGTGATGATGTCGCCTTCGGCAAAGACCCGGCCCGATTGGGTGGTCACTTTCCGCCCCTTGTTGTCGATAGTCAGGTCGGATGCGCCCGCAACGCAAGGCAATCCCAAGCCACGGGCGATCACCGCCGCATGGCTGGTCGTGCCGCCGCGCTCGGTCAGGATGCCGCTGGCCGCATGCATGCCGCGGATGTCTTCGGGGCTGGTTTCCCGGCGGACGAGAATACACGCCTCGCCCTGAGACGCCGCCGCTTGGGCTGCCAACGCATCAAAGACCAGCTTGCCGGTCGCTGCACCGGGGCTGGCTGCGATCCCGCGCGAAATCACATCGCGGCGCGCGCGCGGCGCGACCTGCCGGTGCAACAGTTCACTGATGGCTTTCGGTTCGATACGCATGACAGCGTCTTCGGTTGAAATGATCTCGTCCTGCGCAAGGGCCACCGCGACAGCCACGTCGCCACGGGCACCGCGTGGTGCAGGGATCGCATCGATGATGGCCAGCTTGCCACCTTCCAGCGTAAACTCGATCTGCATTTCCTCGCGCAGACCTTTGCGCGCGAGCTGCCCAACTCTCTCAAGTTCCGCGAACACCTCTGGCTGTTCTTCTTCGAGGGAGCCACCACGGTTGTCCTTGGTCAGATAGAGCGGTCCCTGCCCATCATCGCCGCTGGTGTAGTCCAGCGCATCGCGCCCTTGGGACTGACGCATATAGCGCCCGACCTTCTGCGGCTCTCCGCTCTCCGAGTTGATGAACTGAATGACCCCGGCGCCGCTTTCGCCTTTGCCCAAGCCCAGCACCATGCGCTGAATGACCAGACCGAGACCGGCATCTTCAGGGGCACCTTTAGACGACCGCAGCAGCCGCGCTGTTGTACCTTCCCAGGCGCGGGACATGGATTTCAGCACTTCCAGCAGTTGGACCTCGATGTCTTGGGGAAACTCCTCGTCCATCTCGTCTTCATAGGCATCATAGGCCTGTTTGACGGTCAGATCCGGGTCCTCGAACATATCCTCGTCCAACCGCGCCACGTCCACAGCATAGGACCGGACAAAGCGCAGATGCAGTTCCGCTGCTGCCTCCGCCCCAAGGCGGGAGGCGAAGAAGGCCTGATTGGCGCGGTTCATCCCGATGTTCAGCATCGTGCTGGGCCCGCCCCAGTCCGGTTCCACCGGGGAGGCGCGAACGGACAGCACGGGCCAGGATCCGAACTGATCCAGAATTGCCTTCAGATCGGGGCGTTGCCCGGCGGCGATGGCCCGAACCAGCGGAATGGATAAAGCAACGGTTTCCGGAACGGGCATGCCAAGTCGGATCAACCGCTGCAGGCATTTCGCACGATTGCCGTGCAGACTGCGTTTTATTGCAGCCGTCTGGGTGATCCGCTCAGAGTTCAGGTGATCCAGCATAACGACCGCAGTCTAGACCACGCCTGTCCTCAAACAAGCGTGACCAAAGCATGCGGCGGTTTAGCCCTCGATCCGCGTCAGATCAGCCACAGACAGGCATATGACGCGAATCCTGTTGAGAAGACACAGCCGGTTGCGCCGGACGATGTCATTGTCCGAATTGACCTGAACAGCCTCGAAAAACCCGTCGATTGGACCCCTGAGGGCTGCCATGGCCGACATGGCGGTCTGGAAGTCTTCGGCGGCCATCGCCGGTTTGATCTTGGCCTCTGCGGTGTCAAGCGCCGCGAATAGCGCCTTTTCGGCATCGTGCTCGGTCAATTCAAGTTTCGGATCGAGCTCGTAGCTGACGCCGTCGTTCTCTTCGGCCTGCGTCAGAATGTTGTTGGCGCGCTTAAACCCTTGGATCAGGTTCTCGCCGTCATCGGTTTTGAGCGTCTCGGACAGTGCCTCAGCCCGTTTGACCAGCAGCGTCAGATCATCATTTCCGGGCATCGCGATACAGGCGTCGATGATGTCGTGCCGGATGCCTTTGTCCTTGAGGAAGACTTTGAGGCGGTCATGGATGAAATCAAGAGCATCACGCGCGACGTACCAAGCAGGATCGTTTGAAAATTCTGACGCCCATTTTGCAGCAAACGCCAATTCGGACTCCGTAGAAGGCGCCGGATGCCCTCTTGCTGCTGCGGTCATAGATGAAAGCAGATCGACTGAAAGACCGTTCTCCAAAACCAACCGAATGACGCCCAACGCTGCGCGCCTCAGCGCAAACGGATCCTTGCTGCCAGTCGGTTTCTCGTCAATCGCCCAGAACCCGGTAAGCAAATCGATCTTGTCGGCCAGCGCGACCACGACGGAGACAGGTGCGGTAGGCACATCGTCATTCGGTCCAAGGGGTGAGTAGTGATCCTCGCAGGCCGCCGCGACCTCGGGCGGCAAACCGGCGGCTTCGCTGTAATATCGCCCCATAAGCCCTTGAAGTTCTGGGAACTCATAAACCATCTCGGACGACAAATCGGCCTTCGCCACGCGGGCGGCCTGTTCCGCCAAATCAGGATTGACCCCCACGACAGGCGCAATCTCACGTGCGAGCGCTGCGATGCGGTCGATCCGTTCTTTCTGGCTGCCCAGTTTGTTGTGGAAGGTCACGTTCTCCAGCGCGTCCAGCCAAGGCTGCATCCCTGCTTTGGCGACCCGCATGTCATTTTCCCAGAAGAACTTCGCGTCGGACAAACGTGCGAACAGAACCTTCTGATTGCCCGCCAGAATGGTCGCGCCGTTATCGGCAGTCTCCACGTTGGCGACGGTCACGAAGCGCTCGATCCGTCCGGTCTTGGGATTGCGCACCGAGAAGAACTTTTGATGCTCTTTCATGGAGGTCTTCAGAACCTCCGGTGGCAAGTCCAGAAAGGCGTCGTCAATCTTGCCCATCAGGACGACCGGCCACTCAACCAACCCCGCAACCTCGGCCAGCAGCCCCTTGTCCTCGACCACCTCAAGCCCTGAGGCAAAAGCTGCACTGGTGGCGTCCGCCCAGATATGATCCGCCCGTTCCTGTGCATCGAGGACCACATGAGCCCGCTTTAGCTTTGCCGTATAATCATCCAGATTTGAAATAGAAAAACAGTCTGGAGCCATGAAGCGGTGGCCTTGTGTGGTATTGCTGGACACGATCCCGTCCACAGTCAGCGGTACGATCTCGGTCCCAGCCTCATCGCTTAGAATACACAGGATGCTGTGCAGCGGGCGGACCCACCGCAGGTTGCCTTCGCCCCAACGCATCGACTTGGGCCATGAGAAATTGCGGATGGTCTTTTCCAGCACCTCGGCAATGATATCGGCAGCGGGGCGTCCAGGCTTTTCGATCACAGCGAACCAGACCTGGCCCTTCTTGTCGTCGCGGGCTTCCAATTGATCCTTGGTCAGGCCGGTCGAGCGCAGAAACCCCTCCAGCGCCTTTTCGGGCGCGTCCGTGCGCGGGCCTTTGCGTTCTTCACGGATGGCCTTCGAGGCACTGGTCAGGCCATGCACCGACAGTGCCAAACGGCGCGGTGTCGAGCAAGCCACAGCCCCTTCATAGGTCAACCCCGCCTCAACCAGACCGTCGGTGATCCGCTGTTTCAGGTCGGACGCAGCCTTCGTTTGCATGCGCGCGGGAATTTCTTCGGAGAAGAGTTCGATCAGCAGATCAGGCATATCAGTTGCTTTCGCTCGCATCGCGTGGTGGGCATTCCGGGCCGAGGGGGCTGCCGTCATAGGCTTTTCGCCCGCAATTGTTCAATTGGTGCCAGATATAGCCACGCCCGTCCTCGAAGATCGCGACCACCCGGTCGACGCCGTAGGCGATGTTCTCTTCACCGGTAAACGCAAGGGCTGTGCCATCCGCCAGCGCGTCCCCGATGGACTGCGCGTCGAAGCATTCGAACCAGTCGGGGGCGGTCAGGGGGACGGGGTCATCGTACAGAACGTAGCTTTCGGTCAACAGGGCTTGGCTCATCGGGGTCACGAAACAGGCGCGAAACCGGATGGGGGAGCTGTCCGCGTCAATCGCTGTGACATCTGTGGCAAGGATGGCTTCCGGCATCTCGGAGGTGACCGACACGAGTTCGACATCGCCCATGGTTTCCGCAGCGACGGTCTCATAGAACGCGTAGACCTGCAGATAGTACATCCACCCGCCGGCGATCACCGCCATCAGCACGATAAGGCTCGCGATAACTTTGCCATTCACGCCGCAAACCCGCCCGCTTCGGTTTGGACGAAGGCGTCGGCGCAGGCTTTGGTCAACGTCCGCACCCGCCCGATATAGGCCTGCCGCTCGGTGACGGAGATGACACCGCGTGCATCCAGAAGGTTGAACACATGGGAGGCTTTGATCGCCTGATCGTAGGCAGGATGGGCCATGACAATGCGTTTCCCGGTCTTCGGATCCTCATGGGTCGCGTCCAGAATGCGCTGGCATTCGTCCTCTGCGTCCTTGAAGTGCTGCAACAAAGTTTCCGTGTCGGCCACGTCAAAGTTCCAGCGGGAGTATTCTTCCTCGGTCTGCCGGAAGACGTCGCCATAGGACAGCGCGATAGGGCTCTGCGGATCATTGAAGGGCATATCCATTACATGATCCACGCCCAGCACATACATCGCCAAACGTTCCAGCCCGTAGGTCAACTCACCCGAGACCGGTTTGCAGTCATGCCCGCCAACCTGCTGAAAATAGGTGAATTGCGAGACTTCCATGCCGTCGCACCAAACCTCCCAGCCCAGTCCCCATGCGCCTAGTGTCGGACTTTCCCAATCGTCTTCCACAAAGCGAATGTCATGCAGCGCCATGTCGATCCCAATGGCCTTCAGGGAGCCCAGATAAAGATCCTGCAAATCGGGCGGGCTGGGTTTGATCAGCACCTGATACTGGTAATAATGCTGCAGCCGATTGGGATTCTCACCGTAGCGCCCGTCCGTCGGGCGGCGGGACGGTTGCACATACGCCGCAGCCCACGCCTTGGAGCCCAACGCGCGCAAGGTTGTGGCAGGATGGAAGGTCCCTGCACCCACCTCCATGTCGTAGGGCTGCATGATCGCGCAGCCCCGGCTGGACCAATAGGTCTGCAACCGCAAAATGATCTCTTGGAAACAAGTCGGTTTGGAAAATTCGTCAGCCATCGCGCGCGCCTTTGGTGGAACGGGCTTTCAATAGGCAGTCGCTTGCAGAGGGTCAATCAAGCAAAGCGCGAAAAACTGTCCGCTTTTCGGATGCGCTTAACGGTCTTACTGATATCTTCGTCCGAGGGATTCGAGGGAAGACGCGACATTAGACGGGAAATAGGAATGGTTCGTGCGGGGTTACTCGCAATTCTTGCGGTGGTTTTGGTGCTGTCATCAGGCGTATCTGCGGCCCTTGCGCAAAGTCCGCCGGGTGCGTGGGTGCAGATCGAAGCGCATCCCGACCTTCAGACCGCTCAGGACCGCGCGCGCGCCTATGGCGTGGCCCTCTCAGACGTGAACGGCTTTCGACTGCGGTCTGGCTGGTATGCGTTGACGTTGGGTCCCTATGGTTCCGAGGCGGCAGCAACGGCGCGTCTGCGCGAGCTGCGCGGGGCCGGATTGATCCCGGGCGATTCCTATATTTCAGACGGGCGACCCTACGGGCGTCAGTTCTGGCCCATCGGCGGTGCAGCGACGGGTGCTGCACCAAATCCAACCCCGGGCATCATTATTCAACCGAACCAGCAGGACGCGGTTCAGCCGTCACCCCCACCGGCTGAGCTCTTTGATGAAACGCCGGAGGAAGCGCGGCGCAACGAAAGACTGCTGACCCGGTTTGAGCGTCAAGAACTTCAGGAAGCACTCAAGTGGTACGGGTTCTATGCCGCTGCAATTGACGGTTCATTTGGCCCCGGCACGCGGCGGTCCATGGCGGAGTGGCAAGCAACGAACTCGGTCGAGGTGACGGGGATTTTGACCACAGGGCAACGCCGCAGCTTGCTGCAAGACTACAGACAGGCCGTCGCTGCGCTTGATCTGACACCGGTTGAGGATGACGTGACCGGCATCGCCCTGACACTGCCTGCCGGACTTGTGGAATTTGATCGTTACGAGCCGCCATTTGCCCATTATCGCCCCAAGTCGGACAGCGGCGTGCGCGTTCTACTGATCAGCCAACCGGGGGACGAGACCACGCTTGGCGGTCTTTATGAGATCATGCAAACCCTCGAGATCGTGCCATTCGAGGGCGCGCGCGAACGCAAGCGCCGGTCTTTTGTGCTGACCGGACAGAATGAAACGCTGCATTCCTACACGTACGCGCGCACCGACAATCAGACCGTGAAAGGTTTCACAATCGCCTTCCCGCCCGCTCGGGCATTGGAAATGGCGAATGTAATCCAAATTATGCGCGATAGCTTCACCACACGCGATGGCGTGCTGGCGCCCAATCCTGCCGACGAGCAATCTGTTGATCTGGTCGCCGGTCTGGAGATCAGGCGGCCCAAAACATCCCGCAGCGGGTTTTTTGTGGATCCTGAGGGGCGCGTTCTGACCCATTCCAGCGCCGTTCAATCGTGCCAGCGGATTACACTGGATTCGCTTTACGAAGCTGAGATCTCGGTGGCGCAAGACGGTCTCGCACTGCTAACCCCGGTGGAAGATCTGGCGCCCTTGGACTATGCGCGGTTCTCAACAAAACCCGCGCGACTTCGCAGCGAGGTCGCAGTGTCCGGCTATTCCTTCGAAGGCACGCTGAGCGGCCCGACCGTGACTTACGGACAATTGGAAGACCTGCGTGGGTTAGTCGGCGACCAGGATATTCAGCGTCTAAGCGTCGACAGCCTCAGCGGCGATACGGGCGGACCGGTGTTCGATATGACCGGCGCGGTGACGGGTTTGCTCATGCCGTTGCCAGAAACCGGGCGGGCTTTGCCGAAAGACACGAAGTTCGCTACGAAAGCAGATCAGGTGGCGCGTTTTCTCAGCGAAAACGGCGTAACGGCCTCAGCGTCAGAGCGGCAGGAGCCGATTGACCCGGAAGACCTGATCGAACTGGCCTCCGCGATGACGGTCCTCGTCAGTTGTTGGTAGATCCGGACTAGCCCTGCGCGAGGTCCGATCTTACATGAATGACCGTTGGGCCCGGGGCCGCAAGCGCATCCAAGATCGCTGATTTGAAGTCAGCAAGCGTTCGCGGCGCAGCACAGCGCGCGCCGTAGGCCGTCGCAATCTGACAGAAATCAGGATTGCGCTGCACGACTGCATTGGGCGCGATCTGCGCGGCGACCATGCTATCTTCGATCTCCCCCAACTTGCCGTTGTCCCAAATCACTATGGGCAGGCTCAACCGAAGCTCCACGGCGGTTCCAAGCTCTTGCAAGGTGTACTGAAAACCGTAATCGCCCGCGATCGCGATGACAGGTCGCTCACCGCGGGCAACCTTGCCGCCGATTGCTGCAGGCAATGCGTACCCCAGTGTCCCAAAGCCGTAAGGGTGGTGCCAGTGCCCGGGAAAATCCATTGGATAAACCTCCTTCGCCGCATAGGCGAACTGGGTCATATCCGAGAAGAACATGGTGTCTGACGGGGCGACGTCTTTTAATGCATCGCAGACGGCCAGGATGCCGGGACGCTCAGAATTCACCTCCGCCGTCCATTTGCTGCGGGCGGATGAAACCTCGTTTGCAGTCCAGTCGGTATCAGCGGTGGCAGGCGCATCAACCAAGAGCGCGGACAAAAAAAGCCTGCGCATCCGCGTATACGGTGGTTCCTGCAGTGTGGTGATCTGTCAGAACTTCTGTGTCCACGTCGATGCGGACAAGGGGTGCAGTGCCGCCAAGATCATCGCGCCACAGATCAGTTTCGGACAGGGTGGTCCCGACAGCGATGATCAGATCAGCGCCGCCGAAAATCTCGGCCGAGGTTGGTCGGGCAAGAAAACTGCCAAAGTTCAGGGGATGGGCCGAGGGGACGACGCCGCGCCCCGCATAGGTCAGAAAACAGGCGGCGCCAAATGCATCCAGAACAGGTCCGGCCAACGCGCTCGTTTCCCCATCCGCGCAGCCACCGCCGAAAACGAAAACAGGGCGTCGTGCTGAGATCAAGCGCGCCGAAATTTCGGAGACATCCAGCGTCCCGCCCGACAGCTTCGCGGCACGTCCACGGGGTCCCTGCGCCTCGGATCGCGCTTCAAGGACTTCAATCGGAATTTGAATATGCTTGGGGCGCGGTCTTGCGCTGTCGAACTCTGTCAGCGCTTGGTCAATGAGCTGATAAGCGGTCTGCGCATCCATCGCGATCTTGGACCAATCCGCAACAGTCTCGGCGGCCGCGCGTTGGTCCTTCATCTCGTGCAGCCGCCCGCGGGCCATGCCCAGATCAGACCTGTTCAGGCACGAGGATAACACCAACAGAGGCACGCTGTCCGAATAGGCCTGCCCCATCGGTGTCATCACGTTCGTCAGGCCCGGCCCGGTGATCACGTAGCACACACCGGGCTTGCCCGATGCGCGCGCATAACCATCCGCCATGAAACCAGCGCCCTGCTCATGGCGCGCCAGAACATGGGTCAGCCCCGCTTCTTCGATACCGCGATACAGTTCCTGATTGTGGACGCCCGGAATGCCGAAGATGACATCGATGCCGCGGTCTTTAAGCATATGGGAAATCTGGGCGCCCAACGGCTTCATCTCGGGGGATGGCATCAATCTCTCCAGAATTGAATTGTCAGGATCGCGTAGACGGCCAGCAGCTCAAGACGCCCAATCAGCATAGCCGCACACAGAATCCATTTTGCACTGTCGTTCAGGCCTGCAAAATTGCCAGCAGGCCCAATCTGATCTCCAAGACCCGGACCGATATTGGCCAAGGCCGTGGCCGCGCCAGACACTGACGTTATCAAGTCCAGGCCTGTCAGCCCCAGAAGGATCGACACAACCCCCAATGACACAATGAACAGCACGAAGAACGACATGACGGAACTCAGGACATCCTGCCCCACCGGGCGGCCCTGATAGCGCGGCTGAAACATGCCATGGGGGGAGTGAATCTTCCGGATCTGCGCCTTGATTGATGCAAAAAGCAGTTGAAAGCGAAACACCTTGATGGAGCACGATGTCGATCCAGCGCATCCCCCAATCAGTCCCATGAAAAAGAAGATAGCGACCGCGAAAGAGCCCCAAGTGCCATAGTCTGCGCTGGCATAGCCCGTGCCTGTCAGGATGGAGACCACGTTGAAGAGCGACGAGCGGAAAGCCGTTTCAAACGCGACCAGATTGGCCTGCATCTGAAAAGCCGTGAGCGTCAGAACAAGGATTAGAAGTGTGATTAGAAACGCGTGGATCTGCGTGTCTCGGAACAAAGGATTGGCTGTCCCTGCGACCAGTTGCACATAGCGCACGAACGGCAAAGCAGACAGGACCATGAACCCGGCGGCGACGTATTCAGCGGCTGAGCTGTAAGGCGCGAAAGAGCCGTCAGTGTTGGCAAAACCACCCGTGGCAATCGTCGTCATGGCATGGACAATGGCATCAAGGGGCACCATCCCGGCCGCCAGATAGGCCAGCGCGCAACTGATCGTCAGCCCCAGATAAATGACCGAGATAGATTGCGCGATTTCACCTGCGCGCGGGAGGATCTTTCCAAAAGTATCAAAGCCTTCCGAGCGGAATATCTGCATCCCACCAATGCGCAGTTCCGGCAGGAACACCATGGCGACAACGATGATACCGATGCCGCCGAACCACTGCAGAAGGCCGCGCCACAGCTTCAGCCCTTCTGGCAATTCCTCAAGGCCCGACAGGACAGTGGACCCGGTCGTGGTCAGGCCCGACATCGCCTCGAAGAATGCGTCTACAAAGCGCGCTTCGGTCGCCCCCAGATAGAACGGGATCGCGCCAAAAACGGGCAGCGCCAACCAAACACCTGTGGTGAGCAAAAACGTCTGCTGAATGGTGAGCCGGTGCCCCACCCCGTTTGACGATGCCAATGCGATCAGGCCGCCCGTCACCGTTGTCAGGATCGCACCCTCGGCGAAGACAGGCCAGTGGCCGTTGCCCACCACAATGTCGAGCGCCATTGGCAGGATCATCGTCGCACCAAGACAGGCCACCAACAGGCCCACGACATATCCTACTGGTCGAAAATCAAACATCTTCGAAAGGCTTGGCGCGCGGTCCAGGCGGTGTCAATCGCTCAGAAGGTAAGAGCCTCAGGATTTTCGTTTAAAGAGAAGCTCCTGCGCTTTCCGGTCCTGCTCGATATTGGATCGTTTTTCGGCCGCGACGGCGCGTCCTGCCTGGACGCCGGGTCTTGCCGCACATGTGTCCAGCCAACGGGCGAGGTTCGGTTTGTCGTCAAGCGTCTGTTGCTGTCCTTCCCACAAGGACGCCCAAGGCCAGATCGCCATGTCCGCAATTGAAAAGAAATCGCCCGCGACGAACTCGCCTTTCGCGAGCTGGCGATCAAGAACCCCATAAAGCCGCGCCGTCTCATTTCTGTAGCGATCCTTGGCATAGGGAAGGTCATTGGGGGGATCCATTGCAGGTGCGTATTTCAGAAAATGGTGCGCCTGCCCCGCCATAGGCCCAACACCCCCCATCTGCCACATCAGCCATTGATCCACTACGATCCGCTCCCGCTCTGACTCGCCGCAGAATTTACCGGTCTTGCGCGCAAGATATTGCAATATCGCGCCGGACTCGAAGATGGAGATCGGGTCGCCATCGGGGCCGTCAGGATCGACAATCCCGGGCATCCGGTTGTTTGGCGCAATCTCAAGAAAGTCAGGCGCGAACTGTTCACCCGCGCCTATATCGATCAGCTTGACCTCATAGGGTAGCCCCATCTCCTCAAGCGCAATTGAGATTTTCCAGCCGTTCGGGGTGGGCCAGTAGTAAAGCTCGATGGTCATGGGATGCTCCGTTACACGTCAATCCCCATGACCATCCTGCGGATAACACCGGGACGCAAGCACCTCACGGGGTGTTGAGGCGCAGAACATGAAGGGATAGTGAACTGCCCGGTCGGCACGAGCGACTTGACCTGAGCGTGGCTCGGGCGTATCCGACACCCGTGGCGCTTTGTTACCGGATTGCGGGCCACGTTAAACAAACCGCTAAAGAGGTCGGATGCTGAAGCCTCCCCCCTTGTCCCGGTGGAGGCTTTTTTATTGGGCACGGCCCGAAGGATACGACGATGACAGACTGGTCCCCGCGCACGAAGGCAGTTCACTCCGGCACCCGGCGCAGTCAGTACGGCGAAATGGCCGAGGCCCTGTTTTTGACGCAAGGGTTCATCTATGACAGCCCCGAGCAAGCCGAGGCGCGGTTTATTGAAACGGGCCCGGACGAGTTCATCTACGCCCGATATGGCAATCCGACAGTGCGGATGTTCGAGGAACGCATCGCGGCGCTGGAAGGCACCGAGGATGCCTTTGCCACGGCCTCTGGCATGGCGGCGGTCAATGGCGCGCTTTGTGGGCTTCTGAAAGCTGGCGATCATGTGGTCTCCAGCCGGGCGCTGTTTGGATCGTGTCTCTACATCCTGGAAGAGGTTCTGACCCGCTACGGCGTTAAGGTCACTTTTGTTGACGGCACCGATCTGCAGCAATGGAGGGACGCTATCAGAGCAGACACCAAAGCTGTGTTCCTTGAAACCGTCGCAAATCCGACCTTGGAAGTCATTGATCTTAAAGCGGTCGCGGACATTGCGCACGCGCAAGACGCTATCGTGATCGTAGACAACGTCTTCGCGACGCCGGTCTTCGCAAACGCCGTGGCGGACGGCGCGGATGTGGTGATCTACTCCGCCACCAAACACATTGATGGCCAAGGACGTTGTCTAGGCGGCGTGATCTGCGGCACGAAAGACTTCATTCGGAAGGTTGCGGAGCCCTATCTGAAACACACCGGCGGATCGCTATCGCCGTTCAACGCATGGGTGATGCTTAAAGGTCTTGAAACGGTCCACCTCAGATGCGGCGCGCAAGCGGACGCAGCTTTGAAGATCGCGCAAGCCGTAGAACACCATTCCAACCTGGCGCAGACGCTCTACCCGCATTTACCATCGCACCCGCAACATCAGGTCGCGACGCGGCAGATGCGGAAGGGTGGAACGGTGATCGCACTGGACATTGCCGCAGGCAAAGAGGCCGCGTTCCGGTTCTTGAATGCGCTGAATATCGTCTCGATTTCCAATAATCTGGGCGATAGCAAGTCGCTGGTTACCCACCCTGCGACGACCACCCACCAACGGCTGACCGAAGACCAACGGGACGCGCTTGGGATCACCGATGGTCTCGTCCGTTTGAGTGTTGGGCTTGAAGATGCGGATGATCTTGTCGCGGACATCGTGCAGGCTCTGGATATGATCTGACACGCCTTCTTGTACGTATATTTCGCGTATTTCATTTTGTTTTGGGCCCAAAGTGCCCCATATGTGAATTGCGCGAACCGTAAGGAGGGACTGACATGAACGTCCACACGCCGGAAATTGACCGCTTTCCCAGCCGAGATGACGCTGAGCGAGCCCTGCAACTGCTAAGGGACTGGGCGCAGAGCGCTTCAGACACCGAGATCACGGATCTTGATCCGCAGATTGGCCAGTTGCGACAGGGCAACGCCGTCGCGAATTATCCTGCCTTGGCACGGGCCTACCCCGAAGATTTTGCGGTCGACGAAGCCTACAAGGCGTCCATGCCGGATCTGCAGAATGGGCCGTCATCGCTGATACGGGGCGCACAACAGCTTATTCAGCACGTCGGTATCTCGAACTTTCGCCTGCCGATCCGGTTCCATACGCGCGACAACGGCGACCTGACGCTTGAGACGTCGGTGACGGGCACCGTATCACTTGAGGCCGAGAAGAAGGGCATCAACATGTCCCGTATCATGCGCACCTTCTACAAACGTGCCGAGGAACGGTTCAGCTTCGAGGTGATTGAGCAGACTTTGGATGCCTACAAGGAAGATCTCGAAAGTTTCGACGCGCGCATTCAGATGCGGTTTTCTTTCCCGATGAAGGTCAAAAGCCTGCGATCAGGGCTGGAGGGATTTCAGTACTATGACATCGCGCTTGAGGTCGTGGATGCGAATGGCGTGCGAAAAAAGATCATGCATCTGGATTACATCTATTCATCCACCTGCCCCTGCTCTTTGGAACTCAGCGAGCACGCCCGTCAGGTGCGCAGCCAGTTGGCTACACCGCATTCTCAGCGCTCCGTCGCGCGGGTGTCTGTTGAGCTGGATTGCGATGCCGATTGCCTGTGGTTCGAGGACCTGATCGAGTTGTGCCGCGACGCGGTTCCCACCGAGACGCAGGTCATGGTCAAGCGCGAAGACGAACAGGCGTTCGCAGAATTGAATGCGGCGAACCCGATCTTCGTAGAAGACGCGGCACGATCCTTCTGTCTGCAACTTCAGGCGGATGAGCGGATCAAAGATTTCCGCGTGATCGCAAGCCATCAGGAGTCGCTTCATTCTCATGACGCGGTTTCGATTCTGACGGAGGGCGAAACCTTCTCGTCAGACAGCCTGGACCCGAAGCTCTTCAACACGCTTTTCCATATCGGTTAGCATGCGATACGTACGGTTTAGAGGCCAGTGTCAGCTTTCGCTGTCGCTGGCCTCTTCTTTGGCGTGGTTCTGGAAAAGTCCCGTCTGCGCCATAAAGAAAACGAACAGCGCCGCCGGAAATCCGAAGGTCTCGATCTTCACCCATGTGTCAGTCGACATGGTTCGCCAGACAATCTCGTTTGCAATTGCAAGTGCTGCGAACATGGCCGTCAGGCGCTTGGTCAGGATCATCCATCCCTCGGGCTCCAGCGGCATCATGTCTTCCATTACATATTCCAGCCAGCTTTTGCGCAAAAGTAACCCCAAACCCAGAATGGCGGCGAAGAACCCATAGACGATGGTGGTTTTTATCTTGAAGAACTTCTCGTCGTTGAACCAAACGGTCAACGCGCCAAAGAAGATCACCATGACTGCGGTCAGCACCTGCATGCGGCTCAGCTTGCCGGTTAGTTTCCAGACAATCGCCATCGACGCCAGCAGCAGCGGAACAAACAGCGCGGTCACGACGATAAAGCCCGAATATTCAGTGCCACCAATGGTGTAGACCTGATCGCGCATACGCAGGTACGCCACGAAGAACAGCAGGACGGGTCCAAGTTCCAGCGCTGATTTAAGGCCTTGAGATATCTGCTTTTCGGCCATTCAGCCCCCCATTTCCACGATGACGGCACCCGCCGCGATCAATGCCATCAGTGCAAGCCTGCGCGGGCCGACACGCTCTTTCAAAACGAACCATCCAATCAGCGCGGCGAAGACGGTCGATGTCTCGCGGAGTACCGCAGCTTCCCCGACCTTGTCGAGACGTGTCGCCATCATAACACCGCCAAAACTGACCCAGGCGATCACAGCTCCGAGAAGTCCGCGCATCATCAAGGGGGCAACATCGGGCTGCACGGCGGCTCGCTTGTATCGCCAGTAGGCCAGACCGGGGAAATCCATTGCTGTAACGAAGAAAAACCACGCGAGAAACGTAAAGGGATCGGGCGTCGCTCGGATCGCATAGGCGTCATAGGTGGTGTAGACTGCGACGAGGATCCCGCCCAGACACGCCCATGCCAACCCGATCTTGAGCGCGCGCGGGTCAAGCTCCTCCTCTGACAGGTTGCGCAATGCCAAAAGCAGGATGCCCCCTGACAAACACGCCACACCAGACCATTGGACGGCCGTAAAATGCTCCCCGAAGATAACGGCTGCGGCCGCCACAGTGACCAAGGGACCCGTGCCGCGCACAACGGGGTAGACCACCGTATAGGCGGCCCGTTCATAGGCCAGCGCCATTGTCAGCTTGTAAAAGAAATGAATGACCAAAGCGCCCGCAAGAAATGCTGCTGTTTGTGCATCGGGCCAAGGGACCAGAAACAGGGCCACCGGGGCAGAGATAATGATCAACCAGAAATCAATTGCGCCGCGTGTCAGCCACGGATCATGGCGGCCTTTCTGAAGGGCGCCAAACAGCGCATGAGCAATGGCGGATGTGAGAGCAAGAAGTGTGGCGAGCCGTGCACCCTCAGGCGTTCCTGCAATCGAAATGAGCCATTCGCTCACTCAGCGGCCCCGGTCAGCGCCCTTGCAAATTCCTCTGGGTCGAACGGCGCCAGATCGTCGATCTGTTCGCCAACGCCAATCGCATGGATGGGTAGGCCAAACTTATCGGCCAGCGCGACCAGAACGCCGCCCTTCGCCGTTCCGTCCAGCTTGGTCATCACAAGACCGGATACATCCGCGATCTGCCGGAAAATATCGACTTGATTCAATGCGTTCTGACCCGTTGTTGCATCTAGAACCAGAAGTGTATTGTGGGGTGCAGTCTCGTCCTTCTTACGGATCACGCGAACGATTTTGGCAAGCTCTTCCATCAGATCAGAGCGGTTCTGCAAACGACCCGCCGTATCAATCATCAACAGATCCGCCCCATCTTGCTGGGCTTTGGTCATCGCGTCAAAGGCCAGTGAGGCGGGATCCGAACCTTCAGGCGCCGTCAGAACAGGCACCCCGGCCCGATCGCCCCAGACCTGAAGCTGTTCGACAGCAGCCGCTCGGAACGTATCGCCTGCCGCAATCACGACCTTCTTGCCAGCCGCGCGGAATTGCGACGCCAACTTACCGATGGTCGTCGTTTTGCCGGAGCCGTTGACGCCAACGACCAGAACCACCTGTGGCCTGTGGGGGTAAAGCGGCATGGGGCGCGCGACGGGCTCCATGATATTCGCAATCTCGCCCGACAGAAGGTTTTTGATCTCATCCGTGGACAGGCGCTTTCCGAACCGGCCTTCCGCCATGTTCGACGTCACACGCAAGGCGGTGTCGACGCCCATATCCGCGCTGATCAACAGCTCTTCCAACTGCTCGAGCATATCGTCGTCCAACTCACGCCGGACAACTGTCTTTGTCTCTTTCCGTCCAAGCAAACGGCCGAGTAAGCCCGGTTTCTCTGCGCTTTCAGGGGGTGTGCTCTCAACTGTGACGGTTTCGGTCGGAATAGGCTCGGGCGAAGGGATAGGAACCACAGGCGGGTCAATCGACTCAGGCGCAGATGGCGCTTCGACCGGTTCAGACGGGATTTCCAGCGGCGGCACACTTTCGGGCGGTTCCGGTGTCTGCGGCTCCTCGACCGGCGGTGGCGTCGCGGGCTCTTCAGTCGGTGCAGGCTCTGGCTGAGGCTCCGGGCTGGGCGGTGTTTCGGGTTCGGGCTGAGGCTTCGGGTCCTCAGGCGTTACCGTAGGGGCAAGCTCTTCCTGCGTCCCACCATCTTCGACGATCGCATCAAGCCCCTCGTCAATTTTGGACGACGAGCGGGTTAAACGGTCTTTTAGCTTACGAAAAAACGACATGGAGCCCCAAGCATCAACGTTGACCTTCACCTAGTACGCCTTGGCGCGGGTGAAAAGCCCAAGAGCTGGATTGGGAAATCAGACCTCTTCGGGAAAGTGCTTCATCGTGAGGCGGATCGGGTTCGGTGCAGCCTGCCCGAGACCACATATGGATGCGTCAGCCATCGCTGTGCAGAGCTCTTCCAACAAGGGCTGGTCCCAAGTATCCGCCTGCATCAGCTTGACCGCTTTTTCACAGCCCACCCGACACGGCGTACATTGCCCGCAGCTTTCGTCCTCGAAAAACCGCAACATATTCAATGCAGCTGCCTTTGCACTGTCTTGATCGCTGAGGACGACCACCGCAGCAGACCCGATGAAGCTGCCCAAGGGTTGCAGCCTGTCGAAATCAAGCGGGACATCATCAATGGACGCGGGCAGAAGGCCAGAAGACGGCCCACCCGGCTGATAGGCCTTGAACACATGGCCCTCAGCCATACCACCTGAAGCCTCGATGATATCGGTGATCGTGGACCCCGCGGGCAGAACGTAAATGCCCGGCCGCGCAATCCGCCCGGAAACAGAGTAGCTGCGCAGCCCCGTGCGGCCATTCTTTTCAACGCTACTCAAAATCTCAGGACCTTCGCGGCAAACCCGCGCGACCCAATGAAGCGTTTCGATATTGTGGACCAGTGTCGGCTTCCCGAAGAGACCAACCTGCGCCACGTAGGGCGGGCGATGCCGAGGAATGCCACGCTTGCCCTCGATGCTTTCGATCATCGCACTTTCTTCACCGCAGATGTAAGCACCTGCCCCACGCCGCAGTTCCACATAGCCCGGCTCTACAAGAGCTGCGACCTCCAAAGCTTTGATTTCGCGCCTCAAAATTTCCAGAACAGCTGGGTATTCGTCGCGCATGTAAACGTAGCAGCGGTGCGCCTCGACCGCCCAAGCGGCGATCAGCATACCTTCCAAAAATAGATGTGGCGTGCGTTCGAGATAGTACCGATCCTTGAAGGTTCCCGGCTCGCCCTCGTCGCCGTTTACAGCCAGATAGCGCGGACCCGGATTGCCGCGCACAAAACCCCACTTTTTGCCGGACGGAAATCCTGCCCCGCCCAAACCGCGCAAACCGCTGTCCAAAACTTTTTGCTGGACATCTTCCCAATCGCCACTTCGCCTTAGCTCCTTCAGGGTGTCGTAGCCGCCCGCCGCGCTATAGGCATCGAAGGTCTGATAGTCCGGAATATGCGGGTGTATGTCACCGGTGTTGATTGCATCCCGCACCATAGCGGGTGTGGCGTGGTCGATATGGTTGTGACCAATCTCAAGCGTCGGGGCGGTGTCACATCGGCCCATGCAAGGCGCCCGGACAACCCGCACCTCAGCCGGATCGAACCCGTCTTCCAATGCCGATTTCAGCGCCTGTGCGCCTGCCAACTCGCAAGATAGGGAGTCGCAGACCCGGATCGTCAAAGCGGGTGGCGGCACCTCGTCTTCGCGGACGACATCAAAATGAGCGTAGAAGGTGGCAACCTCGTAGACTTCCGCTTGGCTGAGGCGCATTTCTTCCGCCAAGGCCCGCAAATGTGCCGCGCTCAGATGCCCGTACTTGTCTTGGATCAGATGCAGGTGTTCGATCAACAGATCGCGCGCAAGGGACCTGTCTCCCAGCAAAATGCGCACCTCGTCCCACGCCTGATCATCAAGCTGGCGTCCCTTCGGGGTCGCACGCCCCTTGCCGCGCCCAGATTTCCAGACACCGGCTTTGGATTTGTCGTTGTGATCAAGCGCCACTGCGGAACCTCCTACCTCATGAGCGGAAACTACACCCCGGTCGGAACCTCAGACAGATGCAAATGCGACCTATTCCGACAGAACCGCGCAAGTTGCGTTCAAATTTGACACGCATTTCGCCGATAGGCGTCAGAGACAGGGCCCAAGGGTGGATTTCACAGCTGGTGTCTGAGATACAAAATTCATGAAAGTATCCTATATTGCCCTCGCCCTTTTGGCCACGCCTGCGGCTGCGACCGACGATCTTGATCTGATCTCACCGTCCGAGTTCGAGGCATTCACATCGGGCAGCACGCTTTATTTCAATCGCCGGGGCGCACCTTACGGCGCGGAGCAATATCTGGGCGGGCGCAAGGTGATCTGGACCTTTCTGGACGGCACGTGCCAGCGTGGCATCTGGTACGCGGCGCAGGACGAGATTTGCTTTGTTTACGATGGACAGGCAGGCGCCCAATGCTGGTACTTTTTCAAGACAGGAGACACCAAATCGGCGCGCGTGGTTGGCGACAATCCTGTCAATGATCTGACAGTTGTAGGACAGGACACCCAGCCGCTGTCCTGTCCCGGTCCAGGTGTCGGCGTAAGCTATACGCCCGCAGGTTGATCTCATTCGTCAAAGAGGGATCCTTGGCTGGGTGGCTTTGACGCGGCTTTGGCTTTTCGGGGAATTGTGGTCGGCGTAAATCGTCCGTCCTTGAACTGAATTTCGAGCGCCTTCGCCGCCTTGGCTGCTTTCTTGGTGGTGACCACTTTCTCATCGGACCAGATCACAGCGTAGCCTCGATCCAATGTGGCTTGATACCCAAGCGTTTCGCGCAACTGGTCGAGACGCGTCAGATCTCTCGTCCAAGTGTTCAACTGCGCGCGCGCTGCCGCGTTGAATGCGCGATTGGTACGGGCCATGCGGTCAGCTTGTGACGCAAGGTCCTGCCTCAGCCGGTGTGGCACCAAGCCTGCAGACATCCGATCAAGCCTGCCATGTTCCCGCTCGACCCGAGTGGTCAGGGCGCGGTTCAAGCCATCGGATATTCTGCTGAGCCGGTCTGCCATTTGACTGGTTTTCTGACGCAGAAGATTGGGACGCAGCGGGGCAGCGGCCCGCTCCAACGCAACGCGTCGGGTCTGGGTCGCAGCGCGCAAGGCCGTTGGCAACCGCACAGCGGCGGCGTCCAATCGCTGAGCGGCGTTTTGTGTCAACTCATCCGGACGGGGCAAAGCCCGCGCCATATCGCGCAGCCGTTGTCCTTTATTCTGTATCATCGTCGCCAACGCACGGGTCAGACGACTGTCATAGCTATCCAACGTCGAGAGCAGCTCAAGACGGACGGGCACGGCCATTTCCGCTGCCGCCGTGGGTGTCGGCGCACGCCTGTCCGACACGTAGTCGATCAACGTCGTATCTGTCTCGTGCCCCACGGCGGAGATCAACGGGATTTCCGAGGCCGCAGCGGCGCGGGCCACGTTTTCCTCATTAAAGCCCCACAAATCTTCGATGGATCCGCCGCCCCGCGCGACGATGATCAGGTCGGGTCTGGGCACAGCACCGCCCTGTTCAAGCGCATTGAAGCCCTGGATGGCGGCTGTCACCTGAGGCGCACATGCCTCGCCCTGTACTGCCACGGGCCAAATCAGGACCTTGCGGGGAAACCGGTCGCGAAGGCGATGCAAAATGTCACGTATCACCGCCCCTTGCGGAGAGGTGACGACACCGATGACATCGGGCAGAAACGGGATCGGCTTCTTGCGTTCGGCAGCAAAGAGCCCCTCTGCTTCCAGAACTTTTTTCCGCTTTTCAAGCATCGCCATCAGCGCGCCAACACCCGCGGGTCGGATGTCTTCGATCACCATCTGATAGCGTGACTGGCCGGGGAACGTGGTCAGACGCCCGACGGCCACAACCTCCATCCCCTCTTCGGGTTGAACCGCAAGGCGGGCCGCCTGCCCTTTCCAGATGACCGATGACAAGACGGCGCGGTCATCCTTCAGGTCCAAATAGACATGACCCGAGCGGGCAATCATCACGCGGCCACACTCACCTTTCACACGGACCCGTCCGAACTCGCCCTCAATGGTGCGTTTCACGGCGCCCGATATTTCGGAGACTGTGAATTCCGGCTCGTTGCGGCCAGGTGCGTCGTCTTCGATGAGGTCCATCTGCTCTGCCCTTGTGATGGCTTTGACGCCAGCTTAGAACGCGGCCAAGCAGAGGGGAAGCAGCGATGAACATCTTGATCCTGGGCGGCGGCGGTCGTGAGCACAGTTTGGCATGGGCGGTAAAGCAGAACCCGAAATGCGACCGCTTGATCGTGGCGCCGGGCAATGCCGGGTTGACGTCCATCGCCGAATGCGCCGCTTTTGATATCGAGGACCCATCTGCGGTTGTGGAGTTTGCGGTGGCGCAGTCCATCGACTTCGTCATCGTCGGCCCGGAGGCACCGCTGGCCGCCGGTGTGGCAGACGCCCTGCGAGCCGCAGACATCCTGACTTTCGGACCATCTGCCGCCGCTGCGAGGCTTGAGGCCTCGAAAGCTTTCACCAAGGAAATCTGCGACGCCGCAGGCGCCCCGACCGCAGGCTACGCGCGGTTCACGGATGCGGCTGCCGCAACCGCCTACATAGAAGATCAGGGCGCGCCGATCGTAATCAAAGCCGATGGACTGGCGGCAGGCAAAGGGGTCGTGGTCGCGATGACCGAGGACGAGGCCATCACTGCCGTTCAGGATATGCTAGGCGGCGCCTTTGGCGAGGCAGGCGCAGAAGTGGTCATTGAAGAGTTCATGGACGGGGAAGAGGCCTCGTTCTTCGTACTCTGCGACGGCACTGACGTCCTACCCATCGGCACCGCGCAAGATCATAAACGTGCTTATGACGGCGATGCTGGGCCAAACACCGGCGGCATGGGCGCATACAGCCCTGCCCCGGTTCTGACCGATGCCAGCGCGGCCCGTGCCTTGTCAGAGATCATCCAGCCCTGTGTTGATGAGATGGCCCGCCGCGGCACGCCCTATCAGGGGGTTCTCTATGCAGGTCTTATGATCAAAGACGGCCAGCCGCGCCTTGTGGAATACAACGTCCGCTTTGGCGATCCAGAATGTCAGGTGCTGATGATGCGTCTGGGGGCTCAGGCGCTGGATCTGATGCATGCCTGCGCTGAAGGCCGTTTGGCGGGACGCCCCGTTCACTGGGCAGAAGACCACGCGATCACTATCGTTATGGCGACTGACGGGTATCCGGGCAGCTATGAAAAAGGCAGCGCCATTCGCGGTCTGGATGAATTACCGGAAGACAGCAAAGCGATGACGTTTCACGCTGGAACCGCTCTGAAAGACGGACAGATCGTTGCAACAGGTGGACGCGTCTTGAATGTTACCGCGCGGGCTGAAACGCTGAGCGAAGCACGGGACAAAGCCTATGAAATGACGCGACAGATCGACTGGCCTGAGGGCTTCTATCGGAAAGATATCGGCTGGCGCGCCCTAGGCGACTAGCGCGTCACATTAATTGCAGGCCATGGCGCGATCAAAGGAGCTTCGATCTACATGGGAAAACAGCGCTTCTGACGCCCATGTCCCGTCCGCGTACAGCGTGCGCATGACAAACCGCCAATCCTGAGAAGCCGTAATCATCTCAGGTCCACCCCCGCAGTCCCTGATGCCGCCTGCGATATCCGGCTCCCCGATGCGGTGGTTGGTCAAGCCAGCCACATCGGCAACAGGTGAAAGCATCTGATCTTCGTAGCGCCAGATCCGCAGAGTTTTGGCCAGATGCGGCCGGTCAATATAGGCGATCTCAATGCGGCCATCACCGTCCAGATCTGCCGCCCCAACGGGCGCCAGCCAGCGATTGCTGCGGCCGATATGAGGCGTCGCAGTTATCTTGCCCTCGGGACCATAGACGGCGAACTGCGCGCCTAGGGCCGCCTGCGTCTCCACCACCAGAACCTCCAACCGACCATCATGATCGAGATCGGCGACACGGGGCGCTACGTCTTCGAACACCCGATCCTGTGGGAGCACGAACTGTCGCGTGGTCCCGTCATCCAGCGTTATCTGAAGCGTGCCCCACTCGATGGCATCCCCAAGGACGCCGTGTGCATAGCGGGTGGTTGGTTCCGTGTATGTGGCGGACGCGATATCCTGCGCGTTCAGCGGGCCCGCGAGGACCCCCGCCAAGACACAAGCCCGGATCAAATCTGCTTTTCAGGCATCCGCACGACGAGCCCGTCCAGATCATCCGTGACTTTCAACTGACAGGTCAGGCGGGACAGTTCGGGATCAGGCTGATACGCGAAGTCCAGCATATCCTCTTCCATTGAGTCCTTTTCGGGCAACTTTCCGACCCATGACTGATCCACATAGACATGACAGGTCGAGCAGGCACACGCGCCACCACAATCAGCTTCGATGCCGGGAATGTTATTGTCCCGGGCGCCTTCCATGACGCTCAGACCGTTGGCCACATCGACCACATGCTCTGTCCCGTTGAACTCGATATAGGTGATCTTCGCCATAGGTGCTGTCCTGTCTTCAAACTGTGCTCATCCGCATTTAGTGCAGCAGCCCGGCATTTGCCAGCCTAAGCTGGTATCGATGCGCCTTAACCGTGGTCCAACAAAGAAAAAAGGCGCCCCGCAGGACGCCTTTTTCATTCTTAGTTCGAGATCGCTTACTCTTCTTCAAGGCTCAGCGCTACAAAACGTGGATCGCCGTCCCGACGGATCAGCATGAGGAACGACTTGCGCCCGGCCTCTCTTGCGTCTTCGACGCGAGACTCCAGATCGGACAGATCCTCGATTTTTTGCTGGCCCGCTTCGACGATCAGATCACCGGCGCGCAGACCTTTGCCGTAGGCGTCGCTATCTTCCTCGACATTCACGACCACCAAACCGCTCTGGTCTTCGTCCAATCCAAGTTGCTCGCGCAGCTCGTCATTGAGCGCAGCAACCGTCATACCCAGAAGCTCTGTCTCGGCCGGATCAGACTGCTGAACAGCAGCTGGAACTGCGGTGTTTTCCGCCTCTTCGCGGCGGCCCAAGGTCACCAAAAGTGTTTCGGTCTCACCCTCACGGACGACGATCACCCGGACCGCCTTGCCAACGGTTGTGTTACCGACCAAGCGCACAAGCTCACGGGTATCGGTCACATCCTTACCATCAAACGTCGTGATAACATCGCCAGCCTCAAGGCCTGCTTCTTTCGATGGGCCTTCGGGAACATCCGTCACAAGCGCCCCTGCAGCAGCGGCAAGACCAAGAGCCTCCGCCACATCATCGGTGACGTCTTGGATACGAACACCAAGCCAACCACGGCGGGTTTCGCCGAACTCCTGCAGTTGGTCGATCACGCGGGTCACGACTTCGGAAGACATCGCGAAACCGATGCCGATGGACCCACCTGTCGGGGACAAGATCGCAGTGTTTACACCAATCACTTCGCCTTCGACATTAAAGAGCGGACCACCGGAGTTCCCCCGGTTGATCGCAGCGTCGGTCTGGATGAAGTCATCATAGGATCCGCTCAAAGCACGCTCCCTCGCGGAGATAATGCCAGCGGATACCGAGAACCCCTGGCCCAGCGGGTTACCAACGGCCATTACCCAATCACCGACGCGGGCGGCATCGCTGTCACCAAACGGAACGAATGGCAGGGGCGTGTCGCTTTCAACCTTCAGAAGCGCGATGTCTGTCTTGGGGTCTGTGCCGATCACGGTTGCGTCCAGACGTTCGCCGGAGAAGAATTCGATCTCAATCTCGTCCGCTTTGTCGATGACGTGGTTGTTCGTCACGATGAAGCCGTCCTCGGAAATCACGAAGCCCGACCCCAGAGCTGACGATCTGCGGGGGCGCTGACCTTCCCGTTGCCGGTCGAGGAAGTCCTGAAAGAAGTCTTCCAGCGGGCTACCTTCCGGCACGATCGGACGTGGTCCGCTGTCGACGCCGGCGACTGTTGTTGAGGTCGTGATGTTCACGACGGACGGGCTGACACTTTCGGCCAGGTCCGCGAAGCTTTCCGGCATCTTCGCCTGTGCGGCGATTGTGTGAGCCAGCATGAACGCAAGCCCCAGAACCAGCGCGGAGATAGCGCGCAAGATGCTTCGCGATCTATCCGGCTGTGTCATGATTTGTGCTGTCACGGCACTCTCCTTCATCATCATGTCTACTCTTGTTATTTCCTGTCAGATCCAAACGCCCCGCCAATGGCGCCTGAGTTGCAGGACAAATGTGAGGCATTTTTGCTCAGTTGCAATATTTGTAGCTCGTTTCACTGAGCACTTGGCGTAAAGATGTGGTGAGCATTGTGACAGTGCGGCAGCCTATGACATAGAGCTTTCTGCACCATCGCTACGCGCCTGCCGTGAAAGCGGATTTGGCGAGCCAGACCAGAATTGTCCCAAATGTAATGGCCGCCAGCCCCAGCATGCGCCGCGTTTCGGGTGGAATTTGCGCCAATGCGCGCAACAGGTCCTCCAAACGCGAAGGGGCCAGTGCAATCACCAGCCCCTCTACAACCAACACCAAGCCGATCGCCAACGCGATATGGCTGATCATTCTTTAGTTCCGTCCGGTGTCTGACTTCAAATAGTCGAAGAACGCATCGTCAGGATTGATCACAAGCGTCGAGTTGCGTCCCTGAATAGCGCGTTCATACGCGTCGAGGGAGCGACGGAATTCAAAGAACTCTTCGTCCTGACCGAAGGCTTCCGCGAAGATTGCATTCCGACGCGCATCCGATTCACCACGGATAATGTCAGCATCCTTCTGGGCTTCCGACACCAATTCAACCACTGTCCGGTCCGCTTGGGCGCGCACACGTTGGGCGGCTTCTTCACCCCGTGCAATCTCGTCCGCAGCTTCCCGTTCCCGTTCAGCCCGCATCCGGGAGAAGGTCGCCTCAAGGTTTTGTTCCGGAAGGTTCGTTTGCTTCAGCCGCACATCGACCACTTCCAGCCCCAGAGGACGCGCACGAGCCCGCGCCTGCGTTGTGATACGCGCCATCAACGTTGCACGGTCTGCCGACAGAATGGTGTTCGAGGTTACTCCTTCCGAACCCAGAACTTCCCGGATCACAGGATTGAGAATGCCTTCCAGACGATCCTCTGCCGCCCGCAGACCGCCGACGCCGACCGCTTGTCGGAACTGCACGACGTCAGAAATCCGGTAGCGGGCAAACGCATCGACAACCAGACGACGGTCATCCGATGGTGTGACCTCGGTCGCAGGCGTATCAAGGGCGCGGATCCGGTCATCATAACGCACGACTTCTTGGATAAGCGGGATCTTGAAACCAAGACCTGGATCTTCTTTCACAGCCTTGATTTGACCAAACTGGAGGACAAGCGCCTTTTCACGCTCGTCGACGATAAAGAGAGATGACAGTGCAATCATGATGACCACACCGACAGCAATCAACAGTACGAGACCCTTGTTCATCAGTTGTTTGTCCCCGTTTCAGCGGCCGCTGGGTTAGAGCGACGCAATTCATTGAGTGGCAGGTATGGCACAACGCCAGATCCCGATCCGTCAGCGGCGCTGTCCAGAATGATCTTGTCCGCATCGCCGTAGACGCGTTCGATCGTCTCAAGCCACAAACGCTTGCGCGTTACTTCGGGCGCTTTGCGGTATTCGTTCAAGACTGCGAGGAAGCGGCTTGCCTCACCTTCGGCCTGATTGACCTGTTGTGCGCGATACGCTTCCGCCTCTTCCAGACGCTGCGCTGCCTCACCACGTGCGCCAGCCAACACGCGGTTGGCATAGGCATCAGCCTGACGCTGCAACCGGTCCCGTTCCTGTTCAGCGGCCTGAACTTCACGGAAGCTGTTGATTACATCGGGCGGCGGATCCGCTTTGTCCAGGTTGAGACGCACGATATTCACACCGGCATCATACTGATCCATCGTACCTTGGATGAGTTGTTGTGCGGTATCGGCAATCGCCTGACGATCCCGGTTCAAAATCGGGGCCAGTTCCGAGCGCGCAATCACCTCACGCATGGCGGACTCAGATACAGCGCGGATCGTCTGTTCCGGCTCGGCTAGGTTGAACAGGAATTTCGCGGGATCATTGATGTTCCAGACAACCTGGAAATCAATGTCGACGATGTTCTCGTCCGTGGTCAGCATCAAGCCACTATCAGCACGACTTCCAACGCCAATATCTTCGGTTTGTTCGCGGGTCACTGGGATGACTTCGGCGGTGACCAACGGCCACGGCGCGAAGTTCAGACCAGGATTGCCGGTCGAGGAATACTCGCCCAGAAAAAGTTCAACGGACTGTTCCTCCGGACGCACGGTATAGAACGAGTTAAACGCCCAGATCGCGACCAAAACGAGACCACCCATGACCCAGGTTGTGCGGGAAAAGCCGCCACCGCCGTCGCCGCCGTCGCCCGTACCATTGGACCGACCGCCACGGCCACCCATGAGCACCCGAAGCTGCTCTTGGCCCTTTTTCATCAGTTCATCAATCTCAGGAATTTGCGGCCCGTCACCACCTGGCCCGCGTCCGCCACCGTTGTTGCGGTTTCCGCCGCGGTCATCACCGCCACGGTTCCCGTCATTTCCGCGGTTTCCGCCGCCCCAAGGTCCGCCATTATTACCGGCCATCCAGTACATTCCCCTTCTAAACTACTCTTGTTTTTGCTCTGCTCACTAATTGGGGTGCAACCCCTTCAATTCAAGCAAACACACCAACCTGTGTCAGGCGCTGCGCATCGGCGTTTTCATTGTCACCATTTCTTCGGACATCGTCGGATGAACCGCGCAGACCTGATCGAATTGCGCTTTCGTCGCCCCCATTTTTACTGCCACGCCCGCAAGCTGGATCATTTCCCCTGCCCCCGGCGCTACAATATGACAGCCCAAGACCTTGTCCGTCTCCTTACTTACGATGAGTTTCATCAAAACGCGATCCTCTCGACCGATGAAAGCACCTTGCATAGGGCGAAATGAGGTACAGTAGATATCGACGGGCTCCTGCTCGCGCGCATCTTCCTCAGTCATTCCTATGGTGCCAAGCTCCGGCTGCGTGAAAACGGCCGACGGGATCAGGTCGTGATCAACAGGTGTCGGATTACCTTTAAACACGGTCTCGACAAAAGCCATCCCTTCCCGGATCGCAACCGGGGTCAGATTGACCCGGTTGGTCACATCCCCGATTGCATAAACAGATGGCTGCGCGGTCTGAGAATATTCGTCTACGATGATCTCGCTGCGGCGACCAACCTCAATCTCTGTATTCTCAAGGCCTAAGTCTTGCGTGTTCGGCGTGCGTCCTGTCGCAAAGAGAACCTGATCAAAAACGGCCTCTCGCCCATTGGAGCTTTTGATCCAGATCGGACCATCCGTGCCGCCATCATCATTGGTCCGCATCTCTTGCTGCTGAAGATTAGACGGCCCCATGGAAGCATCTGACGCCGTGACTGTATGTGAGGTATCATCTACGTCGCCCGCCAAGCGCATCTCGACAATGTTTGTGCCCAGATGAATATTGATCCCGCGCTTGCCCATCATGTCAGAGATCAGCCCGCGCGCCTCGTCATCGAAACCGCGCAAGATCTGCGCCCCGCGGTAATAGAGCGTCACATCGACCCCCAAGCCATGCATGATGCAAGCGAACTCGCACGCAATGTAACCACCACCGATGATCAAAAGGCGCTTGGGCAACTCTTTGAGATGAAAGATATCATCAGACACAATGCCAAGGTTGGCATTGGGCATATCTGGTTTGACCGGATGCCCCCCTGTTGCGATCAGGATATGTTTCGCGGTGACGTCCTTGCCGTCCTTCAACGAAATCGTGTGCGGATCCTTTAAGGTCGCGCGTGTGTCAAAGATTTCGACATCCGAGCTTTTCAGTAGATCACGATACACGCCTTCCAATCGCTCAAGCTCTGATCGAAGATGTGAATGAAAACCACCCCACTCGAAATCGCCGACCTCAACGGACCATCCATAGTCCTTGGCCTCTTGCATTCGGTCACGATATTCAGATGCAAACACCATCAGCTTCTTGGGAACACAGCCGCGGATAACGCAGGTACCACCCAGACGACGTTCCTCGGCCAAAGCAACTTTCGCACCCGTCGCAGCTGCAACACGTGCCGCCCGCACACCACCCGATCCGCCGCCGATGACGAAAAGGTCATAGTCGAAACTCATATCTTTCATTCCTTGCTGAAAAGGCGCGTTTCGGTCACTGGTCAGTCAATGATATCGGCAAACAGATTGTCCGTTTCGCCAACATCGACCTGCTCATGTTCCACCGTTCCACTGTTGATATCGCGGACCTCAACGGAGCCATCACCATTTCCGATGATCACGATGTCGCAAATGTCGATGAATAAGCCATTCTCCACCACCCCCGGGATCTGATTCAGAACAAGGCTTAGCTGCCGCGGATTCCCGATGCGACGCAAATGCAGATCTAGGATGTAGTTGCCCTCATCCGTAATGTACGGCTCATCGCGGTTCATCCGCAGCGACGTCGTCTGACCCAACACGTCTAAGCTGACGAGCGTTTCTTCCACCAACGCCTTGGTCGTCTGCCATCCAAACTTCAATATTTCGACGGGCAATGGGAAGGCACCCAACGCCTCTACCTGTTTCGAGATATCGGCGATGACGATCATCTGATCGGACGCCGTGGCCACGATCTTTTCTTGCAAAAGTGCACCGCCGCCGCCTTTGATCAGATGCAGATTGTGATCATACTCATCCGCACCATCAATGGTAAGGTCCAGCCAGCGGGCCTCGTCCAGCGTCACAATTGGAACGCCCACCTGTTGGGCCAGCTCCGCCGTCCGCTTCGATGTCGCAACACCTGTGAATTTCAGACCTTCATCGCGCACCAGCTCACCCAGACACTTCACCATCCATGCAGCGGTCGAGCCTGTTCCCAAACCGACGCGCATCCCGTCCTCCACATATTCGACCGCGCGCTTGGCAGCGACAAACTTGGCGCGGTCAATGGGCGATAGATCTGCAGTCATGGCATCCGCTCCGGGTTTCTGTGGCGTTCTCTTGGCATATTCGCACGGCGGGTTCGAGAGGCAAAACCGTTAACATAAATGAACCTCATGGGATCGCATCAGGTACGAGAGCCTTGATGACAGCGCCAAGATACGCGCGCGGCAACAGAACCAACATGAAGCGCTGATCGAATGAAAGCTTGACTAGGCCGGTGGTCTCGTTTGACGTTCCGATTTGCGACCATGGGGCAAAAGACAACCCGGTGATGTCGTATTTTAGGCCCTCGCCCTGCCCTTTCACCTGCCCCATCGGAAACAACGAAAACCTTGTTCCCATGGGTAAATCGATCTCGAAGGTCAGCGGCGCCAAAAAACAAATATCAGTGTCACCCACCAACACGCAGGTCTGTTCCGGATGTCGCACTAAGGCGGTACATACCGCCAATTCATGGTCCAGCCGCGCGCCTGTGAAGCCCACAGCCAAGATCAGCGGCGCCGTGATGCGCCGAAGGCATTTCTCGAAATCTGTGCTGTCCTGCTCGGCAATAAAATGAAGGGCTTCCGACGGAATTTTAAGTTTTGCATCAGGCGAAATTGAGTCCATATCGCCGATAACCGCACGCGGCGTATGCCCCGCCTTCAAGGCCGTGTCCGCGCCACCGTCGGCGGCGACGAGAATCGGGGCAATGTCAATCACCTGCTGGACATGGCAAGATTGTGTTGGCGCGCCACCCAAAAGTGTCAAAAACATGTCCGTCTGAACAATTTTGTCATACATATTAATATTATCGACCCTGCGAAGCCCAATCACCGCCGATTTTCCCGTGAAAGCACATTTCGTTAACTGTTTTTGGCTGGGTTTGCGAAATACTGGGTGATAAATCTCTAGAGGTCGAAAGACAACAAGCGAGAGTTTCATGGTTAACGAGAACAAGATCCTTACTGTATCCTACGGGACATTTTCCTGTACGCTAGAAGGGTTTGACGATCCGTTCTCGACCATGAAGGCGATCGCAGAGTATTTCCGCGATCTTGCAGCTGGCGACCGGTTTTTCGGGGCCGAGCCACCACAGCCAGACACCGAGATGCTGCACCGGATTGCAGAACAGACCATTCAGCAGCGGGTGAGCGTCACATCCAACGACGACAATTCCGTGGTGTTGCGGCAGACGCGCAGCCCCGAAGAGCTTCCGCCCCCTGCGATGCCGATGACGCTAGACCTGCCAGACGCGAAAGCCCCGGAGAAGCAAGCTGTGCTTCGGGATCCAAGACCAGAGAACGAAAATTCGGTCGCAGCCAAGCTTGCGCGCATCCGCGCCAGCGTTGATGGCGGTCAAAGCGATACCCCGGATGCCAAGCTGAGTTACAGCGAAGATGAGCACGCGGGCGATCAGACAGCCGCGCAGTCTGCCCTGCGCGACAATATTTTCATGGATGGCGGCGTGCAGACCGCACCGTGGGATGCCGAAAGCATTGAGCACGGTGAGTTGACGGTCGAAACTGATCCTGTCGCTGAAGAACCTGCAGATAAAAAGAGCGATGAGCCTTCTATCGTTGTGGAACGCATTTCGCAGGAAGATCTTTCTGATCCGGCCGAAGAGGACGCCTTAGATGCCGAGCGACCTGAAAAGCTTTCCGCAGACGAGGAAAGCGACCTTCAACGCCTCCTCGAAGACGCCGAAGGCCCCGCCATTGATGGCAATGAAGGCGTAGAAGCTACGCTGGAAGAACAAGGCGAGGCGGAGGATGATCTCCCTTCGGTCAGCGACTCTGAAGGCACTTCGATTTTCAGCGATACCGATGACGTTGCTGAACTTGTGGACGTTCCTGAGAACTCTGCGCCGGACGTCGAACCCATAGATGACCTACCGACCTTGGAAGAGGACGCCATCACAGGTGAACCGGAAAAAGCGGTTGAGCCGGACGCGCCTCTGGCCGCAGAGGAAGCGGAGGACGACCCTGAAGAAGATCACGAGGTCGAAAATGTTCGCGCCTCTCGCTTGCTGCGCCGGAAAGCCTTGACCGCGGCGGACGAGGACGTCGCCGTTGAGCGGTTGATGGATGTGACAAGTTCTCGCCTTGGCGAAAGCGACAGCAGCGTGCGCCGCGCCTCTATCGCCCACCTCAAGGCAGCCGTTGCCGCGACAAAGGCAGACGCCAGTATCGTAGATGAGGCCGCGCAAAAGGAAGAGCGTGAAATCAGCCAGTATCGCGATGATCTTGCGCGGGTTGTCCGACCCGGTCGCCCTGATGTCGAAGGTGGACAAAAAACGGACCGACCAGAACCGCTGATGCTCTTGAACGAGCTGCGCATTGATGAAGAAGAGGCGAAGCGTCGCGGGCCATTCGATGCTGAGGGCAAGCCACGTCGACTTACGAGATCCGAACTGGTGATGCAGGAGGATGCCGAAGACTATGCGGCAATGTCGCACGACAAGACCTATGAGAAGGAGCAGGTGCGTCAGATCGAGGATCGCCCAAGCTTTGAGGACTACGTAAAAGAGAAAGACGCACTGGAAATGCCTGATCTGGTCGAGGCCGCAGCAGCGCATTTCACCTTCGTCGAAGATACGCCCGAGTTCACCCGGCCAATGCTGATGCGCAAAGCGGCGTCGATCTCGGCGGGTGGCAATATCACGCGGGAGGCTGGCCTCAGGGCCTTTGGCTCGATCCTGCGCGAAGGCCGGATCGTTAAGGGGCAGGAAGGCCGCTTTACCCTGTCCAAGAAGTCCCGCTTCTACAGCGGTTGACTATTATCTAGCGGGTATCGTTTTCGGCATCGGGATCCGGCTGCCCTACCCCTTTGAACAAGAACTTGAAGGGCAGAGCCCAGACGATGCCGAGCGCGACGTAGATGATCAGCTCAACGATGAAGCTTGGCCGATCCAGCAGCCCGACCAAACTGACCGCGGCCACAATATAAAGCGGTAGGCCCACGACGAGCACCAGCAGTGACAAGCGTTTGCGGGCTTTGTATCCGAGCGCCATTCCCATCTCCTCAGTCAGCGAACGGATCGGTCACGAGGATCGTGTCTTCCCGCTCTGGTGAGGTCGAAAGTAGGGCAACCGGACACTCGATCAATTCCTCAACACGTCGCACGTATTTGATCGCCTCGGCAGGCAGGTCCGCCCAACTGCGTGCGCCTTCGGTGCTTTCCGACCAGCCCGGCATGGTCTCGTAGATCGGTTTGCAGCGGGCTTGGTGATCGGCGGCGGTGGGCAGATGATCAATCCGTGTTCCGTCCAGATCGTAGCCTACACAGATTTTCAGTTCCTCGAACCCGTCCAGCACATCCAGCTTTGTAAACGCGATCCCCGAGACACCCGATGTGGCGCAAGTCTGCCGCACCAGAACCGCGTCAAACCACCCGCAACGGCGCTTTCGACCGGTAACGGTGCCGAACTCATGACCTCGTTCACCAAGCCGTTGCCCGTCTGCATCATCAAGCTCGGCCGGAAACGGGCCTTCGCCGACGCGGGTGGTATACGCCTTTACGATGCCAAGGACGAAATCAATCGCGCCAGGGCCCACGCCCGTGCCGGTCGCCGCTTGGCCCGCGATTACATTGGAGGACGTGACGAAGGGATAGGTCCCGAAATCAATGTCCAAAAGTGCGCCCTGCGCCCCTTCAAAAAGGATCCGTTTGCCCGCTTTTCTCTTCTCAGACAGCACTTTCCAGACCGGCGCTGCATAAGCCAAGACGGTCGGCGCAATTTCTTCGAGTTGGGCGATGAGGGCCGCGCGATCCACTTCGGGCAGCGCCATACCACGTCGTAACGTGTCGTGGTGCTGAAGCAACCGATCCACACGTTTCTCAAGGGTTTCGCGGTCGGCCAGATCCGCCACGCGAATGGCGCGACGTCCGACCTTGTCTTCGTAGGCAGGCCCGATCCCCCGTCCGGTCGTACCGATCTTGGCCACGCTGTTCTGGTTTTCCCGTGCGCGATCAAGTTCTCCATGAACCGGCAAGATCAGAGGTGTATTTTCTGCAATCATCAGATTGTCCGGGCTGATCTCGACGCCCTGTGCCTGCAGCTTGGCGATCTCATCTTTCAGGTGCCATGGGTCCAGCACGACCCCGTTGCCGATGACACTCAGCTTGCCACCGCGCACAATCCCCGATGGCAGCAAGGACAACTTGTAGACTTCGCCGTCAATGACCAGAGTGTGACCAGCATTGTGTCCACCTTGGAAACGAGCAATGACGTCCGCCCGTTCGGACAGCCAGTCCACGATCTTGCCCTTTCCCTCGTCACCCCACTGGGCGCCGACAACGACAACATTTGCCATGCGCGAGATCCTTTCGGTCTTTGATGAAACCCGCGCTCGTATAACGGCGCGTCCCGTCAAGGGAAAGCCGTAAATGGCGACTTGCACGTACAGCGTCGCCCGACTACATACCCCCGAATACAAAGGTTCCGGGACCCTTCGCTTTATGGAAAATATCGTTCTCACCGTCCACCTGATCATCGCGTTCTGCTTGATCGGCGTTGTGCTGTTTCAGCGGTCGGAGGGCGGCGGCCTTGGTATTGGCGGCGGCGGGGGTGCAACTTCTGGCCGCCCGGCTATTTCCGCGTTGGGTAAGCTAACATGGCTGTTTGGCGTAGCTTTTGTGATCACCTCGGTCACTTTGACCATTCTTGCGGCGCGCAACGCGACGGGCGGATCGGTTCTGGACGGCACAGATTTGACACCGCCTCCAACGACGACGGTGCCTGCAGATGACAATCTGTTGCCGCCCACAATCGGTGACGCACCGCTGGTGCCGCCCCGCGCTGACGATTGATCGTCCACGTCAATAATTTCCACTAAAACTGGGGGCTTACGACTGGCCTCCTACATTATGTAGCGCAACCAGTTGCGGGACGCTGACGAATCCGTTATGTCTTAACTCCCGTGGGTAGAGGTTGATTTGACCTCTCTGCACCAAGAAAATCTAGGGACACGGGGTCACATCAGCATGGCACGATTCATATTTATCACTGGTGGCGTCGTGTCTTCGTTGGGCAAGGGTCTGGCGTCTGCGGCGCTTGGTGCGTTGTTGCAGGCACGTGGCTATACTGTGCGGCTCAGGAAACTCGACCCCTATCTCAACGTTGACCCCGGAACCATGAGCCCATTCGAGCACGGCGAAGTATTTGTCACCGATGACGGGGCCGAAACTGATCTGGATTTAGGCCACTACGAGCGGTTCACCGGTGTCGCGGCCCGCATGACAGATTCGATCAGTTCAGGGCGGGTCTATTCCAATGTGCTCGAAAAGGAACGACGCGGCGACTATCTGGGCAAGACCATTCAGGTGATCCCCCACGTGACAAACGAAATCAAAGACTTCATCTCGATCGGCGAGGACGAAGTCGATTTCATGCTGTGCGAGATTGGCGGCACTGTAGGTGACATTGAGGGCCTGCCGTTTTTCGAAGCGATCCGTCAGTTCAGTCAGGACAAACCCCGCGGCCAGTGCATCTTCATGCATTTGACATTGCTGCCCTACATCGCTGCGTCGGGCGAATTGAAAACAAAACCCACTCAGCACTCCGTCAAGGAATTGCGGTCCATCGGGATAGCGCCGGATGTGCTGGTCTGCCGCTCTGAAGGTCCAATTCCGGAGAAGGAACGGGAGAAGCTCGCACTTTTCTGCAACGTCCGTCCAGACAGCGTGATTGCGGCGCAGGATCTATCGACCATCTATGATGCGCCCTTAGCTTACCATCGCGAAGGTCTCGATCAGGCGGTTCTTGACGCATTCGGCATTGCGCCGGCACCGCAGCCTCAATTGGCCCGGTGGGAAGACGTATCAGATCGCATCCACAACCCCGAAGGTGAGGTGCGTGTCGCCATTGTGGGCAAATACACCCAGTTGGAAGACGCCTATAAATCCATCGCCGAAGCCCTGACACATGGCGGTATGGCCAACCGGGTGAAGGTTAAGATCGAATGGGTCGATGCCGAAATTTTCGAGCGTGAGGACGCTGGCGCGCATCTGGAGGGCTTCCACGCCATTCTTGTGCCCGGTGGCTTCGGCGAGCGTGGCACAGAGGGCAAGATCAAGGCGGCCCAGTTCGCGCGCGAGCACAATATTCCCTATCTAGGCATTTGTCTTGGCATGCAAATGGCGGTCATCGAAGCTGCGCGCAATCTAGCGGGACTTGGGGATGCCGGATCCGAGGAATTCGACCATGAGGCAGGCAAAAAACGGTTTACGCCCGTTGTCTATCACCTGAAGGAATGGGTGCAGGGCAATCACAAGGTCCAGCGCAAAGCGACCGATGACAAGGGCGGCACCATGCGGCTTGGAGCATATGATGCCGTACTGAACGAGGGATCAAAAGTTGCAGCGGTTTATGGCTCCAACACGATCGAAGAACGTCATCGCCACCGCTACGAAGTGGACATCAAATACAAGGATAAGCTGGAAGAACAGGGTCTGGTCTTCTCAGGTATGTCCCCAGACGGCCGCCTGCCAGAGATTGTCGAGGTGAAAGATCATCCTTGGTTCATTGGCGTGCAATTCCACCCCGAACTGAAGTCGAAGCCGTTCGCACCGCACCCGCTCTTTGCCGATTTCGTGAAGGCTGCTAAGGAAAACTCGCGTCTCGTCTGACGCAGGCCCGCCTATCACAAAAAGGGGAAGATCATGGCCAAAGCCTACTGGGTCGCCCATGTAGATGTTCACGATGCAGACACTTATGATGCATACCGCGCCGCAAATGCGGAGCCCTTTGCCAAGTACGGCGCGCGCTTCGTTGTGCGCGGCGGCACGCAGGAGGTCCGGGAAGGCGCTGCCAAGAAACGAACCGTGGTCATCGAATTCAAGGACCTCGCCACCGCTGTCGCATGTTATGAAAGCCCGGAATATCAGCGGGCGAAAGAGATCCGGGACCCGGTCTCGGATGGCGATCTCGTCATTGTCGAGGGATATGACCCGGTCTGAAGCGATTTACAGGGAAGATAAAACACATCAATGATTTCTGACTTTTTCAAACGCCTCGCCGCGCCCGGCCCGTCTGAAACACCTGACGCGGATGCACGCCTCTCATTGACGGCTTTACTGGTCCGCATCGCGAAGGCCGATATGGATTACGCGGACAGCGAAATTCAGCAGATCGATGCGATCATCATGCGCCGGTACGGCCTGGATACGGCAGGTGCCGCCACACTGCGGCAGGAAGCGGAGGAAATCGAGGCCTATGCCGCGGACACCGTTCAGTTCACCCGGACCATCAAGGATGCAGTCGTTCACGAAGACCGCGAAACCGTTGTGGAGGCACTCTGGGAACTGGTGCTTGCAGATGGCGCGCGGGAGGCGGAAGAAGACGGTATCCTGCGTCTTGTCGCGCCGCTCTTGGGGGTGAATGATCTCGAGTCCGCGCTCATCCGCCAACGCGTGCAATCCCGCCACAAAAATGCTGCAGAATGAAGGTTTTGCGTCGTTTCCGATGTATGATCGGCCGGAAACCGCAGACGCCTACGACCGGATTTGGCGCAGCATTCGGGACTATCTGAGGCAAAACAACCTGATCGCACCAGATCATTTGACGCGCAGCGGTGATCCGTGGTCCGACTGGACCCGCAGCGATCTCATTCTGTCCCAGACCTGTGGCTATCCCTATCGCGCGCGTTTGGCGGGAGAAGTCTCGCTTGTCGGGTCGCCTGTTCTGGCTATCCCCGATTGTCCCGAAGGGCAGTATTTCAGTGTTTTTGCGGTGCGGCGGGAAGACGGCCATCTTGCCCCGAAGAAATTCGCAGAGAAGATTCTCGCCTATAATGATCCCATGTCCCAAAGCGGATGGGCCGCACCGCAAACCTACGCTACCACCCATGGGTTCAGTTTTGGCAAGCATACATGCACCGGCTCTCACAGAGCGTCCGCGAAAGCCGTCGCAGACAGCCACGCGGATATCGCCGCGATCGATGTGCTGACATGGCGCCTCATTCAGCGCTACGATCCTTTCGCGGCCGCTTTGACGGTGATCGGCCAGACCGACCCGTCGCCTGCTCTGCCCTATATTACATCGAACACCATGGACGCGAGCGTAATCCGCGCCGCGCTGGATCATGGCTTTGCGACACTCAGCGCCAAAGATTTGGACATTCTGGGGATCACCGGCATCACAACGATCCCGCTGGACGCCTATCTCGCTGTTCCCACGCCCCCTGCCCCTGCGTAACATCCCGCAGACACCAGCAATTCCACGAAATTACGTTGCACGCAGACCAATTTTGGGGATTACTGCGGCATCGGGGACAACACATAAGCGGACCACGTGACGACACCGGACACGCCAGTCATTGAGCTACGCGATTTGCACAAGGCTTATGGGGAGCTTGAGGTGCTGAAAGGAGTCAGCCTGACTGCGCCTGCGGGACAAGTGGTGTCACTCATCGGGTCCTCCGGTTCCGGAAAATCCACATTACTGCGCTGCGCAAATTTGCTGGAAGACAGCCAACAGGGCGAAATTCTGTTTTGCGGTGAAGCCGTAAAGTGGAAAGGTCGCCCTGCCGACAGACGTCCGGCAGACGCAAAGCAAGTCACACGCATCCGGACGAACCTGTCCATGGTGTTTCAGCAATTCAATTTGTGGGCGCATATGAGCATTTTGCGCAATGTGATGGAAGCGCCCGTCACTGTTCTGGGCGAAGATCCATCGGTGGTGGAAACCCGCGCGCGCGCCCTGCTGGACAAAGTCGGGATCGGTGACAAATGCGACGTCTACCCCGCTCAGCTTTCGGGCGGTCAACAACAGCGTGCAGCCATTGCGCGGGCCTTGGCCATGGAACCAAAAGCGCTGCTTTTCGACGAACCGACCTCTGCCCTTGATCCAGAGTTGGAGCAGGAAGTGGTGAAGGTCATCAAGGATCTGGCCGCTGAGGGGCGCACAATGATCATCGTCACCCACGACATGCGGCTGGCCGCTGATGTCAGCGATCACGTCGTATTTCTGCACCAGGGTCTGATCGCCGAGGAAGGCCCGCCCGAAACACTTTTCGGATCCCCACACACCGAGCGTCTGAAGCAGTTTCTCAGCGCGACGGTTCCTGCATAACACACCGTTCAACAAGGAGACGACCATGAAACATATCATTCTGACCACTGCCGCTCTTGCCCTGTCAGCGGGCATGGCACTGGCCGACGGCCACGCCAAAACCATCCGCATGGGCACCGAAGGCGCCTACCCTCCCTACAACTTCATAAATGATGCCGGGGAAGTGGACGGGTTCGAGCGGGAGTTGGGCGATGAGCTTTGTGCGCGTGCTGAATTGACCTGCGAATGGGTGACGAACGAATGGGACAGCATCATTCCCAACCTCGTATCGGGCAACTACGACACCATCATCGCGGGCATGTCCATCACCGACGAGCGTGACGAGGTCATCGACTTCACCCAAAACTACACCCAGCCTGATCCCTCCGCCTATCTTGCTGCATCTGCCGACGTTGATCTGGAAGGCGGGGTTATTGCCGCTCAAACGAACACCATTCAGGCCAGCCATATCGCAGCCTCGGGTGCCACGCTGGTCGAATTTGCAACACCTGAAGAGACCGTCGCCGCCGTAAAAAACGGCGAGGCCGACGCGGTTTTGGCGGACAAGGCATTCCTGGAGCCCATCGCGGAAGCTGAGGCCGATCTGTCGCTGGTCGGCGAGGATGTACTGCTGGGCGGCGGCATCGGAATTGGTGTGCGTGAAAGCGACGGCGAGTTGAAAGAGAAGTTCGACGCAGCCATCCAGTCCATGAAGGACGACGGATCCCTGAATGCGCTGATCGAAAAACACCTGCCAGGTTCGGCCACGTTCTAAGACATCGAGCGGGCGGCCCTCGGGCCGCTCGCCTGCCCATCGGGGCATACGCAAAACCTTCAAGCGCAAGAGCCCGCCATTTTTTCCTATTGCTCAGATCCGGATACCCTTGCTGGCCTGCAATGGCTCAGTTGCTATCTGACGACCGGAAAGCATATGGCCTTCTACTGGTCATTCGGGACGGTTCTGATCCTGTTGGCCATCACAGCCCCGGCGGCCCTGATTTTCGGCTTTGGCGGCGCGGTCGCCGCGCGATCTTCGGTGCTGCCGCTGCGGTGGTTCGGGCGCAGCTACATCGCCATCGTGCGCGGCGTGCCCGACATCGCCTTCTTCCTGTTTTTCGTGATCGCGCTGGATCAAGGCTTCGAATGGATACGCCATCAAGTGCTGTGTCCGGATTGGGATCAACCCATTCGCCAGGGCAATGACTTTGTCGTATGCCAAGCTGCCAAACTGCCGCTCGGCTCTGCGCCACAATGGGTGCACGAGATATACGGTTTTGCGATTGCCGTTTTGACCTTTGCCATTGTCTTCGGCGCGTTTGCGGCCAATGTGCTTTTTGGTGCGATGCGCGCCGTTCCCAAGGCTCAGGTCGAAACGGCGGCTGCCTACGGCATGACCCGCCGCCAGACCTTTCGCCAGATCGTCGTGCCACAAATGTGGGTCTATGCCCTGCCCGGTCTGGGCAACCTGTGGATGGTTCTGATCAAGGCAACCCCGCTTCTGTTTCTCCTCGGCGTCGAGGACATCGTCTACTGGGCCAGGGAGCTTGGCGGCGCAAAGACGCCGCGCTTTACGGATTACCCTCACGGAGATTGGCGGCTCTGGTACTTTCTTGCGCTTCTGGTCTTCTATCTTGCCTTCACCCGTGTCTCGGAGATTTTTCTGGAGCGCCTGATGAAACGTCTCACCCGTGGCCAAGCCACAATGGGCGGCACTGTATGAGTTGCTGGGATACGATACAGGCCTACGGATTGCGCAGCATCGGCATCGGTGAGCGCTTGTTGCCCCGCGATGATTTCACGCTTTGTCAGCAATTCACGCTCATCGGCTCGGGCATGTTGTGGAATATCTACTTTGGGATTTTGGCGCTTGTGGCCGGGTTCTTTCTTGCCAATGCCGTGGCGCTTGCAAAGGCCAGCGCGTCGCCCATTTTAAGCAAACCAGCGAACCTGTTCATTCTGGTCTTTCGTGGCTCACCGCTGTTCATCCAATTCTTCCTCGCCTACTTTCTGTTCCTGAACCTCAAGCAGTCGACCGGTACCTTTTCATGGCTGACTAACGCGGCCGCCGGTGCATTGGTTGTGCTTTTCCTCAACACCGCCGCCTATTCAGCCGAAATTTTCTATGGTGCGCTGCGTTCCGTCCCACGTGGCGAGGTCGAGGCTGCCGATGCCTATGGACTGACGGGCTGGTCAAAGTTCCGCCGCGTGGTCTGGCCAACGACCTTGCGGCTTGCGTGGCCCGCCTACACAAACGAGGCGATCTTTCTGTTCCACGCGACCACGCTGGTGTTCTTTGCCGGGTTTCCTGCGTGGCAGCAAAGGGGCGACGCCCTTTATTACGCAAGCTACTTTGCCGATAAGACGTTCAACCCGTTCGTTCCGTATCCCATTCTGGCGATGTATTTCATTCTGCTGACGCTCGTCATCATCAGCATCTTCGGGCTGATAAATCGCCGCTTGAACCGGCATTTGCCGCAAGAGGCGAGGCGACGGTTGAGGTTCAGACCACAGATTATCCGATGAAGACCATCCGCTATGCCGCATGCGATCTGAACGGTCAGCTACGCGGCAAGCGTACCCTGGCCTCAGACGTAAACAAGCTAAGCGAAGGCACTGCGCGGTTGCCGCTGTCAGTGCTCAACCTGGATCTCTGGGGGGAGGATATCGAAGACAGCCCCCTCCTGTTCGACACCGGTGATGCAGACGGAATATTGCGCCCGACGGGGCGCGGTCCGGTGCCAATGCCGTGGCTTACCAATCCGTCTGAGTTACATCCGATGTGGGTGTTTCTCGAAGACGGCACCCCGTTTGAAGGCGATCCCCGCCATGCGCTTGACCGTGTCCTATCGAAGTTTCGCGACAAGGGATTGTCCGTTCTTGCCGCCACGGAGCTGGAATTCTATCTCTGCGACGGGGCCGAATTGCTTCGGCCGCCCAAAAACCCGCTGACCGGATCGCCCCTGAAGCGGAGCGAGATCACTGGGCTTCAGACGCTTGATGCCTTCGATGCATTTTTTACTGACCTCTATGACGCGTGTGCCGCGATGGAAATTCCAGCTCAGACGACCATCAGCGAAGGGGGTATTGGGCAGTTCGAAGTCAACTTGACCCATCAGGATGCAATGAAGGCCGCCGATGACACGTGGCTGTTCAAGCATATGGTCAAGGGCCTCGCGCGGAAGCATGGGATGGCTGCGACGTTCATGGCCAAGCCTTACGACGAAGATGCGGGCAGCGGACTTCACGTACATTTCTCGGTGATGGGCGAAGCGGGCCATAACATTTTCGACGATTGTACTGCGCGCGGCGCGTTGGCGTTGCACCACGCTGTCGCAGGCTGTCTGAAGGCGATGACCCCCTCGACCCTGATTTTTGCGCCGCATCTGAACAGCTACGCGCGCCTTCAACCCGGCAGCCATGCGCCAACGGCGATCTGCTGGGGCTATGAGAACCGCTCGACCGCGTTACGCATCCCCGGGGGTCCGCCGGCGGCCCGCCGAATTGAACACCGAGTACCGGGTGGCGACATCAACCCGTATCTGATGCTGACCGCAATCCTCGGGGCGGCCATAAACGGCATCGAAGCCGAACATATGCCGTCACCCCCGATAACCGGAAACGCCTATAATCAAAACCTTCCGCAATTGGCTGGTGATTGGCAGACGGCAATCGACCTCTTTTCAACGTCGTCAGAAATCGCCGGGATTTTTCCCGCGACACTTATCGAGAACCTGACCCGGACCAAGCGGCAAGAACTCGCAAAGTTTGCAGCGTTGAGCGAGACAGATGCCTTGGGCCTTGCCCTCGAACGGGTATAGCCCGCGCTTGGGTACTTCTCAGCCTGAGGACAGTTCGATAGGTTGCGCGAAAGAAGACGGAGCAGGTCATGAAAATCGGCATTCTTCAATGCGGCCACACATTGCCGGACACACGTGCACGGTTTGGCGACTTTCCGGAGATGTTCGCAAGTCTTCTGGATGGGCACGGGTTCACCTACGCTGCCTATGATGTTGAACAGATGGTGTTTCCGGAGACCGTAGATACGTGCGACGGATGGCTTTTGACCGGATCGCGCCATGGGGCGTACGAAGATCATCCTTTCATACCGCCGCTCGAACAGTTCATCCGCGACGCGTACGCAGCTGCCGTGCCAATGGTAGGGATCTGCTTTGGTCACCAGATCATCGCGCAAGCACTCGGCGGCCATGTTGAGAAGTTTAAGGCGGGCTGGTCTGTGGGTCTGACGGATTATCGGTTTGAAAGCGAAGGCAATGCAAAGCTGAACGCATGGCACCAAGATCAGGTTATTCGCATTCCCGACGACGCGAAGATCATCGCGTCCAGTGATTTCTGCGAGACTGCTGCCCTCGCTTACGGAAACCGCGCCCTTACCATACAACCCCACCCGGAGTTTGGCGGGGATTTCATCGAACACTATGCCAGCAGTCGAAAAGGAACGTTGGACTATCCCGATGATCGCATGGACCGCGCGCTCGCGCGGGCGTCCGAGCCTGACGATAACGGGAAAATCGCCACTCAGATCGCGGCGTTTTTCAAACAGTCACGCACGGTGAAACATGTCTGATTGGCTGACTTCCATACCCGACGCCGCAAAGTCTTATCTGGAGGGAAGACGGCTGGATGAGGTCGAATGCATCATCTCAGACCTGCCCGGCATTGCGCGAGGCAAAGCGGTGCCGGCCTCCAAATTTGCACGGCAAACGCAATTCTTCCTGCCGAACTCAATCTTCTTTCAGACGATCACCGGTGGATGGGGCGAGGCCGCGGGGGAAGACGGCTTCACCGAGCCTGATATGATCCTGAAGCCGGATCTCGAAACAACAACCGCAGCCCCGTGGACGGGGGACTGGACCCTTCAGGTCATCCACGATGCGACCGATCAGGATGGCGTACCCATTCCGATGGCACCCCGCAACGTTCTGAAACGCGTGGTCGAGCTGTACCGCGCCGAGGGGTGGGAACCGGTCGTCGCACCGGAGATGGAATTTTTCCTCGTCGCCCGCAATCTCAATCCCGCCAATTCCATAGAGCCCATGATGGGCAGGTCTGGGCGCCCCGCCGCCGCGCGGCAGGCTTATTCCATGAGTGCCGTCGACGAATACGGGCCCGTGATCGACGACATCTACGATTTTGCCGAGGCTCAGGGGTTCGAAATTGATGGTATCACCCAAGAGGGCGGCGCGGGTCAGGTCGAAATCAATCTTCGCCACGGCGACCCGGTCAAACTGGCGGACGAAATCTTCTATTTCAAGCGTCTGATCCGGGAGGCCGCGCTGCGCCACGACTGCTTCGCAACCTTCATGGCAAAACCTATTGAGGGTGAACCGGGCAGTGCGATGCATATCCATCATTCGATTACGGATATTGCGACAGGTCAGAACATCTTCTCTGCCGCTGACGGCGGTGAAACGTCCGCGTTTTTGCATTTTATCGCGGGGCTTCAAAACCATCTGCCCAGCGTGATCGCCCTGCTTGCCCCTTATGTGAACAGCTACCGGCGTTACGTAAAGGACCACGCTGCGCCCATCAATCTGGAATGGGGCCGCGACAACCGAACCACTGGCATCCGCGTCCCGATCTCTGACGCGGCCTCGCGCCGGGTGGAGAACCGTCTCGCTGGCATGGATTGCAATCCCTATCTCGGCATCGCGGCATCTTTGGCCTGCGGATATCTGGGACTGAAGCAGGCAAAAGACCCCACAGCCATGTTCAAGGGCGACGCCTATGACGGGGTCGAAGATATCCCCCGTGGTCTGTTCTCAGCACTCGATCTATTCAATGAGGCGTCAGACCTGCATGACATCCTTCACCCCGACTTCGCGCGGGTTTACGGCATTGTGAAAGCAGCGGAATACGATGAGTTCCTGCAGGTCATCAGCCCATGGGAACGCGAACACCTGCTTCTGAACGTATGAACTTGCTCTATGCCAACGACCAGCACGGCAAATACCCCGACAGTTGGTATACGGCGACTGCGACCCCTCTGCCCCCGTTTCCGCCCCTCCGCGGCGAGGCACGTGCCAACTTGTGTGTCATTGGTGCGGGGTACACTGGCCTTTCCGCAGCGCTTCACGCGGCCCAAGCCGGAATGGACGTGATTGTCATAGACGCGCAGCGCGTCGGCTTTGGCGCATCAGGGCGAAACGGGGGGCAAGTCGGGACAACCTTCAACGCCGCGCCCCGTGCTCTTGCCAAAGCCGTCGGCTCCGAAGACGCCGAAAAGCTGATCGAGATGGGGCATGCAGCAGCAGACCTGACGCGAGACCTGTGCGCGAAACATGCGCCCGATGCATCCTTCAAGCCTGGTCTTGTCCATGCGGACCGCACAATCGGTGAATTCTCGGAGACGCAGGAAGAGGTTGAACAGCTTCTCAAGGTGTCAGACTCTGAAGAAATTGAGTTGCTGGACCGCACCGCTTTGCAAGAAATCGTTGGCAGCGAGGGGTATGAAGGCGGCTTTATCAACACCAGAGCCGGTCATCTGCATCCGCTGCGCTACGCTTTCGGTCTTGCGCGGGCATGTGTTGAAGCGGGTGTTCGCATTCACGAGGCGACCGCCGCCCATCGCGTGACATCCCAGCCGTATCCTCTGGTCCAAACCGCGCATGGAAGAATACGTGCAGAGAATATCATCGTCGCCACGAACGGTTACGGTACGGGTCTGACGAAACCGACTGCGTCGCGGGTGATGCCACTCAACAACTTCATCGTCGCGACGCAGCCATTGGGCGATTTGGCACAGTCGGTCCTGTCGCGCGATGTGGCGGTGTACGACAGTCGCTTCGTCGTCAATTATTTCCGGTTAAGCGAAGACAAGCGCCTGATTTTCGGCGGCGGTGAGACTTACGGCTATACATTCCCAAAGGATATTGCGGGATTGGTCAGAAAACCTCTCGTCAGAGTTTTCCCGCAACTTAAAGATGTCGATATCGACTATGCGTGGGGCGGCACTTTGGCGATCACGACATCTCGCCTGCCCCTCATTACGCAGCCCGAGCCGCACATATGGGCGGCATCTGGCTACTCTGGTCAGGGCGTTGCGCTGGCCGGGTTCGTCGGCAAGATCATCGCTGACGCGGTCTCAGGCAATGCCGCCTGCGCGGATCTGTTGAAGCGGCTGCCGACCCGGGCTTTCCCAGGCGGCGGGGCGCTCCGAACTCCGCTGCTGGCACTGGCGATGACATGGTATGCGATGCGGGACCGCTTGGGCGGGTAGATTTCTCATGATATTTATTTTATAAAATCGGAAAGTTAATTTTCGAAAGACTGAATATAATGCGTGACTTCTCTGTTGAAGCCCCCGATCTTTACAGCGCGGAACCGATACCAGCCTCCGCCCAAGCAGCGATTGAAGCACTGCTCGAAAGTGGCGATCTGTTTCGCTACACCACACCCGAGACCTCACCTGCGGCGCTTCTGGAGCGGGCGTTCGCCGAAAAACTGGGTGCACGATTTGCACTTGCAGTCTCCTCCTGCTCCGCGGCGTTGTTCCTGTCGCTGAAAGCCCTCAATCTGCGGTCGGGCGCCCGTGTCCTTATTCCGGCTTTCACCTTTGCCGCCGTGCCGTCTGCCATCGTGCATGCCGGTTGTGTTCCAGTTCTGGTGGAGGTGGATAGCACGTACCGCGTTGATCTGGCGGATCTTGAAGAGAAGGCTATCACCGCTGACGCCATTCTGATCAGTCACATGCGCGGCCATACCTCTGATATGGACGCGATCCTAAAAATCGCGCACACCAACGAAGTGCCGATGATCGAAGATGCGGCCCATTCGCTTGGCACGACATGGAACGGGCGAAACATCGGCACCCTCGGCAAGATCGGATGTTTTTCATTCCAGTCCTATAAGATGCTGAACGCAGGCGAAGGCGGGATGTTGATCACAGACGATCCAGAGTTGATCGCCCGGGCCGTCATCATGTCGGGCGCCTATGAGCACAACTGGAAGAGCCATGCGATTGTACGCAACGCGGCGGAGCCGTGGCAAAACAAGCTACCCCTTTACAACATGCGGATGCAGAATTTGAGCGCCTGCGTCGTCCGCCCTCAGCTGGACATGTTGGACCAACGGGTCGTTCAGGGCCGCGCCAATCACGACCAAGCGGCAAAACGGTTGCAGGACAGCGGCTACTTCACTGTGCCTGCCTCTCTGCCCTTGGAACAGCGAGCACCGGACTCGATCCAGTTCAATTTGGTCGATTTCTCTGAAGATCAGGCGCGGTCTTTCATGGTCAATGCCAAGGAAAACGGTATAACCGCTTCCGTATTCGGTCTGTCCACGGACAACGCGCGGGCGTTCTGGAACTGGCAGTTCATCGATGACATTCCAGAGTTGCCGAAAACCCGCGCGATGCTGTCAAAAGCCTGCGACGTACGGCTCCCTGCCCGGCTTGACCGTGCGGAGGTCGACTATGTGGCAGACGTTCTGATCGACGCAGCGCGGCGCGTGAAAGGCTAATTCAGAACTTCCATCTGCCCTTTGAGCCAAGGCATTTTGTGCAAACAGAAATCGACGATTTCGCTCTGGATCAGCGGTCGAACTGTCTCGGCAATCCGTTCCGGCATATCGGCGACGGAGTCCTTGCGCGCAACCAAGGAGATGGTCCGCGATAGAGGCTCGAAAGGCAGCGGGAAGGTTTCAACACGATCCAGAAATCGCTTTGCCCGAAGAACTCCAAGTGGCGTTAGGATGCTCCACCCTTCGCCCTTGGCGACCATTGCCATGATGGCGTGGTAGCTGTCCAACTCGAACCGATGCGATAAAGGCAATCGCGTGCGCGCGAGATGGGCCGAAATCTGACGCCCCATGACATGGCGAGACGTGTACTGGATCAACGGCATCTGCCGGAGTGTTTCGATGATCTTCGCTTCATCGCGCACGGCGCGCTTCGGGGCCACAACGACAAACGGCTCGTGCAGGAGCGGCAGCACATCCCATATTCCGGACAGGTCATTGGGTTCGGCTGCAATCGCTACATCCAAGCCCCGCGCCTCGAGTTGATCCAGCAGGCGATGGCTGGCACCAGTCTCCAGCAAGAATTGCGCGCGCGGCATCGTCTCCGACAGACTCATCAGAAGCGATGGCGTCACGTCCGCGTCGAAATCTTCAACCACGCCTAATCGAAGTCGCACCCGCGCCGCCATATCCTGCAAAGTCAGTTCGGACACTGCTTCGGCGGCTTCGTTCAGGATTGTTTGTGCACGCTGAAGGAAGGCTTCGCCTGCAGGCGTCAAGGGCATCGGACGCTCCCCCCGATTGAGCAACGGGGTACCAAGGGAGGTTTCCAAGTTGGTCAACTGCTGACTGACTGCCGACGCGCTTGCGCCCAGACGACGGGCCGCTGCCGTAATCGAGCGCTCCTCAGCAGAGGCCACGAATATCTCGATTTGCCAGAGAGTGATCTTACCCGGCGTATCCACCATAGCTCTGTCCCCAACGAGGGTCAGAACCCAATTGCCCCGCGCCCCATCGCACCATAGCTTATGCGCAACCATCTGAAAAAGGCCAGAGATATGCGTGACGAGACACCAAACAGCTGGGAAGCACGCGCCGATGCAGCCAGCTTCTACGGGTTCACTGATCTGCCCTCTGTCCGGGATCGCGGCACGGTCGTTCTGACCCACGGCGAAGGGCCTTACGTGTTCGATGTCCACGGACGCAGGTACCTCGATGCAAATTCGGGTCTCTGGAATATGGTAGCGGGCTTTGATCATCCCGGATTGGCCGCCGCCGCCAAAGCGCAATACGACCGCTTCCCTGGGTATCACGCTTTTTTCGGGCGGATGTCGGATCAGACGGTGATGCTGAGCGAGAAACTGATCGAGGTTTCGCCCTTCGAGGGCGGGAAGGTGTTTTACACCAACTCCGGCTCAGAGGCGAACGACACCATGGTTAAGATGCTCTGGTTTCTGGCCCAGTCCGAAGGCCAGCCGGAACGCCGCAAGATACTCACCCGCAAGAACGCGTATCACGGGGTCACGGCTGTGTCGGCCTCTATGACCGGGAAGCCCTACAACTCCGTCTTTGGTCTACCGCTCGACGGTTTCATCCATCTGACCTGCCCGCATTACTGGCGAGAAGGACGGCCCAGTGAGAGCGAGGCGGCGTTCACCGCCCGCATGGGCATAGAACTGGAGGAGACAATCGCCCGGGAAGGCGCCGATACCATCGCGGGCTTCTTTGCAGAACCTGTAATGGGCGCTGGCGGTGTTATTCCACCCTCTGCCGGGTATTTTCAAACGGTCGTTCCCATCCTGAAAAAGTACGGCATCCCTCTGATCTCGGACGAGGTCATCTGCGGGTTTGGCCGGACGGGGCACCGTTGGGGGTGTGAGGCGTATGAGTTCATGCCGGACGCTATCATCTCATCGAAAAACCTGACCTGCGGCTACTTTCCGATGGGCGCGGTCATATTAGGACCGGAATTGACCGACCGCCTGCAGGCCGCCAGCGACGCGATAGAGGAGTTTCCTCATGGCTTTACGGCATCTGGCCACCCGGTGGGATGTGCGGTCGCGTTGAAGGCCATCGAGGTTCTTTTGGAGGGCACCACCGGTGCCCCGCCGCTGATTGAAAACGTCAACGCGCTCACGCCCGCCTTTGAAGCAGGCCTCGCTCGGCTAGCAAATCATCCTCATATCGGGGAGGCTCGGGGCAAAGGGCTGATGGGTGCGCTTGAGGCTGTCAAAGACAAGTCCAACAAAACGCCCTTCGACAGCCATCTGTCGGTCAGCGAACGCATTGCTAATACATGCACTGACCATGGTCTCATATGCCGCCCTCTTGGACAGGCAGTGGTCCTGTGTCCCGCCTTTATCATGACTGAGGCGGAGATTGCGGAGATGTTCGAGAAGCTTGAGACAGCCCTCAACGCTGTTTTCGACGAGCTGACCTAGCTCTTGTTCATCTTGGCAAGGGCGGCCTGCATCTCTGCCAACTGTTTCTTGATCGCATCAAGTTCGCTGGTGTCTTCGTCCGGCTTTGTCTCTTCCTCCGCCTGAGGCGCGCCCATCTTGCCGGCGCTCCATCCGCCCATCATGGTCTTCAGGAACGCCTCTTGCTGGGCCTTGATCTGGTCAAAACCAGGAACAGCGCTCATCGGGCTCGTCATTTTCTCGACCATCTTGGCCTGCCCCTCCCGCAACATCTCAAAGCTTGCTGCAAGGAAATCTGGCACCATCGTATGTGCATTGGAGGTATAGCTGCGGACCAGATCCGTCAGAACATTTGTCGGCAGAACGTTGTCGCCGCGACTTTCGTGCTCCGCGATGATCTGCAGAAGATATTGCCGGGTCAGGTCATCCCCGCTTTTCAGGTCAACGATCTTCACTTCGCGCCCATCGCGGATAAAACCAGCGATATCTTCGAGTGTCACGTAGTCGCTGGTTTCGGTGTTGTACAACCTGCGGCTGGCATAGCGTTTGATCAGCAGCGGGGTTTCTTCTTGTTGTTGGGCCACGGCGTGCCCTCCCAGATATTGCAGTGCAGAAAACGCTAGCGCAGACATATCCAAAAGGAAACCCACCAAAGAAAAAGGGGCGAACCGAAGTTCGCCCCGTCAGAGTATCACCGTCAGGGAGGATCAGGTGATCATATCTGTGATGCTCGACCTTAGGCTGCTTTTGCAGCTTTCTTGGCTGTTGCAGTCATTTCGTCGGTTGCTTTCTTAACAGCAGCTGTCGCGTCTTCGGACATGTCTTTGCCTGCCGCCATCAGAAGTTCAACGGTTTCCATCTGAACTTTCTTCGCAACTTCAGCGAAAGCGGCCATGTGCTCGGCAGTGGATTCTGCTTGAGCGGAAGCGAAGTCAGTCACTGCTTTGGTGTAGTCAGCAGGCTCTTTCTGCGCTTTGGTCACACCTGTCATTTTGGACAGAGTTTCTTTCGCATACTTCGAGGACAGATCTGTCGACGTTGCGGCAGCGTCCAGTGCAACTTTGGACATTTTCTCGCCCAGTGCTGCGGATGTTTTCATTGCGTCATTCATGACGGACATGTCGACCGGGAATGCAGCCATCATGTCAGACCATACTTTGGTGAAATCTTGTGTTTTAGTAGCCATGTGTAAACTCCTTTAGGTTGAAGCCTTTCAGCGGCTCCTGCTCATCTTCTGCAAATGAATATACGTGCTGCAGTGCAGCATTGCAAGCATTTTTCTGCGTTGCAGCAAAAAAATCTGCGCAGCAGGGATTTAGCCCTTCGGCACGCATCTAACTATCTAAATGAATTTACTTTTTGGGAATGACGTAGCTTCCGGGGGCTTCACCCAAGACAGGATGAGACTTTGTTCCGGGTGCACGTGCAGCGACTTTTTTGCCGGAACGCCCCCTTAGCCACCCTTCCCAACGGGGCCACCATGAGCCTTCATGATAGTCCGCTTCAGCGAACCATGTGTCATCATCTTCCATAGGACCGTCATTGGTATAGTGTCCGTACTTCTTCTTGGAGGGTGGGTTGATGATCCCGGCGACATGGCCGGACTCGGACACGATAAACGTTTTGCTGCGCGACCCAAGCTGCTTCACACCGCGGAAGCTGCCTTTCCATGCTGCGATGTGGTCCGTCTCACACGCTATCGCACACACCGGAACCTTCACATCTTTCAGGCTTAGCGTTTCCCCCAGAATTTTCAGTTCCCCTTTCGCGAGTTGGTTGTCCTGGCACAGCCATCGCAGGTATTCGACAACGAACCGTCCCGGAAGGTTGGTGCTGTCACCATTCCAGAAGAGAAGATCGAAGGCAGGCGGCGCCTCCCCCATCATGTAGCTGCGGATCGCGGGGGCATAGACCAAGTCGTTGGCGCGCAGATAGGAAAACGTTCGGCTCATGAAGAAGGAATGCAGAAACCCTTTCTGCGCAACCTGACGTTCGATCCCATCCACAAAATCGTCATCCAGGAAAACGGCCATTTCGCCCGGATCCTCGAAATCCGTCAGTGTTGTGAAAAATGTTGCGGACTTGACTGACTTGTCCTTCCGTTTCTCCAACAGCCCCAGCACCATGGCCAGCGTCGTTCCCGCAATACAATAGCCGACGGCGTTCACTTGGTCCTCACCAGTGATCTTCTTCACCTCACTGATCGCGGTCAGGTAGCCTTCGTCGACATAGGTATCGATGCCAACATCCGCGTAGGTTTCATCCGGATTGACCCAGCTGACGATGAAAAGCGTATAGCCTTGATCGACAATCCATTTGATGAGTGAGTTGGCGGGCTTGAGATCCATAATGTAGAATTTGTTGATCCACGGCGGAAAGATCACCAGTGGCGTCGCGTGAACCTTCTCGGTCGTGGGCGTGTATTGGATCAGTTCGAACATACGGTTGCGGAAGACGACAGAGCCTTCGGTCGCCGCAATGTTCTGCCCCACCTGAAATGCCTCTTCATCGGCCAGAGAGACGAGAAGATCGCCTGAATTCGCCTCGATGTCGTGGACCAGATTTTCGAGCCCTTTCACGAGGGACTCGCCATCCGTTTCTACTGCCTTGGACAGCGCATCAGGGTTTGTCCCGAGAAAGTTCGCGGGCGACAGCATATCGACGATCTGGCGGGCAAAAAACGACACGCGCCCCTTCTCGGTCGGGTTCAGCCCGTCAAGGTCCCCCATCGCCTGTGTGATCGCCTCGGACGAGAACAGGTACTGCTGCTTCACAAAGTTGAAATACGGGTGACTGTCCCAAAGTTCAGACTTAAATCGACGGTCGCTGGGTCCTTTGTCTTTGGGGGGCTCCAACTTGCCTTGGGCAAGCGCCTGCTGCGCTTCTACATAATGTTTTAACGATTTCCCCCAATAAGAGACTTGCTGTTCAATAATTTTTGAAGGGTTGGTCATCATCTCTGCCATATAGGCTGCGGCGGCCTTGACGTAGACGTCGTTACCTGGCCCCTGAAGTCCGGGATCAGCCAGTTTACGTTGGCCCATGGCGGCGATCAGACGTTTTGACAACTCATCCATTTTCGCAAGGTTTGCGTTAAGACGGGCCAGCTTTTCTGCGTTGTCAACTTCGTCTGACGTGTCGGTTTTTGTTGTCATTGTCACGTTTTCACCATATCCTATGCTGCAGATGCGAAATACCGTCGACTTCCGTGGGGGGCAAAGCGACGACCTGACCTAGCGGTACTATATCCGCGAAAGGAGCGCCCTGTGAAGTACATGGCAACTTACGACATGATGGAGGCCATGCGCCTCACCAATCAGTGGCTCGGGGCGACGGCGCAAGCGTTTGGCGCACATCCTGCTTTGGCATTGTCACCGAATCCCATGATCAAGATGATGGCGGCCTGGGGCGAAGTCACAGAGCGCACTTTCAGCCGCATGGTGGCGAAGCCTGACTGGAACATCCCGACCGTTGTTGGCGAGGATGGCAGGGACCACGTCGTTCAGGTCCAGAAAGTTATGACGCGTCCCTTTGGCGACTTGTTGCATTTTTCCGTGTCCGATCGCCCGCTGATGCCCCGCAAGATCTTGCTAGTGGCACCAATGTCAGGCCACTACGCGACGCTGTTGCGATCCACAGTCAATTCGCTGCTGCCTGATGCGGAAGTTTACATCACCGATTGGCACAATGCCCGCGATATTCCCGTCAGCGTCGGTAAGTTCGACATTGAAGACTATACGCTGTACCTCGCAAATTTTATTCGCGAAATCGGCCCAGACACACACGTAATCGCCGTTTGCCAGCCCGCACCGTTGGCATTGGCGGCGACAGCGTATCTGGCGGCAGAAGACCCCAAAGCACAACCACGGACGCTGACGTTGATCGGGGGACCAATTGATCCTGACGCGGCCGCAACCGATGTGACCGACTTTGGCCGTAGGGTTACCATGGGCCAGCTGGAGCAAATGGCGCTGCAACGCGTCGGCTTCAAATATGCGGGCGTTGGCCGGATGGTCTACCCTGGTCTCCTGCAGTTAGCGTCATTCATGTCGATGAACGGCGAAACCCATGGCCGCGCATTCTCGGAGCAAATCCTAAGGACGGCCAAAGGGGAAGCCGGTGATCATGACCGCCACAACAAGTTCTACGATGAATACCTGGCCGTAATGGACATGACCGCGGAGTTCTATCTTTCCACGGTCGAGCGGATCTTCAAGGGTCGCGAGATTGCGACGAATTCGTTCGTGGTCGACGGCAAACTCGTCGATATTGGCAAGATCACTACCGTCGCCGTGAAGACTGTTGAGGGCGCGGATGATGATATCTCGGCGCCGGGTCAGTGCGTTGCAGCATTGGATTTATGCACAGGTTTGCCCGACAGCAAGAAAGCCAGCCATCTAGAGCCGGGCGCCGGGCATTACGGAATTTTCGCGGGCAAGAGCTGGCGCAACAACATCCGGCCTGTCGTTCTGGATTTCATTGACGCAAACAGCGATGTGCCAGAGCCGAAGAAGCGCCGGAAGTCGGCTAAGAATGTCACGCAGTTGCGGACCACCAAGACCGGCTGATAGGCTTGCAGGATGTAACCGACGGGTAGCATTCGAATGGACCTTGCGTTTTCTTGCGACTGCGGTGCGCTCAGAGGGCATCTTAAGGACAGCAGTTCTAAAACCGGAACCCGGATTGTCTGCCATTGCGGACAATGCAGGCGGGCGCAACTCTATTTCGAACAACCTGATCCAGCGCCTCAAGGGGTGGACCTATTTCAAACGTCCGCCGATAGGGTGATCTTTGATCAGGGCCAAGAGCATCTATCGGTCATGCGCCTACCCAATACAAAACTTCTGCGGTGGTATGCAGATTGCTGCAAGACACCAATGTTCAACGTGGTTGGCGTGCCGCGTATGGCGTTTGCCAGCATTCAATCTCAGCGCCTTGATGATCCGAGTGTTCTTGGACGCATTAAGTCAGAGGGTTTCGTTCGAAAGGCAGATGGTCGTCAGGTCCATAAAGGGATGGGCCATCTCCTGACGGGACTGTTAAGCCGTGCGGCCGCGGCAAACCTAACCGGGACTTGGCGGAAGTCACCGTTTTTCGGTGAAGATGGAAAACCGGCGAAGCCAATCAAGCAGCTCACTAAAGAAGATGTTGCGCATCTGAGTTAGCGGGCCAACCACGTCTCCATTGCCTCGATCACCTCTTGCGGTTGCTCTAACGTTGGAAGGTGCCCCGCATCGGGTACAACCACCAATTCAGCATCTGGAATGAGATCGGCCATAAATGTGTGACGCTTGATCGGGCAGAGCGCGTCATGTTCGCCGCATAAAACGAGTGTTGGCACATCACAGCGGCGCAGCGTGGCCTGCTGGTCAGGGCGGCGTTGTAGGGCACGGGACTGGCGCAGAAAGACCCCCTCGCCTAGATCAAGCGCCATATCCATGACCAGATCCAACACTGCATCGCGGCCATCCCCCGGTGCAAGGTAGTTCGGCTTCATCTCTTCACGCATGACCTCGGGAAGTGCCCCCGCCAAGACACGAACGATCTGCGGCTCCCGTGCAGCAGCGACCTTGGGTGTTTCCGACAATGCATTGGTATCCATCAGCGCAAGCCGGGTCACACGACCGGGGCTCTGTCGCAAGACCTCCATCGCTACAATTCCGCCCATGGACAGGCCCGCCAACGCGAACTTTGAGGGGGCGTTCGTCAATATATCCGCGGCGAGTGCCTCGACCCGGTCGTGAGCTGTGATGGCTGCAAGATGAATCGCGCGATTACGCCCAAAATGCTTGATCTGTGGGCCATACAACCGCGCGTCACACATCATCCCGGGGATCAAAACCAAGGGATCAGACGACGCAGGCGCAAGAACCAGCGGCGTGCTCATGCGCGCGCGTTCGCCAGCCGGGTGCCTTCAACCAAGGCGCCGAGTTTGGCGTAGGCAATCTCGGGATCGACCGCCCCGAACCCCGCAAATGTTCCGAAGCCGCAATCCGATCCGGCAATCACACGATCCGTCCCCATGAACGGCAAGAAGCGTTCAAGCCGTTGCGCGACGACTTCGGGATGTTCCACAAAGTTGGTCGTCGTATCTACAACACCCGGGACCAGTATCTTGCTCGCCGGAATATCATCGACACGGTCGCGAAATACCGTCCACTCATGGGCGTGGCGCGGGTTGGATGTCTCGAACAGAAGCTGGTTCGCATTCACCGACATCAGAGTATCAAAGACCTTCGCCATGTCGATGTCACACACATGAGGGCCTTCGTAATTGCCCCAGCAGATATGAACGCGCACGCGATCCGGATCGATCCCGTCCAGCGCGCCGTTGAGCGCCTCGACGTGAGTTGCAGCGATCTTCAGAAACTCCTCATCGCTGAGATCACCGAAAAGCATGTGTCGGGACAGCGCCAGATCAGGACAGTCGAGTTGCAGATAGAGCCCTGCATCAACGATGGTGCGGTATTCGTCTTTCATCGCGTCGGCCAGAGCCCCCAAGTATTCGTCGCGGGAGCCGTAGTATTCGTTTTGCAGAAACAGAGAGATGACCCCCGGCGACGCGGCGTTCATGAAACCTTCAGCGGCCCCGTGCGCTTCCATCCCGGCCTTCAGGTTCGCGATGTCGGCCAGAAGGTCAGCCTGTCCTTTCGATTTCACCGGGCCGGTGCACATAGGACGGGCATATTGGGGGGTGCCGCCCGCCTCGGCCAAGCGCTTCAGAAAACTCGGAAAGAGCTTCAGGTCGCCCGGAGCATTCCGCGGACTGTCACCCGAGAACCCTGTATAGCGGTCTTTCACATAGGTCGCATAGCTGATCTTCGAGGTCTCTCCGTCGCTGACCACATCTATGCCGGTTTCGACCTGACGGGCGACGGTCGCTGCACTGGCATCTTTCATCACCGAAGCGAAGTCATCCGCATTGTAAGCCTCGCCGTTTTCCCTGGCAAAGATCATATCCACCACGTCCTGTGTGCGTGGCAGGCTGCCCGTATGCGTGGTCTTGATGGTCATTCGCCGCTCCCAGGTTTTTCTTGTTTCATCACGAATGCGCGAGCAGGAAAAGAGCTAACCGGCCGTCCATCCCCCATCAACAAGGATGGAGGTGCCCGTGACCAGAGACGACGCGTCCGACGCCAGATAGACTACGGCGCCCATGATATCTTCAACCACACCGACCCGGGGCAGCTTGATTTTCTCATCAATCCAAGCTCGCTTGGCCGGATCGGCAAATGTCGCTTCGGTCAACGGGGTCAGAATGAAGGTGGGACAGATGGAGTTCACACGGATGCTGTCGGGCCCGAACTCGATCGCCATCGCCTTGTTGAAACCTTCAACGCCGTGCTTCGTTGCGCTATAGACCGCTCGGTCCTGACCGCCCACATGCCCCATTTGGCTGGAGATCTGGATGATTGACCCGCCTCCCCGGGCTTTCATGCCAATCGCGGCCTGCTGCGCCAGGAAATACGCGGCTTTCAGGTTCAGGGCCACCACAGCATCAAAGTCGTCCGGCGTTGTTTCAACCGCCTTCGAATGGCGGGCCAGACCAGCTGAGTTGCAAAGGATATCGAACGGTCCATGGTCCGAGAATGTCGTTTTGACTGCATCCAAGTCGGTGACATCCAAGGCAAGACCGGTCGCGCTATAATCCGCTTGAAGCATCTGTTCCACTGCGGCGTCTACCTGATTGGAACTGCGCGCGGCGATCAGCACCTCGGCCCCGGCCTCTGCCAGTGCCGTGGCGCAGGCCAAGCCGATCCCACGTGATCCGCCTGGGACAAAAGCGCGTTTGCCATCTAGCTTAAAGGACGGGGTTCTGGGCAATGTCATTGGGCGCCTCTCCATGCTTTCGGGATTTCTGGGATTGTAATTCCGCGAAACGGTGGAAAATCTGCGTAGCGCGCCGCCCGGCTTGCATCATCTTCGTCCGGGGTCGCCCCCGCTGCCAGCAGCTTGCCACGTGGCGCAATGTAACTTGAGATTGTCCGACGCGGGATCGGCTCCCATGTTAAATTGAACGCGGCCAGCTTCGGAAAATACCACTGCTCTGAATAGGGCAGATGGTCATGGATCCACCATGCAAGGTCCCGCCAATCCCGCCCTTGGCTGTATTGATCGGCAAACCACGGGATCACGATAGATGCCCCACCAATCCGCGCGTCCCCCTCGTCGCGGTCCCAGATATGGCATTCGCCCGGGTAATCGTTCCGCGCGCAATTCAATTTGTTTTCATTACCGAACCGGTTGAGTGATGGGGATCTGTAACCAGACCGCACAGCAATCTGTCCGAAGGTTTCGTGAAGCGGGTCAAGCAAGGTGGAGCAGAACGCCTTCCCCACCTCAATGGCGAGGTCAGGGTTTTCGGGAATGTTCTGTCTTTCGTGAAAGTTGCCGATTTCAGAGTAGAGAAACTCGCGCATGAAAAAGTATTTCGACAGGCGTATCCGCCCCAATGTCTCAAGGCTCCACATGGAGGCCGGGCGTCTCATAGCTGCGCAACCCAGTTGAGAATGCGATCGACCATCGGAGCGGTCTGGCCCGGACTGAGGATATCGCCTGCAATTACATGGTTGAATCGATCATCCCCCTCCCCCAGTACAACGGGGATCATCGTGGTATCTCCCCCCCAATCTGCGGCGACATCCTTGGTGGCAGACGGCGAGACGACCCAGTCATCCTCGGAATAGACGAAAAGCGCGGGCACTGTCGTTTCCGAGAAGTCTTCCGCACGGGCGTGATCGATTACGGCCGAAAGTGGAACAGTGGCAATCGTAGGATATTGATGGGTCCAGTATTTTTCGTGGGCTTCGCTGCTTGGGGTGAACCCGAGCGTCTCACCCACGACAAGCGGCCCCCAGTAGCGCACAAATGGCCATCGCAGCATTCCCGCTGCCGGGTTCACCACCGCAAAATTCGGGGAGATGAAGACAAGGCCCGCGACGTTTTCCATTAGCGCGGGCTGGGTTGCGGTAATGGCTGTCAAGGTGCCGCCCGTGGAGGTTGAAATCACTAAAACGCGCTGACCAAGCCTGCGGCCAATCGCCAGTGCCTCTGCGGTGTCTTCAAGCCAATCGCCCGCCGTGGGTTCCGCCATCGCCGCCCCGTCCCGGCCGTGCCCCGCGAGGCGGGTGTAAAACAGGTTTGCGCCAAGCGCCTCGGCGACGTTGTCCGAAACAGGACGAATTTCTTCAGACGTCGCCGAAAAACCATGAATATAGATGACAGACAGGTCGGTCTTTTCACCCGGCGCCCCCGCCCAAATGATGCGTTTCTGGACGCCGGGCACGATATCGTCAAAGCGCGCTTCACGGCTGGCAAGGTATTCGTCAAGATCTTCAGGCAACATCTTGGCACTGAAAGATATTTCGGTATCAACGCCCTCACGTGGAGCAAAGACGAAGATCAATGCGATGATCGATGAGAGAAGCAGGCCGGACAGGATCAGCCATTTCAACGCTGTTTTCACCGAATTTGCTCCAGTACGTTGTGGATCGCGTCCTCGATCAATCGCAGGGCTTTCGGCTCTGAAAAGCGGTGATCTGCATCCTTGAGAAGCACCAGTCGCATGTCGGGACCAATCGCATGGTCAAGAAGTCGAAGGGCCACGGACATATCGACATCCCGATCTGCCGTCCCTTGCAAGAAACGCACGGGAAACGGAAGCGGCAGCGGGTCGCGCAAAACAAGCTGGTTGCGCCCTTCTTCGATCAAACGTTTGGTGATGATGTAGGGCTCGCCGTATTCTGATGGTAGAGCCACCTGCCCTGATGCGAGCTCTGCCTTCTGCGCGTCGGTAAAACTGCCCCACATGCTGTCTTCGGTAAAATCCGGGGCGGCGGCTATGGTCACGAGCCCAGCGATCCGATCAGACATTTGTCGCGCCAGCAAAAGCGAAATCCATCCGCCCATCGAGGACCCGACAAGGATTTGCGAACCGTCCGTCAGTTGCGAAATCGCGGCATTTGCATCCTCCGCCCAATCACCAATCGCGCCATCGGTGAAAGCACCAGAAGACTGCCCGTGACCAGAGTAGTCGAACCGAAGATAGGCACGGCCTTGTGCCTTCGCCCAAGCCTCTAGATGAATGGCTTTGGTCCCGGTCATGTCTGATTTGAAACCGCCTAAAAAGACGATACCCGGTCCGGCCCCAGCGGACTGATGATACGCAATTTGACGCCCTTGCGGCGTGGTAAGCACCTTCAGATCAGCCATAGCGCACCTTTATCCCGAACCCCTCGGCGCCTGTTATTGCACGCTAAATTTGCCGCCAAAAGCAGAAGTTTCTGCATTCTATAGGTTACTATATTGTCACGTGACTAGTTTGTCACCTATAAGCGATTCCTATGGATGTGATCTTCAAGGCACTCAACGATCCGGCCCGACGAGACATGCTGGACACCCTGCGCAAAAGGGATGGCCAGACCCTCAGCGAGTTGGAGACGCGCTTCGACATGACCCGTTTTGGCGTCATGAAACACTTGGGCGTGTTGGAAGATGCAAAGCTGATCACAACCAAGAAGGTAGGCCGCTTCAAACACCACTACTTGAATGCCCTACCGCTACAGGAGGTCATTGACCGTTGGATTGAGCCGCTGCTGGCCAAACCCGCGGCACGTGATCTTCTGACCCTCAAATCACAACTGGAAGGAGCTGCCGATATGACCGAAAAACCCGATTTCCGTATGGAAACCTACATCCGATGCACTCAGGACGCGCTATGGGATGCGCTGACGGACGCCGATGCCCACGCCAACTTCAACTTCATGGCGTCTCGCGTAGAACGGGATGGAAACGCCCTTGTCTACTATACGCCCGATGGGAGTGAGATGCTCGTCTGCACCGAGACGCAGCTTGATCCAAAGACCCGGATCTCATCGACTTTCGAACCCCGTTGGGAGACAGATGCCAAGCCATCCAGGTTTGACTACATTATCGCGGCTGAAGGCGATTACTGCAGACTGACATTGGAGCACTATGACCTGTCCTTCCCGGTCGTGGAAGGGGAAGGCATCGCCGATGGCTGGGTGCGTACACTCGCGGGGCTGAAAACCTGGCTGGAGACGGGCGAGAGCGTGAAATATGTAAACTGGGGGGCCGAAAATGGCTGATTTTCCAACGGAACTTGGCATCTTGGTCTGCCTTGCCCTTTTGGCTGCGTCGTTATGGATTCCCTATATTATTGGCGTGAACACCGAACCTGAGCGCGAAGGAGCCGCAGATCCATTCGTCCGCCCCCTTGCTCAATCAGAGATGCGGCCTTGGGTACATCGGGCCTACCGTGCGCATCTGAACCTTCTGGAGCAGTTCCTGCCATTCGCGGTGGTCATCCTTGTCCTCGACCGGGTTGGCGGATTCAATACCATCACCTATTGGACAGCGATCATCTTCTTCTGGCTTCGAGTGGCACATGCGGCGGGTATGATCACGGGATGGGCCACATTCCCGGTGCGCCCCCTTCTGTTCATCGCGGGATGGATGTGCATTCTGGTGCTCGGCTGGCAGGTGTTTGCGTCCATATAGCCGAACGCAAGCAGGCAACCTCTTGACGCGGCCTGAGCGCTTCGGCATTCAGGCCGCTCATATAACCCGCAACCGGGCGTTCCGTGGGCGCCGAACTGACGAGGAGCCCATTTGATGGCCCAGATTTCCCTGACTTTTCCTGACGGTTCTGCACGAGACTTTGACGCTGGCGTGACCCCAGCCGATGTCGCTGCATCCATCTCCACAAGCCTCGCCAAGAAGGCCATTTCGGCCCATGTCGACGGTGCCCATTTCGATCTTCAATGGCCGATCGAAGCAGATGCAAGCATCGCCATCAATACGATGAAAGATGAAGCCCCCGCCCTTGAACTGATCCGCCATGACTTGGCACACATCATGGCCCGCGCGGTGCAGGCGATTTGGCCGGATGTGAAGGTCACCATCGGCCCGGTGATCGAAAATGGCTGGTATTACGACTTTGACCGCGAAGAAGCGTTCACGCCGGAAGACCTTGGCGCTATCGAAAAGAAGATGAAAGAGATTATCAACTTAAGGGACGCCGTCCGGACAGAGGTGTGGGATCGTGACCGAGCCGTTCAGCACTACAAGGTCAACGGTGAGCCCTACAAAGTTGAACTGATCGACGCCATTCCCGGCGATGAGCCGTTGCGGATGTATTGGCACGGGGACTGGCAGGATCTGTGCCGCGGCCCGCATCTGCAACATACCGGACAGGTTCCTGCTGACGCATTCAAGCTGATGTCCGTGGCAGGGGCCTATTGGCGCGGTGACAGCAACCGCCCCATGCTCCAACGCATCTATGGCGTCGCGTTTCAGAACCGAGAAAAGCTAAAGGACTACCTGACCTTTCTGGAAGAAGCGGAAAAACGTGATCACCGCAGGCTCGGGCGCGAAATGGACCTGTTCCACATGCAGGAAGAGGCCCCCGGACAGGTGTTCTGGCATCCAAATGGGTGGACGATCTACACCACACTTCAGGACTATATGCGCCGCAAGCAACGAGCCGCAGGCTATCAGGAAGTGAATACACCGCAGGTTGTAGACCGGTCTCTTTGGGAAAAGTCCGGGCATTGGGACAAGTACCAGGACCACATGTTCATCGTAGAAGTGGATGAGGAGCATGCCCGCGAGAAGGCCATCAATGCCCTGAAGCCAATGAACTGTCCGTGTCACGTACAGGTCTACAATCAGGGCCTCAAATCGTACCGTGATCTGCCGTTGCGCATGGCCGAATTCGGCTCTTGCAGCAGGTATGAGCCCTCGGGTGCGCTGCACGGTATTATGCGCGTACGTGGGTTTACGCAGGACGATGGACACATTTTCTGTCGTGAAGATCAGATTGAGGCGGAATGTGCGAGCTTCATCGACTATCTGGCCAGCGTCTATACCGATCTCGGGTTTGAAAATTTTGAAATCCGGTTTGCGACCAGACCAGAAAAACGTGTGGGCAGCGATGAAAGCTGGGACCATGTCGAAGGCGCGCTGGAGGCTGCGATCAAGGCAACAGGCCACGATTATGTTCTGGAGCCCGGCGACGGCGCATTCTACGGGCCAAAGCTGGACTTCTACTTGACTGATGCCATCGGCCGGGTCTGGCAATGCGGTACGTTTCAAGTCGACCCGAACTTGCCAGAGCGGCTGGACGCCACCTACATCGGGGAGGACGGCGCGAAACACCGACCCTATATGCTGCACCGGGCCTGCCTTGGCTCATTTGAGCGGTTCATCGGTATTCTGATCGAGAATTCCTCTGGCAGACTGCCGTTCTGGCTAGCTCCAAGGCAAGTAGTGGTGGCCTCAATCATCTCTGACGCCGACGATTACGTTCTTGAAACGGTTGAGAAATTGAAAGCAACAGGCATCCGAGCTGAGGCAGATATCCGGAACGAGAAGATCAACTACAAGGTCCGTGAGCACTCCGTCAGCAAGGTTCCTGTGATCTTGGCAGTCGGCAAAAAAGAGGTCGAAGACACGACTGTCACGGTCCGGCGTCTCGGCGAAAAGCAGACCTCTGTGCAATCCCTCGCGGACGTGGTCGCTGGGGTTGCCGCTGATGCGACGCCACCCGATTTAAAGTAACGCAGTCTGTACGTCTTTGCCCCAACCCAGATAAAGTGCGTCAGCCTGGATCACTGGCCGCTTCATCAGGGTCGGGTGCGCGGCCAAAAGGGCCAGCGGATCTTTTCCGCGCTCCGCCTCATTCAAGCCGCGCCATGTGGTCGATTGGGTATTGAGCAAAGCATCGCCGAACGCCGCGTGAAACTTCGAGAGCGTGTCTTGGCTGAGTGGCGCGGCCCGTACGTCAATAAAAGTAACAGTATGCCCTGCCCGCTCCAGCGATTTCAGCGCTTTACGACAGCTGTCGCATGATTTTATACCGTAAAGTTCCATTGATTTTCCTATGTTACAGAGATCGGCGAGCATCTGCCAGTCGACGTGCAGCGGTTATGTGTTATTGATGTTTTAATCAAATACGCTATGTCCCGTTGCGTGACCAAGACTTTACGTTCCGCGCCTTCGCTCAAAGCAGCCGGTCAACTTGAAGACACTGCACCACCCCGCCGCAATAACGTGGGCGGAGATTTGATAGGAGATACGGATATGGCCACCGGCACCGTAAAATGGTTCAACACAACCAAAGGCTTTGGCTTCATCGCGCCTGACGACGGCGGCAAGGACGTGTTTGTGCACATCTCTGCTGTTGAGCGGGCTGGGCTCACCGGGCTGCGCGACGACCAGAAAGTTCAGTATGAAATGATCGAAGGCCGTGACGGACGTCAGTCCGCTGGCGATCTGGTCGCGCTGGACTAAGCTGACCCAATGTGCTGACGTTCAAGCGGCTCGCCCTGGCGGGCCGTTTTGCATTCAAGCCCCTGATCAGGCGGGCTTTTTCGGATTGACCTGATCCCAGTTCTCACCCATGGCGATGATGCAGGACCGTCCGTCCGTATAGGACATCAACGGCGTCCAATTCCAGTGGTCAGAGCGCCAAATCTCCATGTAGGTCTCAGGGCCGCGGCCGAAGGGGCGGCGCCATATTGCAGGGTCAAACGGTCGACCATCTGATCACGTGATCGCGGGGGGGGGGGGGGCGCAGACGACGTCCGCTATAGGGGAAGCCGCCTGCGTTTCCCCAGCACAGAGAAACAGAAGCATCGAAAGGGTAGACCGCACGGAATTCCAGCTCGACCTGTGTTTCGATTTGGCCCTGTGTAACACATTTGTGACGCAAGACCGAGACCGGAATCAGGACGATTTTCCCTCAATTCGGGGGTTCGGACTTGCGTCGGACTTTCATCGGACTTCTGTCGGACCGGAGATCAGGCTGAAGCTCCGGACAAATGTACCGGGCGGCGCAGGTCAGCGCGGCGCCCGAGGCGGGTTACAATCAGTCGTTGTCTTCGAGTTGGTCGAACCGCATCTGAACCAGTTCATTGAGCGTATAATCGGTCGGCTCGACCCCCAACTCGGTGGAGATATAGAACTTGGCCGCTGCGCCCCCGTGGCTGATCTCTTCGCCGACTTTTGCCAGATCAGAGGGGTTCTTGACCGCGCAATTCTCGTCCTCGACCACGTTCTTCATGTAGGCCAGTTGCAGCACGGTATAGTCATCCGCATTCACGCCAAGCTCTTCGGCCAACTGTTCTTTCGCCGCGTCATCGGCAGCCTTGGGAACTGGGTCGAACCCCTCGAACGCCTGAAGAATGGCCGTGCGCTCGGCTTCGGTGCCCACACCTTCCAACTCACAACTCAGGCGGCTGAGCTCCTGCAAGGTGTATTCCTCGGGGTTCAGGTTCAGATCGGCCGCGATGGCGTCTTTCGTCGCCTGCTGTTGGGGGTTGAGCGTTTCGGCCGTAACACCCGATGCGCCGATCAGCGCTGCCAGGGCCGACGTGATCATCAACTTTTTCATGGTAATGCCTCCTCTCATTTTACAATGACCGCACCAACGTCCGATTGGCGCGACGTTGGAAACATACCCGGAGAGGCTGTACGCTGATTGATATGTATCAAGGGGGCGGATCTGGTGGCCAGATGTCAAAGCCCCCGTTGGCGCGCGTCCTCGGGCAAACTGTCCCACCACCCGGCATAAGAGGTGTTCCACGGCGCAAAGCCCCCCTCATCCGGCGCGCCATCATCCCACCAGACGGGACCACGCTCCCCCAAGGCGCGCTTGGCCTGATCCACCCGCGCGCGGGCCTCGGCAATCTCCGCATCATCGGAGGCGTGACGGATCGCGGCGCGGGCCTGCATCAACGCCTTGACCGCCGCCCGCCGTTCCGTGTCGGACAGCCCGGGATCCGTGCAGCGCCAAAGCCGCGACTTCGACACGAAATATCGCCCATCGGGCGTGCGGGGATAGTCCTTCGGCATGGGGGAGAGATAGCCGCATCGCCGGCTGCGGCCAGCGCGGAGGATCAGATTTGGGGATGGTGGATGACGTCACCCACCCGGCGGTTTGAAAGCGGCCGCCGTTGCCGCCCTACGGGCGCCTTTGTCCACGGATCTTTGTTGCAATCCAACCGCCGCAGTCACAACACCTGTAGTCGCCGTAGTACTGCATGTGGTCGTCGTCGGAAAAGGGTACGAGCACCGCCGCCTCGGGTCCGCTGGTCTTGCCGCACTGACCGCATGTCACCTCGATATAGTCGCCCGCGAAAAGATCGTCATTGAACGAAATCGGAAGTTCACCGGGTTCGATCTTCAGCAGGTCATCACGATTTTCAATCTGCTCAAGACGCTTAGAAAACCGCCGGAGCTGTTTCAACTCGACCGCGGGCTGGCCTGGGCTGTCTTCGCCATCTGCAAAATAGGAGCACTGCTTTTCGCGGGTCAGGATGGCGCCCGCGATACGTTCTTCCAGATCGGTCACACGCAAAACAGCCTCAAACCTGAAATCTGATGCCGAACGATCGCGGTCGCCGGCATCGCCCCGTATGCGGATCGTCCAAGGTGCAGGCATAGATGTATCCCGTCGTGAGTTACCGATGTTTTGCATATATCGGCGAGGGACTGAACCTGTTTTCAGAGGGGCGGGGCGGTCCGGATGCGGCATGACATAGGTCTCGGACGGGAAAGAGTTGCGACGCTTAAAACTGACCTCGAAAGGACGGTAGATCATCATAATTGCGAGATTTACGCATGGGGGCCTCCTGTGGTTGGGCCTAGCAAATGTGGCATCGCCGGTTTGGTATGAGCGCGCAGGTACACCAACCTACGATATCTGTTCACCGGTCGTAAACCGAGGGCTCGTGTGACCGGTATTCAATGACGTGGCGGGGTGGGAATGTCTCTTATGACGCGAACAAAACCATCAGTAAAAGTTCGCGGAATAAGGAAAAATCTCAAGCCCGAGCTCAATTTTCATATCGACCAATAGCTTTGCAGTTTCCGGTTTCATACAAGCACCGATATTTCGGTGACCGCTGAGCTGTATAGTCAACGACACATGCGCACCATCATCAACCAAGCTGACGATAAATTCGCGACGTGGTTCCATACGAACCAGAAATCGGTGAAAATTTGAGAAGAAATTGCGATCAGTAACTTCGCGCAAGCTGTAACCCCAGCGACTGTCTCGCCATTTTCCGGGCAAAGGATTGCCGTTCGGCGCCTTTCTGTCGTCACCAAATCTTTTAGCCATATACGGCGTCAATCCCAAACCTTCTGTAATGACATCGGGGTTGATTGTGGGGTGGATGATAAGAAAGTAAATCGAGAAATTATGTGGTTTTTCGTCCATGAAGCCTCAATATCTCGGAAAGGTATGTTAAAGTACAGCAAAAGAAGGGCTTATCTCACTCTGCGGAATTGGGATTTGCAATCCATTTTACGTACTACTTGTCGTACAAAGAGATAAAGATATAGCTCTCGTCACGAGCAACCATCCAAACCAACTCACCTTTAGTAGCGCAAAATGATCTTGAGGGACGCCGTCTATCCCAACGTATATCATACCTATTTTCGTGAACAATATCGGTGCCCAGCAGGCGGCCGCTCGTATCGAAGTGCGCCAAAAGTACCCATGGCTCATTGTCTCCATGTGACAATTCGCTCTCGATAATATGCAGTTGCATTCGCCTGGTTAAACCCGGAACATCATCAAGATCGTTAGAGGCAGAATACGGAGGGAAAAAGCAAACCGAAGAGACTGCTGACGCAAAAAGGTTCGCTCCCGAGATATTTGCCAAATGTTCTGCGCTTCGAACACGGTCGAGATGCAGGTATTGAGATGACGGAAGCTCGAATGGAATTGCATTATAAGCGCGAGTTAATAGACCGAGGTAAATCACACTGATTATACTACCCAGTATGGAAAGTATCAGCAAAGAGACCACGCTTACCGTAACTTTCGCAACCTTCAACATTTTTTCAGCGATTGCGCGAGGGCTGCGAAACCAAATAGGCGGCCCCTTTGGTTCACCCAATAACCCCCTCAAACTCCCGCCATTCGCCCTTGCTCATGCCGGAGGTTTCTTGGGTGACCTTCTCTCCTGCGATCATGCGTTTGACGCACTCGACGGCTTTCCCGCTCAATTGTGCGCCGCCCAAGCGGTAATCCTCGAAGGCGCCGTAGGCGGCGGGGACCCAGTCTTTGACGACCTCGCAGATGGCGTCGGCGTAGACTCGTATCTCGTATTGGGCATGGGCGTCAGCGCGTAGGCGCAGGAAGTGGAACAGGTTGTGCAGGTCCACTTTCCAGTACCATTGGGTGTAGATATTGGCGGGCAGGTTCATGCGGGCCAGTTCGCGGGCCAGGCCCTGTTGGTCGTCCTGTGAGATCATCTCTTCGTAGTGATCGTAGGCGCGGGTGGCGTCGTCGCGCAGGTAGCGCAGGACGCGCTCGGCCTCCTCCCCCGACAGGCTTTCCCCGCGGCCCTGATTGTTGACGACGGATTGGGCGGCGAGGTCATCGGCGGCGGGGATGTAGAACTCGCGGTCCAAGATGGAGTAGCGGGCGGAGTATTCGTTGACGTTGGCCGTGCGGTGGCGGATCCACTGGCGGGCCACGAAGACGGGCAGTTTGACGTGCAGCTTGATCTCGCACATCTCGAACGGGGTCGAGTGCCAGTGGCGCATGAGGTAGCGGATCAGGCCCTCGTCGTTCTGGACGGATTTGGTGCCCTTGCCATAGCTGACGCGGGCGGCCTGCGTGATGGCGCTGTCGTCGCCCATATAGTCGATGACGCGGATGAAGCCGTGATCCAGCACCTCGTGGGCCTTGTAGAGATGCGCCTCCATCCCCGGTACGGTGGCGCGCAGCGTGGGCTGGGTCTGGGCGCGCAGGTCTTCGATCTCTTTGCGTTGGTCGGGGGAGAGGGGCATGGCCGCGCCTTTCTGGCTGATCCTGAGTCGGGTAGGGCTATATTTAGACGTGAACGCGGGCTGCATATCAAGATGATGTTTGGGTTATCCACAGCAACATCCATTGCACCAGCGCGCGGATCGGGGCATTGTGCCCCGCATGGCGGATTGGGGAACACGCAGATTAGAGCGGGGTCTGGGCGGCTGGACGCGTGCGCGCCTGCCGGGCGGCGTGGCGGAGTTCGTCATGTTCGTGCTGAAACAGGGCTGGGCGGCGCTGTTCGGGATCCTGTTTGTGTTCGCCATTCTGGGCAGCACGGTGATCTGGCAGGACGACTGGGCGCTGAGCCGCTATGACGGCCTATTCCTGTTCGCGGTGATCACGCAGATCCTGATGTTGGCCCTGCGGCTGGAGACCTGGGCCGAGGCCAGAGTGATCTTGTTGTTTCATCTGACCGGCACGGCGATGGAGTTGTTCAAGGTCAACGCGGGCTCGTGGACCTACCCCGAGGGCGCCATCTTCATGATCGCGGGCGTGCCCATGTTCTCGGGTTTCATGTATGCGTCGATCGGGTCCTACATCGCCCGGGTGATCCGGATTTTCGAGATGCGGTTCGCGCCCTACCCGCCCTATTGGCTGTCGCTGGCCTTCGGCGTCGCGATCTACGTGAATTTCTTCGCTCATCACTTTTTGCCCGACATCCGGCTGGCGTTGTTCGCGGGCACGCTGATCCTGTTCGCACGCACGCGTGTGTGGTTCTACGTAGGCCGCAGCCCGCGCTGGATGCCGATGCCTCTGGCTGCGTTCCTGTGCGCAAGCGTCGTGTGGATTGCAGAAAATGTCGGCACGATGACACAGACATGGACCTACGCGGGTCAGGATGCGTTCGAGATGGTGAGCTTCGCCAAGATGGGCTCGTGGTATCTGTTGCTGTTTGTGGCCTTCGTCACCGTCACGGTGGTTAGCCGGGCAGCTTTGTCGCAGTCCCCGCTACGTCCGGGCTTGCGCACAGAAATTAACGAGATAGAGCCAGACAGGAAAGCCGCGCTGGAACTCTAGTGATTGTTTGAGGAGATCGAACCAATGAAGATCGAATATCTGCACACGATGGTGCGTGTGAAAGACCTTGAGAAAAGTAAGGCGTTCTACGAGTTGCTGGGCCTTGAGGAGACCCGTCGGACGGACAATGAAGACGGCCGGTTCACGCTGGTTTTCATGTCCCCACCCGGTCAGGAAAATGCCGCCGTGGAGATGACGTATAACTGGGACGGTGATGATGCGCTGCCCGATGACAGCCGTCATTTTGGTCACTTGGCCTACCGGGTCGAGAACATCTATGACATGTGCCAGAAGCTTCAGGACAACGGGGTAACGATCAACCGGCCCCCGCGCGACGGGCATATGGCGTTCGTGCGTTCACCCGACAATATCTCTATCGAGATCCTGCAGATGGGCGATGCCCTTGATCCGCAGGAGCCCTGGGCCAGCATGGAAAACACGGGCCACTGGTAGGCGCATGTTCCTGAGACCAACCCTCCTTGCGCTAGGTCTGATGACCGGCGCAGCCCAAGCGGAGTGCCGCCAGGCGCTGGCGCTTGGTATGGATGTGTCGGGGTCGGTCGATGGATCGGAATACCGCCTGCAGATGGACGGGCTGGCCGCGGCCCTGATGGCGCCCGAGGTGCAGGCACAGGTGCTGCAGGTTCCCAGTGAGCCCATCTGGATCGCCGCCTATGAATGGGCGGGCGCCAGTTATCAGCGGCTGTTGGTGGATTGGGTTGCCATCCGCACGGTCGAGGATCTGCAAACCATCGCAGAGGTGCTGCGCGGCAGCAGACGCCAGCCTGCCAGCACCTCTACAGCGATTGGGGCGGCCATGAGCTATGCCGCGTTCCTGTTTGAGAAGGTCCCGTTCTGCCCACGCTATACGCTGGATCTGTCCGGTGACGGGAAGAATAATGACGGGCGTTTGCCGTGGCAGGTCAACACCGGTCCGGAGTTTCTGGACGTGGTGATCAACGGGCTGGTCATCGGGTCAGATACCACAACAGGCCGCGATGAACGACAGATGGAAGTGATGGAATTGTCCGCCTATTTTCGCCGGAGCATCATCCATGGCCGCGGTGCTTTTATCGAGGTCGCCCGGGGCTTTGAGGATTATGAACGCGCGATGACCCGGAAGCTTCTGCGCGAGACAGAGCGTCTGGTTGTTGGCGGGCTGCAACCGGACGCAGCCGTATCGACCCAGTAATATGGCGTGCTTCAGGCGTTTGGATTGATGGGGCTATCTGCCCGACGGCATTAGGGTATTTATGTTTATGACAAGCACACCTGATGACGCGACGGTGGAGACCGTGAAATACTATCTCTCGCGGGCAGATCATATCTTGGTGCGCCTGTCAGATGAGACCGACCCTGACACGCTATTGGCTGTACGCATTGCGCCCGATATGTTTGACACCGGGTTCAATTTTGCAATTGCCATTCAGTTTGCAGCCCGTGCGCTGTGTCCGCCCGCGGGTCTGGACGTTCCGGAAATCCCGGATCGCTATACATGCGAAACTCTTCGGAAATTTGCAGACGAGATCGCCGATTTGATCGCCCCCATCCGCGCGACTGATCTGGTCCGCGACGTCTCTCATGCTGCGGGCGACGCCGAGTTGTGTCAGACCGCAGCCGATTACGTGACCCGCTTTGCGCTGCCGAACATGATCTTTCACCTCAGCCTTGCCTATGCCGGTCTGCGCCACGGGGGGATGGATATCGGCAAAGCTGATTTCGACGGGTTGCATCGGTACTGAGGTCAGGGGCGTCCGTTCTTCAGCCTGATGTCAGGTCCGCGCCGTCAGACCAGTTGCGGTCGAGATACTCCGCGACGGTGGTCTGTGGGGGAAGATCGAACTCCTCGACGACAGATGGCGCCTCCCACCGGGGTTGATGACTGGCAACCAGCCTGACGAGAGCCAAGATATTGGCTGCGGACGGCGAGACCGGCGTCATCATCCCCTGCCCCAGACGGGCGAACCACGCGGGCAATGTTACAACGCGGACCGGGCGGCCGGTTTTCTTCGACAAAAGCGTCGCGACCTCGCCCCATGTCAGCCACTCCGGACCACCCGCTTCGAGGGTCCGGTTGTAGCTGGCCTGTTTGCCCACGACACCCGCCATCATATGGGCCACGTCTATGGTGGCCACGAATGGCGCGCCATGTGCCTTAACGCCCGGTGCCAGCAGGATGCCCCGCTTTGCCACAAGATTGCCAACGAGGCCCTGCCACATCTTCATGAAGCCATAGTTTCGTTTGGTGGTTGCGTGGGGGTGGTGCGCGGTCGCCTGCCGCGCGCCGGCCATCACAAGCCAGACATCCATGAACGCCGGGTTCCGGACGATCGTGGTTGCGATGGGTGAGCGGGCCAGTCGGTCCTCGATCAGGCGCTTTCCGGCCAGTTCGGGGACGGACTTTTCGTGGTCCCAACAGGGCACAGATGATTGGACCCAGTGGCGCACGCCAGCCTCTTCGGCGGCAGAGATAAAATCTTCGTAGCCGCCCGCCGACATGGCCTTGACGGACATGGTTTTGCCAGAGGGGATGATACCATTGGCCGAAGAAACGACCGTGTCGATCCTGTCCAGCGCTTTGACGAGGCTGGCCCGATCCTCAAGCGCGCCCACCGCATAGTCCAGGGTGCCGCCCGCCCCATCGAGGCCCAGAACCTGCGCGTCAGGTCGTCGGACCAGCGCCCGGACGTAATGCCCTTGATCCAGCAGAAGATGAACGTTCTGCGCGCCGATCTGCCCTGTGGCACCTGCGACGAGAATGCGATGTTTGATCATTGGAATTGGTCCTTTCAGGTCGCCATCGTCCGGCGGCTGCAATGGGCCGCGAAGGCGGCGAGGAGGTTGAGAAGCAGGAAGGCCGGCACGACGAGACCGGGCGCGAGGACCATGGGCCAGTCGAGCATCACCTCAGAGGTTGGAGCGTCGGTGAAGACCCGGAGCGGACCGGGCAGCCCAGATTGCAGCGCCACCCCACCAGGGATGAGAATGAGAAGGACGCCGACGATGTTCCAGAGCACCAGCGCATCCGCCGAAACCGCGCCGCGCTTGACCCGAAAAAAGAGCCACAGCGCGGATAGGCCGAAAGCCAGATCGGTCAGCCCGATTGCTAGTTCCACCTCCAACGGAAAATCCCCGTGAACTGTCTTGATCAGTGTACCGAGGGCCGCAATACGCAGGGCCTGAATGCCGACAAACCAATGATCGGCGGTCCCCGCTGCGATCGAAATCAGTCCCGCTCTTACAAACGGCAGCGCTGCCAGCGTGAAGAGCAAAAGGAACGGGACAACAGGCAGCCAGAGACCCGGCAGGAGCCTTAGGACTGCGGCGCTGTCGAAGGCGCCAGCCTGCGCCATTATTGTGATGCCGTAGCCCCACGCGGACAAGGCCGCCGCGATGAGACCCGCGCTTGCGATGGCTCTGGCTGACCGGGTCCGAAGCGCGATGGCGAGCAAGAAGGCCAGTTGTGCCGCAAAGAGGAACGGGATCATCGATAGCGGCGGGTTCACGGACGCGCTCCGGCCTGCTCGAGGCTAACGACCCGCGCCTTCAGGAGTTCAACCTCATCCCTTTGGCTGTAAGGGGCGTCCGCTGCGGTTGCGTTCAGAACCATGTCGAAGCGGTGCATCCAGCGGGCCACTGTGGTGAGTAGATTTCGAAGCGTCCTCATCGTTTGGTCAGCGCGATTTTGTCAGGTGGCATGTTTCTCTCCGAATGAGAACTTTCATTCTCTAATTTATCAAATTTTTTTACGTCAGGTTTTTCAAAGCTTCCTCGACGAAGGGCTCGATCCTGTCTTTTCCCGCGCGCGCATGGGCCATCAGGAGAATGCCTTGCATCACCCCGACGCAGTAATGGGCCATCCGCTCGGACCGTTCTGGGTCGTAGCCCGCGCGTTTGAGCGCGACGTCAAACCGGCTATGCAGATCAGCCCAGTGCGCATCGATGATGGACTTTACCTCTGCGTGGCTGATGGCTTCATCAGAGGATGTTCTTGCCATGTAGCATCCACGCGCGCCCCCGGGACTGTCGGACAGTTTGACGAAACTCCGAAACAGGTCGCGAATGCCGTCTTTGGTGATGTTGGGGTCATCGAGCGCGCCGAAGAGATGCGGGATCACTGTATTACGGTAATGCTGGAGCGTGGCCAGAAACAGCTGATGCTTGTCACCGAACACGGTGTAGAGCCCCCTGCGGCTAACGCCGGTTTCTGTGACGAGATCATCGTAGCTGGTCTCGACAAAGCCACGCTGCCAGAAAACGCACATTGCGGCATCCAGCGCGGTTTCCGGGTCAAATTCGCGAGGTCTGGGCATTTGGGACTCGTTTGAGAACAATCATTCCTTAACCAGATAGAACCAGTGTCTGACCGTGTCAAGGGACGGGACGCATAGCTGGGGATGTGCGGTGACTTCGTACCTTTGATCGTCCGGACATCTGACCTTATGGTTTGCCTATGGCCCATGACCTCCCTGCGGTTTTTCATCTGCTGCGCCCGCTCTACGAAGCACACGCACATAAGTGCATCGTGCTGCGGGATGACCCGGACGCTTACACTTTGACGACCCATGAGGTGCGCGCACGGGATGGGTATCGCACGGGGTTTGGCGGGGTAGAGATCCGAAAGGCCTACGTCTCTGCTCATCTGATGCCGGTCTATGTGCATCCCGATCTGCTCGAGGGAATAAGCCCTGCCCTGAAAAAGCGGATGCAAGGCAAGTCCTGTTTTAACTTCAAAACGCCAGATACCGCGCTGTTCGCTGAATTGGCGGGATTGATCGCAGCGGGGATCGTGCGGTTTGAGGCAGACGGGCGCCTGTAGGTCAGCCGGGAAGCGGTGTGCGTGCGTCAGCGATGACCTTGCCGCCCAACCCGATAAAGCAGATGCCTGCGGCCTTCTCGATCCGATGCTTGGCGTTTTGCATGCGACGCATCACCGGAGGCGCGGACATCAGCACACTGACCAGTGTGTACCAGACCAGTGAGGATGTGGTGACCAGCCCGATCATCGCAACCATGACCCAGCCTGGCGTTGCAGGAGTGATGGCCGTCGCAAAAACGCTGGCAAACAGCACGATGGCTTTGGGGTTTGTCAGTGTGACCAAAAATCCGAAAGTCAGTGATCTGCCCTTGGTTGGCGACGCAACGGTTCCGAGATCAATCGGCTCTGGCCGGGACCGCAAGAGTTTGATGCCTAGATAGATCAGATAGCCGCCGCCGAGGATCCGAACCAGCCATGTAAGCCATTGATATTCGATCAGTAAGGCAGAGAGACCCAGAATGCTAAGCGTGGCGTAGAGGCAAAGCCCCGCAGATACGCCCACGGTCGTCAGCAGGCCCGCGCGGGTGCCGTGGGTCATCGACGATCGGACGACGGCAACAAAGTCCGGACCCGGCAACATCAACGCCGGGATGAACACAGCGAAGACGGTAGCAAGAACGAAAAGTTCGGACATGGGGGCCTCCTTTTCCGGGAAACTCAGGCGATGATCGGGGTCAGGGCCGCGCCGATGCGGCGGCCTTCGCTGAGAAGGACGTTGTAGGTGCGGCAGGCCGTGGGAGTGGCCATCAGCTCGACCCCGATGCCTGCTTCGTCCAGCGTGTCGCGGAAGGCGGCGGGAATATGAGCAATCTCGGGACCTGTGCCAACGAACAGCACGTCGATTGCGCCTGCTGCGGACAGAATGGCGGCGGTGTCCTCATAGCCGGTCCACGGGATGATCTTGTTGGGCAGCAACACAAGGCCGCCCTCATGCACCTCGCCCCCAATACGGAAAAAGCCGGGGCCATAGCCATCAACAGGCGGTGCGGTGTCATAGGAAATTTCGGTCAGGCGCATGGCATTGTCTTTCAATCAAACAGCGGCAGTCCGGAGATCACAGCAAGCGTGACGACGCCATAGGCGATCCGGCGGTAGAGCATCTCGTAGGTCGGACGGAAGAGATACTGCCCGATCAAGGTAGTCACAAAATACGGGATGGCCAGCAGGACGGCCAGCCAGATGATCGGGGCGGTGGTCAAGCCGCTGATCAAAAGATTGCCGAAGATCACGACATCCAGCGCGGCCAGAAAGAGAATGGTGTTGGCCCGCACAGTGGCCGCGGCCCGCAGGGAGGCGAGGTAGAAGATGATCACCACAGGGCCGGTCAACCCCGTCATACCACCGATAAAGCCTGCGACCGCGCCGATGGCCAGGAGCCCCAGCGCCGCGATCTGGCCGTGGTAGCGATAGCCTGTTGCGACCGAAAGCACCGTCACGCTGGCGATGGCCGCCACAACCCAGCGCACCGTCGCGGGGTCGGTGGCTTGCATCGTCAGGACACCCAAGGGGACGGTCAGAAGCGCGGCCAGCGCCAGAAGGCCCACGTCCCGGCGTTCCGCCTGCCTCCATGCGCGGGGCAGAAGGGCGGCGGTGCTCGCGACGCCGGTCAAGGTGATCAAAACGATCACGTCTTGCGGCGGCAGAAACCGGCCCGCGACAGGCACAAAGATCAGCGCAGTGCCAAAACCGGTGAACCCGCGGACGATGCCCGCCAGCGAAATGGTCAGGATCAGCCAGACAACGCCCGGTGTGGCGAGCGCATCGGCCAGTGCCGTCACGCGTCTATGTTGCCGAACTGGTTGCCGACGCTGCCCGGATCAGGCTTGGACCAGTCCCGTTTGACGCCGAGGAAGAGCAGAATGGCCGACGCCACGAAGATCGAGGAATAGGTTCCAACGATCACGCCCCAGATCATCGCGAAGACAAACCCACGGATCACGTCGCCGCCCAAAACGAAGAGGGAGAAGAGCGCCAGAAGCGTGGTGACAGAGGTCATGAAAGTCCGGCTGAGCGTCTCGTTGATCGACAGGTTCAGGACGTCCTTGAGATCTTTCTGCTTGTACTTGCGCAGGTTCTCCCGCACCCGGTCGAACACAACCACGGTGTCGTTCAGGGAATAGCCGACAATGGTCAAAAGGGCCGCGATGATGGCAAGGTCGAACTTGATCTGCAGCTCCGAGAACACCCCAAGCGTCAGGATCACGTCATGGACCAGCGCGGCCACGGCCCCTACGGCGAACTGCCATTCGAACCTGAGCCAAATGTAGACCAGCACCGCGGCAATGGCGAGAACGACAGCAATTGCAGCCGTTCGCACCAGTTCGCCAGAGACCTTCGGCCCGACACTTTCAACAGATGGAAAGGTCATGTCGGGATCCACCGTGGCCATAGCATCCTGAATGGACCTGACGGTCGCTGCGGTGACGCTCTCGTCGCCCTCCTGTGCCTCGATCCGGATCATGGCCACGTTCTGGTCATCCTCGAAGGTCGGATCAAAAACCTCGGTGATCGAGATGTCCCCCAGTTCCAGCGCGGCCAGTGCATCGCGATAGGCAGCAACGTCGACGGGTTGAGCGCTTTCGGTTCGGATGGTTGTCCCGCCCCGGAAGTCGATCCCGTAATTCAACCCTTGGATCAGGAACGACGCGAAGCCCACGAAGATCAGCAGCACCGAGAGACCCAGCGTCCACTTGGCGCGGCCGAAGAAATCCCAGGAGGTTTCCGAGGGAACTAGTTTCAGGCGCATCTCAGACCTCTATCGTCTTGGGGCGTTTGCGTTCGTACCACATCACAATCATTATCCGGGTCACGTAGATCGCGGTGAAGACCGAGGTCAAAATACCCAGTCCCAGCGTGATCGAGAAACCGCGCACGGGGCCGGAGCCCATGATGAACAGGATCACGGCGGTGATGAACGTGGTGATGTTGGCGTCGAGAATGGCGCTCAGCGCTTTTTCATAGCCTAACTCAATGGCGCGCGCGGGGCCCTTCGCTGTCTTCAGTTCTTCGCGGATCCGCTCGAAGATCAGCACGTTTGCATCAACGGCCATACCGATAGTCAGGACGATGCCCGCGATCCCCGGCAGGGTCAGCGTCGCCCCGATCAGACTGAGCAGGCCAAAAATCAGCCCCACATTTATGATCAGCGCGATGTTGGCAAAGATCCCGAAGAGGCCATAGCTCAGGAACATGAAGACCAGCACGGCCGCGAAGGCCACGATGCAGGCGATCTGGCCCGCGTCGATGCTGTCTTGGCCCAGTTCCGGCCCGATGGTGCGTTCCTCAAGGAAAGTCATCTCGGCGGGCAAGGCCCCTGCCCTCAAAAGAACGGCCAGTTCGGTGGAGCTTTCAACGGTGAAATTCCCGGTGATCTGACCGGAGCCGCCTGTAATTGCCTCGTTGATGCGGGGCGCGGTGATCACTTGCTCGTCCAGTACGACCGCGAAGGGCGATCCCACATTGTCTGCGGTGTAAAGTCCGAACTTGCGCGCGCCCGCCGGATTGAACCGGAATGTCACGGAGGGTTGGCCGTTCTGGTCGAAGGCCGGTTGGGCGTCGGTCAGTTCTTCGCCGGTAACGACAGGGGTTTGTTCGAGGATGTAGAACGTACCCGGCTCATCAATATCGGGATGAATGATATTGCGCGGCCCCGGTCTGGTGTCGGGGTCGCCCGTCACGCTGACAACCGGATGGAAGGTGAGCTTGGCGGTGGTGCCGATCAGCGACTTCAGTTCCTCTGCCGATCCGATGCCTGGAACCTGAATCAGAATGCGCCGCTCGCCCTGACGTTGGATCGTGGGTTCCCGCGTGCCGACCTCATCCACGCGGCGGCGGATGATCTCCAGGGATTGCTGCATCGTGCGGTCGTTTGTGGCCAGTTTTTCCGCATCGGTAAGCTGAATGGTCAGTGTATCGCCCGTGCTTGACACCTCGATATCGGTTGTTCCGGCGCCGGTCAGGCTGACGACGGGCGTGGCGAGGGTTCGAACCAGCCGCACCGCTTCGGCCATCCCCTCGGGTTGGGAGATACGGACGCGCAGCATCCCGTCCGGAGCGTTTTGGCGGCGCACTGTGCCCACGGTGTCCCGTGCGTCGCGTAAAACGTCGCGAACCGACGGCCAAAGCGCATCCATGCGCCCGCCATAGACATCCTCAACCTCTACTTCGGCCAGCAAATGCGCCCCGCCCCTCAGGTCCAGCCCCAGATTGACGAGGGCGGAGGGCAGGAAACTTGGCCATCCCGCTGCGTCTGCCGCCAGTTCGGGCGAGTTGGGCACACCCATTTCAAGGGCCGCCACGGCGTCATTGTGCTGTTCAACGCGGGTGTAGAAGGTGTTGGGCAACGCCAAAGCGAGCCCGACAGCGACGGTCAGCCAGATGACCACGCGCTGCACAAAGGACATCTGGAGCATGGTTTACTTCGCCGGTTCGGTCTTGTTGAGAACTTGGGCCACAGTGGCTTTGATCAGACGCACCTTGACGCCTTCTGCGATCTCGACCTCGATCTCCCCATCGTCCTTCACCTTGGACACTTTGCCAACAATGCCGCCTTGGGTGACGACCTGATCGCCCCGACGCAGGGCCTCGACCATCGCCGCGTGCTCCTTCACCTTCTTTTGCTGCGGCCGGATCAGCAAAAAGTACATGATCGCGAAGATCAGGATCAGGGGGATGAAACTGCCGATCGCGCCACCCGCGCCCGCAGCTTGTGCATGGGCGGGTGCAGTCAATGCGACAAGGGAAAGCGTCGTCGAAAACAGGCTCTTTGAGAACATCTGCGGTCCTTTTGTCATGCGGGGTTGTCCCCGATCTGAATTGCCGCGCACCCTAGCTGTGGTACGGAAGGCGTGCAACGGGTTTACGCCCGCAAAGACGCCCCCTACCGTGCCCATATGGGCAACGCGTGGCGGAAACAAAGGGATGTGGTTCAAATGAAGTGCGGACGGATCTGCTCCGGGCTGCTGGCGATGCTTCTGGGCATCACTTTTGCGGGTGCGGCTGTGGCGGACGGGCGTCCCCCATTGGCCACGGTGGACGAACTGGAGCGCTGGCAGGCCGTGGGGCGCGTCAGCCTTGGCGGGTTCAAGTCGAAAGGCCTGTGTTCCGGCACGCTGATTGCGCCGGACAAGGTGATCACAGCGGCCCACTGCGTACATGACAGCAAGACCGGTCAGCCCTTTCCGCCCTACCGGCTGACATTTATCGCGGGCTGGCATCTGGGCGAATACCGGGCGGCGGCAAAGGCGAAATCGGTTGTGGTTCACCCGGCCTACCGGCCCGATCAGGTGCGCGACAAGCAGATCACCCAGCGCTCGCTGATAGGCTCCGATCTGGGGCTGATCACACTAGCGGAGCCTCTGGCGGATGTGATCCCCCTGCCCCTCGCCGCCAGCGATCTGATGATCCCGGACGACCAGCCGGTTGGCCTGATGGGCTACCGCAGGGACCGCCCCTATGCGCTGAGTTCCTACCAGAATTGTCTGGCCCGCCCGCGGGGCTTCACGTTGCTAAGCCTGAATTGCAAGGTGATCAGCGGCACCTCCGGCGCGCCCGTGATGATGGAACAGGCCGATGGCTGGGCCCTGATCGGCGTGATTTCGTCCCGCGTCGACGGCAACAACCCCCTAGAACGCGCCCTCGCCGCCCGCGCGGACACCGCGGCGTTGAGGGTGTTCGCGTCGGACTGAGCTCTCTAAATCTACCATAATTTTTACATATCATTTGATGAGTATACTATGAAAACTGAACATTCCCTTGAAAATATTTCGGCTCTAGAAAAAGGGTCAAAAACGATTTGGCTACTGCTACTATCTTATATCGTATTCTCAATAGTAACGCTTTTTGGAATCGACGACGCTGATTTCTTTGTATCTTCTAAGGAAACGAGTTTACCCTTGATAGGTGTTTCGGTTCCGACAGAGCAATTTTTCTGGTTTGGGCCAGCCATACTCGCGGTACTACATGGATACCTACACCTGTATCTCATGAAGTTCTGGTACGCACAAGGCAATGCAAAATTAAGAATACGCGGCGACAAGCTCTCAGAGCGGATTTTTCCCTGAACTGTGTCATACGCCGCCCTTTGGTTCCGTGGCGATCATACGGCTTATGGGAAGCATGCAGCACGCCTCTCCAGCTACATGCTAGTTTTCTTGATTTACTGCAGTGGCCCGCTTACTCTTCTCTTATTCTGGCTTAGATCAATGCCAAAGAGGGATGCTTTTTTGACGCTTGGCTGGTGTGGTTTACCGCTCATTTTTACGTTAATAGTTACTACAGTCAGCTTTAGAAAATTTCTAGGAAATATTAAAAATAGCGGAAACCCTTCTTCCAAACCCGCTATTGCATTCACCTTAATAGCAACTTTCAGTATTGCAGTTGTCAGCTGCATATCAACGGAATGGGCGAGGAGATACGAGAGCCCAGAATCTTACCTCAAAAAGGGTTTCAATCAGCTCATTGCAAGTGTAAGTCTAGCCGGCGTTCAGATAGCCAACCTTCCATCTCATTGGAAGAATTACGACGATGCCAAAAAGAATTCAGGGACGAATTTTGCAAACAATTTGGCATTGATGCAGTGCCATGTGGCTCTTCTGGTATATCGAGCGAACGTCTATCAAATGTCGTTAACACAGCGAGAGAACGTTGGTGCAAGGAAATGCTGGAGATACAGCCCCAAGCAAGTGGTGAGTGCTCCTCCTTTTTTAAAAGTTTTGATCAACTATTTTCTCAGCATTGGAATATCAAACGTTCGGCTCAACGAGGTACTATCTCCAGGTCGCTGCTGAAGGGAGCCGACCTCAGACACGCTGACCTCCATTCTGTCGGTTTGGAAAGAGTGGATTTAATAGGCGCACATTTAAACGGCGCCATTATGCGGAAGGCCCGGCTTGAAGGGGCGCGGTTAAAGGACGCGGATCTGACGGGTGCAAAGCTCCGCGAAGCAAGTCTTCAAAACTCGAACTTAAAGAATACCATTTTTCACCATACAAACCTGATACGCACTCGACTAGAATATGCAAATCTGACAGATGCTGACCTCAGCTTCGCAGATTTATCTGATAGCGTAGTCTCTGATGGTACTATTTTTAACGGAGCGCGTCTTCGAGGAAAGGATCATTCGAACGTTGATTTTCATCAGGATCATGTTGACTCTATGTTTGGAGACGGCAGCGTCAAGCTACCAAGCCACATCGCGCGACCTTCGCATTGGCCAGCGGCAGAACTGTCCGGTGACTTATTCGAGCAGGAGTACAAGAAATGGCGCGAAGATCCTGAGCCTTACATCCCGCCTGAAAAGCCGTATAAGCCACAGCACTGAAATTCCAACTGAGGACGATATCCATGCATGACATCCGCATGATCCGTGAGGCGCCTGAGGCGTTTGATGCAGCCCTTGCACGGCGGGGTTTGTCGGGGATGTCCTCTGAGATCCTGGCGCTGGATCAGGCGCGGCGGGGGAAAATCCAAGCGGCAGAAGAGGCAAAGGCGGCGCAGAATGCGGCCTCCAAGCAGGTGGGCGCTGCCAAGGCCAAGGGCGATGAGGCAGAATTTGAGCGGCTGCGCGCGTTGGTTTCGGCCAAGAAAGACGAGGTCGCCCGGTTGAATGACGAGGCAAAGGCGGAAGACGCCAAGCTGACCGATCTGCTGATGGGTCTGCCCAACCTGCCTTTTGATGACATTCCAGAGGGCACCGATGAGGACGACAATGTCGAGCTGCGCCGATGGGGCACGCCGCGCGACATGGATTTCTCGGCGAAAGAGCATTTCGAGATCCCGGCCGTTCAGTCCGGCATGGATTTCGAAACAGCGGCCAAGCTTGCGGGCTCCCGCTTTGTGGTGCTCAGGGGTGCCGTTGCGCGCATCCACAGGGCGCTGGCCCAGTTCATGCTGGACACCCACGTCGACAAGAACGGCTGTCAGGAAACGTGGGCACCGGTACTGGTCAACGAGGCGATGATGTATGGCACGGGTCAGTTGCCGAAGTTTGGCGAGGACAGCTACCAGACGCGCGAAGGTATGTGGCTGATCCCCACATCCGAGGTGACGCTGACAAATCTGGTGAACGGTCTGACCGTGGATGAGGCGAGCCTGCCCCATCGCTACACCGCCCATTCCCAGTGCTTCCGGTCCGAGGCGGGCAGTGCCGGGCGCGACACGGCAGGTATGTTGCGCCAGCATCAGTTCGAAAAGGTGGAAATGGTTTCGATCACCCATCCGGATCAATCCCGCGATGAACTGGACCGCATGACCAAATGCGCCGAAGGAATATTGGAGGCGCTGGGTCTGCCCTACCGCACCATGGTGCTGTGCACCGGCGATCTGGGCTTCGGAATGCACCGAACCCACGATCTGGAGGTCTGGCTGCCCGGTCAGGGCAAATACCGCGAGATCAGCTCCTGCTCGGTCGCGGGCGCGTTTCAGGCCCGCCGGATGAACGCGCGGTTCAAGCCCGCTGACGGTGGCAAGCCCGAGTTCGTGCACACGCTGAACGGCTCTGGCCTGGCGGTCGGGCGCACGCTCATTGCGGTTCTGGAGAACGGCCAGCAGTCCGACGGTTCTGTCACGCTGCCAGACGTGTTGGCGCCCTATCTGGGCGGCAAAACCACTGTGGCGCCGGACGGCACGCTCCGCTAGGCGCTTGGCGGGGTTTCCTCGGGCACCCCGCCCAAAAGCGCCATCAGAAGGGTGGTCTGGGGCACCAGCTTGATCGCAGGGCTTTCCCGCTTGAAGTGATGATCAAGCCCTGCCCGAATGTGATCAGCGTGTGCATCAGTGATCCAAAAGCCCAACCGCGCCAATTGTGAAAACCGCTCATGCTGCTCGCGATTGGTATAGAGCGTGCCGCGCCCCTTGGGTTCGAACCGCATTTCACAGGCCGCAATCAACGGGGCTTCGGCGTTCAACTCACCAAGCTTCGAGAGCTGGCTGTGGGGTCTTTCCTGCGAGACGATCTGGACGATGTTCGGGTTCACAACGGCGTCCTGCCCCAGATCAATGTCGGCATCCGGCACAATGAAACGAAGTTCGAACTGTCCATCCTCATTGACCGGGCCGCTTGTCCAGTTTCCGCTGGTGTGATCAGGCTTCAGGGCGAACATGTCAAACACCTGCTCGGGCGGAAGGTCGATCACCGCGCGGTTTTCCACATTCGGATCCGCATCAAGCTCGTCCAAGCGGCAAACCAGAAGCAAAAGACCCATCCAGCAGATCAACAGCGCGATGGTGGCAATCACCAGAACGATGCCAAGCCCGATGCCCCACCTGCCGCCGAAAACAGTCTCGAAGATCCAGACCAGGGGGCCCGACAAAGCGAGCAGCACCGCGATGATAAGCGCGAGTGGCAGCACCTCCATCCAGGAGGCAGGCAGCCAGACCGAGAGACCTGCGAAGGCCAGCGCACAGATCACGAGGACCGGCAGCGCGGGCAAGGTCGGGGCGCCAAAAAGATACGGCACCGCAAGCCCCAGCGCGACAATCAGCGTGGAAACCGCGATGACGCGGCGAAGACGAAACAATCTATACGGGGCGTGAAGCGTCCAAAATGTCATGGAAGCCTTATTTCCAAAGAGTGCGGCGAGAATTTGACCTGGCATCAGGGCTGCTGGGGGACAGCAGATACCCCTGACACTCACGGCTCCGGCTTAAAAGGAAAAGAGCGGCAAAGCAGGCGTTCATACGAAGCGCAAAGAAAAAGGGGGTGAAGAGTCCAAAAGATCACTCACGCAAGTCGCAACGAAGGTCGGGAGGGAGTCCGACTTGCTCATTGGTCGGGGCGCAGCGAACGACCGCTAAGCAGTAACTTAGGGGTTTTCCTTAGTGTCTTGATCAAGAAGGTCGCTCCTGTTACTTAGGAATATGTCTAAGTATGATCCTAACCTCGATCTTTGCTTCTCAGCACTTGGTGATCCGACACGGCGCATGATCCTTCAGCGCCTTGCGCGGGGTGAGGCGTCTGTGAGCGAACTGGCCGAGCCTCACGACATGGCGTTGCCGTCGCTTATGGAGCACCTGAAGAAACTGGAAGCGGCCAACCTCATCACTTCGAAGAAAGAAGGGCGTACCCGGATATGCGAATTGGCCCCCGATGCCTTCACGCCTGCAAAGGACTGGTTGAGCGAGCAGAGCGCGATCTGGGAGGGACGGCTCGACCGCTTTGACGACTACATCAAGAACCTGATGCAGGAGAGAACAAAATGAAACTCGACCCGGAGACTGATCTGACCTTTACCCGCACGATCAAAGCGCCCCGCACCCTACTGTGGGAATGCTGGACGACGCCTGAGCACATCAAGCACTTTTTTGTTCCCAAGCCTTACGGAGTTGACGCCTGCGAGATCGACCTTCGGGTCGGCGGCAAGTTCAACACGACGATGAATGTCGAAGGCAATCTCATGGAGAATGAAGGTGTGTACCTCGAAGTGGTGGAAGGCGAACGATTGGTGTTCACGGACACCTACAGCGAAGGATGGAAGCCTGCCGCTGATCCCTTCATGACAGCGATTATCGAATTCGCAGACGATGGAAACGGTGGAACGACCTATACGGCGACTGCGCGACATCGCTCGCCGGAAGCCCGTCAGAGCCACGAAGATATGGGGTTCTATGATGGTTGGGGTACGGTCGCCAATCAGCTTGAGGAATACGCGCAATCACTCAAATAGTTTTAGAGCGAACGTTGCGCCGAAGTCAGTTTTGTCCACATGACCGGCGTCGATCCAAGCGGCTTTGAAACGTCGGTTGGGGCCGGGACTGCGGGGCGATTGTGTCAGTTTGGCGTGACGCCACCGGCTGGCGGGCCCGGAAACGCTACGGCACGCCATCACAGGCGTGCGAAATTGCGCGATTTCCAAGTTGAACCAAACCGCTTTGCCGCGCATTAGGGTTCTATGATCAAAGCACTTCTCGTTCTTGCGGCGGCCATCGCCTTTGCGGCGGCTCCATTCCTCGTCACCAGCTTTGACGGGTTTGATCCCAACCAATATCCGATCCCGCAGGTCGACCCGCCGGTGCAGCCGGAGGGGTACGCGTTTTCGATCTGGGGGGTGATCTACCTGTGGCTCGTTGTTCATGCGGGCGTTGGTGTCTGGCGGCATGCCGAGGATCCGTCGTGGGACGCCACGCGGTGGCCGCTGATCGTCAGCCTAGGCGTGGGATCGGTCTGGTTGAGCGTGGCCACCGTCAGCCCGGTCTGGGCAACGGTCTTGATCTGGGTGATGCTGATCTCAGCGCTTTTTGCGTTGCTTCAGTCCCGGGGCGGCGGTCCGGTTTGGGCGCTTGGCCTGCCGCTGGGTCTCTACGCGGGCTGGCTGACGGCCGCATCTTTCGTGTCGATCGGATTGCTCGGCGCAGGCTACGGCGTTCTCTTCGGAGAGGTACTCTGGGCCTATATTGCGTTGACGTGTGCTTTGGTCCTCGTCTATTTCGTGCAGATCCGGATCAACGGCATATGGACCTACGGGTTTGCCGCGGGCTGGGGGTTTCTGGCAATTGCGGTGCAAAATGTCGGGGCCAATCTTGGCCTTGTCGTCGCGGCCTCGCTGGCTGCCGTCGCAGTCGCAGTGACCATTGCCGTCCAGATCAGACGTTAGATCACCGCGCCCATCGCTTTACCGTTCCTGCAGGCTCGTCTAAGCAGGGTAAAACCACGAAAAACAGGCGGGCAGCATGCGGATACTAATCACCAACGACGACGGAATCAACGCGCCCGGTCTCAAGATTTTGCAAAACATCGCCGAAGAGGTCGCAGGGCCTGATGGCGACGTCTGGACTGTTGCACCCGCCTTTGAACAATCAGGCGTCGGCCATTGCATCAACTATGTTCACCCCACGATGATTTCCGAGTTCGGGCCGCGTCGCTTCGCGGCTGAAGGCTCCCCCGCCGATTGTGTCCTTGCGGGCCTTTTTCACGTGATGAACGGCAATGCACCCGATCTGGTTCTGTCGGGTGTGAACAAGGGCAACAACTCCGCCGAGAATGTCGTCTATTCCGGTACGATCGGGGCAGCGATGGAAGCTGCATTACACCGGGTGCCTGCCATTGCCCTGTCCCAGTATTTCGGACCGGACAATGCATCCCTTGAGAACGGGTTCGAAGCGGCGGCAGAGCACGGCGCGGCTCTGGTGCGCAAACTGATTGATGGGGGCGCGTGGGGCGGCGAGACCTATCAGACCTTCTACAACGTGAACTTTCCGCCCGTTGCGGGGGGCGGTGTGAAAGGCACCCGCGTGGTTCCCCAAGGGTTACGGCCCAAAGGTGGCTTCGGCATTCAGCCGCATCAGGCCCCGAACGGCCGCAATTTCCTCTGGATCCGAGGAAGCGCGCAAAACGTGGCGTCGGGCGACAACACGGATGCAACGGTCAATCTGGACGGCTATATCTCGGTGACGCCCATGCGGTGCGATCTGACCGCCCATGACCTGCTTGACGATGTGGCCCAAAGGCTCGAATGACGACGCCCATGACAGATGATCAAGACACCACCGACGCAGAGCGCAAGATGCAGTTCATGTATACTCTGCGCTCCAAGGGCGTGCGGGATGTGCGCACCCTGACGGCGATGGAAAAGGTGGACCGGGGTCAGTTCATCACGGGCCATTTTGCGGACCGTGCCTACGAGGACATGCCCCTGCCGATTGCATGCGGGCAGACCATCAGCCAACCCTCGGTCGTGGGCCTGATGACACAAGCGCTGAATGTCAGTCCGCGCGACAAGGTGCTGGAGGTCGGAACTGGCTCTGGCTATCAGGCCGCGGTCCTCAGCCACTTGGCTCGCCGGGTCTATACGATTGATCGCCACGCCCGGCTGACCCGTCCCGTGCGCAAGCTATTCGAGACGTATGATTACACCAATATCACGGTGCTTACAGGCGACGGCAGTTTCGGGCTGCCCGAGCAAGCGCCCTTTGATCGCATCCTTGTGACGGCCGCCGCCGAAGATCCTCCCGGTCCGCTCTTGGCGCAATTGCGTGAGGGGGGTATCATGGTGGTACCGGTTGGCCAGTCTGACGCGGTGCAAAGCCTGATAAAAGTGACCCGCACCCCGGAAGGTTTTGATTACGAAGAGCTTTTGCCGGTCCGTTTTGTGCCCTTGATCGAAGGCATGGGACAAGAGTAAAAAGAAGCATAAGGCCCGGACAAAAGGGTCGGCTATTGAGAGTGAGAGACAGGCTATGCGGAACAGGCGGTTCAGCAAATTCTTGCCGGTGTGCGTTATTGGATTAGGCCTTACGGCATGCTCCCAGCCAATCGGTGAAACCTTTGCCAATCTGGATTTCGATTTACGCGACGCAGGCGGCGGGCTCGACACGTCGGAGGCGGCGCGCCAAGCGACCGTGGCCCGGCCGGAACCGGACAGCCGCGGCGTCATCTCCTACCCTACCTATCAGGTGGCCGTCGCCCGGCGCGGTGACAATGTCAACGATCTGGCCACGCGCGTCGGCGGCGATCCGGTCGAGATCGCGCGCCTGAACGGATTACAGCTCAACGACGCGCTCAACAATGGCGAGGTCGTGGCCCTGCCCGCAAGCACCCCGGTCCCCGTCGTTATGACAGACGGCGCAGGCGCGCGGGCGCCGTTGGATGTGGGTCGGATCGCGACGACGGCCCTGGACCGCGCGCCCCAATCCAACAGTCGGATTGCGCAGGCCACGCCGTCCCGGCGCATCGACGGACCTGAACCGATCCAGCATCAGGTGGCCCGTGGCGAGACTGCGTATTCCATTGCGCGTCTTTACAATATCTCCCCCCGTGCCCTGTCGGACTGGAATGGGCTGGGCCCTGATCTTGAGGTCCGCGAAGGACAATTCCTGCTGATCCCCGTGACGAGCACCACAGAGGTGGCCACTCAGGTGGCCGCGGCCCCTGCGGTCGTCAATCCTGCGCCGGCCAGCGGAACCCCGACCCCGACACCAACGCCCCCTTCGGCCAAGAAGCCTTTGCCGGATGAGGACGTGAAACCAATCAAGGCGGCCCCTGCTGCGGCGTCTAAGGCCACCGGCCTGCTGACCCCGACAGAGGGTGACGTGTTGCGGGGCTACAAGAAGGGTACGAATGACGGCATCGACATCGCTGCACCTGCGGGTACACCCGTCAAGGCCGCCGCTGACGGTACGGTTGCGGCGATCACACGCGATACGGATCAGGTGCCGATCATGGTGCTGCGCCACGCGAACGACCTGCTGACGGTGTACGCCAATATTGACGGGATCACAGTCAATAAAGGCGATCGGGTCACGCGCGGACAGACGGTTGCGACGGTCAAGGAAGGCCGGCCGTCGTTCCTGCATTTCGAGGTGCGGGAACAGTTCGAGAGCGTCGATCCGGCGAAATATCTGAAGTAAAAACCAGCGGGGCGTGCGACTAGATCGCGACGCCCTGCCGTCCGGCCAAATCCGTAAAATACTGCCATGCCACGCGGCCGGAGCGCGCGCCGCGCGTTTGCTGCCATTCGATGGCTTCGGCCTGCATTGTGTCGTCATCAATCGAGATACCGTGGGCCGCGCAATAGCCCCTGATCATGGCGAGATATTCGTCTTGGGTGCACGGGTGGAAGCCTAACCAGAGGCCAAACCTGTCGCTCAGGGACACTTTCTCTTCCACCGCCTCGGACGGGTTTATGGAGGTGGAGCGTTCGTTTTCGATCATGTCGCGGGGCATCAGATGCCTGCGGTTCGACGTGGCATATAGGATCACGTTTGCCGGACGCCCCTCCACCCCGCCATCGAGGACGGCCTTCAAAGATTTGTAGTGTTCGTCGTCATGGGAAAAGCTCAAATCATCGCAAAAGAGGATGAAACGCGTGTCCGCCTCGCGCAGATAGCTGAGCAGCCGCCCGATAGAGGGTAGATCCTCGCGCTGAATCTCGATCAGTTTGAGAGGCAACCCCTCGGACACGACGGCACCGTGAATTGCCTTGACGAGCGAGGACTTCCCCATTCCCCGCGCACCCCAAAGCAGTGCATTGTTGGCGGCGAACCCTTTCGCAAACTGTCGGGTGTTGGCGGCCAGCGTGTCCCGCGCGCGGTCGATGCCAATCAGAAGGTCCACGTCGACGCGGTTGACCACGGCAACGGGTTGCACGCGATCTGGTGCTACATGCCAGACGAAGGCGTCAGCGGAACTGAAATCAGGAACAGGCGCTGGCGGCGGGGACATCCGTTCCAGCGCGCCTGCGATCCGGTGCAGGGCGTCGTCGCTCAAGGACGACGCTCCTCTATTTCTTCCTCGCCCAGATCATCCTCGTCATCTTCATCCCACAATCCCTCTTCGCGCAACCGAACCTCGCGCTCTTTCTCGACGCGGCGCACAAGGAAGATGGAAATTTCGTAGAGACCGTAAACCACAACAAAGAGGATCACCTGAGTGATAACATCGGGCGGCGTCACCAGTGCGGCGAGCACAAGAATGGCGACGACCGCGTATTTGCGCACATTGCCCAGACCTTCGGATGACACGAGCCCGGCCTTGCCCATCAGGGTCAAAAGCACCGGCAGCTGGAAACACAGACCGAACGCAATGATGAATTTCATCGTCAGGGAAAGATATTCTTCGGCAGACCCTTGGAATACAACGCTTGCGGGTGCGACTGCGCCATCTGCAACCTCGCCGGTGGGCGCAAACTGCTGGAAGCCCAGGAAGAAATCGAAGGCCAGTGGCGTGACGACATAAAATGCAAAAGACGCGCCCAGAAAAAACATCACTGGAGACGCAATGATGAAAGGCAGGAACGCCGATTTCTCGTTCTTATAGAGCCCGGGTGCCACGAACCGCCACATCTGGTGAGCGATGAAGGGGAATGCCAGGGCAAAGCCACCCAGAAGCGATATCTTGATGGCGACGAAAAAGCCTTCCTGCGCCTTGATAAAGATCAGGCCACAATCCTGTCCCAGCTCGTTCAACTCGCCGCAAATCGGATTGGTCAGGAAGTTGAAGATCGGATTCCACACTGTGAAGCAGATGATCATGCCCACGAGGAAGGCCAGCACAGAGCGGATCAACCGAGTGCGCAGTTCCGCCAGATGCTCGATCAGCGGCGCGCTGCTGTCTTCGATGTCGTCGGCCTCGGCGCTCATGTTTCCGCTTTCGGTGGCGTTGTTTCGGCCTCAGCGGCAGGGCTTGCGGCAGACTCCGGTGCGGGCGCTGGCTTGGGTGCGTCAGCCACCTTCTCCGCGGCCTCTTCCTTCGCTGCGCGCGCTTCGGCTTTCTTGGCAGCAGTCTCGCGGATCTTCGCCGCTTTTTCCGCACGTTCCTTGGCCAGTTTGCCGGTTTCGCTGTCAGGCGACCACTTGTCGAAATCAGCAGCTTTCTTCACGGCGTCCAGCCCCATCTTCTTGGGATTGGCCACGTCGCGCAACGTGGTTGTCACGTCCTTCACGCCAGCATCGTCTGCGGCGGCTTCCATCGCTTGGGAGAACTCGCGGGCCATACGGCGCATCTTTGCAGTGAACTGTCCCAAAGTACGGAACATGCCCGGCAGGTCCTTCGGGCCCACCACGATCAGCGCCACGAGGCCGATCAGCAGAAGTTCGGTCCAACCGATGTCAAACATAACGGGTGCCTAGTCTCAGGCCTTATCTTTTTCTTCTTCGGGCGTGATGTCGCGCACCTCGGCGGCGTCATCGATCTCTTTCTTGCTGTCATCTACGCCGCGTTTGAATGCGGTGATGCCTTTGCCCACTTCGCCCATCAGCGACGAAATTTTGCCGCGTCCAAAAAGAACCAGCACGACGACGGCAATCAGCAGAAGGCCCGGCAGTCCGATATTGTTCAGCATAAACGTTTCTCCCTTTGCAGCGCTTGGGGCTGGAAGCCCGCGCGCGTGTCTCTGTCCTGCCCGTCTATCTAGGCCTTCGCGGCCCCGGGGAAAAGCGTCAAAGCGGCTTTGCCCCCCCTCGAGCGCACGTTTTTTGCACCCGAATTGCACGAAGGCCCGCTTGGCAAAACTCTCCTGACAGGTTTATGTCAGGAGTGCGGAGATACAAAGGCCTCATCCAAACAGAATCATTAGGAGCGTTTAATGAGCCGTCTTTTCTGCACCGCCATTGCCACAACCATCGCCTTTGGCGCGCCCGATCTGGCGCGCGGCCAGAGCGCGGAGACGACCCATGTGGCCGAGATCGTGACCTTCCGCGTGGCGGATGGGATCTCGGACTGGGATTTCATCGCCGCCGCCAAAACGACCGAAGCCTTCGTGCAGGCCGCGCCGGGCTTCATCAGCCGGACTTTGTCGCAGGATGAGGACGGTCTGTGGACCGACTACGTCATCTGGGCCAGCATGGACGATGCCAAGGCAGCCGCCGAGGCTATCATGAAAGATGATACGGTCCTGCCTTTCCTGAACGCGATCAAGCCCAACAGCGTGGCGATGCGGCACGCCGAAATCCTGATCCAGATGGAGTGACATGCGCCGCACGGACCGCCTTTTCGATCTGATCCTGATCCTGCGCGACGGGCGATTGCACCGCGCCGAAGATCTGGCCGACGCGCTGGAGGTGTCCGTGCGGACGATATACCGCGACATGGATACGCTGGTCCTGTCCGGCGTGCCGGTCGCGGGCGAACGGGGTTTGGGCTACATGATGACGGCGCCCATCACACTGCCGCCGCTGAACCTGACATTGACTGAATTGGAGGCGCTGCATCTGGGCATGGCGGTCGTCGGTGAAGCGGCAGATCCCGAATTGCAGGAGGCCGCGCGCAGCCTGTCTGCCAAGATCGATGCGGTTCTACCCGAAGATCGGTCCAGCCCGCCGTCCGGCTGGGGTTTTGCGGTTTATCCGTTTGCGGATGCCGCCGGTGGATTTCGGTACATGCCGCAGATCAGGCAGGCGATCCGCGCGCGGCAGAAATTGCAGATTGCCTATGCGACGCCCGATGGAAACAGAACCGAGCGGGTGATCCGGCCGTTGCAGATGGAATACTGGGGCCGCGTCTGGACAACGACCACATGGTGCGAGCTTCGCTCGGATTTTCGGGTCTTTCGCATTGACCGCATCCGCGCGCTGTCCGTGCTGGCGGAACTCTTCGTGGAGGAGCAGGGAAAATCACTGGCCGATTACATCGCCCTTCAGGTCAAAGCAGGGGTCCCGCCAGAGGACAGATCCTGACGCCATTAAGCGGGACCTAGGGCCGTTTGTAGGTCGAGACCATCCTGTAGTCCTTCTTGGGTCCGACGACCCGCCATGTGCTGGTCCAGACCGGCCAGCGGGTGAAATCATAGCTGACATGGTAGAGGTCCGGGTCGCAATGATGGTTGTCGTCGGGCATGGATCTGTGCGTTTCGATCACATGAAACGGCCTGCCGTCATCAAACAACACCGCGATGTTCGTCACCGGCCGATCAGGTCCGTCCTCGACCTTCATCATCGTATGTTCGGGTCGCCAGATATAGCGGCGGGTCGCCGTCAGAGGCGTTTGATCACCGTAGACCAGCGTCCCCTGCTCTTCATAAATCAAGCCATCCGGCTTCGGCAAAAAGTTCACTGTGCCCGACAAGCGTCCGGTGACGTCTGCCTGCGTATCTTCAATGACGCGGCTCAGAGACCACGTTCCTTCGAACTCCTCCAATGCAGGCACACGTGTCATTTCTACTCCAAGTACAAGCCTTCCGTACTGCTCCCGTCTTCGGACAAAAACCTTAAAGTCACGTCACCGGTCGCGGTTGTCGCTCTCTCCACCTTATAGCAGGCCCATCCGTCGCTGGGCGGCCACTGGCTGCAGTACGCATCCCCGCGCACGGCCGAGTACCCCCAACTGTCCCGCACGCTGGTGTAAAGCGTCCGCCCCGACGCGAAGAATTTCTGCGTTGCGCCCTCGTACTGCAGCACCCTGTCGGTCAGTGCGATCTCGACAGTGACCCCGCGCAGGGGTTCCCACTCCTGTGCCCCGGCACCCCCGGTCAGGCCGATCCCTATGAGAAGCGCGGTGAGTGAGCGCATCTTGTCCTCGCGTCTTGTGGCAGGATGTCAGCCAGTCTAAGACGCCCGCGACAGGCAATCAAATCACGAAAGAACGTTATGATCCCTCGTTACTCCCGCGCTGAGATGGTCAATATCTGGTCACCCGAGACGAAGTTCCGCATATGGTTCGATATTGAGGCCCATGCGTGTGATGCGCAGGCGGATCTGGGTGTCATCCCACGCGAGAACGCGCAAGCCGTCTGGAAAGCCAAGGATGTGGAGTTCGACGTGGCGCGGATCGACGAGATCGAGGCCGTCACGAAGCATGATGTGATCGCCTTCCTGACCCATCTGGCCGAAATCGTTGGCGAGACCGAAGCCCGGTTCGTGCATCAGGGCATGACCTCGTCCGATGTGCTGGATACGACCTTCAACGTCCAGCTTGTCCGGGCTGCCGACATTCTGCTGGCCGATATGGACGGATTGCTCGCAGCGCTGAAGCGCCGGGCCTATGAGCACAAAATGACTGTGCGCATCGGACGCTCGCACGGGATCCACGCGGAACCGACGACAATGGGGCTGACCTTTGCCCGGTTCTACGCCGAAATGGAGCGGAATAAGCGCCGTCTTGAGATCGCACGTGACGAGATCGCCACCGGAGCCATCTCAGGCGCGGTCGGGACGTTTGCCAATATTGATCCGGCGGTCGAGGCTCATGTGTGCGATAAGCTGGGCCTCGCGCCCGAGCCGATCAGCACGCAAGTTATCCCGCGGGATCGCCATGCAGCCTTCTTCGCGGCCTTGGGCGTGGTTGCCTCGTCCATCGAGAATGTCGCAACCGAGATCCGTCACATGCAGCGGACAGAGGTGCTGGAGGCGGAAGAGTTTTTCTCGGCCGGTCAAAAGGGCTCTTCGGCGATGCCGCACAAACGCAATCCGGTGCTGACCGAAAACCTGACCGGTCTGGCCCGGCTGGTGCGTATGGCTGTCGTTCCTGCGATGGAGAATGTGGCGCTCTGGCACGAGCGCGACATTTCCCATTCCTCTGTAGAGCGCAATATCGGCCCGGACGCGACGATCACGCTGGATTTCGCGCTGGCCCGCCTGACCTCCGTGATCGACAAGCTGGTGGTCTATCCAGACAACATGCTAGCCAACATGAACAAATTCCGCGGTCTGGTGATGAGCCAGCGCGTGCTCCTGGCCTTGACCCAGGCCGGCGTCAGCCGCGAGGACAGCTACAAGCTGGTTCAGCGCAACGCGATGAAGGTTTGGGAGGAAGGCAAGGATTTCAAGACCGAGCTTCTGGCGGACACCGATGTTCTGGCTGCGCTCAACCCCGACGAGATCGAGGAAAAATTCGATCTGGGCTATCACACCAAACATGTCGACACGATCTTCGAGCGTGTGTTTGGCGAAAAGCCCCCCGCATAGAGGGACCAATGCGAGGGGCGGTTGGATCGCGTCCTATCTGGACACGATCTTTTCTTCGACGGTGACCCGACGGACCATGACCCGGCCATCGGGCAGCAAGATCCGCTCTTCCGTGGTACGCGGCTGGCTGGTTTGAGCTGTACTGGTCTGTGGCACGGGTTGTGTGACCGACGTGGTGTCCTGCTGCGGGTTCAGCACCCTGCCCGACCCGTTCAAAAACGTAACGTTGCGCGTGCCGTCCCGGCCGGAAAACAGACCGGGGCTGTCCAGATCCACCGCAGAATTGTCAACGAAGTCCACGGGCTGCCCCGCTGAACAGGCCGCCAGACCCAGTGTCACGGCGACCAGCGGGACAAACGCTATCCGAAAGCAAGCCATCAGAACCGCAACCGCGCGCCGAGGATAAGCGCTGTCAGATCATCGGGCTGCGTACCGAGGCTGGGATCATCGAACTCGTAGTTGCGGATGCCGCCATAGACCTCAAGCCCTACATCTTCGAAGTTCTGAACCGCGAAAAGGCCGTAGCTTTCAGACGAGGTTTCATCGCTGGGCGTACCAAACTCCTGCTGGGCGATGTCATCACCATCGTAGTAATCGATGGAAAACGCAGTCTCACCCACGGCAAAGATGCTCGTCCGGTAGCCTGCTTTCACATAGTAAAATTCAGGCTCCCGCTCATCGGTGCGATCATCACGCCCGGTGGCCACGGTGAAGTTGAAACCACTGCCCAGAAGCACGGATGCCGACGCGCTGATGCGGCTGTCGATATCCTCTTCCATGGGTTGGGCATAAGCGATGGCACTCTGAAACTCGGTCGCACCAAACTCTGCCGCGTATCGCAGGGCCACGTCCCATTCGTCGTTTGATCCGGCAGAGACGCCAAGCTGGAAGCCACCGAAATTCGGCGTGTCGTAGCGAATGCGGTCTTCGCGGCTGAGACCATCGAGGTTGGAAAACGCATCACCGACGCGGCGAGATCCCTCGTTCAGGCTAAGAGACCCAGCCAGATCCGCGACCGAACTGTAACCAACGATGGACGTCCCGGACAGGTCGACCTCCGCCGAGCCGTTGGACGCCGTGTTGCCCTGCCCCAGCGAGAGTTTCCCGTACCGCGCGCTTTCGACATACAAATCGAGAATCCGTTCGTTGAAGCGGAAATCGCCGGAACCTTCGTTGAAATCCGCGCCGTTGCTGGCGGAGGACGTGTTGCTTTCCGCCTCCAGTTCGATCTGCGCGCCGAAGGTAAGCTCAGGCCCCTCGTATTCCGCGATAATCCCGAACCGGGTTGAACTGTTGTCGTTGTCGACAAAGAACACCTCGCTGTCGGTCCCGTTGTCCCCCAGAAGGGCACCCCGGTTGACCTGTCCGTAAAGGCGAACAGTCGTACCGCGGTCATTTGTCTGAACAACGCTGGTGTCTTGGGCAAAGGTCGGAACTGATAAGGCAAGTACAGACGCGGCGGAACCCGCGCTTAAAGCGATAAATTTCTTCATGGGATTGCCTCTGAAAGCTGCAGATACCCCACCGCTACAAAACCTTAACAGCTTGTAAACATGAAGGTTTTATGTCGACTCGGGCGAATACCTGTCAAACCAAATCCGTTCAATTTACTTTGTTGAAATGTGCTGTTTTTAAGCTTGGATGAAAGTTTTGAATACGTTGCTCCACTTACGCTGACGTAAGGTCAACTTATTGTGTGATAGATCACAATTTTACGCAAAATATTATACTTCCGAGCGCTCTGAACACGCCCGCGTGAGCGGTCTTCAATAAAACGATCACCTTTTCGTGAGGTCACGGATCGCACACGATTTCGGCATCATGAGCGGCAAATCAGGCACGATCGGCGGCAAATGGCCCCCGGGCTTTGGGACCGCCTCAAGATGTGCTAGGCTGCGATTGTTGAAATTACGCAAGGATGCATTCGTGATGAAGATAAAGCTCGCTCTGACTGCCCTCGCTCTGGCCTTGGCCCCTGCCATGGCTGCCGCTGAAGGCTGTTCATACGGTCAAGCCAAGAACACCAGTTGCAAAGATGGCGCTGTATGGGATGCCACCTCTGGAACATGTGTCACGACCCCGACTGGCTAACGCCAGCGGATTAAGCGGAGTTCACCTCCCGCGTAGCCGGGCACTCTGCAAGTCGCGTTTTGGATTGACCGAGACGCGGCTTATCTTTGTAACCAGGTCCAAGTTTAACATCGGAGGCAGATGATGCCGTCACTTCTAAAAATCATGCTGGCAGCGACCGCTTTTGCCCTTCCGGGTCTGGCATTTGCCGCCGGATCAGCGGACAGCACCCCGCCTAAGGTCACAAAGACACTGACCGTCTGCGAAAAGGGTCAGGTCTATGACTATGACACCAAGAAATGCGTCGATGCCGAAAGCAGTCTGATCGACGATGACATGCGTTACGATGCCGTGCGTGAGTTGGCCTATGGGGGTGCCTATGACCGCGCCGCGCTGGTTTTAAGTGCGATGTCTGATCCGTCTGAAAGTCGGGTGATGACCTACAAAGGATTTCTCGCGCGCATGCAGGGCGACATGGATGCGGCAATGGCCTTCTACGCAGCCGCATTGGAGCAGGATACGAACAACATTCTGGCCCGATCCTATATGGGCCAAGCCTTCGTCAACACGGGCGAGACCGCCCTGGCACAAGCGCAACTGACGGAGATCCGCGCGCGCGGTGGACGCAACACATGGGCAGAGTTCGCCCTGAACAGCGCGCTGAAAACCGGGAAAACCTTCGCCTACTGATCGCATCCGGTGATGCACGAGCAGATTAGCGCAATTTGAGATAGATTACGCGCATCTTCCGTCGCAAATGCGGCACTCCCTAACCGTCATTTAACCTCATTCCCCCATCTTGCATCGGCGAGATGGAAGGGTTGGACTGACATGAACACGTTGATGATACCTCAGATGGGCGCGATGCAAAAATCCGCGCTGGACGGTGTCGTTCTGTCTGGTCCGGATGGGTTGTCGGGCTCCCAGAAAGCCGCAATCATCCTGCAAGTCGCGCTGATGGAAGGGGGCAGTCTGAATCTCGCCACCCTCAGCGATGAGATGCAAAAGAAACTGGCGCTGGAGTTTGCCACGATCAAACACGTGGACGAAAGCGTAATCTTGACTGTCATTACAGAGTTTGAAGCCGCATTACAGCGCGGTGGTCTGGACTTTCCAACCGATCTGGCCCAGCGGCTTGAAAGCCTGACCGGCACCATCAGCGATGATGCCCTTGCCGACTTGCGTGAGAGCTTCGGCATTCAGGGCACGACCAACCCGTGGGACGACATCGGCGCGATGGAAGACGAAAAACTGGCGGAGATGGTCACAAACGAAAGCGCAAAGATCAGCGCTTTGATCATGTCCAAACTCGGTCCCGTGCGTGCGTCCGAAGTCCTTGAAGCCCTTCCAGAAGATGTCGCAACCCGCATCACCCTTGCAATGGCCGACACGGGTCACGTGCCCCCGAGAACAGTTGCCGTTGTAGGACTGACCCTTGGTCAGTACATCGGCAAAACAGAGGAAACGGCGTTTGCGGAAGACCCCGTTGTGCGTACCGCGGCGATGTTAAACGCTGCGGCTGCCTCTACACGGGATAAGCTGATCGACGCCTTGGGCGATCTGGACGCAGGCTTCGCGGGACTGGTCCGAGCGGCGATCTTCACCTTCGAAGATATCCCCGCACGGGTTGTGGTGACCGATGTGCCGAAGATAACCAAAGAGGTTAGTTCGGACGATCTTGTGGTGGCGCTTGTTCACGCGCAGGAAAACGCACCGGAGGCCGCAGAATTTATTCTGGGGAACATGTCCACCCGTATGGCGGATCAACTGCGCGAGGAAATGTCCGAGAGCAATGCCGTCGACACGAAAGCTGGCGAGGCGGCCCAAGGCCTCGTTACCCGCGCAATCCGAGAGCTGGAAGAACGGGGCGACATCGTCTTACAGACGCCATTGGAATTTGACGAAACACCTATGTAGTTGATCTGCTGAACCTTGGTTAGAAAAGAGTTTCCACCAGCAACCACTACAGACGGCGGAGCGAATGGCATGTGCGCTCCCCACGATGCTTGCAGACTGCCGGGATGCTTGTCCAAGATATATACGTGTCAAGGGACGCTTGGCACGAAAGCTCTGGCGATAACAAAACAGGACGCAGTTTATAGCTGGTCAGATGCGGATGGCGTGACATAGGTTACGATCTCGCTGCAGTCGCGCCATCATTGCTCTCGCACCAAAAACAATCATCCGCCGCGATGCATCCCGGAAAACTCGCTATTGGTGGGATTGACAATTTTCGTCGCCTTTCTCCAACTGATCCCAGTGCGTTGGTCAACGGCAAGTTGATGAGCATTTCGCCAAAGACTGATCTTTGGCCGTCGACCCTTGTCGCCCCAGTCAACATCACATTCCAAATGTTCGATCGGAGCACCGCTGTCGGAAATATTGTAGAACGGCATGTCCACAGCCAACCATCCAAAGCTCCCAAGCGATGACTGATCGTCACCGAATGTTTCAGTGTATTTTTCGAAACTTTCTTTGGATTGGGTAACCCAAACTCCCCAAGTAAATGGTTCGTTCACCCCTTTGATCGGAATATCCAAAACTGCGCGAATGCACTGAATTGATGATCCATTGGTATCGTCCGATGCAGGTTTAATCTGACAGAAGTAATCACCGATACGAACACGTCCGGCTCGCTCGGCTTCGGGAACATCATAGTAGTAAGTTGGGTATTTGAGGGAAAATGACGGTGAGCCTTCATGGACCTTTCCACACTCAAAGCATTTGTATTGAAACTGCTTTTTGCCAAACAATCGTCCAATCAATTGACGCCCTTTCCCAATCACGTCCGCAAAACAGACCTCGTCTGCGTGTTGGTTAGATATCCGGGTTGCTGATAGTCCAAAACGCAAGACAACCCGCCAACATAAAAAACGCCACCTGTTTCCAAGCGGCGTTTTTTAGACTGCATCAAACCAAATCTGCAGGTCTCACATCAATGGGCGACCGCACCGGATCCATCCACGTCGCCGGACCGAAGGCTCGCAGCGGCTGCGGCTTCTTCTTCTGCGGCTTCATCCCATTCAATCGCCTCAGGCACCGAGACCAGCGCGTGCTTCAGCACGTCGCGGACGTGAGCCACCGGAATGATCTCAAGACCGTCTTTGACGTTATCCGGAATATCGCGCAGATCCTTTTCGTTCTCCTGAGGGATCAAAACCGTCTTGATCCCGCCGCGCAGCGCCGCCAACAGCTTCTCTTTCAAGCCACCAATGGCCAGCGCATTGCCGCGTAAGGTTACCTCACCCGTCATTGCAATGTCCTTGCGCACCGGGATCTGGGTCAGAACCGACACGATCGAGGTTACCATTGCCAGACCTGCGGACGGGCCATCTTTCGGCGTCGCCCCCTCGGGGACGTGCACGTGGATGTCGACCTTATCGAAACGGGGCGGCTTCACGCCGATTTCGGGCGCAATTGACCGCACATAGGACGAGGCTGCATCGATGGATTCCTTCATCACATCGCCCAGCTTGCCCGTGGTCTTCATGCGACCTTTGCCTGGCAGACGCAGCGCCTCAATCGAGAGCAACTCCCCCCCGACGGAGGTCCATGCCAACCCGGTCACAACCCCAACCTGATCATCGGCCTCGGCTAGTCCGTAGCGGAACTTCTTGACGCCCAGAAAGTCATCAAGGTTATCCGGCGTGATAATCACCTTTTCCTCGGCTTTCCGCACAATCTTGGTCACAGCCTTCCGCGCCAGCTTCGCGATTTCGCGCTCTAGGTTCCGAACCCCCGCTTCGCGGGTATAGGTGCGGATCATTTCCAAAAGCGCCTCGTCGGTCAGTTCGAACTCGCCTTTGCGCAAACCATGGTTCTTGATTTGCTTGGCGATCAGATGCTGCTTGGCAATCTCGGATTTTTCATCCTCGGTGTATCCCGCCAGCGGAATGATCTCCATCCGGTCCAAAAGTGGTCCAGGCATATTGTAGGAGTTCGCCGTCGTCAGGAACATCACGTCACTGAGATCATATTCGACCTCAAGATAGTGATCGACAAAGGTTGAGTTCTGTTCAGGGTCCAGAACCTCAAGCATCGCGGACGCTGGATCCCCCCGGAAGTCCTGACCCATTTTATCGATCTCATCGAGCAGAATCAGCGGGTTGGTAGTTTTCGCCTTTTTCAGCGCCTGAATGATCTTACCGGGCATCGAACCGATATAGGTCCGGCGGTGGCCCCTGATCTCGGATTCGTCCCGAACGCCGCCAAGCGAAATGCGGATGAACTCGCGTCCCGTCGCCTTGGCCACGGATTTACCCAGCGACGTCTTACCAACACCCGGAGGGCCGACAAGGCACATGATCGGGCCCTTCAGCTTCTTGGAGCGCTGCTGGACCGCGAGATATTCAACGATCCTTTCCTTGACCTTTTCAAGCCCGTAATGATCGTCATCAAGCACCTTCTGCGCCCGGGTCAAATCCTTCTTGACCCGCGACCGCACGCCCCACGGGATGGCCAGCATCCAGTCGAGGTAGTTGCGCACGACAGTGGCCTCGGCCGACATCGGCGACATATTCTTCAGCTTCTTCAGCTCCGCATCAGCCTTTTCACGGGCTTCTTTGGACAGCTTCGTGGCCTCGATCTTGGCTTCCAACTCCGCGACCTCGTTCTGGCCGTCTTCACCGTCGCCAAGCTCCTTCTGAATGGCCTTCATCTGCTCGTTCAGATAGTACTCACGCTGCGTCCGCTCCATCTGCGTCTTGACTCGGGACTTGATCTTCTTCTCGACCTGAAGAACGCCCATTTCGCCCTGCATCAAGCCATAGACCTTCTCAAGCCGTTCGGACAGCGTAAGAGTTTCCAGAAGCTCTTGTTTTTGTTCGATTTCGACGCCCAAATGGCCTGAAACCAGATCGGCCAGTTTATACGCATCCTGGGTTTCTGCGACCGAAGACAACGCCTCATCGGGAATGTTCTTCTTAACCTTGGAGTAACGCTCGAATTCCTCACCAACGGAGCGGACAAGTGCGTCGACCAATGTCTGGTCGCCAAGCTCTTCTTCCAGCTCAATGGCGTTTGCTTCAAAAAAGTCCTGGCTGTCGAGATAATCCAGAACCTTCACCCGCGCGCGCCCTTCGACAAGCACCTTCACCGTGCCGTCCGGAAGCTTCAAAAGCTGCAGGACGTTTGCAAGCACGCCAATATCATAAATGCCGTCCGAGGTTGGGTCATCCACAGTCGGGTCAATCTGGCTCGACAGCAGAATTTGCTTGTCGTCCTTCATCACCTCTTCCAGCGCCCTTACAGATTTTTCGCGCCCGACAAAAAGCGGCACGATCATGTGAGGAAACACCACGATGTCGCGCAACGGCAGCACCGGGTAGGATTGGTAGTTTTGCTCGGTCATGTTGTATCCTTTTTGGCAGAATTGCGGGGTCCCGCGTGCGGCAACCTGCGTGCAATCCCCTGAGGTCGTCGGGATCCGACTTTGTGTCGTATCGATCCCGTTTCAGTTATAAGAAATGGGCGTTGTGAGTGTGAGTTCAAGCTTTCGGCGCAGTCTGCCTTTCCCCGCCGGGCGGAGCAAGCCAAGAGTCGTGTCATGGAGGCCGGAGGCTTAAGATTTGCTTTAGCGGGAATTCGCTGCAAGAATAGGCGGAAACACGGCATACTGGCCAGAGTCGATAGGCGTGTTTACGCCACGTGACGCGTTCATGGCCTAATGGCATGTTCCTGACATATTAAGGCCGCGACTTGGCCAACAAAATTTATAGATTAAAAATACGTAACGAGCATACGGGCAACATGCTGAAAATTCTGAAACGCCATTATCGCCGCCTCTTGATGTTTTCTGCGGGCATGTCGGTCTTTTCGACCGTTCTTTTGGCGCATGCAACTGCTGGTTTACCAGACGTTGCGTATCTCGCATTTTATGTCATGTCGCTCGGGTTGTTCGCGGCCCTGTCCATCGTCGTGTATCGCCTGCGTCCAGAACGCCGCAGCGTCCTTGAAGTCGCTGGTTTTTCCGGGCTGATCACCGCGTTGGCGATCCTGTATCTGCCACTTCCGGGTATTACGCCTGTGATATCAGGCACCGTGCTGTTTCTGCTCGTTTTGTTCGGTCTATCGCGGTTTTTGCGCTCAAAGATGTCTTTGCAGATGGGCGAAGGGCTTGTCTGGAAAGACAGGCATGGTGCTGAACTGCCCTATCCTGCCCGCCTTGCGTGGATGCACCTGATCCCCGGAGCGACCGAATTGAAGGGGCACTCCACCGGTATGCTCAGCGCCATGGAAGAGGATGAGGAAGATCCCAATGTCATTCATGTCACCTTCAGCGGCAGGGGGCAGCGCAACGCCAGTTACAAGCTGACCTATCTGGAGAAGGATCCGCCCGTGACGTGTCGTTTCCTGTTTGAAGGTAAAGAAGCGGATGGCAACAAGGTTCACGGTATTTTCGCCGCCCATATCAATATTCTCGACCACAGAACCTGCTTTATCGCCGTGAATGAAGAGCGGATGGGACTGTCTCTTGGGGCTTATATCGAACGCTGGTTTGACGACGTGATGGGCTATCAGGTTGACCGTTTGCGCGCCACGCTCGATAAATACCACGGCGACGGTCAAGGCATTACAAAGCCGATGCCGAAAACGTCCGAAGCCTAGAGCGGCTCAACATCGCCCAAAGCACGGGTGGCGTGGAAATCTGCCACGAAAGTCGCCAAATCCCCCGCTGCAATCGCCGCCCTCAGACCAGACATGAGATCCTGATAGTACTGTAGGTTGTGCCATGTCAGCAGCATGGAACTTATGATCTCCTGCGACCTAAAGACATGGTGCAGATAGGCCCGCGAGTAGTGCTGGCAGGCCGGACACCTGCACTCTGTATCCAGCGGCCGCGGATCATTCTGGTGGCGCGCGTTCTTGATGTTCAGGACCCCTCGCCGCGTGAACACCTGCCCCGTCCGACCGGACCGTGACGGCAGGACGCAATCGAACATGTCGATACCGCGCTGGACTGCGCCGACAATGTCGTCGGGTTTGCCGACGCCCATCAGGTAACGGGGCCGGTCGTCGGGCAACATCTCTGGCGCGTAGTCCAGAACGTCGAACATGAGCTCTTGCCCCTCCCCAACCGCGAGGCCGCCGACCGCGTAGCCCTCAAAGCCGATCTCCCGCAATTTCTCCGCACTTTCGGCCCTTTGATCCTTGAAGACCGAGCCTTGCTGAATGCCGAACAGCGCATAGCCCGGACGGTCGCCGAATGCCGCGCGAGACCTGTTGGCCCACCGCATGGACATCTGCATGGATCGCAGGCTTTCGGCTTCGGTCGCGGGAAAGGGTGTGCATTCGTCAAAACACATCACGATATCGGAGCCGAGCAATCGCTGGATTTCCATTGACCGTTCGGGCGTCAATTCATGTTTGGAGCCGTCAATGTGGGATTTGAACGTCACGCCTTCTTCGCTCATTTTCCGCAGACCGCTCAGGCTCATCACCTGGAAGCCACCGCTGTCGGTCAGGATGGGACGGTCCCAGTTCATGAATGTATGAAGCCCCCCCAAGGCGTCGATCCGTTCCGCGGTTGGGCGCAGCATCAGGTGATAGGTGTTGCCCAGCAGAATATCAGCCCCGGTCGCGCGCACATTCTCAGGCATCATCGCCTTGACCGTTGCGGCCGTGCCCACCGGCATGAAGGCCGGTGTCCGAATGTCGCCGCGCGGCGTCTTGATCAAGCCGGTCCGGGCGCGGCCATCTCTGGCGGAAAGGGCAAATTCAAATCGCTGTGTCATGTCGGCACGCTTTAGGCGAGAACCTGACGGACGCGCAAGTCCGCCTCTGAAAACATCCCGCACCCCCGAACTGCGCGGATTTTTTACGTTTTTTTTCGTTGCCGGCCGCCCTGTATAGAATTTATCAGGGTTAACGTAAGGTAATCAGTTAGGAAAATATCCCATGAAAGTCCGATCATTCCTTCAAGGCGCGCTTATCGCATGCGCGATCCCGTCTTTGGCACCTGCTGCAATCGTTTCGTACAGCCAAACGGCATCAGACGGCGCAGAGGGGTTTAGCGATGGCGGCGAAATTGCCGGCGGCTTTTTTGACGCGTTTCTATTTTTTGATGCGTTCGATACCTCCTTAGGCACGTTTGTCAGCGCGACATTCGACATAACTGCAAGCATGGAAGTTTTCGGCGAGTGGGTCGCGGACGACTTCATCCCGGACGGCTTGCCGAGTTCCTACGAAACATTCGCAGGCGTACGATTGGTCACGCCGCCGGGATTCGAAGCAGACGCATCAGCGAGCGCAAGCAGCCCCTTCACGGAAGTGGAAGCCGGGACGTCCAGCGATTTTGACTACGCCGCAGTGCTGGATACCACCCTGATATCAACCGCACCCGCAGCTGCAACCGGCACCGGTGGTGGCTTCTTCGATGTAGAAACGCTTCATGTTTTTGACGGTTTTGGGGAGTTCGGCTTTTTCTTCAGTGGCTATGATGCCCGTGTCGAAGCGACGCTGACTTATTCCTATGACGACGGCACGCCCACGCCGCCAGCTATTCCACTGCCCGCTGGCGCCCCGCTTCTGATCGCGGGCCTGGGTGCCCTGGCGATGATGCGGCGGCGCAAGGCTTAGTTTCTGTCGCTCAACCGGATCAATCTGTCGGGGCGGACCGCGAAAACACACACGTGATCCGCCCCGTGACGGAACGCCTCTGGACGCTGCCCGCGACAATCCCTAGATTAATGCTCAACAATAGACATTGGATGAGCACATGGACCAACCGACCGAACAGCTCCAAGGCGCGCCATTGATCAAGCCGTCCTCAACGGATCACCCGTTGCATGAGGCTATCGTGGAGGCCTGTCGATCCGTCTACGATCCCGAGATTCCGGTCAACATCTACGATTTGGGTTTGGTCTATACGATCGACATCAGCCCCGAGAACGATGTGGCCGTGATAATGACGCTGACCGCGCCGGGCTGTCCGGTTGCGGGCGAAATGCCTGGTTGGATTGCGGACGCTGTTGAGCCCCTGCCCGGCGTGAAAACAGTGGATGTGCAACTGACATGGGAACCGCCCTGGGGCATGGAGATGATGTCAGACGAGGCGCGCCTGGAATTGGGCTTCATGTAATCGTCAGGGCACGGTCCACGCTCTTGAGATGAAAAATGACGCCGCTTATCTTAAAGTGGCATGAATGAAAGGCAGACGCGATGTTCGCCATACCGGGAAAACAGGCTGTCACGATGACCGACAAGGCCGCGGCACAGATCTCGCGGCTGATGGAAAAAGACGGCCGCAAGGGGCTGCGCATCGGCGTAAAGAAAGGCGGCTGTGCGGGCATGGAATACACCATGGAATATGTGGACACCGTCGATCCCAATGATGAGGTCGTAGAGCAAGGCGCCGCCCGTGTGATGATTGCGCCGATGGCGCAGATGTTCCTCTTTGGCACGCAGATCGATTATGAAACCGGGTTGCTTGAATCAGGCTTCAAGTTCAACAATCCGAACGTGTCAGAAGCCTGCGGCTGCGGCGAGTCAATCAAGTTCGACGAAAGCCTTTTCGAAAAGTGAGTCTCGCCCCAGCGGACATAGAATTTGCGCTGGAACTTTTCTCGGACATTCCAAATGTGACCACCCGAAAGATGATGGGCGGTTTATGTCTCTATTCGGATGGCACCATCTTCGCTGTTCTGCGCTCGGATGGGCAATTGTTGGTCAAAGCAAAGGGTGATGTGGTCGACACATTGGAGGCCGAGGGCGGAATACGCTGGACCCATACCCGCAAGAACGGCACAAAGACATCGATGCCATACTGGACCGTGCCGGATCAGTATCTTGATGACCATAGCGCGGCGACCGATTTGGCACGTCGCGTGCTCCACCACCTTTAGGAGAGCCGCATGCGCCGTAAACTTGCTGCCGGAAACTGGAAAATGAACGGGACATCCGCCGATCTGGATCAAGTTGATCAGATCATTGAAGCGCATCCCGATCCGGCCGTTGATATCCTCATCGCGCCACCCGCGACCCTGATCAGCGGTATGGTCGTTCAAGCGGCCTCGCACCCGCTAGCCGTCGCAGGACAAACCTGCCACGTGGCCGAAAACGGCGCGCACACGGGCGATATATCCGCGACGATGCTGAAAGACGCAGGCGCGTCCCATGTCATTCTTGGTCACTCCGAACGGCGGACCGATCACGAAGAAAGCGATGAAACCGTCCGTGCGCAGGCCCGTGCCGCGCTCGCCCAAGGCCTGAAGGTCATCGTATGCATCGGCGAGACGCTGGAAGAACGCGAAGCGGCAAACACGCTGGAGATCATCGCCGGTCAGTTGGCCTCATCCTTGCCCGATGTCATCACGGGCGAAAATACGGTCATCGCCTACGAGCCGGTTTGGGCGATAGGCACGGGCAAGACCCCGACACTGGACGAGATTGGTGATGTCCATGACTATATCCGTTCACGCCTCGAACAGCGCTACGGGTCCGGCGTCGGCAAATCGATCCGATTGCTCTATGGCGGCTCGGTCAAAGGCAGCAACGCCGCCGAGATCTTCGATGTGTCGAACGTGGACGGCGCTCTTGTGGGCGGGGCGTCCCTGACGTGCGCCGATTTCTCACCCATTATCAGCGCTTTGGAAAACAGCATTCAGACCTGACAAAACCGCGGCAGGGTGACATGAAAACCGTTGCGCAGGATCCAACCGAAGACGCATTTGTTCAAAACCCTTACGCGTTTTACGACGAACTGCGCGGCTTGGGGGATCTGGTCTTCTGGGATGAGTACGATATGCCCATGGCCCACAGCCACAAGGTCGTGTCGTCCCTGCTTCGGGACAGGCGGTTTGGGCGGAAGAACCCAATGGAAGTGCCACCCGCCCCCCATACACAGCCGTTCTACGAGATCGAGGCCCACTCGATGCTGGAGCGGGATCCGCCCTGCCATACGCGGTTACGGGGCCTCGTCCTGCGCGCGTTTACGTCTCGGCGCATTGCCGGCCTGCAGCCCGAGATACAGGCTTTGTGTCACGATCTAATCGATCAGTTTCCGCGCGATCCGTTCGATTTGCTGACCGCCTACGCCACGCCCATCCCCGCAATTACTATCGCCCGGCTTCTGGGTGTGCCGGAGATCCACGTATCCGAATTGCTGAACTGGTCCAACGCGATGGTCATGATGTATCAGGCCCGCCGGACCTATGCCGACGAGGTTGCCGCATCGGATGCAGCGACGGAGTTCGCGGCGTTTCTGACGGATTACATCGACCACCGACGCAAAATCCCCGCCGACGACCTGATCACGCATCTCATTGGCGCTGAAGAACATGGCGAGACTTTAAGCACGGCCGAATTGATATCGACGTGCATTCTGCTGTTGAACGCCGGACATGAGGCCACCGTGCATTCCATCGGAAACGGCGTGAAGCACTGCCTTGAGACCGGGTGCCGGCCAAGCGCGGATCCTGCCCCTTTTGCAGAGGAGGTGCTGCGCCTTGATCCGCCGCTTCACGTGTTCATGCGCTACGCCTCCGAGGATGTGGACGTCTTCGGTCATTCCTTCGCGAAGGGCCAACAGGTCGGATTGATCCTTGCCTCCGCGAACCACGATCCGTCAGCATTTGAAGCGCCCTCCGAGTTCAGACCGGGGCGTGCGTCACCGACCCATGCGAGCTTTGGGGGCGGCATCCACTTTTGCGTTGGTGCCCCGTTGGCCCGGCTGGAATTGGGACTGGCCTTGAACACCTTGTTCGAACGCTGTCCGAATTTACGTCTCGATGCGCCGCCGCGCTACGCGCCGAACTATCATTTCCACGGATTGTCGGAACTGCGGGTCAGTCTTTAGCCCGGAAAGACAAGGCACCGATCTCGCCGCATGGTCAGCCAAAGGGCCGTACCGGGCTTGGGCAGGAACACGGCCGGGACAGTCGCCGTCAGAATGGATCCGTCCTGATCCATCCGAAACTCCACCAGACTTTCGCGCCCCATGAAACGGGCGCGCTCCACCACACCGCGGGCGGGAACCCCTTCGCTGGGGGTCGGATTGGGGCCCCGTCCCTGGCGGTCGAAATCAATTCTGAGGTGTTGGGGCCGGATAACGATCTCCACCGTTGCGCCGTCGGAATGCCCGGGCGTCAAAAACTGGCCGAAGGGCGTGTCGGTCAGCGCGCCGTTCGACTGCCCTCGGATCACGTTGATATCGCTGAAGAACGCCGCCGCAGCTTTGTCCACGGGCGCGTTATAGATGTTGTAGGGATTGCCCCGCTGGACGATCTTTCCGTCCCGCATCAGCGCAATTTCATCGGCCATGCGCATCGCCTCATCGGGCTCGTGCGTGACAAGGAGAACGGCAGTGCCCTCTTCCTTCAGAACACTCAGCGTCTCGTCCCGAATGCCATCGCGCAAGCGATTGTCCAGCCCCGAGAATGGCTCATCCATAAGCATCACTTTGGGTTTCGGCGCGATCGCACGTACCAGCGCCACCCGCTGCTGCTCCCCCCCTGATAGCTCATGCGGGTATTTCTCTGCAAAAGCCGACAGCCCCACGCGTTCGAGAAGGTCATGCGCCCGTGCACGATTTTCGGCCTTAGCCCCAGTCAGCCCGAAGGCCACGTTCTGGGCGGCAGTCAGGTGCGGAAACAAAGCGAAATCTTGAAACATCAACCCGATCGAGCGCTGTTCCGGCGGCACGTGTGTCCCCGGCCCGCACACCAAGCGATTGTCGAGATAAATCTCGCCCGCGTCCTGCCGCTCCACCCCTGCCACGATGCGCAACGTCGTCGACTTACCGCAGCCCGATGGGCCAAGCAGACAAGTGATTTGTCCTGCCGCTACGGTCAACGAGATGTCGTCAACAACTGACGACGCGCCAAAACGTTTGACGATGTTTCTCAGATCAAGTCTGGGGGACACGCCTGCCTCATGTATATCCGATGAAAACCATCAGATTAGCTCAGAGGCTGCGATACCAGCCTCATCCCTTCCGGGCAACCCTTGCCCCGAGGATGACAGCGGCAAAGCCAATCACCAGCACCAGCACGCAAATCCAAAGCAACTGCTCATACTTGTGTGCGCTCGGCAAAATCTGCGCCAAGGTGGGCCACGCCCGCAGGAAATAGACAACCGCACCCACGATGGCTGCCGCGAAGCTGACCAGATAGGCCCAAAGCGGCACATCCCAACGGAAGACGAAAACGCCAACCATCACCGGTGTCAGGAACATGGACGCGGTGCCACTGACGGCCACGGCATCAAACAGGGTCGCGTTGTTCCAAAGGGTGAGCGCCCCGCCCAGAACCATGAACACGACCATGGCAATGCGCCCGCCGTTCAGGCTGCGCGGTGCAAGGCGCAGTTCCTCGACCGACAAGCGTGCAGCAGAGCTCATCGCACTGTCGAGGGTAGATAGGGCCGAGACCAACAAGGACACCATGAGCGCGACGAAAACCCAATCGGGGAACATCACGCGCCATGCGACCAGCAGATCGGCGTCCCGGTCCAGCACCGCCGCCTGAACGCCAAACAGACCAAAACCGATGATGCAAAGTGTGGACAGCCAGAACGCATGAATGAATGACGACCGCGTCGTTTTGGGGTCCGCTAGAAAGCCGCGGTCCATCATGACCGGATCGTGTGCGGGATAAGAAAACGCCTGCAACAGCGCCACAGCCAGAAGGATCCAACCGGGCCGCGTACCGCTGACGCCCTCGGCGGTCAGAACCGCGCCCATCGAGAAGTTCGGATCGAGGAGCAGGAACGCCAATGCGAACCCGAAAATGCCGAGAAAGCCCAGCATCTGAACAACGTCGGTGCGCAGAGCCGCCGAGAGACCGCCCCATGCGGAGTAGGAAAGCCCAAGCGCCGCGACAGCCACAATGGAAATGGTCCCCGCGCTTTCAATCTCGGGCATGACAGCTGAGAAAATCATGCCGACCACCAGCAGGTTGGCAAAGACTTCGCTCAGCAGACGCAGGGCGATCACCGCGTTATAGGTGGTCCTTCCCGTGCTGCCGAACCGTACACCCAGCCAGTCCTGCACCGACCCGGCACCGCTTCGCCGGAGATGCCCCACGATGTAACCGCCCGTCAAAAAGGATAAGTAGTAGGCGGCATATGCCAGCGTGCCGGGCATCCCATAATAGTAGCCTAGGATCGCGGAATTCATGAGGGACCGCGCAAAGATCCAAGTGGTCACCTGGCTGAGGACCAGCGTCCAAAGGCCCGGCGCGCGTCCGTCTGTGCGACCTGAGTAGAACCCTTCCACTGTGGCCCGGCGCGGGGCTGCCAGAAACGAAGCAATGACGAACGCGGCAAAGAGGCCGACAATGGTGGTACTGAGCATGAGGGGAAAAGTCCGTGGGCGAGAGATTGTTCCGTTCCTGCTAGCAAACCCAAAAGCGCAGCGCGACCTGCCATTTCGCCTGAAACGCAATTGTGACGGTAGGGAGACGGTGCTTGCAGTACAGGGGGACCCCATCTAGCGTGGCTTAATTATTGGAGTTGGATCATTTATGTCGGAGACAAAACCGACCGACGGCTATGTTGTGGCAATCGGGGCGTCAGCAGGCGGGCTTGCCGCGGTCAAGGATCTCATTGCGCATCTTCCGAAGGATCTGAACGCCGCCGTGGTGATCGCCATTCACAGCGGACCAAAATCAAAACTGGCAGAAGTGCTGGAAACAAAGAGCCCGCTGCCGGTCAGGCGCATCCAGAATGGCGACAGCCTGAGAAACGGACATATCTACGTGGTCCCCGGCGGTCAGCACGCGTTTTTCCGCGAAGGCCGCCTCACCCTATCTGATGCGGTGAGCGATTCTGGGTTCAGGCCCTCAATCGATGCCTTATTCATGACGCTGGCGGCAGAGCACGGCAAACACGGTATCGCCGTTGTATTGTCAGGCACGATGAACGACGGCGTCCGGGGGGCACAGGTGATCTACGACATGGGCGGCACCACGGTCGTGCAGGATCCGGAGGATGCGGAGTATGACAGCATGCCTCTAAAGGTCATTCACATGGATCACCCCAAAGAGATTCTGTCCGCGAGCGACTTGGGTAGTTGGTTAAGCAAGCGCATCGGGCGGTCAGAGAACTGACGCCGCTTGTCCCGATTGGTTGAACGTCCGGGTTCTTTCGCCAGCGCTGACATAAGGACGCAGATCAGAGCGTCGCGTTTACGCCGCCCCCGTCCAAAAGAATGTTCTGGCCCACGATAAATCCCGCGTGTTGCGAGCATAAAAACGCGCAAGCCGCCCCAAACTCTTCCTTTGTCCCATAGCGCCGTGCGGGAATTGTCGCCTCCCGCTGGGCCTTCGCCTCATCGATGGAGATACCCTGACTGTCAGACACACCAGAATCCAAAGCGATGGCGCGGTCGGTGGCATGGATGCCTGGCAATAGATTGTTGATCGTCACACCCGATGGGGCCACCTGACGGGCCGTCCCAGCGACGTATCCGGTCAAGCCGGCCCGCGCGGAATTTGACAATCCCAGAACGGCGATCGGTGCTTTAACGGACTGGGAGGTGATGTTGACCACGCGCCCCCACCCCTTGTCCATCATACTAGGCAAAAGCGCCTTCATCAGCTCGATGGGCGTCAGCATGTTTGCATCAAGCGCTTTGATGAAATCTTCACGCTCCCAATCATGCCACATGCCGGGGGGCGGACCGCCTGCGTTGGTCACCAGAATGTCGGCATCCTCTGCGGCGCTCAAAACCTCGGCTCGGCCAGCGTCGCTGGTAATGTCGGCCGGAACTTCTGTTACATCGACGCCATGCGCGTCCCGCAACCGGGCCGCCGCATCGCGCAAGGGGCCCTCGGACCGGGCGTTCATCACCAGATGGACACCCGCTGCTGCCAAAGCCTCGGCACAGCCAAATCCCAACCCTTTGCTGGACGCCGCAACCAGTGCCGTCTTTCCCGCTATTCCAAGATCCATTCTGCGTCCTCCGGTACTATGATAAGACCGGAGGTAGCATCGGCATCCGCGCGGGAAAAGGCATTAGCGATCTGACGCGTCACTCAGCGCCGTAGAAGAACTCTTCCCGGACGATCTTGCCGCCGTTCACATGGTAAAGACCAATTTCCTTCATATCGGAGATTTCGCCGCTTTCTTTGTTTTTCGCCTTCACCTCGAAGATCACGGCGAACTTGTCATCGCCATGGGGAAACGGATCGGACGTCTTGGCGTCAATCACCTCAAACGTGCTGTCCCACCATGCATGCTTACCTTTGATGGCCTCGATACCTTTGGCCTCGCGACCGTCGCCCATATCCTGCGCTTCGACCGACACGATGTCGGGCGCATACAGCTTGTCGAGGTTTTCCGTTTCACGACCTTCACGACACCCGGCGACCAGTTCCTTGGCAATCTCATTCAAACCCATCTTCATTCTCCCACATATGTTCTCTTAATGTTCTCACATTGCCCGAGTCGGTTAACAGAAACAAGACAGCAGCCTTTCCCTTTTCAGGCGGCTCCGGTTCGGAGCGCGGCATTTGCATGGGCATTTTCGCAAAACACCTTGACCCAAGCCGCGTGGGCCGCAGTTCGTGACATGCAAGACCGCGCTGTCCGGATCCATGTTCAGGAACACTGATGTCCCAATACCCCAGAACCTTTTCTCATATCGGACTGTCCGTGCCGGATGTCGACGCCGCCATGAAATTCTATGCCGATGTGTTGGGCTTCTACGTCATCATGCCGCCAACCGATGTGATCGAAGACGGCAGCGATATCGGAACAATGTGCACCGACGTGTTCGGATCGAACTGGAAGAAGCTGCGGATCGCGCATCTGGCCACGGCAGATCGCATTGGGATCGAACTGTTTCAGTTCGATGGCAATCACACGCCGGAAAACAACATGGATTTTCGCCAGACCGGCACGTTTCATTTCTGCATTCAGGACCCGGACCTTGAAGGGCTCTTGGAAAAGATTGTGGCTGCGGGTGGAAAGCAAAGGATGCCCGTGCGGTACTACTACCCCAACGAAAAGCCCTATCGCATGGTCTATGTGGAGGACCCGTTCGGCATCGTGTTTGAGCTTTACAGCCATTCCTACGAGCTGACCTATTCCGCGGGCGCATACAGCTAAGCACCTGCTGTCGCGCAGCAGGATGGACCGGGTCCGGCGAAATAGATGTCGGGTGCCGCGCGGGCCCACTTCCCCTTCCCTGCGGCCGTCTCTATATGCTGTCCCATGTTAGACCGTGCCTCCAACCAGCCAGAGCTGCCGCCCGAGATCGCGCGGCGCCGGACCTTTGCCATCATCTCGCACCCCGATGCGGGCAAGACGACGCTCACAGAGAAATTCCTTCTTTATGGCGGCGCAATCCAGATGGCAGGACAGGTGCGCGCGAAGGGGGAAGCGCGGCGCACACGATCGGACTTCATGCAGATGGAGAAAGATCGCGGCATCTCGGTCTCTGCCTCTGCCATGTCCTTTGATTTCGGCAAGTATCGGTTCAACCTCGTCGACACACCCGGCCACTCTGATTTCTCGGAAGACACTTACCGCACCCTGACCGCTGTCGATGCGGCGGTCATGGTGATCGACGGGGCCAAGGGGGTGGAGAGCCAGACCCAAAAACTCTTCGAAGTGTGCCGTTTGCGTGACCTTCCAATCTTGACCTTTTGCAACAAAATGGACCGCGAAAGCCGCGATACGTTCGAGATCATTGACGAAATTCAAGAAAACCTCGCGATTGACGTTACGCCGGCCTCTTGGCCCATCGGGGTCGGGCGGGACTTCCTTGGATGCTACGATCTTTTGCGCGACAGGCTTGAACTGATGGACCGGGCAGACCGAAACAAGGTCGCCGAAAGCATCCAGATCAACGGTCTAGATGATCCGAAACTCGCCGAACACGTGCCCGCAGAACTCTTGAGCAAATTCCTCGAAGAGGTCGAGATGGCGAAAGAGCTCTTGCCACCGCTCGACCATCAGGCCCTTTTGGACGGGACGTTGACACCGATCTGGTTTGGATCGGCCATCAACTCCTTCGGGGTACAGGAGCTTATGCAGGGCATTGCCGAATACGGCCCCGTTCCCCAACCTCAACCCGCAGAGCCGCGCCAAATCGCGCCGGACGAAAAGAAAGTCGCGGGCTTCGTATTCAAGGTGCAGGCCAACATGGATCCCAAACACCGGGACCGTGTGGCTTTTGTGCGCATGGCTTCGGGGCATTTCAAACGCGGCATGAAACTGACGCATGTCCGGTCGAAGAAGCCGATGGCAATATCGAACCCCGTTCTGTTTCTGGCCAGTGACCGGGAGCTTGCGGAAGAGGCGTGGGCCGGTGACATTATTGGTATCCCCAACCACGGGCAGCTTCGGATCGGCGATACTCTGACCGAGGGCGAAGGTCTGCGCGCAACGGGAATCCCCAGTTTTGCGCCGGAACTCTTGCAAACCTGCCGTGCGGGCGACCCCCTGAAGTCCAAGCACTTGGAAAAGGCGCTGATGCAGTTTGCCGAGGAAGGTGCCGCCAAGGTGTTCAAACCGGCCTTCGGCTCGGGCTTCATCGTGGGTGTCGTCGGTGCGCTGCAGTTCGAAGTGCTCGCCAGCCGGATCGAGTTGGAGTACGGCTTGCCGGTGCGCTTCGAAGCGTCGCAATTTACTTCAGCCCGCTGGGTGACCGGCTCGAAGGAGGCCGTCGATGCATTCGTTGCCGCCAACAAACAGCATATAAGCCACGACAATGACGGCGACGTTGTTTACCTGACCCGCCTGCAATGGGACATCGACCGGGTCGAGCGGGACTATCCCGACATCACGCTCTCCTCCACGAAGGAGATGATGGTGTGATCCGACCAGCTAACGCGTTCGGACAATTGAAACGGGCGGCGGTTGCGGCTTGCCTTGCGGCCGCCGTCTCGCCTGCGTCTGCCACGGCGGATGAGGCCGGATGGGCCGCGTGGGACCTGTTGCGCCAGATTGAAGTGAAAGAGGTCGAAACCCCTACAAGCTGGCACGCCGAGAAAACCTTCCCCGAAGAGTTGCTTCGGTCGACCGAAAATTTCCGGATCACTGGCTATTATATGCCCGTCCAAGCGCAAGCCTACGTCACACAATTCCTCCTGGTGGAAGACCCTGCGGATTGCCCTTTCTGTGGCACGGGCGGCTACGGTCCGACCCTGGAAGTCGAACTCGTAACCCCCTTACCGGACATGGCACCGGGCACGGAGATCACGGTCGCTGGAACATTGGATCTGGTTGAAGACCCAGAGACATTTCAGACTGTACGTTTGATCGCGGCGCAAGCCGAACAAGCCAACTGACGGCTATAGTAAGCCATTTTTTTTAACCTTTAGACTGTTTCAGCGCTGAAAACAGTGTTCAGCAGGGTGTCAAACTGATGCTCCGGGCGGATCTTTACGAAAAACACATAATGTTGATGGAACCAAAAAAGTCTATTTAAATCATAGATATAGAAGTATTTTATGTTCTTTTCACGGCGAATGCGTTTACTTTTAGGCGGAAAAGTGCCAAAAATTAACGGTGCCTTAAGCATTATGTTAGTCCCAACTTGCGAGAGTAAAATGTATAATATTCGTTCCATGGCGTTGGCGTCTGCTGTTGTAGCGGCTTCGGCCTTCTCAGCATCCGCGGACTCTATCGATCCAGAAAGCTTCAGCGCAACGCTGGAAGTTGGCGAAAGCACTACGATAGAGAAAACCGTGACAATCGACGCAGGTCGCCCAGACAGCGCGCGTCTTGATGTTATGTTCCTTGTCGACACGACCGGCTCAATGGGCGGTGTCATTGGTAGTGTGCGCACAAACGCATCCGCTATTCTGAGCGAGTTGTCAGGCTTTGGCGATGTCCAGTTTGGCGTAGCTGAGTATCGCGACATCTTCGATAGCACGACCTACAGGGTCGCTGCAGATCTCACCGATGACACGGCAGATGTGCAAACTGGTATCAACTCGCTGTTTGCAAGCGGCGGTAACGACGAACCGGAATTCAATATGGGAGGGTTGACGCTGACTGCGGAAGATACCGCTTGGCGTGATGACTCCACCCGCATCGTTGTGTGGTTCGGAGATGCTCCCGGTCACGATCCGCGGATCTTCGATGGCACAACTTACACGGAAGCCGGTGCGCTTGCCGCGCTTGCCGCAGAAGACATCATCGTGCACGCTGTGGACTCCAGCAGATTGGACTCCACAGGGCAAGCCACACGTATCACTGACGCAACCGGCGGTGAGATATTTGATGTAGCATCGTCCGGCGCAGGCGTTGCAGACGCGATCATTGATGCGATCGATACAACCTTCGACACATACTCCACCGTCGACCTTGCGTTGTCGGGCGACAGCAGCTGTGTCGATGTGGATATCAGCGAAGGCTACGCGGGTGATTTCGATCGGGAAACGTCCCGTGATTTCACATTCGACGTAACATTTACAGGCGCAACGCCAGGCACCTGCGACTTCCAAATCGCGGCGCTGATCGATGGTGGCGCAGTTGCATTCGAAGATGACAGCATCACAGTGACAGGCGGCACACCGGTTGTGCCCCTGCCTGCCTCGCTGCCGCTTCTCGCTGGCGCGCTGGCATTCGGCGGCTTCATGAGCCGTCGCAAGAAGTAAGCTTTGCTGCTGAAACACAGGAAAGGGGTGGCTCCGGTCACCCCTTTTTCATTAAGGCCATTTTAATTAGACAGACTATCATCCTAAAATTATCGTAGACTTCAGAACCACGGGAGCCGGAGATGCAGATCCTTTTGTTCAAATCGGCCGCGATAGCGGCGTGCTTGATGGCCGCATCAGCAATCAATGCGGCAACGAGCGAATTTGAACTGGAGAACGAGCTTAGCTTACCCGGTCAAATTGGGACTGCGGAACTCTCGAGAATAACGGACGACATACGTCAGGGCCGTGCCGAAGTCGCGCTCGATAAAATCAATGCTCTGATTGCCGGCGGCATGAAAACAGGGCCCGCCTACGAAATACAAGGTCTCGCTCTCGGCAAGCTGGGTCGAATCGAAGAAAGTCTTGCCGCTTTCGATATTGCAAAGCGGCTTCAGCCGACCAGCCCATCTGTCTTTACCAATGCCGGCCTTGTCCATTGGGCCCTTGGTCAAACAGGGGCCGCACGCGACAACTTTGAAGCCGCACTTTTGCGTGACCCTAGAGATCGACGTGCAAATCAGTATATGGGGAAAATTGCAGAGTCAGAGGGACGCACAGAGGACGCCATTCGTCATTACGAGACCGGTATTTCCGGAACGCAAGAGCGCTATCTCGGCGTTAAACCCGACCTCGCTTTGTTGCATATTGAAACCCAGAACGTAGATCGCGCACTCGAGCTGATGACCCCGTGGGCCGATGCGCCGGACGCTCCTGACGTAGTTCTGGAAGTGATGGCCCGCGGCGAAGTCGCAAACGGCAACCGCGAGGCGGGCATCGCCCTTCTAGATCGTCTTGTCGCACGCGGCACAAGCAGTGATGCACTGGTCCGGCGTGCGCGTTTTCACCTGACTGATGGCGAGATGACCGAAGCCGAGGACCTCTTGCAACGTGCTCTCATCGCATTTCCGAAAAATGCGGCAGTCTTTTTCGAATACGGGAACCTGATGGGTGCGCTCGGGCGATACGACGAGGCAGTCGGACACTACGAAGCCGGACTAGAACATGACCCCGAGAACAAGGCGCTTCTGAAAGGCGCAAGCCTCGCAAACTATCGTATGGAAAGTTTGGATGAGGCCCTGACATACGCCAACAGGTTGGTCGAGGCTGGAAAACCGGACGCAGCGGATCATCTTTGGCGCGGAATCGTGTTTGAGAAAGCAGGCGGTTCGGAGGCAGCGATCACCGACTACCGTGCTGCGGTAGCGCTAGATCCTACGAATTGGACCGCGTTGAACAATTTGGCCTATCTGCTCACTGACGATGAACCCCAAGAAGCAGTGCGTTACGCGCAGTCTGCCCTGAACCTTGCACCTCAAGCCGCGCACCAAGCGGTAGAAGATACTTTGGGGCTAGCTCAATACCGCGCTGGCAACATAGAAGCCGCCCAGAGCATTTACGAGAGCCTCCATGCTAAAGCGCCAAAAGCGGCCCTGCCCGCATACCGCCTCGGCGTTATCTTGATATCTGCCGGTGAAAGCAGCAGAGGGCGCGATCTACTCGAAAAATCGTTGGCCTTAGGATTGTCTGGATCTCAAGCAGAAGACGCGCGCACCCGCATGCAGCAGGGCGGATAATCTAGTCCAACGACGCATCCATCGTAATGTCCGCGTTGAGCAGTTTTGAGATCGGACAGTTTTCCTTGGCCGTCTTGGCAGCCTCTGCGAATGCGTCCTCGGACGCGCCTGGGATTCGCGCGGTGACCGTCAAGTGAGATTTGGTGACCGCGAACCCACCATCAACTTGTTCCAGTGTGACATCCGCGCTGGTTTTGATCTCATCAGCTGTCAGATTGTGCTCGCCCAGCACCATTGACAGGGCCATGGAAAAACAACTCGCGTGGGCCGCGCCGATCAGCTCTTCGGGGTTTGTACCCGCCTCGCCCTCAAACCGCTTCGCGAACCCGTACGGCACGTTCTCCAGTACGCCGCTCTTTGCAGAGATGTTGCCTTTGCCATCCTTCAGCCCGCCGCGCCAAATCGCTGATCCTGTGTTTACAGTCATTTCGATCTCCTCTCCTTGGTTGGTGGAAAAACGCAGCAGAGCTGAGGTGAGTTCCCTGCGACGGATTGGCAGGCTTTGTTGACGCCACAGCTACCGTCGTCTATGTGAAAGCACCCGAAACAAACGGTTTCAGGTCAGACGCAGGGACGCGTTGGAATCTGCGTCCCAATATACTCGGATTAGGCCGCTGCCAGGCCGTTCGCAATCTTGGACACGCATGACAAAATTTTCAGACCTTAAACTCCATACTAAAGTTCTCAAAGCCATTGATGAGGCCGGATATACCGAGCCGACACCGATCCAGGCGGGCGCCATCCCCCATGCCTGCGAAGGACGTGACGTTTTGGGGATTGCCCAGACCGGCACCGGCAAGACAGCCAGCTTCACGTTACCAATGATAACCTTGCTGAACCGCGGACGCGCGCGCGCGCGGATGCCGAGGTCGCTGGTGCTGGCACCGACGCGGGAACTGGCCGCGCAGGTTGCGGAGAATTTCGATACATACGCCAAATACACCAAGCTGACCAAGGCGCTGCTTATTGGCGGCGTCAGCTTTAAGGAACAAGACGCCCTGATCGACCGTGGCGTGGATGTCCTGATTGCAACGCCGGGCCGCCTTCTGGACCATTTCGAACGCGGCAAGCTGTTGCTGACCGGTGTGCAGATCATGGTTGTCGATGAAGCCGACCGGATGCTGGATATGGGGTTCATCCCCGACATCGAGCGGATTTTCCAATTGACGCCGTTTACCCGCCAAACACTGTTTTTCTCGGCCACCATGGCGCCCGAGATTGAGCGGATCACCAATACGTTTTTGTCAAACCCCCAACGGGTCGAGGTGGCGCGCCAGGCAACCGCATCCGAGACGATAGCCCAGGAGGTTTTCGAAATCGCTGGCGCTGGTCGGGAAACAGCGAAAAAGAAACGCGATTTCTTGCGTTATCTGATCGACAAAGAAGGCGAGGCCGTCACCAACGGGATCATCTTCTGCAACCGGAAAGTCGACGTGGATATTGTCGCAAAATCGCTCAAGCGCCATGGCCACGATGCCGAGCCTATTCACGGCGATCTGGACCAGTCCCATCGGACAAAAACACTCGACGGATTTCGTGACGGGGACATTCGCTTCCTTGTCGCATCTGACGTGGCAGCCCGCGGTCTGGACATTCCAAACGTGAGCCATGTGTTCAACTTCGACGTTCCGTCTCATTCCGAGGACTACGTTCACCGCATTGGTCGGACAGGCCGGGCGGGCCGCTCGGGCAAGGCAATGATGATCTCGACGCCGAAGGATGACAAGCTGCTGGCGGCGATCGAAGGGCTGATCGAGAAGGCCATTCCCCGTGGGGAAACTGAAATGCCAAAACCCGAAAAGGTCGAAGAGAAGCCGAAACGCAGCCGCCGGAAAGCTGCTCCGAATGAAGAAGTGGTTGAGCAGGCGAACGAGGATAAGGCCGAAGCCGCGGAAGAACCCACTGACACAAAGCCGGTGCCAAAGCCCAGCCAAATGCGTGAAGACAAACCGCGCCGGACTCGCGGCGGACGTGGTCGGGGCCGTAAATCAGATGATGGCGGAGAAAAGGTGGTGGGTCTTGGCGATCATCTGCCCCAATTCATCGCTCAAAGCTTTGAGGAACGTCGCGCGGCGAGCTGAACCTTAGCGCTTACGCCAGCTGGGATGGTATTCCGGCCACGAGTTCCATCGGTATTGAAGGCGGTTAGATGTCCAAAAAACTCAAAAACCGTGCCACTCTGGAGGACATTCTTGCAAGCTGCGCGGATAGCTTTTTTCCAGCCCACCCCGTCAAGATAGACAGCAGGCGTCCGGACGGCGACACGCCGCTTCATGTGATGCTATGGCAAGAGAACGCATACGCCGCGCTTGAGCTTATCAAGGCAGGCGCAGACGTGAACGCTGCAGGCGACATGGGAGAAACACCGCTGCATATCGCTGTGAAAAAACAAAATCTGTCCGTTATTGAAGCTCTGATCGACGCGGGGGCAGACAGCATGTTCAAATCTGAACTTGGCCAATCGCCCAAAGACCTGGCGATCGCGCAAGGCGGTGACGTCGCCCGCTTCTTTACCGATAGGTGATTTGGACAGAGGGAGATCGAGGCGGCCTGCGCAAAGACTAGGTGGACGGCTCCCTTCAAGCCCTGAAAGCGTAGACCTTTGGTAGAGCCGTTGAGTAACCTTTCGTTATCCCTCGTCCGGTGAAGCCGCCTGATCCGCGCACAGCGCTTTTTGCATGATCACAGTATCGACCCATTGCCCGAGCTTGAAACCGACCTTTTCCAAAGTCCCTATATGGCGAAATCCCATTTGTTCGTGCAGGCGGATAGATCCAACATTCTGGCTATCGCCGATCACTGCAACCATCTGCCGCCATGATCCACGTTCAGATTGCGCGATCAGTTCAGAGAGCAGTAATCTTCCGAGGCCCTGCCCCCGAAAATCTCGGTCGATATACACAGAGTTCTCAATGGAGTAGCGGTATGCCGGACGCGTGCGGTACCTGCCCGCGTAAGCGTAACCGACGACATGCCCGCCCTGCTCTGCAACTAAATAGGGAAGCCCCAGATCAAGAATACTTGCACGCCGCTCGGCCATCTCGTCCTCTGCCGGCGGCACTTCTTCAAAGGTGGCAAGTCCGTGGAGGACTTCATGGCTGTAGATCCGCAAAATGCCCACGACGTCGTCACGCACAGAATTGCGGATCGTAACCCCAGCCATTCGTGTCAGACCGCCAGTCGGCTGATCAGCACTGTGACCTCCGGCTTCTTGCCGATTTCGTCATTGCTGCTCTGGCGCACGATGCGGGAGATCTGCTCTTCCAGTTTGGCGTCATCCATGACCGTCTTACGGTTTGCACGGCCCAGGAATTGACCGACCTCTTCTTCCAGCACGTCGGCCAGCGGTGCCTTTGATCGTCCGGTTTCGGGCAACCCGCGCAACTCGACCCACGCATCGGACAGGGGTTCATCTTCTTCGTCAATCAGAACACCCACGACGACAGACCCGTTGAGCGCCATGCGAATGCGGTCGCGGACAACACCGTCCAGCGCGCCGACTTGAACCGAGCCGTCAAGATAGAGGCGGCCCGTGTCCACAAACTCCACAACTTCCGGGCGATTGCCGGACAGGGACACCATCGTACCATTCGGGGCCACGACCGACGCGATACCACCGGCCTCGCCCAATTTTGCGTGTTCACGCAGCATCCGGTGCTCCCCGTGCATAGGGATCAGGAATTGTGGCTTCACCAGCGCGTGCATCTCTTGAAGATCGGGGCGGTTCGCATGGCCCGAAACATGGATGTCGGCGAGTTTGTCGTCGATCACGTCCACACCCATCTCACTGAGCGCGTTCACAATCCGCCCGACAGACGTTTCATTGCCGGGAATAGTCTTTGATGAAAAGAGAAACAAATCCCCTTCCTTCAGGCTCAGACCTTGATACTTGCCACGGGACAACTGCGCTGACGCCGCGCGTCGCTCCCCTTGCGAGCCTGTCGCCAGCAACATCAAATTGGCACGGGGAATGTCGCGCGCCTCTTCCGGGGAAACGGTCGAGGGAAATTCGGTGATGACCCCTGTGGCCACACCCGCTTCGATCATCCGTTTCATGGCCCGGCCCAGCAGCACGATAGACCGCCCGGCGGCAATACCGGCATCGGCCAGTGTTTTGACCCGCGCGATGTTGGACGCGAAGGTTGTCGCCACGACCATGCCTTGGGCCTCGGCAACGATTTTCTCGATATTCGGTCCTACGGTCACTTCGGACCGGCCGGGATGCATGGAAAAGACATTCGTTGAGTCGCAAACCAGCGCTTTCACGGGACCAAGATCGCCCCAAGCCTGACGATCGAAAGGCTCCCCCAGAATGGGTGTTTCGTCGATCTTGAAGTCGCCCGTGTGAACCACGCGGCCGTCCGGCGTGTCGATGATCAGCGCGCTGCTTTCGGGGATGGAGTGGCTGATGGGCTGAAATCCGACGGTGAAGGGTCCCGCTTTGACCTGCTCGGGCATAGCGCCGATGGTCTCAATCTCGGAGCCGTCGTAGCCGTGCTCCTCCATCTTCAGCCGGGCAATATGGGCCGTGAACTTCCGGGCGTAGATCGGCGCTTTCAACCGTTCGTAGAGATGACCAACCGCGCCCACGTGATCTTCATGCGCATGGGTGATGAAGATGGCATCCAACTGATCCGCCCGGTCTGCGATCCACTCGATATCGGGGAAGATCAAATCCACCCCCGGTGTGCTGTCCATATCGGGGAACGTCACGCCCATATCGACCAGAATAAAGCGCTCCGATCCCTTCCGGCCGTAGCCATAGAGATACATGTTCATACCAACTTCGCCCGCCCCGCCAAGGGGCAGGTAGACCAATCGCTCGCCTGCCATCAGTTTCTTTCTCTGTTGTATTTGTTAATGACAACCAGCCCATGCATGGTCAGATCATCGTTGAATTCATCAAATAGCGCCTCGGCCTGCTGAAACAACGGGGCAAGCCCCCCGGTCGAAATGACCTTCATCGGTCGCCCATGTTCGCCCTGAATGCGGGCGCAGACCTCTTTGATCAGGCCGATATAACCCCAGAAGACACCCGACTGCATGCAGGCCACCGTATTGGTGCCGATCACAGCTTGCGGCTTGGTGATGTCCACGTGGGGCAGCGCCGCCGCAGCCTGGTGCAACGCCTCAAGGCTGAGGTTCACGCCGGGCGCAATCACTCCGCCGATATAGGCCCCATCCGTGTCGACCACGTCAAAGGTCGTCGCCGTCCCAAAATCCACGATGATCAGGTCGCCACCATAGAGATCGAACCCAGCGACCGTGTTCACCAGACGATCCGGCCCCACTTGAGTGCCAGTGTCGACGCGTACGTCCACGGGCAGGATGCAGCCTTCCTTGCCCACCACGATGGGCCGGGTATTGAAATAGCGATCCGCAAAAACGCGCAGGTTGAAAACCACGCGCGGCACGGTGGAGGACACGATCACTTCCGTGATCTCGACCTCCATCTTCTGAAATTTCATCAGGCTAGACAGCCAGACATAGTATTGATCCGCCGTCCGTTGGTGCTCTGTCGAAGTGCGCCACGTCGCCAGAAACCGGGTTCCGTCCCAGATGGAAAAGACCGTGTTGGTGTTTCCGCAATCGATCGCAAGCAGCATGGGCGCCCCATCTTGTCCCTGAGCCTCGTCTCTATACCGCAGCGTTCATGCCGTCAAAGCCTTCTGAACACTGGAAAATTCAGCGTGTTTTGGCGGACGAGGCACCGCATGCCCGGGTAACGGACCTTCAACCTGTGGGCCGTAGAACTCGCCCCCGGTATACCAAGGCAATGAGATGCGGTTGCCGTCCGAGAGGGCGGGTCTGGCACCCCGGCCAACGCACAGACATCCAACACGCACCGGTGAATAAGGATGGGGCAGGTTAGACAGATCTGCGCTGCAACCGCTGACACTGAACATGGGCGGTGCCGCCTTTTCCAAAAGCCAGAGACCAGATGAAACCCGGCGCTCGGAAACAAACGGCCGGATCATCTTGCATGGGATGTTAGAAATAAATGTCCGCTGCCGGAACGGGAACCATGCCGTCCTTGGTACGCAAGATCAGGTTGCCATATGCATCAACAGTTTCGAACACGCCCGTGATCTCATCGCGCGATGTGCGGGCAGTGATCACCTCGCCCAGCCGGGCAGCGCGCTTCAACCAGTTATCCCGGATCATATCGAAGCCCATTTCGGCGTATATGGCCTCTTCCGTGGCGAAGTTTGCCGCCAATGCGTTGAGGAAGATATCGGGTTCCACCGCAGCGCCACCTTCATCAAACAGCGCAACCGGCGGAAACGCGGCATCGCGCACGCCGTCGGGTTTGTGCAGCAGATTCACCCCGATGCCCACCGCCAACCAGTCCAGCCCCTGCGCCGTTCCCATGCTTTCCAGAAGAATGCCCGCGACTTTTCCGCCATTCAGTAAGACATCATTGGGCCATTTTAATCCTAATCGGGTCCGGTCCACATAGAGAGCAAGCGTTTCGAACAAAGCATTGGAGGCAAAGAAGGACCTAAGCGCGGCTTCCTGCGCCTGCCCGCCCGGCCGCATAACCAAAGTCGCCGCCAGATTGCCGACCGGGTTTTCCCAGTGCCGCCCCTGACGTCCGCGGGCGGCGGTCTGGGTTTTGGCCAAGATCCAGGTGGGACGTTTCAGGTCGCCCGCGATCCGAGCGGCCTCCGCATTTGTGCTGTCCACACTATCGAGAATGATGCAGTCATACCCCTCGGGCCAAAGATCGCCCTTAGTTGACAAGGGCACCCGCCGCAACAAGCGCAAGACCTTCGATCCCGAAGAGGTTGATCACGCCTACGACCATTACGGTCGCCGATCCCATCAGCATCGCCCACCCGGCCAACGGCATGGAACTGTCCAACGCATCCCGGTCTTCGCCGAAATACATGAAGTAGATGATCCGCAAATAGTAGAACGCACCTATCACGCTGGCGATTACACCGGCAACGGCGAGCCAGACCATATTCGCGTCGACTGCGGCCTTGAGCACGTAGAACTTACCGAAAAATCCAACCAGCGGCGGAATGCCCGCAAGGCTGAACATCAGAACCAACATCGCAAGCGCCCGGCCCGGCTGGTATTTGGAATAATTCTGTAGGCTGTCGATATCGGTCACCGGCTCGCCGTCCCGCTCCATCGACAGGATGAAAGCAAAGGTTCCAATGTTCATGACCACGTAGATGGCCATGTAGATCAGCATCGCCTGCACGCCTTCCGCGGTACCTGCCGCGAGCCCCATCAGGGCAAAGCCCATATGCGCAATGGATGAGTAGGCCATCAGCCGTTTGATGTCGCGTTGTCCGATGGCCGCAACCGCACCCAGAAACATGGAGGCGACAGACAGGAAGGCTACGATCTGGCTCCAATCGGAAACGGCCCCGCCGAACGCATCGTGAGCTACCCGCGCAAAAAGGGCCATGGCAGCGACCTTGGGCGCGGTCGCAAAGAACGCGGTGATCGGCGTGGGTGAGCCCTCGTAAACATCTGGTGTCCACATGTGGAACGGGGCGGCGGACACTTTAAAGGCGAGACCTGCGATCACGAAGACCAGACCGAAGAGCAAGCCAAGCGAGACATCGCCCTCGGTCGCCGTGGTGACGATGCCCGAAAACAGCGTTGTCCCCGCATAGCCGTAGACCAACGAGGCCCCGTAAAGCAGCATACCGGAGGAGAGCGCCCCTAGAACGAAGTATTTCAGGCCAGCCTCTGTGGACCGGACACTGTCGCGCCGCAGAGAGGCCACGACATAAAGGGACAGAGACTGAAGCTCCAACCCCATGTAAAGCGCCATCAGATCGCCAGCGCTGACCATCATCATCATGCCAACGACCGCAAGCGCCACAAGGATCGGGTACTCGAACCGGAAGAGATCATGCCGCGTCATGAAGTCCTGACTGAGGATCAGGATCGCGGCGGCCGACAGAAGGATCGTCACCTTCGCAAACCGTGAGAACGCGTCGTCAATAAATGCACCGCCAAAGGCCGTGTTGATCCCTTCGCCCGTCAGGCCGATCCATGCGGCCAAAAGGACGAACACGACCGAGGTCGCCCAAAGAACGATTGGCGCAGTTTTGTCCTTGCCGGTGTAAACCGCCCCCATCAGGGCCGCCATAGCGAAGACTGCGAGGATCACCTCGGGCAAGACGATGGAAAGATCAGCCTGTATCATAGGTCGCCCTCAGTTCCCGGCCACAGCCGTCGCAGCGCCACTGTCCAGCAGCGCGGTGTCGTAATTTGCAATCAGTGCGCCCACGCTGGGTCCGATCATGTCGGTGATCAGCGAGGGATACACGCCCAGAAGCAGGGTCATGACCACCAGCGGTGCGAAAATCGCCCGCTCCCGGCGGCTCATGTCGGTAATCGACTTCAGGCTTTCTTTGATCAGGTCGCCCAAAACCACACGGCGGTAGAGCCAAAGCGCATAGGCGGCAGACAGGATCACACCGCTTGTCGCAACCAGCGCCACCCAAGTGTTGACTTGAAACACGCCCATGAGCGTCAGAAATTCCCCGACAAACCCGGAGGTCCCCGGAAGTCCTACATTGGCCATAGTAAACAGCATGAAAATCAGCGCGTATGCCGGCATCCGGTTCACGAGGCCGCCATAAGCATCGATGTCGCGTGTGTGCATTCGGTCATAGATCACGCCAACACACAGGAAGAGTGCTCCCGAGATGAAACCATGACTGATCATCTGGAAAATCGCCCCATCGATGCCCTGCTGGTTCACCGTGAAGATCCCCATCGTCACGTACCCCATATGCGCAACGGAGGAGTACGCGATCAGCTTCTTCATGTCCTGCTGCGCCAGAGCCACCAGCGAGGTGTAGACGATGGCGATCACGCTCAGCCACAGGATGAACGGCCCCAGAAGGTCGGAAGCAACCGGGAACATGGGCAAGCTGAACCGCAGGAAGCCGTAGCCGCCCATTTTCAACAGGATCGCCGCCAGCACGACAGAGCCCCCCGTGGGCGCCTGAACGTGCGCATCGGGCAGCCATGTGTGGACGGGCCACATCGGCATCTTCACGGCGAAGCTCGCAAAGAAAGCAAGCCACATAAGCGTTTGCATCCCGCCGATCACTTGGAAGCCCAGCACGCTCATCGTTTCGGACCCGAAGTTATGATCCAGAAGCGTTGGGATATCGGTAGTGCCCGCGTCGATATACATCGCAAGCATGGCGACCAGCATCAGGACGGACCCCAGCAGCGTATAGAGGAAAAACTTGAAGCTGGCGTAGATCCGCTCCTTCCCGCCCCAGATGCCGATGATCAGGAACATCGGGATCAGACCAGCCTCGAAGAACAGGTAGAACAGGACCATATCGAGGGCGCAAAACACCCCAATCATCAACGTCTCAAGCACCAGAAACGCGATCATGTAATCTTTGACGCGGTGGGTGACGTCCCAGCAGGACGCAATCACAAGCGGCATCAGGAACGTTGTCAGAAGCACAAACAGGACACTTATTCCGTCAACGCCCATCTTGTATTTCAGACCCAGAAGCCAGTCCCGCTCTTCCACGAACTGGAAGCCGGTGTTGGCCGGATCGAAGCCGGTGTAAAGGAAGATCGACACAAGGAACGTGGCCGAGGTCGCAATAAGCGCCAGCCATTTGGCATTGCGCTGTGCAGCTTCATCATCGCCCCGCAGAAACAGCGCCAGAATGAGCGCCGCAACCAACGGCATGAAGGTGATGATGGACAGAAGGCTTTCCATTATTCAGCACCTCCGCCAATCGCGAACCATGTGATCAACAAGACAATCCCCAGAACCATCGCAAAGGCATAGTGGAACATGAAGCCCGATTGCGCCCGACCGGCCAGACGGGTGAAGAACGGAATGATCCCCATGGCCAATCCATTGATACCGCCGTCAATTACGTTGCCATCACCGCGTTTCCACAGGAAGCTGCCAAGCCAGCGGGCGGGACGCACGAAAACTGCGTCGTAAAGCTCATCAAAATACCATTTGTTCAGCAGGAACTGGTAGAGCGGCCTTTGGTTCTCGGCCAGTTTACCCGGCAGGGATGGATTGCGGATGTAGAACAGCCACGCGGTGGCAAACCCGATCACCATCGCAATGAATGGCGACAGCTTTACCCACGTCGGAACGTGGTGGGCATCATCGAGCACCGTGTTGCTTTCGGCCATGAAGATCGCGCCATCACCGGGCGCCCCGATGACGCGACTGCCGTGATCGTCGCCACCTTCGCCCTCGGCGGCCCCGGCAGCGTAGGCTGCACCAAGTGGTTCCATCAGGGCGTAATTCTCGCCCGAGATGCCAAAGAATTTCTCCACGCTCTCGAAGGATCCGAAGAACGGCTTGTAGAATACCATCCCCGAGAATACCGCACCCACGGCAAGCACAGCCAGCGGCGCCAGCATCGTCCTGGGGCTTTCATGAGCATGCTCATGCGTGTGCTTGTCGCCCCGTGGGGTGCCGTAGAACGTCAGGAACATCAGTCGCCAGGAATAAAAGCTGGTGAACAGCGCCGAGATCACCAGCGCCCAAAACGCAAAGCCCATCGGCGTCGCAGCATACGCGCTTTCGATAATCGCATCTTTGGACACAAAGCCCGCGAAGCCGACCGGGAACCCAAGGTAAAGAAGCGGGATGCCGACGCCTGTGATGGCCAGCGTGCCGATCATCATGGCCCAGAAGGTGTAGGGGATCTTTTTGCGCAGACCGCCATAATTGCGCATATCCTGCTCGTGATGCATCGCGTGAATGACCGAGCCCGCGCCAAGAAAGAGCATCGCCTTGAAGAATGCGTGGGTCAGCAGGTGGAACATGGCCACCGAATAGACGCCCACACCCGCCGCTACGAACATATATCCCAGTTGGGAGCAGGTCGAATAGGCGATCACGCGTTTGATGTCGTTCTGGACCAGCCCGACGGTGGCCGCGAAAAAGGCGGTCGCAGCGCCTAGGAATACGATGAACCCCGTCGCGTAGGGTGCAAATTCCATGATCGGGGACATGCGGCAGACAAGGAAGACGCCCGCCGTCACCATGGTCGCCGCGTGGATCAGCGCGGATACAGGCGTCGGACCTTCCATCGCGTCGGGCAGCCATGTGTGTAGGATCAACTGAGCCGATTTCCCCATTGCCCCGATGAAGAGCAGGAAGGCCACAACCTCCGCCGCGTTCCACTCGCGCCACAGAAACGTCATTTGCGTCTCGGCAATCTCTGGTGCGGCTGCAAATATGTCGGACAGGTTGATCGAGTCTACGAGGAAGAACAGCGCGAAGATGCCCAGAAGGAAGCCGAAATCCCCGACACGGTTGACCACGAAAGCCTTGATGGCTGCAGCGTTCGCCGATGGTTTTCGGTAGTAAAAACCGATCAGAAGGTAGGATGCGACACCAACCCCTTCCCACCCGAAGAACATCTGAACAAGGTTGTCCGCTGTTACCAGCATCAACATCGTGAAGGTGAAGAAGCTGAGATACGCAAAGAAACGGGGCTTATAGACCTCCCCTTCGCGGAAGTTCTCGTCATGGGCCATGTAGCCGAAGCTGTAGAGATGCACGAGGCTGGAGACTGTGGTGATGACGATCAGCATAATCGCGGTCAGACGATCCATGCGGATGGCCCAGCTTGTGTCGAGCGTGCCCGATTGAATCCAGCGCATGATCTCGATCTGTTCAGTGGCACCGTCAAACGTCAGGAACACGATCCAGCTGAGAATGGCCGACAGGAACAAACCGGAGGTTGCGATGACGCAGGCGGCCTGTTCGCCAATCAGTTTCCACCCAAATCCGCAGATGAGCGCGCCAATGAGCGGGGCAAAGAGGATAATGCTTTCCATTGTGACTTAGCCCTTCATCACATTGACGTCTTCCACGGCGATGGTGCCGCGGTTCCGGAAGAAACAGACCAGAATGGCCAGCCCGATGGCCGCCTCCGCCGCCGCAACGGTCAGGACGAACAGGGTGAAGACCTGCCCCGCCAAATCGTTGAGAAAGCTGGAGAATGCGACAAAATTGATATTGACCGCCAAAAGCATCAATTCGATCGACATGAGAATGACGATCACATTCTTCCGGTTCACGAATATACCAAATATACCGATCACAAACAGCGCCGCAGCGACCGTGAGATAGTGTTCAAGTCCGATCATTGCACTGTCCCCCAGAGCCTACTTCTTCTTGCGCGTGAAAAAGCCAAAGGCTGCAAGCACCGAGATGGCAATCGCCACCATGATTGCGATGAAGTCTCCATCCGTCACAGCCCCTGCCCCGGTTTCACGTCTTTCAACTCCATCTGCTCGGCCGGGTCGCGATAAATCTGGCTGAGGATGTCCTGACGTTTGATGTCCTCGCGGTGGCGCAGGGTCAGAACGATGGCGCCGATCATGGCGACCAGCAGGATCAGGCCCGAGGCCTGAAAGAGATAGATATATTTGGTGTAAATCAGCTGTCCCAGAGCCGCGGTGTTCTGAGTGTCTTCCAGCGCCGGCGTGACTGCGTCGCGTAGATCCGCCACGTTTTCCGTGGATTGCCACGCGCCGAACACGAGCGCCAGCTCCATAAGCAGAACAACACCGATCAGGCCCGCGAGCGGCACGAACTTGGCCAATTCCCCGCGCAATTCGGCGAAATCAACGTCAAGCATCATAACAACGAACAAGAACAGGACGGCCACAGCGCCCACGTAGACGATAATGAGCAGCATCGCGACAAATTCGGCGCCAAGCAGAACGAACAGCCCGGCAGAACTTAGAAACGCCGCTATCAGCCAAAGCACGGAATGCACGGGATTTTTCGAAACGACCACCAAAAGGCCAGAGACCACGACCACTGTGGAAAACATGTAAAATGCGAAGTCCGCAAAGCCCATCAGTCGTCCCCCTCACTTGGCGCGTCCAACACTTCGGTCGCAAGCTCCATAGCCTTTGACATGGCTGGCACGCCACCAAACATCGCGGCCTGCGCGATGGTCTCGGCAATTTCCTGTTTCGTCGCGCCGGCCTCTATCAGATGACGCACGGTGATGCGGATCTGTGCTTCAGCCTGAGCACCAGTGATGGTCAACCCAGTTAGGGTCAACAGAAGGCGCGTCTTGGCGTCCAGCCCCTCGGGATTGAACGTCTTTCCCAGAAACTGCTCCATGAACTCGGCGGGCATGGTGGGCACCATCGCCTCAAAGCCTTTGGGCGTGAACGCCTCTAGCGCAGGGTTCATGGCCTTCGCCATGTCCTGCCCCATGCGCATCATGGCGTCGAACGGGTTGGCTGGATCGCTCATCTGTAGGGTGCATCCAATTCGAGGTTGCGGGCAATCTCGGCTTCCCAACGCTCGCCGTTTTCCAGCAGCTTTTCCTTGTCATAGTAAAGCTCTTCGCGGGTTTCAGTCGCGAATTCGAAGTTCGGACCTTCGACGATGGCGTCTACGGGACAGGCCTCCTGACAGAAACCGCAATAGATGCATTTGGTCATGTCGATATCGTAGCGCGTTGTTCGGCGGGAGCCGTCTGCACGCGGTTCTGCGTCAATCGTGATGGCCTGCGCCGGGCAAATGGCCTCGCACAGTTTGCAAGCGATGCAACGCTCTTCCCCGTTGGGATAGCGGCGCAAGGCATGCTCGCCCCGAAACCGCGGGCTGAGTGGTCCCTTTTCATGCGGGTAGTTTACCGTCGCCTTCGGGGCAAAGAAGTATTTGAACCCCAATTGGAAGCCCTTGAAGATATCCAAGAGCAGAAAATATTTCGCGCGACGTCCAATTGATACGGTCATATGCTTACCCCTTTGCCTTCAGCCTTGGGAGTGTCTTGCGCGGCTGTGTCCCAAAAGCGTTCGTAATCGCTTTGAAGAACAGAACCACTCGAAAGTGTTTCGTCAGTTTTTTCGACTTCGTAGTACAGGTACATGCGGCCTGTTGGTATCTTACCCTTCAACTTCAGCCTGCGCCCGGTTTCTGCGGCATCCGGAAAATTCAACGGATCTGCGCGACCCGGAATTTTGTGGATCCCCGCGCACATGTGGACGTTGGCGTGGCATTTCCTCTTCCAGAATGTCCAGACAAGCTCAGGCGAGAATTGGTACATCCCGTGGCCAACCCATCCGTTCATTCCGTTGGCGGACACGAACCTTCCGCCGGGTTTGAGCATATGAAATACGTTTTCTAACGCCTGCGGAACGTTGAAGACATGTTCGATCGTTCCGCCGTCGAAAATGAAACCAAACTGATTGTACAGGCTCTCTGGCACTGGCTGGTTCAAATCTTGTTCGATCGACGGACCTTCGAAGCTCGCATAGTCCATCGTCTCGATTTCACCCAAACCAAGTTCTGCGAAAAGCTTTTCCGAGAACCCATCATCCTGGACAAGGCCAAACCGTCGTTTTTCAAGTCCCGCTCGGCGCAAAGCCGCGTCGTAGCGACGCGCAAACTGACGCTCAATCCGAAAACTCTGACGACCTAGCATGAGGGACCTGCCCTCCGGCTGGAACCGGGTGGAAAGCTCCACGAGCTGTTGGAAGAGTGTGCAGTCCACCCCCATGCGCTCACACCCCTACAGCCCAACGGGCCCAGAAGCCCCCAAACACTTCGAATTTTGCGAGAAAAGCCACGATCACGACCCATGCCAGCGAAAACGGCAGGAACACTTTCCAGCCCAGACGCATCAATTGGTCGTAGCGGTAGCGCGGCACGATGGCTTTCACCATCGCAAAGAGGAAGAAGAACACTGCCATCTTACCAACCATCCAGAGCGGTCCGTCCGGCAGGAACGGGAACGGCGACAGCCAACCGCCAAAGAACAGCAATGTGATCAGTGCGCACATCAGGAAGATTGCGATGTACTCACCTGCCATGAAGAGCAGGAACGGAGTGGAAGAGTATTCCACCTGATAGCCAGCGACCAGTTCCGACTCCGCCTCCGGCAAATCAAAAGGAGGGCGGTTGGTTTCGGCCAACGCGCTTATAAAGAAGAGGAACACCATCGGAAGGTGGGGCAACCAATACCAGTTAAAGAGCCCCAGATCGCCGTCCTGCGCCCGCACGATGTCGCCAAAATTCAGCGACCCTGTGGATAAGACGACCCCAATGATGATCAAGCCGATGGAGACCTCGTAAGAGATCATCTGCGCGGCGGAGCGGAGCGACCCCAAAAACGGGTACTTCGAATTCGAGGCCCAGCCCCCCATGATCACGCCGTAAACCTCAAGCGAGCCAATGGCGAAGATATAGAGAATTGCCACGTTGATATCCGCTAGAACCCATGTGTCGGAAAAGGGGATCACAGCCCAGGAAATCATCGCCAGCACGAACGCCACCAGCGGCGCCAGCATAAACACCGTCTTGTCGGCCCCAGCGGGAATCACGATCTCTTTGACAACGTATTTCAGTGCGTCCGCGACGGTCTGCAGCAGCCCAAAGACACCGACCACGTTCGGGCCGCGACGCATCTGCACGGCGGCCCAGATCTTGCGGTCGCCATAGACCAGAAACAGCAGGCTGATCATCACAAAGGCGATCACGGCCAGACATTGCGCGACAATGATCAACGCGATCCCCGGTCCCGTTGTCAGAAATTCACCCATCAGTCACCTCTTGACCTGCTTGTATCGCGCCTGCGAACTGGCTTTCGTCTGCGGAAGACCGCACCGGGACAACGGTATCATCGGTGTCGGAAGGCAACGGGATCGCCTGATCCCGGCACTCTTTTACACGATCTTCGGCGACTATCGTCTTCAATCCCGGCGGCAGTTCTACCGAGATGGTGTAAATCGCATCTGCGCGCCAAACACCACCCTCTTTTAGCAGGTTTGTGCGGACATGACGCGCATATCCCCCACCTAAATCAAGGGCGTAGTCCGCAGCCACGCAACTGCTGTAGTCATTGATGTATTCGCGGGTCACCGGGGGTGCCACGGCGATCCTGATCTCAACAAGATCAGCGGCGATCTGCGATGCTCCAAGGAAGCTGTATTGCGCCGGTTCTGGCGGGGGGATGAGATCGCAGTCCTTTACGCAGACCTCGGCAGGCGAGGTGCAGGCACACACCATCGCCGCCGTGCATGACAAAACCCACCCGCGCATGGGGTGGTTACTCCGCCGCGATCGGTTCGGCCTGACGCACTTTCGCGTTGGCGCTCAACTCACCCATCAACGGACACGCCCTTGCAATCGGATTGGTCAGGTAGAAATCGGTGATCGCGTTGCGGAAATCTGCATTGCCCAGTTTGCCCGCTGGCACTGGCGTCCATTCGTTGTCCACGACCTCGTCGATCTGCGCGAGATGAGGGGCTTGTGCGATGAGCGCGTTGCGCAGTTCTGCCATGCTGTCGAAAGGCAGCGTAGCGTCCATTTCAGATGACAGCGCCCGCAGGATCGCCCAGTTTTCCTTGGCCTCACCCGGCGGGAAACTGGCGCGCAAGGCGAGCTGAGGGCGGCCTTCGGTGTTCACGAAGAGACCCTGCTCCTCGGTATAGGCGGCGCCCGGCAGGATGATGTCGGCGCGGTGCGCGCCTCGGTCCCCATGGGAGCCTTGATAAATCACGAAGGGCCCCTCGGCGATGTCGATCTCGTCCGCACCCAGATTGTAAATCACCTCGGCCTCGGCGACGGCGTCCATTCCGTGCTCGGTCGTACACCCGGCGTCCAGCGCGCCAACGCGTCCTGCGGCGGTGTGAAGCACCATGAATTTTGACTGCGCGGCCGCGGCCGCGGCCCTCGCGGTGCCCAGAACGGCGGCGCCGTCAGCCTCGGTCAGCGCACCTTGACCCACGATCATGACACCGGGGGTGCCGTGTTTGTCGCTGTGATCGGCCTCGGCCAACTTTGCCAGCGCAGCCCGATCCGTGCCAAGATGGATGTAATCGTAGCTTAAATCCTGCGGCTCACCGATCAGGGCCACTTTTGCGCCCTTTAGCCATGCCTTGCGAATACGGGCGTTCAGAACTGGAGCCTCGACGCGGGGGTTGGTACCGATCAACAGGATCATCTCGGCATCATCGATTTCCTCGATGGTGGCATTTCCGACGTATGCGGAACGGTTGTCCGCAGGCAACTTCGCGCCATCGGTTCGACACTCCACGCCACCGCCCTGTCCTTCGATCAGCTGCTTCAGCGCAAACGCCGCCTCAGCTGACGCCAGATCGCCCACAAGACCGGCAAGTTTCTTACCTTTCATCGCGGCAGCAGTTGCTTTCAAGGCCTCGTCCCAACCGGCTTTGCGCAATTTGCCGTTTTCACGAATGTAGGGCGTGTCCAGCCGCTGGCGGCGCAGGCCGTCCCAGACAAACCGGGTCTTATCGGAAATCCATTCCTCGTTCACGCCGTCATGGTTACGCGGCAGGAACCGCATCACTTCGCGACCTTTGGTATCTACCCGAATATTAGAGCCGAGCGCGTCCATCACATCGATGCTTTCGGTCTTGGTCAACTCCCATGGCCGGGCCGTGAAGGCATAGGGTTTTGAGACCAGTGCACCCACAGGACAAAGATCGATAATATTGCCTTGCAGGTTAGAACCCAGAGTTTGGCCCAGATAGGTGGTAATCTCGGCATCTTCGCCGCGGCCGGTCTGCCCCATCTGTGTGATGCCCGCGACCTCGGTCGTGAAGCGCACACAACGAGTGCAGGAAATACAGCGCGTCATGTGGGTTTCGACGAGTGGACCCAAATCCAGATCGGTCACGGCGCGTTTGGGTTCGCGATAGCGCGAAAAATCAACGCCATAGGCCATCGCCTGATCCTGCAGATCGCATTCACCGCCTTGGTCGCAAATCGGGCAATCCAGCGGATGGTTGATCAGCAGGAATTCCATCACCCCTTCACGGGCTTTCTTGACCATAGGAGAGTTCGTCTTAATCACCGGCGGCTGGCCCTCGGGACCGGGGCGCAAATCCTTGACCTGCATCGCACAGGAGGCGGCTGGTTTGGGCGGGCCGCCCACGACCTCGACCAGACACATGCGACAGTTACCAGCAATCGTCAGGCGTTCATGGTAGCAAAACCGCGGGATTTCGATGCCAGCTTCCTCACACGCCTGAATCAATGTCAGGCGCGGATCGACTTCGATTTCCGTGTCGTCGATGACGATTTTGCGCAGGTCAGCCATTTGAATCTCCACATCCGCAACGCGTTGGGGATGTGCTACATCAAGTTGCGCGGGGCCAAAACCCAATTGCGCAAAAAGCGGCAAAAAGTCCGGCTTTCAGGTGCCCTTAGGTCGCTTTCGACGCCTCGTAGGCCTCCAGCAGGTCAGTGACCTTCACACCGTTGATTGTCATTCCAGCAAGATTGGCGTCGTCGATGGAAACCCCAGCCATATTGACGTTGCGCAGCCTGGTATTTGACAGATTTACATCTTCGATATGGAGGTTCGACATATTGCTGGCAGTAACATTGCCGGAGGACAGGTTTACATCATGAAACGCTGTGTTCGACATGTTCACGTCTTCAAACCGGGCATTTGCGATGACCGCGCGCACCACTTCAAGCGTGTCCCGGGTGTCCTTGATCTTCGCCATATCAATCCGCTCTCAAATACTGACCCACCTTAGTTTCGTTCGAGATTTCAGCCTTGCCAACAGCACAGAAGGTCTCGGGCTTCTTAAAATCCGCGCCACGCGCTCTCAGATAGGCGCGCGCCGCTGATTTGATGCGCTTTTTCTCGGTATCGTTGTCGAGATAGGCATCTATCTCTGCGTCCGAATAGCCCAGTCCCTTGGCCCGCTGCTGCAAGGACAATGCAAACCCGAATGCCTTGATCCGGCGCGGCTCAATCGCGCTGCATTTGTCAGTCAGCATCTTGCCGATGGCAACGATCTTCAAACCGTTGTCGATGGTGGCGTCATCCTGCAGCCGCGTGCGGGCGTCTGCACTTGCCGTGGAGGCGACCAGTGCGGCCGCCAGAATCATTGCAAAGAGTTTCATGCCCCCACTTTCCGAACGCATGCCGTGTTATTCAATATCAGAAGATAAACTAGGGTGGATGGGCATGATTTTCACCCCATCGCATAGGTTTTGGCCGGTTTTTTACCGCGCCGTACACCGCCCGCGGAAGGTAAGCCCCCGGCTTTCCTGCGTGAACGCCCAGTCGTTTGTCGCAGGATCAATCTGCCAGTCCGCATCGGACGCACCGTAGGCAAACAGGCAATACTTCGTGGCCTCGAAGCGAACACTTTCGCGAACGGCATCCACACCCTCGCCCTCATTCTGGACGTTTACGAAAAACTCACGATCATCCTGCCCCGTCGACAATTTGGCCCGGAAAGGAATGATATTTTCGGTTTCGGCATTGCGCCCCGGGTTGCGGTTGAAAAGCCCACAGGAGGCCACCGAGAAAACCAGGCATAAAATCAGAAAAACCCGCACGACATACCCCATGAGACCGCAATTCCGCCTGCAGGTATTTCATGAAACACCTAGGCTGCCAAGTCAGGCTGCGGCGCTGTTACTCCACAAAAACGTTGCGCATCGCGATGTTATAAATGAAGCCTTCGTAATACTCTTCGAAGGTCAACACACCGTCCTCGTCCGTGTCGGCATATTGAGATGAGTTGACGATCCCGGTTTGATGTTCCTCAAGCGTCACAAGGCCGTCATTGTCCCGGTCAAATATGTCGAACACGATGGCAATGGAGGTCGTGAAGCGGGCATCCCGGCCTTGGAAAGTTGCCAATTCCCCGAAGCCGTACTTCCAATCCCGCATCTCCGCGAAGGTCGCGGATCCGTCACCGTCAGTGTCTACTGATGCAAAGGCTTCATCCGTCGCATTATTCAATTCCTCGAACGTGATGGTGCCGTCCGAGTTCACATCAATACCGCTGGCGAACTGCTCTGCTAAGGCGCGGCCTGCGCTGTGGGTTTCCATCTGCGCGACAGCACCCGAGGCGGGTAGGATCAGCGTGAGGACGGTTGTTATCAGACGCACGCTCATTCTGCAGCCACCGGCATGCGTTTGTGTTTGATCCTGTCTTCGATCTCGTCGCGGAAATGTCGGATCAGGCCTTGGATCGGCCATGCCGCAGCGTCGCCAAGCGCGCAAATAGTGTGACCCTCAACCTGCTTTGTCACATCCAGAAGCATGTCGATTTCGGCAGGATCTGCCTCGCCTTTCACCAACCGGTCCATAACGCGCATCATCCAGCCCGTGCCTTCCCGGCATGGCGTGCACTGGCCACAGCTTTCGTGCTTGTAGAATTTCGAAAGACGCCAGATCGCTTTGATGATGTCCGTGGACTGGTCCATGACGATCACCGCCGCTGTGCCGAGGCCCGACCGCTGCTCGCGCAGCCAGTCGAAATCCATGATCGCGTCTTCCTTCATGATCTTTCCGGGCAAACACGGAACGGAGGATCCGCCGGGGATCACCGCTTTCAGATTATCCCACCCGCCGCGGATGCCGCCACAATGCTTGTCGATCAATTCTTCAAAGCTGATGCTCATTGCTTCTTCTACGACGCACGGGTTGTTCACATGACCCGAGATCGCAAACAGCTTGGTGCCCGCATTGTTCGGCCGACCGAAGGACGAGAACCAGTCCCCCCCGCGCCGCAAGATCGTCGGCACGACCGCGATGGACTCAACGTTGTTCACCGTCGTCGGGCATCCGTAAAGACCTGCGCCCGCCGGAAACGGTGGCTTCATGCGGGGCATGCCCTTCTTGCCTTCCAGGCTTTCCAGAAGAGCGGTTTCCTCGCCGCAGATATAAGCGCCCGCGCCATGAACAAGATAGAGGTCGAAATCCCAGCCAGACTTTGCGGCATTCGGACCCAGAAGACCATCCTCGTAGCATTCGTCGATGGCGTTTTGCAGCACCTCTTTCTCGCGAATATACTCACCGCGGATGTAGATATAGCACGCGTTTGCGTTCATCGCGAAGGAGGCGATCAGGCAACCCTCGATCAGCGTGTGGGGATCATGGCACATGATCTCCCGGTCTTTGCAGGTGCCAGGCTCGGACTCGTCGGCATTCACCACCAGATAGGACGGACGCCCGTCACTCTCTTTTGGCATGAAAGACCATTTCAAACCCGTCGGGAACCCTGCCCCGCCGCGGCCGCGCAGGCCGGAGGCTTTCATTTCCTCAACGATTTGGTCACGGCCCCGCTTGATCAGGTCAGCGGTGCCGTCCCAGTGGCCCCGCGCCTTCGCCCCCTTCAGCGAGCGGTCGTGCATTCCATACAGATTCGTGAAAATCCGGTCCTTATCAGCGAGCATCTTCTGCGTTCCTCATTGGCCCTGACGATTGCGCCAGAGATCAAATACCATCCATAGGCCCCAGCCAAATCCGGCCAGAGCGAAAAGGTCAAAAAGCGCCCGCATCCGGTGCGACAGGTTCAGTGCTTCTCCGGCCCAGATCGCTATGATCCAGAAAACACCCACACCGGCCAGAAACAACGCGACACGACGTCCGGCCCGTGCCTGCTGATCCTCTTTATCTGATGCCATAGGGATGCTTACCCATGCCTACGCGTCGTAGACACCGCCTTTCTTAACCTTCTTCGAAAACTCTGTTTCTTCACCGGCCGCCAGTTTTTGCGCCTGGTCTACCCAATTGTCGCGGGCCACGCGACCTTTGAACTTTGGCATGTTTGCATCGACCCAGTCGGCTTCGTCCTGAGACCAACTACCCACCTGATCGAAGTGGTAGATGCCCATATCGTTCAGCATGGTTTCCAGCTGCGGACCGACACCCTTGATCTGCTTGAGATCGTCGGCGCCGCCATCTCGCGGTGCGCTCAGAAGTTCCGGTTTGGTCCCGACATCCGCGCTGTCCGCTTCGGGCGCTTTCTTGGGGGCGGACTTTTTCTCGGCTGCAGGCTTGGCCTTGGCCGGAGCTTTTGCCTTAGCTGATACTGCCTCGCCTTCGTATTTCCATTCGCCCTTGCGCTCGGCCAATTCCTCTTCACCGGCGAGCTTCGCCGATGGCTTGATGTCGCTTGACGCGGGCGCCGCGGCCACCCGCGCGTCGGCACCGTTCTTCGCAGCTGCCGGAGCGGGCTTTTCGACAGGCTCAGGCGCAGGATCCGCTTTCGGCGGGTCCGCCTTCGGGGGATCGGCTTTTGGAACATCTGCCGCAGGTACGCTTGATGTCCCAAGGGCTAACTCAGCGGATGACACAACGCCTTTTTCCCCTGCCCCTGCTGGCACCGGCTTTGGGCTGGTCCGCGTCGCGTCTTCAACGGGCGACGTGACCTCAACTTGGTTTGGCCCGGGAAGGCCCTTGCAGAACACGATACTCAGGAACAATCCGGCGATCACGAAGGCCATGCCGCCCAACGCCACTGCGGCAACAAAGCTGAAACCGGCCAAAACCATCAACAACGCTGCGACGAGCGCACCCCCAAGTGCAGCAATCAGCCAACAACCGATAACGCAGGTCAATCCTCCGGAGTTCTGGTTCATGGATAAGTCCCCCTATTTCTATGTGGTCCTAGTAGACACCGCCTTTTTCGACGCGGCTTGAAAATTCCGTAGTCCCACCCTTAGCAAGGATTTTCGCCTGTTTCACCCATTCATCGCGCGAGACGCGCCCTTTGAAGCCTTCGAGGTTCTGATCGACCCACGCAACCTCCTGATCGGACCAGCTTGCAATCTGGTCAAAGTGGTAAACGCCCAGCTCATGCAACAGCGTTTCCAGCTTGGGTCCGACGCCCTTTACTTGCTTAAGATCATCGGGACCACCATCGCGGGCCGCGCTCAGCAATTCGGGCTTTTCACCCGGTCCTTCGACCGCCGGAGCCTTGGTCTTTGCGCGTGCGGGATCCGGCGCTTCGATGACCTCATCCGGAACGCCCTTATTGGTCGCGTCCGAATTTGACGTCACGGCCTGATTCTGCGCACGCCGTCCCGTTCCGTTGCCCGCGTCTGCATCAGTTGGCCGCGCGGCCTGCTTATCCTTAACCTCATCTTCGGAGAGGGGAACGGCCCGTGCCTCGGCCTTCGCTTTCGTTTCTTTTTTCTTCGAAACGGTGCCGTCCGGCCGGATCCAAGGTGCGACAAGCGGTACTTCGGTGCCGTCGATACGCTTGATCGTGTCACCAATTTCGGTGGCCAACGCGACAGAGGCATTGGCCGCCATCTTGTTCGCTTCGTGATCCTTGAGCGACGTCAGCCCACTTGCGGGTTCAGCCGCATAACGACCGGTTTGCGATCCCGGTGTTGGAACCTCACCCTTCGCCATGCGGTCGATCAGATCGCCCATGCTGTCGGCGGTCAGGTCTTCGTAATAATCCTTGCCGATCTGGGCCATCGGTGCGTTTGCGCAAGCCCCCAGACACTCAACCTCTTCCCAGCTGAACTTGCCATCGTCCGAAATCTGATGGGGGTTCGCTGCGATTTTTTCCTTGCAGACAGCGACCAGATCTTCTGCGCCGCAGATCATGCAAGATGTCGTGCCACACACCTGAATATGGGCCACACTACCCACAGGCTGCAGTTGGAACATGAAATAGAATGTCGCCACTTCCAGCGCGCGGATATAGGCAAGGTCGAGCATCGCAGCCACGGCCTCAATTGCCGGACGGGAAAGCCATCCCTCCTGCTCCTGAGCGCGCCACAAAAGCGGAATGATCGCAGAGGCCTGACGCCCCTCGGGATACTTCTTGATCTGCGCTTCGGCCCATTTTTGGTTGTCAGGGGTGAAGGCAAAGGTTTCGGGCTGTTCAGCGTGGAGACGGCGAAGCATTCTTAATTTACATCCTTCATCTGATTGAAGGTTTCCAATTGATCGAAAGAGGTTTTGCAAATCAAACGGATTTGCGCATGATCTTCAGTAAGATCAGTCCCCCTGTAACAAGCGTTGACCAAGCATATCTCGCGGTCATCGTCGTCAAACAGGCAATTCGTATCGGGCCGTTTGCGATCCGCGAATGTTACTTTTCGGAGCTGAACCACAGCGGCTGCCGAAACCCGCCCCTGACTGACACACTCCAAAGATCCGAAGCTGCTCACCTGTCAATCTCCCCGAACACGACGTCCATCGTGCCGATGATTGCGCTGACGTCCGCCAGTTGGTGGCCTTTGCACATATAGTCCATGGCTTGCAGGTGCAGGAACCCGGGCGCACGCAGCTTGGCGCGGTAAGGTTTATTGGTGCCATCCGCCACAAGGTACACACCGAATTCGCCCTTAGGCGCTTCGACCGCCGCGTAGACCTCGCCCGCGGGCACGTGGAAGCCTTCAGTGTAAAGCTTGAAGTGGTGGATTAATGCCTCCATCGAGGTCTTCATCTCGCCGCGTGTGGGTGGGGTCATCTTGCCGCGCGCCATGATATCGCCGGGACACTCGCGCAGCTTTGCGATTGCCTGTTTGATGATGGACACGGATTGGCGCATCTCTTCCATACGCACAAGATAACGGTCGAAACAGTCGCCGTTTTTGCCGACGGGGATTTGGAAATCGAACTCGTCGTAGCATTCATACGGCTGCGAGCGACGCAGATCCCACGCCATGCCAGACCCGCGCACCATAACACCAGAAAAGCCCCATTCCAGTGCCTCGTCCTCGGTGATGATACCGATATCGGCGTTGCGCTGTTTGAAGATGCGATTGTCGCTCAACAGCCCATCAATATCGTCCATGACGTTCGGGAAAGTCTCACACCATGCTTCGATGTCGTTCAGCAAATCATCGGGCAGATCCTGATGGACACCACCGGGCCGGAAATAGGCCGCGTGGAGCCGTGCACCACAGGCGCGTTCGTAGAACACCATCAACTTTTCGCGTTCTTCGAAGCCCCAAAGCGGCGGCGTCAACGCACCTACGTCCATCGCCTGCGTGGTGACGTTCAAAAGGTGGTTCAGAACGCGCCCGATCTCGGAATAGAGCACCCGGATCAGGGAAGCCCGGCGCGGCACCTCGGTCTTGGTCAGCTTTTCAATGGCCAAACACCAGGCGTGTTCCTGGTTCATCGGGCTCACGTAATCGAGCCGGTCAAAGTACGGCAGGTTCTGCAGATATGTCCGGCTTTCCATGAGCTTTTCGGTGCCGCGGTGCAAAAGCCCGATATGTGGGTCACAACGTTCCACAATCTCGCCATCCAGCTCCAACACCAACCGCAAGACCCCGTGGGCCGCCGGGTGCTGGGGCCCGAAGTTGATGTTGAAGTTGCGGATCTTCTGCTCGCCCGTCAGGGCATCGTCGAATTTGGAGCCGTCCATCATGCGCGTTCTCCGTGTGTAAAGGCGTGTCCCCAAGTCGGTGGCACATCGGCCCCGAACCTTTGGTGCACAAATTCATAGACCGGCGCGAGCGCGGCTTTTGCCCGCCTCGCCTGATCTGCGGAAGGTTTGAGCCCCGGCCTGCGGCTGACATTCACGTGGTACGCCGGATCAGCCGAAACAGTCTCAATTCCAAGAAAGTCGGTGATTTTGCGAAGGGCCTGATCGGAAAAGAGTGTCTCATAGAACAGGTAGAGGATCCGCTGTTGCGGCACTGCGGCCTCCAACGCGCCAATCGTCCTGTCGTAGCGGGACCGCATCGCGTTAACGGCTTGAGGATCGGCGATCTCAAACTCAAGGCGGTCAAAGACCTCTGCATCGGACACCGTGCCAGCCTTCAGTCTTTTCCGGAATTTGTGGAGAACACCGGACCAAAGCCGGGCGACCGGGTCCCGCATGATAAACAGGAAACAATTCCCGTGATGAACCTCGGCCATCTGACGGAAATCCTCGGTGTCGAGAAGCGAGTAGTTCGGGGTCAGTTCCCCTGCCACAGGCTGTCCACGATATCCCATCATCACGAAATCACCATAGGTCGCTGGACCAGACGGGGTACCAGCTGACTTGAGCATCCGGTCAAACGCCCTGACATGGCGAAACCGCCTGACAGCTGCCGGAAGATCACGAGGGTGACGCGTCACGGCCCGGTAAAGGCGTCCGCGCGCCGCATCCTGCAGCCGATCAGCGACTTTGAATGCAAAGCGGTCATCGCGATCAATCCGCGCGTCCCAGAACCGTACTTCCTTGACGGGCGGCAGATGACAGTCCGGATGACGGCTGAGCATTTCATGCAGCCAGGTTGTCCCCGCCTTCTGGGCGCCAATACAGATGAAAAACTTCCGAAGCCCCGGATACCTGCTGCCCGGTACAAGCGGGACGCCTGTGCGCGGGGCAGAATTTTCCGGGGGCGCTGCGATCATTTCGCCGCGTCCTTCTCTTCACCTTTTTCATCGCCTGGCAGAATGTAGTTCGCGCCCTCCCAAGGGCTCATGAAATCGAACTGACGATATTCCTGAACCAGTTTTACCGGCTCATAAACCACGCGCTTTTGCTCTTCATCGTAGCGCACCTCGACGTAGCCGGTGGTGGGAAAGTCCTTGCGCAGTGGATAGCCGCGAAAGCCGTAGTCGGTGAGGATGCGGCGCAGATCCGGATGACCAGAAAAGAGAATGCCGAACATATCGAAAATCTCACGCTCGAACCAGTTGGCTGCCGGATAAACCTCGGTAATGGAGGGCACAGTGTCCTCTTCCCGGATGGCCAGCTTCACGCGGATCCGATGGTTCTGATACATCGACAAGTAGTGGTAAACCACGTCGAACCGTTTGTCGCGGGTTGGATTGTCAACGGCTGTGATGTCGATCAGCGTGGAAAACCGGCAGTTCCGGTCTGTCTTGAGAAATTCGGTGAATGCTAGAAGCGAGGCGGGCGCAATGTTGACAGTAAGTTCCTCGTGGAGGATCTCAGTCGACAGCACGCAATCGGGTCGCTTCACTTCGATATGGGCAGCCAGTTCTTCGAGGGCTTCGGTCATATCAGACCTCCTTCACACGCACGGCTCATCTGACGATGGTTCCCGTGCGGCGGATTTTGCGTTGAAGCTGCAGGATGCCATACAACAACGCCTCTGCCGTCGGCGGACAGCCCGGCACGTAGAGGTCAACCGGCACGATCCGGTCGCAGCCTCGCACCACCGAATAGCTGTAGTGGTAATATCCGCCCCCGTTGGCGCAGGACCCCATCGAGATCACATAGCGCGGCTCTGGCATCTGATCATAGACCTTGCGCAAGGCGGGTGCCATCTTGTTGGTCAGTGTGCCAGCCACGATCATCAGGTCGGATTGGCGAGGAGAGGCCCGCGGTGCCGTTCCAAACCGTTCCAGATCATAGCGCGGCATGGAGGTGTGCATCATCTCCACCGCGCAACAGGCCAAGCCGAATGTCATCCAGTGCAGCGATCCGGTGCGCGCCCAATTGATGATGTCTTCGGTTGAGGTGACAAGAAAACCCTTGTCCTGCAATTCCTTGTTCAGGGCCTGCGTGGCAACTTCTTTGTCGACACTGGCGGTGTTGGCGCCTGCCATCACTCCCATTCGAGCGCTCCTTTTTTCCATTCGTAGGCGAAGCCGATGGTCAGGACGGCGAGGAACACCATCATCGACCAGAAGCCCAACATGCCCACGTCCTTGAATGCCACGGCCCACGGGAAGAGAAACGCGACCTCAAGGTCAAAAATGATGAACAGGATCGAGACAAGATAGAACCGCACGTCGAACTTCATCCGGGCGTCGTCAAATGCGTTGAAGCCGCACTCATAGGCCGACACTTTCTCCGGATCGGGGTTCTGCACGGCAACCACAGCGGCCGCTAAAATCAGAACCAGCCCTAGCCCTATGGCCAAGCCCAGAAATATCAAAATGGGCAGGTAGTCGCGCAGAAGATCTTCCACGTCCGTCTCCTTCGTTCGGGCCGCCTCCCGGTTTGCGGCATCAGGTTGCGCGATGTTTACGCCTGCCCTCTGATACGGTCAACCAACGGCAACGACCACATGCATCTTATTTAGGGGGATTTTCGGGATAACTGCCCTTTGTATCAGGGATCAGGCGATCTGTCGCAGGCGTTTGCCCGGTCGGCATCCGGGTCACAGGAAAAATGAGACACTGTGCGCGCGGAACAAACGATCTAGTTTTTGTGTTCTTCCGTGTTTAGGCCGTCCCGGATGTATTCGGGGGTCCACACTATGTGAGGTCATGTGTGACTGATACCACCCAGACGCCAGAGGATCCCGACGAGGGTCCACCACCAGATCACAAGTATTCCAGCGCCATCCGGTTTCTCGCCTCCTGCCGCGCTTCGCTGATCCGGGTTCATCCGGCGAGACTCCTGTTGTTTGGGTACTTGTCTTACATGTTGATTGGCTGGTTCTTTCTGGCGCTCCCATGGGCGCAGGAGGTGCCGGTGGCCGCACTAGACAGCCTGTTCATTTCGACCTCCGCCGTGTCGACCACCGGACTCGTGTCGGTCGATCCGGGGACATCCTTCACCTTTTTCGGCGAACTGGTCATCATCATCCTGATCCAGATCGGCGGTCTGGGGTACATGACGATCGGCTCTTTCGCGGTACTGGCGCTGCAGCAAAAATTGGGCCGGATGCGGGAAAAAACGGTCAAGGCCGCGTTCAACCTGCCGAACGATATCTCACCTGCGATGTTCCTGCGCTCCGTGATCGTTTTCACTTTCGGGTGTGAGATCGTCGGCGCCGCTGCGCTCTACCCGATGTTCGTCGAGGCCGGCGTAGACAACGCGATGTGGAGCGCGATTTTCCATTCAATTTCAGCCTTTTGTACGGCAGGCTTTAGCCTCAACAGCAATTCATTCGAGAGCTTCTCCGGCAATTTTGGCGTGAATATCGTGATCTCGGCCTTATCCCTGCTGGGTGCCATGGGTTTCCTGATCATCGTTGACACGTGGCGCACGATGCTGGGCCGTTCGCGGCATCTGGGCTTCACAAGCAAGGTGATCTTTCGCATCACGGCGCTGTTCCTTTTGTTTGGCACATTGGTGATGTTCATCGCCGAACCGGGTATCGCTGCGCTGCCAAACAGTGAGCGGTTGATGGTGGCTTTCTTCCAAACGATGACCGCGACGACCACGGTGGGGTTCAACACCTACCCGATTGGTGAGGTCATTCCGGCGGTGCTGATGGTGATCTTCTTTCTCATGGTCATCGGTGCGTCCCCTGCCGGAACGGGCGGTGGCATCAAGACGACGTCCTTCGCCGCCCTGATCGGGTTGGTGCGCTCGACCTTGAAGGGACGCGAGCGGGTGCGATTTTTCAAACGTCAGGTGCCGCTCGACAAACTTCAGACCGCGACTGCCTTGCTGACCTACTACTGCGGTCTCCTGATGGTCGCGATGTTCTGTCTCTTGCTGACCGAACCCGGCGCGGCCTTCGAGGTTATCATGTTCGAGGCAATCTCGGCCATGGGCACGGTCGGTCTGAGCATGGGGATCACCGGCGATCTGAGCGATCTGGGCAAACTGGTCGTGATCGCTTTAATGACCGCCGGCCGCGTCGGTATTCTGACCTTTGGCATAGCGCTGGCCGCGCATGACGAAACGCGGGAGGAGGAAGAGGATAACCAACTGATCATGTGATCCACATGCGGTCGGCAAAAAATTGCATTGTTCCTAATTTTGTGCTAACGGTGGCATATTGTTGCCTACTGTTTCTTTGTGTTTTTTGAGGTTCATTATGTACCGGTTTGGTATTCGTATCGCGGCTTTTGCCCTGACCAGCGTGACCGTCGTCCTCGGCGGGTCTACTCAAGCGTCCACCCCCAACTCCGACACTCTTCGCACGGAAAAGGCGTCCTTGACCGAAAGGCTTGACGCCGCTCGATCGGCGACTGGTGTGACCCCAAAAGAAGTACCGGGACCGTTGGCGCAGTGGCGAAACTGGAGCAATTGGAACAACTGGTCGAATTGGCGAAACTGGCCAAACTGGTAGGTCGCAGACCGATGCCCGGTCTGGCCGACATCCAACTTCTTGTTCTTCAGCCCACCCCTTTCTGCAACCTCAATTGCACATACTGCTATCTGCCGGACCGGTCCCTGAAGGCGCAGATGACACCCGAGACGCTGACTGCGGTGGGTCGCAGCATCGTGGCCAGCCCCTTCTTTCGCGAGGACAGCACCGTCGTCTGGCACGCGGGGGAACCTTTGGTGTTGCCCCCGGACTGGTACGCTGACGCCATCGCGCAACTGGAGGCCGCATCTGGCCGCAAGATCAAGCGCCAGTCCTTTCAGACCAATGCAACCCTGATCGACAACAATTGGATCACCTATTTCCGCAAGCCGGGCGTTTCCGTGGGTGTCAGTCTTGATGGGCCCGCCTTTCTCAATGACCAATGGCGTGTCGGACGTGGCGGACAGGGCACCTACGACAAAGCGATGGACGGCATCGCGCGGCTGAGGTTCGAAAACATCCCGTTTCATATCATCGCCGTTGTCAGTGCGGCCTCGCTCGCCCACCCTGAGGAAATTGCGGATGCTCTTGTCGCCACAGGGGCTTACTCGATCGGCCTGAATGTTGAAGAGATCGAAGGCATCAACACAAGTTCCAGCCTTCTTGGGAAGATTACAGTAAGCCAATACAGCGATTTCCTGATCCGGTTTGTGGATCGAGTTGAAACGCACCAAAATCCCCCGCGTCTGCGCGAACTAGATCAGTTGATGCAGGTTTTGAAAACACGCCCCGACCGGACGCCTCGTCGCAATCAGGAAAACACTGCGGGCGCAATTATCTCGGTCGTGGTTGGAGGTGAGATATCGACATTCTCGCCCGAGCTTTTGGGCACGCCTGCCCCCGACCACGGTGGGTTCAGTTTTGGTAACGTCCATGGCCTTCGCGATCTGGGGCAAATCTATTTCGATAGTCAGTTTCTGAGAACGCTGCGCCAGATTTCTGCAGGCATCACGGCCTGTCAAAAGAGTTGCGCCCATTTTGATCTATGCGGCGGTGGGGCACCCGCCAACAAATTGGGTGAGCACGGACGGTTCGATGTCGCCGAAACCGCCCATTGCCGCCTGAGTATCAAGACGAGTTTTGACGCGCTGTTGTCCCGGATTGAAGCAACCGCGCCGGTAGGAGAGTGAGTGCATGTTCAAAGGTTTTTTCAGATGGTTGCGCAGCGCGTCGGGCACTATGGTCAAGAAGTCAGTTGGCAGCGTGGCGACGGCGACCGGAACGGGCGCTGGTCTTCTTGTGGCATTGGGGCTGGCCGTCTGGGCCTTTCCTCCGGCACGTACACTGCAAACTCTAGACAGCGTCAGGCGCGATGCTGGGATCTGGTACAGCACCGAAAGCGAAGGGATGATCATGGTCGATTCCCCGCAGGTGTTTACGCGGGAACGATTGGTGAACCAGCGCCTGAAGGACAGCGCGTGGATCGAGAAGCAGCTCGAACAGGTCGACAAGCTGCTGGAAGACAAGAAGTTCGCGCAGGCCGATGCCCTGCAACTCAGCCAGAAGTTTCTGGAACTGGTTCAGGAAGGTGCGGAAAAGGCAGATGCCTCCGACACGCTTCCAACCGTGGATATCACCGAACTGCAGGGCCTGGTCGAACCGCAGCCCCTCGCGGTTTTTCAAGCGGCGCAATACTACCGCGAGATGCTGACCCAGAGCCGTTATGAGGCCATTCTGGACGATGCCCATGACATCGGCTCCAACACGCTGCAGAGGCTGAATTTTCGCATGACTGTAAGTCCTGCTCGTAACATGAGCGATGCGATCGCCGCGGCGACGATCACGATTGAACAGCCCAGCGATCCTGAGAAGATTTTTCAGTACTATGGCAGCCTGTTGGTCGAGGTTCGCAAGGAACTCGAACGTACGGTCGAAACGCTTCAGTCCGACCGTAGCTCCGTCTTTTTGAACGATGGGCGATACGCGTTTCAGGAAAGACCCGCATACATTCTGGACAGCGCTTTGGACAAAGCGCTTATGGTATTTCCATCCCAACAGCAGTCAGACTTACTGGCAGCGGCGTTACAACAGGACAGCGTACGTGTGGAACGTGAAGCCTATGATTTCGCAGAAGCTCTTGTCACTGGTACAGCCCCCTGGAGCGGAATGGGCGAAAAACTTTTCCCTGCAGGTCAGTCCAATCCATCGACATTCGGACGTATTGCAGCACAAAAATTGCTTTCACAGTGTGGTCAACCTCATAGCCTTTTCGACCTCGCACCGAGTGTTTTCAACCAATCAAGTTCAACCTACGCAAGCGTCCTTGCTGGCTACAACAAGTACGGCCCGGGGCAGATAACGAGGCAAGGCGAGCCATTGCCCATCCCGCAGGAGATCGACGCAGATGGTCCGGACACGCCGCCCGGCACGAACAACACGGTAAATGCGACTTGGGTGAAAGGTTCGAAACCCCCTAGTGATCAACTAGAAACGCTATTGGAAGCACGCTTGCTCGAGGTTTTGCACAGGCGAAACATTGTCTACCCCTGCCCGACAGATTTGCAACTTAGCCTGCCGCGCGCGAAACTTCGCATCCTTGGGGCAATTGAGCTTCTCAAAGCGCGCGATCCGGGATTTATCCTGTGCGCGAGAATGAACGCCGGGGATGCTCGTCAGCTGGTATCGAGCTTGATTGCTCTACGCGATCCGAACGTGCCCGATATTACCAGCCCGTTTTGCGCACAGACCCGCATGGCCGTTTCCGCTTTGAAGGATACCGAACGGTTCGAACGGCTAATGCGCCCTGGCTCGACCGTCGAGATCGGCAATGTAGGTGTGTCCTATCTGGTGAAGGCAGAGTTGGAGGATACGCGCGTTGACAGCGTCGTGCGCACACGACCTCTGTCTCACTATTTCAAGTTCGAGATTGAAAGCTGCGAGATCAGCAGTTGTCAGGTCAGTGTCTATACATTGATGGAATATGCCGAAACCAGAGAGCACCCGAAGACGGGCGACGCTTACAATCTTGACCGAATTCGCGAGATCGGTCGGGAAGAGGCCCTGCGCCTGTTTCTGGAACTGTCCTGCTTTTCGACAGCACGCAGCTACACGGTCTGGCCACGCACCGGAGAACGGGCCCGCAGCTTCCGCTCTGATCGCGATGGCTGGACGATGCTTGCCGATCTTGTTCCGGGCATCGCGGGTCGCATGCGGACAGAGAATTTTGCCGCAACCCGCGAACACAGCGACCATGTCTTCGGCATCGGAGATTGGGGCGAGACAGAAGGCGAGGAAGACATTGAGGAATGCGGCAGCGCGTTCTTCTGGATCCTCGAACAGTTTCAGCCGCTTGAAAGCGAAAATGGGTTTGCTGCGGATTTCTTCGATGAAACATCCGAGTTTTGGGACGGCGCACCGGCTGGCATGGCCGCGTGGCGCCGCAACATCTTCTGCGGTGTCATGATGACCTCACCCCTCGCCAAGGAGGTATCAGATGAAAGCTGCCTTGATCCTGCGGTTTCAAACGGTTTGGCGAGTGTCGAGCCTGTGCCATGGATCGGGCAAAATCTGGCGAGCCTGTCGCTGGATGACATAGCCCGGGTGGGCGCGAAACAGCGACACATCGCGACGAATATCTCCTGGATCGTCGTGCCGCGCCAGCCGAGCCGCAGAGAACCCAAGCGGCATATCTCTATGAGTGTTCCGCTGTCGGCTATCGTTTCTCTGCCCAGTTGGTGGCCAACCGCAGAGGCCACGATCAAAACCTGCTGGCTGAGGCCAGCGGCGCTCCGTGAAAATACTCGAACCGCCGACTTCTGCGAAAACACCGTTGTTGATCGTCAAACGCGCACAGGGCTGGAGCTGATCGACAGACAGAGGGCACGGTCCCGCGCCGACAGGTCATTGCACCGTTTCCCGATCCCCCTGCCCGGCGATGGTCAGGACGTCCTGCAGAAGCTGGGTTTCTTCATCATTCGCGCGCCGTATCTCGATGTCAGCGAGCGGGATATGACGGTTATTCAATCCGGGCGATCTGCGAGTGTCCGGCTGACCGGCAAGCGCCTGTGGAAGAACCCGCGCGTGCGGATCGGCAATCAATGGCACGACCGGATTGAAGTTCTTCCTGACATGCAGGGCATCATCGCAACCTTTGAGTGCGTCGCGCCCACCAGCACGGCGGAGCGCGCGCTCTATCGGATTACGCGGGAACGGCTACTCGTTTTCGACACCGATCAACCGGGCGGAAAAGCGCTGCGCACAACCGAGGCGGAGCCGAACGGAAATCGGCCGCTTGATGATGTTTACGAAGAAAGCCGCCGGACCGAGGTTTGGACGAGCGAGGGCGTGACCAGCCCTCTTGAGATCACGGTGGAGGCCTTTCGGCCCAGTTTCGTACGCAATGGGCAGGCAGAGATGCCGTGCTGGGCGAAGCTTACCGAAGATGAATTGGAGCAGATGGTCGCCCAGAACAAGTAGCCCCTAGCGGACCCACGCAGCCTTCCGCTTGCCGAAAAACGCGTCGATGCCCTCCGCGCTCTCGCTGCTTTCCCAGCGTGTAACGAGCGCATTGATGGACGCGTCCACCTCGGCCTTTCCCGGTGCGCCGCCCAGCTTCAAGGCCAGCGCCTTGGCCTCGGCAACCGCACCCGGTGCACAATTCATATAAGGTGCGATCTCAGCCTCAACTGCCGCATCCAGATCGCCTGCGACCTGAACAAGACCAAGCGCTTCCGCCTCCGCCGCGTCAAACACGCGGGAGTTCATGAAAACCCGCCGCGCACGCCCTTCCCCCATCCGCGCCAGCACGTAGGGACCAATGGTGGCAGGGATCAGGCCCAGCTTGGTTTCCGTCAGACCAAATTTCGCGCCGGGATCCGCAAGTGCCACGTCGCAGATGGACGCCAGCCCGACCCCGCCCCCGAAGGCCGAGCCTTCGATCCGCCCGACAAGCGGTTTGGGCAGTCGGTTCAAAGCACCAAGCATACCCGCCAGCTTCCCGGCTTCCCGCGCGCGGGATTTACTATCCGCAGAAATCTGCGCTTTCATCCAGTTCAGATCACCGCCAGCGCAAAAATGCCTGTCCGCCCCGGTCAGAACCACAAGCCGAACGGAGGCGTCATCGCTCAAACTGCTAGCAGCGTGGGTCAGTTCTTGAATCATCTGGCCCGACATCGCGTTGCGCTTGTCCGGGCGATTCAAGGTCAGCGTCGCGACGCCGCGCGGGTCCGTTTCAAGCAAAAGCGTCTCATACATGTCTCATCTCCTGTGCCATCACAGCGGCCTGAGAGATCACATCCGCATCAAGCCCAGTCTCGTAGCCCGCACTTTTGAGATGCTCCAGAACCGCCTCTGTCGCGACATTGCCCGCAGCATCGGGTGCGTAGGGGCATCCCCCAAGACCACCAACGGCCGCGTCAAACACCCGAAGTCCGTGGGTCAGGGCGACGTCGATATTTTCCAGCGCCCGCCCGCTGGTATCGTGGAAATGTCCGGCGAGCATATCGGCGGGAACAGCTTTTATCACTGCGTGCAGCATCGCATCGACGGCCTCAGGCGTTCCGCGCCCCACGGTGTCGCCCAAGGAAATCTCGTAGCACCCCGCATCCCGCAACGCTTTGGCCACACGAGTCGTATCCGCAGGATCGACAGCCCCGTCAAAGGGACATTCGACCACGCAGGACACGTAGCCGCGAACGGGGATGGCATCCGCTTCGGCCGCCGCCAGCACAGGCGCGAACCGCGAGAGGCTTTCGGCGATGGTCGCATTCAGATTGGCTTTCGAAAACCCTTCGGAGGCGGACGCGAATACCGCGATCTCATCGACCCCCGCCGCGCGGGCGGCCTCGTAGCCCTTCATATTCGGGACGAGCCCCGCGTAGGAAATTCCTGGGCGGCGTCTAATCCCGGCGAGGACTTCACCGCTGCTGGCCATCTGCGGAACCCATTTCGGTGAAACAAAACTGGCCACTTCGATCCGGCGAAACCCGGCCTCTGACAGAAGGTCAACAAGCGCGATTTTTTCCGACGTCGGAATGATCCGCGCCTCGTTTTGCAGGCCGTCGCGGGGACCGACTTCAAATATCTCCACCCGTTCAGCCATTCTGCATCTCGGGAACAGGGTAAAACTCACGCGGATAGAGCCGTTCATTTCTTGGCGGCAAGGACGCCTTGAAGGCCGGCCTGTCGGTGATACGCCCGTACCACGCCTCGACGGCTGGAAAAGGGTCAGTTCGCGCGAAATGCCGGGACATGTAAACTGCCTGACCGCAGGAAATGTCAGCCGCCGAAAATCCGCCATCCAGCAGATATTCCCTGCCTTGCAAACGCCCTTCGAGCGCGGCGTAGCATTTGCCGAGCCGCGCCGCCTCAAGCTTCATGACGATGGGCGAGCGCATCTCGTCTTCATAGAGCGCGATATGCTGCTGGGTCAGCGCGGCCGTGTGCTGACTGATAGTCTCGGCGAAACTGACCCAGACCAGCCAGTCGCGCCGCTCCGGATCACCGGGCGCACGACCAAGGGCGGTGTCAGGGAAAAGCTCACAGAGGTAACCTGTGATCGCCGCAGTCTCGAACATACACCCCTCGTCGATTTCAAGCGCGGGTACGCGCCCAGACGGGTTCAGTCGGAGATAGTCCGAGCTGCGAAGATTTTTTCCGAACGGATGGACAACAAGCTCATACTCGACGCCCAATTCCTCCAACAGCCAGAGCGTCCGCATGGACCGTGTCTGATGGGCGTGGTGCAGCCGGATCATTCGTCCTCTCCGCGCAAGCGGACCAAGAGATCGCCCGCCTTAACCTGTGCCCCGGCCTGCGTGGTGACCTCCGCAATGACACCGTCGCGGGCGGCGCGCAGGGTGTGTTCCATCTTCATTGCTTCGAGCACGGCAAGCCGGTCCCCTTCAGCGACGGTATCGCCCGGTTTGACCGAGACGGTTTTAACCAGACCGGGCATCGGTGCCAGCGTCATGTCGCTGCCCCCGCCGGCATCGGCCCCACGGGCCAGAGGATCCGGCACATCGAAGTGATAGGCGTTCCCCCAGAAAACGCTGACACCGGTGGGTGTTTGAATGACGTCGGCTGAGACCTTCGCGCCGTCGACGCGCCAGCCTTCTGCTGTTTGCGCGATTTGATGCGTGACGCTTTCGAGTTCGACCGTGAAAACGCCCTGGCCTTCGGGCGAAACATAAGCCGTGCTTGGCGCATCGGGCTGATGCAACACCACCTCATGGCGCAACGGCGCCCACAGCGTGAAACCCGAAAGTGCGCCGTCATACGCTGTCAAAGATGCCACGGCAGCCAAGGCCTGCGTCCGTGTGCAGGGGACAGGCTGCGCCGAAAGGGTTTCGATATCGCGCTCGATCAAACCAGTATCCACATCCCCTGCGGCAAAACCCTCGTGCCGGGTCAGCGCGGTGAGAAAGGCGATGTTGGTCACAGTGCCTGCAATCTGGGTCTGTGACAGAGCGCGTTCCAATTTGCTAAGCGCGTCGGCACGGGTTCCGGCATGGACCGTCAGCTTGGCAATCATTGGATCGTAAAACGGGCTGATCTCGTCCCCAGGTCTGACGCCCGTGTCGATCCTTGCGCGCTCGCTGAACGCCAGATGCGCCAAGGTTCCAGTGGCCGGCAAGAAGCCTGCGGGCACGTCCTCGGCATAGAGACGGGCCTCGAAAGCGTGACCGGTGATCGTCAGTTCATCCTGCGCCACAGGCAAGGGCTGGCCGCTCGCTACCTGGAGCTGCCATTCGACCAGATCAACGCCCGTAATTTCTTCTGTGACGGGGTGTTCTACCTGAAGACGTGTGTTCATCTCCATGAAGTAAAAGCGGTCCGTTCGCAGCCCGTCGGAGGCGTCCACGATGAACTCGACCGTTCCGGCCCCGGCATATCCCACGGCCTCGGCGGCACGGACGGCCGCCTGCCCCATGGCATCGCGCATCTCGGGCGTCATTCCGGGCGCGGGGGCTTCCTCAATAACCTTCTGGTGGCGCCGCTGCAAAGAACAGTCCCGCTCGAACAAATGGACGGCAGTCTTGCCGTCACCAAAAACCTGAACCTCGATGTGGCGCGGCTTTTCCACGTATTTCTCGATCAGAACGCGGTCATTTCCGAAGGCTTTCAGTGCCTCGGACCGGGCAGAGTCGAGCGCTTCTTCGAACATCTCAGGCCCAGCTACAATCCGCATGCCCTTGCCCCCGCCGCCCGCGACGGCCTTAATGAGCACGGGGTAGCCTATCTTTTCGGCCTCGGCGGCCAAATTGTCCTGAGCTTCGCCATGATAGCCCGGAACAACCGGAACGCCGGCCTCTTCCATTAATTTCTTGGCGGCATCCTTGAGGCCCATGGCGCGGATGGCCTTGGCCGACGGGCCGATAAAGGTTAGATCTGACGCTTCGACCGCGTCAACGAAGTCAGGGTTCTCGGATAAAAACCCGTAGCCCGGATGGATCGCTTGAGCGCCAGTCGCCGTCGCCGCGGCGATAATCGCATCGCCTTTGAGATAGCTTTCCGCCGGGGTCTGCCCCCCCAGTGAAATTGCCTCGTCCGCCAAGGAGACATGGCGCGCACCTGCGTCCACATCTGAGTGCACAGCGACCGTTCTTACGCCCAAGCGCGCGCAGGTTTGGATGATCCGGCAGGCGATTTCACTGCGGTTGGCAATGAGGATTTTCGTAAACATCAGGCCAGATCCTCAACTAGTTTGAACCGCTCGCAGACCAGTTCCATTTCACGGTCAAATCCGCTGTTTCGCTCGAAGAAAGCGCGGTGTCCGGCCTGCCAGCCTTCAAGGGTCTCGTTTTCCCCCTCTGCGAGCGCGAACTCCGCGTCCACGTCGCAAAAGCGACGCACTTTGACCTCGGTCGTTTCAATCACCAACGCTGGGGTGCCGTCCCAATTCAGAGAGATGTCTTGCCGCCCGACGGCAGGCAGAGCCTCGCCATCCTCACTGAAATCGCGCAGCGCTCCGCAAGTCGCCGTTTTCTTCCCCAACCGCACGAGGGCCAGAAGTTGGTCGCATAGCGCCTTGCTATCGCCGAATGTGAAGGTTTCGGCGTGCGGATACTTTTGGCGGAGACTATGCGGGATCATCGGTAACCCTCCGAAATTGTGGCTGCGCCACGTCTTTTGGGGACATCCCCTGCGGGGCTGTCATGCCTTCGGCGAGAGTAATTTTGCCAGAAAGAAAAAGCCTATAGATCATTGATCTACATCCGGAACACGCCGAAGCGTGTGTCTTGAATGGGGGCGTTGAGCGCAGCGGTCAAAGACAGAAACAGAACGTCTCGGGCTTTGCGTGGATCGATGATCCCGTCATCCCAAAGCCGTGCTGACGCGTAGAGCGGATGCGACTGTTCCTCGAACATCTCGATTGTGGGCTTTTTGAAAGCGGCCTCGTCTTCGGCGGACCACGTGCCGCCCTTACGTTCGATCCCGTCCCGCCGGACGGTGGCCAAAACACCTGCGGCCTGCTCGCCACCCATCACGGAGATGCGGGAGTTCGGCCAAGACCACATAAAGCGGGGCTGATAGGCGCGGCCGGACATGCCGTAGTTTCCTGCACCAAAGGAGCCACCCACGACCATCGTGACTTTCGGGACGGAGGTCGTTGCGACGGCGGTCACCATCTTGGCGCCGTGCCGTGCAATGCCTTCGTTTTCGTATTGTTTGCCGACCATAAACCCTGTGATGTTTTGCAGAAACACCAATGGGATATGGCGCTGCGAGCAAAGCTCTACGAAATGTGCGCCCTTCTGCGCGGACTCAGAAAACAGTACACCGTTGTTGGCGATGATGCCGACCGGGCAGCCGCGGATATGCGCAAACCCCGTTACAAGCGTTTCGCCGAACCTCGGCTTGAATTCATCAAAACGGGAACCATCGACAAGCCGGGCAATAACCTCCCGGATATCGTAGGGGGTTTTCAGGTCAGCGGGAACGACGCCCAACAACTCTGCCGGATCATAGGCCGGGTCTTCCGGCGACTGCCATTGGACGGTGCCGGGTTTTGCCCGGTTCAGCCCCGCCACAGCACGCCGTGCCAACGCAAGAGCGTGCGCATCGTCTTCGGCGAGATAATCCGCGACACCGGACAGCCGGGTGTGGACATCGCCGCCACCAAGCTCTTCTGCGGTGACGACCTCACCCGTAGCGGCTTTGACTAAGGGGGGGCCTGCGAGAAAGATCGTGCCCTGTTCCTTTACGATAATAGTAACATCCGACATCGCGGGAACGTACGCGCCCCCGGCAGTGCAGGAGCCCATGACGACGGCAATCTGCGGGACGCCTGCCGCGCTCATCCGGGCCTGATTGTAGAAAATACGACCGAAATGATCGCGATCCGGGAATACCTCGTCCTGATTGGGCAGGTTCGCCCCCCCGCTGTCCACGAGGTAAACGCACGGCAAATTATTTTCTGCCGCGATTTCTTGAGCGCGCAGATGTTTTTTAACGGTCATCGGAAAGTAGGTGCCACCCTTTACGGTTGCATCGTTGCAGATAACCATGACGTCCTGGCCATGCACTTGACCGACGCCTGCGATCACCCCGGCGGCCGGGGCCGCGCCGTCGTAGAGACCATGCGCAGCTGTCGCACCGACCTCAAGAAACGGAGCGCCGGGATCAAGAAGGCCTGCCACACGGTCACGCGGCAGCATTTTTCCGCGAGAGGTGTGACGCGCGCGCGACGCCTCGCCACCGCCAAATGCAGCCTGAGCCGCCGCCGCGGCACAGATATCGAGGGCCTTGAGGTTTGCGGCCTCGTTTTGTGCAAAGTCGGGCGATGTCGGTGAGATCAGTGATGTCAGTTTCAACGGTCGTTCCTTCGCATGTCGCGCAATTCAATCGCACGTTCTGCCGTGAAAACCATCATGCAGTTGGCATGCACGATAGATCTGATGGTGCCGCCCGCCCAACGTGTGTAGGAGAGTCCGCACTCTGCGTCCCGATAGGTGATCCAGGCACGCTGCGCCTTCAAAAGCGCTTCTGATATTTCGGGGTCACGGGCCTCGAATACCTGCTGGGCTATGCCATACTGCTCGTTCAGAATGGCATCCCACACAGCGGTCTCCGCAGAGATACATGCCGTGATGCCGAGCGTCGTTTGACCTTGTGGATGGCTTTGACAGATGCCGGAAGCGGACCCGAGGCACTCCGGCGCTGTCTCGCCAACTGATGCATCGCCAAAACACGCGCGCACATCTTGCTCAGCGACATTCAGGTCGTCGATGGACTCGGCGTTGGCTGGACTCACGCCAATCATGAAAAGAGCGATGATCCATCTCATGTGCCATCTGCCCCGAGCAAGGGTGTTTCGGTCGGCCAATCGGCGGGACCAAGGCGACGCACAAGACCGCCGAGCGCGCCGACATGGTATTCGTAATGTTGGCTGGGATCGAAGCCACCCGGACCGCAAATCACAACCAGACGCACACCATAGGCGCGCCCGGGAACAGCGCTGCACTGAGTCAGATCCCCTTTCGGATTGGTCGCCAGATAGCTTGCCGCATATTTATCGATGATTTGCGTCTCGGTGATCGCAAGCTGCATCTTGCGAAACACAGCGCCAAGGGCAGCCGCAATCAGAGCGGCCAAAACCAGAACGACGATTTGAGGTCGGCTTACCCTGAGCATCTCAGGCGGCCGCTGACTTGCAGACCGGGTTCATGCGACCCCCATCAACTCACGGCCAACAAGCATGCGCCGGATCTCGGATGTGCCGGCGCCGATCTCCATCAGCTTGGCATCGCGGAACAGCCGGGACACCGGGCTGTCATTCATGAACCCCGCGCCGCCCATCGCCTGTACGGCCTGGTGCGCCTGCTTCATCGCTTCCTCAGAGGAATACAGCACGCAGGCGGCCGCATCCTGGCGCGTCACCTCGCCGCGATCACACGCCTTGGCGACTTCATAGACGTAGGCGCGGGCGGAGTTCATAGCTGTATACATATCGGCGATTTTGCCTTGCATCAGTTGGAAGTCCCCAATGGGCTTACCAAATTGCTTACGCTCTTTGAGATACGGCATGATCGCATCAAGGCAGGCAGCCATTATCCCCGTGCCGATGCCAGCCAGCACCACACGTTCGTAGTCAAGGCCGGACATCAGAACCTGAACGCCGCGGCCCTCTTCTCCGAGAATATTCTCGAACGGCACTTCTACGTCCTCAAACACCAGTTCTGCGGTATTTGATCCGCGCATACCCAACTTGTCGAAATGAGGACTGGTGGAAAATCCGGTCATCTCTTTTTCGATCAGAAAGGCCGTGATGCCCTTTGATCCGGCTTCGGGATCGGTCTTGGCGTAGACGACGAGGGTCGAAGCATCCGGCCCGTTCGTGATCCAATACTTTGTACCATTGAGGCGAAAGTGATCATTGCGCTTTTCCGCCCGCAGCTTCATCGAAACGACGTCCGAGCCCGCCCCCGCTTCGGACATCGCAAGGGCACCCACATGTTCGCCGGACAAAAGCTTCGGCAAGTATTTCTGTTTCTGCTCTTCGGTCCCGTTCAGCTTAATCTGGTTGACGCACAGATTGGAATGCGCCCCGTAACTCAACGACACCGAGGCTGACGCACGCGCGATCTCTTCAACCGCGATCACGTGGGCAAGGTAGGACATGCCCGCGCCGCCGTAGCTCTCATCTACTGTTATGCCCAAGAGTCCCAGTTCACCCATCTCGGTCCAGAGTTCCGACGGGAAGGCATTCGTCTGGTCTATCTCTGCAGCCAAGGGTTTGACCCTGTCCTGCGCCCATCTGTGCACCATATCTTGGAGTGCGGTGACGTCTTCGCCCAGATCGAACTGCATGGAAGCTGCGAACATGTCTGATTCCTTTTGATTTTTCGCGACCATCTTAATTGAACGGTCGTTCAGAAATAGGGCGCAAAAACCTTACTGTCCACAAAATTTAACAAACCCTTAATACTGTCTTTGCCACATTTTTACCACGATAACACTGGGGATTAAGTTGCGAGCCATGATCTATCTTGCCTTCTATCGGGGCGAGGGTCGGTTGTTCAGCGATACGCTGGTTCAGTTCATCACGCGGTCGGAGTTTTCACACTGCGAGCTTTTTGAAACTGAACAACCGCCTCTGCCTGGGGAAACACACGAATGCATCACCGCCGTCGGAAAAGATGGCGGTGTTCGCGTTAAAGACATCACGTTTACGCCCGGAAAATGGGAATTTGTGCCGGTGCCATGGGCACCTGTCGATACGCTGGCCAGGGCCGCGCACCACATGGGCATGGGCTATGACTACTGGGGGCTCTTGATGTCGCAGTTCTTCAACCTGCGCCGCCACAAGGCCGAGCGTTGGTTTTGCTCAAAGCTTTGCGCGAAGGCGCTTGGCCTGAGCGAGGGGCACACCTATTCGCCCGGCGATCTGAAGCGGGTGCTGGAAGAACACAACCGCGTCTACGCGCTGGCACATATGTCCGGGCGGACGGGCCTTGCGAAGGCCGTTGCCGCTGGCAGCCCGTCCCCGAAACCAGCCGCGGGTCTACCCCAGTTTGGCTACGGGTTGCGGGTTGGTGATCTGTCCCGCCTCGTCGCGAATGATGCGGGCAATCAACGCGCAGTCGTCGAGGCTGAAGGTCAGCGGCAGCCGCATATCGAGCAGCCCCGCCAGAACCCGGTCCGTCTGCGCAAGCCGCTGCGTCCCCGCGTACCGCCAGCTGTCGTAGCGCGACGTGAACGCGCGCGGGGTTTCGGCACCAAACCATTTCAATTCGACACCCCGATCCGCGCAGCGGGCGGCAAAGTGCTCGATTTCTGCCGCGCCCGCGTTCGGCAGCAAGAACTGGAAGGATGAGCCGACGAACCGACCGTTCGGGTTCCGCTGGATAAGGCGGAGCCCGGGAACGTCCTGTAAGCCGCGCTCCATTACCTCGTATCTGGCGTTCCACGCCTCGACCTGAGCATCCAGATTGGCCAGTTGCGGTCTGAGAATTGCGGCGCGCAGGTTGTCCATGCGGCCAGATATATTGGGTGTGTCCCATTTCACCTGCTCAAACACATCGGGCGACGGTGCAGCGGCGTGTCGTTCATAGAGCATGTAGGACCCGGACAACATGATCGCCCGCGCCATGGCGGTGTCATCGTCACTGACAAGCAACCCACCCTCGCCCGAGTTGATATGTTTGTAGGTCTGGCAGGAATAGCACCCAAAAACCCCGTGCCGCCCGGAAGCTGTATCGCGCCATCTCGCCCCCATTGTATGGGCGCAATCCTCGATGACCTGGACCCCAGCCCGGCTGCACAAATCCATCAGCGCGTCCATGTCGCACAAATGGCCGCGCATGTGGCTGAGCAGCAGAATCTTTGCGCCGGAAGTCTCAATTCTGGTGGCAAGATCGTGCAGGTCGATCGTCAGATTGTCAGTGACCTCAACGAAGACCGGGACGGCCCCCAAGCTGGCAATCGCGCCGGGTACGGGCGCTAGAGTAAACCCGTTGGACAGCACCCGGTCCCCCGCCTTCACACCAATGGCGCGCATGGCACATCCCATCGCGTACCCCCCGGATGCAACCGCAAGCGCATAGCTCGCACCGGTATATGCCGCAAAATCCTGTTCCAGCAGCGCGGTCTCCCCCAGCTCCCCTTCTGCAACATTGTAGCGGTGCAGGCGACCGTGGCGCATGAGTCCTATCGCGGCCTCAATACCGGCCTCGGGGATCGGTTCTTGTTGCGTGAAGCTGCCTTCGAATACTTCGGTCATGGTGCACCTTATCCTTGGGTTCGCATGATTCTGCGCAGGGTGGATGAACAGGTCAACCAATGACGGCCACGCCCTGCCCCACGTTCTCAATTCACGGAGTAAGGATTGGGAATTTACGAAGCTGCCGCTTAGATGACCGCCTCGATCACGCTGTCCAGCTCGTCGTAGTGATGCAAAAGCGCCTCGGGCTCCAAGTCGCTGACGTCTTCTTCGCCGGGCCCGAATGTCACCAGCACAGACGGGATGCCTGCTGCGCGGGCGGTGTTTCGGTCTGTGGCAGTGTCCCCGATCAGGACTGCGCTGGTGCGGGCACCCCCCGACCTGTCGATGGCCTCGAACAGCGGCGCCGGGTCCGGCTTGCGCACCGGCAGCGTGTCCGCCCCGATCAGCGCATCGAACACATCCCGAAACTCAAGCCGCGCCATCAAAGTCTCTGCCAACCCCTCGGGCTTATTGGTGCAGATGGCAACTTTCATGTCCAATGCTTTCAACCGATCCACGGCCTCCCGAACACCGGGATAGAGGACAGTGTGAGTATCTATGTTGTCACCATATGCATCTATCAGGGTGGGATACTGGGCATCGATCTGCTCCTCGGCGTCATCCAGACCAAGCCTTTCAAACCCTAGCCTCAACATGGCCCGCGCGCCTCTCAAGGCCGTCGCAGCATCAAGCGTGGGATCAAGCAGGTCACCATGGCCCAGATCGCGGAAACAGAAATTCGCGGCAGCGATAAGATCACCGCTGGTGTCGGCCAAGGTTCCATCCAGATCAAAAACCACGCAGCGCATGACGGTCTTCCTTTCTTTACAAAAAAGGCACCTGTAACGCGCCGTAATGTGTTTTGAGGCGCGAGCAGCTTGCACGCGGTTCGGATACGGATAGAACGGCGGGCAACCAAAAGAAAGTGGGCAGCACATGAATACGGCGCTTGTGATCCTTGCGGCAGGGCAAGGAAGCAGGATGAATTCCGACCTCCCCAAGGTTTTGCACAAGCTTGCTGGGGCCCCCTTGCTGGCGCATGCGGTGCGGGCGGGACAGTTCCTTGATCCGGAAAAGGTGGTTGTTGTGACCGGCCATGGTGCTGCCGCGGTGGAGCGCGAAGTCGAGACTTTTGCGCCCGATGCCATCTGCGTGCGCCAGACCGAACAAAACGGCACCGCGCACGCCGTTGATCAAGCCCGCGCCGTGCTGGACGGGTTTGATGGGGACGTCATCATCCTCTATGGTGATACGCCTTTCATCACCGGCGATACATTGGAACGCATGATCGCGGCCCGCAGCACTGGCGCATCCGTTGTGGTTCTGGGGTTCGAGGCGCAAGACCCCGGTCGCTACGGCAGACTTGTGACCGGCGCGGACGGGCTGGACCGCATCGTCGAAGCGAAAGATTCATCACCTGAAGAACTCTCCATAACACTTTGTAATTCAGGCGTTATCGCGGCAAACCGCGCGACGCTTTTCGATTTGATTGCACGGGTGAACAACAACAATGCGAGTGGGGAATACTACCTGACGGATATCGTCGGTCTTGCGCGTCAGGATGGTTTGCAATGTGAAGTCGTGACTTGTCCGGAAGCGGAGACACTGGGGATTAACACCCGTCAGGAATTGGCACAGGCCGAGACGCTCTACCAAACCCAAGCGCGGACAGCCGCCCTTGAAGACGGCGTATCACTGTCTGATCCGGCAAGCACCTATTTCGCATATGACACCGTGATCGGGCGGGATGCGATAATCGGCCCGAACGTCGTTTTTGGCTTGGACGTTACCGTTGAAAGTGGTGCGGAGATTCGTGCCTTTAGCCATCTCGAAGGCTGTCATGTCGCGCAGGGTGCGATAGTTGGTCCCTTCGCCCGCCTGAGACCGGGCGCGGAAATTGGCGAGAGCGCCCGCGTCGGGAACTTTGTCGAGGTCAAGAACGCGACGCTGGACGAAGGCGCGAAGGTCAATCACCTCTCTTATATTGGTGATGCCCATGTCGGCGCAGCAGCAAATGTCGGGGCTGGCACGATCACGTGTAATTATGACGGCGTTATGAAGCACCGCACCGAGATCGGGGCCAATGCGTTCATCGGCTCCGACACCCTGTTGGTCGCGCCCGTTCACGTAGGTGCCGAAGCGATGACCGCGTCCGGTACCGTGGTGACCGAAGATATCCCGGATGGGGCGCTCGCAATCGGACGGGCGCGGCAAGAGAACAAGGCGGGCTTTGCACGAAAACTGATGCAGATGCTCAAGGCCAAGAAACTGAGGAAGATGCAGTAATGTGTGGAATCGTAGGAGTTCTCGGCGACCACGAGGTCGCGCCGATCATTCTTGAAGCGCTCAAGCGGCTGGAATATCGGGGCTACGACAGCGCTGGCATCGCGACGGTCAACAAAGGCGTATTGGATCGCCGTCGCGCAGTGGGCAAGCTCATCAATCTCAGCGACGTTTTGGTGCATGACCCGCTTGCCGGCAAGTCAGGCATAGGACACACCCGCTGGGCCACTCATGGGGCGCCTTCTGTCGGGAATGCGCATCCCCATCAGGCCGGTCGAGTTGCTGTGGTCCACAACGGGATTATCGAGAATTTCAAAGAGTTGCGCGCCGATCTTGCAAAGGATGGGATCGTACCCCAGACCGAAACGGACACCGAGACGGTGGCCCTTCTGGCCGAGCGCTACATCAGTCAGGGTTTGTCCCCAAGCGATGCGGCAGAACAGACGATTGCGCAACTCGAAGGTGCATTTGCCCTTTGTTTTCTTTTTGACGGCGAAGAAGATTTGCTGATCGCCGCACGCAAGGGCTCCCCACTGGCCATAGGTCATGGCGATGGCGAGATGTTTGTCGGCTCCGATGCCATCGCCCTGTCCCCCATGACGGACCGCATCACTTACTTGGAAGAAGGCGACCGGGCCGTCGTGACCCGCGAAGGCGTGGAAATTTTTGACAGCGAGAACCGGCGCGCCAATCGTGCGGTGCAACAAATCGCGGTCAGCGCATCAAAGGTCGAAAAGGGCGGCTACAAGCATTTCATGGCGAAGGAAATCGCAGAACAGCCTACCGTTCTGGCCGACACGATCTCTGCCTATACGCAGGAAGCAGAAATCCGACTGCCGACGGGTGAGATTGATTTCAGTCAAACCAACAAGCTGACACTGATTGCGTGCGGCACCGCCTACTATGCTTGTCAGGTCGCAAAGTATTGGTTCGAACAAGAAGCACGACTTCCTGTCGAGGTGGATATCGCGTCCGAGTATCGCTACCGCACGCCCCCGGTCAGCGATAAATCCTATGCGCTGTTTGTGTCCCAGTCGGGCGAAACCGCCGATACGCTGGCCGCGCTGCGTTACTGCCAAGGCAAGGCCGCCAAGATTCTGTCTATTGTGAACGTGCCCGAAAGCTCCATCGCGCGGGAAAGCGATATGGCCTTACCGATTTTGGTGGGGACAGAAATCGGCGTCGCCTCGACCAAAGCATTCACCGGCCAGTTGGTTGTCTTGGCGAGCCTTGCCCTGAAGGCTGCGATGCAGCGGGGGCATCTGGACAGCGATGCTTTGGCAGAACGGATCGCAGCGTTGCGGAACCTGCCCGCCTTGCTCAACCAAACCTTGGCGACGGAAGGCCGGATCGAAGAGGTGGCCAAGAAAATTTCTACCGCGCAGGACGTATTGTTCCTCGGGCGCGGCTCCATGTTTCCGATGGCCATGGAAGGCGCGCTGAAACTCAAGGAAATCAGCTATATACACGCTGAAGGTTATGCATCAGGTGAGTTAAAGCACGGCCCGATTGCGCTGATCGACAAGGATGTACCGGTCGTCATCCTCGCCCCCGCCGACGCCTTGTTCGAAAAAACCATCTCCAACATGCAGGAAGTCATGGCGCGCGAGGGCAAGGTCGTTCTGATCACGGACAGCGCTGGTGCAAAAGTGGCATCAGATGGCGTCTGGGAAACACTTGTCATGCCGACTGTGGATCCGTTTTTGGCCCCGATCCTCTATGCCCTGCCCGCCCAACTTCTGAGCTATCACACGGCCGTTGCAAAGGGCACCGACGTGGACCAACCCCGCAATCTCGCGAAGTCAGTCACTGTCGAATAGGGTCAGAGGCATCAGCCACTGTAGACCGCTAAAGTTGGCAGGTCTGTCAGATTGAGACCTAAAGCGCGCATCGCAGACAGCGAAATCCGGCTGCCCGCGCTGGCCTCGCCCTCAATCGGGATCAACGTGAGGCGGACCGAATTGCCGGTGGCTGTTTCAACGCGGCCCGGCGTTTCGGCGGTCACCAAAGGCGTCCTGAGCCACAGCCCCGCATCAGTAGGATCGCCCAAGGAGGCGACGGTCTGCCCCAAGGCCTGCCCGCCAGATGTGGGCTGTGTCGCCTGCGCGCGCTGAGCGGCCGTTGTGGTGTCCAGAGACGCTGGCGCCACGCCCGCGACATCCGCAGACTGAGATGCCGGCCTGTCCGGCGGCGGCGGCGGTGGCGCGGATGGGATGCCCAAAGCATATTGAATTTGGCCGCAGGCGGGCAGCAGAACGATCAGAGAAATCAGCGCAATATTTTTCATGGATGAGACACTAGGTCGACGACCCACGCCCATCAAGCAAACAAAACCGGCATGTGTCTCTTGCGGCGAGCGTATGCCATCATTAACCTCCCCCTATGGCCCTAATTGACCCCTTCCAGCGCGCGATCACATATCTGCGCCTTTCCGTCACGGACCGCTGCGATTTTCGGTGTGTGTATTGCATGTCAGAGAATATGACATTCCTGCCGAAGAAGGATCTTCTGACGCTCGAAGAACTTGACCGGCTGTGCTCAAGCTTTATTCGTCTGGGCGTGGAAAAGCTGCGGATTACCGGTGGGGAACCTTTGGTCCGCCGGGGTATCATGACGTTCTTCGACGGGATGTCGCGGCATCTGGACAGCGGTGCGCTGAAGGAATTGACCCTGACGACCAATGGCTCCCAGCTCGAGAAATATGCCGCCGACCTCTATGCCGCTGGAGTGCGCCGGGTGAATGTATCGCTCGACACGCTGGATGAGGCCAAATTCGCCGAGATCACACGGTGGGGGCGCCTGGCACAGGTGTTGCGCGGCGTGGATGCTGCGTTGAAGGCCGGTTTGAAGGTCAAGATCAACGTCGTCGCGCTTAAGGATTTCAACGAGGTCGAGTTGTTTGATATCGCGGCATGGTGCGCCGATCTGGGCATGGATTTGACCTTTATCGAAGTCATGCCCATGGGCGATATCGGAAACGAGAACCGACTTGGTCAATACTGGTCGCTCGACGATCTTCGTGGGTCGCTGGCCGAGCGCTTTACGTTGACTGATTTGCCCGACAGGACGGGCGGCCCGGCCCGCTATGTCAAACTCGGGGAAACCGGGCAAAGGATCGGCTTTATCACACCGCTGAGCCATAACTTCTGCGAGAGCTGCAATCGGGTCCGCGTGACATGCACGGGCGAGATCTACACCTGCCTTGGCCAAGAGGGAAAATCGGATCTGCGTGGTCCATTGCGGGCCTCCGAGGCAGACGCACCCCTGGAAGATGCCATTCGCGCCGCGATCGGGCTGAAGCCCAAGGGACACGATTTTGATTACTCTCGCCAAGAGCTTGGCGGTCAGATGTCGCGCCATATGAGCCATACGGGTGGCTGACACACCCGTGCGCATCGACGATGTTGATGTGATTGCCCCAAATTTCAAACGCAGATTGTCTGGCGTAACCGCGACGGTGGTCAGACTCGTACCGCTACAGGCGAAGGACGTGGCCATAGCTGCTGCCTGCCCCGTCCCTCTGACCGGTGTCCCGCAGGTTTCCTTGGGCGCGGTGCTTACGATGTCACGTCGCAGGCGGGTTTGGCACGCACGGCGCAACGTCGAGATGCTGGCCGGCCTCTTTCTCAAACACGTCCTGCGCAAAGATTTGAAACTGCTCTTCACCTCGGCCTCCCAACGCCATCACACCGGCCTGACAAAATGGCTGATCGCTCAGATGGACAGGGTGGTCGCGACCTCTCACAAAACAGCCGGATACCTGAACCGGGATGCAGACGTCATCTACCATGGAATCGACACGCAAGCCTTCTGCCCTCCGAAACACAAGGCCGCACTAAGACACTCTATCGGACTGCCGAGGACCGAAACGCTGATTGGCTGCTACGGTCGCATACGGGCCCAGAAGGGAACGGATGTGTTCGTCGACGCCTTGCTGCGCGTTCTGCCCGATCATCCAGACCTGACGGGACTGGTGATGGGCCGCGCCCTGCCGAAAGATCAGGATTTTCTGGCTGAGCAAAAAGCCAAGGTCGCGGCGGCCGGAGCATCACACCGCATACTGTTCCTGCCGGAAGTCCCCGTTTGGGAGATGGCCAAGTGGTATCAAGCGCTCGACATCTACGTTGCACCGCAACGGTGGGAAGGCTTCGGGCTGACGCCACTGGAAGCAATGTCATGCGGTGTCCCGGCCATTGCCACGCGGGTCGGCGCATTCGAAGAACTGATCAAAGCGGGCGAAACCGGGGATCTGGTGTATCCGGGCGATCCCGACCAAATGGCCACAAAGCTGAAGGCCGCATTGGATGCGCCCGAAGCGCTAGCTGACTGGTCAGAAGCTGCTCGGGCGCATGTTGTCGCGGAGTTTCCCCTTCAGAAAGAGGCTGAAAAGCTGGTCGAAATTTATCGCGCGCTGCTTAGTTCCGGAAAACAGACGGGCCAAATTCCAGCATGAAACCGTCGATTTTCTTGGGCGCTGTGACACCGGTGGCCACACAGTTTGCTTTCGTGGACCGGATTCTATTCGCTGTGCGAGCGCTGGCTGAAAACGTAAGATCTTTCAGTATCACCTTATCATTCATAGACACGGTTCCACCCTTCAGCGATTTCCGGACCGCCTGACGCAGCTGAATATTGGTGTACGCCCCTGCCGCGCAAATCTCTATTTTTCCATCCACCATGATCGGTCGCCACATCATGTCGTAACCACCGGCATGCGCGCCGGTCCATCTGAGGTTCGCAGAGGGGAACTCTTCGTCAACTTGCACTGTGCGCGTGACCTTTTTCGTGGCAGCGTGCACGTCAGTGGCAACGACAGCCAGCATCGCCGCTGCCGTCAGGCAAAAGAGTTTCTTCATTTCAATGTATTCCGTACGTTTTGAGTTACCCGGATCGACCATAGAGCCGAGAAGATTACCAGACTATGTGTTTTGGAGCTTCGGGTACCAAAGTGAGAAACCGTTGCGGAAGAGCAGCAACCTCAGGTTGTGGCGGCCAAGCCGAGGCCTAGCCGCCTTGCGTACTCTAGAGGTGTTTCCAGAACACAATCTTATCGGCGCCGGCCTCGTAGAACTCGCGAATGCAAGCCTCTTCGACGTAGCCTGTCTTCTTGTAAAACTGACGCGTCAGTTTGAACTCAGGCGTACCCATCGTCTCGACGATTAAGACACGGGCCCCCTTCTGGGACAGCTGGTTTTCCAGATACCCCATCATTTGAGCCCCTATGCCCTGCCCGTGCCGGTTTGGCAGAACGGCGATGGCCAAGAGATTCCACGTGCCGTCCGTCATCCGTTCAGGCTCACAAAACCCGAACGCAAGGGGTTGGTCGTCCTCGACATAGGTGAACCAAAGGTCTGCCACGGTGCCGCCGAGGAAGCCTTGAAGCATATCCTCCAGCAGACCTGACGGGAACAGCTCTGTTTCATCAAGAATGGCCCTCAGGCCGGGAATGTCCCGCTGTTCGACGGGACGAATGTTATCATTATTTTTCAATAGTTTATACTTTCATGTCGAACATGTTGCCGGAAACAAAAGTTCCGCGTGCACCATGTTCAGAATTGAGGGTAAATCATCGCACCAAAAGACGCGCCCAGAGGCGGTCTGTCTTGTGCGTTCGGCCCAAACTGAGTTGGACTAGCGGTTTCCCGCAATCGTAGACATAAAATCTCCATCCCGACCTCAGATGGCCGGGTCTCTTCTTATCTCGTCTTTGCTGGTGTGTTTCAACCGCCAAAGGCTAGCTGGCGAGACGCTGCTCCACAATCTCGGCCCACCATGAACAGCCCGCAGGAATGACTTCATCGTTGAAGTTGTATTCGGGGTGGTGAACCATTGCCGTGTCGCCATTGCCCACCAGGATGTATGCGCCAGGGCGCTCTTCCAGCATGTAGGCAAAATCCTCGCCCCCCATGATTAAGGGCGCTTCGTCACAATCGCCTGAAACCGACGCAGCAACGGAGGCTGCGAAATCTGTCTGCTCCTCGTGATTGACCATCACGGGGTAGCCTTTGATGTAGTTAACCTCGACCGCCCCCCCGAAGGTTGTGGCCACCCCTTCAGCAATTTCAGGCAAACGCTTCGCGGCGAGATCACGCATCTCGGTCGACATGGTGCGCACAGTGCCGCGCAGCATCACCTGATCCGGGATCACATTGAACGCCTTTGAGCTTGTCTCGAACGCCGTCACCGAGACGACGATCTGTTGGACTGGATCGGCGTTTCGGGATGCGATGGTTTGCAGCGCAAGAACCATGTGAGAGGCTAAGACCGTGGTGTCGATCGTTTCCTGCGGTTTCGCGGCATGGCCGCCTTTGCCTTTGACGGTCAGTTCAAACATATCTGTTGCGGCAAAAAACGCGCCAGGTCGGATAGCGAATGACCCCACAGGGCGGCCCGGCCAATTGTGCATGCCGTAGACCTCATCAATACCCCAGCGATCCATCATACCATCGTCGCACATCTCCTTGCCACCGCCGCCGCCTTCTTCTGCAGGCTGGAAAATCACCACGACCGTTCCGTCGAAATTTCGTGTCTCGGACAGGTACTTGGCCGCCCCCAGAAGCATCGCCGTGTGCCCGTCATGCCCACATGCATGCATCGCGCCCGGCGTTTTGGAGGCATAGTCGAGGCCCGTCGCTTCCAAAATCGGCAGCGCATCCATGTCCGCGCGCAGCCCGATCGTCCGACCTTTCGTGTCGGACTTGCCTTTGATGACGCCGACCACGCCCGTACGTCCGATGCCTTCGACCACCTCGTCGCACCCAAATTCCTTGAGCTTTTCCGCAACAAGCGCGGATGTCCGATGCGTCTCGAAAAGGATCTCAGGATTTTCGTGAATATCACGGCGCCATTCGGTGATCTCAGGCAGCAGTTCGGCAAAACGGTTTTTGACGGGCATGGGGGCTCTCCTTTTGCGATTGGCGTCAGGTTGAACCCCGAAGCCGCAGGGTGCAAGCAAGTGATGGCTCAAGGCGTTTAGGTCGCGAGATGATCCACAAGTTTGCCCAGAAACGCCTCACCTTGCTTAAACTGATCGACCGCCAGAAACTCGTTTGGCTGGTGGGCTTGCGCAATATCACCGGGGCCGCAGATAATGGCGGAGTAGTCTTTTTCCTGAAACTGTCCGGCCTCGGTGCCGTAGCTGACGACGTGAGATCCGTTATCGCCGGTGATCTGGCGGACAAGCTGCTCTGCGCGGCCGTCATCTTCGGGCTGCAACGGCGGCACGTGGAACCGTTGCGTCACCTCGATGCGGGTCTCGGGCCGGATCTTCTGCATCGCCGCTTCGACCTCGGCGACCTTTTCCATCAGGGCGTCTCGATATGTCGCGATGTCCTCGCCGGGCACCAATCGGAAATCAATGCCGAACTCGCAATCCCGCGCCGTGATATTGTGAGCCGTTCCGCCCCAAATTCTACCAGTATGCGCCGTTGTAAACGGAGGATCGAACTGGGCGGCAAGCGGGGTGGGCTCAGCCCGCATCAGCGTTTCATTCAATTGGTTGACCCATTCGATGAGCTTCGCGCCCTGCATGATGGCATTGACACCCGTATGCATGAGCGAGGAGTGAACCTCGAACCCGTGGACGTGGATCCACCAGCCGTAGCCGCCCTTGTGACCTGATACGGCTTTCATCATGGACGGCTCGCCCACAATGACAGCTTGCGCGGGCGGCAGAGCGTCGCGCATTTCAGCAATCATAAACGGTGCACCGACGCAGCCCACCTCTTCATCATAGCTGAAGGCCAGTTGGAGGGGGCGCTTCACACCCCGTTCCAGTGCATGGGGCACGGCGGCAAGGGCCAGTGCGTCAAAACCCTTCATGTCACAGGTGCCGCGTCCGTAAAGCTTGCCGTCGTTTTCAGTCACGACAAACGGATCGGTGTTCCAAGGCTGGCCCTCGACCGGAACAACATCCGTGTGACCGGACAAAACGACGCCACCCTCAACCTCTGGCCCGACATTGGCGTAGAGATTGGCCTTGGTTCGATCATCATTGTAGACCCGCGTCGCCTGAACGCCGAAGCCATCTAGATAGTCTTCAACCCAATCAATAAGAGACAGGTTGCTGCTGGAGCTGACCGTCGGAAAGGCGACAAGCCGGTCGAGTATCTCGCGCGCAGTCAGGGTTTTGGTCATGGGCCGCCTTTCTGGGTTCGCCGATACGCTATCGGAAAGCCCGCGGGGTGCAAGGGCCGGTCATTCCCGCCAATACTTCGCCACCCAAGGTGCAGGTTTGACGAAATGGCGCAGATGGCGGAACGGCGTTTCAAACCTGTCCTTCGTGAAGAGCGCTTTGAGATGCCCAATTGGGGTGTGCCCCTTGTCCCGCTTGCTCCACCGGCCTTCGATCGCGAATTTCGGATCAATGGCACCCGCAAATATTATCGCGCGAGCATTCTTAGGAAGTCTGGGTGTAAAAAAGTAATTCAGCGGGAACACGTAGCAGCAGTTGTAGGTGTAATGCTTAACCAGATCGCTCGGGAAAAACGTCACACCTCCGGGCGCATTGCGTGTGACGAACCGCTGCTCGAAGCGATATTCGTCGGCGACCCCCTGCGGATCGGCCTCGAATTTTTGTTGCAACGAGATAAGCTTGCCGACCGGAAATCGGAATAGGGATGTCTGGCCCAGACGCTCGAACGGCGTACTCTGGTTTCGGGTCATCACAACATCCTCCGGTCCACCGATCTCGAAAAACTGGTCCAGATTGCCTGTGACCACCAGATCGAGGTCCATGAATAGAACCGGACCCGTCAGAGATCCGAGTTTTGGGCCCCACAGGCGGGATTTCGGCCAGATGCCCCGCGTGTTGGTTGGCATCACGGCGTTTATCGGAGGCAGGTCCTCACAATCTACCTCATCACGGATACCGTCGCTATTGTCGGTAAAGCAGGTGAAGGAAAACGGCGGCGTGATGTTGCGCTCTACCATTCCGTAGAGACGATTGATGTAGGTCGCGCCGTACTTGGTGCCCCAATTGATGCAGATTATCTGTTTCATTCGGCCCCTTTACCGCTCTCTCACCGCCTAGATACTGACCCTTCTGCAATCTGAATATGCGCGGACCAAAGTGACGCAGCGTCCCTATCCCAAAACACTCCTGCAAAGAAAGCGCAATTGGAGTTCGTCCGGAAACGTGCTTGCCGCGTTACGCTAACCTGTTAACACTTGCGGTGTCTCGCATGTGAGATGAGACCAAAAAGACGAACTACCAACTTGGGAGCCTGAATGCCCCGCGGCGACCTGTCTGATCAATCGGCCGATTTGTCGGCCCTCCAGCCTGTGCTGGACGTACAAAATCTAAAGACCGTGTTCAAAACCCGGTCCGGCGAAGTTCACGCGGTCAACTCCGTCAGTTTCGATGTTAAACCGGGCGAACTGTTGGGCGTGGTCGGCGAAAGCGGCTCTGGAAAATCCGTCACGATGATGTCCTTGATCGGACTGCTTCCCTCGCCACCCGCGGATGTAAAAGACGGCAGAGTGATATTTGATGGCGTCGACCTGCTGAAAGCTGACGCAAAAACGTTGCGATCCGTTCGAGGCGGCAAGATCGGGTTCGTCTTTCAGGACCCCATGACATCGCTCAATCCTGTCTTCACCGTCGGCTTTCAGATCGCCGAGCCTCTGCGGAAGCATATGGGACTTGGCAAGCGAGCCGCCCGCGCGCGGTCCGTCGAATTGCTGGAGCTCGTCGGAATTCCGGATGCGGCTCGCCGCCTTTCAGACTATCCCCACCAGTTTTCAGGCGGTATGCGTCAACGCGTGATGATCGCCATTGCACTGGCTTGCGATCCCAAGGTGCTAATCGCGGATGAGCCGACTACGGCCCTCGACGTCACAATTCAGGCCCAGATTTTGGAGTTGATCAAGGATCTGCGTCAGAAGTTAGGGATGGCCATCATATGGATCACCCATGATCTTGGCGTCATCGCCGGCATCGCTGACCGGGTCGTTGTCATGTATGGTGGTCAGATTGTCGAACAGGCGCCGGTGAAGGAATTGTTTGGCAACCCTCAGCACCCCTACACCCGCGCACTGTTGGAGACGATCCCATCCGTGCGGGGTCCGCGCGAGGACAAGCTGAACGTCATTGAGGGGCAGCCACCGATCATGGGCGCTGCCCCCACGGCCTGCCCGTTCCGTGCAAGGTGTAGCTTCCGTCATGACCGCTGCGACCGAGAAAACCCCGTGCGGCGCACAGTCGGCCCCGGTCACGACGCTGCCTGTTTCCATGAGTTTTCCCATGGCGCTTGATATGAAAACAGAGCCTCTGGTTCGGGTTCAAAACCTGAAGATGCATTTCCCAATCTATGGCGGGCTTTTGCAGCGTAAGGTTGGGGACGTGAAGGCCGTCGACGGGATATCCTTCGATATCTACGAAGGTGAAACACTGGGGCTTGTCGGCGAAAGTGGCTGCGGCAAATCCACAGTCGGACGTGCGGTGCTGCGGCTCTACGATATCACGGATGGCGCTATCCGGATCGACGGGGACGATATCGCGACTGCGGATGCTGGCAAATTGCGATCCATGCGACCGCTCATGCAGATGATCTTTCAAGACCCGCAGGCTTCGCTCAACCCGCGCATGACGGTCGCGGATATCATTGCCGAACCTCTGCGCGAGCACGTGAAAATGAGCAAGATCGAGCGCGAGGATCGCGTGCTTGAGTTGATGGATCAGGTTGGGCTGAACAAGGAATTCGCCAACCGCTATCCGCATGAGTTTTCCGGCGGCCAGCGCCAACGCATCGGCATCGCCCGTGCCCTCGCGCTGAACCCCAAATTCATTGTCTGTGATGAACCCATTGCGGCTCTGGATGTGTCGATTCAGGCGCAGGTGGTGAACCTGCTCGAAGAGCTACAGGATCGCCTAGGTCTGACCTATCTATTCATCAGCCATGACCTTTCCATGGTGCGCCATATCGCGGACCGAGTGGCAGTCATGTATCTCGGCCAGATCGCTGAACTTGCGCCCCGCGCGGAGCTTTATGAAGCACCGCTGCATCCCTACACGCAAGCACTGCTGTCCGCAGTGCCCGAGCCTGACCCGAATATCGAGGAACAGGTGGAGCGCATCATTCTGACGGGCGACGTCCCCTCCCCCTCCAACCCACCACAGGGCTGCAATTTCTGCACGCGCTGTCCGCAGGTGATGGAGATATGCAAAACCGTCGAACCCCAGTTTCAAGAGGTGCAACCGGGCCGCTTTGTGGCCTGTCACTTGCATCAGATCGCGGAAAACGCGGCATCAGAGGCCCATAAGAGCATCCAACAAGGAGAGATCACATGAAACTCACGACAGCCCTGATGGGCGCAGCGGCGACGCTTGTCCTGACCCCGGCAGCTTTCGCCGATGGGCATGAAGGCGAGCGCGGTCGCGATGGCCAGCTTAACATCATATATTGGCAAGCACCGTCCACGCTGAACCCGTATTTGTCTGGCGGGACCAAAGAGATTGAAAGCGCCTCCATGATCGTCGAGCCTCTGGCACGGTTCAACGAGGTGGGCGAGATGGTGCCATGGTTGGCTGAAAGCATCCCCACAGTTGAAAACGGCGGCGTTGCCGAGGATCTGACCTCGATCACATGGACGCTGAAAGAAGGCGTTCTGTGGTCGGATGGCACCCCCTTCACCGCTGAGGACGCCATTTTTACATGGGAGTACTGCACCCATCCGGAAGGTGGTTGTGCCAACATAAACTACTTCGATGGCGTGACCTCGATGGAGGCTGTGGACGATAGAACGCTCAAGATAACCTTTGATGCACCAAAGCCATTTCCCTACACGGCACTGGTCGGGTCCGAGAGCCCGATCATACAAAAGGCTCAATTCGAGAACTGTATCGGCGCTGCAGCGCCAACCTGCACTGAGCAGAACTTCGGTCCGATCGGCACTGGCCCGTTCAAGGTCGATGAGTTCAAAGCGAACGACGTAATTCAGTTATCCGCTAACGAGAACTTCCGGGAGGCTGGCAAACCCGCCTTTGCAACTGTGTTATTCAAGGGTGGCGGGGATGCCGCAGCATCCGCGCGCTCCGTACTTGAAACCGGCGAGTTCGACTATGCGTGGAATCTGCAGATCGACCCCCAAGTCCTTTCTGACATGGAACAGGTCGGCATTGGTACGGTCGCCGTCGCCTTTGCAACCTCAGTCGAGAGATTGATGGTCAACCAAACAAACCCGGACCCGGCTCTGGGCGACGAGCGCGCGACACTGGCGCATCCGCATCCGTTCCTAACAGATCGGGCTGTCGGCAGAGCCATGTCCATGGCGATAGATCGAAGCTTGCTGGTGGAGGTCGGATATGGTGCAGGGGGCCAACCAACGTGCAACGTGTTGCCAGCACCCGAAGCCTATGCGTCGACTGCGAATGACGACTGTCTCACGCAGGACATCGAAGGTGCAAAACAGGTGCTGGAAGACGCTGGTTGGACAGACACAAACGGCAACGGCATCCGTGACAAAGACGGAATTGAACTGGAGGTGCTCTATCAGACCTCAACAAATGCGGTACGACAGGACACGCAGGCCCTGATCAAACAGTGGTGGTCTGAAATAGGTATAGAGACGGAGTTGCGGAATATCGATGCATCGGTCTTCTTCGGAAGCGATCCTGGCAGCCCGGACACGTTCCAGAAGTTTTTCGCAGACGTCGAGATGTATACCAACAACTTTGCCGGAGTCGATCCCGAAGCCTATATGGCACGGTGGCTTTGCTCGGATATTCCATCTCCTGAAAATCAATGGCAAGGTAACAACAATCAACGGTTCTGCGATCCGGCCTACGACGCGTTGGTTGACGAAATGTCCCAGACAGCAGATCTTGATCGCCGGGCTGAACTTGCAAAGCAGATGAACGATATGCTCATGCAGAGTTACTCAATCATTCCACTTATCCACCGCGGCAATCCTTCAGCGCACGCCAACTCCCTTGGCGGTGTGAAGATGAATGACTGGGATAGCGAGATCTGGAACGTAAAAGACTGGTACCGCACCGAGTAAACACGCCTCAACGAAAGCACCCCGCCCGCGGGTCGGGGTGCGATTTTCCGCTTTCAAAGATATAATCTGAGGCGTCGCCCCAATGTTTAATTTTACGATCCGCAGGTTGATCCTGACGATCCCGACGCTTCTGTTCATTTCTTTTGTCATTTTCTTGATCGTTAAGCTGAGCCCGTCTGATCCAACTGGTAACCTGCCTCTCACGATTCCCGCAGAAGTCCGCGAACAGATCCGTGAAGCTCTGGGGGTCAACCAGCCCCTGATCGTGCAATATCTCAAATGGTTGCAGCAATTCTTCTGGATCGAACCCCTTATCTATCTAGAAAATGCGACCGGTTGGGATCTTGGTGCTGGCGATGCCACACGTCTGATCAGCTATCAGACCCGCAGTCCGGTGATGGACCTCATCATGCAGCGCATGCCGCAAACTTTGTGGGTGGTAGGCACCGCCTATGTGGTCGGCATCCTGATCGCGCTGCCCATTGGCGTCATTTCTGCTTACAAACAATATTCGGTTTTCGACCAAGTGGGCACATTCGTTTCCATGGTGGGCTTTTCGGTTCCGCCCTTCTTCTCGGGCGTCGTGGTCATCGTACTGTTTTCCGTCATAATCCCGTCAGACAGCTTCTTCTGGCTGCCATCCATTTACGATACAACGCACCGTGTGACTGACTGGGACAGCTTCGTGTACCAGTTCCGACAGATGATCATGCCGGTGATGGTGCTGGCGTTGCAGATCACGGCGCAGATCAGCCGCTTCACGCGGGCCTCTATGCTGGACAATCTCAATCAGGATTATGTGCGCACAGCTCGTGCAAAGGGCCTGCGGGAACGTACGGTCGTGCTGCTTCATGTGTTGCGCAATTCGATGATCCCCGTCGTGACAGTCATCGCTTTGGGCATACCGTCAATTTTCGGCGGCGCCATCATCACAGAGCAGGTTTTCAAAGTGAATGGCTTGGGACAACTGTTGATCCTGTCAATTCAAGGCGGTGACGTACCCACGGTTCAAACACTGACTTTCATTTTTGCGATCCTGATCGTCCTGTTCAATCTGATCGCAGACATTCTGTATGGTTTGCTAGATCCGAGGATCCGCTATGACTGATGCCGCAAACCCAATCGCTGAAATTGAAAAACGCAAACCTGCCCGCAGCCAATGGTGGGACGTTTGGGATCAATTCCGCAGCCATAAAGGCGCGCTGCTTGGATCAATCTTCTTCGTAATAATTCTGCTGGCCGTGATCTTCGGACCGATGCTGTGGCATCTCGATGCCACCACAATCGACATTCGGTCCCGGAACCAAGGACCCAGCCTCGCCCATCCGTTTGGCACCGATCAGTTGGGCCGGGATACGTTCGCCCGCATGCTGGCCGGCGGGCGGGTCAGTCTCGCAGTGGGGATGACGGCGATGATCCTTGCCCTGTTCCTCGGGACGCTCATCGGAGTTCTTGCGGGTTACTTCAAGCGGCTCGACGGGCTTTTGATGCGGGCAACAGACCTATTCCTCGCCCTGCCCTTGCTGCCGCTGTTGCTGGTCATCATTATGCTCTTCCGCGACAGGCTGAGCGCCCAGTTTGGGCCCGAGGGGGGCATTTTCATTCTCATGGTCTCGGCCATCGGCATCACCTCATGGATGCAAACAGCGCGGATCGTGCGCGGTGACGTACTGGCTTTGAAGGAGCGGGAGTTCGTTCTTGCGGCGCGCTCTATCGGGACGCCAAATCGGCGGATGATCACACGGCATATTCTGCCCAACGTCCTAAGTCCCATCATGGTATCTGCTACCTTGGGCATCGCGACAGCGATTATCACAGAGAGCGCGCTAAGCTTTCTCGGGCTGGGCTTCCCCCCTGACTTCCCAACATGGGGGCGCCTCCTGTTCGACAGTATCGACTACTTGCAGCAATCCCCCGAACGGGTGATGTGGCCCGGTTTGGCGATCTCACTGACGGTTCTCAGTGTGAACTACATTGGAGACGGTCTAAGGGACGCGCTTGACCCCCGTATCAGGGGCCGCTGAACCAAATCACTCCATGGATTTCCGCACGCGGCGCACCATCCACCAAACGCCAAGAATGACCAGCGGAGTGGCAATGGCAGTCATCACCAGCTTGGACAGGTTGGCGGCGTCCCCCAAAGGACCTGCCATGTAGAGCACAAGGTTGACGGCGTAGTAGCTGATCGCGACCACGGACAAACCTTCGACGGTCTTTTGCAAGCGCAGCTGAAGGTCCGCGCGTTTGTTCATACTTTCCAGCAGGCTCTGGTTCTGGGCAGATCGCTCTACATCGACACGAGTTCGAAGCAGATCACCCGCCCGAATTGCCCGCTCGGCCATGGTCTGCAGTCGGCGTTCCGTAGATTTGACGGTCCGCATCGCAGGGTCAAATCGGCGCATCATGAATTCTGCGAAGGTCTGGCGGCCTGTGTAGCGTTCTTCCCGCAGCACATCGATTCGCTGGTTGACGATCGCTTCATAGGCGCCGGTTGCCCCAAATCGGAAGGAGGACTGCGCCAGCATGTTTTCCAATTCGGCTGAAATCGCCAGAAGGCTGTCGAGCGTTTCTTCCGGCTGGGCCATCTTGCCGGTCATAGAGGACATCAGACCTGTGAGTTCGTTGTCCAACGCCCCCATCCGAGGGCCCAGATCGCGCGACCGCGCGAGTCCCAGCATCGACATGGTTTTGTAGGTCTCGATCTCGCACAAGCGCTGCACAATCCGCCCGATCCGGCGTGCGCCGCAATCCGGGGTGGTAAACGCCGCGAACCGCATGTGACCTGCCGCGTCAATGCGGAAATCACCGGCAATCACGGCAGAGCCATCCAGCACACGGCTGACGGCCAGACTTTCGGGGACGAACCAATCGGTCAGGCGGCTGACGATCTCGGTCTCGTCCTGCATTTCTTCGACGCGGATCAGGGCAGACGTGATCCGAACGCCAGGCGCCTTCGCCAACCAGTCTGTCGGTAAATGACTGAAAATCTGTCCGTTGAACGGACGCTCCTCAACTTGGTCCACGAAGAGCGTGTAGGTTACAAACTCGGTGTGCTGTTCCCATTTTAGCTTGTGCTTTCCTAGATCACCAAACCAGTGCGTTGCCCCCGGTTGAGGATGCGTCGCGCCAAACCGGTCAAGCAATTGGGTAAGATGCTGGCGATCTGCATCCTTGTCCCGCGCCGCAGCCCCCTCTGGCCGCTTGATGGCAAGATAAACGGCGCCACAGGGCGCATCGAGCGTCGGAAATGGGCGCGCATGCAGCTCGTTTGCCAGCGCATAGCGCAGAGGATGGTCTTCGATGGTGGTGATCGCGGGTGCCATATCAGTCATGGCAATAGCACATAGGCCACCACGTCTCCGAGTAAAATACAGAAATTAATAGATTTTCCGCGCTATTCAGTATGCCACGGCACACGCTTTAGCCCATTGGAAACGCGTGCCCTTCGGCCCATTCGGTCGAAGGGCACGCGCGATGTCCTAGTTGAACCTTGCATTCCGAATGCGTCGGATGCTGCGGCGTTCGTGGCGATCAACCGCCCGCGAGCCCTTGATGCCCAGTCGGTCACGACGATCTTCGCGGCGGTCCACGCGGTCTTCCAACCGATCAAGTGGACCGTTGTCCACAGCGCGATCAATCCGATTTTCACGGCGATCCGCCCGATCCTCAAGCCGATCGAGTGGCCCGCCGTTATCCGCGAATGCAGGTGAAAGCGCTGGCAAGGTCATGGCAAAAGCAAGAATGAAAAGATGTCTCATAGGTATCTCCGTAGATGATGTATGATCATCAAACGGGGGCAGCCACGGTTTCCGTCGAAAAAAAATGCCCCGCCGAGATGACGGGGCAGTTTAGTGTTTGAAGGTGGTCTTCAGTCGATCTTTGGTAACAGCGTATCAAGCGATGCTTTTGCGTCACCGTAGAACATCCGTGTGTTATCCTTAAAGAAAAGCGGGTTCTCGATGCCGGAGTAACCGGTGCCCTGTCCACGTTTGGACACGAACACCTGCTTGGCTTTCCAGACTTCCAGAACCGGCATCCCTGCAATCGGCGAATTCGGATCATCCTGTGCGGCCGGGTTCACGATGTCATTTGATCCTATCACGATCGCAACGTCAGTCGATGGGAAATCTTCGTTAATTTCGTCCATCTCTAACACGATGTCGTAGGGAACCTTCGCTTCTGCCAAAAGAACGTTCATGTGGCCCGGCAAACGACCGGCAACGGGATGGATCGCAAACCGAACCTCCTTGCCCTGCGCCCGCAACTTCTTGACCAGTTCCGACACCGCGTTTTGCGCCTGCGCAACCGCCATCCCGTAACCTGGCACGATGATGACACTATCCGCCTCGTTCAATGCTGTGGCCACACCGTCTGCATCAATCGAAACCTGCTCGCCTTCGACCTCCATGGCGGGGCCGCTGGTACCGCCGAAGCCGCCGAGAATAACCGATACGAAGGACCGGTTCATGGCCTTGCACATGATGTAGCTGAGGATCGCACCGGACGACCCGACAAGCGCCCCCACCACGATCAGAAGGTCATTGCCCAGTGAGAAACCGATCGCAGCCGCGGCCCAACCGGAATAGCTGTTCAGCATCGAAACAACCACCGGCATGTCGGCACCACCGATGCCCATGATTAGATGGTAGCCGATGAAAAGCGCGGCCAGCGTCATCAGAAAGAGCGGGAAGAAACCACCCGTGTTGAAGTACCAAATCAAGCACAGCAGGGACAAACCAGCGGCTGCCGCGTTCAGCATATGACCACCAGGCAGCTTTTCAGCCGCACTGGTCAGACGTCCTGACAGCTTGCCGTAGGCCACGACCGAACCAGTGAAAGTGATTGCACCGATAAAGATCCCGAGGAACAGCTCAACCCGCAGGATATTGATCTCCACCTGAGTTTTCTTGGCTACAAGCTCTGCGAAGTAGCCGACCACCGGCTCACCGGATGTCTGGGCTGCGTCGACCAGGCCGATTGTCCAGTCGGCGTTAAAGCCCACGAAAACGGCAGCAAGGCCCACCATCGCGTGCATTCCTGCGACCAGCTCCGGCATCTGGGTCATCTCGACCTTGGAGGCAAGCTGATAGCCAATGATGCCGCCTCCGCCCAGAAGGACCAGTGACGCGAGCCAAAGCCCCGACCCCGGCCCGATCAGCGTGGCGAACACTGCCAGTGCCATACCGGCAATGCCGTACCAGACAGCGCGCTTGGCGCTCTCCTGACCAGAAAGCCCACCCAGCGACAGAATGAAAAGGACAGCCGCGACAACGTAAGCGGCAGTGGTAAATCCGAAGTCCATGATCCGCTACTCCTTAGGATTTCTGGAACATGGCGAGCATGCGCCGTGTCACGAGGAAGCCGCCGAAAATATTGATCCCGGTCATGAAGACAGAAATCCCGGCAAGCAGGATCACGAGTATCGAACCGGAGCCCATCTGCAAAAGCGCGCCCAGAATGATGATCGAGGAGATTGCGTTCGTCACCGCCATCAATGGCGTGTGCAGCGCGTGGGAGACATTCCAGATCACCTGGAAGCCCACAAAGACCGAGAGAACGAAAACAATGAAGTGCTGCATAAAGCTGGCCGGCGCTACAAGGCCCACGGACAGCAACAAAACAGCGCCGACGGTAATCAGCGTGACCTGAAGGCGTGTCTCCTTGGCAAAAGCCGCGACTTCCTGCGCCTTCTTTTCTTCCGGCGTCAGTTCCTTGGCAGGCTCTTTCTTCGGCGCCGCCGCGATAGCCGAGACCTTGGGCGGCGGCGGTGGATAGGTCACTTCTTTGTCATAGGTGACCGTCGCGCCCCGGATCACATCGTCTTCCATGTTGTGAACGATCTGACCGTCCTTTTCAGGCGTCAGATCCGTAAGCATGTGACGAATGTTGTTGCCGTAGAGCGTGGAAGCCTGTGCCGCCATCCGGCTTGGGAAATCCGTGTAGCCGATGATCGTGACATCATTGTCGGTGACAATCTTCTCGTCCATCACCGTCAATTTGCAGTTGCCGCCCTTCTCGGCGGCGAGGTCGACAATGACCGAACCGGGCTTCATCGCTTTGACCATGTCTTCGGTCCAAAGCTCTGGCGCTTCGCGGTTAGGGATCAGCGCCGTGCAGATGACGATGTCGATCTCGGGCGCCATCTCACGGAACTTCTCGAGTTGCTTTTCTCGAAACTCGGGACTGGAAGGTGCCGCATATCCGCCAGACGCTGAGCTGTCCTGCGTGTCTTCGAAATCAAGGAAGACGAACTCTGCCCCCATGGATTCGATCTGTTCGGACACTTCCGGGCGCACGTCGAATGCATAGGTGATCGCGCCAAGAGATGTCGCCGTTCCGATGGCCGCCAGCCCTGCGACACCCGCACCGATGACCAGCACTTTGGCTGGGGGGACTTTACCCGCTGCCGTCACCTGCCCGGTGAAAAAACGTCCAAAGTTGTTACCGGCCTCAATAACCGCCCGGTAGCCCGCGATATTGGCCATCGAACTGAGCGCATCCATTTTCTGAGCGCGACTGATGCGTGGCACCATCTCCATGGCGATGACGTTCGCACCTTTCTTGGCGGCGTCGGCCATGGCTTTTTCATTGGCTGCAGGGTTGAAGAAAGAGATTAGCGTCTGCCCTTCGCGCAGCCGCTTGGATTCGCTCGCATCTGGCTGGCGAACTTTTACAACGACATCCGCTGCTTTCCAAAGTGCAGCAGCCGTTTTGACCACCTCGACGCCCGCTTCTTTATACGCGTCATCGGTAAATCCCGCGTTCAGGCCTGCACCTGTCTCGATCAGGCAATCGTGGCCAAGCTTTTGAATTTGTTGCGCACTATCGGGCGTCATCGCCACCCGATTTTCGCCAGTGTAGGTCTCTTTCGGTGCCCCGATCTTCATCACGGTCCCCTTCGTCTTGGTTTTTAACCATTATTTGCAATCGGCGCTGCTCATATCACCCGATACCGTCAGAGTCAGCGGCGTGCGCAAGAAAAATTCGTGGACGTAACGTCGCAATTGTCGAACATGACCCGCTGGACGCAGATGTCCAGTACGATAAGCTTTCCTCAAGACAAGGAGATGAGATGGATCTGAGTGGGAAACATGCCTTGGTCACAGGCGGTGGCACGGGAATTGGTTTAGCGATTGCAACAGCACTCAAAGGTGTCGGAGCGGACGTCACGATCACGGGACGGCGACGGGATGTTCTTGAGGACGCTGCAAAAACCTATGATTTAAACCCGATTGTCATGGATGTGAGTGACGAACACTCAGTTGAAAGCGGTTTTGCTTCTGCCGTCGCGTCCAAGGGCGTGGTCGATATCACGGTCGCGAATGCCGGGATCGCAGAGGGCGGTGCCATCCCCAAGACCAGTCTGGAGGACTGGCACCGCATCATTGAAATAAATCTGACCGGAACATTTCTAATCACGCGGGCCGCACTCAACGCGCGGGCAAGGACCGATTGGGGGCGTGTAATTGCCATCTCCTCCATCGCTGGCCTTCGGGGACTGAAGGGTGCCGCGGCCTACACGGCCTCCAAACATGGCATGACCGGGCTGATGCGTGGGCTCGCCGCCGACTACCTAGGAGCACCTATCACATTCAATTCGATCTGCCCGGCCTATGTGGACACCGCGATTGTTCCACAGAACATCAAGCGGATCATGGCCCGCACGGGCATGTCAGAGGACGAGGCGAACCAGGTCGTGCTGGGTGCCAATCCCCATGGTCGCCTGATCGAACCGTCCGAAGTTGCACAAGCGGCTCTTTGGCTTTGCGGCCCTGGATCAGAAAGCGTAAACGGTCAGGCAATCCAGATCTCCGGCGGTGAGTTCTGAGCAAAAGGCGGGCCGCCCCAAAAGACAAAAAATCCGAGGCCCAATGAGTATTTTCGACAAAACACGGGCGATGTTTCATCTGCCGGACGGTGTCATCTATCTGGACGGCAATTCGCTGGGCCCCCTGCCCCATCACGCACAAGACCGCGTGGATGAGATGATCCGAGACCAGTGGGGCGAAATGCTGATCACTGGCTGGAACAAGGCGGGCTGGATGGAGCAGCCCAGCCGGGTCGGCGATCGCATCGGTCGGTTGGTCGGTGCCGAAGCTGGGCATGTGGTGATGGGCGACACCTTATCCATTAAGGTCTATCAGGCCCTTGCATCGGCGCTTGAGATGCAGCCCGGCCGCAAGGTCATAGTGTCCGACACAGGCAACTTTCCCTCCGATCTTTACATGGCCGAAGGGCTGATCCGATCACTGGACAAGGGACTGTCTCTCAAATTGGTGGACCCGGATGCCATTGAACATGCCCTAGACGAAAGTGTTGCGATCCTGATGCTGACTCAGGTCGATTATCGCACCGGCCGCATGCATGACATGGCCGATCTGACACGCCGCGCACATGAGAAAGGCATCGTCACTGTATGGGACCTTGCACACTCTGCGGGGGCTGTGCCTGTCAATCTGGCTGAAGTCGGCGCAGATTTTGCGGTCGGTTGCAGCTATAAATATCTCAACTCCGGCCCCGGCGGTCCGGCCTTTATCTACGTTGCGCCCAGACACGCGAATGAGGTCACACCCGCGTTGTCCGGCTGGCTCGGTCACGAAAGTCCTTTCGCCTTTGACCTCTCCTACCGGGCCGCGTCCGGTGTTGAGCGGATGCGTGTGGGGACACCGCCGGTCATTCAGCTGGCCGCATTGGAGGCTGCGCTGGACGTCTGGGATCACGTCGATATGGATACGGTCCGGGCCCGCGCGATTGACTTGTCTGAGCTTTTTATTGCCGAAGTTGAACGCACATGCCCCGATCTCGTGCTTGTTTCGCCGCGTGATGCTGATCGGCGCGGCTCCCAGGTTTCTTTCTCGCACCCCGAAGGCTATGCCATCATGCAAGCGCTGATTGCCCAAAAGGTGATTGGCGATTTTCGGGCGCCGGATATCTTGCGGTTCGGCATCACGCCGCTTTACATCGGGGAGCAGGATATCTTGACTGCAGCATCCACGCTGCACCGCATCATGGAGGACGGGCTTTGGGATCGGGACGCATATCGGGTTCGGGCGCGCGTCACGTAGCTCTGCGTACGTTTCGTCCTACCGACAGTTCCGCCACCTATAAAGTCTTCTTCGAAGCAGTACGTCGAGGCGCAGCCACCCTTTATAGCGAAGCAGACCTTGCTGCATGGGCGGCAAGCGAGAAAGTGCCAGAACGGTGGGGCGAGCGGCTGTCACTCCACCATACATTGATTGCCGAGCGCGAGGGACGGATCATTGGTTTCATGAGTATTGCAAAAAACGGGTATCTCGACATGGCCTATGTCCTGCCCTCCTTCATGGGACAGGGGGTTGCAGAAAAGCTCTATACAGCTTTAGAAAACTGGGCCCGCGCCGCCAAGATCGACCACCTGACGACAGAGGCGAGCCATCTGGCACGGTCTTTCTTTGCACGTCAGGGTTGGACAACGTTGACCCCGCAGACTGTCCATCGCAATGGCCGCGACATTCTGAACTTTCGCATGGAAAAGCACCTTAGTTAGAAACGCATTGGCACCATCACGCACCGGGCTTATACTAAACCAAGCGGTTCAATTCTGGGGCTGAGCAATGACAACCACACTCACCATCAACGGCACTTCTCACACGGTCGATTTGCCGGAGGACGTGCCCCTTCTCTGGGTATTGCGCGATGAGATCGGTTTAACCGGAACCAAGTTCGGCTGCGGCGTCGCCGCATGCGGTGCGTGCACGGTTCATATTGATGGAGAGGCCGTGCGGTCTTGTCAGGTGGGGCTCGGCGACGTCTGGGGTGAAGTCACGACAATCGAGGGGCACGGCACGCCAGATGCCATGAGTGCGGTGCAAGAGGCTTGGGTCAGGCACCAAGTGGCGCAGTGCGGATATTGTCAGTCCGGCCAAATCATGCAGGCTGCGGCACTGCTACAAGAAATATCAAATCCAACCGACGCCGATATAGATGACGCTATGGCGGGCAATCTGTGCCGGTGTGGCACGTACCCGCGCATTCGGGCGGCCATTAAGGACGCGGCGAAAGTGATGGGGGGTGCCTGAGATGAGCCGCGTGGGAAAAATCACCCGAAGAACCTTGCTTGTTGCATCTGCCGCGGTAGCTGGCGGCGTGGCGTTCGGCGTCTACCAAGCGCGGCGCGAACTGCCCAATCCTCTGCGCCCGGCCGAGGGGCAAACCAGCCTTAATCCGTATCTCATCATAGACCAGAGCGGCGTGACCATCATCACCCCGCGCGCCGAAATGGGTCAGGGGATCCACACAACCTTGGCAGCAATGGTCGCGGAGGAGTTGGACGTCGCCTGGGACAGCGTAAAGGTGATGCACGGGCCCGGCGATCAGGCGTATTTTAACGGCGCCATCATGGGGCTTGCCATGCCGTTTCGCGACTATGCCGAGACCGATTTCCAAACGAGGCTCAAAGTGTCTTCCGCTGTGATGGCGAAGATGATGGGCCTGCAAGTAACCGGTGGATCGACCTCGACAATCGACGGCTATGAGAAAATGCGCATGGCAGGGGCCACTGCGCGCGAGACGTTGAAAATGGCGGCGGCCAACCAATTGGGTGCTGGTGTGGATACACTCGAAACGCGCGCCGGTCATGTGATTGCGGCAGATGGCACGATGCTGTCCTACGCCGATCTCGCGCCAGAGGCCGCATTGCTGGATACGCCGCGCTCGTTAGAACTGCGCGATCCGTCAACGTGGCGCTATCTGGGTCAAAGCATGCCGCGCAAGGACCAGAGCGCGAAAGCCACGGGGACCGCGGAATTTGGCGCCGACGTTCGACTGCCCGGCATGAAGTTTGCTGCGATCCGCATCAACCCCAATCTCGGCGCGCCAGTCGAAAGCTATGACGATACAGATGCCCGTAAAATGGCCGGTGTCGAAGAGATCATTCCTTTCGACAACGGTGTCGCGGTTGTCGCCACGAACACATGGCTCGCTATGAAGGCGACCGACGCTGTTCAAATCACGTGGGCGCCTGCCCCCTACCCGCCCAGCACGAAAGAGCTGCTGACGGTGATTGAGGCCGGGTTCGAGAGCAAACCGAACTCTACGCTGCGCGACGACGGTGATGTGGAAACGGTTCTTGCGGAAGCCACCGAGAAGGTCACCGCCGCCTACAGTGTGCCGTGGCTGGCTCATGCGACGATGGAACCGATGAACGCGACGGCGCTCTATACCGGGGATGCGCTGACAATCTGGTCAGGCAATCAGGCCCCCTTAATCACGCGTGACAAATGCGCCGAGGCCGTTGGTCTCGATAAAGACGCGGTAGAGGTCATCACCCCCTTCTTGGGTGGCGGGTTCGGCAGACGGGGTGAGTTCGATTTTTCGCGATATGCGGCCCTCGTCGCGAAGGCCGTACCGGGCACGCCCATCAAGGTCACTTGGTCACGTGAAGAAGACATGCGCCATGATTTTTATCGCCCAGCGGCTCTGGCGCGGTTCGAAGGAGTCGTGGAGGAGGGGCAGATCAAAGCGCTGTCAGGCGCCGTTTCCGCCCCGTCAGTGACGCGCCAAAGCTCCCTCAGACTAGCTGGGTTCGCGCCACCCGGGCCGGATAAAGGCCACGTGGAAGGCGCGTTCGATCAGCCTTACGGCATTCCGAATTTCCGATACCAGGGGCATTTCGCGGATCTTGAGGTGCCGATCGGGTTCTGGCGCTCTGTGGGCAATTCCTACAATGCGTTTTTCATGGAGAGCTTTATTGATGAGATGGCCCATGCCGCGGCGCGGGACCCGCTTGAATTTCGGAAAGAGCTTGCCGCGCGCGAACACGAACCCTCTGCCATGCTGCTGCAAAAAGTGAAGGAAATGTCAGATTGGACTGGGCAAACAGGTCCCGACACAGGCCGTGGGGTCGCATTGACCTATTCCTTCGGAACGCCAGTTGCCGAAATCATTGAAGTGCGCGATGAGGACGGCGCCATTCGGGTCACGAATGCATGGATTGCCTGTGACGTGGGGCGGGCCCTGGACCCGGAGATCATTCGTGCGCAGATGTCGTCGGGCCTCATCTACGGTCTCTCTGCTGCAATCTGGGGCGAAATCACCTTCGAAAACGGTCAGGTCGTTCAGGAAAACTTCCCGGATTACGACGCGATGCGCATCAATACTTGCCCCGAGATCGCCGTCGAAATTCGCGAAACCAACACACACATGGGTGGCGTGGGGGAACCCGGACTTCCGCCCGCCGCACCGGCTTTGGCAAACGCGGTGTTTGATCTCACCGGAACCCGACCACGTGAACTTCCGCTGTCAAAGAATTTTTCGTTTGTAAGCTGAGGATTACGCAGCCTCAACGCGGCTCGCCATTTGTGCGATGCGCGCGCCATACGCCCGCGCGCTTTCAAGGTCGCCGCTGCGGGGCGCCTCTGACGGATCACTGTTTGCGGGCGAAATCGCCATCGCGCCGCCATTTGCGCCGGTCCAGTTCATGTCATCTGGCCCATTTTCCTGCTTGTTTGCTGCAGGTTGACCAAGAGACACCCAAAGCATCCCGTGCTGATTGGCAAACGTGATGAAGTAGTTCAGCGTTTCGTTCTTATCTCCGTTGGTCGATGCAGACGTTGTGAAGCCACCCGCCAGTTTGTTCTGCCACCCGCGCTGGTGCCAGACCTCCGACGAGAGGTCGGCAAATTTTTTAAATTGCCACGCGGGCCCGCCCATATGGGTTGGACTTCCAAAAATAATCGCGTCGGCTTTTTCCAGCGTCTCCCAAAGCATATCCGGAATGTTGCCATCCGCATCAAGGGACCAGACCCTTACATCCGCATGCCCGCGCGCGCCATCAGCAACCGCCTTAGCCTGCCGCGCAGTATGTCCTTCAGCAGAAAAAAATACGATTTCAACCTTAGCCATTCTGTCTCTCCCAAGCAGTATGCTGGGAACAACGCCCGTTCGAACGGCAGGTTCCTTGCTGCGACATTCAGCAACACAGCCTAGCTTGCCTCAAGCACACCTCGGGCAATCTGGTCCGCTTCGATGGACTCGAAAAGCGCCTTGAAGTTCCCTTCACCGAACCCTTCGTCGCCCTTGCGCTGAATGAACTCAAAGAAAATCGGACCGATGACCGTCTTCGAAAAAATCTGAAGCAGGATCTTTGTCTCCCCTCCATCGACGACACCCTCACCATCAATGAGAATGCCGTGCTTTTTCATCTTCTCGAGCGCCTCGGTGTGACCCTGCACACGCTCGTGGCTCAACTCATAATAGGTATCGGGCGGGGCCGGCATGAACTTCAGCCCCCGCGCTGCGATTTCATCGGTTGCCGCGTAGATATCCTTCGCACCCACCGCGATGTGCTGAATACCCTCACCATTGTAGCGTTTGAGATATTCTACGATCTGGCCTGTCTCTCCCCGATCTTCGTTGATCGGAATGCGGATACGACCACAGGGTGAGGTCAACGCCCGTGACAAAAGTCCGCTGTGTTTGCCTTCGATGTCGAAGAACCGGATTTCGCGGAAATTAAAGATATCACCATAGAATTTGAACCAGATGTCCATGTTGCCCTTATGAACGTTGTGGGTCAGGTGATCGAGATAATGGAAGCCGACGCCTTCGGGATGAGCTTTGTCGATCCACTCAAACTCAGTGTTGTACGGGTTGGCCTCGTAGTAATCTTCGATGAAATAGATGAGGCTGCCACCGATCCCGACAATTGCGGGCACATCAAGGGATTTGCCGGGCCCTTCGTAAACCTCTGCCCCTTTTGCAACGGCGTGCTTCAACGCATGATCTGCGTCCACGACACGCCACCCCATCGACGGCGCGCAGGGTCCGTGGATTTCCACAAAATCGCGCGCATGGCTGTTCGGTTCATCGTTGAGAATGTAAGTAATGTCCCCCTGCTGCCAGAGTTCGATTGCTTTAGTCTTGTGAGTCGCCGTGTGGACGTAGCCCATTTTCTGAAACACGTCGCGCAGTGCATTCGGATCCGGGTGCGCAAATTCCACAAACTCAAATCCATCGGTTCCCGCGGGATTGTCCGACGTAATCGTTGCTTTGGGGGCATTGTGGGGGAACGGACCCATGATCAAATCTCCTCTTGGTGCAGTTTCTAAGAGAATAGAGCACGCGGTGCGGGGGAACCGCGCATATGGCTTGCGCAATATCCGGCGGATGCGGATAATTATGGCAAATGATCAGAATAGCGCGAAAGTTCCGCATGTCTAAACTTGACCCCACCGATCTGGCGCTTCTTCGCGCGCTTCAGCGCGACGCGGACCTCACGACGCACGCGCTATCGGAAAGCTTGAACCTGTCTGCATCCCAAGTGGGGCGGCGGCGACAACGGCTTGAGACGGAGGGCTACATTACCGGATATCGCGCGCGGCTGGATGCAGGAAAGCTGGATCTGACGGTTCAGGCCTTCATTCAGGTTCAAACGACGGCTCACACCCCAGAAACACACAAGTCATTCTTGCGTCTCACGGAACTACAGCCAGAGATTATCGCCGCATGGACCCTGACCGGAGAGGCGGATTATTTGCTCCGCGTGTTCTGCACGGATTTGGCGGCGCTCAACCGATTGGTCCAAGACAGACTTCTGCCGCATCCCGCCGTCGCGCGTGTCCAAAGCCAGATCGTGATGGATCAGATCAAGGAAGATGCTCCCCTGCCCGCCTAGGCCCTATTGCTGCCGACCGGTATGTCTTAGGTTAACACTGAAACCGATGGGGCAGACATCATGGAATCCTTTCTTTTCCAATCCACTATCTATTTGCTGGCGGCTTGCGCAGCGGTGCCAATCGCCGTCAGGTTAGGGCTTGGTTCTGTTCTGGGTTACTTGATCGCTGGCATCGTAATTGGGCCTGTTGCAGGCCTGGTCGGCTCAGAAACAGAGAGCTTGCAGCACTTCGCCGAATTCGGCGTCGTTATGATGCTGTTTCTCATCGGACTTGAACTGGAGCCCCGCGCCCTGTGGGATATGCGTGCACGCCTTTTGGGATTAGGGGGGCTGCAAGTAACGCTCAGCGCGGCACTGATCGGGCTCGCGGCCTACGCGATGGGTCTTCACTGGAGTGTAGCGACTGCGATCGGCCTGACACTTGCGTTGTCATCCACCGCAATTGTGCTGCAAACCCTCAGTGAAAAAGGGTTGATGCAAACCGGCGGTGGCCGATCCTCATTTTCCGTACTGCTGACGCAGGATATCGCAGTTATTCCTATGCTGGCGCTGTTCCCGCTTTTGGCCCTGTCCGGAACTCATAATGACAATGGTGGTGGTCACGGGTCCGGCGGTCACGGAGCTGAGGCCACAAGCGATGGTACGGAAGGCAGTGCCACCGGAACCGCCGAAAACCTGATGACCATCGTCGAAAATCTACCTGCCTGGGGTGTCACGGCTGTCACAATGGGGGCGATCATCTTCGTGATCCTCGGCGGTCATTTTCTGACCAGACCGATTTTTCGCTACATCAACTGGGCCCGCCTGCGGGAGATGTACACCGCCGTCTCGCTGCTATTCGTCGTGGGCGTCGCTGTCTTGATGCTGATGGTTGGACTGTCCCCGGCCCTCGGGACTTTTCTGGCCGGTGTGGTCCTCGCAAACAGCGAGTTTCGTCACGAACTTGAGGCTGACCTTGAGCCATTCAAGGGACTATTGCTTGGATTGTTCTTCATAACAGTTGGGGCGGGCATTAACTTCGAGGTACTGGCAGGTGACCCCTTCAGAATTATCGCAATTACGCTTGGCCTTATGGCGATCAAAGCAAGCGTTCTTCTGCTGTTGTCATTCATCTTTCGGATGCCCAAGAAGGACAGAATGCTCTTTGTCCTCAGCCTTGCGCAAGCGGGTGAATTTGGCTTCGTGCTGATCAGCCTGTCAGTACAACAAGATGTAATCTCTACCGAGTTGTCTCAGACGATGCTGCTGGTCGTTGCTCTCTCAATGCTGCTGACGCCGTTGCTTTTCATTCTCCATGACAAACTTGTTCTACGAATGGGAGATGTTGCAGACGCTATTGCGCCAGATGAGATAGACGACCGACAGGCCGTTATCATCGCGGGCGTTGGCCGGTTCGGTCAGGTGGTTAATCGCTTGGTCCAGCACTCAGGCTACAAAACGACCGTGCTTGATCATGATCTGAAGATGATCGAGTTGATGCGGCGGTTCGGGTTCAAGGGGTTCTTCGGTGATCCAACCCGCCCGGAACTGCTGCACGCGGCAGGTCTGAAGGAGGCGAAAGTACTGGTCGTGGCTCTCGACGACCCCGATGCTGCGATCCAGTTGACCGAATATGCCCGAAAAGAACGTCCGGACATCAAGATCATATCCCGCGCCCGCGACAGGGTTCATACCTACAAGCTTTATGCGGCAGGCGCCGATTATATCGTGCGCGAGATGTTCGACAGCTCGCTCCGGGCCGGACGCTATGTGCTGGAAGAGCTGGGCATGACCGAGCATGACGCCCACGAGCAGGAGGTGACTTTCTTCAAGATGGACAGGGCAGCAATGGCGGATCTGGCACGGCTTTGGGATCCGAATGTACCCATCGAGAAGAACGACGCCTACATCGCCCGTTCGAAAGAGCTTAACCGGGAACTTGAGGCCGCGATGGTGCGGGTTATCGCGGAAGAGGAAGCGGAAGGCGCAGCCTAGCCGGTTGCAACGCCCGCCTCTGCAAAGGTCGCCATGCCAGCATGACAGGCAACCGCGCTTTTGATGAGGCCGATGGCCAGAGCCGCGCCAGACCCTTCGCCGAGGCGCAGGCCAAGATCAAGCAGTGGCTCTTTTCCAAGGGTGGTGAGCATCTTCCGATGGGCACCCTCGGCGGACAGATGTGCAGAAATGGCGTGGTCCAAAGCACCCTCTTGAGCCCGCTCAAGCACGCTTGCCGCAGCGGTACAGATAAAGCCATCCAACACCACAGGAATGCGTTTGGCGCGGGCAGCCGCGATTGCACCGGCCATGGCGGCAATTTCCCGACCGCCAAGGCATTTTAGAACCCCCAGCGGGTCATTCAAAATACGTTCGTGGCGGCTAAGCCCCTCGTTTACCACCCGCACCTTGTTGGCAAACCCGGCATCGTCGACCCCGGTACCGCGACCAGTCCAGGTCTCAGCCGGTCCGCCAAACAGGGCCGCCGCAATTGCCGCCGCACTGGTCGTGTTGCCAATCCCCATTTCGCCCGTGGCAAACAGATCCGCCTCCGCATCGACGGCGTTCCAACCGGTCGTCAACGCCGAAATGCATTCCTGTTCGGTCATCGCAGGTTCTTGCGTGAAGTCAGCGGTGGGCGTGTCGAGATCCAAGGCATGTACATCAAGCGTCGCCCCGTTGGCCTCGCAAAGCTGGTTGATCGCCGCACCACCGTGCTGAAAATTGATGACCATCTGTGCCGTGACTTCAGAGGGAAAAGCCGAAACACCTTGGGCCGTTACCCCGTGATTGCCTGCGAAAACCACCATTTGCGTTCTGTCGATGGTTGGTGCGGCTGTTCCACGCCATGACGCGTACCAGATTGCAATGTCCTCTATCCTGCCCAAGGCGCCCGGAGGTTTTGTAAGCTGACCGTTGCGGTCCGCAGCAGCGGTCAGTGCCTCGCTGTCGGCGTGAGGTTGGCGGGCAAGTATGTCACGGAACTCGGCAAGTGTCTGGAACGGCGCGGTCATGGATACCCTTGAGAACAATTGAAATTTCGGTGCGTCCTCTTTACGCCGGAGGATGGGGGATCAAAAGGGCGAGGACGATGGGGTGACAGCAAAAAACGACATTTTCTCTGCCCGTTGGAATGAGCTTCTGATGGCGTTCAGCCTTCTGACCCGTCTGCCGCTGCCCCAACCCGACTGGGAAGGTGACAAACCCGCAGCCCGTGCCGTATGGGCCTACCCGATTGCCGGTGCGAGTGTTGCGCTTTTGGCAGCACTGGTCGGGGCTTTTGCTCTGATTATCGGCCTGTCTGCGCCGCTCGCGGCGATCTGCGTGCTTTTCGTTGGCATTATGACGACCGGCGCGATGCACGAAGATGGGTTGGCTGATTGCGCCGATGGGTTCTGGGGTGGTTGGGACACAGCACGGCGCCTAGAGATCATGAAGGACAGCCGGATCGGCGCTTATGGCGTGATTGCATTGGGCCTAAGCCTCTTGGGACGCTGGGCGGCCTTGTCAGAAATTTTGGCAGCGGACGGCTACATCTTCGCGATTTGTGCGGCTGCTATCGTCTCACGCGGCGCAATGGTCGGCGTGATGGTTCTGTTGCCCCCCGCACGGCAAGACGGGCTTTCACACACTACCGGTCGCCCTGAGATCGACACAACGGTCGTCGCGATAGGCCTGGCGACGGCATTTGCGCTTTTTGCCGGCTTCGGAGCGGTACTGTTTGCGGGACTTGCGACGGCTGGATGTTTCTATTTGGCTCGTGCGAAAATTGGCGGACAAACGGGCGATGTATTGGGTGCAACACAGCAAATCGTCGAGTTAGCCGTGCTGGTTTCGATCGCTTCCTCGCTGAGCTCATGAAAAAACCGCCCCTGCTAGGCAGGCGCGGTTCTTCTTACTTCCATAGCTAGATCAGGCTGCGCGACTGATCAGAACATCGTCAATTTGCTTTTGTGCGGACGGCTCATCGGCGCCGTTTACAGCCGCAATCTCGCGGGTGAGACGCTCCAGCGCTGCTTCGTACAACTGACGCTCGGAATAGCTCTGTTCGCGCTGATCCCCGTGGCGATGCAGGTCACGCACAACCTCGGCAATCGCGATAAGATCACCAGAATTGATTTTTTGCTCATATTCCTGCGCACGGCGAGACCACATGGCCCGCTTCACGCGCGCTTTACCTTTCAGCGTCGTGAACGCCTGCGACACCAGATCGGGCGAGCTGAGCGGGCGCATACCCACTTCCGTTGCCTTATGGGTCGGAACGCGCAAGGTCATTTTGTCTTTCTCGAATGAGATAACAAACAATTCCAGCTCAATGCCTGCGATTTCCTGGCTTTCGATCGAAACGATCTGGCCCACCCCATGAGCCGGATACACAACATATTCGTTAGGGCTGAAGTCTTGTTTTTTCTTGCTCATAAATGATCGTTCCCCCACCGGGAACGCCCTTCTTTCACAGCGAAACAGACAGGCCGGAGGACTGCCCCCCGGTCAATCTGAATTCAGTTTTAGCGTGAGAGGCCATTGCGGATCCAATGCGCAGGCCAAACCCTTGTCATATATATATCATAAAAATAGCGTCTGCGGAAGCGGCGCTGACATTTCAGGGGTCATCACGCTGCTTTTGCTGAACTTATTCCGGCCTTTCACAGCGGTTTGGATGCCGAATCAGCCACCCTCGCCTGGCGCTTCGGAGAAGTATTTCTCCAGCTTTCCTTCTTCGCCGTCGCGCTTTTCAGCGTCGGGGAGCGGATCTTTCTTCGTGATAATCACCGGCCATATTTCGGAGTACTTGCGATTGAACTCGACCCACTTCTCCGCATCCGGCTCCGTATCGGGGCGAATGGCGTCTGCCGGACATTCAGGCTCACACACGCCGCAATCGATGCATTCATCCGGATGAATGACCAACATGTTCTCGCCTTCGTAGAAACAATCAACCGGACACACCTCTACGCAATCGGTGTATTTGCAGGAGATGCAGGCGTCGTTGACGATGTAGGTCATAGATGATGTCCAAATAAGCTCGCAGCCGTTTAGGTAATCCGGCTTTTACAATCATGCAAGCGGCCCACGGCGGGAAAGATCAAGACTGCGGCGATCTTTCTTTGTTGGCCTACCTTTTCCATCGAAACCCGGTGATTTTGGAACGCTTTCCTGTGGGGGCGTCTTGTCGAGGTAAAGGGTCTGGGCCTCGGGCGCAGGCCCACGGCGCGCGCCACACAAAACAACCTCTACAACGCGAATGATTGATCCTTGGGGAAAGGTCAGCGTGTCCCCTGGGCCGATCTTGGCCGCGGCCTTGTCAGTCTTTTCCCCGTTAATCCGCACATGCCCGCTGGTGACTTGCTTAGCGGCAAGCGTTCTGGTTTTGAAAAATCGCGCCTGCCAGAGCCATTTGTCGACGCGAATACGATCCGGGCTGTCCGTCAGGATTTGTCTTTCAGCCCCATAAGGGCTGCCGCAAACGGATTATCGGGATCGATTGGCTTTTCCTTTTTCGGCGGTCTGGCCTGATAGGTCTGCGCTTTGTCCTGACGCGGACCTTTGCCCTTCGGTTTGCCGCGTGGCTTGCCCTGATGTTGCGGCTTCCCACCTTGACGCCCTTTTGCATTGCGGTTTCCGCTCGCGTTACCGCCCCAAGTAAACGTATAAAAGACTTCAACCTCAGGTTCAGCGTCCGCTTGTACGTCGGCATCCGGTGCGCTCTGATTTTCCGGCATAGCTTCCGTCACCGCGGCGCCCTCGGCCTCAGGCTGTGGCGCGACGTCCGTTTCTGCAGCAGGTTGGGCCGCGGCTGTTTCCGACGGTGCATCGACAGCTTCATCTTCAGCCAATGTGGTCTGCGCATCCACATCTGGTGAGGCGGCGGGAGCAGCTTTCACTTTAGGACGCTCGGCGCGGTCGGCCTTATAACCGAGCCCAACCATGAGATCGGCAAATTGCTCCAGCGTCGTTCCGGTGATTGACAGCATATCCGCTTTCGCCTCGAACCCGGCGCGGCTATTTTCAGCGCGCAATTGATCCGCAAGACGTTCCAGCATGTCGATCCGGATCGCCCGCTCTCCGGCCAAGCGATAGCCTGCGTTTGTGTAATACCCCTGAGGCGCATCCTTTACGGCGGGCACCGTAACCAATCCAGGTGGTGGCGCTTCGGGGAACTCGCTGAGGTCTTGCTGGAGTGACCAAAGCACCAAGCGCAGACGTGTCGGGGCCGGTTTCAGCAAAAGCGGCATGAAGATTGTGAACTGACCGAACCGGACGCCGTGCTTGCGCAACTGACCGCGCGCATCCTGATCCAACTGTTTGACGTCGTTGGCCACCTGCGCGCGGGGAATGACACCAAGTGCTTCTGACATCTGGAATGCAAAGCCTTTTGCCAGCCCGGTGAGGGTTTCGTCCTTCGACATCGCCAGCATCGGCTCAAAGGCGGCGGCGACCTTCCGGTCGATGAAATGTTGCAGGCGACGCTTCACCTTCTCGGCGACATCAGCGCCCGCCTCGTCATCTACGAAAGCTTCCACTCCCGGTTTTAAGGGCTCAGCCCCCTTCACCAGTTTGCCGACGGCCATTTCACCCCACATGAGACCGCCCTGTTCGGTGAAATCCATCTCGGTGTCGGGCGAATTGTAGAACTTGTCGGCACGCAGATTAAAATGCGGGGCGAGCGCCTGAAGGGCGGCTTGGCGGACGGTCTTGGCCTCTTCCGCGCTGGCGGTTTGATCCTGACGGAACCGGAACCCATCCAGACGGCCGATCAACTCGCCCTCAACCGTCACTTCACCCTTGTCGTTCACGTCAGCCACCAGGCTCTCCTTCTGTTTCAACCGGCGCAGCAGCACACTTGTGCGCCGGTCGACAAATCTTTGGGTCAGCGCGCCGTGAAGCGCATCCGACAGGCGATCTTCTACCGCACGGGTTTCGCCGCGCCAATGGCTTTCGTCCTCAACCCACCCCTTTCGCTGGGCCACATAGGTCCATGTGCGAATGTAGGCCAAGCGCTTTGACAACGTGTCGATATCGCCATCACTTCGGTCAATACGGGCGATCTGGCGGGCAAGCCAAGTATCGGGAACCCGACCTTCGTCGTGAAGGTAGCCGAAAATATCCGCCAAAAGGCTTGCATGCTCCGCCGCTGAGATCCCCCTGAAGTCGGGGATACGGCAGACATCCCACAGCTGCTTGACGTCCTGCGGGGTCGATACACGGGCCGTCACGTCGATCATACCCTGCAGCGCTTTCAGGGCAGATAGATCGTCAGCCTCACGGGCGCGGCTGAGCCATTTATCGGATGTGGGCTGCTCCAATGCGCGGATCAGGCGATCGAGCGAGCCAAACTCCAGCCGGTCATTGCGCCACTGCAGTTTTTTGATCGGCGTGAATTTCGAGGACATGATCGCCTCGACGACGGTTTCATCCAAAGGCCGGGCCTCTCCGGTCACGCCGAAGGTCCCGGCCTGCATGTAGCGCCCCGCGCGGCCTGCAATCTGCGCCAATTCATTTGGCGCCAAGGGCCGCATCCGGCGCCCGTCGAACTTACTGAGCGCCGAGAACGCGACGTGGTTGATATCGAGGTTGAGCCCCATCCCGATAGCGTCCGTCGCGACCAAATAGTCCACATCACCGTTTTGGTACAATTCGACCTGCGCGTTCCGTGTACGGGGGCTGAGCGCGCCCATGACAACGGCGCACCCGCCCTTCTGACGACGGATCAGTTCCGCAATAGCGTAGACGTTCTCGACCGAAAAACCGACGATCGCAGTGCGAGGCCGCAGACGACTGATTTTCTTAGACCCGGTGTAGCTGAGTTCGGAAAACCGCTCGCGCTTCATGAACTGCGCCCGTGGCTCCATCGCGGCGATAGCGCTTTTCATCGTCTCGGCGCCCAGAAACAGTGTTTCATGAAGACCACGGGCGTTCATAAGGCGGTTGGTAAAGATATGGCCACGTTCCGGATCAGCGCAAAGTTGAATTTCATCAATGGCAAGAAAATCGACGCCCATCCCTTCAGGCATCGCCTCGACGGTGCATACCCAGTATTGCGTGCGCTCGGGTACAATGCGTTCTTCGCCGGTGACCAAGGCCACGACAGATGGACCGCGCAGCGCGACGATCCGGTCATAAACCTCGCGGGCCAACAGACGGAGTGGCAGGCCGATCACCCCCGTTCTGTGGGCGAGCATTCGTTCGATTGCGTAGTGGGTTTTGCCGGTATTGGTCGGTCCGAGAACCGCCGTGATCCGCGCGGTGTCGCGCATCGCTTATGCCTTTGTCAGTGCTCAGATGTCAGAGCGTTGGGCCTAAATTGGGCTAGAGCGTCTCACCCGACACTTGTCGTTCCAGCCGATCTATCGTCGCTTTTAGCTCTGGACGATGCGGATGTATAGCATAGGCGGCCTGATAGGCTTTCAGCGCGTTTGGATCGTCTTCCAACTGTTCCAGAATACGCCCAAGCCCTTGCAGAGCCCCGAAATGCCGTGGGTTCAGGGCCAACGTCTGACGGATATCTGCAATGGACAAGGAAAATTCCTCGATCAGAAAAAATGCAGTTGCGCGGGCATTCCAAGCCTCGGCGAATTCCGGTGCATGATCGATCAGTGCCGAGAAGTGTCCGATTGCTTCGACCACGTTCCCTTCTTCCATCGCCTCACGCCCGCGCTGCAAGAGCAGGTCCATGGACGCCGAACCTGACTCCGACCACTCCCGCCAGATCTTCTCTTCCACCTGCTCCCATTCCGGCAGCTCCGGTTTCTGCAACTGGGCAAAGAGCCGATCCAGCTCTGCTTCATCCGCCGCCGCCGGAAGCGCAAAGTATCCGACGCACAGAAATGTCGTAACGAAAATGTTGAGGATATGTTTTGAAACTCTCATAACGCCTCTAACTTTAGCGGTGCATTCGGGAAAATCGACCCCCTTTGCGCTCACATTCCAAGGAGACCACCCATGAGTGACGTGATTAATGAAGCTGTAACCGCTCTATCGGCGAAAATGGATGGCGGTTTTGACGGCTCCGTCAAGTTCGTCATCGAGGACGAAGGCTCGATCATGGTTGACCAAGACGGTGTGCGTGCAGCCGATGAAGAGGCGGAATGCACCATGAAAGCCGATGCCGAAACGTTTAAATCGATTCTCGATGGCGACCTGAACCCGACAACAGCTTTCATGACTGGCAAGTTGAGCGTTGAAGGCGACATGGGCACCGCGATGAAGCTGGGCTCCGTCCTGTCGTGAGCCTCACCAAGGCCCCATTTTACGAGGATGTCGCCTGCGGACCTGCGGGCGGTGCAGCCTATTGGGTGCTAACAGAAGATGGTGTGAAGATCCGCGTCGGCGTCTGGCCAGCAAGCCCGGATGTCGATGCGAAGGGAACGGTTCTCCTGTTTCCCGGTCGCACCGAATACGTCGAGAAATACGGCCTCACTGCGGTTGATTTCGCGGCAGACGGTTTTGCCATGGTGTCGATTGACTGGCGCGGTCAGGGACTAGGTGACCGGCTTCTGTCAAACCGCGGCGTTGGCCACGTGCACGCCTTCCCGGACTACCAAAAGGATGTCCGTGCCGTTGTCGATGCGCTGGACCACCTCGATCTGTCTGGACCGTTTTATCTTTTGGGCCACTCCATGGGTGGCTGCATTGGTCTGCGCGCCTTGATGGAAAACCTGCCAGTCAAAGCGGCGGCGTTCACAGGGCCCATGTGGGGCATCGCCCTCACACCCTTCCGACGCAAAGCGGGCTGGGTTCTGAGCAGTCTCAGCCGGACCTTTGGCTTCGCAAACGTCATGTCGCCGGGGACAACGTCGGAGACGTATGTCGTGGATAACCCGTTTGACGACAACATGCTAACGACAGATCCTGAGATGTTTGCTTACATGCAGTCTCAGGTTCAGACCTACCCGGATCTTGCTTTGGGCGGGCCATCACTGGGATGGCTGAACGAGGCACTGATCGAATGCGATCGCCTAGCTATCAGACCAACGCCAAATGTCCCCGCACTCACCCTTCTTGGTACACAAGAACGGATCGTTGATATGGAAGCCGTGCGAGACAGGATGTCCCGTTGGACCAATGGGACTTTGCAGATGGTCGAAGGTGCGGAGCACGAGATTCTGATGGAAAACCCACAGATCAGGCACACTTCGATGCAAGCGCTGACGCGCTTTTACTCCGAGCACGCATAGAGCCTAACCGTCTTCCAGCTTACCGTCACGCAAGTGAACGGTGCGATCCATGCGCGCCGCCAAATCCATGTTGTGCGTCGCGATAAGCGCTGCAAGACCTGTGTCCCGTGCAAGTTCGATCAGCGCACCGAACACCTGATCCGACGTTGCAGGATCAAGATTTCCTGTGGGTTCATCGGCCAATAGCAGCGCAGGTGCATTTGCTAGTGCCCGACAAACCGCAACCCTTTGCTGCTCGCCGCCAGACAATTCCCCCGGTCGATGAGCCGCCCTGTGCGCAACGCCCACCCGGTCCAAGAGCTCCAAGGCACGCTGCTCCGCCACACTGCTCGCGACGCCCGCCGCAAGTTGCGGCAGCACTACGTTTTCAATGGCTGTAAACTCAGGCAAAAGATGGTGGAATTGATAGACAAACCCGATCCGCTCGCGACGCGCCCGTGTGCGTGCGCGATCAGACTTTCCACTCATAATATCACCCAATATGGCGACCTCGCCCGCATCAGCGGTGTCCAGCAGACCCGCTATATGCAGCAAGGTTGATTTTCCAGCACCAGAGGGCGCCACCAAGGCCGTCACCTGTCCTGCCCCCACGGACAGCTGCGCCCCATCAAGCACGGTAACCTCGTTGGGTTTGCCCGGGTTGTACCGCTTCTGGATGCCGTCCAGCCTCAGAACCGCATCACTCATAACGCAACGCCTCAACCGGGTTCATCCGTGCCGCACGGCGAGCTGGGAAGATGGTGACGACAAAAGACAAGAAAAGGGACAGGCTTACCGCTGACATCACATCTCCGACCTCTAGCCGAGCCGGCAGACGGGAAATCATGCGGACCGATGGATCCCAAACTCCGCCACCCATTACAAAATTCACCGCGTCGAAAATCGGGTCGATGTAGATCGCGAAAAGACAGCCCAGAACAATACCTGCGATTGTGCCGATCACGCCAACCGACGCGCCGCAAATGAAGAACACCCGCAGCACCGATCCCTCACTGAGACCCATGGTGCGCAGGATACCGATGTCCCGGCCCTTGTTTTTCACCAGCATGATCAACCCGGAGACGATATTCATGGAGGCGATGAGAACCAGAACCGAGAGGATGATGAACATCACATTATCCTCCATCTCCAGCGCTTGAAGGAACGCGCCAGAGCTGTCGCGCCACGTCCAGAGAAGCGCGTTTTCACCGACGGCCTCAAGGATACCAAGCTCTGCGTCGGCGACGTTCTCGGGGTCTTCGAGGATCACTTCGACCTCATCGGCCTGCCCCTCCCGGTTGAAATACTCCTGCGCGGCGGCAAAAGGCATGTAGACCCGCGTCCGATCAATATCGTATCGACCCACCTGAAAAACATAGACAATTTCATAAGCCGCCTGACGCGGACTGGTGCCGAAGGCGGTTTTCACCCCGTCGGGCGAGATCAGCTTGACGCGGTCGCCGACGGTGGCGTTGAGGGTGCGGGCGACGCCGGCGCCTATGGCGATGCCGGCCTCGAACCTGTTGATATCGCCGGCGTAATCCTCGGGATCGACCACGCGGCGGACGTCCATCAGGTCATCGGGACGGATGCCCCAGACCTCGACGCCGGCGTTCCGGCCTGCGTTGACCGCCATGACTTGCCCCTTGATTAAGGGGGCCGCCCGCACAACGCCCGGGGCGGTCGCGGCCTTTTGGGCGAGGTCTTCGTAGTCCGTGATGACCTGCGCGAAGGTCCCCGCTTCGGTCACCCGGCCCGAATTGTAGATGGAGACGTGGCTGTTCGCGCCAAGGATCGTATCGACAAATTCATAACGAAAACCTGACCTTACGGCGAGTGTGATGATCAGGGCGGCCACGGCAAGGGTGATGCCGACAAGGCTGATCCACGTCATGACACTGACACCCCCCTCGGAGCGCTTGGCCCTGAGATAGCGCCACGCGATCATCCATTCAAAGGGGGCAAAGGGGGCAGTTTTCTGCGCCACATTCATTCTCCTGACTGCTCGACCGGAGGTTTGCGCGTTTGCGCTTGCGGGGTCAAGCAACCTGCCCGTGAGGGCGGTGTTCAGGCATGGGGCCCCGGCCGCAGCATACCCGATAAGGCTCTGATTTCAGGGAAAAACAGCTTTCGGACTTCTATCGGACTATCGTCGGACTTCCATCGGACCTGTTTTTGGGTGGTTCGCAGAGCGTTTGGGGATTTGGGGGGGGGGAACCGTCCCTTGTTCCTCTTGATGCTTAAGGTCGCTGAGCGGGAACAAAGCAGATATTTCTCCCAAGGGCGCGAATGTCAGTTCTTGGCGCATCGGACAAGGAGACGGCTAGGTCGTCTCTTTGCCAACGAAGTCAAAAACCGTGCAAATCTGATCGACAACCTCACGTGCAGAGAGCTGAGTGTTCTCAACTCGCAAGTAGTTATCGTATGCAAGCTCGCCTTTGACGGAGTTGAACCGGTACCTTTCTTCAACTTCGCGAATATGCGTGTCTGACCAGTCGACATCGCGCTTGGTCGGCTTGTAGGCCAACCTGTTTTCGGTACGGTTTCGTATCAGTCTTTCTTCAAATGTCGCCTCAAGCTCGACCCAGAAAATATCATGGCCAGCCGCCAAAAACTGTTCCGCAATCCCCTCTATGTATTCGCGCTCTCCGGGTTCATCGAATGCCCAGACAAAGGTAAGGATGTATCCTCTCTCTTTGTCAGCGGCGAACGCATCGAAGAACGCACGTCTTACCTTTTTCACAAGACCGCGCCCCTGCGGGCTGCCATAGCTGAAATAAGGGGCCACCATCTCGATCGCGACATGATTGTGGAACAGCTTGTATCCCGTGCGCTTTTCAAGCTCTTGGCCAATCGTCATCTTTCCGACCGCAGGCGGACCAATTATGAAAATCAAAGACATCTTGATTGGATAAGTTCTGAGACGAGAGAGGGCATATGGCAGAGGTATCACTTTGTGTCAGTGCCGCATAGCCAACGGAGGCTCAGCGCCCGATACCAGTCATCGTGGGCTCGAAACGGACATCCGAAGCTGTCTGCTGGGTTGATCCATTCTATCCCGCCCGCCTAGGCCTGATTTGCGGACAAAGCGGTCGTTGGTTTTCAGGGTTCGAACGATTGCTTTTTGCATGTCGCAACAAACGCAAAGGTGAACGGGTACACTAGCTATATGATATCCCACGGTGCCGCTGCCGACGCTTAGCTTCCACAGCAGCACCATGAGGCCCCGGCATCAATGATGAGTAGTTAATGTCGAATTCATTTAGTCTATGGGGAAGTCTCACTGCCTGAACATGAGGTAGTGTTAACAACAGAGGCAAACCAATATGCTCCCTCATAGCAGCGATGTAGTCATCACCATCTCTGTTTTGAAGGAGGTATTCATTTAGCGGAAAGACTCGCTTCTCAGTAAGGTCGGCGTCGTTCCAAAGACCTTCAGATTGAAACCGCATATTGTGGAGCGTGAATACCCCGTTCTGACGCGCAATGAAGGTATTCTGAAAGCTGGCGGACCTAACGATTTTTACAACACCTAATAGTTCGCACATCACTAGATAGTCTACTGGAAAAAGCCATACGCCAATTCGTCTGCCGTTGTCTTCCATGGACGGATCAAGGTCAGCACAAGCAAAGAAAAGCGCCTTGAGCGCGTCTGTCGACCAGTCAAGCAATCGAGTGGGCACGCCGTGGTGTTGCGCGATCGAAAGCTCGTGAAGAAGAGCGCTGTTCGGAAAATTCTTCACGGTAAAGAACCGACCGTCTCCCGCAAGGACGTTAACTGCCTCTGTCTTTGCGAAGTTCTCATTTGTTTGTAGTAGGTCAAGGCTTTCCTGCGATATCAAGTTACCGCTACGATTTAAGCCCGACAGGAAAGAAGCGAAAAGGTCCGTTTCATACGCTATGCTCGCGCCGGAGATGTAACCGGCTATAAAGTTATTAAATTGCTTACGCTCCCACTCCGTAGCCTTTATTGGCTTTCTGAAGATTGACGGCAAAAGTTTGTATGATGCATCACCATGCCCTCGCGCTAAGAAGCGCTTTCGACACCCAACTATATTAGAGCTAAATGTGTTTGAAGTGGGGAGTAATGCTTCCAAGAGCTTGTGCGCATCTTCAAATTGGTACTCTAGATGGGTATCGTGAACTATGGGGTGGACACCCCCGACCAAAAAATTTTTGTCAGTTTTCAGAAATCTGGAAAAGATGACTTTTAAACGCGCGCGAAAGTCGTCGAGAGTTATCAAGGTAGACGCCTTCAGGTGCCGGTTTGTTCGAATATCTCAAGTATTACAAATGGCTGGGTCGCACGCAACAGATAGTGCCCCTCTCGCCGTCTTCCTGCGACATTACATAGCCGTCATTGATGCACATTTCAGCAACATACAGGTTGGGCTCTTTCCAGACCTCGGATTCAGCTCAACATTCCATGAGGTGTTGCGTAGGTCGACGTCGGGTTGTCGTTGTGGGAGGGCGTGGCGGCCAAGATCAGGACTGCGGACCGGAGCGCTCCGGTCCGCAGTTTGACTCAAGCGTTCGCGGTGATGCGGTCTGGACCGGTGAGGCCGCCGGCGGCGCCTGCCTTCTCGCGCCACTGGACCATGACGTTGGCCACCCGGAAGCGGTCGACGGCCCGGCGGCGGATGGTCAGGCGATTGTCGCCCTTTTTCAGGAAGCCGGCCGGGATGCGGTCCATCCAGAGGTTCCAACCCTCGCGGTCGACCATATCGAAGCTGGGCAGGTGCTTGCCGTTGATGAGGATCCGATGGGTGATCACGTCGCCCTCGGCGGTAGAAGAATTGCCGACGTCCTCGGCCTGGATCATGATGTAGCCCTCAGCGCTCACCGACTGGCCTTGGCGGCTGGCCGTCACCGGGTCGTCGTCGATAATAAAGGTCCGGGTCGCCTCCTGGTTGGGCCGGGTGAACTCCGTGTCGAAATTGAGCCACGCGAAATCGGAACGTGTCATTTGCTTCTCTCCTTGCTGTTTGCGGCGGAATTGCCGAGCAGGGAAGGTGTTGGCGCAGCCGACGCTTGCGAGATATCGGGCGTTGGACTGGACATGCACCACCTGCCCCTGCTTGCTTTCTAGCTACCAACTGCGTGTTCTCAATGCGTTACATATATGTTATAATTCTTTGTAACTTACTGAATTCAAAAGTTTTTGCATGAATAACGCGGTTGCGACAAATGACTACGAAGCGTTCGGCGACCTCGTTCGTCGCCGCCGTCATGCCTTGGGGATGAGCCAAGAGTCGCTGGCGGCGGAAGCCTTGGGCAATGCGGACCGCAAGTCCTTCGTGTCGGCGATCGAGAACAATCGGCTCGCCAAGGTGACGCCTGCCACCGCAAAGAAACTGAGCGGGCCACTCGGCCTGACCCGGTCTGACCTGCCTGCTGCTTTGCGATGGCCGTCCGCATCCGATCCGTCGCCGACGGAGGCGCGGCTGCTCGCGCTCGAGGCAGCGAAACATGCTGCACCCCGGGCGATCGAAGAGCAGGCAATCGCACGTTTTCTGAATCGGCAGCTGGCGGAAGTTCTGCAAAGATCAATGTCCGAAATCTACCGCGAGAGGCTGCGCGCCGGTTTGAACGTATTGCAAACTTGGCTGGGGGCGCCCTTCAGCTTGCAGAGCCTGCTCGCCTGTTACGCCCTTGGTCTGCTCTACGTGATCTTGGCCGGCGCCATCAGTTCTTTCCAAGGTGGCATTTACCTTGGGGAAGTGAACCCTTTTCGTACACGTGGCTGGGCCGGCGCCTTCGGTGATTTGATTTTGCCTTATCTCGGCTTCGTGCTCCTGATCCTTGCGTTGGGTCTGTGCTGGTATTTGGTGCGCGGCTTCGGTTTAAAAGCGATGTCGGAACGTCAGGTAGCAATGCGCTTGGGCGGTGTCGCCGTCACTGCAGGCGTCGCCTGCGGTGTAGTCGACTACCTAGGTACCGCATCGATTTCCGCTGCGGTGCTCTTCACCGCACCAAGTTGCGCTGCCCTTTCGACCCTGTCGCCGTCGCGTGCCGCAGCGTACGGGGCTGCGTGTGGCATCATTCTGGGTCTCATGGCGGCAGTCAGTTCCGGCCTGGCCGATGACACAATGATCGCATTTCTGACCTCGATGAGCGAAGGGATCATCGTCGGAGGTCTTGTTGGCCTATGTGCCGGCTTGGCGAGCGCCCTGATTGCCCGGCAAATGGATGATCTTCGTCCCCGCCAACTTGCGGCTGCCGGGGGCAGTATCGCGATCGGCGCGATGGTTGCATTGGCAGGACTCGTGGCGGCCGGAGATTCCGCAGCTGTTTCGGAAGCAACGCTCGGATTATTCTCCGTCTCTTGGCTGGCGCTCCCGGCTGCCAATGCCTTGCTGGACTTTCTGTCTCTTGGCACAAGTCACGCCATCGGTCGCCACATCGTGAAACTTGGGGTGCGACCGGTTGCGATCTTCGGATTCATCACGCTGGATTTTCTCCTCGCGGCAGCGCTGATGGTATTTGCCGTTGTTATTGTTGGCTTGGCATTGACCGGTGTGACCTTGGGAGTTGGCGTGGAGACCCAGAGTCAGGATTTCCTGGAGAGAAGTTGGGGCGATCCTTGGGGCGAAGGTCTGTGGTTGACCTTGATGGCACTCACCACGGTCCTTTGGACATGGCTTCATTTTGCCTTCGTGTTGGCGCCCTTGGCCGCGGGCGCTTTGGTCAGGGCGATCATCGAACGTCCAGCACTCGATCGGCTTGCAAGGTCACGACAAGACAGCGGTTTCAATGCTTCGGTCGGTGTTCTGGTTTCGCTCAGATACATCGTCTTCTGCGTGAGTTGGGGTGCTCTGGCATTGTCTCCGATCCTCCTGCTCGCCGCATATCCGGAGACGATGCGATCAATCATAGGTTCAGGTTTGCGGACTATATGGCTCCTGACCTGACAATCTGACAGAGTCGGATGATCCGCTGTGACGATCCGATGACTTGGCCAAGCTCACCAGCACTGTAGTCTGCGGGACATGGCCGCAGTTCGTGCGGTGATAATCAATGTCGACGTTCAGTTTCCTTGCTTCATGAGAGCAAAGGGCCCAGTGTCCAGCGATTAGACTTCGTACCTTTGATAAGATGTGTTCAGTCGCATCTCGGGAAAGCTAATCTCCATGGACTATGCAGAGAAAATATCAAACCACTATGCCCACGGAAACCTTGTGTCGGCCATAAAGGCAGGCCTGGCCGCACATGGTATTAAGCCAGACAATGCGCGGGTGGAAGATCTCGGTCCGGTCGATGAATTTCATATCGGTGGCCGGATTGCGAGTGCACATTTTCTGGACCAGCTCAATATAAAGCCGGCCCAAACAATCCTTGATGTTGGCTGTGGCTTGGGCGGATCAGCACGTTTTGCAGCAGATACCTATGGCGCAAAGCTGGTCGGCCTCGATTTGACCGCTGAATATGTCTCAGCGGGGCAGACGCTTTGCGATTGGGTTGGCCTGTCGGATCGCATTGAACTTCATCAAGGCAGTGCGCTTTCCCTCCCGTTTGAAGCAGCGCGTTTCGACGGCGCATTCATGATGCATGTCGGTATGAACATCCAAGACAAGCCAGCCTTGATGGCAGAGGTGTCGCGTGTTCTGAAACCCGGCACAAAATTTGGCATCTATGATATCATGAAAACCAGTGATGAAGATCTGGCGTACCCAGTGCCCTGGGCAACCACATCAGAGACGAGTTGGCTGGCAAGACCTGAAGACTACCGAGCGGCGTTTGAGGATAATGGGTTTAAAGTCGTTTCAGAAAACAGCCGACAAGCCTTCGCTTTGGAGTTCTTCAAGAAGATGAAGGCCGCAAACAACGCCGCAGACGGCCCGCCTCCTTTGGGTTTGCACGTCCTCATGCAGCAATCAAGCGCGGAGAAAATTCCAAACATGGTCGCGAATTTGGCGGCAAATCGGATGTCTCCCGTCGAAATGATCGCAGTCAAACGCGCGTGAGCTTCACCCACGCCTGGCACTTTGGTTTTTGATTGATCAAAACGCTTTGTCGTACAGTGAAAAACTGACGACATTCGCCACGCCGCAATAATGCGACCACTCTGGGCTAGAAGCCCCCACCGGAGCGACTGAGAGATCCCTTTCACCGAGCCGCTTTCTGCGGATGAGGACGGCCCAAAGGAGACATTCATCAACCGAACAGCTGCTGTAGTGCAGCATTTACCAACCGACCATTCGCTGCGCCCAAGAGGTCAAGGTCTTGTCCTAGATCAGAGCGCGGACCTTTGCAGGCGTCGGCAGATTCTGCACTAAGGTCTGTTTGGATAGATCAAACTACTTCGTAAAAAACTGTGCGAACTGTGCGATTTTCAGATGCGCTTGCGGATCGTAGGTCGGGACATCGAACCGGTAACCCGTTTTGCAGATCCACCTTCGGCTTTCATGGCTAGGCACCGGCCAGCCTCTTCAACCAGCGTCTTAAGTTCATCGGGCACGCTTCGGTCACGACGATCTCTTCCAACTTGTGTCGCTTGTTCCCAGTTCGCGGTCCTCCTTTACCTCATCATAGCGATAGACCAATTCAGTTGGGGAGGCTCAGCCGGTCCCACATGGGAGCGAGCCTATAACCTTCTGTCGCAATGGCCGGGCGAAAATTACACAGGCCGTGACAGCTGTTGCACGCACCGCGGTTAGGGTTTGACCGTCAATCCGGGCACCCCCTTCACCTTCTCCGAGACGAAATCGATGAAATGGGCGGTGCGCGCAGGCACCACTGTCGAAGGCTGGCGCACGGCGTAGAGCGGCAGGGCGGGCTTGGTGAAGTCCGGCAAGATGTGCTTCACGGTGCCTCGGTCAAGCTGATCTGCAAAGGCCCAGAGCGGGCCCACGTGGATGCCTTGCCCCGCGACGACGGCGGCCACTGCCGAGCGCACCGCGTTGATCGCGATCCCGCGGGCGCGGCGCACGCGCACTGACTGCCCGTCCGGGCCGATCAGCGTTAGGGGTTCGCTCCGGTTCCGGTCCGAGAACAGAACGAACTCGTGATCCTCCAGATCGGCTGGCGTTTCCGGAATGCCCCGGCGGGCGAGATAGTCGGGCGACGCCACCAGCACGCGCGGCAGATCCGCCAGCTTGCGGGCTACAAGGCTGGAATCGGGCAGCGCACCCGCGCGGATCGCAACGTCGATGTTGTTCGCGCCGAAATCGACGAAACCGCTGGCGAGGATCAGGTCGACATCCAGCCCGGGGTGCATTCTGCGGAACTCCATCAGCCACCTGGCCAGAAACTCCTGCCCGAAATCGATGGCGGCGGTGACGCGGAGGATGCCGGTTGGGGTCACGTTCTCACCGCTGACCTCAGCTTCGAGCGCATCGAACTGATCGAGGATCGCGCGCAGCCGTTCGGCGTAGGCCTGCCCCCGCGCGGTCGGGCGGGTCACGCCACCGGCTCGATCGAGAAGTTTGGCGCCCAGCCGCTGCTCCAGCGCGGTAATGCGACGCGACAGGCCCGTCGGATCCTGTCCGAGGACACGGGCGGCGGCGCGAATCGAGCCGAGATCGACAGTCTTGAGAAAGGCGGTTTCGGCGATGCGTGTCATGCGTCGTAGTGTTTATATCTACAGAGGTTTGTCAATTACGCGTCTGCCGTGCGGTTTCGTCATCATCTAGATCGGGTTCATCACCAGAAGGAGACCCATCATGGAAAAGACATTGAACGGGAAAATCGCGCTTGTAACCGGCGGAAGCCGCAATATCGGCAAGCTGACGGCACTAGACTTGGCGGCGAAGGGTGCAGACGTCATCATCACCTATCGCGAGCGGGCTAAGGCCGCCAATGAGACCGTCGCCGAGATCGAGGCACTCGGGAGCCGGGCAGCGGCGCTTGCGGTAGATTTCGGCGATAGCGCGGGCGTGGCCGGACTGGCCGACGCCGTCATGAAGCAGGTGCGCGACTGGGGGAGCCAGGATCTCGACATCCTCGTCAACAACGCGGGCACGCTCAGGATCGGCGGATTTGACCAAATCACGGGCGATGATCTCGACGCGATCTACACCACTAATTTCAAAAGCGTGGTGCTGTTGACGCAGGCCCTCGCGCCGCATCTTGCCGAGGGCGGCAGGATCGTGAACCTCAGTTCCGGCCTTGCCAACGGCGCCTTCCCGCCGCTCATCGCCTACGGCCCGCTGAAGGCCGCACTGCAGTCGATGACCCTCTACTGGGCGCAGATCTTCGGCGCGCGCAGGATCACCGTGAACGCGGTCGCGCCGGGCGGTCTGGACGACGACTTCAACGCCAAGCTATTCGACGAGATCATTCCCGGCGCGCGGGACTACATCTCGGGCAATACCGCGCTCGGGCGGGTCGGATTGCCCGAGGACGTGAGCGGCGTGATCGCGTTCCTTTGCGAGCCCAAGGCGTCTTTCGTGACCGGCGCTACGATCCGCATCGACGGCGGCTTCAAGCTATGAGGCGCGTCAGGCGCTCCAGCTTCGGATCGTCCTGACTGCTTCCGACACATAGGCCGCGCCGCCGCTCGCATCGGCAGCGGCGCGGTTCAGCACCATGGTCGCCATGACCGAGCCCACGACGAACTCGGCGCAGGTGGCGGGATCGAGGTCTGCGCGGATCCTACCCGCCGCCTGCCCGCGTTCGGTCAGCGCCACGACCTCGGTGCGCAAGGCACCGAAATGCGTGGCGACCGCGTTGCCAAGCATCTCGCTGCCGAGGCTGGCATTTTCGATCGAGGTATTGACCATCAGGCAGCCGAAGTGACGGCGCGTTTCAGGGTGCGGCGCGACCATGCCTTCCAGCATTTCCACCAGCGCATCCACATCGTCGCGGGCGCGCATGGGCGCCAGCACGTAGGTCTCGGTATCCTGGGTGTAGACGCGCATGGCTTCTGCCATCAGCCCCTCCTTGCCGCCGAACACAGTTCGGATCGCGAACCGGCCCAGGCCGGTCTGCTCCTCGATGGCACGGATGCCAAGGCCCTGGTAGCCGCATTCCCAGAAGGCGTCACGGACACGGGCGATCACCTCGTCCTGTTCGTAGCTGCGTGGGCGAGCCATCAGAGCGCCTCCACGATCGCGGCAAGCCCGTCCGCCAGGGCGGGACCGGAAACGGCGTTTCCGTGGGCGGGCAGCAGCAGGACGGGGCGGTCAGCGTCGATCCGGGTCATGGCCCAGTTCTTATAGGCGGTTTTGTCGCCCAGGCACATGGTCGCGAAGGCGCCGCGCGCCTTTGGGCTGTCGGCGGGGGAGTCTTCGGACCCGGCGGGACCGGCGAAGGCATCGCACACGGCCCAGGCAACTCCGTCAGGACCCTCGGCCCTCAGCCAGACTTCCGCCGCCCTCAGCCCCGGTGGTGACATGAGCGACAGGCCCCGGTCAAGGTCGGGCATGGTGTCGAAGACGGAGTGGCCGAGGCGGTTTTCGAGGCGCGGGATCGCGGCGGCGGGCGCACAGACCGTGGCATCAGGGAAGGCGGCGCGCCAGTCCGCGATGCCCAGATGGTGGAAATGCGACGGCGCGAGGATCGTCGTCACGCCGCCCAGGTCCCGCGCAGCCTCAAGCGCTGTGTCATCCGGCTTCGGCACCGGCGAATAGAGCGCCAGCCTGCCCCTCCGCAACCGCGCCGCCACCATCCGGGCCGCGCCTTTTCGGGCGGTGAATAGCCCGTCGAAGCCTGGCACCGGCGACAAAGGTTCGAGTGTTTTCAACGGCATGGCGCTCTCCTTCGGTTCGGGGCGGAATCCGGCTTGACGCCCGTTTCACTTCGTACGTAGTGTAATAACACTTCAACTGTAGCGATACGTTACTTTCTTCAGCCTGACCAGAGGTTTTCATGCGAACTCTCCTTCTTACGACCGCAGTCCTGCTCGCCCCGCCCGCCTTCGCGGACAGCGCACGGGACGTGCATCGTGCCACACTGCAATCCACAGAAATCGGGGGCCACAGCATCGCCTATCTCGATCTCGGCGATCCCGCCGACCCGGCGGTGATGCTGCTCCACGGAATTCCGACCTCGTCCTTCCTGTTCCGCGATGTGGCGCCCCGGATCGCCGCCGCGGGCTACCGGGTAATCGCGCCCGATCTTCTGGGTCACGGCGCGTCCGACAGACCCGACGACTTGGCCGCCTATGCCACCGCGGCGCGCGCCGACCGGATGCTGGCGCTGGCCGACAGCATCGGCATCGACGACTTCGCGCTGGTTCTGCACGACGTGGGCGGGATCACGGGCTGGCAAATGGTCGGCGATGCGCCCGAGCGCCTGAGTGCGGTCGTCGCGACCAACACAATGGCCGGGCTCGCGGGTGTCAGACCGGCGCCGGTGGTCATGCAGATCATGGGCGGCGAGGTGTCTCCGATGGAGGCCTTTGCCGGCCTCGACGATCCAGCCGCGGCACGCGACATGGCCAAGATGTGGCTCGATCAGGGCTGGTCGGGACCGGGCAGCGCTCCAGAGGCCGAGATCGACGCCTATGGTGCCGACCTTCAGGGCTCCAGCGCCGCCTACAGCGGCTTTTTCGCGATGGCCGTGCCCGCTTTCTTGCAGGGCGAGGAAGGTCTGAAGGCCGACCTGGCCGCCTACGAAGGGCCGACCGCCATCATCTTCGGCGAAAACGATTTGTTCTTCGATGCCTCGATCGTGGTCCCGGATCTGGCCGCCAAACTCGGCACGCCGGACGAAAACATCACGCTGATCCCCGGCACCGGTCACTTCCTGCAGGCCATTGCACCCGATGCCTACGTTTCCGCCCTGACCGAATTCCTCAACACCAACCTGGAGAAATGAGCCATGGCAGAAGTCACCACGAAACGCACTATCAATGCCCCCGCCGAAGAGGTCTGGGCCAGCCTTGACGACTACGCCCATATCGCGACCTGGAACCCGAACATCACCGGTTCGCGCCTGATGCCGGGCAGTTCCGAAACCGGCCTCGGCGCGATGCGGCAGTGCGATCTGAAGGCGGACGGCAGCCAGTACCTGCGCGAGCGAATCTCGGAATATGTCCCGGGCCGCAAACTGGTGATCGACATCTATGAAACGACGATGCCGATGAAAAACATGGTGGGTGTCTTCGAGGTCCGCCCCCTCGGGCCCAACCGGAGCGAGCTGAGCTTCTCAATGCGCTTCACGCCGCCGATGGGGCCTGTGGGATTGCTTATGCTGCCGATGATGAAACCTAAACTGCGCAGGCTCATGGCCAAGGTGGTAGAAGGCAATGCACAACACGTCGAACGCGCCGCAGCGTGACGCGATCCGGCCCGGCCATTCCGGCCGGGCCGGGCGTACGACCCTGCCCTGTGATCCGACGGGCGGGGCTGACCTAGCCGAAGGACTTCAGCCCCCGCACCACGGCATCCATCACCTCGTTGACACGCGGGACGTGGCGCAGTTCCTCGTGGGTCACCACCCAAGCAGCGGTTTCCATCGCGTCGCCAAGGCGGACCAAGGAGGCGAGCGCGGGATGCTGCGCCACGTAGGCGTCGGGCAGGATTGTTCGCCCGAGACCGAGCGTGGCAAGCCGCGCGTGCGACATGAAACTGTCCACCCGCGCGACGACGCGGGCGTCGGGGTCTTGCGACAGAATGAATTCATCGATCTCAGAAACACCGCGCGGCAGGTTCCAAGACATCCACGGCAGGCCCTGACGGCTCTCGGCCAGGTCCGGCGGCGCGTATATACCGAGACGGATCGGAGGCAGGCGGCGCCCGACGAGGCTGTCGTGGGGCTTGTCGATGACGCGGATCGCGACATCGGTTTCGCGCCGGTCGATGCTGAGGTAATCGTTGGTGGGCCGCAAATCCAGCACCAGGTCGGGGAACCCTTTTTGCAGCGCGACCAGTTCTTCTGCCAAGAGATCGAGCAGGAAATCGGTCCCTGACAGTTTCACCAGCCCCGAAACGGCGTAGCCCTCCGAGTGAGGGGCCAGCGCCGAGTTCACACCAGCCTCCGCCGCGCGCGCGACTCGCACAAGCTCGTTGCCGGTCTTCGTCAGCACGACGCCGCCCTTGATGCGCTCGACCAGCTTTTCGCCTAGCCGCTTTTCCAGCCTGCGCAGGCGGCGCGGGATCGTCGTGGGGTCGACACGCAACCGCTCCGAGGCCCGGTTGACATAGCCTGCCTCGGCCAGTGCGAGGATCAGCTTCAGGTCGTCCCAATCCAGTTCGTCACTCGGTCGCATCCGGTCTCCTGCACCTGTGCAGGTCAACCTGCAAAGACCTGCATTGAGATGTCAAGCCCCGGCGCGCATCTTCCTGCCACGCCCCCCCGAACAGGAGATTTCAAAATGCCAATCATTCGTGTCACCGTCCCCAAGTCCTCGTGGTCCGTCGAGGAAAAGGCCAGCATCGTCGCCAGGTTGACCGACGGCCTGAACGCCGTCGCTGCCGATTCCGGCAAGGGCGACATCAAGCAGTACATCAACGTGCACATCGAAGAAACCGCTGAGGGCGGCTACGCGATGGGCGGTCAGGTGGTGGGCTGAACCATGGAACTTACCATCACCCGCCAGATTGACGCACCGATCGACAAGGTCTGGGACATACTCGGACCAAATTACACCTCGGCCGGGGACTGGGCCAGTTCGGTCTTCGCTTCGGCGCCGCGCCCCGGCACGGCGAAGGTGGCCAATGCCCCGGCGGCGGGCCGCGTTTGCGAAACTTCGCTCGGGCCGTTCACCGAAACCATCGAGGCCTATGATCCCGACCGCCGACTGGTGTCCTACTCCGCCACCGGCGACAAGATGCCGGGCTTCATGAAGGGGCTCCGCAACACGTGGCAGCTTTCGCCCAGTGGCAACGGCACAAAGGCGTCCATGACCCTTCGCGCCGACATCGCCTTTCCCATGAACGTCCTCATGGGCTGGATGATGAAAATGCAGTTCCGCAAAGCGCTGACCGAAACCATCGACGACCTCAAGGTCTACGCCGAAACTGGCCGCCCCTCGCCCCGCAAGGTCAAGGTCGATGCATCGAAGAAGGCCGCAGCGGCCAGACAAGCCATGGCCTGACAGGGCATGACCCAGGCCTGGCCCGGCATGACCCGTCATCCCCCACAAAACTCACTCAAACTGGAGAACACAGTGAAATACATACTTTCCCTCACACTCGCCCTTACCATGTCAACGGCGCTCTCGGCACAACAGATGCCCAATATCGAAGCTGAAAGAACGGCCATGTACGGTGAATCCGCCGCCGTCACCTCTGACGACTCGCTAACAGACTACACCTATGAAAGTGGCTATCTCGGCGCATATATCGACGCGCCGTTGCAGTCTGTCCAAACGCTTTTGCTGCCCATGACCCCCGAGGAAGCCTTCCCGCTGGTCCACTCTGGCAACGCCGATTGGTCGCTGCAGATCGAGACGTTGACCTGGGACCATTCGGCCTCCGAAAAACCGGGTGAGTTGGGCATGGGGTCGGTGCGCCGCTGCGACTTCGTAGGCGGAGCGGGCACAGCCTATGAGCGCATCTTCGCGGTCGAAGAGAACCGGATGATTGCCTACGATCTGGACATGGAGCGCAGCACCGTGCCGCTTCCGATCAAGGATTTCTTCGTGATCTGGACGCTTGAAGACAAGGGCGCTGACGGAACCTTGATCACCACGCGCATCTATTTTGACGAAGCGCAGGACATGGGCGGGAACGCGGCTGCCGCCGTCGGTGAGGCGCTTGCCGTCGATTTCCGCAACTTCGCCAACATCCACGGCGGCACTTACGTCGAGATGTAATGACTACCCGGGTGCCGCACGCGCCCGGGCCGTTCCCCATCCCGAAGGACACGCAAATGCGCACCGTTTTTCTCTGCCTTTTCTGGCTTGCCACGGCCACGCTCGCATCCGCCGCCAATATCGACCGCGACGCTAGCACCCTCGGCTTCAGCGTCGAGATAGGCAGTGACACCAAGTACGCCATCTTCGGGGACTGGCGCGCCACCATCACGACGCAGGAGACCGTGATTTCACGAGTTGAAGTCATTGTCGATATCGCCTCGGCCAGCTTTGGCGATCGGCTTTTCGACAGCGTCATGCTTTCGCCCGCCTGGCTCGACGTTGGAAACCACCCCGAAGCGCTCTTCGTCGCAGACTTGATCGAAAGCAGCGGCGCTGGCCTCCATACCGCGACCGGCAGCCTGACGCTGAACGGCCATGAAAGATCTCTCGCAGTTACGATCCGCGAAGTCGGAGCGTCGACCGACCAGACGTTCAATGTGTCTGCGCAGGTGCAACGGCTGGACTTCGGCATGACCGACACGGCCGTCCCCGTCGCGCCGATCGTCACTATTACGGGCCGTGTACGGCTTCTCAACCGATGAAGATATTCAGAAAAGACACAATGCCCACACTCTCCGGCCGCTGCCTGTGCGGCGACGTAACCTTCGACATTCCCTCCCCCGCCCGTTTCGACGTGTGCCATTGCGTCGATTGCCGTCGCTGGCACGGTGCGTCGCCGGTCGGGATTGATCTGACCGACGTGACGCTGACCAGCGGGGCCAGCGCCCTCAAATGGTATCGAAGCTCGCCCCTCGCCGAGCGCGGATTTTGCACCACCTGCGGCTCCAGCCTGTTTTACCGCATGGCCGCCAGTCCGGCTCGCTGGTCGTGCTACCTCGGGGCGCTGGAAAACGTGCCCCCCAGCATCGGATTGGGATCGCAGCATTTCGAGCGGCAGAGACCGGTGCAGTACCGGGTCGTGTCAACGCCATGACCCGGTTCGATGACGAGCCCGTCCATGCAGCTGCATGATCGGAGTTATCCAACGATATGCGAGCGGATTGAGTGACGAGGGGCGGCCCAGCCCCGTCGTTCGAATATCTGTCGAAGTATCCCAAACGGGATGAGAATTCTAACTCAAGATCGTAGTTTTATAGCAGATGCGCCCAACTACCTTATCAGATTTGATATCGCGAGATTTATCGTTTCCGATACCGGCCCGAAGCCGCCAAGAAAATCAAAGCCAAAAGCTGCGAGGTAGCTCCCTCAAAAGCCAATGTTCCGCAGCAATTCGCGGTCTCATGAAGTTAAGATAGCGAAAATCGACAGTGATCGTGATCGGCTGACAGGGCCTTCAAATGGCCAAATAGTTGGCCGACGAAATATCATTCGGCAGCAATCGGCGCCTCACCAGAAATGAGGTCCGCATTCTCCCGCAACCAATCGACAAGCGCGTCGCGCACGGCGCGCACGCGGGCGGTGTTCCTGACATCGGCGTGGCTCAACACCCAAATCGACCAACCGGGGTCGGAGAAGTTGGTCGGGAACCTCCGCAACTCTGGCACGCGATCAGCAAGCATGCAGGGTAGGAGAGCCAGCCCCATCCCGGCCCGAGCGGCGTCAAGCATCAAGCCTACCGAGTTCACGCGTATGAGGTGCCGCGTATCGATCTTTATCTCGTCGATCCAATCCGGCACGACGACACCATCGCCAATCCACGTGAGGCAGGAGGTTTCACCGCCACGCTCCGCCGAGGCGACTAGTTCAGGTACGCCGTAGACCCGCGCGGTCGCCTGTCCAAGGTTTCGGCCAACGAGGTCGGACGGCGGCTTGGGTGTGCAGCGGACAGCAACATCGGCTTCACGCGCGCCCAGGTCCATCCGCTCGTCGTCCGAAATGAGCGTCAGACGGATGCCCGGATGCGCATTCCGGAACGCCGACAGAACCGGCAAAAGCAGGCCGCGCATCATTGCATCGCCCGCCGTCACTGTGATTGTCCCGGCGAGAGCATCGGCCTCATCGCGCGCAGCCTGTTCGATCCGTTGCGCCGCCTCGCCCATCTGATGCGCCAGCGGCACGATCCGTTCCGCAAGCGCCGTTGTCGCCCATCGGCCCGGCCCGCGTTCGAAAAGCCGACCACCCAGGCTTGCTTCAAGCGCCGCAATCCGACGCGACACGGTTGAAGGGTTGCATTTCAAGACAACCGCTGCGTCCAGCATGGAGCCGGCATCGTAAACTTCACGAAAGACGTCAAGATCAGTCCATTCTGCGCGATGCATATTCGCATCCCCTAACTGCATTATTCGATGTCGAATGTTATTTTCGCAATCACTAGTCTTGAGGTCAACCGCAATCGAGGACCTGCTGATGACCCCCGAACTCACCATGATGCTCACCGCGTTGCTTCTGCTGGCCGTGCTCACAAACGTTGTCCAGATGGCGGCGCTCGTGGCCAGCCACGGCGTCGGTGGAATGCTAAGGTCGCGCGATAACGTGCCCGTGCCGAAGCCGGGTTTTGCTGGTCGGACCGACCGCGCCATCGAGAACCTTAAGGAGAACCTTCTTTTTTTCCTTCCGCTTTGCCTGATGACCGCGATCCTCGGCATCTCGAACGGTTGGACGGTGGGCGGCGCCCAGATCTTTGTTGCGGCGCGGGCGGCCCATGCGGTCCTTTATCTCATCGGTGTGCCGGGCCTGAGATCGGTCGCCTTCGGCGTGGGCACCGCCGGGCTGGTGCTTATGGTCATCGGCCTTCTCAACCCAGCATAAAGGAGATCCGTCATGAAAATCGACGTCTCAACAAACATTGACGCTTCGGCCGAAAAGGTGTGGAGCCTGCTCGGGCCGCGCTTCGGTGATATCTCGGAGTGGTGTGCGACCGTCAGTGCGTCGCAGCTGACCAACCGGCCGGCGGCACCTCAAGGCGCTCCCGCTGCTGGCCGCCATTGTGAGACGACCTTCGGGCCGTTTGACGAGATGTTTCAGCACTACGATCCAAACGCCCGGACACTGGCATACGAAGCGACGAGTCCTAAGCTGCCATTCTTCATAAAGCGGCTGACCAACCGTTTCACGGTCGAGCCGCTTGGAGACGGGCGCTGCCGCGTAACAATGAACTCGGGCGCCGACATGACCCAACCCTTCCGAACGCTGATGGCGCCGATGATGAAGATATCGATGGGCAAGAGTCTCAAAGGGCTGGTCGAGGAGCTGAAATACTTTGCCGAGCACGACACGCCGCATCCTCGTAAGGTCAAGGCACAGGCAAAAGTCTCCGGAAAGTCTATGGCATGACACGGATTGCCGAGGTTGCTCCCGAACACGCCACTGGCGCAGTGTCCGAAACCTACGCTGCAATCGCGCGCACGCTGGGTCGAGTGCCTAATATGGCCCGCGTTATGGGCACGCAGCCGATCTATCTGGACATCTATATGATGATGCGGGCGAAAATTGCCGAGGGGCGGCTCGACGCCCGCATCCGTGAGGCCATCGCAGTCACCATCTCCGCCGAAAACGGTTGTGACTATTGCGAGGCCGCCCACGCCACGACGGCGATACGTGCCTTTGACACGCCAGGCGACGAAGTGGACGCCTGGCGCTGTGCGACGTCTTCGGACCCTGCGCTCGCCCCGGTTCTCGCTTTGGCGCGTCGCCTCAATGAAACGCGCGGTGCGCTCGAAGACGGCGATCTCGAAGCGGCGCGCGCGGCGGGGCTATCGGATGCCGATATCATTGAGGTGCTCGGTGTGGTCGTGATGAATATCGCGACGAACTACCTCAACCGGCTCGCTCGGACCGATCTCGATTTTCCATCGCCACAGGACGTTGTGAAATGAAGGGCGCGGCCTGTGGCGGAGCCCTGACCTTCGCACTTTTCTTTCTATCAATAAATGGAGCTGTCATGGCCGACACCCTGACGGAATGTCTGACGCCAACCGAGCGCGCCGATATGCGGTCGCTCGCCGCGCGGACAAATGCAGGACCCCTGCAAGCCGCCGGGCATATCCTTACCCTCCTCCCCGCCGAGGCGATATTCGCAACACTTACCGAAATCGAGCCTATGGCGCGTTGGATGCCCGGCCTACAGGGTGGCACCTATGATGACCGTCCCGAAGGCGATCCGATCGTAGCGGGCATGACGCGACGGCTGGACTTTGGCGGGCAATCCGACGTCGAACGGATCGTGGCCGTCGAAGCACCGCGCCTCTTTGCCTACCAGATCGTCGGAGGCTTTCCTATCGACAACCATCTTGCCGTCTTGAGCGTCGCCAAGCTTAGCACCGGCGAGACGCGCGTCTCGTGGTACCAGCACTTCCGGTCGCCCCGCATCACTGGCGTTCTGCAACGCTGGCAGGTGCGACGTTTCGTTGACAGTGGAATGACGGCCCTCGCCGCCCTACTTGGCGGACAACGCACAGATGAATGCTGACTGCCCCATCCCGAAACAGGAAACCTTCGACAATAAACCCCTTTCCAACACCGCCTCCGTAGGCGCGTTCTGCCTCGCTGTTGTACCGTCCGTTGCCGGAGTTCAATCGGCGCCTGACTGAACAGGCGGAATCTCAAAGCGGCGTCGTCGACAAGCGCAACAGCTCCTCGGTGCGATTGGAGGGATTTCTGTCCGCGCTGGCTGCTAGTTCGTCGACCCTTTGGAACGTAACGGATTGGCGAATTCACAGATCGCGGACTTTGCTGTAGTTCGCTTCGATAACCTCAAAGTTGGCTTTCGGTCGCTTTACGGGTTGTCAATTTGAGCGAGGGTTCTGGTCAGGATGACTTTATAAATGTCTGAAGGAATTGGCGGGTCTTGAGGTGGGCCTTGGGATCGTATGTTGGAATGTCGAGTGGGTCGGGCGTTTCATTGATCCATTCCAAATCTTCTTGAATAAGCCTAAGGCCGGACGACTGGACGATTTCCTGCAACAGGTGCGGGACGCTGCGGTGGAGCGCGCCCGCCTGCGCTTGCGTCACACCTTTGGGAGCGAGATTATCGATCAGCGTGAATGTTCCGCCCGGTTTCAGCACACGGGCAATGTCAGCGAAGACAACCTCTGGCCGTCCAAAGGTTAGACCCGGTTGCGGCTCAAACCAAAGTTCGTGCGGCCCTTGCAGCCAGACGGCGCGGTCAACCGTGGCATCGGCCGCATCAAGAGCTTCCCAGGATCTATCGCTATAGTGCGCGTTTAGTTGACCAGACTTTTCAATACGCTTGCGCGCTTCTTTCCCAAAGAACGCCTCCAGCGCCTTGGGTTGCTGAGCGATCAAGGTACCGGCATCGCGGGTCAATTCCAGCAGGATGCCTGTGAACCAGCCCTTTCCGGGCTCGATCTCAAGGATGGTCTGGCCCGTCGCAAGATTAGCGATGGCCACCGTATCCTGTGCCCTTCGCGCCTCGTCCATGGAGCGGTCAGCGTTCGACCGCCCCGTAGATGCCATCAGGTCGCTCAGCCAGCTCATTGGCCTGCGACGACGCCAACCGCGTCGAGACCGAGAATAACACCCACACCGAAGACCGGTACCGCGAACAAGAATAGCGCCCAAGAAAAGCTGCGGAATGGCGTGATGCCCAAAGCATAAAGCGGGAAATACGTTAGACGAGACACGATCATTGCGAGCGCGGCCCAGTATGTCAGAGCGCCGGATGAGCCGCTCAATTGCTGGACGATCACCAGCGCAATCCACGCGGCGGCTACATGGCTTTGGTTGTGCACGGCGCGCAGCATCCTGGCCTGTGCAGGTGAGTCTGGCGGCGGATCCGCGCGATTGGACAGCGCGTAAGCCGTGCCGCCGATCTTATCGAGGTGGATTTGTTGAATCACAATGGAAAGCCAGAGCATTCCGCCGGTCACGAAAACCGACCAAAGTTCGAGTGTCATATCAGATCCTTGGATGTTTTATCAGGCAGCGAGCGCCGCAGCCTTGTCGGGATGGATTTTGCCGGTTTCGGCAAAGAGTTTCAGGTCTTCGAGAGTTTCATCGATCGCTGTTGAGAACTGCCGCCGGATTGCCCAGCCCATCAGCACCCCGAAGGGCGGCATCAGGTCGGCTAAAAACGATAGATCCACTTTGGTTCCGCCGCCAAAGCCGTGTAACTTCCAGCGTCCGCTCAGATTTCGCACGAAAAACGGCATCGCCTTGGCTTTCGCGTCGTAAGCGAGGATGTGGTTTTCCGCGTCGTAGGTGCGAATGGTCTCTGTGACGGCCCCGATTGTCGCGGTGCACACCCGCCCGCCCACGGCCGCCCCCGGAAGGGGGGCGACTGCGGTGTTGGGTTCTGACGACTGCACTGCGCGGGCCCACTGACCGACATCGGCGTAATCCTCCGCAAGGATTTTCCACAGATGCTCAGGTGAGGCCGCAACCTCGATGGTGCGCGCGATCTGCATTATTCGCCGTCCAGCCCAACGGAGCTCGCAATATCGAGCTGCTGCATCTGAAGTGTCTCAAGATTGGCAACACCCGGCAGTGCACCGAACTCGGGCCAAGTCAGCGCTTCTTCGTTGATGCGGTTCATGGCGTCCCGGTCCGTCCAGTAGTTGACCATCGTCCAGGTGCCATCGGGGCCTTCGGCAACAGACCGGGCTACCAAAGTATCGTACTGACCCATTTTTGCCGCGATAGGATCAAGCGCAGCGGTGACAGATGCCGCGTCTGCGCTTTCTTGGGCTTGGAACGTGACGATTTCCATCACGGTCGCATCCTGTGCCGTCGCAAATGATGGGGCGAGAACCAGTGCCGCAGCGCATAGCAGTTTTGTAGGTGTCATTTTGTTTCTCCAGTCAAAAGGGGGAAGTTGAAGCTTTGGGCCTCAGGGTTTCTCGTCGCCGAGATAGGTGCCGCCAAAGACATCCGTGGCGGTTTGAAACGTCCGGCGCAGGGTGCCGGTCAAGACAGGTTCGATCACTATGCCTGTTCCGGGAATTTTTGGATCGTAGAAGGCATGGACCGACAGGTTTGTGCCGCCGTTCAACGCGTTGCCGAAGTCATACAGAAGGACGATCTCACTCACCGGTAGCGACAGGGTCGAGGCTTCTACATCGACGGTGTAGCCGTAGGCATGGGGCGGGTCGTACAGGATAATCGGCTCTACAAGCTCTCGCCCGTCATCAAAGATGCAGATGCGGCGGGACCCCACACCAAACGTGCCGGGATTTTCGCTTTGCGAATGGTCAAAGTGCACTTCTGCAATTGTTGGATCAAACAGGTCAACGCGCGTCAGCAATAGCGGAATGATCTCCGCCGGCGGCAGGTCGAAACGCATTTCAACGATGCGTCTGTGTGTGGCCTGCGTATAGCGGGAGGCATCAGAAAGAACGGTCGCATCCTGCGCAAACGTGGCAGCAGGCACAGAAAAGGCGATCGCCGCCGAGAGGGCGACGCTGCATAATCGGGTCAACATGACGTTCTCCAGATGTTTTGTACTAAACGTTATAGAATCAATAACGTTTGCCGAACCCAATGTCCAGCGTTATATAACGGCAAGTATAAAACAGGTGATGTAATGGCCCGACCCAGAAGTTTTGATGAGGACACGGTGATAGATGCCGCCATGCTTGCGTTCTGGCGCACGGGGTATGACGACACACCGGTCGGTGCGCTTGAGACAGCGACGGGCGTCAAACGCATCAGTCTTTACAATACGTTCGGTGACAAGGAAGGGCTCTTTCTCGCTGCGTTGGATCGCTATCACCTCGGTGCGTCCGACGTGTACGAGGGCATGGTTGCCCAAGGCGGCTTGGATGAAATCCAAAAGCTATTTTCTGCGATGAGCGCCGCGGCAGACAAAGACGCACCAGCCAATTCCGGGTGCCTCATGGTGAACACGGTTTTGGACGTCAGACGCGCGTCCGACGCTGTGAAAGAGAAGATCGTCGGCTATCGCGCCATGATCAGAGGGGCGTTCGTGTCGGCGCTGAAGAATGCGCAAGCCGCAGGTCAAATGGAAGCAGATGACGCCCTGATCGAGGCCCGCGCCACATATCTGCTAGGCCTGCTCTGGGGGGCGTTGGCGATGATCCGTGTTGACGGACAGACAACGGCGGCCAAGGATGTCGCTGATGTCGGCAACGCTGTGATTGACGGGTGGCGAACGCGCTGAAATATCGCGACAAACGCCACCGACAATTTGATCGATGCAACGAGGGCGTTTCTCACCATGGGATATAGGCGGTGCTGTTGTGATGGCCGTCATCCGAAATTGGAACTCATTCTGGCAGACGCTTTAAAACACTCTAATCTTGGACAGCTCTTGCGGTCGGCGTAATCAAGAGAGCCTTGGCATTCCCAAAGCTGTTACCCCTCCAAAAATGCGCGCAATTGAGGTATGATGGCGTCGGGCGCATCCTCTTGCAGGTAGTGTTTCGCCTTCGGCAAACGCGTCACCTTAGCATTGGGCAAACGCGCCTCCCATGCATCGAGCGCCGCGACAGGGAAAAGCGGATCGTTCATACCCCAGAATATGCGGGCCCGTCCTGTGAAATTGTCCAGAAACGGCCCGGTCTCGTTGATTAGGATTTGTGCGCTGGCGTCGGTGGTACGCGTGGGGATCAAACGCGGAAACGCCATGACACCGGCGCGATCCTCCCGCCCCTCGAATACGTCTTTGTAAGCGTGATGCACCGATTTCAAGCGAGCGCTGTCGGCGGTCGCCAACTTCATCACCGTGCGTTCGAAAAAGCCGAGGCGGCGGACAATGAAATCTCCGATTCCCGGTTTGCGCATCACCCGAAGAGGTGTGGGTAGCTTCAAATTTTCGGGGTCCATGCCTGCTGCGGGCGGGTAGAAGCCGAAGGTGTTCATCACCACGATGTTCTTGATGCGGTCGGGGTGGCGTGAGGCCATGCCAAGGCCGATGGGCCCGCCCCAGTCCTGCATGACCAGCGTAATGTTGCGAAGGTCAAGGTCGGTGACCAGCGCCTCCAGATTGCGGATGTGTGCGTCAATCGTATAGGACGTTTCGTTCTCCGGTTTGTCCGAAAGTCCGAAACCAATGTGATCAGGTGCAATGACACGGTGAGAGTCCGACAGGCCCGAAATGAAGTCGCGGTACAGAAACGACCACGTCGGATTGCCGTGCAACATCAGAACCGGATCACCCGCGCCTTTGTCAACATAATGCATCGCACCCATCGGGGTTTGCGCAAAGTGGTGGTCAAACGGATAGGCGTCGGTAATCCCGAGCTTGCGAACCATCTGTTGTGCGCGGCGTTGCGCTGTTTGAAGAGCTTCAGTCATGTGTCCATCTCCACCAGAATTTTGCCAAGTTGCGCGTTCGACGCCATGTAGCGGTAGGCGTCCGCGACCTGATCGAAGGGAAACACCGTGTCGATTACGGGCCGGTAGTCGCCGCGCGCGAGCCCGTCGGACAGATGCGCTACCGCCGCCGCGCGCCGCGCGGGGTGGTCGAGCAACTGCCAAACCAGATGAAACCCCGTCACCGTCAGGCCGCGCCCGATCATGGCCTCGAAAGGCAATGCGGGAACCTCGCCCGACAGCAGGCCATAGGCGACCAGTGTCGCATCCGCCCCCGCCGCCGCGGCGAGCGTCGCCCCCTCCGCGCCCATCACCGCGTCGCAGGCGATGTCGAACCCCCGGCCATCAGTGATCTCTGTGATCCGTGCCACCACGTCCTCGCGTTCGGTGACGATCACATGGTCCGCGCCTGCTTCTCTGAGTGCCGCCACCTTGTCGTCGGTGCGCGTCGTCGCGATGGACGTGCCGCCATGCGCCTTGATGATCTGGAACGCCGCTGTGCCAACCGAGGAACTGGCCGCATTCACGACCACCGATTGCCCCGCACCCTTCGTCAGACCGCCCTTCTGCACCAGCAATCCGTAGGCCGTGCCGAATGCCATCCAGAAGGCGGCGGCGTCGATGTAGCTCATTGCATCGGGGATCGGTTCTAGCGCTGTGGCGGCCATATTCACGACCTCGCCCAGCGTGACGTATTTGAGCTGGTCGAAACCCGGTGTGATTGCCACGCGGTCGCCAACCGAAAACCCTTTGACCTCGGGGCCAACCGCGACGATCTCGCCCGCCCCTTCGACGCCCGCGCCGGACGGAAGAACTGGGTCGATCAGATATTGCCCGGCGATGAACAATAATTCCGCACGGTTGAGGCCGGCGGCCTTGACCGCGATCTGTACTTCACCCGCTTGCGGTGGCGGCACGATCTTGTCCACGAAAAACAGCACGTCGGGGCCGCCGAGGGTGTCGAATTGTACGGTCTTGGGCATGGGAAATCTCTCTCAAAAGGGAACGGCCGCACCCCGGAAACGGGGCGCGGCAAGGATTCAGGGTGCGAAGGTCGGCACGACCATCGCCACCGAGCTTTCTGTATTTGTCAGTTCGTGCCGCCGCTCGCGCAGGGGCTGGTAGTCGGGGTCAGACCACCAGTCGGCGTGCGCCTCGGCAGAGGCAAACTTGAGCAGCACAGTAAAGGACTTGGCGTAGTTGCCTTCCAACACTTGTGGCTCCGGGGTCGCGGCCAGTACCTCGACACCATGCCGCGCATGGATCGCCTGTAACGGATTGGCGTAATCCTCGAAAAACGCGGGCATGTCGTCGATGTCCAACATCACGATCATGTAAACGGGGGATGTATCGCTCATGCCTCAATTCTCCTTTTGAACGCGGTCGCGCAACCAGTCAGAGAGGTGGCGGCCGATGGCTTCGGGTTGATCTTCCTAAATGAAGTGGATGCCGGCACCGACAAACCTCGCTTCTGTATTGGCGAAGGTCTGCGCGGCCAAATCCGCTACCTCCGACGACCAAATCAGGCCGGGGGAGGCGTAGAGAACCAGTTTTGGCTGCGACGATGTTGTCAGCCAAGCGGCGATATCCTCCATCACGGCTACGTTGCGGGCGGGCGTTCCTTCAATGGGGATTTCGTTGGGCCAAACCAGAACCGGCTTGCGGCTTTCGGGTGACGGATAGGGCGCGCGGTAAGCGTCCATCTCAGCGTCGCTCAGCGTGCGCAGGATGGTTGCAGGCAGCAGGCCTTCAATGAAGCCATTCTGCTCAAGAATTATCTGCGGCCCCATCTCTGGATCGCGGAAGGCTTGAAAGGTCTCGCGCGTTTGTGGGTCCACGATTTCCCAGGACGGGATCGGCAGCACCGGAGGAGCCGCAGCCTCCATCATCGCAATAGCACGCACATTTTCGGAGTTGTTAGCGGCATAATATGCACCAAGGCCACCACCCCAATCGTGCAAGACAAGGGTGATGTCCGTGAGATCCATCGCGCCAATAAATTGTTCCAGATAAGCGTAATGATCCTGAAACGTGTAGCCGATGTCGGGCTTTTCGCTGGCCCCCATGCCGATCAGATCAACCGCGATAGCGCGGTGATCATCTGCCACATGAGGAATTACGTTGCGCCACAGGTATGACGAAGTCGGATTGCCATGCACAAACAGGACAACCGGTCCTTCACCGACATCTACAAATGCCATGTCCGACCCCATTATGCGGACGGCTTCCACTTCGAACGGAAACTCAGCAGAGGTCACGGGCTGCTCGGCACCCGCTTCTTGTGCAATTGCTGGGAGGGTGAAGCCTGCCGCCGCACCGACAATCGCGGTCGCGGTAAAAGTCTTAAGTCTTTTCATTTCAGATCCTTTCCTTCAACGCTTGGTGAATAATGGTGAAATTTTTCAGCCTAGATCCGCCGCTGCATCCGCAGCGATATCGCGCAACTCCTCGACGGGCCGTCCGGCCCGGCCAAGGATGCACAGCGCCACATGCGCCGCAAACAGCCGCGCGCTACGCTGCGCAATGCCTTCGGCGTCCAGATCAACCTCGTTCCGCTTCGCCGCTTGGGTCAGCGCGTTGTGATAGGCCGCCTTGATCCGGTCGAAATAGGCGTCCGCACGAGCGCGCACTTTGGGATCCGCCGCGACCTCCTCTTGCGAGACGCTGCAAACGAGGCACCCCTTACGGCCATCCTTTGTTTGCGACAGATTCACGAAGGTGTTCAACAGATTTGCGATGTCGCGCACGCCTGCCGTCTCATTTTCAAGAGGGGTCAGAAACATCCGGCCAGCCTGGTCAGAGAAATCATCCATCGCCTGCAAAAACATAGCGAGTTTATCGCCTGGCCCATTGTATAGCTGCCGACGGTTCAGCCCCGTCGCTGCCTCAAGGTCACTTAGCGAGGTTTCCGCGTAGCCCTGTCGCCAGAACACCGACAAAAGATCGGTCCGCAGTTCGACGGGATCATATGCGATTTGGCGTGCCATAGGACTTTATTCACCGACCAGTGAATAAAGTCAAGTGCGCTATCAGATTGAGACGTGGCTGTTCGCGCCAAGGATCGTATCGACAAATTCATAACGAAAACCTGACCTTACGGCGAGTGTGATGATCAGGGCGGCCACGGCAAGGGTGATGCCGACAAGGCTGATCCACGTCATGACACTGACACCCCCCTCGGAGCGCTTGGCCCTGAGATAGCGCCACGCGATCATCCATTCAAAGGGGGCAAAGGGGGCAGTTTTCTGCGCCACATTCATTCTCCTGACTGCTCGACCGGAGGTTTGCGCATTTGCGCTTGCGGGGTCAAGCAACCTGCCCGTGAGGCCGGTTTTCCGGCATGGGGCCCCGGCCGCAGCATACCCGATAAGGCTCTGATTTCAGGGAAAAACAGCTTTCGGACTTCTATCGGACTATCGTCGGACTTCCATCGGACCTGTTTTATCAGGTTTTGATGAGCTTTACGGGAGTGGTCTTTTAGCGATTTGGGCGGAAGGACGAAGCCGCTTGCGCGGCAATGGCGCGTGTGTCTGACGTTATAAGGCGATCCTGACGGTGCGTATTTTGCGATCTGTCTGCCCTGTCTGACGATTGAGGTTTCTCAATCTGATGACAGGAGGC